>NZ_AMRG01000007.1 GCF_000299895.1 Idiomarina xiamenensis 10-D-4
CGGTAGCCGGTGCACAAGTCGCAGGTGTTAGCGGCAATCCGGTATTCGCCGTGGTGCAATTTGAGTACACATCGCGCAACGGCGCGGGCGACTCTATGTACGGCCGCTTACCGTCACCGATTGCGGTGTTGACACTGGATCAGAACCCCGCCAACGGCGCCCTTAAATTAGTTAAATACCATAATATCGACACGGCTCCGGTAAACGGTTTGTGGATCACTTGCGGTGCCAGCCTATCGCCTTGGGGTACGCATTTGTCTAGCGAGGAATACGAACCGGATGCTAATGCTCCCGACGATCCCGTGTTTCGTCAATATTGCCGCAACTTATTCGGCAATGAGCAACAAGGTAACCCGTACGACTATGGTCACTTGCCCGAAGTGACCGTGCACCAAGACGGCACTGGCTCGGTAGTCAAACATTACAATCTGGGGCGTATTTCACATGAACTGGTACAAGTCATGCCCGACCAGCGTACCGTGCTGATGGGTGACGATGCCACCAACGGTGGTTTGTTTATGTTTGTCGCTGATAAGCCTCGCGATTTGTCAGCGGGTAGCTTATACGTGGCGAAGTGGTTGCAACGCACTAAGGTGGGCCCTGGCTCCGCCGATATTAGCTGGATCAAGTTAGGTCATGCGACTAGCGCCGAGGTCAAAGCGCTAATCGATAACGGCATTACCGCGCAAGATATTATGGATATTCGTGTTAGCGACCCCAATGATGACAGCTATACCCGCATTCCCTTCAGTGGCAGCATGAATTGGGTCAAACTCAAGCCCGGTATGCAACAAGCCGCCGCTTTTTTAGAAACCCATCGTTACGCAGCGGTCGGTGGTTCATTAGGCTTCACTAAAATGGAAGGCACCACCGTCAATGCCGCCGATAAGAAAGCCTATTCGGCCATGTCCTACGTGTATAAAAGCATGACCGATGGTAGTACCGATATTCAGGTTCAAGGTCCCAACGCTGGTGCCGTCTATGAGCACAACTTAAGTGGCGACCAAAAAGATAGCGACGGCCAAGCTATCAATAGTGAGTGGGTATCGGTACATATGTCGGTGCCGCCCGCCTTAGTCGGTGAAGATTTGGAAAAAGCGGATGACTTAGGCAACACGGCAAACCCTAATCGCATAGCGAATCCCGATAACCTCAAGTTCTCGGAGCAACTTCGCACGCTGTTTATCGGTGAGGACAGCGGCAATCACGTCAACAACTTTCTCTGGGCTTATCATGTCGATAATGGTCAGCTAACACGCATTATGTCGTGTCCGGCTGGTGCCGAATCGACCGGCTTACATGCAGTTGATGAAATCAATGGCTGGACTTATATCATGAGCAACGTGCAACACCCGGGAGATTGGGAAAGTCCGTTACACGATAAAGTACGGGATAAACTGCAACCCTTGATTGATGCCAATTATCGTCATGGTTATAGCGGTTGTGTCGGCTATATCACCGGTACGCCGCAGCTTAATACTCAGCAGTCCTGATAAAAAAGCCTCAGCCAGCTCACGCTTGGCTGAGGCTTTCATTGCAACATTCTGTGCTATTTATATTCGACCGACACTACTTCGTATTCGACTTCGCCGTTTGGCGTGGTGACCACGGCGACATCGTCAACTTCTTTACCGACTAAGGCGCGAGCGATAGGCGAGTTCACCGAAATCAGATTCTGTTTGATATCGGCCTCGTCGTCACCGACGATCTGATAGCTCACTTCGTCTTCGGTGACGGTATTAAACACCGTTACTGTTGAGCCAAAGATAACCCGGCCGTTGTTCGGCATTTTGGTCACGTCGATGATTTGCGCGTTAGATAACTTGGCTTCGATTTCCTGAATACGGCCTTCGCAAAAACCCTGTTGTTCACGCGCCGCGTGATATTCAGCATTCTCTTTCAAGTCACCATGTTCGCGTGCATCGGCAATCGCCTGAATAATACGCGGGCGGTCTTCCGTTTTTAGGCGCTTCAATTCTTGTCGCAATTTTTCTGCGCCACGTTCCGTCATTGGAATCTGGTTCATACTAGGGCAACCCTCTTGTGCAATTCTTGAACCGAGCTGACACGCGCCCGGTCATCTGCAGTGTGCGCTTTTACTGTCGCAAACGCAGCATTTAAAGTGGTGGTATAAATCACTTTGTTCAGCAACGCTTCACGCCGGATATATACCGAATCTTCGATCGCCTGACGCCCCTCAACGGTGTTGATGATGTAACTATATTCACCGTTTTTGATAGCATCGACAATATTCGGACGGCCTTCTTGCAACTTATTCACCACACTACAGCTAATATCAGCAGCGCGCAGAATGTCCGCAGTACCACGAGTCGCTTCTAACTGGAAGCCTAGTGCAATCAGACCACGTGCTAAGTCTACCACAGGTTCTTTGTCACTGTTACGCACCGACAACAAAGCTTTGCCTGACTTGGCCAAGGCCTCACCAGCACCAAGGTTAGCTTTTGCATAGGCTTCTTCAAAACTTTCACCAACGCCCATGACCTCGCCGGTGGAACGCATTTCAGGGCCGCGAATCGGGTCAACACCTTGGAACTTGGCAAACGGGATGACCACTTCTTTGACCGAATAATACGGTGGAATGATTTCTTTGACGTAGCCTTGTTGCGCTAAGCTCTTACCAACCATGACGCGCGCTGCGATCTTGGCTAACGGTACACCGGTGGCTTTCGACACGAAAGGTACAGTACGTGCCGCACGTGGGTTAACTTCGATGAGGTATACCTCATTGTCTTTAACCGCAAACTGCGCATTCATCAAACCATTCACATTCAGTTCGAACGCTAATTTGCGCATTTGTTCACGTAACTGCGCTTGAATGTCGTCGCTTAACGAGTATGGCGGCAACGAGCAAGCGGAATCGCCTGAATGCACGCCGGCCTCTTCGATATGCTGCATGATGCCACCGATAAGGACATCTTCACCGTCGCAAATGGCGTCGACATCGACTTCGATAGCGTTACTAAGAAAACGATCCAGCAATACCGGCGCGTCATTTGATACTTTTACCGCGTCGTTTAAGTAACGACGTAAGTCGGCTTCGTCATAGACCACTTCCATGGCGCGGCCACCCAATACGTATGATGGCCGTACAACCAGCGGATAGCCGATACGCTTGGCTTCTGACAGCGCTTGCGAAATCTCGGTCACCGTCGAGTTCTCCGGTTGTTTCAGGCCTAAACGTTTGACTGCCGCCTGAAACCGCTCACGGTCCTCGGCTCGGTCAATAGCATCCGGTGCCGTACCAATAATAGGTACGCCGTTAGCCTCTAAATCGCGTGCCAGTTTCAACGGTGTCTGACCACCATATTGCACGATAACGCCCTTCGGCTGTTCGATAGCAACGATTTCTAATACATCTTCCAGCGTGATCGGCTCAAAATATAAGCGGTCAGAGGTATCGTAGTCGGTCGAGACCGTTTCTGGGTTACAGTTGACCATGATGGTTTCGTAACCATCTTCGCGCATCGCTAGTGCCGCATGTACACAACAGTAATCGAATTCGATGCCCTGTCCGATACGGTTAGGCCCACCGCCGATAACCATGATCTTATCGCGATTTGATGGTGCCGCCTCACATTCTTCATCATAGCTGGAGTACATGTAAGCGGTGCTTGAAGCAAATTCAGCCGCACAGGTATCAACGCGTTTATAAACCGGACGAATACCTTGTTTGTGACGCTTTTTGCGCACTTCTTTTTCACTCACGTGCAAGATCTGTGCAATACGTTTATCGGCAAAACCACGCTTTTTAAGTGCTCGCATCACTTCGCTAGTGACGCCGGTCAAACCCATCTCGCTGAGCTCTTTTTCACAGTTAACCAAATCTTCGATCTGCACCAAATACCATTCGTCGATGCGCGTCAGTTCAAACACCTCACGCACCGACATGCCCAACCGGAAAGCATCAGCGATATACCAAATACGCTCGGCACCCGGCTCTTTCAGTTCGCGGATAACACGCGCTTGCGCATCATCATCTTGGGCATCGACAATGGGGTCAAAACCGGTTGCATCCAGCTCCAAACCGCGCAACGCTTTTTGCATCGATTCTTGGAAATTACGACCAATCGCCATCACTTCGCCAACCGACTTCATCTGCGTCGTTAAGCGGTCGTTACAACCGGCAAATTTTTCAAAGTTAAAACGTGGGATCTTGGTGACGACATAATCTAATGCCGGCTCAAACGATGCCGGTGTGACACCGCCGGTAATTTCGTTTTCTAACTCATCCAACGTATAGCCGACAGCCAACTTCGCTGCCACTTTGGCAATTGGGAAACCGGTGGCTTTCGACGCCAGTGCCGACGAACGCGAGACGCGCGGGTTCATTTCGATAATGACCATACGACCGGTATCCGGATTGATACCAAACTGTACGTTAGAACCGCCGGTTTCGACGCCAATCTCGCGTAACACCGCCATCGCTGCATCACGCATGATTTGATATTCTTTATCGGTCAGCGTTTGCGCCGGCGCCACGGTAATCGAGTCACCGGTATGAATACCCATCGGGTCGAAGTTTTCGATGGCACAGACGATAATGCAATTGTCATGCTTATCGCGCACCACTTCCATTTCATACTCTTTCCAACCCAACAACGACTCGTCGATTAACAGCTCGTTAGTCGGTGATAAATCAAGGCCACGCTTACAGATTTCTTCGAACTCTTCGCGGTTGTATGCAATACCACCGCCACTGCCACCCATGGTGAACGATGGTCGAATAATACAGGGGAAACCTAAGCGTTCGAGAATATCGAAAGCTTCTTCCATGCTATGCGCTAATTCAGCGTTAGGCGTTTCTAAACCGATTTTTTTCATCGCCTTATCAAAGCGGTCACGGTTTTCGGCTTTGTCGATAGCATCGGCATTAGCGCCGATCATCTCGACCTGATACTTGTCTAAAACGCCGTGCTTGTCTAACTCTAGCGCGCAGTTCAGTGCGGTTTGTCCACCCATGGTCGGCAAAATCGCATCAGGGCGCTCGATATCAATAATTTTTGCCACCACTTCCCAATGAATCGGCTCAATATAAGTCGCATCGGCCATCTCTGGGTCGGTCATGATGGTAGCCGGGTTCGAGTTTACTAGAATGACTCGATAACCCTCTTCGCGCAGCGCCTTACAGGCTTGTGCGCCAGAATAGTCAAACTCGCAGGCCTGACCGATAACAATTGGGCCAGCGCCGAGAATAAGAATACTTTTTATGTCTGTACGTTTTGGCATAGCGTCGCGTTTGTCCCGTTAAATTCGTCAATTCACAGTGCGCAAACGCCCGGCTTAGGCGCGGGCGCTCATCAGTTCAATAAAGTGGTCAAACAATGGCGCTGCATCGTGCGGACCAGGGCTAGCTTCGGGATGTCCCTGAAAGCTAAAAGCCGGTTTATCGGTACGATGAATGCCTTGTAAGGTGCCATCAAACAACGATACATGAGTGATTTTCAGGTTATCGGGTAGGCTCGCTTGATCAACTGCAAAACCGTGATTCTGACTGGTGATCATCACTCGACCACTGTGTTCGTCTTTGACCGGGTGGTTAGCGCCGTGATGACCAAACTTCATTTTTATCGTGCGCGCACCACTGGCTAGTGCTAACAATTGATGGCCTAAGCAAATACCGAAGACTGGCAGTTCACTATCGATCAAGGTTTTAATCGCACGGATAGCATAATCACACGGCTCAGGGTCGCCAGGACCATTAGACAAGAACACGCCATCGGGATTTAACGCTAACACCTCTTCAGCCGGTGTTTGGGCTGGCACTAGCGTTACTTTACAGCCACGGTCAACCAACATCCGTAAAATGTTGCGTTTAACGCCGTAGTCGTACGCCACGACGTGGAATTTCTGCTCGCTCAATTCGCTAAAGCCTAGCCCTAATTGCCAGCTACCTTGCTGCCAAGTGGTGGTCTCTTTAATACAGACTTCCTTGGCCAAATCCATACCTTGTAAACCAGGAAACTGCTGAGCTTTTGCCAACGCCGCATCGACATCTAACTCGGTGCCTGCCGGTAGCGCCATGATGCAACCGTTTTGAGCACCTTTCTCGCGCAAAATACGGGTTAAACGACGGGTATCAATATCTGCTATGGCGACCACATTGTTGGCGCGTAAATAGTCAGACAATGACTGCTGGTTACGAAAGTTACTGGCAATCATCGATTGGTCACGAATAATCAGACCTTTTGCCCAAACCCGGTCGGATTCGGTGTCTTCTGAGTTAGTGCCGTAATTGCCAATGTGGGGATAAGTGAGGGTAACGATCTGTTCTGCGTAGGAGGGGTCGGTGAGAATTTCTTGATAGCCGGTCATCGCCGTATTAAAAACCACTTCCCCGACTGCCGACCCATCAGCACCCAACGCGGTGCCGTGGAAAACAGTGCCATCTGCGAGCACTAGAATGGCCCTGCTAGCGGATTGACTCGCTAAAATGCTCAAAGGTAACCTCCGTACATAAAAAAACGGGTGAATCAAGTAATTTGACTTCCCCGTTTCGTGTTATGGTTCGCGTATAAACCGCGTTACTCCTGCCTTCTTTAGCCTTATTGTCAGCCTAGCTGTCGAAACCGATTGCGGGCAAATATCGCCGGCAAACTGAATCTGGCAAATTGGACGTAGTGTATTAAAAAATTCACTTTTCGTCTAGCGCTAATTAACCCGCCATGAGCAAATCTGGCGCAGTTTATGCTTAACATCTGTATAGCGTTGCCAGCAGTTCGTTAACACCGGTTTAATCAGACGTTTTCAGTAACTCTGCCAGTGCAGCCTCAATACCCAGCATATCACTCATTTTATAACGTCCCGGCGCTTGTTTCATTAACCAAGCGGCGGCGCGCAGCGCACCATCAGCGAAAACCTGTCGATTAGCCACTCGATGGGTAATTTCGATGCGCTCATTGTCATCGACAAAGTAGGCACTATGTTCACCGACAATATCTCCAGCACGCAAACAGGCGAAACCGATGCTGCCGGTTTGCCGTTCACCCGCACCGCGTATACCAGCGCTAACGTCAGCTAGGCGTTGGCCACGCCCCGCCGCCGCGGCTTCGCCAAGCAGTAACGCGGTACCAGAGGGAGCGTCCAGCTTGCGCTTATGGTGTGCTTCGACAATTTCGATGTCGGCTTCGGCCAGTACCTGACTGCTGATACGCACTAATTGCTGCAACAGATTCACACCCACGCTGGTGTTAGCCGCGTACAATACCGGCACCTTTTTTGCGGCGGCATCTAACAGACGTTGGTCGGTATCTGATAAGCCAGTAGTGCACACCACTATCGGTAATTGTTGACGTTGTGCCAGTGCCAAATTATCGGACAGTGCTTGCACGCTGGAAAAGTCGACGATGACATCACAATGCGACCAGTCAACTTGGTTGACCGCGACTACGTGTTGCTGCTCGGCAAGTGCCGTTGACTGTTCCCGCACGATACCGATAACATCGATATCGCGCGCTGCGGCGGCACGGCTTAATGCTTGTCCCATACGACCAGAGGCGCCTAAAATAGCAAGTTGCATGAACATCCTTGATAGTCGTTATTGATGTAGCTGCTTATGCTACTGATTTCTGGCGTCGGCTGCCAACAAAACCTGCTCATCGACTTGTCCCTCAGATCGTCCCACGACTAGCGCCACCATCATGTCGCCGGTGACATTGGTCAAGGTTCGTACCATATCAATCACGCGGTCGATGGCAGCAACGAAAGCGATCCCCTCTAATGGCAAACCCACAGCGTTCAGGGTAACTGTCAGCATGACCATAGCGGTGCCCGGTACGCCAGCGGTTCCCACCGAGGCTAAGGTTGCGGTAGTAACGATTAACAGATAATCCATCCACTGCAGCGGAATATTGTACAATTGCGCGATAAAAATCGCTGCAATGGCCGGATAAATGCCACCACAACCGTCCATGTTGATCGTCGCACCGAGTGGTAATACGAAGCTGGCATATTCTTTAGAAACCCCAAGCCGTTCGGTAACCGCCTTGTGCGCCGCAGGCAAACTGCCGAAACTACTACAGGTGGTAAACGCCACGACTTGGGCATCGAACACGGCTTTAAAAAAACGCCAAGGGCTGACCCCGCCAGCAAAGCGCACAAAGCTACCGTACACCAATACGATATGAAGCAAGCACGCCAAATAGATAGCACCGACGAATTTGAGTAACGGCAACAAGCTCGCTAAACCATAGCTACCGACGACCCATGCCATCAAACCGAACACCCCTAATGGAGTTAATTGCAATACCATTCGGGTGATGCTGTACATCACTTCGGCGCCACCTTTGATACTACGTTGCAGCGCCGCAGCCGGCTCGCCGACACGATTAATGGCTATTCCTACCAACGCCGCAAACACCACAATTTGCAGCACGTTACCTTGCGCTAATGCAGCAAACGGGTTGACTGGGACCATATTCAGCAACACTTGTGCCGCTGACGGGACTTCTTTTACCACCGCGGCACCTTTTACCAAATGCTCGGTGGGAGTGATATCGAGCAATGAGCCGACCGTTAAGCCGATGACGCTGGCAATCACAGCCGTTAGCAAAAACAGACCGATGGTTTTGACACCTAAGCGACCTAATTGCTGCGAGCTTTGCAGGCTGGTGATAGCGCTGACGATGGCACAAAAAATTAATGGCGCAACGAGCATTTTAATGGCGCTAATAAATAAATCACCGAGTGGCTTCATCGCCATACCGATGTCGGCGTCGATAACCGCCACGACTACACCTAATACGAATGCCGCCAACACCCGTTGCCAAAACGGAATTGCAAACCACCACTTAAGCATCGCTGGTTCCTGCTACGCAAGATAAAAGAAAGGCCGCCACATTAACCAATGTGACGGCCTTGAGAAAGTCGATTTTGCTCTATCTTATAGCGATTGCTTTTGACCGAGATATCGGCTTAAGGTCGGCGACAGTTGGGTAAATCACCTTGTTGCTGACGCCGTTGATAAATTGGCGTGACTTCGGGTAAGCGTTTTTCAATCGCGTTGATACGGCTTTGTGGCGAGGGGTGAGTCGATAAAAACTCCAGCGGCGCTTTGCCTCCTTGCGCCGCCATATTACGCCACAAGTCGGCGGCTGCAGCTGGGTCAAAGCCGGCTGCAGCCATGTAGTCCAAACCGAGCGCATCGGCCTCTGATTCATGCGTACGCGAGAACGGCAAAATTACCCCCACTTGCGTACCCAAGCCTAAACCGGCCATGATCAAGCCAGCGGTATTGTTATCGGTATTGCCAGCAATGTAAGCGCCAGCCACCTCAAGCCCTAAGCCGGCAACCATGTTAGTGGATAACCGCTCATTACTATGACCGGCAATAACGTGGCCGATTTCATGGCCCATCACCGCCGCCAATTGTGCTGGCGTTTCGGCGACTTTTAACAAACCTTGATAAACGCCGATATGCCCACCCGGTAAGGCAAATGCATTCACCTGATCAGACACGAATACATTCACTTCCCACGGCTGTTCTGCATAGGGTGCAGGAAGTTCGGCAATCAACGCATCAGCGATACATTGAACGTAAGCATTGACCTTAGCATCTTTGCTAACTTGTTCCTGAGCTTTCATCTCCTGATAAGATTTATCACCCATTTGATCAAGTTGTGAGCTCGATAATAATTGCAACTGCGAACGCCCCGTTGGCGATTGTGCGCAACTTGCTAAAATCGCTGCCGCGGCGACCGCAGTCAGGGTTAATACCCAACCCTTAACGCTGCTCACGCTTAACTTCCGTGCTTTTACCATGGTTTTATCCTCTATTGACACCGCTTGCCCGAGTCAATCAATTACGCCAACTCGCCTTAACTGCGCAAATCGTCGAAAAACTTTTTCACACCGTCGAAAAAGCCTTTCTCTTTGGGACGATAACGCGCGGCTTCGTCGCCTTCACCCATCGAACTTTCTAATTCGCTGAGTAGATCTCGCTGACGGTCAGACAAATTCACGGGTGTTTCGATTAACACCTTGCAAATCAAATCGCCAGTAGCACCTGTGCGTACCGACTTAACGCCCTTGCCGCGTAATCGGAACAAGCGTCCAGTTTGTGTTTCTTGCGGTACTTTTAGCTTCACTTTGCCGTCGAGTGTCGGTACTTCAATTTCGCCACCTAGGGCCGCTCGCGTAAAGCTCACCGGTACTTCGCAATATAGGTTATTACCGTCGCGTTTGAAAATTGGATGTTCGCGAACGTGAACTTGTACGTATAAATCACCTGCTGGAGCACCATGCTCGCCCGCTTCACCTTCTCCGGCTAAGCGAATGCGGTCACCGGTATCAACACCAGACGGAATTTTCACCGACAAGGTTTTGGTCTTTTCGACACGGCCATGGCCATGACAGGTGCGGCAAGGATCTTTGATCACTTGACCGGTACCACGGCAATGCGGACAGGTTTGCTGCACGGCAAAAAAGCCTTGGCGCATCTGAATCTGACCGGAGCCGTGACAATGACCACAAGTTTCTGGTTTACTGCCCGCGCGAGCACCGCTACCGTTGCAGTCTTCGCAATTGACTAAGGTCGGAATTTTCAATTCAACCGACTTACCGCGTACCGCATCTTCCAACGATAACTCTAAGTTGTAGCGTAAATCAGCGCCACGCTGAGCTCGTGTTTGTTGGCGTCGTCCGCCACCAAAAATATCGCCAAAAACATCACCAAAGATGTCAGCAAAATCGGCACCGCCGGCGCCGCCGCCAAAACCACCACCACCGCGCGCTGGATCAAAAGCATCGTGGCCATATTGATCGTATGCACGACGTTTGTCGGCATCGGCCAACACTTCGTAAGCCTCGTTAACCTCTTTAAACTTGATCTCTAGCGCTTTATCGCCCTTGGTACGGTCTGGGTGATACTTCATCGCCAGGCGTTTATAGGCTTTTTTGATATCGCGCTCGCTGGCGTCGCGAGCGACACCCAGCACTTCATAATAATCGCGTTTCGCCATCGTCCTAATACTTCCGCTCTGTTAAACAAAAAACACGGGCATTACCGTTGGTAACACCCGTGCACTGCGACTGGTATGCACCAACCGATTACTTCTTGTCGTCGTCTTTGACTTCTTCAAACTCCGCATCGACAACATCATCAGCATCCTGCTTGGCGCCGCCGCTATCGGCTGCGTCCGCCGCGCCCTGCTGTGCTTGCTGCTGCTGAGCCGCTTCCATCAATTTTTGCGACGCCTCTAACAAGGCTTGTGATTTCTGGTCGATAGCGTCTTTATCGGTACCTTTTGCCGCTTCTTCCAGTTCATCAGCGGCTTTCTCGATGGCTTGTTTGTCTTCTGCTGGCAATTGCTCACCGGCTTCTTCCAATTGCTTACGCGTTGCGTGCACTAAACCATCGGCTTGGTTACGCGCCTGCACCAACTCTTCGAACTTTTTATCTTCGTCCGCATGAGCTTCGGCGTCGCGTACCATTTTCTCGACTTCAGACTCGTCCAGACCAGAAGACGCCTTAATGGTAATTTTCTGCTCTTTACCAGTGTCTTTATCGCTCGCCGATACGTGTAAGATACCATCGGCATCAATATCAAATGTCACTTCGATTTGTGGCACGCCACGTGCTGCCGCACGAATACCTTCAAGATTAAACTGACCCAGTGACTTGTTATCAGCCGAACGCTTACGCTCACCTTGTAACACGTGAATGGTCACCGCCGATTGATTATCTTCCGCAGTCGAGAACGTCTGCGACTTCTTGGTCGGAACCGTGGTGTTCTTTTCAATCAGCTTAGTCATCACGCCGCCCATGGTTTCGATACCTAGCGACAATGGCGTGACGTCCAGCAACAGTACGTCTTTAACATCACCTTGCAAGACACCGGCTTGTACCGCGGCACCCACAGCAACCGCTTCGTCAGGGTTAACGTCACGACGTGGCTCTTTACCAAAGAAGTCAGTCACCACCGCTTGCACTTTAGGCATACGGGTTTGACCACCCACCATAATAATATCGTTAACGTCGCCAACCGACAGATCGGCATCTGCCAACGCTTGTTTCAACGGCTCTAAGGTACGTGAAATCAAATCTTCAACCAGTGACTCTAACTTAGCACGAGTCACTTTAATTGCCATGTGCTTAGGACCCGACGCATCAGCCGTTACATACGGCAAGTTGACTTCGGTTTGCTGTGCTGATGACAATTCAATTTTGGCTTTTTCAGCGGCTTCTTTTAAACGCTGCATAGCCAACGGATCTTTACGTAAATCGATGCCTTGGTCTTTCTTGAACTGCTCGACCAAATAGTTGATTAAACGGTTATCAAAGTCTTCACCACCCAGATGGGTATCACCATTAGTGGCCAATACTTCAAAGGTGTGCTCACCCTCGACTTCGTCAATTTCGATGATAGAAATATCGAAAGTACCACCACCTAAGTCGTAAACCGCGATAACGTTATCGCCCTTTTTCTTGTCCATGCCGTATGCCAACGCCGCCGCGGTCGGCTCGTTGATAATACGTTTAACTTCTAAGCCAGCGATACGACCGGCATCTTTAGTGGCCTGACGCTGTGCGTCGTTAAAGTAAGCCGGTACCGTAATAACCGCTTCGGTTACTTTTTCACCCAAGAAGTCTTCGGCAGTTTTCTTCATTTTTTTCAGCACTTCGGCTGAAATTTGTGGTGGCGCTTTCTTATCGCCCGCCACTTCTACCCAGGCATCACCGTTATCGGCTTTAACGATACTGTAAGGCATGATGCTGATATCACGTTGAACTTCATCATCTTCAAAACGACGACCGATCAAACGCTTAATCGCAAACAAGGTTTTATTAGGGTTAGTCACCGCCTGACGTTTGGCCGGTGAACCCACTAAAATTTCGCCATCATCGGTGTATGCAACAACCGATGGCGTGGTACGGTCACCCTCGGCGTTTTCGATAACGCGCGCTTTACCGCCGTCTAATACGGCTAAGCAAGAGTTCGTTGTACCTAAATCAATACCAATAACTTTACCCATAATTCCTCTCCAACAATTCTGTGCCAGAAAATATCTGTTACCTGTTATTTGGGGACTTTTGCTGCTATTTCAATACCCCAAGCAGGGTTATTACTAAAAATATTGCGCCAATATTCGGCCGCAGACAATTAAGCTTCGGTGTCCACACCACCACTATTACGAGCCACCATCACCATGGCTGGGCGTAACAAACGACCATTTAACTGATAGCCCCGTTGCATCACCGCCATCACCGAGTTATTCGCGTGTGCTGTCGACTCTTGCATCGACATCGCTTGGTGCAAGTCTGGGTTAAAGGCTTCGCCCTCTTCACCCACCGCGGCCACGCCAAATTTTTCCAACGTAGCAACCAAGCCTTTATGCGTTAGCTCGATGCCCTCGACAAAGTTTGTCGACACGTCATCACTGGTCTGCGCCAGTTGCAAAGCGCGTTCCAGGTTATCAACCGTACTTAATAATTCAGCGGCAAATTTTTCGAGCGCAAACTTTTGCGCTTTTTCTACATCTTGAGCAGCGCGACGACGTACGTTCTCGCTTTCTGCAGCGGCACGTAATACGCTGTCTTTCTGCTCGGTGAGCTTAGCTTCAGCTTTGCTCAGCGCCAATTCCAGCTCAGCCACGCGTTGTTGTAGCTGTGTTTGCTGCTCTTGGTCACCTTGCTCACCTGGCTGTTCAGGCTGTGCCGAGGCATTTGCCTGTGCTTGCTCAGTCTGCTGCTCAGCGGCAGTATCCTGCTGCGTGGACTGAGTCTGCTGTTCGGACGTATTTTTGTCACTCATCGCATTCACTCTTTAATCGTTGCTGATTGATGATGCCTAGTTATGGGGATTGCCCCGACAGTTTCAAGGGCTAATATTGAAACGCAGCATTATTCAGCGTAATTTTAACCGTCGATGGCGAACGAGAAAGGATCACGGTGATGGCCGACGCGCATTTTTCTACCATAGGTTTGCTGGGTAAAGCCCACCACGAGGACGCCCAGAAAACATTACTAAAGCTATATAAAGCGCTGACCGACAGCGGTTACGATGTGCTCATCGAGGAGCGTTGTGCCGAGCAATTGCATTGCGATAACAATGGTCAAGTGGTGAGCTTGGCTGAGCTAGGGGAACGTGCGCAATTAGCTGTCGTGGTGGGTGGTGACGGTAACATGCTAGGCGCGGCACGGGTGTTATGCGAGTACGACATTGGCGTCATCGGCGTAAACCGCGGCAATCTTGGCTTTTTGACCGATTTGAGCCCAGACAATGTGTTAGAGCCGTTGCATGAAGTGCTGGCGGGACACTATGTGGTAGAGCATCGTTTTTTATTAGCCGCTGAGGTGATCACTAGTGGCAGTAGTGCCGGTTTGGGTCGCGCCATCAACGAAGTCGTATTGCATTCTGATAAAGTAGCGCACATGATCGAATTCGAGGTGTACGTCGATGATCACTTTGTCTATAGCCAGCGCTCCGACGGCCTGATCGTCGCGACACCAACCGGCTCAACCGCCTACTCGTTATCCGGTGGCGGTCCGATTTTGACTCCCAATTTAGACGCTATCACCCTGGTGCCGATGTTTCCGCATACCCTCAGTAGTCGCCCGGTGGTGTTAGACGGCAACAGCGAGATACGCCTGCGTGCCGCATTTGACAATGATTTACTACAAATCAGTTGCGACGGTCATGTGCGCATGGCAGTACATCCCGGTGACGATATCTTGATCCGTAAACATCCGCGCTCGTTAAAGCTGATTCACCCTGTCGGTTACAGTTACTTCCATGTATTGCGTAATAAATTGGCTTGGGGCAGCCGCTTGTTTTAACAGCAACTGACAACACCTATAGAAAATTTTGACGCAGCACTTGCGTTCTGCCAGAACTACTGTATAAATACTGTATATAACTACTGTATAAATACACAGTCTGCGGAGGGTCGCATGCTTACCGAACTACACGTTAAACATTTTGCTGTGGTCAAATCGCTGAGTATTGAATTTAAACAAGGGATGACCGCCATTACCGGTGAAACCGGCGCTGGTAAATCCATTGCATTAGATGCCTTGAGCTTGTGTCTAGGTGACCGCGCCGATGCCCAAGCGGTACGCCCCGGCGCCGATAAAGCCGAAGTGATTGCCTGCTTTCAAGTTACTCTCGACAGCCCTGCGTATCACTGGTTACAAGCCCATGAATTTAATACCGATGACTGTGTCTTACGTCGCGTAGTGACACGCGAGGGGCGTTCAAAAGCATGGATCAACGGCAGTCCAGTACCGGCTGCACAATTAAAAAGCTTAGCGCCGCTATTAGTCAATATTCACGGCCAACACGAGCATCAGCTGCTAACCCGTGACGAACATCAGCTACAGTTATTAGATCAGTATGCCGGTCACAACTCATTGTTAATGCAAGTCACCGAGCGCTATCAGCAGTGGGCACAACTGCAACGTGAATGGAAACAACTTAAGCAACAGCGGCAAGAATACGAGGCGCAGCGCCAACTGCTGCAATATCAGGTCTCTGAACTGGATGAATTCGCCTTAGCTGAAGGTGAATTTGATGATATCGAAGAGCAACATAGACGCCTTGCGCATACAGCAACGCTGGCCGATGAAAGCCTATTTGCATTAAACGCCATTTATGAAGGTGAGCACAATAACGCCTTTAGTTTGATTCAAACCGCACTCGAGCGTTTACGTCAACAACTGAGTATTGATAATGGCCTACAGGGTGCGGTTGATATGCTCAGTGAAGGTGCAGTGCAAATTGAAGAAGCGACCCGAGAACTGCGCCATTACCAAGAGTCTCTCGATAGCGATCCAGCGTTGTTAGCGCACTTAGACAAGCGTATGAGCGGTGCCCTGCAACTCGCCAAAAAGCATCAAATTGAGCCAGCGCAACTGTACCAGCATCATCAGCAATTACGCCAACAACTGCAAACTATCGACGCCGCTGGCGAACGCAGTGAAGGCTTGGAAACTGCTATCGAACAAGCACGGCAGCAATATCGGCAAGCGGCTCAACAATTGTCCGAAAGCCGCCAGCATGCCGCTCAACAATTAGGTCAGCGCATTAGCGACAGTATGCAAAAACTCAACATGGCGCATGGTCGCTTTGTCATTGAGGTTGAGCATCAGGCGCAAGCGGCAGCGACAAAATCAGGCACCGATGAGATCAGCTTTATGGTCAGCACAAACCCTGGTCAACCATTGCAGCCGTTAGCAAAAGTCGCTTCGGGCGGTGAATTATCGCGTATCAGTTTGGCGATTCAAGTGATGACCTCAACCCAACTGACCACACCAACGTTGATGTTTGACGAAGTTGATGTTGGCGTGAGTGGACCAACAGCAGCAGTTGTCGGCGCCATGCTGCGTAGCCTAGGTGCGCAAGCGCAGATTATCTGTGTTACTCACTTGCCACAAGTCGCGGCCAAGGCACACCAGCAGTTGCTGGTCAGCAAATTAACCGACGGACAACAAACCGAGACGCAGGTGCTGGCGTTAAACCACGACGACCGCATACAGGAATTAGCACGCTTGCTCGGTGGCGATCACATTACCGCTACCACCCGCGCCAACGCGGAAGAGCTGTTAGCGGGTTAGCGGAACTGCACAATGTATCTATGGTCTATCTAGCAAGAATTCCTTGGCGGCTCTGGTCAACCTGAGCCGCTTTGTTTATTATCGGGTCAGCATCATTTACTCGCATTACAGAATCAAAGTTAGGTGAATATGAAAGCAGTGTTAATGGGGGCCGCGGTATTATTACTGAGCGGTTGCTCAACCTTAGATAAAATGGTTTATCGCATCGACATCCCGCAAGGTAACTATTTAGAGCAACGTGATATCGATAAATTACGTATCGGTATGAGTAAAGAGCAAGTTGCCTTTGTGTTGGGTAAGCCGGTTTCAGCCAATGCGTTTAACCAAGACGTATGGCACTACGTGTATCAACTCGATCCGAACAGTGGCGATATTTATCGTCGCGAAGCCATTTTAACCTTCACCGATGGCGCCTTAAGCAATTATGAAGGCGATTTTGACCTACCCGAAGATTTTAATACACCGCTTGATCAGTAAGCTCACTTAAGCAGTAATAAAATGACGGTGCTGGCAGCAGCGCCGCTTTTTTAACTCAGTTAGTTATGGAAGACGAGGTCGTTACTCACTCAGCTGCGTCGAAACGCCAGAACAAGGAACAATAGCTTATGCCCACAGCGGTGAAGAGCGCTAACCACGAGGTCATTAGTAGTCCCTTAGATCAACGCCAGTACCAGTTACTGCAGCTAGCTAATGGTTTGCCGGTAACCGTGGTGCATGACCCAAAGGCGCAGCAAAGCGCTGCCGCGATGGCGATTAACGCCGGTCATTTTGACGACCCGCAAGACGTGCAGGGGTTGGCTCACTTCCTTGAGCATATGCTATTTTTAGGTACCCAACGCTATCCCGAAGCGGATGACTATCAGCAGTTCATCAGTCAATATGGCGGCCACCATAACGCTTGGACCGGCACCGAGTTTACCAATTTTTATTTTAATATCGACAGTGAGCAGTTTGCGCCTGCGTTAGCACGCTTTTGCGAATTCTTTAAGCAGCCACTATTTAGCCAGCATTGGATAGAAAAAGAGCGACAATCTGTTGAGTCTGAGTTTCGCCTTAAACAACAAGACGAATTACGTCGGCTGTACCAAGTACACAAAGTAACTGCCAATCCCGCGCACCCATTTGCCAAATTTTCGGTCGGTAACCTGCAAACCTTACAAGACACAGCTGACAAAACCTTACAACAGCATCTGCAAGCCTTCTTTAGCGAACACTATTCAGCCAATCGTATGAGCTTGGTGCTCGTTGGCCCGCAAGCGCTAGAGGAATTGGCCCAACTGGCACAACATTACTTTGCCGACGTAGCCAATCACGGCCGTGAAAAGCTCACCGTTAATGAACCGTTATATCGTCCTGAGCAGTTGGCAACTTGCATTTATATGCGACCGATTAAGGTGGCCCGGCGATTAATACTCACCTTCCCGCTGCCCAGCATTGATAACGACTATCGCTACAAAACCACCAGCTTTCTGGCGCACATTATCGGTTACGAAGGCCCTGGTAGCTTGTATTCGGCACTACGACAACGACAGTGGGTGACCAGCCTGTCGGCGGGTGGCGGTATTAGCGGCAGTAACTTTAAAGATTTTAATGTCAATTTGCAGTTAACCGAGTCCGGTTACGAGCAGATAGAAGCCGTCACACGCTGGGTACTTGCCTACATTCGGCTGATCGAGCGGCAAGGGTTGGAAACGTGGCGTTATCAAGAGCGCCATAACACCGTGGCACTGCGTTTTCGCTATCAAGAGCCAACCCGCCCGCTAGATTTGGCGGCGCAATTAGCCATTAACCGCTTTCATTATAGCGCTGAAGATATCGTCTACGGCGATTATCGTATGGATGGTTTAAACATCGAGCAAGCGCAGCAAACACTAGCCTTGATGCAAGTCAATAACCTACGTATGACGGTCATTGCTAACGATGTGCCAGTCGATCAGGTGACGCCACTATACGATGCCGAATACAGTATGGTGCCATTAACAAAACAGCAGCGCTTTGCGCTACAGCAAGTGCCCGACGACTTTCATGCGCAGCTACCGGCACCCAATCCATATATTCCAGAAGACTTGCAAGCACAACCATTGAGCAAAGCAGATGCTGCGAAGCTGAGTCATCCACAAGCCCTCATTAGGCAATGCGGCTTAACCATCTGGCACTATCAAGATCCCGATTTTCGGGTACCCAAAGGCCATATTTACGTCAACTTTTTAGCTGCCAATGTGGTTAAAGATGCACGCCACTTTGCCATTGCCAGGCTTTGGTGTGAAATGCTCATGGATGCCCTAAACGAAGCTTGCTATGACGCCGAAGTGGCCGGTTTACATTTTAATATTTATCCGCAACAAACCGGTATTAGCGTGCATTTAACCGGCCTATCGGCTGGCTTATTGACATTGCTTAAACAGATTTTGGTGGCGTTCAAGCATGCAGTCTTAGATCCATCACGCTGGCAATCGTTAAAACACAATTTAATGAGTAACTGGCGCTCAGCGCACACGCACAAGCCGGTTAACCAATTGTTTGCCGAGCTCAATCATCGTTTGCAACCGGGCTGTTTTCCGTTGCTAACGTTAGCTGAAGCGATCGAAGATTTGAGCTTTGCGGAGTTTCATCAAACCGCCGAGCAACTGTTGCAACAAGTCGAGGCAGTAGCCTTATGTCATGGCGACTGGCAGGCTGACGTTGCCACCGAGTTACAGCAATTGTTAGCGCAACATGTGCACTGTAATGATACTCGCGATCAATTGCCGCATGTGCAGATGTTAGCACGCGGCGAACAACAGGAAACGCTAGCCACGCAACATAACGACAGCGCCATCGTGCTTTATAATCAAGGCCAACAAGACGATTTGCACGAACAAACTGGCTACATGCTACTCAATCACTTGCTCGGTCCGGACATTTTTACGCGCCTGCGCACGCAGCAGCAACTGGGCTATCTGGTCGGCAGTAGCTATTTACCCATGCGCCGCCATCCGGGCTTGCTCATTTATATTCAATCGCCTAGCCATGAACCAGCGCAGTTAAGAGAACATATTAGTCGTTGCTTACAACAATTAGTTGCTGAATTGGCACATTTACAAGCCTCAGAATGGCAAGACGCCTGCGCCAGCATTTGTGCGCAAATTAACGACAGTGACCCTAATTTACGGGTTCGTAGTCAACGTTTTTGGGGCGCCATCAGTCTTGGTGATGAGTGTTTTGACCGTGCTCAGCAGATACAACAGTCACTACAACGATGGGATCAAGCCGCACTGTTACGTTTTGCCCAACAGCGCTTGTTGCAACAGCCTGCAAATTTGTGGCTAATGAGCGATTGAGGCTTTTGACAGGGTTAGGTAATTTCGTTACTTTAGGTTAATAATAACGATAAGAGCTATGCCACGTTATGCTGGCGATTGGCTCAGCCGAGGATCAAGTGTGTGCCTGACCCGTTTTAGCATGTTCCGACGCACCCGCGTGGGCTGGCTAGTTGTGCTTTTTTATAGCACGTTGCTAATGGTTTCATTGCCAAGTCAAGCGCGTGCCGCAGTCGCTGCCACAGCGACTAACACCACAACAAAGACTACGACCAATAGCATAAAAAGCACCGATGCCCTGCCGCCGCAACCGCGCTTTGAGCATTATTCAATTAGCGATGGCTTATCACAAAGCACCGTATTTGCCATCAACCAAGATCGCCGTGGTTTTTTATGGTTTGCGACGTTAAATGGCTTGAATCGTTTTGATGGTTACAGTTTTACTAACTATCACCACCATCGTAACGATCCGAACAGCCTACCTGACGACTTTATTCGCACGCTGTTAAATGATAGCCACGGCAACTTATGGGTGGGCACCCAAAACGGCTTGGCACGTTATCAAGAAAGTCAAAACAACTTCATTCGTTATGGGCTGGAACAAGGCTTAGCCGATAATGAAGTCTGGGATATTTTTCAGGATCGCGAGGGGCGTTTATACGTAGCGACCGCTAGCGCGCTGCATCGTTATGACAGCGAAACCGACGACTTTAGCGCGTTAACGTTAACCTACCAAGGTCAGCCATTACGTGAAATCAAACACATTTTCCAAGATAGCCGAGGCTTACTCTGGTTAGGCACTTTTGATGACGGTATTTACTTATGGCAACGAGAAAGTGGCCAAGTTTATCGCAGCCAACAAGATAACCCTTGGCAAATTAATATTGATGCCAACGCCCTATTCGATATGGCGTCGATCGATGGCGACTATTGGTTAGCCACCGATAATGGTATTTACGTACTGAATAAAAGTTACCGTGTCTTGCATCATTATCGTCAGCAAGACGGTATCGGTAGCAACCGCATTCGATCCATTCAAGCGGTCTCCGACCATTATGTCTGGGCAGCCAGCGAAAATGGCATGGCGCAAATTGACCGCAATAGCCAACACATTCGATTAATTCAAGAGCGCGCAGAACAACCTCACGGATTATCAAACAGCTTCATTTACACATTATTCAAAGACCAGGCAAATACACTGTGGCTAGGTACACTGGGCGGTGGTGTTAATCGTTACAATGCACTGGCCACGCAAGCCGAACACTACAGTAAACTCAGCGATGGCGACTACGGCTTAAGTGACGACATGGTCTGGCATTTTGAAGCGGCGGCTGATGACGGTATTTGGATAGCGACACAACATGGCGGGTTGAACCTGTTTCATACTCGCGATTATCGCTTTGAGCATCACTTGAGCGATATTAATCAGCCGGTCTGGTCAGTGGTCAGGGGCTTACAAGATCGGCTCTGGCTGATCATCGGCAACCAAGTCGCATGGTACGACCCCGAGCAACGTGAATTGCACCCATTGACCAACCAATCAACCGCACCGCTAATCGACTTAAGCTATATTAATGACGCCATGTGGTTAGTTGAGAACGGTAATACCTTGATGCGCATTCGTGCTGACGGTGACGATGGTTTTCGCATTAACCGTTATCCCGTCACTGGGGTGGCCGACGATATTACCGCGTTGGCCGCCGATGTCACTGACCAAGTCTGGATAGCCAGCCGTAATGCATTGTTACGATTCGATATTCGCCGCGGTGAAGTGATTGAACGCATTACTCAATTAGGGCAAACCCCGGTTGACGCTTTAACCGTCAGTCACATTGAGCGTTACGGCGAAAATCTGGTTATCGCAACACTCAATCAAGGCGTGTTCATCTATAATTTGCTGACCGAGGCCGTCAGCCCATTGAACAAAGCTACGGGCGCGCTGGCCGACAACGTCATCATCGCTATGCAACATAGTCATCAGTCTTTATGGATAATGACCCGCAATGGCGCCAGCGAAGTGGATACCGATGGCCATATTAAGCGCCAAATAGACTACCGTAGCAGTAGCGACAACGTTGAATTGAATAACGCTTGGGTTTCCCCGCGTGAACACATATACCTGGCCACCACCAACGGTTTCATTCGGGTTCTACCTAATGCAGTGAGTGAGCCGGCAGCCGCGCTTAACGTCGAGCTGACACAGTTTTTATTACTCAACAAAGCGGTATCGATTAGCTCGCTTGATGAGCGCAACCAGCAACAGCTGTTAAGTGCCGACAACGTCTATGTGAATTACGGCCAATCGCCGTTAAGCATTGAGTTTGCCGCGCCTAATAGTGTTAACCCGAAAGCCCTGAGCTATCGTTATCGCCTATCCGATGTCGACAACGACTGGGTCGTTACCAGCGCCAATAACCGCCGCGCAACTTATACCAACTTATCTCCGGGCAGCTATGAGTTCGCGGTGCAAGCCTCTAGCGACGAATTGAATTGGTCTAACGCTCGTCGTATTACGCTGCATATTGGCTACCCTGTTTGGCTGCAACTGCCTGCTATTGCCGGTTATGCCGGCCTGTTTTTGGTGGCATTACTCATCTTGACGCACATTTTTAACGCCAGACGACAAAATGCCCGGCAATTATTGCACAGTGAAGAACGCCTAAAATTAAGCCTTTGGGGCAGCGGTGATCAACTCTGGGATTGGGATATTCCCAACCATGTGTTATTTCGGCAAAACACTTGGCGCCACTTCACCGAGTTTCCAATCGATGGCGAACGAGTAGGCACCGAACAGCAACCATCGAATATTCATCCGCAAGACAAAGCTCGCATTCAAGAAGCGTTGCGAGACCACCTACAAGGTTTGTCAGAACACTACGAAGTGACTTATCGCGTGCGTCACGGCGAACAATGGTTATGGTTGCTGGATCGCGGCAAGGTTGTCGCTCGAGATGAGAGTGGTCAGGCGACTCGGATGACCGGCACCTTAAAAGACATTACCGATATTGTCGCCGCGCAAGAACGTATTCGTATGTTAGCAACCTCGCTGACGAATATCTCCGATGGTATTTGTATCTACGACCAGCGTTTTATTATTTGTGAAGTCAATAACGCCTTCGAACGCATTACCGGCTTTACCCGCGAGCAAGTCATCAATCAGTCGTTCAAGTTACCGCTTTATAAGCCGGCTTATATCGAACAAATTAAACAACGTTTAGCGAGCGAGGGTAGCTGGCATGGTGAGGTTATGGACAAGCGAGCCGATGGTAGCACTTACCAAATGGAGCTTACCATAGACTGTGTACGCGATGACGCCGGCGATATTAGCCTTTACGTCGCTAGCTTCTCGGATATCAGTGAACGCAAAGCCGCCGAAGTGGAGCTACGCCGCTTGGCTAATACCGATACGTTAACCGGTCTACCCAACCGCTCTTACTTTCAGGTCAGTCATTCCAATCTGGTGCGTAAGCGTTTGAAGCATGCGTTGTTAGTATTTGATTTGGATAACTTTAAGAAGATTAATGATTCGCTGGGTCACGAAGTCGGCGACCACCTGCTCTGCCAAGTGGCGGAGCGACTTAGCGATATTGGCCGGGCACAGGATACGCTATATCGCTTGGGCGGCGACGAATTTGGCTTGTTGTTAGAGGATTGCACCGATTTAACGGTGATCACATCGACCGCCAAAACCATTAACCAACGTCTAGCCAAGCCATTCCATATTGCCGAGGCCGAAGTGGTGGTGACTAGCTCGATCGGCATCGTGGTTTATCCGAACGACGGCAACTCCTCTCAGGAGCTTCTGCAAAATGCCGATAACGCGATGTACCACGCCAAGCGTGAAGGCGGCGACCGCTATCAGTTCTTTAGTGAATCAATGAACCAAAATGCGGTACGCCGTTTACAGCTTGAGGGACAGCTGCGACGGGCGCTAAAACAAAATCATTTAACCGTTTATTATCAACCGAAAGTCGACATTGCTAGTGGTAATATTTGCGGCTTAGAGGCGCTAGCGCGTATTGAGCTACCCGATGGTCAGGTCATCAGTCCGGCTGATTTTATTCCGTTAGCGGAAGAAACCGGGCTGATTGTCGAACTCGGCGAAAAGGTCATGCGTCAGGCTTGTCGTGATATGAAGGCCTTCTTGGCCAGCGGTTTACAGCATTCCCGCGTGGCGGTCAACCTCTCTGCGCGGCAGTTCGCTCTCACCGATTTAAGTCAGCGGCTGCTGAATATTCTGCAACAAGAGCAATTAGCGCCGCAAATGTTAGAACTGGAAATTACCGAGGGCATCGTGATGCCCGATCCCGAGCACGCGATTACCTTAATGACCGCGTTGTCTGAACAAGGTATTCATTTAGCCCTCGATGACTTTGGTACCGGATACTCATCACTGGCCTACTTGAAACGCTTTCCGATTCACAGCCTGAAAATTGATAAAGCTTTTGTGGACGATATTAGTCACAACGATATTGACCGCAACATGGTGGCATCAGTTGTCGCTATGGCACATCATCTGCAACTGACCGTTGTCGCCGAGGGCGTGGAGAGCGCTGATCAGCTAGCCGTATTGCGCACCCTTGGCTGTGACCAAGCACAAGGTTATTACTTTGCTAAACCGCTTAATGCCAGCGAATTCAGACAGCAATGGTTACCGCGTTAACATCGGCAAACGCTTGCCGCCATTTTTTTGGCGGCGAGTGGATGCCGCATAAAAACCGCACAGAAAATCTAACCAATTGATTTTAAAGAATTATTTAAATTAACTTGTCTTGAAAAAGTTGGCACGGATATCGCATTAACCTTTATGAAGATAATCGTGTTACCGGGTAGCCCCAATCTGCACGGTAACGACTTTACGACATAAAGGAGAGTAGAATGATTTCTTCATTAGTACTTGCGGCCTTGTTACAAGCCAACACAGTTGCCACTGCACCTGTAGCGACAAGCATTGATAAGCCAGCCGTGACGATTTCTGAAACTAAGCAATCGGCACAACCTGAGCAATTGTCTGCGCGTAAGCCTGGCAAGATCCGCATTTAAAAGATAACTCAATTATCTGCATTCCCAATAAGGCAAACGCCGGGTCATTCGACTCGGCGTTTTTTCTAGCTATTCACGCGAATAAAATCGATCAGCGGCTTAGGGGAAAAATAATGCGGCTTGAGCTTGTCGGCATTTTAACCAACTGAGACGTTTATGTGTTTGTAATAGCGGTAAACCAAAAGGCCCCATCAATAAACCGAGTAATGCCCAACGCTTTGCCCCCATACCGTTCATAGACGCTTGCACGTAGCAAAAACAAGCAGAAGATAATGACAGTGTTAGTGCTAAAACCACAACTCGACTCCGTTTACGACTGTTTAAATAGTATACAATCGAATTCGAAAAATCTCACTGGGTTAGATGCTATATCGACTGTTAGGGGAATGTTAGGCAGGACAACCGCAGCTTGTGCGGAAACTTGTGCGGCAAAAAGACCAGCTTCAAGTCGAAGCTGGTCTGTTGCTGATCATCAATAAAAACGCTCACCGGCTGCGGCCATTTGCTGCAGTTTTTCGGCTGGCTTAAATTGTTCACCATGCTCGCTTTGCCATTGTTGTAACTGCGTTAATACCGTATCAATGCCTAGGCTATCCATGTAACGGAAGGGACCACCACGGAACGGCGGAAAGCCGATACCGAAAATGGCACCAATATCACCGTCACGCGCACTACGAATAATACCTTCATCAAGGCAATAAACGGCCTCGTTCAGCATCGGTAATACACAACGCATGGCAATTTGCTGCTCTGATAGTTGACCCGACGGCTCGACCGCCAAGGTTTTATACACACTATCATCGACTTTCTTACCCGACTGCTTGCCACCATAAGCATAAAAACCTTTGCCGTTCTTCTTGCCTTTGCGGTCATCGTCTAACAGCCGTTGAAACGCCTGTGGCGCTTGAAAGCGTTCGCCCAGCTCGGCGGCTAATATCGGTGAAACTTTGGCAGCCACATCAATACCGACTTCATCCATGAGTTTCATCGGCCCGACCGGAAAGCCAAACTTAACTAACGCCTTATCCACCTTCTCGATCGGCTCTCCGGCTAACACCAGTCGCGCCGCTTCATTCATATATGGCGCTAAGATACGGTTCACATAAAAACCAGCGCCATCTTTAACCACAATCGGTGTTTTACCCTGTCGGCGAGCAAAAGCTACCGTGGTGGCAATGGTTTTATCCGACGTACCAGCATGAGTTATGATTTCTGCCAACGGCATTTTTTCTACCGGAGAAAAATAATGTAAGCCGATGACTTGCTCGGGACGCTGCGCATTAGCCGCGATCTTGGTGATCGGTAGCGACGAGGTATTGCTCGCAAAGATGGTGTGCTGTGCCGCATGCTGCTCAATATCAGCCACCATTTTTTGCTTTAACTCAATATCTTCAAACACCGCCTCAATGACGATATCGGCGCGCTCAAAGCCACGGTAATCCAAACTGCCACTCAGGCGTAGCATGGTGGTTTCCAGCTCGTTACGAGTGATATGTTTGCGCTTCACTTTTTTCAATAAACGCTCATAGCTGTAATGCAATGCGCTAGCGATACCCTTTTCGGCAATGTCTTTAATGCGTGTCGGCGCTTTTGCATTCACAGCCGAGACATAAGCGATACCGCCGCCCATCAGACCACCGCCTAACACGCCAACGCGCTCGACTTTTTCCGGTTTCACGCCATCGGCGCCGGTCTCTTTTTTCATCGCCGTAGTAGCAAAAAAGATATGCCGTAATTGGCGCGATTGCTCAGTCATCGCTAAGCGGCCAAAATGCTCAGCCTCACGCGATAAGCCCTCTTTAAAACCTTGCTCTTGGCCGACTTTAATACTGTCGATGATGGCATCAATCGCGGGATAGTTGCCATGTGCTTTGGCCTGCGCTTGCTCTCCGGCCTTTTTAAAAATGAAATTGCGTCCAATTGACGTGCCTTCCAACAACTTGTTGATGCCACTATGCTTGACCTTGGCACGCCGCGGTTTACTGCTTAGCGCAAGCTGTTTAGCTGCCTCCAGCAGAATACTGCGAGGTACAACATCGTCAACCAAACCGGCCTTACGCGCTTGCTTAGGACGTAGTTGTTTACCCGTCAAGATCATCGTTAAGCCTTGCTGAATACCGACAATACGCGGTAATCGCTGGGTACCACCGGAGCCGGGTAACAAGCCTAGCTTGACTTCCGGTAAGCCTAATTGGGTACGCTCGTCATCGCTACAAACGCGGTAATGACAAGCCATGGCTAACTCTAAACCGCCACCTAAACAAGCACCGTGAATCGCCGCAACCACCGGCACCGGTAGCTGCTCGATGCGATCGAACATGGCCTGCCCTTGCCGTGCTAAGCTTTCGGTGTCACCAGCAGTTTCACACGCGTCGATCATGCCAATGTCGGCACCGGCAATAAACGAACTCGCTTTGCCGCTGCTAATAACAACGCCGTTAATGTCGCTGTTACCCTCAAGCTGCTGCAAGATTTCGCCAACTTCCTCAGCGAAACTGCTTTTTAAGGTATTCATTGACTCGCCGGGCACGTCAATGGTGATCAGTGCTAAACCTTGCTCATCAATACTCAACTGAAACGCTTTTTCCATGCTCATTATTCAGTCTCCAAAATCATTGCTGTACCTAGCCCACCGGCTGCACAGGCGGTAGTTAAACCGACCCCACCACCGCGACGGCGCAATTCATGCAAGGTCTGCGTGATCATGCGAGCGCCAGTTGCCGCAAACGGATGTCCATAAGCCAGCGAACCACCCAACACATTAAATTTATCAGGGTCGATTTCACCAATGGCTTCACTACGTCCCAGTTTTTCTTGGGCGAAGGTTTTACTGGCAAACATTTTTAAGTTCGCCAGCGTTTGCGCAGCAAAGGCCTCGTGCATATCGATCAGATCTAAATCGTTGAGCGTCATGCCAGCCCGATCCAATGCCATTGGCGTCGCATAAGATGGCCCCATGAGCATATCCTGCCACACATCAATCGCCGCAAAGGCGTAGCTGCGAATATATCCCAATGGCTGATAACCGAGGGCTTTAGCACGGCTTTCGGTCATGAGCACTAAAGCCGCGGCACCGTCGGTCAGTGGCGTACTATTGGCGGCGGTAACCGAGCCATGTTTGCGGTCAAAAACCGGCTTTAACTTGGCTAATTTTTCGAGGCTACCGTCTTCGCGAATATTGTTATCTTGCTTGATAAAGCTACTGTACGGTTCCGGATAAGCGGTCATCACCTGTTGATCGAGATAACCATTCTGCCACGCCTGATGTGCGTATTGATGCGAACGCAGCGTCAATTTATCTTGATCGGCGCGGCTAATATGATGACTTTTTGCCATTTGTTCGGCGGTATCACCCATGCTTAAACCGGTGCTGTATTCAGCAATAGCGGGTGGCACCGGTAATAAATCTTTGAAGCGCAGGGCCTTTAAAATGCCCAGTTTTTGGCCGAAACTACGCGCTTTGTTTAAATCTACCAAAGCCCGCGCTAAGCGTTTACTAACGCCTATCGGTAACACCGATGACGAATCTGCCCCGCCGGCGATACCCAC
Organism: Idiomarina xiamenensis 10-D-4; assembly: GCF_000299895.1. Classification (GTDB taxonomy): domain Bacteria; phylum Pseudomonadota; class Gammaproteobacteria; order Enterobacterales; family Alteromonadaceae; genus Idiomarina; species Idiomarina xiamenensis. The sequence continues at coordinate 28,462 of NZ_AMRG01000007.1, forward strand.
CTCAATGTTGCCCGCCAATATCGATTCAGCGACACTCACGGTCGACTGAAAACTGGTCGCACAGGCTCGTGACACACTGTAAGCATCGGTGCTCACCGGTAAGTTGGTCGCTAATACGATTTCTCGTGCAATATTAGGGGCTTCAGGCATTTGCACCACCTGCCCAAACACCAGTTGCTGTACTTCCTGAGGGTCTAAATTAAAACGATTAAGCAGTTCCTGCACCACCATACGACCTAAATCGACGGCTGGAACACCATGGAACGCCGACGCTTGTTTAGCGAACGGCGTACGTAACCCGGCGACGATGGCAATGCGGTCACCTGCGGCTGTTTGCAAACGCTGAGTTGCCGACATAGAGAACTCCCTTTAAACTGAAATCGGCCCAACTACTGGTCAGACCACATACACAGTTACAAATTTTAACGCCTTACGGTGAAGATTCATACCGTTGTTTTCGGTAAAGTGTCAAAACAGATTATCGAGCAATGGGCTTCGATAGTAATCTAGCTACCAAGCGTAGCTGTTTTTTCTGCAAAAAACAGTGTTGGGAGTCGCATGGCCTTAGAACAAATTAAAGCCCTTCATGACTATTTAAACAGTCAGGTATTAGGGCAACCCGAATTTACCGAGAATCTACTCATCGCTTTATTGGCCGATGGTCACTTATTAGTCGAAGGCCCACCCGGTTTAGCCAAGACGCGTGCGGTTAATGCCTTAGCACAAGGCGTTGAAAGTAATTTTCATCGAGTACAGTTTACACCCGACTTATTACCTGCCGATTTAACCGGTACCGATATTTATCGTCCTGAAACCGGTCAGTTCGTGTTTCAACAAGGACCGTTATTTCATAATCTAATTTTGGCCGATGAGATCAACCGCGCGCCGGCTAAAGTGCAATCGGCGTTATTAGAAGCGATGGCTGAGCGGCAAGTAACGGTTGGTCAGCGCACCTATCCGTTACCCGACTTGTTCATGGTGTTGGCGACGCAAAACCCGCTGGAGCAAGAAGGCACTTACCCACTGCCTGAGGCGCAGTTAGATCGTTTTCTGATGCACTTGAATCTGGACTATCCAGATGCCGAGACCGAACGCAAAATTTTACAGTTAACCCGTGGCGAAACTCTGCACGGCCAAGCCAGTATGCCGCAGCCCTTGAGCCAAGCGGCGCTATTCGCTGCGCGACAAGAAGTGATGCAACTGTATGTTGACGATGCGGTAGAAAATTACTTAGTCGAGCTGGTCATCGCCACCCGTCAGCCGCAAGCCTACGATAGCCAATTAGCTAACTGGATAGGTTACGGTGCTAGCCCGCGTGCCACCATCGCTTTAGAGCGCTGTGCGCGGGCCAAAGCGTGGTTAGGCGGACGTGACTTTGTCACCCCGGACGATGTCATCGCGGTGTACTTTAACGTATTGCGCCACCGTATTTTACTCAGCTATCAAGCCGAGGCCGACGCGATCAGCAGCGATCAAGTATTAACTCACATCCTTAATCAGGTGCCCGCGCCGTAATGACAAGTACTGCCGACTGGTTGCGAACACTACACAGTGACGGGGTGCAACCAGCCATGACCGAACTGCTGTATTACCGCAGTAAAGTCCCCGCATTTGCGCGCCACGCGCGACTTACACCACGCCAAGGCATGGCCGGCGGCTTGGTTAGCCGCAGTAAAGGCCGCGGTATGGAGTTTGACGAAGTCCGGCATTATCAGGCTGGCGACGATGTACGCGCTATCGACTGGCGCGTGACTGCGCGAACCGGGCAAACCCACACGAAGTTGTATCGCGAAGAAAAAGAGCGGCCGGTATTTATTGTGACTGACTTGTCGGCATCGCTATTGTTCGGCTCACAGTTGTTGTTAAAGTCGGTGCAAGCTTGTCATTTAGCCGCCGCACTGGCTTGGCAAGCAGAGCAACGCGGTGACCGAGTTGGTGGCTTGGTCTTTAACGGTCAGGGTCACCAACAACTAAAACCGACCGCCCGCCAGCGCGGCGTACTGCATTACCTTCATAGCCTGCTGGCCATACACCAGCAAAGCCTGCAACAATGGCAGCAACAAGCTGACGAGCAGACGCCAAGTTATCGGCTTGAGGACGCCCTACAGCAGCTTCGGCAGCTGGCGAAGCCCGGTAGTATTATTCACATTATCAGCGATAGTTTTCAGTGTCAGCACGGCTTACAAAGCTTGGCTGGGCTACGTAAACACTGCGATATTCGGTTATATTTATTGACCGATCCGCTCGAGTTACAATTACCCAGTAGTTTACAACCACAACCACTGGATATTAGCGATGGCCGTCGCCAGCAAACGCTGTGGTTAGATCAAGCCACTCGACAACGCTATTCGGAACAAGCCGGAGAACGCTTACAACGCGCACAAACGGCTTGCCGACATGCTGGCATTCGTGCCATCACAGTATCGGCGGCTAGCGCCCTTGAGCAGCAATGGCCGGAGTTAATGCGATGATGCAAACTGCTGACTTAAGCCAACTTCAAGATATCGTCGAAACCAGCGAGCCGAGCTGGTGGCCCCCCGCACCTGGCTGGTGGGTGCTGGCCGCCTTAGTGCTGGTCATTATCACGGCCTCAGTCATACTACTACGCCGATACATCCGTCGCCGTCGAGTCAAGCGCTTGGCCTTGAGACAGTTACGTCAACTCGATAACGATTGTCGTGCCAGTGACATTACGTTGTTGTTAAAACAGGCCGCATTGGCTTACTTTCCACGACAACAAATCGCCGCTTTGCAAGGACGTCGCTGGATCGAGTTTCTAGTTGGCGGGCTACCGTCGTCACAACAACGCACTGCGTTAATCGCAGACATTGAAGGCCAACTGTATAGCGCGCAGGGCGACACCAGCGCCTACCGCGGCTTAGCTCACGACTGGTTGACTAAAGCATTACCGCCGAAAACGTCAAAACCGACGCCAACGGAGGTCTCATGATCAGTTTACAATGGCCCTGGTTGTTACTGTTACTGCCGTTGCCATGGTTGTTGCGTTGGCTGTTACCGCCGCGCCAAGTGCGTCGTGACGCACTGCGCATGCCAACGCTATTAGCCGACGCGCAAACCAGTGAACAACCGTTACAACGGCGCTGGCCGTTGTGGTTAGCCACGCTAATTTGGTTATTACTGGTGCTGGCTGCGGCACGTCCTGAGCGTTTGGGTGAGCCGCTTCCGGTGCGTAGCGATGCACGTGAAATGATGCTCGCGGTAGATTTGTCGGGCAGTATGGAAATCGCCGACATGACATGGCAAGGCAATCGCGTCGATCGCTTAACCATGGTGAAGCACGTGTTAGGCGATTTCATCTTACGTCGAGAAGGTGACCGTTTGGGGTTGATCTTGTTTGGCGATACCGCCTTTTTGCAAACGCCAATGACCTACGATCGTGAAACCGTGCAACAAATGCTTGATGACAGCGTCATTGGCTTAGTCGGACAGCGCACCGCCATCGGCGACGCCGTGGCGCTAGCAATCAAACGTTTTCGTGATAAAGGCGACACTAACCGGGTGGTTATTCTACTCACCGATGGTCAGAATACGGCTGGTAACATCATGCCGCAACAAGCACTGGAATTAGCGCAAGCTTTTGATGTCAAAATTTATGCTATTGGTGTAGGCGCTGATGAAATGGTGGTCGAAAACTTCTTTGGCCGACGACGGGTTAACCCTAGCAGCGACTTAGATGAGAAATTGCTGTCCACATTGGCCGAAAGCACCGGTGGGCAGTTTTTTCGCGCCCGCAACACCGCCGAACTGGAGCAGATTTATCAGCGCTTGGACGAATTAGAGCCGGTCGCGGGCGACAAACAACCGCTACGCCCGCGTACCGCGCTGTTTTACTGGCCACTGGCTGCCGCATTAGTACTCTCGGTGCTGTATGCGCTGCTTATCTGCGGCATCAGTATCGGTCATCACTACCGCCAGAAAAAGGGTCAGCAACGAGCTAACGAGGATAAACAACATGGCTGATTTTCATTGGTTAAGGCCCTGCTGGTTAATCGCTCTATTACCGTTACTGCTACTGTACATCGTACTGTGGATACAGCAGCGTCGCACGCAGGGCTGGCAGCAGTGGCTGGCCCACCATCTAACACCATTGCTGATCGAGAAGCGTGGCGGCGCCATCCGTCATGGCTTACTACATTGTTTGGCCGTGGCTTGGGTAATCGCTACCGCCGCCATGGCAGGACCCACCTGGCAGCGCCTGCCACAGCCGGTATATCAGTTACAAAGCGGACAAGTTATTGTCATGGACATGAGTTTATCGATGCGTAGCGACGATATTGAGCCGGATCGCGTGGCGCGTGCGCGGTTCAAGGCCATGGATTTACTTAGAGCCGGCTTAGATGGCGATACTGGCTTGGTCGCTTATGCTGGCGACGCTTTTGTTATCAGCCCGTTAACTAGCGATAAGCAGAATCTACTGACGCTGATCCCTTCGTTATCGCCAGAAATCATGCCAGAACCCGGTAGTCATCCACTACGAGGACTTACACAAGCGCAGCAACTACTCGCTAACGCGGGTTACGAGCAGGGTGATATTTATTGGATAACCGACGGTATTCAGACGCGCGACCAACAAGCCATCGTACAATTTATTCGGCAGCATGATATTCGACTATCAATATTGGGCGTTGCCACCGAAGCCGGTGCGCCTATTCGCTTGCAAGATAAGCGTCTATTGAAAGACCGCACTGGCGCCGTGGTGGTACCCACCATCAATCATCAGCGCTTACGCGGTTTAGCCGAACTCAGTGGCGGCCGCTACGCGGCAGTCAGCGCCGACGATAGCGACATTAGCTACTTAACCTCACAAGCACCATTAAGCTTAGATAGCAACGATAACGAACAGTCACGAGAAGGCGACCAGTGGCAAGATAATGGCGCGTGGTTAACCCTATTGTTACTGCCTCTAGCGCTGCTGCCTTGGCGCCGTGGCGGGGCTCTAGGTGCGCTGACCTTGCCGCTACTTTGTTTTAGCTTATTAAGCGGTGCGTTATTGCCCAGTTCGGCAGCCTATGCCCAAGAAAACTGGTGGCAACGACAAGACCAGCGAGCGCAGCAGGCTTATCAAGAAAAGTCCTATGACAAAGCGCAGCAGCTGGCGGAAGACCCCTTACTACGTGGTAATGCCGCCTATCGGCAGCAACAATATGAACAAGCATTAACCGACTACGCCCAAGTCGATAGCGCCCAAGGTTGGTACAATCAAGGCAATACCTTGATGCAGTTAGAACAGTACACACAAGCGGTTAATGCCTATAAAGAAGCACTACAAAAACAACCTGATTTCGCTCAGGCAAAACAGAACTTAGCGCTCGCCGAACAGCTAAAACAGCAGCAGCAACAAGAACAACAGCAGCAAGGAGAGCAGCAACAGCAGGGGCAAGGTCAAGCCGGGCAGCAAGGCCAACAAGGCGAGTCCGGTGAGCAGCAAGACGGCGAGCAGCAAGATAACCAACAGTCTGAGCAATCCCAATCCTCGCCAGCCGATCAGCAACAACCGGGCGATCAGCAACCACAAGCGCAGCAGCCGCAGTCGCAGTCGCCAGAACAACAGCAACAGCAGCAAGCTCAACAAATCGCCGAGAATGACGAGGGTGAGGATGAGCAGCAACCTTGGCAACAACATATGCAAGACTTGGACGACGAGCGCGCTAGGCAACTGGAACAGTGGCTTAATCGAGTGCCCGACGATCCCAGTATTCTGTTACGTAATAAAATGCAATTGGAGTACCGGCAACGTCGCTTAGAGCGTCGTCAGCCACCGCAAGGAGTCGATGAAGAATGGTAAGGTTATTGATTATATTGGTCTGTTTAATCAGTAGTTGGGCGGCGCAGGCAGAGATTACCGAGGTTACCGCGAGCATCGATAAAAATCCGGTGGTGGTGAACGAGAGTTTTGTCTTACGCGTGGAAGTTAACGACGACGTTAATGCGGACCAATATCAACCCAGTCAATTATTCGACAACTTTGTCGTCGGACGCACCACCACCAGTCGCGAAACAGCGGTCATTAATGGTTATTTGACCAAAAAAACCCGCTTTACCACGGTGTTAATTTCACAGCAGCCGGGTAACTTTATTATTCCACCAATCCGCATTGGCAATGCGCAAAGTGAAGCCATTGACCTGAAGGTGTTAAAAGCCGGCAGCCAGCCGGCAGGGCGCAGTGACCGCATCGCCTTTATGACCGCACAATTGAGCCATGATAGCGTCTATGTGCAACAGCAAGTGAGTTATATCACTAAGCTCTATTTAGCCGCCGACTTAAATAAAGGCGCGTTAAGTAAGCCGCAATTAGACGACGCTGATATCTATCAAATTGGACAAGACCAAGAATCCAGCGAGATGATCGACGGCCGCCGCTACCGCGTGTACGAACGTCGTTATCAAATTACCCCTAATCGCTCGGGCGAATTTGACATCACTGGCGCGCGTTTTGACGGAGAGGTTTACACCGACCGCAGCCAAGCAATGTTCTCGTCGTTTTCCGGAACCCAGCCAGTTAGCGCTATTGCGCCCTTGCAAAAGCTAACGGTGAAGCCGATGCCCAGCAATTGGCAAGGGGCATGGTTACCCAGCGATTTGGTCACATTAAGCCGCGAGTTCAATCCGGATAGCGATAGCATTAAAGTTGGCGAACCGGTCACCGTCACCATGATGTTAACGGCGGTTGGGGTAAAACCCGAGCAGTTACCCGAGTTGAAGTTGCCTCTGCCCGACCAACTAAAAGTCTATCCCGATAACGAGAACACCGATCAGTTCACTCGTAATGGCACCCATATTGCGCAAAAAACCGTCAGCTTTGCTGTCATCGCTAACGCGGCGGGCGAATTTACCATTCCCGCGATGCGTATTCCTTGGTTGAATACCCGCACCGGTAAAACCAACTACGCTCAGGTGCCAGCAAAAACGTTACAAGTGACCGGCACAGCCGAACAAGTGGATACCCGCAAGCTCGAGAATAGCCAAGCAACGCCAACTCAGCCCACAGCTAGCGTTGAGAATGACAGCCAAGACAGCGACAGCAACGCTAGCGACAATGATGTCAGTAGCAATAGCTTACCAGCGTTCTGGTTATGGTTGAGTGCTGGCTTAGCCCTACTGTGGCTGCTGACAGTGTTATTATGGTGGTGGAGTCTTCGTCGTGCTCATCAGCAACGCCTGCAACACCAGCAACAACGCCAACGTCAGCAACTACAGCGAGTATTGAAGCCATGGCAAGCATTGCAGCGCGCCTGTCGCGATAATCAAGCCGAACCAGCGGCACAAGCTTTATTAGCTTGGTATCAGCAACATAGCGGTAAACCGGTACATCGCCTCAGCGTGGTCGCAGAGGATTTACAAGACGCCGAACTGAGTGCGCAATTACAACGCTTACAGCAGCACCTTTACGGCACCCGACAAGCTCAAACGGCTGATTGGCAAGCGGGTAAAGCGCTATATCAAGCATTAAAACGTGCTGTCGCTGAACAACAGCGGCAGGCCCCCGCAGACGACGCTAACGCTCTCCCTCAGCTTTATCTGCGCTGACCGCCATCACCCTGTCTCACGAATATAAAAAAGCCCGCTTGGTAGCGGGCTTTTTATTATCACGTTAACGCCTCAATAGGTATCGGCGAGGTTTGATCCGGTATTACAGATTACGCGGATAGCGCGTGATCTCGGCGTCGGCCTTGAGTGCTTCCATAAAGGCTTGGAATTCACTTTGAATCTGGCGATTCGCTAAGCGCTCACGTAGTGCCTCAAACTGTTCAGGGTCGACGTTACCGTCTTGCACTTGTGTCAGTTTGATGACGGCGACATTACCGTTATTCATGGCGACCGTATCGATACTAGGCTGAGCATCGCTGGGCTGTGCCATACTGAACAACGCGTTGCGCAGGTTAGCCGGTAATTGCCCTTGCTGACGAGTCACGCTATCGATGCTTTTTAATTCCTGCGACGGCGCTTCGCCATTCAGCCAAGCATCGGCAATTCGCTGCGCTTCCTGCATCGCTAATTGCTGAGCTTGTTCGGCACGCAACTGCTGTTCGATGCTTGCTTTAACCTCTTGCAACGGTTTAACCGCTACTGGCTCATGTTCGGTAACACGGAACACTAAGCTACGCTCACCCAGATCCACCACTTCGCTATTGAGCTTTTCATCGACCGCTTGGCCCGAGAAAATCTGCGATAAGAGTTGCGCATCGCTAAGCGGGGTTGGTGCATTGTTACGGGTAAACCAATCGCTTTGACGAACAGTCAGATCTAACGCTTCTGCGGCTGGTTGCAAACTATCAGGCGCTTCAAAACTCACTTCGGCTAACGTTTGCTGCTGCTCGAAGTATGCTTTATCGACGGCTTGCTCGCGCATTTGCGAGACTAATTCCTCACGCACGTCAGCAAATGGCTCAACCGTGCCCTCACGCAAATCGGTCAACTTGATCAGGTGATAGCCAAACTCTGTCTTGACAACATCGCTAACATCACCCACGTTTTGCAGTGCAAACGCCGCGTCTTCAAAGGTTTCCCCCATAGTACCGCGCTCTAGCCATTCCAAATCGCCACCGGCTTCCGCCGAGAAGGTGTCATCTGAGTTTTGCTGCGCTAAATTGGCGAAATCGGCGCCGTTTTCTAATTGCTGCTTGATGTCGTCAATTTTAGCTTTAGCGGCGGCTTCATCGTCACCAAATTCAATCAAGATGTGCGATACACGACGCTGCTCAGGAGTGCTATAACGATCTTGATTATCATCATAAAACTGACGCGCAGCACTCTCGTCAACATCAACCGTTTGCGCTAATTGCTCACGGCTAATTTCGACGTAAGCGACTTTGACCCGCTCTGGCGTTTCAAACTGTGCTTGGTTAGCTTGGTAATAATCGTTTACCGCTTGCTCGTCCAGCTCCACCTGCTGCATGAACGGCTCAATCGCTAAGGTCACATATTCACCGCTACGGGTTTGCCCTTGCAAGCGTTGGAACGTTGCTAACTCATTAGGCAGCATAAACGACGAAGTAACCACGCCCTGCATCAATTGCGAGCGCACCATATCGTTCTGCATCGCTTGCGCAAAACGTTCAGGGGTGTAGCCCATCTGACGTAAACTCAGCAAGTACATGTCGTTGCTGAACTGACCTGCTTCGCGGAACGCAGGAATGTCACGAATAGCTTTTTTCACCTGCTCAATGGAAACACGCATACCATTGTCTTTGGCAAATTGTTGAGCGAGTTTTTGTTCGATAAGTTGCTCTAACACACCACGACGCATCTGCTGCATATAGCCATCGTCGGCAGCTAAGGTGTCATAAAAGTCACCAAGTTGCTGCTGCATTCGCGAGCGTTCATTATCGAATGCCCGATCATATTCAACCTTACTGATATCTTCGCCATTGACAGATGCCACATTGACCTCAGCACTGCCACCGATATAAGAACTAATACCTGCCAAAGCGAAGGTAAAAATAATCAATACCAGGATGGCTTTCACAGCAAAGCTGTGCTGCGAATTCTCACGTATCCTGTCCAGCATAACCTGTTAATCCTCAAGTTCTGACAAATCGACGCTATTATAGCGACTTGTTGAAAAAACTCACTGCCTAAATAACAAATAACCCGAGGCGAGCCTCGGGTTACTAACGGTCACTATGGGTCATTAACGACTCAGAGTGAGATCAAGAAAAGCGTCCGAAGACGCTTTTCTGAAAGACATTCGCTTAGTTGACTGAGTCTTTAAGCGCTTTACCGGCTTTAAAAGATGGTACTTTTGCAGCAGCGATTTGAATCGCTTTACCAGTTTGAGGGTTACGGCCAGTGCGAGCTGAACGCTCACGTACACTGAAAGTACCGAAACCAACCAGAGCTACTTGCTCACCATTTTTCAGAGCGTCAGTTACTGCATCGATAAATGAGTCCAGAGCACGACCAGCAGCAGCCTTAGAAATATCCGCACCCGCCGCAATTTTGTCAATAAGCTGAGACTTGTTCACAGTATCATCCCCTTAGATTGTTATTATCAAGTTCCATCAGAACCATTCAATATGAAATGGGCCTTAGGTGTTTATAGCAAGCCTGAAGTTTCAGTTCAAGCCTATCCATGAGTTAAAGGATTTCCAATTCCAAAGTACTCACTTCCTTGTTACACAAGGGCTAGAGTTACTTTAATTGCTAGGCTACCACAGTATTTGCCGTTGAAAACCCTTTTTTTTACTTTTTTTGACGAAAGAATGCGGCCTAGCGCATTAAAACCACGCTATAAGCCGCATTTCTTGGTTACTTATCGACTTTAGTCGCAGCCTCAACAGGGTCTCTTTCAAGTGCAACTTTTAACACTTCGTCTATCCATTGCACGGGTTGAATGGTTAAATCGCGTTTGACGTTATCGGCGATTTCTTTTAAATCACGCTCATTATCTTTCGGTATTAAGACATGCTTAATACCGCCGCGATGTGCCGCCAATAACTTCTCTTTTAAGCCGCCAATCGCCAACACTTCACCACGTAATGTGATTTCACCGGTCATCGCCACATCCGAACGTACCGGAATTTGCGTGAACGATGACACTAAAGCCGTGACCATCGCAATACCGGCACTCGGCCCATCTTTCGGAGTCGCGCCCTCAGGTACGTGTACGTGAATATCACGCTTCTCATGGAAGTCTTCGGCAATCCCCAATTTGTCGGCTCGGCTACGAACCACAGTTAATGCCGTTTGAATCGACTCTTGCATGACATCGCCCAGCGAGCCAGTAGAGGTGATCTTACCTTTACCTGCTACATTGGTCGCTTCGATGGTCAACAAGTCACCACCCACTTCGGTCCATGCCAGCCCGGTCACTTGACCAATCTGGTTACTTTCCTCGGCTTTACCGTAATCGAAACGTTGTACGCCCAAGAAATCCGATAAGTTTTCATCGGTAATTTCGACATGGTTGAGCTCGCTATCCAGCAGAATCGATTTCACCGCTTTGCGACATAACCGCGATAGTTCACGCTCAAGGTTACGTACCCCAGCCTCACGGGTATAGTAGCGGATGATGCCGATGATGGCTGAATCTTGTACGGTGATCTCTTTACGTTTTAAACCATTGCGCTCAATTTGCTTGGGTAACAAATGTCGCTTCGCGATGTTCAGCTTTTCATCCTCGGTATAACCCGAAAGACGAATAACTTCCATGCGGTCAAGCAACGGCGCTGGAATATTCATGCTGTTGGAGGTCGCCACGAACATCACGTCAGATAAGTCGTAATCGACCTCTAAATAATGGTCGTTGAATGTGGTGTTTTGCTCTGGATCGAGCACCTCTAATAACGCTGATGCCGGGTCGCCACGCATATCGGCCGACATCTTATCGATCTCATCCAACAAGAACAGCGGATTACGCACACCCACTTTGGACATTTTCTGAATGAGTTTGCCAGGCATCGAGCCAATGTATGTACGACGGTGACCACGGATCTCAGCCTCATCGCGAACACCACCCAACGCCATACGCACATACTTACGCCCGGTGGCCTTAGCAATCGACTGCCCCAGCGACGTCTTACCGACGCCTGGCGGTCCCACCAAGCACAGAATGGCACCGCGTACCTTGCTAGTGCGTTGCTGCACGGCGAGGTACTCGATAATACGTTCTTTTACTTTTTCCAATCCGTAATGGTCGGCATCAAGGATCTTTTCAGCGTTTGCCAAATCTTTTTTGATGCGCGAACGCTTCTTCCAAGGTACCGCCACCATCCAATCGATGTAGCCCCGCACCACCGTCGCTTCTGCCGACATCGGCGACATCATTTTTAACTTCTGCAGCTCAGCCTGTACCTTGTCGCGTGCTTCCGCAGGCATGGCGGCGTCTTCGATCTTTTTCTGCAGTGCTTCAAATTCGTCGGCGCCGTCTTCACCCTCACCCAGCTCGCGTTGAATGGCTTTCATTTGCTCATTCAAATAATATTCACGCTGACTCTTTTCCATCTGCTTTTTGACTCGCGCACGAATGCGTTTCTCAACTTGCAGAATATCGATTTCACTTTCCATTAACGCCATCAAATACTCTAAGCGTTCACGGACATCAGTAATTTCTAAAACGTGTTGCTTATCTGCCAGTTTCAGCGGCATATGTGCCGCCATGGTATCGGCCAAGCGGTCGGCATCATCAATGCCCGACAGCGAGGTCAGTACTTCCGGTGGAATTTTCTTGTTCAGTTTGACGTATCCTTCAAACTGGTTCATGGCAGAGCGCACCATGACATCTTCTTCTTGCTCGGGCAGCGCCTCGGAGGCTAAGTAATGCAGCTCGGCACGGAAAAAATCGTCGCTGTCTTCAAATTTATCGATAGCGGCTCGCTGTAAACCCTCGACCAATACCTTGACAGTACCATCGGGTAGTTTTAATAACTGCAAAATTGTCGCGACTGCACCGACAGGATAAATGTCGTCTGCCGCAGGCTCATCGACAGAAGCGTCTTTTTGTGCCGATAAGAAGATTTGCTTGTCGTTATCCATGGCCGCTTCTAAACAGCGAATAGATTTTTCGCGGCCGACAAATAAGGGAATTACCATGTGCGGATAAACCACTACATCGCGTAATGGCAGAACTGGCATACTGACTCGTTCTGTACGCTCTTCACTCATATGACTCTCCACGGGGATCGGGTCGGGAATTGTTATCTCTTTAATATGCGGCCTTCGGCGGAAAGTTCAATAGAAAACATAAAAAAGGGCCTTAATGGCCCTTTTTTGCATGATTTCTACGCTTAATTGGTGATTTATTCACCAGACGCCTGTTTTTCCTGACTGCCATTTTGATAAATCAGGATAGGATCAGACTCCCCCTTAATCACCGATTCATCAATGACCACTTTGCTGACATCTTGCATCGACGGTAATTCGTACATGATATTTAACAATACCGCTTCAACAATTGAACGTAAGCCACGAGCACCGGTTTTACGCTCCATCGCCTTACGAGCAATGGCTCGTAACGCATCCTCACGGAACTCTAATTCGACGTCTTCCATCTCGAACAATGCCGAGTACTGCTTGGTCAACGCATTTTTCGGTTCGCTTAAGATTTGCACCAAAGCATCTTCATCCAATTCATTCAGTGTCGCTACCACCGGTAGTCGACCAATGAACTCGGGGATCAGGCCGTAACGTACTAAATCTTCTGGCTCAACTTGCGCAATCACTTCGCCTTCAGCGCGCTGGTTCTTACTCTTCACATCAGCACCAAAGCCAATGCCGGTACCCGTGGCTAGGCGCTGTTCAATGACCTTATTCAAACCAGCAAAAGCACCGCCACAGATAAATAGAATTTTCGAGGTATCGACCTGCAAAAACTCTTGTTGCGGGTGCTTGCGTCCACCTTGCGGCGGCACCGAGGCAATGGTGCCCTCAATCAGCTTCAGCAATGCTTGCTGTACGCCCTCACCCGATACATCTCGAGTGATCGATGGGTTTTCTGATTTACGCGAAATTTTGTCGATTTCATCGATGTAGACAATACCGCGCTGGGCTTTTTCAACATCGTAATCGCATTTTTGTAGCAATTTTTGGATGATGTTTTCAACATCTTCACCGACATAACCGGCTTCGGTTAAGGTGGTTGCATCTGCCATCGTAAAAGGCACATCAAGAAAACGCGCCAAGGTTTCGGCTAAGAACGTTTTACCCGAGCCAGTAGGACCAATTAGCAGAATATTACTCTTACCCAATTCAATTTGGTCTTTCTGCTTCGCGTTCGTGCGCAATCGCTTATAGTGGTTATACACTGCAACAGACAATACTTTTTTAGCCAACTCTTGGCCAATCACATAATCATCCAAATGGTGACGAATTTGCTTCGGCACCGGCAGCTCATCCTGCACTTGTTTGGGCGAGATATTTTGTATCTCTTCTTGCAGGATATCGTTACACAAGTCGACACATTCATCGCAAATAAAGACCGACGGCCCAGCAATCAGCTTCCGCACTTCGTGCTGGCTCTTGCCGCAAAAAGTACAGTACAGCGGCTTCTCGCCGTCACCTTGGGTTTTATCTGTCATAGCTATCTCCAAGCTTGGTGATAAGGTACAACTCAGGCTTCCTCACCACGCTGACGCAAAATACCGTCGACTAATCCATAGTCGACAGACTGCTCTGCAGACATGAAGTTATCGCGATCGGTGTCTTTCGCGATGACGTCGTAATCCTTACCGGTATTATCGGCAAGCATCCGATTCAACTTGTCTTTTAAATACAGAATCTGTTTGGCGTGAATTTCAAAATCCGACGCCTGGCCCTGAAAACCACCTAATGGTTGGTGGATCATGACCCGTGAGTTGGGTAAGCAATAACGTTTGCCTTTGGCGCCACCGGCCAACAAGAACGCGCCCATACTGGCAGCTTGTCCCATACAAACCGTGCTGACGTCAGGCTTGATAAAGCGCATGGTATCGTAGATCGCCATACCCGCAGTAACCACGCCACCCGGTGAATTAATATACAAATAAATATCTTTGTCGGGATTATCCGACTCTAAGAATAATAATTGCGCCACGATCAAGTTGGCCATGTGGTCTTCAATTTGACCACAGCAAAAGATAACGCGTTCTTTTAATAAACGCGAATAAATGTCGTATGAACGCTCGCCACGCGAGGTTTGTTCCACGACCATTGGAACCAGTTGAGCTAGCGGATCCTGCAAGTCACTGTTCATTATTGGCTTTCTCCTGAAAACAAAAATGGCTCGTATGCCACAACATACGAGCCATTAAAGCAAGTGGATGACGTAACCGTCAACGCTTATTACTGTTGCTGCGGGTTCATGATCTCGTCGAAGCTGGCTTTTTTCTCGGTGACCGAGGCCTTATCGAGGATCAAATCAATCGCTTGTTCTTCCAAGGCAATGTTGCGGACTTGCTGCATCATTTCTTGGTTGCCTTTGTAATATTCGATCACTTCTTGCGGATCTTCATAGGCAGAGGCTTGAGTCGCGATGATGTCTTCAACCTTCGCTTCGTCAACTTTCAGTTCATTACCGCGGATCACTTCGCCCAGCAACAAACCAACTTTAACGCGCTCTTTTGCTTGTTCTTCGAACAAATCAGCAGGTAATTCAGGCATGTTTTGCTGAGCACCACCAAAACGCTGCATAGCTTGACGACGCAGGTTATCGATTTCTTGGTCGATCAAGGCTTTTGGCATCTCAACGTCGGCACTATCAGCCAGACCTTTCAATACTTGCTCTTTGATCTTACCTTTTAACGCGTTGCTAAGCTCACGCTCCATGTTTTTACGCACTTCAGCTTTCAGCGCGTCAACACCACCTTCTTTAACCCCAAACAGCGCGACGAATTCGTCGTTCAGTTCAGGCAGTTCACGCTCCTCAACCGTTTTCGCGGTGATCACGAACTGCGCTTCTTTACCTTTCAGGTTTTCCGCGTGATAGTCGTCAGGGAAGGTCACTTCGATGGTTTTCTCTTCACCGGCTTTGATACCGATGACGCCGTCTTCAAAACCCGGGATCATGCGGCCTTCGCCTAGTTCTAAAGCGAAGTCAGAGGCTTTGCCACCGTCAAATTCTTCACCGTCGATCGAGCCTACGAAGTCCATTGTGACTTTGTCACCTTTTTTCGACTTACGTTTAACGCTCTTCCAGCCCGCATGTTGCTTGCGTAAGGTTTCCAGCATATTGTCAACATCAGCGTCGGTAACTTCAACGCTAGGCTTTTCAACCTTGATGTTTTCCAAGCCAGTCACTTCAACCTCTGGATACACTTCGACAGTAGCGACGAATTCCAAGTCTTTACCGCTTTCGTTGACCTTAGGTTCGATAGCTGGCGCGCCTGCAGGGCTTAACTTTTCCTGCATGACCGCTTCAAAGTATTTGTTTTGCATCAAATTAGATGCTGCGCGAGCTCGCGCTTCACGGCCAAACATTTTCTGCAGCACGTGAGGAGGAATTTTGCCCTTACGGAAGCCGTTAACACGACGATGACGATACTCGTCTTTTAACAAGCGTTTTACTTCATTATCAATTGTTTCGGCCGGTACCGTGATGGTTAAACGGCGCTCTAAGCCTTGCGTAGTCTCTACAGAAACCTGCATTTCTTGTACCTCGGTTTCAATCTTATAATGCCTCGCCATAACGGCTAGGGGACGCGAAAAATGACGCAGCATTATAGCGACCTCAATGGCATCAGTCGAGGGATAGCCGCATTTTTTTATCATCCTTTAACCAATGGCGGATCAAGCCCATGCTATAATTGGCCTTTATTGGTCTATCGCAATTGAATTTTATGCCTGATAACGATACTGCAACGGCGCTCATGCAAGCTTGGCTGCGTGACTTCATCATTGCACTTAATTTATGTCCCTTTGCCAAAAAAGAAGTCGAACGCCAACGCGTCGCCTATCGACCATTTAACGCCAGTGCCGACGAGTCAATTGAGGTTTGTGCGTTACAAGCGATAGCCGCCGCCTGTGAAGAGCTAGATAATCAGCCTGATATCGCTACCAGCTTGGTTTTTAACCCCGCACAACAAATGGATTTCCTACATTATTTGGATGTCTTAAATACTGCCGAAAGGTTGTTACAGCAACTGAATTACGAGGGTATTTATCAGTTAGCCAGCTTTCACCCCGATTATTGTTTTGCTGATAGTGATGCTGATGATCCGGCTAACTACAGTAATCGCGCCCCCTACCCTTGTTTTCATCTATTACGCGAACAACAGCTTAGTCGTGTACTTGAGCAATACCCCGAACCGGAGCGTATTCCCGAAACCAACATTGCGCGCTTACGCGAATTAGGTAAAGAAAGCATTTGCGCTAAACTTGATAGCAGTTATGCTAGCGCCGTTGCTGCTCAAATTGACAGTGATTAAACCACTCAAAGACGAGGACGCTTGATGCCAGCCGCACTTCCCGACAACGAAGCTAGTCGCCTATTAGCGCTACACGATCACGAGATTTTAGACACCCTGCCAGAGCAACTTTACGATGACATTGTTGAGCTAGCGAGTGCGATTTGTGAAACACCGATAGCGTTAATATCGTTAGTTGACGGGTATCGCCAATGGTTTAAAGCGCAAGTCGGATTAGACGTCTGTGAGACACCACGCGAGCAAAGCTTTTGTGCCTACGCCATCTTACAGCCGAGCGATATCATGGTGGTGGAAGATGCCCATTTAGACCCGCGCTTTCAACACAACCCGTTGGTTACCGAAAAGCCGTTTATTCGTTTTTATGCCGGTGCGCCGCTGGTGACCGACAACGGCTATGCCTTAGGTACATTGTGCGTCATCGACAGTCACCCACGCCAACTTGAGCAACGCCAACGGCGCGCGTTGGCGGCACTAGCGCGGCAAACGGTGGCGCTATTAACACTACGCCGCCATTTGCTACTGCCTAATTAGGCTAGCATGTGCCGGTTACCCATCACCGTTAGCCCGCCGAGTTGAGCGGGCTTGTTGCAATGCTTGTGTCGGCATCGGCGCAAACTGGTTGGGCGGTACCGCCGGAACCGTTAAACTGAGAGCAGGCTCTTCGACCTCGTCTAACAGCTGTTGCAAACGTCTCAGCACATCAGGCTCGGCCTTGGCACGGCTGAGTTTGACTTCGCTTGGCACCCATAACAGACCTAGTCGGCGTAATCCCAAACCCAACTTTAAACTGCTGGAATAGCGCACTATCGGCGCGGCCAACACTAAACCAAATAGAATCGGCGTTAACCACCAAAAGAACACTGGTGCTAAGCTATAGGTTAACCACCCCCACAATCCCGCCGCAATGCTGGTGAGTAAGGTACGGGCAAAGGCTTCTCGCCAAGGTACTAAACGCCCCTCACGCGATTGACTATCCCAGTTTACCGATAAGCCAAGCACCACCGCCAGCACAAAATAGGCATGAAACACCATCATGATGGGTGCAATGATGATGGCAAAGGTAGTTTCAATCAGCGCACTGATGGTTAACCGAATAGCCCCACCAAACTCACGCCGCCGATACAATATAGTCACCAGCAACGAGAGCACTTTGGGTAACAGCAACAGCACCGCCGTAACGCCAATTAAGACGAACATTTGTTCGGTCTTAGCAACCGGCCAATTCGGAAACAGTTGGTAGCTGTGGCTAAAGTATTGGTTACTATTGACACTGCGCAATACCGCATCGATGGTCGAGAATACCAACATCAGTAGCCACAACAATGAGGCAATATAGGCGGTCGCGCCAGCAGCAAAATGGACCCGGCTGATGGCCTGCCAACCGCGTTTAAACAATAAGCCTAAATGCTGAATATTGCCTTGCACCCAACGCCGATCACGAGTGGCATAATCCAGCATATTGCTCGGCACTTCTTCGTAACTACCGCCGATATCGGCCAATAAATAGACGTCCCAGCCCGCCCGTTTCAGCATCGCCGCCTCAACGAAGTCATGGCTGAGAATGTCGCCACCTAACGGTGCTTTACCGGGTAAGGTTGGCAAGCCACAGTGCGCCATAAATGCGCGTACACGAATGATCGCATTATGCCCCCAGTAGTTAGCTGTGTCAGTTTGCCAAAACGCTTGTCCGGTGGCCAGCATAGGACTGTATAAGACGCTGGCAAACTGCACAAAACGACCAAAAAAGGTCGCTTGTCTTACTGGAATAGGAACGGTCTGCATCAGTCCGGCTTGCGGTTGAGCTTGCATTTGCCGCACTAATTGCAAAATACAATCGGCACTCAGCACACTATCGGCATCAAGCACCAACATAAAATCATATTGGCTGCCCCAGCGCTCACAAAACTCTTTTATGTTACCGGTTTTACGTTCACGGTTTTTGTGTCGACGCCGATAAAAAGCCCGTTGCGCCAAATCACCAAGACGCTCTGTCATCGCGTGCCAAGCACTAAGTTCGGCCGCCGCCAGTTTGACGTTTTGAGTATCGCTCAACATATAAAAGTCGAATGGCGCCAAATCGTGATGTGCAGCTAAATCTCGCAAGGTAGCCTCAAACCCAGCCATAATACGCCGGGTGTCTTCGTTATAAACCGGCATGATCAAGGCAGTACGGGAGTCGATGGCGTCTGTCATATTACGCTGCCGCGAAAGGCGTTTTAAGCTAATTGGATCGAGCCGCAACAACTGCAATATAAAACCAAATACCGCACTCCAAAAAGCCATAACAATCCAGCCAAAAGTGACGGTGAAGAGTAATAAAATAGTCGCTTCCAACACAGTAAAGTCGTTACTGCGTAAAATGTCGAACATCAACGCGCTGCCAACCAGTGTACTGACCAGCGTCAGCGCAAAGAACAGCCAACGGCGCCATGCGTCGTTTCTTGCTTTCATCATGGTCCTCGTAACCTATTCGACGGCGTTAGCGCGCCAGACGTAATTCCAGGTTTCGGTTAGCGGTTGTCCGCGCAAATGGACAAATAGTTGCATATCGACAGCATCAGCCTCACCAGGCAACAACTTAAATGCCACCCGAATCGCGCCTTGTTGCTCAGCGTTAGCTGGCAGCCGCTGCACCTGCACGTCTTTAGCTTCACCATTGGATAACTGTAGCTGCGCCGTTAACGGTAACTTAGCGCCAAGCGTAGCTAACTGACCACCACTAAAATCAATGGTAAATTGCCGTTGTGACGCTGGCGGCATTGAGCCATCGGCATTCGGTACTAAGTCTCGACCAATACGAGTGCGCGTCACTGTCGCTTGTTGCTGCTCGGCAATTTTACCCGCAACACTGGTCAACATATAGCGATAATAACGACTATCACCGGCTTTTAACGCGCGTTTAGGAACCCAATACGCACCGATATTATCGTTCACCTCAGTATCGGTGGGTATTTCGAGTAATTCAACGGCGCCTTCGCCCCATTGATTCAACGGCTCGACCCATAACCCTGGGCGCTTTTCGTAAACCGCCTCTAAATCGAGATAATTATCGAAGTCACGATCACGCTGTAATAAACCGAAGCCACGTGGGTTGGTGTCTGATAACGTGACCACGCTGAGATTCTTAGGGTTGGTGAGTGGTCGCCAAATCCATTGCTGATGTGAGGTGTGCAATAACAACCCGTCCGAATCGTGCACTTCGGGGCGATAGTCATCGCTGAAGCGACGACTATTTTCGCCGTGTAAGTACATCGATGTTAGCGGCGCTACGCCAAGCTTGCCGATGTCGCGACGGGCATAAATATGCGCATCCACCAATACTTGAGTGGGCGCCGAAGGGAACACCTCAAATTTATAAGCGCCGGTGACCGACGGACTATCCAGCAACGCATAGATCACCAGACTGGTGGCTTTTTCATCTGGGCGCTGTAACCAAAACTCACGAAACCGCGGAAACTCCTCGCCCTTTGCGGTGGCTGTATCAACCGCCAAGCCTCGCGCCGATAGTCCGTAACTTTGACTCGGTCCTATCAAGCGAAAGTACGAAGCGCCCTGAAACACCAAAAACTCGTCTTTATAATCCGGATCATTCAACGGATAGTGCACGCGAAAACCACTGAAGCCCCATTTTTCGGGATGGCTGTCTGGCTGTTCGCTGACGATTTGCGCAAGGTCTGGAGCGGGTTTATCGTAGTTAAAATAGTCAGTAGAAAAGGGTACAGCTTGTTCGTTATCGGTTATCTCATTGATAGCGACCGGTTCGCGATATAAGAAGCCGGGATGAAACAACTGAATTTCAAAAGGCGACTGGTCATGCCAAAGCGCATTATCGGTTTTGAAGCGAATTGAGCGATAAGCGGTGTAGTCTAACCCGGTTAACGTTTTCGGTAAGACTTGAGCCGGTGCTTGATAGTCTTTTTCGGCTAAGTTCTGAGCCCGCGCTTGCAAGGTTTCAAAAAAACGTTCGCGTAAAGGCGGTTCAGCATCAACAGTGTCTGGCGACGGGTTAGCTGATTGTGATTCAGTGGTTGTTTCGGCCGCCGCCGCTTGTTCACTGTCCGAAGTCAATAATTGATTGACCCAATTCTTAAAACTGTTGCCTGACGCTGGCGAATTAAGCGCCATTGCCGGCGAGGTCCAAACTATAGTGCTGGTTGCGCCTAATACACAGGCCGCCAACACGTTTTTCTTTGCTGCAGAAAAATAACGCATAAGCTTCTCCTAAGTGGCCTTTGGCGTACCGACACGAGCGTCCTGCTGGTGTTAATCAGTCGTGCAAAGGTCAGTAGAATAATGTAGCGAAATCAAGGTAATTACACCACGGCAAAGCATGTAAATGTTTCGTAAGCTAAATAAACAAATGGTCGGCGAGACTGGATTCGAACCAGCGACCCCTTGGACCCAAACCAAGTGCGCTACCAAGCTGCGCTACTCGCCGACTTTTACCTTTTGGCATGACCAACTGACTTGCTGCTGGCTGCCTCACAACGGGGGCGAATATTACCGCCTGCCCCCGTTATCGTCAAACCTTTTTTTGCTAAAACAAGCTGATTGCTTATTTTTAAGACAACCTGTCCGCTTTTCCATCATTTTGTGACAACCGTGCTGAAAATCCTGTAAAATTAACTACCTTTAGCTAAGCCATTCAACATTCAGCCCGAAGAAGATAAACAGCCAACATGTCAGCACAACTTATCGATGGAAAACAAATTGCTCAGCAGGTTCGTCAACAGGTCAAACAGCAAGTTTCAGAACGTCTTGCTGCTGGTAAGCGAGCACCTGGTTTAGCGGTCATTTTAGTCGGCCAAGATCCGGCCTCGGAAATTTATGTGGCCAGCAAAAGACGCGCTTGTGACGACGTTGGCTTCGTCTCTAAGTCGTTTGATATGCCCGCTGAGACAACGCAACAGCAGCTAGCCGAGCTAATTGACCAACTTAACGACGATGCCACCATCGACGGTATTCTGTTGCAATTACCGCTGCCAGCTGGGCTCAACGCGGTCAGCTTGCTAGAGCGCATACGCCCGGATAAAGATGTCGATGGCTTTCACCCATATAACGTTGGTCGCTTGGCGCAACGCATTCCGGCGCTTCGGCCTTGCACGCCAAAAGGTATTATCACGTTATTAGACAGTACCGGTGTCGACTTACATGGCTTAAATGCCGTCGTAGTAGGCGCATCTAATATTGTTGGCCGCCCAATGAGCCTTGAGCTTTTATTGGCCGGTGCAACAACCACCGTTTGTCATCGCTTTACCAACGACTTAGAAAAACACGTGCGTCGGGCCGATATTCTGGTGGTTGCAGTGGGTAAATCGGAGTTTATTCCCGGTGCTTGGATAAAATCCGGTGCTATTGTTATCGATGTGGGTATGAATCGTTTGTCTGATGGTCGTCTGACCGGTGACGTTGAATTTCAGCCCGCCGCTGAACGCGCCGCGTTTATTACGCCAGTCCCCGGCGGCGTAGGCCCGATGACGGTTGCTAGCCTGATCGAGAACACCCTGCAAGCCTGTATTGAATACCACAGTCAGGACTGAACATAAGGCTACGCGGAATAAATGAGCGGGTGACTACTGAAGAACAATTAATTGATGCCTTCACGAAACCCCGACTCCATCGCAAAACCGGCGCTTGCGGTTAACGCCATTAACGGCACCGCCATTGATTCTGCCGCTAATCGACAGGCTGACTGTCCGCTGACGTTGCTCAACAAGCTCAGTTTAGCCAATAATTGATTAACCACTGGCACCCGTAGCGGCAGACACCAGCGAACCTGTATGTGCAACTGGCGCGCCGCCAACCACCGCTGCTGAGTATCAGCATCGGTGCTTTGCAGTAATGCTAAACGCGCAGTCAACTGATCAATCGGCACCTCCCACAACCAACGATCTTGATCGGGCGCATAACGCCACTGCTTAAAAGTCTCCAGTTGCGTGCGGTCAGGCGTAATGCGTTGTAACTCTGCGGCGCGTTGAAAATGTAAGGTCTGCAGCGCTAACTGACGCTGCAACCACTGCGTCGCGGTTTGTCTAGACCACAAACGCTGCCAACTGTTTAACAACGCCATTTGCCCGACCAGCGTTCGCTCCATCACGCGCTGTTGGCCATGAGCCAAACTACCAGCTCGCGCAGCACTCATGGTCGCTAACTGCAAATGCTGCTGCGCCCAACTCAACCCTATTAACTGAATAATCGCCAACACCACAAATAGCAGCAACGGCATCATCAACAAGACTTCGATTAATGCTTGCCCACACGCTTGTCGAACGATAGACAACCCATGCTGTGGCAGACTCATTGGCAACCGCCGTTAGCCAAACACTGCTGCCACAAGTTTTGTAACTGGCTCAACTGTTGCCAGTTTTGGTTAACCGAACTGAAATCACTAACAATATCCTGCGCCTGTAGATATCCCACTTGAGCGCGATCAACGATGATCTGTTGACTAAATAACTGGTCAATATCGGCCTGTTCGATCTGTACATCCGTCGCTCGCACGGTATCACTATCAAGCGTGGCAGATTGCAACTGATGCGCATACAGTTGATTAGCGGTAAATTGCTCGCTGCGCAGCTCATCACTGACCGTCAGACGCTGTGTTAGCAATGCATTATCCGGATGCATCAAGCGCACTCGTCCATCGACAATCAACTCGTCGGCAGACACCGTTAAGCGCTGGCCATCGCTATAAATTTGAGTAGCACCAATTTGTAAGCGCTCATCGACCTGTAACCGTTCGCCGCGCCAAGAGTCAGCTTCGATATAATCGCCACGAAGTTGCTTGGCGTCTAACTCGGCGACATCACGAATATCGTGTTGTGCCATGTTCAACTCGGTTTGCATCTGGTTTAAATACGGACGTTGCGGCTGCGGCTGACGGTGTAACCATTGTTCATCGGCTCCCGCTTGCAACGGCGGGAGTAGCCAGCGCTGCTGCCGACTGCCTTGCAGCATCTTCGCCAGCCATGTCGCGAGACGCCTTGATGGCAGCTCAGTGGTCATCAACAGGCCTTGTGTATGCCGCTCAAATAGCCATTCACTACGCCACGGCCATTGCCAATGCGGTTGCCACAACTGAGCTTGCTGGAGATGCCCCAGATCATCGGCAAACTGATGGAATCGCTGATAATAAAGCTGCTGCGCTTGTTGTAAACGCTCGGTGAGTTGTTGCCATTGCTGTAACCTCGCCTGCTGCTGTTGCGAACTTAACCACTGCGTTAACTGCGCCAGCAATAGACCCACGATAGCAATCGCGGTGATAGCCTCTAATAATAACCAGCCAGCATGCTGACGATTATTCACTTGGCGCATACTGGCAGGCCTCTGACAAATCCAATTCAGCCACTGACGGCGCGACGATGCTAATTGCCGATAATCGATAGTGCCAAGCCATTCGCTTAATACAGCGCTGTTGTTCAGCATTGGGCTTGAGCGTCTGCCCTAACGCGCCAAGCTCGGGGTTTATTAACGTCCACTGGCTCGTCATCAGCATAAAAATCCATAGTAACTGCCACAACACAGTCACACCTCCAGCACATCTTTCAACACTTGTCCCATGGTGTCTTATCCCTGAAAGGTGGCGCTGAGCGTAGAGCCGGTGAAGCTGGCAACCACCGCCGTTTGCGCCAAATCATGCGCTAACCGGGCTCCTTCTGAGGCTCGTGTAATACCGGTTAAACGGATAATGTAACGCGTACTATCAGCACTATCGGCGCTAATATCGATAGCACCGCCCCATGGATTCATTGCCGTGCCGTCAAGCCAATGCGTCGGCACCGCGGCAATGGCAGATAAGGCTTGCGTGGTTACCCCATCGTACAAGCCCCGCTGCGGTTGCCACAACTGCACCCCAGCTTGAGCAGTGGCAATTAGTGCCTTGGCTTCACCAACGCGTGCGTTACTTAACGCCCAGTCACGCATTTTTAAGACTCCCAAGGTTGAAACCGCGATAATGCTGAGCACCGTTAACACTTCAATAAAGGTAAATCCGCGCTGAATAATTCGCATAAGCACTCCTTTGCTTGGCTCGTAATTGATTGAATAAATTAAAAATTAAGAGACAGATGCGGAAGAAAGCGTCATCACTTGCATAACGGCGCTAATCAGCATCCCCATTAATAACGCCACACAGGCATAGCAAATCAGCTGTAAGAACCAACTCAAACGTGTCGCAAAGTTAGCGGCATCCTGCATAGCGTAGTCAGCAGCATGCATGAGCACCGACGCCGCTCGTTTATCATCACGCCGACGCCAACCAGCCACTAACCGAAAATGTAACCGTGCAGGTAAAAACTGAGGTCGAAATAACTGCGCCACCTGACTTTGCCCTTTGTTCAGTTGTTCAGCGATATAGTCAAGCTGCCAGCGGCTGTAACGGTTCGCCTGAGCACGCATTAAAGTCACCGCGCGCAATAGCGACATACCCTGCTGCGCTTGCAAGGCTAACAAATAAAGTAGCTCGACTGCGGCCAACTGACGTTGCAAACAAAAAGCGCCTAAGCGCTGACACCGTAGCCGCCAATCGCCTATCATGCTCGGTGCAGCACGGCGATAGGCAGCAATGACTGCAGCGCTGACAATGATCAATAGCAATGCATAACGGCGCTGCGTGTCGGCCAGCCAGAGTAAGCTTTGCATGCTCAATGGCAGTGCATTGGCACCTTGCTCAAGTTTTAGTGGCGTGAGTACCCTACTCGCGATTACGTGCAACGCGGCAAACGACATCAGCAGCAACACCACGGGATACGCCAATGGCCGCCACAAATGATTTAAAATGCGGCTTCGGTGCTGCTGCAATTGTGCAAACTTTAGTAATTGTTCGGCAAACTGACGAGAGCCGGCCGCCAACCCACATAAATACCTTAAATCATCGTCAAGCCAAGCCTGACAGTCCGAGCTAAGCGGACGCCCGGCATGTAGATTATCGGTAAAGCAACGTAATAATTGTGCCTCGCGTGTCAAACGATAACGCTGAGCCTCAACCGCAAGCTGTCGCAACGCCTGCGGCAGCGCGATGTCCTGTTGTAGCCAGTGGGCAATATCGCTCAGTATCGCTAGCTGTCGTTGCCGGGCTAAGCGCATCGTTCGAACTCGGCTAAACGTGGTTGATATTGCTGTAACTGGCGTAGAAAGCCATCGTCAACCACAACGCAGTCAACCAACAGCTGCGGCGTTGTGGTCTGCGTTAGGCGCTGATGCAGTAGCAAGCGTAGTACGCCAGCTTCGGCCTGTGCCTGATAACTAACACCCAGATCGGCTAGACGTTGACAGGCGCCCAGTGCCGACGCCGCATGAATCGTTGCAGTGACCAAGTGTCCAGTCAATACCGCTCGATAAGCGGCAAGCGCCGTCTCTCGGTCTCGTATTTCGCTGATCGAGAGAATATCAGGGTCTTCGCGCAAGGCTATCTTCACCATCGCCGCAAAATCTCGCTGCGGATCACCAGGTTTGACTGGTTTTTGCTCGATATAAGGCTGCTCTATCTCGATCGGATCTTCTAACGAAATAACTTTCTTATCCGGTTCAATCAGGCGATTTAGGCCAGCTAAGGTGGTGGTTTTCCCTTGTCCCGTGGCACCAATGATCAGAATTAAACCGCTATGTTGTGCTAAGGCTAAACGAAGCTGGGCGACGACTTGCGACGGCATGCCTAAATCGAGCAGATTCTTTGGTTGGTAACGCGTATTTTGCAGCAGGCTACCCTGCTGAATACGTAAGGTGACGGCAAAACCATCGACACAGGGCGATTGCTGCAACCGTAAGCGCAAATCAACGGTGCTCGCCTGACTGTCCGAATAAAATTGCAATTGCAAACTGGCATTGATCAAGCTCTGTTCGTCAAACACTTCGTTGAAGTCTTCTGAGCAATTGTTCAATGATGCAGCAATCGCCTCCACCATTGCCTCACGACTACGCTTTATCGGTGTAGTCAGGCGACCCTGCTGGCGAAAACTCAACAACGCAAAGGTTGGTTTAAAGCGCAGGTGAACATCTGATGCAGACAGACTTAACGCCTGCTCGACGATATCCTGCAAACGCTGTTGAGCACGACTGTCGGCTAACACCGTCGCATCTTGTTGATAGCTCTGCTGACGCCGTCGTTGTGCTTCTTCCAGTAACGTGCGAATGGTGGTTAACGACGCGTAAGCTAGCTGTAACTGCATGACGCCACTGCGCTGCATCAACCAACGCAGGTTTAAAAGTACTTGTGGCTGACGGCTAGGTAAATCAGGCGTGGTTACTAATAAACCACTACTGGTTGCCAGCATCGCTAGCCTTAAATTTTGCTGCTGCCAGTGGTAAAGACATGCCTGACAATAACTGGTCACCGTTTCAGGCAATTCACTGCCCTCTAACTGCTGTAAGGTCAGTTCCTCGGTTTGCATAGACACTCCTTGTCTAAATTATCTTAAGGCCAGCGAATTAAGCGTTGTCGCTCACCTTGTTGTAACAATAAGCCGTTATCCTGCAAGCTCACATCGATGTTTGCCCAAATACGTGACGGTTGACTGAGCTCGAGTTGCTCACCTCGCCAATCTAAAACCGCTCGCCAGTGCCCGGCGGAGCGCCAAAAACTCACTAAGCGAATGGCATAAAATGCCTGATTCGAATCACTTTGCGGTTGCCGCAAGGCCGCGATTGAGACGCGTGCTTCGGCAATTTGTAACTCCCGCTGCAAACGCTTAGCTTGCACATCGGCAAACTGCAGTTGCAGTTCGCCTAAACGCAGTTCCCCGAGTAACGCTTGCTGTTGCTCTAACTGTGGCGTCGACGGTGACTGCTCGATAGGTGCCGGCAGCGCTTTGTGCGCCAACACGAGACTGAACGATGCCGCCACTACCCGCAGCAAAAGCGGCAGGTTAAACCCATTTAACCGATTAATTAGCATGCTTGTCCCCTAGCGTTCGCGAATGTGTTGGTGCATCCACCCGCCTCAGCTCGAGTAGTCCTTGAAGCTGGGAGCGACTAACCTGAAGTTGTGCATTACCGATAGTTAGCGCTTGTCCATCGAGTATGTCTGCGATCTGCGCCAGCGTATCAGGTAAAGCTTGCTGCAATGGCACCTGTAACTGTTCAGCTTGCCGCCTGAGTGGTTGCCCGAGAAGCTGCTGTAACTGCTTTTGTAGGCGCCAAAGCGGAAGCTGTTGCAGCTCAGACCAGCGCTGTAATGCTACACGCCCTACGGTGACATTCAGCTCACCCTGTGCGACAGCTAACGTAATGTCACCGTGATTAATGGCTGCTAATTGAGTCGTTGATGGTGGTGCCGCGGCGGCAGTCGTTGCCACAAAATGCAATTGCCAACCTGAATCAAAAGGCTGAGTAGATGCACGCGAACGTTGGATACCCAATAACTGCCACTGTGGCCAAGCTAACGACTGCAACAGCAAGCGACGTAACTGGCGTAACTCGTCAGCCGCGGTGGCGACCTGCCTGCTCTCCACTACGCGGGGCATTTTTTTAACGATAGCTTGCTCTGGTATAGTGCTTGCCAGACGCTGCTGTTGCGCTCGCCAAAACGCTATTGCAAGCAGTAAAGCGCCACTCAAAAGCAGCAGCAATAGGCCCAAGCGACCATGGCGCCGAATTTTTTCCAGTATATCCATGCGCTGTCCGCGCCTGACCAGCTTAGCACTACGTAACAGCTGCTTCGGGCTTGCCCGAGTCACCAGAGGCTCACTCGCCATCACCTTGACGTTGCTGAGTTGGCATTGTTTAAACCAGTTCTGCTGCTGTAAGCGACTGCGCCAGCTCTGGCACAACACGCAAGTGCGCTCAATACTATCGTCGTTTGCTGGCGTGGCTTTTGTCGCCGTTAACCATGGCTTCAAGTAGGCTTCCTGATGGCCGAGCAGTTGCTGTGTATTGACCTCGCCAACATAGAGCTGGAATGGCGCACACCAATACAAAATGCGTGTTCTATCACCGTATTGATGCAAAATCAGTAGCCACTCAAACCGCTGGCAGAGAGAGAAGTAATCAAGCTGCCATTGCGCCAGTGGCCGCTCGGCGGCGACCAACCAGGGTTGTCGTTGCCAGAACATCAGCGCGCCATAGTCTGCACCCGTTAACCGCAACCATTGTCGCAACTGTGCCGTTAAGCCTTGATGAGCACTTAGTTGTTGCCAAAAAAGTGGGTTCTCGGTCACTTCTAACCACCACATTTAATCAATACTCCCGCTAAGAATATGTGGCGTGATGAGAAGCAATGTCTCAACCTGTGAACGCTGTTGTTGACGACTACCACCTAACCACCAACGGCCAAACGGATGCTCTTGCTGTTGACTATAATGATGTTTACGCAAGCCCGATAACAACAAGGTTTGACCGTCTTCGATCATGGCTTTCATAAAAAACTTTTTACGTGTGGTGTGCGGCGTTTGAATACTCGACTCTCCCGATGACACCCTGTCGATGCTGCGCAAATCCGATAAACTGGTGGAGAGCTGCAACAACACTTGCTTGCCCAAAATTTTCGGAATCAAATAGAGTTCAAAACCCGTACTCACCACACCCGGCACCAGAATGTCGTTGGAACCCACATTGGCAGTGCTACTGCTACCCGACGAGGCTAAATAGGTAGCGTTATCTTGCAGTACCAATTTAGCAATTTGGTTGTTCAGGCTCAGCAAACGCGGCTGATTACTAACCCGGACTTGCCCCTGAGCCGCTAACGCCGATAGCAGTAATGAAGAGCCCGATGCGCTACCTGTTATTTGCTGCAACCCTAAACTCAGCGCTTGCTCGCTATCCAACAGCTGCGCACCGTTATGTAGAAAGTTGCTTAACGTGCCGCCGCCATTTAACTGCTGCAACCATTGCCAATCGATACGTTGCTGTTCGCCGTCGTCAAAAGCCACATCGATGACATGTACATCAACCGCCACCTGTCTGGTTAAACGATGGTTCTGCTCGTTAATATAATCCCGCACACGAGCCACGTTAGCCGGCAAATCACGTACCAATAACGAGGTCGAACTTTGATTAATCACTACCTCGCCCTGTGCCGACAACAACAACGATACCGCCGCCTCTAAATCTTGCCACACCGATAAATCCTCGTGGCGAACATTCAGGTACTGACTCTGATTATCGTTAATGGGGTTGGCGTTGGCGGTTGGTAACTGTTGCCCGAAACGATTACTGACGGTGTTGGGTGTTGCCTCTTCGCCCAGCAAAAAACGTGTGCTACCGACCAAAAATGCAATATCGAATTCGGCCACTTGATAGCGGTACCAACGCACTTGTTGACGCTCAATGCTGTACCCGTATCCGGTTTGTTGCGCCAATTGCCTGAGCAAATCGCCTAATGCGCCATGAAAAGTCAACGTCACCGTTTGTCGGGCATCAATATGTTCACTAAAAAACTGATTCACCCCGGTCTGAGTAAACGCTTGCCGCAGCGCATCTGCCAGAGCAAAGTCATGAAAGCTAACGTTGATCTGGCGACTATACCAGCTCGGTTGTTTGGCTATGTCGGCCGCCAGCGGTGGCGCATACAGTTGTTCGCTAAAAATCACCGTATCGGTCTGCGTCGCCAACGACCAGCGAGGGTCATCCGCTTGCCACTCCTGCGCCGGCTGCTGCGGGCTGGATTGCCTAGCAAATTGACAGGCACTGAGTACCAACATGCCAGTGATGATGACTGCCGCACGGATCATGTCAGGCGCTGCTTGCCAGCGAGCCGATAGCGCACCACCGCGCTGCTATTTGGATAAATGATGACTTGCAAGCCATAAGGTGACAGCACGCGCCGTAATAGTGTGGCCCAACTATCAGCCTCAACCCGGTGGTCGGTCGGCCATTGATGATGCGGCGAGGCCTGCCAATCAATTAATCGAATCGACAGGTGCTGAGTGAGTATCGCGCGAACTTGCTGCTCTAGTGACCCCGCGACCAATTGCATGCTGACCTGGTTAGGCAACGAAGGCTTTGGTTGCGCTTGCAGTTCAGCCGAAACTGCGGCGAAATCTAAACTGGCGCACTTACCCTGAGCAGACCAAACCGGACGAGCCAGCGTACAACACAGGATTAATGGAATAGCGAAAAAGGCGCGCACAATTGGCGCCTGCGGGGTGGTCATAAAGCCTCCTTGCCCGAGCCCGTTGAAGCCTTAAAAGGTAGTCTTCAACATGGCTGTGGACAAGGTTAGGCAGTCTGATTCAAGTGTCAGTTTTTAACGTTTTTTAGCTTCCGTTTCGACCCACTTGCCTTGCTTGTAGTGAGCTTGCCAACCGGTTTGCTTCTTATTTTTCTCGGTCACCACATACTGCTCTTTATTCTTACGACTAAAGCGCACGATGGCGGGGTTACCTTCATCATCTTCCAGCGGCGCTTCCGCTAAATAATGAAATTTCTGCGGAATACGATCTTTAAAGCGGCGCAGTTCCTCAACCGTTACCGCCCGTGTTTCACGCGATTTCGGGAAGGTATTAGCCGATAAGAAAATACCCGAGGCGCCATCACGTAGCACAAAGTAGGCATCCGAGTTCTCACAGGGTAACTCCGGCAGCGGCACTGGGTCCTCTTTAGGTGGCGCTGGCTCACCATTTTTCAACAGTTTGCGAGTATTCTTGCAGTCGTCATTGGTACAACCAAAGTATTTACCAAAACGCCCGGTTTTTAACTGCATGTCGCTACCGCAGCGGTCACACTCGATGGTCGGCCCATCGTAGCCCTTAATACGGAACTCTCCCTGCTCCAGAATTTGCCCATCGCAGACCGGGTTGTTGCCGCACACGTGCAGCTTACGCTTTTCGTCGATTAAATAGCTGTCCATCGCCGTACCACATTTCGGGCAACGTTTCTTGGCACGCAAGGCCTCGGTTTCCAGCTCGTCATCGTTGCTAACTTTGACCGCTTCTTCGCCGGGTTGCAGGTTGATGGTTTGCGTACAGCGTTCTTTCGGCGGCAAATTGTAACCCGAACAACCTAAGAATACGCCGGTGGTCGCGGTGCGAATACCCATCTTACGACCACACTTAGGACAGTCGATATCGGTCATAATTAGGTTGTTTTCGCGCATACCACCTTCGGCAGAGTCCAACTCTGCGCGTTCTAAACGCTGCTTAAACTCTTCATAAAAATCGTCTAGGGTATCGGTCCAATTACGTTTACCGGCGGCAATATCGTCCAGCGCTTGTTCCATATCGGCGGTAAAATTGTAGTTTAATAGCTCGGTAAAATTCTCAACCAAGCGGTCGTTAACAATCTCACCCATTTTTTCGGCATAAAAGCGACGGTTATCGACGCGTACATAGCCGCGATCTTGAATGGTCGAAATGATCGACGCATAAGTCGACGGTCGACCAATGCCACGCTTTTCTAATTCTTTGACTAACGACGCTTCGCTATATCGCGCTGGCGGTTTGGTAAAGTGTTGCTGAGGGTCGAGTTTATCCAGATCCAAGCTATCGCCTTTGTTGATGTCTGGCAATTCAGCGTCTTCATTTTTCTTACTGTTAACCGGCATCACCGCGGTCCAACCGGCAAAGCGCATGACCCGGCCACGGGCTTTCAGTTGATAATCGGCAGCACTGACCGTCAAGGTGGTTGAATCATAACGCGCTGGCGTCATTTGACAGGCGACAAATTGACGCCAAATTAAGTCATACAAACGCTGAGCATCGCGATCTAAGCTACCTAAACTGGCGGCTTTAACTTTCACGTCAGACGGTCGGATGGCTTCGTGCGCTTCTTGCGCATTACTTTTTGCACCGTAACGATTGGGCTTTTCAGGCAAATACTCATGACCATAATCGCTTTCGATTAACTGCCGACAGGCATTCACCGCTTCCTGACTCAAGTTGGTTGAATCGGTACGCATATAGGTAATATGACCAGCCTCGTATAAGCGTTGCGCCAAGGTCATGGTCTTCTTCACGCCGAATCCCATGCGAGTGCTTGCCGCTTGTTGCAAGGTCGAGGTAATAAAGGGCGCCGAGGGACGACTTGAGGTCGGCTTATCCTCACGGTCTTGCACCACATAGCTCGCCTTTTGCAAGGCATCGACGGCTTGTTGCGTCTGCTGTTCGTTATGGGCCTCGAACTTTTTACCTTGATATTTATCTACCTGCATCCGCAATGCGATTTTTTCTGCGGTGCTCAAATCGGCATAAATATCCCAATATTCTTCCGGTACAAAGGCTTTAATTTCCCGCTCACGCTCTACCACTAAACGCGTAGCTACCGACTGCACGCGGCCTGCCGACAAGCCTCGGGCAATTTTTTTCCACAATAGCGGCGACACCATAAAACCCACCACACGGTCCAAGAAGCGCCGTGTTTGTTGTGCATTCACTCGGTGTAAATTTAATTGCGCCGGTTCGGCAAAAGCCTCTTTAATGGCTTTTTTGGTGATCTCGTTAAACACCACTCGACTAAAACGCGAGTCATCACCGCCAATCAGCTCGCGCAAATGCCAAGCAATCGCCTCCCCCTCGCGGTCCAAATCCGTCGCGAGATAAATATGGTCGGCTTTATCGGCCAGCTTTTTCAGCTCTTTAACGACTTTTTCTTTACCCGGTAGCACCTCGTAATGGGCCTGCCAATCATGCTCGGGGTCGACCCCCATACGCGCAATCAGACGCTTATGGTCGCGCTGTTGCTGATATTTTTGCTTTGCTTCGGGCGACATTTTTCGCACTTCTGCCGCCGATTTACTCTTGATGGTTTCGGTGGCCTTGGTGGGTAAATCGCGCACGTGGCCGACACTGGATTTCACCACGAAATCGTTTCCGAGGTATTTATTAATCGTTTTCGCTTTCGCTGGGGACTCGACAATAACGAGCGACTTAGCCATGGGTGATAACGTCTCTTATATTGTATGGTGAGTGGCAAACAGGGCTTTATATAAGTGTTCAGCGCCAAAGATGCAAGGACAGTGTGGAAATTTGTCCATTTTATTCGTTCTTTTTTAAGGTATATCGGTAAACTGCCACAGACTCAACCCGTCTGCGTCGAATCAGATAAAAATTCGTTCCCAGACAATAACCATCCAGTTCGACCGAAATCGCGCTAACCCCTTTAAAATAAAGGCTTACAAGGCGGTAATGGATACGTATAATAAGCCTCATTAAATCACTGTAGACAATCGTCAGGATTGTCGTATCCGTTGTCGCGCAGCGTGGTATGCTACAGCAAGTTGCCGTATTTAAGGAGTATAACCGTGAGCATGAAGCACTTTGAAGTCAATTTCGACGGCCTAGTCGGCCCCACCCATAATTACGCAGGCCTGTCATTTGGTAACGTCGCTTCGTTAAATAATGCCAAATCCAGTTCCAGCCCGCGCGACGCCGCCAAACAAGGCCTACAAAAAATGAAGGCGTTAGCGGATATGGGATTGCAACAAGGCGTGTTAGCGCCGCAGGAGCGCCCAGATATTTATGCACTGCGCCGGTTAGGGTTTTGTGGTACCGATGGTGAAGTATTACAACAAGCGGCGCAACAAGCACCGGCGATTTTTCAGGCAGTCTGTTCAGCATCGAGTATGTGGACCGCTAATGCCGCAACGGTTTCGCCCAGTGCCGATACCGCTAACGGTAAGGTACACTTTACTCCGGCTAACCTGACCAACAAATTTCACCGTTCGTTAGAGCCACAAACAACGGGGCGTATTTTAACCGCGATTTTTAATAACGAACGCTATTTCCAACACCACGGACATCTGCCCGACAACGAACACTTTGGTGACGAGGGTGCGGCCAACCATACACGTTTATGCAGCCAATACGGACACGCCGGAGTGGAGGTTTTTGTTTACGGTCGTCATGCCTTTGATAGCAGCAAACCTGCGCCAAGCAAATATCCTGCTCGACAAACGTTGGAAGCCTCACAAGCGATTGCGCGTTTACACGGTTTAAGTGACGACAATACCGTCTATGTACAACAAAACCCGGATGTCATTGACCAAGGCGTGTTCCATAACGACGTGATCGCTGTCGGCAATCAAAATGTGCTCTTTTATCATCAGCAGGCGTTTGCAGAAACGTCGGCGAAATTGCAGGAAATTCAACAGAAATTCGGCGATGATCGGCTCCATTTCATCGAAGTGAAAACCAGCGAAGTCAGCGTCGAGGACGCCGTTAATACTTACTTGTTTAATACTCAGTTAGTCACCTTAGATAATGGCGATATGGCCATCATCGCACCGACCGAGTGTCAGGAAAACGATGCAGTGGCTGCTTACCTGGCCGATCTGGTTAGCCGTGATACCCCCATCCGTCAGGTACATTATTTTGACGTTAAGCAGAGTATGCGTAACGGTGGCGGCCCAGCTTGCCTGCGCTTACGGGTGGCATTGAACGATGAGGAATTAGCGGCGGTTAATCCGCACAGCCTGATGAACGACGCGCTGTTTGATCGTCTCAACCAATGGGTTGATAAGCACTATCGCGACCGTTTAAGCGTCGATGACCTACGCGATCCGCAACTACTCGATGAATCACGTAGCGCCCTCGACGAACTCACGCAAATTATGCGCCTCGGCTCGGTCTATCCTTTCCAGCGCTAACTCGATACAAAAAACCCCTGAGGGTTAAGTGGCCCGCAGGGGTTTGTTTTATCCACAGTCGACGAATTAGTCGTTGTCGTTATGTAGCTCGAGGTTGGCGTCTTCGCTTTGTTCGCCGTGGCGAGCTTTGTCGTTACGCGCCGCGTCTAGGCGATCTAAGTAATCTTGGTTGACGTCACCGGTAATGTACTGGCCGTTGAAAACCGAGGTTTCGAAGCGCTGCAACTGCGGATTTTCCTCTTTCACGGCGGCAATCAAGTCGTCCAATTCTTGATAAATCAAGCCGTCGGCTTTGATCAGGTCACAGATTTCTTGCCCTTCACGACCGTGACCGATCAGTTCATTGGCGCTTGGCATGTCGATGCCATACACGTTAGGAAAGCGGATCTCAGGCGCTGCCGAAGCAAAATAAACCTTTTTCG
This sequence comes from Idiomarina xiamenensis 10-D-4, assembly GCF_000299895.1. Lineage (GTDB taxonomy): Bacteria > Pseudomonadota > Gammaproteobacteria > Enterobacterales > Alteromonadaceae > Idiomarina > Idiomarina xiamenensis. The sequence goes on from NZ_AMRG01000007.1 coordinate 64,257, forward strand.
CGCCCGCTTCACGAGCCATCTCAATGATTTGTTCCGAGGTAGTACCACGCACGATAGAGTCATCCACCAACAGCACATTTTTACCAGCAAACTCTTTGCTAATCGCATTCAGTTTACGCCGCACTGACTTACGTCGTTGGGTTTGACCTGGCATGATAAAAGTACGGCCGATGTAGCGGTTTTTAACGAAGCCCTGACGATAAGGTAAGTCCAATACGTTGGCCATTTCCAATGCGATATCGCAAGAGGTTTCCGGGATCGGGATGACCACATCAATATCCAAATGCGCGTAATCACGCTTGATCTTCTCACCCAGTTTACGGCCCATGTTAACCCGTGATGCGTATACCGAAATATTATCGATAAATGAATCGGGGCGCGCGAAATACACATACTCAAAAATGCACGGACAGTGCTGTGGCTTGCTAGCACACTGACGCGAGAACAATTCACCCTGTTCGTTGATATAAATCGCCTCACCTGGCTCTACATCGCGCATATAGGTGAAACCCGTACCATCGATAGCAACGCTCTCAGAAGCCACCATATATTCGTTACCATCGGCGGTTTCGCGCTTACCCAATGCCAACGGACGAATGCCCCACGGGTCACGGAACGCCACTAAACCGTGGCCGATGATCATCGCTACAACGGCGTAAGCGCCTTTAGTCTGTTCATGCACCGAGCCTACGGCTTTAAAAATATCTTCATGATCAAGGTGTAGTTTACCGGCACGGTCCAGCTCATGAGCAAAGATGTTCAACAACACTTCAGAATCAGAGGTGGTATTAATATGACGCCGAGCCGACTTAAACAGGTTCTCTTGTAACGCGTCAGCATTGGTTAGGTTACCGTTATGCGCCATCGCGATACCAAACGGCGAATTGACATAAAACGGCTGCGCTTCGGCCGAGCTAGAGCTACCGGCTGTCGGATAACGGGTATGACCGATACCAATATTACCGGTTAAGCGATGCATGTGACGTGTATGAAACACATCCCGCACCAAGCCGTTGGCTTTGCGCAAGCGCAGCGTATTATGATCTACCGTCATAATCCCCGCTGCGTCTTGGCCGCGATGCTGCAACATGGTCAGGCCATCGTACAACGCCTGATTGACCGGTTGCTTACCGACTATTCCAACAATACCGCACATGACCGCTTTCCTCGTCCACTATTGGTTGATAAGAAAACTCGAGGAGTTCTCTAAGTAACTAAAAAACCATTGAATAATGACCCCAAAATGCGGGATCAATTGAGATTTCTGCCACCACTCGCTGCCCGACAGGGTGGTAAACGAATCGATACAAAACAGCAGGGCCGCTACAATCAAGACACCACGTAAGCCGCCAAACACTAAACCTAGCACCCGGTCGGTGCCAGAGAGGCCGGTGCGTTCCACCATTTGCGACAAGATGTAGTTGAGCAGGCTGCCCAAAATCAGGGTGGTGATAAACAAGATGCCAATCGCCGTCGCATTACGAAATAGCGGGTCGTCGATTTGGGTCAGATAAACAGCCAGATCGGGATGAAAGTGCCCGGCGATAAAAAACGCGGCAATCCAGACAGCCAGAGAAACGGCCTCTTTCACAAAACCACGTACTAAACTGACCAATATCGATAGAACGATAATGGCGATAATGGCGTAATCAATCCAGACCATGTCAACCTATTGCGGTGCTGTTCGTCAAGACCGGCGAAGTTTAACAGAACTGAACGAAAATTGCGCCCATTTTTAACGCCGACGATGACTCAGATGTAAGCCAACACCGTTAAGGCTGATAGCTAACCACGGTGCCGTTGAGTTCGGTGAGCGCCTTTAATTCTGGCAGTTGTTTTTCTAATGCCTGCTTTGACGCATCCGGCCCGACTAAAAGTCTTGTCAAACTTTTGCCATCGCTACTGCGCGTAGTCTCGGAAAACGCATTGAAGCCTTTACCCTGTAACTGCTTAACCAAACGCGCTACCGAGTCGGCATTACGAAAAGCACCTAACTGAATAACATAACCCGGCTCATTAGCGACAACCGTTGTTGCCACCTCTCGCGCTGGCGCTTTAACCTCGCTGTCATTATCAATCGCGGCCGCCTCATCAGCGTTGACTGATGGCTCGCTGATAGCAGCAGTGTCAATCGGCGTGCTTTCTGGTTGTGCTGGGATAGGCTTGGGTTGCTGCGGCTGTAGGTCAACATAAGGTTGTTCAGGTATTTGTTCGAACGACTGCTGCGAGGGTGCCTTACCATCAAAAAAACTGGGCACGATAATCACCGCCAAGGCAACCAGAATGACGCTCCCAACCAGACGATTTTGCAACTGACTCGCCACACCGAACTCCTCTTGTATTTAGTCTACTGCGCCTTGCTGCGCTAACACTTGGCCTACAGTGTAAAACGAGCCGAACACCAATACCAGAGGCTTGTCATGCTCACCACGCTCAGCGGCACGAGTGGCATCTCGCAATGCCAGCTGCTGCGCCGTCGTTAAAGCTTGCTCGACGCCATCATGGATAGTCGCAGGGGTATCACTAGCAAGTTGCTGATAGGCACTCTGTAGTTGCGCTGCGCTGGCTCCACGCGGCTGGCTCAGGCTGGCAAAGAACCACTGCTGTAACTGTGCCGCTAGCGGCTTATGTAATGCCGCTAAGGTACCCTCGATGTCTTTATCGGCGAGCATACCGACCACCGCATAAAACCGTCGCTGAGGATAATATTGTTTCAGGTAATCGGCTAAAAAAGTTGCCGCATGAGGATTGTGCGCAACATCTAGCAAACAGTCCGGGCGGTTTTCTGTAGCCGCTAATAACTGTAGACGACCAGCCAAGCGCGCGTGACTTAATCCCTGCGCAATCGCCTGTGCCGATACCGCTAATGGTAATGCTTCTAGCGCAGCAATCGCGGTTGCCGCGTTAGCCAGCGGCAATTGCGGCATCGGTAACTGTGGTAACTGAATCGCTTGGCTGTGATAGTGCCAGCTCGACGACTGCTGTTGATAGCTAAAGTCTTTACCTACCTGGCGCCAATCGCAGTTTAAATCCTGAGCCTGCTTAAGCAGACTTATCGGTGGCTCTGGGTCACCACAAATGGCGGCTCGTCCGGCGCGGAAAATGCCCGCTTTCTCACGCCCGATACTTTCACGGTTGTCGCCCAAAAAGCCAATGTGGTCAATACCAATACTGGTGACCACAGCAACGTCGGCATCGACCACGTTTACGGCATCTAAACGACCGCCCAAACCGACTTCTAAAATCACTACATCCAACGCTTGTTGCTGGAACAACCATAACGCCGCTAAGGTACCAAATTCAAAATAAGTGAGACTGGTGTCGGCGCGCGCGGCTTGCACCGCAGCAAATGCTTCGCTGTGTTGTGAGTCATCTAATAATGCGCCATCAATGCGCACACGTTCGGCATAGCGATATAAATGCGGCGAACTATAAACACCGGTGCGATAACCCGCCGCTTTTAACATTTGCTCTAAATAAGTGACTGTAGAACCCTTGCCATTGGTGCCACCAACGGTGATCACATAGCGTGCCGGTCGCAACACCGCTAGCTGCTCGGCGACCTTCGCGGTGCGCTCTAGCCCCATGTCGATCTCGCTACTGTGAATCTGTTCCAGATAGCTCAGCCAAGTGGCTAGCGGGCTCGCACTCGTTGGTACGGTTTGGCTTGCTGACGATGGTTGACTGACCATAATTGGGATGCCCTAAGGTTAGCTCGGTGGATTTAAAAAAAGCGGCCCACAGGCCGCTTGTTTAACATCAGTGACTGCTTTATCGCAATGCTTCTTACGCTGCCGATTACTCTGCCGGCTCCACTTGGTCGGCCTCAGGTTCCGGCTGTTGGGTAAACTTAGCCAACAAAGCGGCCAGTCGCTGACGCATTTCGCGGCGGTCAACAATCATGTCAATGGCACCATGATCAAGCAAGAACTCGGCACGTTGGAAGCCCTCTGGTAGCGTTTCACGAACCGTTTGCTCGATCACCCGAGGACCGGCAAAACCGATCAGTGCTTTCGGCTCGGCCACATTAATATCGCCGAGCATGGCCAAACTGGCCGAGACACCACCCATGGTCGGGTCAGTCAATACCGAAATAAAAGGAATCCCCTGCTCGCTCATACGTGCTAATGCCGCCGAGGTTTTTGCCATTTGCATCAATGACATTAATGCTTCTTGCATGCGGGCACCGCCAGATGCCGAGAAACACACTAACGGAATTTTTTTCTCGATGCATATTTCGGCGGCTTTAACAAAGCGTGCACCCACCACCGATGCCATCGAGCCACCCATGAAATTAAACTCAAACGCCACAGCAACAATAGGCATACCTTTTAGCGTGCCTTTTTGCGCCACTAACGCGTCTTTTTCGCCGGTACTCTTTTGCGCAGCAGCGATGCGATCTTTGTATTTTTTAGAGTCGCGGAACTTGAGTACATCTTTGGGTTCTAGCTCGGCACCGATTTCAGTTGCACTGCCGCTATCAAGAAAACTTTCCAAGCGACGGCGCGCGGTCATGCGCATGTGGTGACCACACTTTGGGCAAACCTCTAAGCTACGCTCTAAATCGGCGCGATACAGGATCGCGTCACACGAGCTACATTTACTCCATACCCCTTCTGGGATATTGCGACGTTTATTAGCCTTGGGTTTGGCAAGAATTTTTTCAATCCAGCTCATAGTACTTTACGAACACCTTCTCAACGGTCGTCGATAGATTGGTTATTGCCGTCATTAAAGCATATCGGCGGCAGAAGTTGCAGTAAAAAGTGGTCTTAACTGTGCTTAGGGATGCAAATCGGCAGTCAAATCATCGGGTAACCAAAGTGGGCCGATGCGACCTTTGGGCAGCTTGAACTGTTGCGGATAGGTCACATCGACTAAATACAAGCCGTCAGCTTTAGCGGTAGCGGCTGCCACGTTGCGATCTTTTGCTGCTAACACTTCGGCAAGCCAAGCCACCGGTTGCTCACCACGACCAATAACCATCAAACTTCCGACAATATTACGTACCATATGATGCAAGAAGGCATTCGCGGCGATATCGACAACGATAAAGTCGGCGTAACGTTGCACGCGTAAATGATGAACACAACGCCAAGGGGTATTCGATTGACACTGAGCCGCGCGAAACGAGCTGAAATCGTTTTCGCCAAGTAACGCTGGTGCCGCTGCCTGCATACGCTCGACATCGAGGGGTCGATGATGATGAGTCACGCCGTTGCCGAGAATGGCTGGTCGATATTGACTATTATGAATCAGGTAACGATAGCGCCGCGCGCTGGCGCTGAAACGCGCATCAAACTGGTCGCTCACGGGACAAGCCCAACGCACCGCGACGTCGGCTGGCATATTGCTATTTACACCCATGGTCCAAGCAGCGTCACGACGTGCTTGCGAGACCTCAAAATGCACCACCTGACCGGTGGCATGTACGCCGGCGTCGGTACGTCCTGCGCAAGTCACATTGACCGTCTCATCGGCCACTTTCGACAGCGCCTGTTCCAGTACTTCTTGCACGCTGATGACTTCGCGCTGGCGCTGCCAGCCGTAGTAGCGGCTGCCATCGTATTCAATCCCCAAAGCAATGCGCATAGACAACTCCCTTATGCGATGCGTGGCTATGACTGAATGCGCTGTTTCAGAGCGCTGGCCTCAGCCGCCAGTTCTTCATCATCGCCAGCGATGATCTGATCAAGCAACTTCACGGCTTCGTCATAGTCTTCCATTTCAATATAAGCTTGCGCTAAATCCAACTGCGCTGCCAAGCTATCTTCTTCATCGGCGGTGTCGTCACTATCAGTCGTGTCGGCGCCGCTGGTGTCGCCCGGCAATAACTGTTCGATTGACGACTTATCATAGGGATCAGCAGCATCGTCTTCCGCCGCACTGGCCTCATCGATCAACGCATCGATATCGACAAAATCTTGTTCAGCGTCTTGCTCGAACAAATCCTCTAAAGCCTCATCAGCCTGTTGTTCGGCATCCTCGATCTGTTCCTCCGACAACTCCTCGCTAGCCGCTTGCGTTGGCTCTTCAGAGGGTGCCTGAGCGCCGTCGACTGCTTCGTCATCATCAGCCTCGTCCTGAGTGGGCTCAGCAGCGGCTGGCTCGCCCTGTTGGACGTCGGCAAGGAGCGCATCAATATCGTCAACATCGGCGATTTCTTGGTCGCCGTCATCACCGCTGTCAGCGTCATTGCGGCTCTCATCAACCGCGTCATCCGCTTGCTCAGCCTCTCGTTCAACATCTTCTTCAACATCGGCTGAGTCATCTTGTTCTTGCAACTGCTCTTGCAGTCGCTCTGATTCCGCCAATAACGATTCTAGTTCGGTATCGACCTGCTCCGTTTCCGCTTCATCGACACCCAGTTCCGACAACATATCATCGACCGACAACTCTTCCTCAGCGTCTTCGTCAGCAGCTATGGCGCTGTCTGTAGCAGGCTTATCGTTGGCGACATTGGCGTTATCAAAGTCTTCCGGCAACAGACCTTCCAGTTCATCGTCGCCAACTGCATCGGTGCTTAACGCATCGTCATCGGTGCTCGCCGCTGTCTGTTCCTCAGCGCTAGCCAATTCGCTGGAGTCGTGGTCGGGCTGCGGTTGTTTGTCGCTGGCAGCAGGCGCCGGTTCGGCATCGGTATCAATGCTAAAGTCGATGGCCGGTTCACCGTCTTCGGCGAACAATTGATCCAGTTCATCCTGACTCAGCTCGCCACTGGCATCGCCGTCATCTTCAGCAAATAGGCTATCGTCTTCATCGTCGTCTAAGCGAACGTCGTCGACTGGCGTAGTTTGTGGTTCATCGGCAGGCTTATCGGCGGGCAGCTCGGATGCCGCGAAGACATCCATATCATCGGCATCAGCAGCCGTTAACATTTCGTCTTCCAACGAACTTAAGTCGAGGCCGTCGTCGTCCGTGTTGCCACTGCGATCGGTCAACTCGTTATCCAGCGCCAGCAAATCGTTGCCTTGCTCGTCACCGCTGCCCATCAACTCTCGGTCTAAAGCAGCGGCAGCTTCTTCATCGGACATCTCACGGGTCTGCTCCGGTACCTCAACATTATCGCTGGTAGTCGGTTGCTCGCGACGCCGCATAAAAACAAAGTACAGCAAGGCGATGATCAAAGCCGCCGGCAACAAGGACATTAACGCGATGTTTAACGGCGAACTAAACCATTGACTCCAACTATTTTGTTCGGCCAACTGCTGCTGACGACGTTGTTCTGCCAACATTTGTTCTTGCTGTGCCACCAGCTGCTGCAATTGCTGCTGTAACTCGCCATCATCAGACATGCGTTGTTGGAGGTCGTCAATTTGCGTTTTTAACTCGTCTAAACGCTGTTGTAGCGCCGAATTTTCGCTATAAACGCGCTCTAGTGCGGTCATCGACTGCGACACTTGTTCACGTAATTCGGTAAACTCCTGTTGCTGTTGTTGACGAACTTCAGCAACGGCTTGCTGGGCTTGCTGCCGAGCATCGACCAGCATTTGTGTTTGTTGCGCCCGAATCGATTCGGTCTCGGACTGTTGTTGTTTTATTTGTTCCGCTTTTTCTTGTAACTGCTGATCAACCAACACTTGCCGGCGTGCGGCCTCGGGGTTAACCATCTGAATTTCTTGCAGACTTGGAATGCGCAAATAAAAGCCATCAAGCATACGGTTAAGGTTGCCGTTAGCAAATGCGCGCGGGTTAGCTTGCGCGATGGCTACCATGGTTTGATATTGCGATACGCTCGAATGAGGACGAAATCTCTCGGCAATGGTCCAGAGCGTATCTGCCGAGGAGATAGGTCCGTAACGCTCCTCTCCAAGCCGCACATCACGGCTCTCTGAACCACGTTCGCCCTTGATCACGACACCGTCTTGCGCGTGCAGGGTGACGCTGCTACATAACAGCGTTAGCGCCGTGCTTACGCCAATAAAAAAACGTCCGCTGAAGGTATTAGCAGCCAGTAAGCGAAACGGTTTAGCTTTGCGCGTGTCGTTCATAATCCCCAATCTACCTACCATGGTCATCGTTCAGTGTTATTAGCAGAGGCGCCGGCTTTTTTAACGGCGCCAATGCCTATAACTTTATTATTTTTACAGGTAATCGCGAATTAAATGTTCCGCAATTTGGATACTGTTAGTTGCCGCTCCCTTGCGAATATTATCGGCAACGACCCATAAGTTTAAGCCCAAAGGATGAGAAATGTCATTACGAATACGCCCCACAAAAACCGCATCTTTACCGGCCGCATCGCTGACTTGTGTCGGAAACTCTTCGCGGTGCTCGACCAATTCGACGCCCTCGGCCTGACGCAATAAATCGCGCGCATGTTCAGCATCAATGGGTTGTTGTGTCTCTAAATGTATGGCCTCAGCGTGGCCAAAAAACACCGGCACGCGGACCGCCGTGGCATTCACACGGATATTACTATCGCCCAGAATTTTTTGCGTTTCCCACACCATTTTCATTTCTTCTTTGGTGTAATCGTTATCTTGGAATACGTCGATTTGCGGAATGCAATTAAAGGCAATTTGACGGCTAAAGTTTTCTACCGTTGGCTGTTTACCGTTGAGTAACTCGGCCGTTTGTCGAGCTAACTCCTCCATCGCTTCTTTGCCTGCACCCGACACCGACTGATAAGTCGCGACGTTAATACGGTCAATACCCACCGCGTCGTGAATAGGTTTTAGTGCTACCATCATCTGAATGGTGGAGCAATTGGGATTAGCAATGATATTACGGTTACGAAAATCGGCTAGCGCCGACGCGTTAACTTCAGGAACCACTAGCGGAATATCGGCTTCGTAACGAAACTCCGAGGTATTGTCGATAACCACGCAACCGGCTTCTGCCGCACGCGGTGCGTAAATTCTAGAGACACTACCGCCAGCCGAAAAGAATGCGATTTCAACTTGTGACCAGTCAAAATTTTCCGCATCTTCGACGGTTAACTCATCACCCTTAAAATTAACCGTGGCACCGGCAGAGCGACTACTGGCAAGCGGGAACAATTGCCCAACCGGAAACTCTCGCTCGGCTAAAATTTCCATCATGTGTTGACCCACTAAACCGGTGGCCCCTAACACGGCGACATTAAATGAACGCGACATGACATATCCTTACTGACTGATCATCGATAAATAAAATGCGACAGACAATAACAGTGAGCGACATAAGCCCACCTTTACTTGCTTTAGTTGACGTTTCTCGTTGCTGACGGTTAACCCGCTATCACAGTAAATCCGAGTTGCTGCATACGCTCTGCTACTACCGCATCACGCGTCAACACGCGGTCACACGCCAATTGTCTGCGCTGACGCGCTGCGTAATCGCGCCGCGCCTGATCAAAACTCAACGCGCGCGTACCTTGTTGTTGCCACCAGCGGTGGTCGTCACGCACGTCATAACGACTAAGTATTGCCGCCTGCAGCTGTTCTGCTGTCGGCATCTCGGGCCATTGCCACTGTCGGCTAGCCGACGCTGGCAAATAGTCTGCTAAATTAACATCGCAAGCGCGCTTCTGCCAGCGACAAAACGCCTTGTACAAGCTTAACCCACCACCGGCTTTGCCCTCAACGCTATGCCCGGCGATATGCGGCGTGGCAATCGCTACCCGGTTCGCAAGGCATGCGTCCACATGCGGTTCAGATTCCCACACATCTAACGCCAACTTTAAGGCTGCTGGGGTCTGTTGTCGTTGCCGCAGCGCGGTATTATCAACCACCGCACCGCGACTGGCATTAATGAACAACGTGTCTGCGGCTAATTGCGCTAGCGCATCAGCATCAAATAAATGGTAAGTCGGATGTTGGCCGGATTGAGTCAACGGCACATGGCAACTGATGATATCGGCGCTGAGCACTTGTTGCCAGTCGTCATGCGCTAACAAATCTTGGCGTTTGACGCTGTCACAAAAAGCACTCTGTAATTGCGCTAACAAGGGTGGATCGTAATAGCTCACCGTTAGCCCTAACGCTTGTAAGCGCCGCCCGCTGGCTCTGCCGGTATGACCGGCGCCAATAATAGCAACATGCTGCTGACTATCGATGATACTGGCGCCACCCAGTGCCAATACACAACTTAACACGTATTCAGCGACCGAATCGGCGTTAGCACCCGGCGCGCTGGCAAAGGCAATGTTTCGTTGTTGTAACGCCATTTGGTCGACATGCTCGGTGCCGATGGTCGCAGTACCGACAAAACGCAATCGCGGTGCTTGCGCTAATAGCTCGGCGTTAACCGCAGTAATCGAACGTACCAACAAGACATCACAATCGGCCAATTGTGCAGGCGATGGTTGCCGTTGGCTGTAAGTATGAAAGGCACTGACACTATCAAGCGAGGAAAATAAGGACTCGACCAGTGGAATGTTACTATCGGCTAAAACTTGCATGCGCCACCTGAGTATTCATTAACTCAGGTGAGCATACCTTAAAGCGTGGCTGGACTGTAGCCCAGCGCCACGCTTTTCAAGCAGAAAACGCTTAGCCGTTATATTTGCGTAACACTAAGGTGGCGTTGGTACCGCCAAAACCAAAGCTGTTCGACATCACGGTGGTCAACTCGACATCTTGCGCTTCACGTACGATACGCATGCCGTCCGCTTTTTCATCAAGGTTATCGATGTTAATCGACGGCGCGACGAAGTTATTCTTCAGCATCAGTAATGAAAAAATCGCCTCGTGTACGCCGGCTGCGCCTAAAGCATGACCAGTCATCGCTTTAGTGGCGCTGATATAAGGCGTTTGCTCAGGGAATACTGCACGAATCGCCTCTAATTCTTTGACATCGCCTACCGGCGTGCTGGTACCGTGAGTATTCAAATAGTCGACCGGGCCATCAACGTCTTGCAAAGCCATTTGCATACAGCGTACCGCACCTTCGCCAGACGGCGCGACCATGTCATAACCGTCCGAAGTGGCGCCATAGCCGACAATTTCAGCATAGATTTTAGCGCCACGAGCTAACGCCGTCTCTAGCTCTTCAATGACCAAAATACCACCACCACCAGCCGGTACAAAGCCGTCACGGTCGGCATCGTAGGTACGCGATGCTTTCTCTGGCGTATCATTATACTTAGTGCTTAACGCGCCCATGGCATCAAACTCCATGCCTAGGGTCCAGTGTAGCTCTTCACCGCCACCGGCAAAGACTCGGTCTTGTTTACCGAATTGAATCAGTTCGACGGCATGACCGATACAATGTGCTGAGGTCGCACATGCCGAGCTGATTGAGTAGTTCACACCCTTGATTTTAAAAGGCGTCGCCAGACAAGCCGAAGTGCTCGAGGCCATGCAACGAGGCACCATATACGGCCCAACTCGCTTGACACCTTTTTCGCGCAGAATATCGGCAGCGCCAACTTGATGCTCACCAGAACCGACACCGGAACCGGTCACAATACCGGTGCGAATGTTCGAGATCTCGTCTTCGCTTAAACCAGCATCTTCGATTGCTTGCTGCATGGATAAATAAGCGTAGGCAGCGGCATCGCCCATAAAGCGCATGGCTTTACGGTCAATATGCTCTTTCGGGTCTAACTTAACGTTACCCCAGACCTGACAGCGTAAGCCCATTTCGGCAAACTGCTCGGAACGGGTAATACCTGATTTGCCGCTGCGTAACGACGCTAAGACTTCTTCTTGATTGTTACCGATGCTCGATACGATACCGAGGCCGGTGATCACTGCACGTCTCATTCGATTATCCTGTATTGCTAATGCGCACCGTATAGTAACGAAGCGCGAAGAAAAAGTGGTCTGCTTTCCACAATTATAGCGGTCAAACTGATAAACTTGTCGGTATTTCTTCGGCTTATTTGACCTGCGTGGTAGTTATGGCAAAACCTGCGTCGCCTATCGTCGACAATCTACAAGCCGCCGCCGTTCATTTTAACGAGCAAGGCGTACCGGTGTCAGACACTTTTGATGACATTTATTACTCGAACGACGATGGATTAGCCGAAAGCAGTTACGTGTTTGTGCAGCATAATGGATTAATCGAGCGCTGGCAAAATCTGCGCGCCGAGGAATGCTTTGTCATTGCTGAAAGTGGTTTCGGGAGTGGTCTCAATTTCATTAATGCGTGGGCGCAATTTGAACAGCACGCGCCAGCTAGCGCACGCTTGCACTTTGTTAGCTTTGAAAAGTATCCATTAACTGTGGATGCCTTACGCCAGGCGCTATCGCGATTTACTCAATTGGCACAGTACAGTCAGCAATTAGTGGCCGTGTATCCGCTCCCCGTCGCCGGTTTATTCCGCTGTCGGTTAGCTCAGGGACGGGTAACTTTAGATTTAATTTTTGGTGATTTGCTGCACACCTTACCGCGTTGGCAACAGCAAGCCAAAGCCAGTGTTGACGCATGGTTTTTAGATGGCTTTGCACCGGCTAAAAATCCCGATATGTGGCAATCCAGCCTCTACCAAGGCATGGCGGTTAGCGCCAAGCCTGATGCCAGTTTTGCGACTTTTACCGCCGTTGGCGCCGTCAAGCGTGGCCTACAAGCAGCCGGGTTTCAGGTCGAGAAAGTACCGGGCTATGGTCGTAAACGCGAAATGCTACGGGGCCAATTAAGCAGCGCCGACAAGCCGCAACAAAAGGCTAGCAACCCCCGTACCCCGGCACCGGTAGCGGTAATTGGCGCTGGCATTGCTGGCCTTAATACCTGTTACGCGCTACAACAACGCGGTATCGAGACAATATTAATTAGCACCGCCGTTGCCGATGGCGGTTCCGGCAATCGCCAAGGCGCGGTTTATCCACAGCTGCACGCCGAAGCCACCCCGCTCAGTGATTTTTATCATGCGGCATTTCATTACGCTCAGCATTGGTATCCACAGGTGGCCGCCGACCACTGCCATTTTGATGGCTTGTTGCAACTCGCCTTTAATCCACAACGTGAACGTCGTTATCGCGCTGTGGCGGCACGCTGCCCAGCGGCATTGGCGATTTGGCAAACAGCGGCGCAGTTACGCCAGCAGACCGGACTAGCGATTCAACAAGATGGGCTTTATCTAGCCGGTGCGGGTTGGCTAACACCTGCCGCTTTACTCAGCAGCTTACTAGCACGATTCCGCGGTCAGCACTATCAACAAACCGTTACACAACTGCAACCCTGTGGCTCGGACTGGCGCTTGAGTTTGGCGAATGGTAGCGACATCGTTGCTAGTCAGGTCGTGCTCGCTAACGCCCATGCCGCGACCGAGTTATTACAGCCACTGGCGATCGAGCTGCCGTTGCGACCCGTGCGTGGTCAGGTCACGCTGGTACGCGCATCATCAGAAGCCACAAGCGGCTTGGCAGATAACGCCAAGGTCATTTGCCATAAAGGGTATCTAACCCCAGCTTGGCAAGGCGTTCATTGCGTTGGCGCCAGCTTTGTGCGGGGTGATACTGACGTCAGCATACGCGCTAGCGAAGATCAGCAAAATATCGACAGCTTGCGCGAACAGCTACCCGATATCGCTGCGCTTGAGGTGGTTTCATCGCGGGCAGCAGTGCGCTGTAGCACGCCCGATCACTTACCGATAGTCGGGGCACTGACAGCGGCTCCCGGATTGTTTACGCTGTTAGGACTGGGCTCACATGGCCTGACCGCGGCACCGCTATGTGCCGAATTGGTGGCGGCAGCTTTATGCGGCGAACCTGCACCGCTATTACCCCAGTTAAGCGAACGTCTCGCCCCGCAGCGTTTTGCGGCTAAGCGCGGTGAGTAGTAAAAGCTCGCGCATCGGCTGTTTAAGCCGCCGCGCGTGCCTGCAGACGCTGAATCAAGTTATCAATATGCGCTTGGTCGGCCGGTGTCAGTTCATGTCGGGTTTGGCTAACCGCTGCCTGTAAGGCCGGGAACAACTTCTCGGCATCGCTTTCACCAGCCATTTCAAGTTGCGCCACGACCAAGTCGAAATGGCCGCGTAAATACCCACTGGCAAAAAGTTCGTCGTCATCGCCATCGACCACGGCCTCATCAAAAAGCGGTTCTACTTTATCGACCAACTGCTGTAACTGCATGTTTATCCTGCCCCAGAAACGGTATGCCTGAAAAAAATCTGGCGTTATTATACGGACGGATTTGCTACAATGCACGGACGTTACTTGCAAGGAGTCGTAATGTCGTTAAAAATCGGTCTATTTTACGGTTCGACCACCTGTTACACCGAAATCGCCGCGGAACGTATTCAAGCCGCTATCGGTGACGATATTGTTTATTTGCATAATATTAAAGATGTGCCCTTAGCCGATATGCAGGCCTTTGATATCTTAATTTTGGGCATTTCAACATGGGACTTTGGCGAATTACAGGAAGATTGGGAAAGTCATTGGTCAGATATCAACGAGCTGGATTTAAACGGTAAAATCGTCGCTTTATTCGGTATGGGCGATCAACAGGGCTATACGGATTGGTTCCAAGATGCGTTAGGCATGTTACATGACGCCATTGCCGACAAAGGTTGCCAGCGCATTGGTTTTTGGCCCAATCAAGGCTATGAGTTCGCAGCATCGAAAGGGCTTACTGAAGACGGGCAACAATTTGTCGGACTCGCCTTAGACGAAGATACTCAGTATGACTTAAGTGAAGCCCGCATCGAGCAATGGACCACACAAGTTCTGGAAGAAATCGCCACCGTCCTCAGCGCTGACAGTGAATGACGACTCATGACAGCGGCGTGTTATTAACGCCGCTCGTTGCCACTATCTTACCCAGCTTAACTACCCAACAGCGGCCGCCAAGCGCTGCTGCCAAGCAGCCACTTGCTGCTCTGGTTGTAGGTAGGGTTGCGCCGCACTATGGCCCCAGACCGGTCCCGGCCAAGCCGGATCACCAGGATGCCGCAATACCACATGCAGGTGCAGTTGCCGCACCATGTTACCCAGCGCAGCAATATTCACTTTCGCTGGTGACACTGCTGACTCACCGAGTAACAGCCGTTGATGTTGCTGTAAACATTTGCTGGCATCGTTGACCTCGCGCCACAATTGCTGCTGCTGGGCGTCTGTTAACGTCGATATTTCTTCGCAGCCTTGTAGGCGTGGTATCAACAATAACCATGGATAACGTTGGTCATTCATCAAGCGTAACTGACACAAGCGCCAGTCGACCAAATACCAGCTATCATTGGCTAAACGGTCATCTAACTCAAACTGATCAGGGTGTTGCATGCAAGCTCCTTGAGCGCATTCAGGTTTCGGTTGCGCTTGACGGGCAATGACGAGCCTCGTTTGCTGCTTGCCCACATTTAGCGCAAAAAACAGGCAATTGATGTCATCGCTTTAGCCCCGCCCGCCGCTTTGGTATAAGCTAACCCGTTCGAATCACAGATAATAATAAAGGTTAACTATGTATCGCTCACTGCTATTGGCGTTGCTGCTGTTGCTGCCTATCGGCGCGCAAGCCGCAACCGCCGAGCAATTACCCACTATCGACGACTATGTCGCGGGCATGCAGACCGAAACCGGTTATTTTTCTTTTTACTATGACAACAACAATGACCGGGTGTTGCTTCAAGTACCCAAAAACACCACTCAGTTCATTTTACAAACCAGCTTACCTTGGGGTCTCGGCTCTAACGATATTGGCTTAGACCGCGGGCAGCTCGGCGATACGCGATTAGCCGCTTTCGAGCAACATGGTCAACGCGTGTTGCTGCGCCAGTTTAATACCGAGTTTCGCGCCAATACCGATAACGCTGCCGAACGAGCATCGATCGATCAGGCTTTTGCCGATTCGGTATTATGGGGCTTCGATGCGGTCGCGGCGAGCGATGCCTATCTACTGATCGATTATACTCCCTATCTGCTCAGTGATGTGCATGGCGTCAGTCAATCATTAGCCGCCTCGCAACAAGGTCAATATCGCGTCGATAGCAGCCGTTCGGCAGTCTATTTGGCGCGCAGCAAGGCCTTTCCTAAAAATACCGAGCTGGAAGCCATGTTGACCTTTGTCGGTGAAGCGAGCGGACAATACGTGCGCGATGTCGCCGCAAATGCCGACGCCATTACGCTGCATTTGCACCACTCGTTTATCGAGTTACCCGATGACAACTACAGTCCTCGCCGCTTCATGACCAATAGCGGCTTTTGGTCGGTGGGTTACCAAGACTACGCAGCGCCTTTGGGCGAGCCATTAAGGCAACAATTTATTCCACGCCATCGGTTACAAAAGAAAGACCCACTAGCCAGTACCAGCGAAGCCGTGCAGCCGATTATTTATTATCTTGATGCAGGTGTTCCTGAACCGGTCAAAGGCGCCTTGCTCGATGGCGCTAAATGGTGGAATCAAGCGTTTACCGCAATTGGTTATCGCGACGCCTTTCAAGTCAAAGTGTTACCTGCCGATGCCGACCCGATGGATGTTCGTTACAACGTCATTCAATGGGTCCACCGAGCCACCCGCGGTTGGTCTTATGGCTCTTCGATTATCGATCCGCGCACCGGTGAGATCATTAAGGGCCATGTCACCCTAGGCTCTTTGCGAATTCGTCAGGATATGGCCATTGCGCAAGCGTTATTGTCACCGTTTAGCTCGGCTAAGTCCGAGCAACAGTTAAAGCAGGCTATCGAACAAATGGCGTTGGCGCGTATTCGCCAGCTTTCTGCTCACGAAATTGGTCACACGCTGGGCATTGCACATAACTTTGCCGCCAGTGTCAGCGATCGTGCTTCGGTGATGGACTATCCACACCCATTGGTCAGCATTGATACCGATGGCTCGTTGTCGCTAGCACAAGCCTACGACAGTGGCATGGGGGTTTGGGATAAGCAAGTCATCGCCTACGGTTATAGCGACTTTGGCGTCATCAGCGATGAAACCGCGCTGCTAAAACGTATTTTGCGAGAAAGCAAGGCGCTGGGTCTGCAATTTATTTCTGATGCCGACGCGCGTCCACTGAGCGGTGCGCATCCAGATGCCCACCTTTGGGACAATGGCAGCGATGCCGTTACTGAGCTAGAGCGCGTGCTGGCAGTGCGCGATGTGGCTCTGGCACAGTTTGGTTTGGATACGCTACCAGCAGACCAGCCAGTCAGTCGTTTACGCCAGCTACTGGTGCCGATTTACCTGCTACACCGCTATCAAACCGAAGCGACCGCGAAAATGTTAGGTGGTTTTGACTACAGCTACGCGGTTAAGGGTGACGACTTAAGTAAAGTCGGTGCAGTCAACGCACGTCAGCAACGCTTGGCATTACAGCAATTAAAGCAAACGCTCAGCGTCGAGGTGCTAAAACTCCCTAGCAGCATCGAAAAGCTGCTGCTACCGCATGCTTACGGAGACCGCGCTAACCGCGAAAACTTTAATGGCCGCATGGGCTTGGTGCCTGACCCGGTCAGTATGGCCGAAGTCGGCGCACAACTGACCGCGCAGTCGGTGTTTAATAGCGCTCGCCTAAATCGCTTGGCTTGGCAACACCAGCAAGACGATGGAGTCCCCGCGCCCAGCATGGTCGCCGATACACTCTTAACAGTTAACGATCTGGAGCAGTCGGCGCTCAGTCAACGCATTCATTTTGTGGTGTTAAATGCGTTAGTTGAGGTGCTTGATGACAACAGCTTAGCCCCCGAAGTACGAGCCAGCTTATGGCGTTACTTAACTCAGTATCAGCAGCGTTTAAATAAAAATGATGACTATCAAGGTTATATTCAGCAACAGCTGGGCGCTTACCTAGATGGTGGAGAGTGGTCGGTGAATTATACGCCGCGCGCTATACCACCTGGCTCACCGATATAATCGCTACGGCTCTGCTTGACCTTTTAGCGCCCGCTGCAATTTTGTAGCGGGCGCTTTTTGTTGTGGATACGCCAATGCCCTACTATTGACATATCCGTCGCCAACATACAAAGTGTAGCAAAACGTATATATTTTGGATGGTCATGGGTATCGTTAAAATATCAGACACGTTGCATGAAGAAGTACGCAAAACCAGCGCAGTCATGGAACGCTCAATCAACGCCCAAGCGGAGTTTTGGCTAAAAATAGGCCGCTTAGCAGAACAAAACCCCAGCTTAACTTACGAGCAGATATTAGCGCTTGAAATGCGTGCTCAAGCAGTCACTTCGGTAAGGTTAGAACATGAACCTGTCGCTGATTAAATCAACCGATGCGATCCAGCACATGCGCGAATCGGGTCGCTTGTTAGCTCAAGTGTTTGCGCAATTAGACAAATTTATCGCTAGTGGTGTGTCGACAATGGCGATTAACGATTTTGTCGAATCCTATATTGTTGATACGCTGCACGCGCGACCCGCGAGCAAAGGCCAGTATGGCTACCCTTATGTGTTGAATACGTCGATCAACGAGGTGGTTTGTCACGGTGTGCCGTCCGCCGCTAAGCGTTTACGCGACGGTGACATCGTCAATGTCGATATTACCCTAGAAAAAAACGGTTATATTGCCGATAGCAGTAAAATGTATGTGATTGGTCAGGCGTCGGCAATCGCGCGCCAGCTAGTTGATGTTACCTACGCTGCCATGTGGCAAGGTATCGCCTGCGTCAAACCGGGTGCAACGGTAGGTGATATAGGCCACGCCATTCAACGCTTTACCGAGCAACAAGGCTTTAGCGTAGTACGTGATTATTGTGGTCATGGCATTGGTCAAGCCATGCACGAAGAACCGCAAATCATGCACGTGGGTCAAGCGCGTACTGGTATGACGCTGGCTGCAGGCATGACGTTTACTATTGAGCCGATGATCAACCAGGGAAGCTATAAAACTAAACAGAAAAAAGATGGTTGGACGGTGGTCACCCGCGATAAAAAATTATCGGCACAATGGGAACACACCGTGCTGGTTACCGCAAATGGTTACGACGTGCTGACCTTGCGAGATGATGAGCAGCCGCCTTTATGATTTATCCTTGAGTTGACCCATTTTGACTTGCTGCAGTAGATCACGTATTTGTTGATTGTTATGGCGATGGACAATATTTTGCGCATTGAATAACTGCGGCAATTCAATCAATAAGACGGCGACAATCAAGCCACCCCCTAACCACGGCAACGGTTTTAGTAATAAGATACCAATTAACATCAGTACCAAATTAACCATGCCTCGCGCGAACTTACCTAGATAAAAGTGGTGCAGGCCAGCCAAAAAGAAGTAATTTAATACCGCATAGGTATCCGGATCTTTTAAGCGTTGTTGCTCGTGTCTGAAGTAACACTTGCGTTGCTCGTCACTGAGCTGCCGAATTTGCTGACGCAGTTGTTCTTCTTCATCATTTAGTCGTTCCGACGTAGACATCAACTCAACCTCTTATTCAATATCATGTTGGGATCGTTGGCAGCGAGTTTGCCTAACCGAGTGCGGCACCGGATCAAGCCGTTTTTCGACACAGTCAGGATCGTTACAGCGGCAAATGCGTCGCCAACCAAGCCGACAACCACGCACCAAACCAAACTTTTCGATGGCTCGATAAGTATATTCCGAGCAGCTGGGTTGGAAATTACAGTCAATATTAAAAAAACGCTTAGACCCACCACGACGTTGATAATAACGAATCGCTTTAAGTACTGAACGTTTAATCATACTGTTAGCGTGCCAACGTAATAATCGCGGCTTCCCGGGTCCAGAATAAAAAGAAGCGCTTTTGTTCTAATACCTGAAACACTAACTGCCAGCCGTCGGCGGCTTCACGGTTCAGCGTCGATTCGATCTTTTTCAGTGGCAAGCCACTGGAGCCAAGCAGCAAAGTACCGCAACCGCCCTCTGCGACATGAATCACCTTATATTCACTAAACCGTTGTTGAGTTTGCATGCGATTAATCCCTTATTTGATTGCTAAAAATGTTAGCCAATAACGCAATATGCTTTTGCCTAAAGTGCCACGTTATCGGCGCTGCGTAAACTGAGTATATGTAATTCATATAAGCTTTTGAATAAATAATAAAAAAGCCCCAAGTTGCTACTTGGGGCTTGGTTTAGTTTGTCATTGAACGACAGCGACAGAACGCTCGCTGAGCTCAATTAGTAGCGGCTACTGACCGCCAAAAGTTTTACCAAAGAACGAGTCGGCCAACCAATGTGGGCGTTCGTCGGCGTTGGCTACTTCTTTACCAATTTCGTAGTTAATATCGGTAAACACCGCTCCCGCGTCATAGTTGATCGGCAACGACGGCTGGTCGCTTGGGCGGTGATAATGCTCAGCAAAGAATTTACCCCACACTTCGCCACCGTCTTCATCTTCATTTTTTGAGGTAAAGCCGGTCATTAGGAATACCGCCGGAATGCCCTTTTTAACCAAGGTGTAATGATCTGAGCGAGTAAAAATGGCTTGTTCAGGCATCGGGTCCGGACTGAGTTTAATGTCGAATTTGCCAGCGGCTTTAGCCACCGTATCACCCATGCTTGAATGGTTGGCACCAAAAGCAATAACATCAGCAAAATCGTACAACAGAACCGGCATATCTAGGTTAACGTTAGCGACGATGCTGTGTAATGGTACGGTTGGGTTGTTAGCAAAGTAATCGGCACCTAATAAGCCTTTTTCTTCCGCTGTGACCGCCAAAAACATGATTGAACGACGCGGCGCTTGGCCCGCATCGACGAACATGCGTGCGGTTTCCAACATCACCGACACACCAGCGGCGTTATCCATGGCGCCATTATTAATGTTGTCGTCGCTGCTTAAGTCTTGGCTCACACCGATGTGATCGGCGTGCGCAGTATACAACACGTATTCATCGGCCAAACTCTCGTCACTACCCGGTAAAATCGCGGCAACGTTAGGGCTGGTCAACTCTTCGTGGCGCGATTTGCGGCTCAACGTGACCGAGGCATTCAATTCGAATCCTTTTGGACTCTGTCCCTCTGCCAGCTGCTCAAATACGCTATCCAAAGACTGCTCAGCATTAACAAATAGTTGTTGTGCCGGTTTTGAATCGACATAAGCCGTGCCTAATAGACTCTCATGCACACCATGTGGTTTACCCTCGGCGTCTAACCAATGCATGCGAGGTAATTTGGTATAAATCAAACTACTTTTGTAGGGGCGTACTTTTTCGCGCTGTGGCGTGTGAATGGTAATGATGCCTACTGCACCGCGCTCAGCAGCTAAGTCATCCTTAATGCTGTTTAAGTGCGCACCCTCTTCGCTGGGTAAATCGTCAGGACGGCCAGTCACCATCACCGCAATCTTACCTTTAACATCAAGCCCCTCATAATCATTGATACCGAACTCGTCGGCGACCATGCCATAACCGACGAAGACCATCGGTGCCGTAACTTCGTCGGCTTCAGAAAAAGCACTGGGACCGGTAGTGAAGTCGGCTGGGAACTCCAACGCAACATCGCCGTTATCGGTATGCACGATCATACTGGCACTACGGTCAACTAAATAACTCTTACGCGCTGGCATACGTTGAAAGTAAGTACCGTTATCACCGCCCGGTTGTAAGCCCATTTGCTTAAACTCTGAGGCAATGTATTTGGCTGCGATTTCGTGACCGATGCTGCCGGTGTCACGGCCTTTTAGCTCATCACTAGCAAGAAACTCTAAGTGCGCACGAATGGCTTCGGGGTTAGCTTCTACCGCTTGTTTTTGCTGCTGTGTGGGTGCCGCTTCGCCACACGCATTTAGGCTAATGGCTAGCGCCAACGCCGTCATTGCAGAAAGTAATTTCATTGACTGATTCCCGTCATGATTAGTTATTCGACTAAATTGTTAGCTCGCCTAGTCTACCCAAGCTAAAGACCAGTCACCAGCTTTACGCGACAAATGGTAGTTGCATCGCGGGCAACATCCCTGTAATGTTATATTATCACAGAGGCAATTCACGAGTCCGCTCGTTACTCGATAATCGTACCATCAGGGAGTCAGTCAATGTTACGTCGTTCCTCATTATCGTTGGCGATTCTAGCCAGCTTGAATGTAGGCCAAGTTGCCGCACAGCAACAAGATGCAGAAACTCAAGTCAAACCCAGTGAAGTTATTGTCATCACTGGTTCACCGCTGGACAAAACGGCGCTTAACTCAGCTCAGCCAGTCAGTGTTTTATCCGGTGATGAATTACGTCAAAGCCAAGCTCATACGCTGGGCGAAACGTTAGCCACCGAACCCGGTATTAACAATACCCATTTTGCCAATGTCGCTGGTAGCCCGATTATCCGAGGTTTAGATGGACCTCGGGTGAAAATCACACAAAATGGTTTAGATGCTGGCGACCAGTCACGTGGCAGCCCCGATCACGCGGTGACCACCGAAACCACCACAGCTCAACAAGTCGAAGTATTTCGTGGCCCGGCAACATTGTTGTACGGTAGCGGTGCTATCGGCGGTGTTGTCAACGTCGTCGATAACCGTATTCCGGAACAAGCCTTAGACGGTGTGCGCGGTAATTACAGCGTGGGGGCGAATAGCGCCGCCAATCAAAAAGAAGGCAGCTTTAGCGCTGATGCCGGTAATGGGCCGGTGGTTTTTCATGTTGACGCCTTTGCCCGCGATGCGGATGACTATGAAGTTCCCACTTTCACCAACGACGAAGGCGAAACCAACGATAAAGTCGAGAATACCTACATCGAATCTCAAGGTTTGAATTTAGGTGGCAGCTACATTGGTGATCGAGGTTTTATCGGCTTCTCATTTGGTCGTATGACGCAAGAATACGGTATTCCCGGTCACGAACACGCACATGAGCACGAAGAAGAAGAACATGATCATGAAGAAGAGCATGCTCACGAGCACGGCGAAGCTGGTCCATTTGTCGATTTAGAACAGAATCGCTACCAGTTAGCTGGGGCATTAAATAATCCATTCGCAGGCTTCGATAAAGTCGAATTGCGCGCCGCCTACACCGATTACACCCATAGCGAAATTGAAGGCGGTGTTGCCGCCTCAACCTTTGCCAATGAGCAAACCGAAGTGCGTATCACCGCACGCCATCAGCCACTACTCGGCTGGCGCGGTGCAGTTGGCTTGCAATGGAGCGATAGTGACCAAACTAGCCACGGTGAAGAGGCTTTCGCTCCTGATTCGACCACCGAGTCGACCGGTATATTTTGGGTGCTAGAACGTGAATACGCGGGTTTTAACTGGGAAGTCGGCGCGCGTTATGAACAAGTCGATATTGATACCGATGAGTTAGGCGACTTCAGTTATAACCCGGTCTCGTTCTCGGCTGGCTTTACTCGTCCGTTGACCAAGCAACTATCGATGTCGCTGAATTTTAGCCATGCCGAACGTCCGGTTTCCGCGACCGAACTATTGGCAAACGGTGCCCACCTGGCTACCCGTACTTATGAATTAGGCGCGCTCTATGAGCTAGAAGAAGTTGCACCCGAGCATTACCACGTTGAACGTCGCGAGGGTAAGCCGGAGCTGGAAAAATCGAATAACATCGATTTAGGCTTCCACTTAGAACAAGGTGACTTCCACGGCCAAATCAACTTCTTCTACAACAATGTCGATGACTTTATTTACGAGCGCTTTACCGGTGTCGACTCCGCCGATCTGCACATCGAAGATCATGACCACCACGAAGAAGAGGCAGGCGGTGAGCATGAACACGACCACGAGCATGACCACGGTGGTGCGCTCAATGTCGTACAGTTCACGCAAGCCGATGTTGAACTATATGGTTATGAAATCGAAGCAGCCTGGCAATTGGATCGCAATTGGACCGTATCTGGTTTCAGCGACTACACCCGCGCTAAGCTAAAAGATGGTGGTAACTTACCGCGCATTCCTAGCCAACGGATAGGTGCCGATGTGAGCTATCAGGCACAAGCATGGGATGCCAAAGTCGGTTACATCTACTATGCCGAGCAAGAGCGTATTGCCGCCAATGAAACACCCACCGATAGCTACGGTTTGTTAAACGCGCAAGTGAGTTTCTACCCACAAGCATTAGCGCGTAACAACATGACGCTATACGTCAAAGCCGAAAACATTACCGATGAGTTAGGCTTCGTCCACAGCTCGTTCTTAAAAGACGATGCACCGGTCACCGGTCGTAATTTCAGCATTGGCCTACGCGGCGAATTCTGAGTCTCCCCCAGCCCGCCGTTAGGCGGGCTTTTTTATTGGCCTCGCCATTAATCGCATTTCAGCTTCATATTCATCGACAATTTAACGGCACAACAAGTAATCGCCGCATAATTCTGCTACCCTTAACGGCGTTTTTAGACCCCAGATGACGTTGAGGTAAACGCTATGCAGAGCCTGCTGCGCAAGCTGTTGCGCCCGCTTGCACTAACCACTTTAACTTTATGTTCAACGGCTTTTAGTCAGTTGAGCCATGCTAGCCATTTAACGCTGGAACGTATTTTTTCAGCACCAGCGCTGGCGGGCGAAGCTATCCGTCAAGTGCGTTACGCGCCTGATCATCAACATATTAGCTACCTGAAAGCGCGTGCCGATGCCCATCAGCACTATGACTTATGGTGGTACGACAGCAAAACACAAACGCATAAACGTATCTTAAAAAGTGAACAGCTAAACGCCAGCTCCGGCGAATTATCCGAGGTAGAGAAAGCCCGCCGCGAACGGCTACGGATCAGCGCTGAGGGCTTGGTCGATTATGCTTGGCACCCCGACAGTCAGCAGGTGTTAGTGACTGTTGCTGGCGACCTGTATTTATTTAATGTCGCCAGCGGCAACAGCCAGCGCCTGACCCAAACCGAAGCCTACGAAACCGACGCAAAGCTCTCGCCTAAAGGACATTACGTTAGCTTTATCCGTGAACAGAACTTGTACCTGATCGACTTGGCTAATGGTCAAGAACGAGCACTGACCGATGCCGGCGGCGGCGCGATTAGCTACGCCATGGCAGAGTTTGTCGCGCAAGAAGAAATCGACCGCATGAGCGGTTATTGGTGGGCTCCCGACGAACAACACATCGCGCTAACGCGGATTGATGAAACACCGGTGCAAGAAATCACGCGTAGCGAGATTTATGCCGACGAAGTGCGCTTGATCGAGCAACGTTATCCCGCTGCTGGTAGCGCCAACGTCGATATCGATCTCGGCATTATGAACCTCAGTAGTGGCGATACCCAATGGTTGGGACTCGCGCATTTAGGCGACGGTTACCTCGCGCGTGTTAATTGGGTGCCAGATAGCCAACGGCTATTGTACCAATGGCAGAATCGCAGCCAGACCGAGCTAACCTTATACTTGCACCCGCTAGGTAGTGAGCAAGACCAAGCACTGCTTAAAGAGACCAGCACGCATTGGTTGAACCTTAACGATGACCTACGCTTTTTGAACGATAATAACCATTTCGTTTGGGCATCTTCGCGCAGCGGGTACAAACACCTTTATTTATACCGTTTAGATGGCAAGTTGATTCGCCAACTGACTGCTGGCGAATGGATGGTCGATAAACTCGAACACATCGACGAAACCTTGGGCGTGATTTACTTTACCAGTCGCGCCAAGTCGCCTTTAGAGAGCCACTTGTATCGCTCTAGTTTAACTACCACCAACCCGCGTAATCCCACTCAGTTGTCGCAACGGGAGGGCATGCACAACGTTACCTTTAGCGGCGATGGGCAAAGCTACGTGGATGTATTTTCGTCACCACAACAGCCACCACAAGTTAGTATGCACGGCCCCACCGGTGAGCGCATTAACTGGATACTTGAGAACGCAGTCGGTGCCAACCATCCACTGGCCGATTACTTAGGACAGTGGCGCTACCCCAGTTTTGGCAGCATCAAAGCTGACGACGGCAAAACCCTGTACTTTAAAATTACCCGACCGGCGAACTTTGACAAACAAAAGCAGTATCCAGCGATTGTTTATAGCTACGGCGGCCCGGGAGCCCAGCGCGTCACCAAAAGCTGGGGCGATTATTTTACCCAATACCTCGCCCAGCAAGGTTTTGTCGTGTTTACCTTGGATAATCGCGGCACCGCCAATCGTGGTAACGACTTTGAACAGGTTATTTTTAAGCAGCTAGGTCAGGCCGAAGTTGCCGACCAAGTCGCCGGCGTTAAATACCTGCGTAGTCTGGATTACGTCGATGACCAGCGTATCGGCTTCTACGGACATAGCTATGGCGGCTATTTGGCGTTAATGAATATCTTTAAAGCGCCAGAGTATTTTCAAGCCGCTGTCGCCGGTGCGCCAGTGACCGATTGGCGTCTTTACGACACCCACTACACCGAGCGTTATATGGGCATGCCGAATGATGGCGACAACTATGAGAAAGCTTCAGTCTTTCCCTATGTTAAAGGCCTACAAGGTGACTTGCTGATCTATCATGGCATGGCCGATGACAACGTCTTGTTCAGCCACAGCACCAAGCTATTTAAAGTGTTACAAGACAATCGTCAACGCTTTGAAATGATGACCTATCCGGGTAAAAAACACTCGTTGAATGGTCGCGCCACGAAAATTCATTTGTATCGTACGATAACCGAATTTTTTCAGCGTCATCTTGGGGTATAATGGCTTGCAGGGGTTTTCGTCGACAGCGAACCCTGCAAAAACATCCTGCAATGAAATGGAGTGACTATGCGCTTTTTATCTCGCCGTCTGGTAATGCCGAATGATCTGAACTTTGCTGGCTCCCTATTTGGTGGCCGCATTCTCGAGTGGATCGACGAAGAAGCCTATATCTTTGCCAGTTGCCAATTAGGCGCAAAAAGCCTGGTCACCAAGCACATTGGCGCCATCAGTTTTGAAACCTCAGCGTTTCAAGGTGACGTGGTTGAGTTCGGCCTCGAAGTAAAACGCGTGGGTAATAGCTCGTTGACCATTACCTGCGTGGTACGCAATAAACAAACCAAGCAAAATATCTGTATTGCTGACGATATTGTATTTGTTTATATCAACCCTGAAACCCGCAAGCCAGAGCCTCACGGCAAAACTAAAGCCGAGCTAGATGCCGAAGTCCTCGATATTTGATGACGCCCAAAACTGCTGATAAAAAAGGGCCGCTTCTGCTAGAAGCGGCCCTTTTTATTTATTCAGCTAATGGCTTAGCGCGCTAAATAGCAAGCACTCAGACAAGTGACCGGTGCTGCTGTTGGCTTACCATGTTGCCAATCGCCACCTTCAACACCACTACCGGCGATATCAATGTGCACGTACGGCAGCGGCTTATCGCTGCGAGCATTATGCGCATCTAGGCCAGCGGCAATGGTCAAAAACGCCATTGGGAACTGATGCCCACGCGCTGTCGTCGCCGATGGCCCATTATTGCTCGATAACACATCGTCGGCTTTGGTGCGTGGTCGAACGAAATCAAAGTCTTCGCGACGTGACCAAGAAATTTCAGCCGGATCACCAAGCACTTCGCCAACATTGAACAGTTGCTCAGCTAATTGCTGCAAATTAGCCGCACCGTTTGGCACCAAGGCAGTATAAGGCCCCTTGGCCAACGCCGCGTGGCCGGTTAAGGTGGCAATACTAAACAACTGCGGTGCATCGCTTTGCAAGGCGTCCTCGCGCAGATGAGAAAGCAAATCGGCTAGCACTAAGCGACCTTCGGCGTCGGTGTTACCGATTCGGACACGCTTACCGCTGTGCGCAGTAATGATTTCGTCGGCAACAAAGGCATCGGCACCGATACTATTACGTACCGCACCGATTTCGGCAATCACGCTAGTATCTTGCGGCGCTAAACCAGCGACGGTTTTAACAAATCCGGCAACCGCGGCAGCACCACCTTTATCACGGCTCATACCGGCCATGTGGCCACCCACTTTTAAGTCGGCACCACCGGTGTCATAAACTATGCCTTTACCGGCAAACAATAGCGTTCGTTGTGGCTGAGGCGCATGATACTCCAGACGGATAACACAGGGACGATGACGTTCGACCGCCAACGATGCACGGCCAACCGCTGACAGCAGTGGGTACTCGTGCTGTAACTGCTGCACATCATCAATCACACTGACTTTCACCGCGGTATGGGCAAACGCTTGACGGCAATATTCGGCAAACTTTTTCGGTGCCATACGCTCTGGTTCGGTGCCAGCCAGATCACGTGCAACACGTTTACCGGCCTCTACGGCTTGCAACCAGTCAATGTTTAATTGCTCAGCCACTAAGGTAATGTGGGTGACCGTTTCAATGCTTTCTTCGCCCAGCGCTTCACGCGCTTCTAAGGGTTGATAAAGTGCTTGGCAAGCCCCTAAATAGGCCACCCCAGCGGCGTCTTGAAAGCGTTCATCCTGTGGTAAACCGGCGTTTACGATTAACAGTTTTTTTGCGCCAGCAGCACTGGCGATGCTGGTGCCCGCTGCCGCTGCGTCAAATACGCTGCGAACATCATCATAGTCTTGTAGCAATGCGCCGGTTGGCGCGCATATCAGCCGTTGTCCCGGCATATCGGCGTGTTGCAACAGCAATGGCTGCTGACCGACACGTTGGTCGTGCTGCTTGGCCGTGGCAACAATATCGGCAAAAGGTGCAGGCAACGGCTGACTAAAGTCAGCCACCAGCAACACCGCATCGTGCTGCTCAGATGCCAGCGCTGCTGACAATTCGGTTGCTTGCTCTAAAACGGGAAAAGACATACATCAACTCCTTAAGTTCTGGGATTATTGGCGACGCCAACGAGTGCCACCGGCACCATCCTCTAGTACAACACCCAATTCGGTAAGCTGGTCTCGCGCCGCATCGGCCGCAGCCCAGTCTTTATTCGCGCGAGCATTTTCGCGTTGCGCAATCAAGGCCTCGATGCGGGCTACCTCAGCAGCGTCTTGCTGACCTTGTAAAAACGCTTCAGGTGCTTGCTGTAACAAGCCCAACACCGCCGCTAAACGCTTCATCACCGCCGTTAACTGAGCCGCTTGCGCCAAGCTTTCGGCATCACCTTGTTGTTTCATACGTTGGCTATCACGAGCCAGTTCAAATAATAACGGCGTCGCTTCTGGGACGTTAAAGTCATCGTTCATCGCTTGACAGAAACGCTGCCAGTAGCGGTCATAAAGCGTCTCATCTAACGCTTCTGCCGGGGCGATATCACGTAAGGTTCCGTATAAACGCTCCAAGCTCGCGTGCGCTTGTTGCAGGTTATCGCTGGTATAACTCAACTGCGAGCGATAATGGCTAGATAGCAGGAAATAACGGACAGTTTCCGCACTATATTGCGATAACACATCTCGAATAGTAAAAAAGTTACCCAACGACTTCGACATTTTGACATCGTCAACCTGTACCATACCGCTGTGCATCCAATAATTGACATAAGCGCTGTCGTTCGCGCAGCAGCTTTGCGCCACTTCATTTTCATGATGCGGAAAAATCAAATCCGAGCCACCGCCGTGGATGTCAAAGTGGCTACCCAAGTGCTTTTTATTCATCGCCGAGCACTCGATGTGCCAACCCGGACGTCCAGCCCCCCAAGGCGATGGCCAGCTCGGCTCGCCCGCTTTTGCCGGTTTCCATAAGACAAAATCGAGTGGGTCGGCTTTGCTGTTATCAACATCGACTCGGGCCCCCGCTTGCAATTGGCTGAGGTCTTGCTTACTTAACTTGCCATAATCATTGAAAGTCGATACGTCGAACAGCACATCACCATTGTCCGCCACATAAGCTGCACCCTTCTCGATTAAGGCAGCGATCATAGCGATGATGTCGTCCATATGATCGGTAACGGTGGGTTCAACATCGGGTTCAAGTAGATTGAGAGCGGCAAAGTCTTCATGCATCGCCGCGGCAAAATGGCGTGTGATGTCACCGATTTGCTGCCCACTTTCGTTTGCGCGACGAATAATTTTATCGTCGACGTCGGTAATATTACGCACGTATTTAACCTGATAGCCGATGGCTCTTAAATAACGCACAACCACATCAAAAGAAACGTAAGTGCGGGCATGGCCGATGTGGCAAAAATCATAAATGGTCACGCCACAGACGTATAAGTTGACCTGGCCTTCATGAATGGGTTTGAATGCTTCTTTTTGGCGCGTCAAAGTATTAAATAACGTCAACATGCTGCGGTGTTCTCCTTTTCAACACAGTGGCTGTAACGGCAATATAGGAGCTTGTCGCGAACCCGCTTTGGGCGTCGCATCAAGCGATAGAGGGCATTAGCATAGCACAACTGGCGAGCACAAGGGCAGCGCTAGAACGGTGCCTCAACGGCAAATTAATGCTAAACTCGCGGCTGCTTAACGATTTGATCAATTATTCAATAAACACCGAGGTAAAACATGCAAGTCACGCTGCACACCAATCATGGCGATATCGTCTTAGCTATGCACAGTGAAACCGCGCCGAATACGGTAGAAAACTTTTTAACTTACGCTCGTGATGGTTTTTATGACGGCACCATTTTTCATCGTGTGATTGATGGCTTTATGATCCAAGGCGGTGGTTTTACCGACGATATGTCACAAAAAGAAACACAGGCACCTATCGCTAACGAAGCCGCCAGCGCTAAACCGAACACCTTGGGTACAGTAGCGATGGCGCGTACCCCCGATCCGCACTCAGCCACGGCACAGTTCTTCATTAACGTGAATAATAACGACTTTTTGAACTTCCAAAACGAAACCCCTAACGGTTTTGGCTATTGCGTATTTGCCGAAGTTGTCGATGGCATGGATACCGTCAACGCCATCAAAGCGGTTGCTACCGGTTCGCATGGTATGCACCAAGATGTGCCGCGTGAAAATATCGTTATCGAATCGGTCAGCATCAGCGAATAAGCACGCCGACGCCACCTATGACGCAACTGTTTATTTCAGATTTACACCTGAGCCCAGCGCGCCCCGATATTTGCGAGCTATTCTTTGAGTTTTTACAGGGGCCAGCACGTGAAGCCGCCGCGCTCTATATTTTGGGTGATTTATTTGATGCTTGGATCGGTGACGACGATAACAGTCGCTTTGCCGCCGAGGTAAAACAGCAGTTGCGTCAATTAACACAAGCCGGTGTACCGAGCTATTTTATGGCCGGCAACCGCGACTTTATGGTGGGTCAACGGTTCGCTCAGCAAACCGGCATCCACCTGCTTAACGATCCGACGGTAATTGAACTTTATGGGCAGCGTACGCTGCTCATGCATGGCGACTTGTTATGTACGCTGGATACCGGTTATCAACGTTTTCGGCGGGTAATTCAGCATCCCCTGAGCAAATGGTTGCTAGCAAGGCTACCGTTATCCACGCGCATGCGCATCGCCAATAAATTACGCGCCAACAGCCAAACTCAGCAGCCGCAATTGAGCGATGAGCAATTACGTCGCATGGACGTCGAATTAACCACCGTACGTCATGTCATGGAAAGCCACGCCGTAAAATACCTGATCCATGGCCATACGCACCGCCCCGGTCATCATCAATTTTCACTCAGCGACGGTTCTACCGCAGAGCGCTGGGTATTGGGCGACTGGTATGAGCAAGGCAGCCATTTAAGTGTGCGCGAAGAACAGTTTAAGTTGCACTCAACTGCGTTGCCGCCTCGATAGCAGCGGCGCTAGGCACACCGCTATGAAAGCGCAACTGGTCGTCGCTAGCCTTAATCAACTGCGCTTCCCATTCGCCAAACTGCGTAATACGCGCAGCAATTGGCTGACCAGCTAAGCGCTCTGCTAACTGCAAATAATCTTGATAATGACGCGCTTCTGAGCGCAACAGCGACACATAAAACTGTTGTAACTCGCTATCTATGTATGGCGCCAGCGCAGCAAAGCGTTCACACGAGCGCGCCTCGATATAGGCGCCGATGATCAATTTATCCACCAGTGCCGCCGGTTCGTGTGTACGCACATGGCGTAGTAAACCAGCCGCATAACCTGACGCCGGTAAATGACCAATAGCCAATTGCCGTTGCTGAATGATTTGCAGCACTTGATCAAAATGATGCAATTCTTCTTTGATAAGCCGCATCATTTTATCGACGATGTCGTCGCTATATGGCAGATCAGGTTGCGCGGTAAGTGCGTTGGCGACGCCATTTTTTTTCGCGCTGGTTAACGGTCGTTGATTATCACCATGCTGTAGCTGGCGATAAACAAAATCCTCGTAGGGTTTCAACCATTGCAATAACGCCTCACCGCTGCTTTGATCGAGCGCATAACGACGTAGCAAAAATGCGGCACTCTGCGCAGCTTTTAATTCGCAGCGCATATGGTCATTCAAAATCACCGCCAACACTTGCGGTTGCCGCGCCGCCTCTAACCATGCTTGCGGTGTGCGACAATGTAAGAAAGTGTCGATTGGTGCCAGTAACGATTGATACGGTGCTAACAACGGTTGAATCGGTTTTGATAAAGCGGCTTGCGACAAAGTAACGTTCCTAGAATCATTTTATGTCGGCCATTATCCCAAGTTGTAAAAAATACGTCCAGTAAAGCGCTTGACAGGCATCAAAAACTCGTCAATATAAATCATTAGGTGGTGTAATTTTCATCATTTATAACAATAATGTTAAGCGGTACCAAATAAGGGGGTCGCTATGATTCTGAACCACATCTGGGGTTTATACGCGCATCCAGTTGACGAGTGGCGCACTATCGACCAGCGTCACGAGAGTTTTCTCTATGCGTTTACTCATATTCTTGTCGTTGCCATATTGCCCTGCCTCGCCGCTTATTATGCGTCGGCGCATTTGGGTTGGAGTATCGGCGCACGGGATACCATCTTTTTAACCCAAAACAGTGCCGTCACCATGGCGGTATTGATGTACATCGGCATGATCGTCGCGGTTTTTGCCTTGGCTTATCTGATTCATTGGATGGCAAAAACTTTTGGCGCTTCGCCCAGCTATACGCAATCGTTAGAACTGGCAGCTTACACCGCTACGCCAGCGATGATGTCTGGTATCGCGGCACTGTATCCTGAGCTATGGTTCGTGACCATGGCCTTTCTAGCCGGTATCGCCTACTCGGTTTACTTGCTATATGCCGGTGTGCCGATTTTAATGCACATTCCCGAAGAGCGCGGTTTCTTGTATTCCAGCTCAGTGGTGACCGCCGGTTTGATCTTAATGGTTATTCTAATGGTCTCATCAGCCATTCTTTGGACTAACGGTTTGATGCCGCAGTATCAATAAACGATTAAGCTCAGGCATAACATATAACGATATCAGCCCTGCATCGACAGGGCTGATTTTTTTACTAACGATAACTCACATGGCAACACATCAATCTCTGGCAGCAATGTAGCGCTGATATTTTTTCGGTTTAAGCTGTTCAATATCGACTAACACCAAGCCATCGATGGAATCGGAAAAATCCGGGTCGACACCAAAGTCTAGAAACTGTACGCCATCGCCATCACACAGTTCGCTGTATTGCTTATACAGTGTTGGAATGGCCACGCCCATATGTGCTAACTGATGTTTCAGGGTGCTGAAATCGGCTTTGTAGTCATCGCCCACGAACAGCTCATTCAAGCTGCCAGCAGCTTGGCTGACGAAAGGGTTGTGATGGCGCGCCATAGCAGTTTGTGTGGCCGGAAAATATAACCGATAAAAATGTACCAGTAGTTCCCGCGCTTGAATCGGTAACGCACTACTAATACTGACCGAACCGAATAAATAACGATACTGCGGATGTTTACGCAATAAAGCGCCAATACCTATCCAAAGATACTCTAGGCTGCGCTTGCCCCAGTAGCGAGGCTGTACAAAGCTGCGTCCCAGCTCCAAACCATGAGCAAAAATCGGCTGCATGGCAGCCTCATCAAAATCGAACAAGCTGTCGCTATATAAATGACCACGGCCCTTACTCGCATTAATTTTTGCCGTATCACCTAACCGATAAGCGCCGGCAATTTCAAGATCGTCCGCATCCCACAGCAGTAAATGATAATACTCGGTGTCATAACTATCTAAATCACGGCGCTGTAAGGTGCCCTCTCCCACGGCTCGGAACGCCACTTCACGCAGACGACCGATCTCTCGCAAAATCGGTGAACTACCTTGGTACTGGTATAAATAAATATGCTTGTTATCAAAAGTTTTGCCTAAGCACTCGCATTGTTCCACTGCCGCTTTTAACGCCTGCCTTTGCTCTGGCCAAGCGATGGCCGATTGCGTGTTAAACATGCCATTTTTATCATGGCCGATACGATATAAATGCTTTTTAAACAGCTTAACCTTGGCGGGTAATGGAATTTGATTACCGGCAAATGCCGAGAACGGCACCAACTCACCAATGCGCATGTTGATGTTATTGGCTTGCTGGCGGAACATTTCTTTCACCAGCAACATGGTCGCTAATGGCTTATAGACCATCGACGCGCCGTAAAACCAAGCCGAATTACGGGCATCGATAAAGACGGGCAAAATAGGCGCCTGCGCAGTCATTGCCATACGTAAAAAACCGGCTCGCCAACGGGTATCGCGCACGCCATTGGGACGTAAACGTGACACTTCACCGGAAGGA
Organism: Idiomarina xiamenensis 10-D-4; assembly: GCF_000299895.1. Taxonomy (GTDB): domain Bacteria; phylum Pseudomonadota; class Gammaproteobacteria; order Enterobacterales; family Alteromonadaceae; genus Idiomarina; species Idiomarina xiamenensis. The sequence goes on from NZ_AMRG01000007.1 coordinate 98,534, forward strand.
AAAATGATCAACGCTGCATCGTCATTTAAATGCTGATTGATACGTTGTAAATCGCCGCGCTGTGTGGTGCCACCAAATACCCGTACCGGCAACAATAAGTCGGCTAACGGCGGCAGCTCGGCCAGTAGGTCGTTGGCAACGACCTTCACATCGGGCCGAACCTTGCTGACCATTTTCAATAGCGCCAAACCATCAAGCGATCCGATCGGATGATTGGCAATGATCACCACCCGCCCATGACTTGGAATATTGTCTAATTCGGTGTCGCGAACCGAGTAGGTAAAATTGAAATAATCGAGCACTTGCTCGACAAACTCTATGCCGTGTAAATGCGGATATTGCGCAGCAAATTGAGTAAACTCGCGCTCATGGATCAAGTTGCGTAACAACCACGTGGCCGGCCGTTGTAGCCAAGGCTTGCCCTGCAATTGCGGAAGGTTTTCTTGCAGCAAACGTTCAGCGCTTATCATCGGTTTCGCTCCAGCCTATCGATAAACAATAAGGCAAGTATAGGACAGCTGCGTGACAGTCGCGTGGCGAAACCATGTCATTGATATGACAACAGCCCGCGATTCGCCGAATACAGACTTTGGTGAGACACCGATATCTGGTAGTCTAGCGCGGTTATCTATCATTTGCGGATGTTTTATGAGCAATTCTAAGAAAAAACTCAGTCTCACCTCGCGCATTATCATCGGTATGGTGGCGGGGATCATCGTCGGTTCAATCTTGCGTTACGGTATTGGCGAAGCACAGTGGGTCGATGAATACCTGACCAATGGTCTTTTTCACATCATTGGTCAGATATTCATTACTTCACTGAAAATGTTAGTGGTGCCGTTAGTATTTGTGTCGCTGGTGGTGGGTACTTGCTCACTCAGCGATCCAAGTAAACTCGGTCGTTTAGGTGGTAAAGCCGTCGGTATGTATTTAATTACCACCGCCATTGCTATCAGTTTAGCCATTGCTGCGGCGATGTTTGTTAAACCCGGCGAGGGTGTTGAACGCCAAGCTGACACCACCTACAGCGCAGCCGAGGCACCATCGCTAGTTGATGTGGTCATTGGCCTATTTCCTGACAACCCGATTCAGGCGATGGCCGAAGGCAATATGCTGCAAGTCATCGTATTCGCGTTGCTGTTCGGTATCGCCGTAGCACTGGTGGGCGAATCGGGTCAACGCATCAAGTCGTTCTTTGAAGATATCAATGAAGTGATCATGAAATTGGTGGTCATTTTGATGAACCTAGCGCCCTATGGGGTGTTTGCCTTAATGGCGAAGCTGTTTGTCGAAACCGGGTTAGAGACTATCGGTAACTTGGCAAAATATTTTGTCTTAGTGCTGGTGGTATTATTTGTTCACGCATTGGTGACTTACCCGATATTGTTGCGTCTGCTGGCGCGTGTCAGCCCGATGATGTTCTTGCGCAAAATGCGTGATGCACAAATTTTTGGTTTTACCACCGCCAGTAGTAATGCGACGCTACCGATAACGCTCGAAACGGTCACCAAACGTATGGGGGTTAGCAACAGCGTTGGCTCTTTCACGGTACCGCTAGGCGCGACGATTAACATGGATGGCACCGCCATTATGCAGGGTGTCGCAACGGTTTTTATCGCCCAAGTATATGGGCTTGATTTAACCGTTGCCGATTACCTAATGGTGATCCTAACCGCGACGCTAGCCTCGGTCGGCACTGCCGGCGTGCCCGGCGTAGGCCTGATCATGTTAGCGATGGTACTGCAACAGGTCGGTTTGCCGGTCGAAGGTATCGGCTTGATCATCGGCGTCGACCGCTTGTTAGATATGACTCGCACGGCGGTCAATATCACCGGTGATTCAATGGTCAGTATGGTGGTCGCGCGCAGCGAAGGCGACTTAGACGAGGATGTCTTTAACGACAAAGACGCCGGTAAAAAGCTTGAAGAGCTGTAATGACTAAGCACTCATGTTAATTAAAAAGGCGCCGGCTTCGGCGCCTTTTTATTAGTTAGCCCTTAAGGTTGCTTTAAGCTACCAATAAATGCGTGCACCATCGCCGACACAGCGCCTGATAAGCGTTGCGACAAGGCTTTCTTGCTGATGTATTTGACTTGGTATAAGTGATAGTCATTAGCCTGTCGCATCAACACGTCGTCGCTGGTCATGATATCGTCCACTAAACCTTGTTCGATGGCTTGTTGACCGGTCCAGACTTCGCCGGTGGCGATACGGTCAATGTCCAATTCTGGGCGGTGTTGTTGAATATGCGCCTTAAACTGACCATGAATGGCTTCTAAATCTTGCTTAAACTTACGCCTCCCTTCGTCGGTGTTTTCACCAAACAGCGTCAACGTACGTTTGTATTCACCTGCGGTTAACTGTTCGTAATCGACATCATGTTTTTTTAAGAAACGATGAAAATTAGGGATTTGCGCCACCACGCCGACCGAACCGATTAAAGCAAACGGCGCCGCATAAATTTTATGGGCAACACTGGCCATCATATAACCACCGCTAGCCGCGACTTTATCGACGGCTACCGCCACCTGCATACCATGGTCTTTTAAACGCTGTAGCTGAGCAGCTCCCAAGCCATAACCATTAACCGTACCCCCGCCGCTTTCTAAACGAATGAGCGCAATATCTTTATCGGTCGCAACCTGCAGAATCGCATTTACTTCGCGTCTGAGCTGGTCAACTTCTTTAGCATCGATACTGCCGTTAAAGTCCATCACAAACAGGCGTTGGTCGTGCTGCTGTTCACGCTTGCGTGCCTGTTTGACGGCTTTTGCCGCCGCTTTGCGCTGCTTCTTTTGTAGCATTTGCAAGCGCATTTGATCGGCCTGAGCCTTCATCTGTTCTGACAGGTCAATTAATTTCAACTCTCCCTTACTGCTACCCTTTTGCTTTTGTGCCGCACCCGCAACGGCGCTGATGACCAGCATCAATGCCACCACCAGAATAATCGCCTTGAGTAAAAAAGCGCCAATATCCGCGATAAATTCCACCTGTAAACTCCTTAATTAGCAAGGCTAGAATAAATAAAGGCCGACGCATGCGTCGGCCTTAAATTACCTTTACACCGCTTGAGAGCGAGTGTTTTTACTGCTTAACAACACTCTCATTAGTGATAGGCAGCACGGTTGCACCTGAGGCGAACCATGCACCGATTTCCGTCTGCATCTCTTGAGTAGCCGCTGCAGAGGCAGTTGGATCAACCAATGAGCTATGTGAGCCCTCAACAAAACGTACCGCACCCGAGACAGTAGCACCGTCAGCACCGGCTGTCGTGCTGCTCACGGCAGCCAATTGTAACAAGCGGATAAGAGGCTCTGTGCCGGCTAACGGCTTGTTCTCAACGCTGTTAGGGATAACCTGGTCAGCACTGCCTTCGCTGCCATTACCCACCACTTCAATCAGGTGAATAGGTGTTTCGTTGGCACGAATAGTGGCTGCATAGTTAACTGGGTCAGCAGAGTCGACCACGGTTTGCGCAGCAAATGCGAACTGCTCAAAGGTAGCATTGATTTGCGCCAGTTGGCTGTCACTCAAGGCACCGATGAACTGTGGATACACATTTTCTAGCAAGGTAGCAAAAGCGGGAGTACCCGGTGCGATACCTTGCGCCGCAGCAGCATTATCCGCGGTAGCTTTAAATTCTGCGCTGGCAGCGTACAGCAACTGGCTCTTAATGGTCGTAGAGAACGATGGCGACGCTAACAAGAAGTTAGCGATGCTGCCACCCGGCATACCGAGTGTACTTGCACGTACCGCAAATAAACCGTTCGCTTGCGCCGGGAATGCGTCTGGCAACGCACTGTTGGTTAACGCAGTAAAGCCGGTACCGGCGATAGCGCCCAACGAGTGTCCAACAAAATAGACACGCGACACATCTAAGGTCTCACCGTCGTTAGCAACAAAGCCATTCAAGCTCACTCGTAAACCTAATAAATCGGCAATTGACTGACGCAAGTTATCGCGCGTTACCAACAAATTGCTGAGGTTCATGTAGTTGGTCACGCTGACGGTCGACGCATTGATGTCGTCAGTGCCATCCTGATCGACGTCAAAGCCGCGTTCACCATGCAATGGGTGGTCAATCGCAACCGCCGCAAAACCATTCAACGCTAACATACCCGCAATAGGTAGCAGGCTATCTTTATTAGCCGTAATACCGTGTTGGAAAATCACCACTGGCCAGCCGTTAGCCGGCGCCGCCGCAAACGGCTCTAAGCCCTGTGCTTGACGCACCGCATTGACGGTTGCCAGATCCGGAATGGTCACCCGAGCCGGCACCACTTTATCACTTTGCTTAGCGGGGATTGGGTTAACTTTGGTCAAGTTGCGCTCGCTATCGATACCAATATCGATACAGTTGTTGGCCGGGTTATAAGTATCAGGGTTGCTTGGGTCAACCCCCACGCTGCCCGGATCCAGTTCACCCGCTTGAATAGCACCTAAAACCGTTACGGGGCTATCGCAAGCCGCACGCCAGCGGCGATTCAAAGGTGCAGTTGGGTTTTCCGCCGATGGTGAGCCTAAGTAATAATTTAAGGTCACTTGACCACCGTACAGCTTAGCGGTTGATGCCACCGCATAGGCAGGGTTGCTCGGATCGTTAGGCAAACGACCCGCGTTAACTAGCGCATCAGCTACCGTAATACCGGTGTTCATCGCTTGTAACGCTGGCGTACCGGTACCTGAATACTGCTGTGCGTAACGCGCTTTGATCACGCCTAACACGTCACCCACCGACTGCGTGGTGAAGTTGCTAGACATAATCACGGTATCGGTATCAACACCAAAAGCCGCCATCGCGCCTTCATAGCTGTTAATCAACGCTTGCAGGTTCTGCGCGCTGGCGTCACCCGATACCGGCGATTCATCAACAGGGCGTTTCATCAAGTTATAAGTTTGCGATGGCACCACATCGCGCCCTAACGAATCTTGAATTTGATTGGTTAGCGCTACCACATAGCCGGTTTTCGGTTGCAATGGACGTAGCGGGACGACTGCCAAACCGTTTGCTCCGGTCGCCGATACCACAAAGTCTTCACCGTAAGTTAATTCACCAGTAATGGCGCAAACTGCCGCGGGCGATGCCGCTGCACATTCACTGCTGACACTGCTACCACCTTGCACGGCACTAAATACACGTACGGCGCCGGCTTGGGTTACGCTATTGGCGTCGACAGTGACTTGGTTGCCACTTTTATCGGTCGGTAAAGAAAACGAGAAAGTTAAGGTTGAGTGGGTACCCCAGCCATCTAAGCCATTGATCGCGACTTGCGGATCGGCGCTATCGTCGGGGTCATCCACGGGAATATTTAAGGTTAAATCGGTGGTACCACTGAGCAAAATGTTGCTAGGCACAGGAATGACGCTGTTAGTCGGATCAAACACCGCGCGGGTTGCCGCAATTGTGACTTCCTCGTCAGTTAACGGTGCTTCGTCACCACTGCCGCAACCGACGAGGCCTAATGCAGAGCCAATTGCCAATGGGAGTAGAAGTTTCTTCATGAGATATCCCCAATCCATGTTTATGATTGTTATTGTTACGCGGCATCATACCGCGATTGTTGTTCTGCTGTCTGCTGTGCCACAAATTTCACAGCGATTAAACAACACAATTTGCGAATTTTTATACACCCACGCGCGATAACTTTAAAGGTTTTTTGTTTGAAATCATCGCTAACGGCTGCGATATCGCGTAAATGTCAGTACACTATAACCAATTCGTGTACGCTACACTATGGTCATACCACTTCATCTCGTCAAATTTAGTTGCTGAAACGACGTTAGTCGAGTCCGAAGTCGATTTTTTCTCGTTGTATGGTGCTACACACACATCACGATTACATTTTGTATTAAAAAGAGAGTTGTATGTTTGCTTATCAGGCTCCTGCAGATTTATTGAAAGATAAAGTGATTTTGGTCACCGGTGCCGGTGACGGTATTGGTCGCTGTGCAGCGCTCACCTATGCACAACACGGTGCCAGCGTGATTTTATTGGGTCGCACCGTCAGTAAACTCGAAAGCGTTTATGATGAAATTGAAGCTCGTGGCGGCGCCACGCCCGCCATCGGGTGCAACTCGGCAACATTATCGCGATATGGCACAGACCATTATTGATCAGTTTGGTCGCCTCGACGGCTTATTACACAACGCAGGCTTGCTAGGGGTTATGTCGCCGTTTGCGCACATTGATGAAAAGAGTTGGAATGATGTCATGCAAGTCAACGTCAGTGCACAATTATGGATGACGCAAGGGTTATTACCGGCATTGCTCAAGGCCGAACAGCCCAGTATCGTCTTTACCTCGTCGGGTGTTGGTCGCAAAGGGCGCGCTTTTTGGGGCTCTTACGCTATCAGTAAGTTTGCCACCGAGGGCATGGCACAAGTCCTCGCTGACGAGTACGAAGGTAGCCCGCTACGTGTCAACGTGATCAATCCAGGTGGCACGCGCACCGCGATGCGCGCCAAGGCTTATCCGGCGGAGAACGCTAATAAGCTGCCAACCCCAGAAGACATTATGCCGCTATACCTATACTTAATGGGCGACGATAGTATTGGCACTCACGGTCAATCATTAGACGCGCAGGGCTGAGCCTGCGCGAGCCATCAGCGCGCTTCGCTTAACTGCAGTTGTAGCCGTAGCTGAGGTGTTGCCACACCCAATTGCGTTGCCGCGCGGTCAGCGCTAACGGTGATACTATCGTCGGCGCTTGACCACAACGTTAAGCGTAGTTGCGGTTGCTCATGAGCGTTGCTCGCTTGACGCAACAGACTCACTCGATATGGCAACGATGCGGCCGCCTCGGTGTCGCTAAACGTCAGTAATTGCCCTTGGTCGGTGATGGTCAACGGTTCCGCTAAGGGCGCCCAACGCGACTCGCCATCACGCCCGACAATACGATACTGCACACGCATGCTAAAACGTTGAATACGCTCCAGCAGTAACGGTTCACTATCAGCACTGCCTAACACATAATTACCGTCGTCACGCTGCGCCAACTCTTGGTTAGATAACGACCAGCGACTGAGCCGCAGTTGACTGGATAAATGAATAGCGTCACCGCTGTTACTATCGACAAATTGGCAACGTTGGCCATCACGTTCGCCAGTATAGGCTTGCGCCTGAGCCTGCCAATGCCAGACCACATCGCAGCCCGCTAGCGGTTGCGCTTGCTGGATTTGCCACTCGTCGGTGCTGGGCAGGGTATAGACGCGCTGCACAATAGCACCGCGACTATTCTGCGAAAACTGATAAAGTTGGCGTCGATATAACGCCTCATCAGCGTTACTCAAATACATCTCGGCCAGCAGCAATTGTCCTTGCATTTGGCGATGATTAAGAGAGTCATCGAGCATTTGATAGTGATGTCTGACCAACGCCTGCTGCGCACCAGCGGGTTGCGCCGCACGCTGCTGATAATTGCTAAAGTCACCACTGTGCCAGCGTAAAAACTGTGTCAGTGCATCATTTTTTGCGGCAACCGCTGCAGGTGCTACCAGCAACCCCAACAGCGCAGTACTTAACGATACTGACGATAGCAAACCACGGAGCCATTTAATGTTATTGTTCATCGCTGTGCTTCTCCTTGCTTTGAGCGTCATGATTAACGACTAAACGCCTGTAATCCAGTTTGTGCACGTCCCATGATGAGAGCGTGAATATCGTGCGTTCCCTCGTAGGTATTAACGGTTTCTAAGTTAATTAAATGGCGCATGATTGGGTACTCAGCGGAAATCCCATTGCCGCCCAGCATGTCTCTAGCCTCACGGGCAATGCTAAGCGCTTTGCCGCAATTATTCCGTTTCATCATCGAAATCAGCACCGGATCGGCAGCATTATCATCTAACAATCGTCCGACGCGTAAACTGCCTTGCAAGCCTAAGGCAATCTCGGTTTGCATATCGACCAATTTTTTCTGAACCAATTGCATTTGTGCTAAGGGTTTGCCGAACTGTTGCCGCTCTAGTGCGTAACTGCGAGCCGTGTGCCAACAGTTTTCGGCAGCTCCCATGGCTCCCCAAGAAATGCCATAACGCGCTAAATTTAAACAGCTAAAGGGTCCCGATAAACCAAAGCCATCGTTAAAAGCATTCTCTGCTGGGACAAATACGTTATCCATAACGATTTCACCGGTGATAGACGCGCATAAACTCAGCTTATTCTTCACTTCAGGCGTACTTAAACCGGCCATCCCCCGCTCAAGCACAAAACCACGTATCTGATTATCGTGGGCGCGGCTCTTAGCCCACACCACAAATACGTCAGCAATCGGCGAGTTGGTGATCCACATTTTATTGCCGCGCAAACGATAGCCACCGTCAACCGCTTCCGCAACGGTCGTCATACTACCCGGGTCAGAGCCTGCATCAGGCTCCGTTAAGCCGAAACAACCAATAAGCTCACCGCGGCCTAACGCAGGTAGAAAGCGTTCACGTAGCGCTTCGCTCGCATAACGATAAATGGGGTACATGACTAACGACGACTGCACACTCATGGCTGAACGGTAACCGCTATCAATACGTTCCACTTCACGGGCAATCAGGCCGTAACTGACATAATTGACACCCGGACAATCGTAACCTTGAATGGTGGCACCGAGTAGGCCGGCCTCGCCCAACTCACGCATGATATTGGGATCAAAGCGATGATCGATGAAGGCCTGCTGAATACGAGGCTGTAACTGACGTTGACAAAACTGCTGAGCGCTCTGTGCGATCATCCGTTCTTCGTCAGTTAATTGCTGATCTAATAATAAAATGTCCTGCCAGTGCGATAAGGTTGCCTGCCCCATACAATCATCCTTTTTGCGATACGTTCAGCCAAGTTTGAGATTTGCCAGTGTAGCATGACCCAAGGTCAGACTGGACGTCGATTTGTTGCGCCAGATTATCTTGTTAGCGGTTTTCATGTAGACTGAAACGGTCTTGCTACTGCAACGGGAAATTGATTGCCAATGCTTACTGCTATCGCATTTAACTACTTAAAGTCACCGTACAGCTTGCCCCTACGCTGGTGCACTGCAATGTGGATGTTGGGCTTACCCTTCGGTTTGGCCAGTCAGGCATTAGCTAGCGAAGTCAGCAGCGCCTCAGTAGCGCTGACGGTGTTACCGAGCGACCAGCAACAAACCCATTGGATGGCCGTCAACGCCATTAATCAGCAAACGGTTTGGATCAGTGGTAGCCAAGGTCGGGTGGCGCGGACCACCGATGCCGGTAAAACTTGGCAGTATTTTCAACCGGGCCCTAGCGACTTGCAGTTTCGCGATATTGCCGCCCTCGATGACCGGGTTGCCTATGCCCTCAGCGTCGGCGAAAACGGTCGCTCTCGTATTTATTCGACCCACAACGGCGGACGTAGTTGGCAGCAACGCTATCGTGCTGACGCCGACCGCTTTTTAAATTGCTTTGCCTTTTCAGATAGTGGCGAAGCCTGGGTTTATGGCGATACGGTGAATGAACAATGGACCATTGTACGGTCAGCCGATGGCCGCAATTGGCTGACCGCCGCCAGTGCCATCTCCGAGCCAGCGCAAGCCAACGAAGGTGGGTTTGCTAGCGGTGGAGGCTGCGTTCGTTACGCCAATGAAACTTGGGCAATGGTGACTGGTAACGCCGATAAAGCGCGGTTATTGTTAAAGGGACGCTTTGGTATTCGCTTTCAGGTGGTCGATACGCCGATGAGCGCGGGCCCCATGGCGGGCATCACCAGTGTTTGGCCAACCAGCCCCGATAGCGGCTACATCGTTGGTGGTAACCTGCAACAGGACGAAGCGACGGGACCACGCTTATATCATTATCAAGAGAAGCAATTTAGCGCACTTGCTGAACCGCCTTTAGCGGGCGGTGCGCTTTATCATGTCAGTCTGGCTGATAACTACTTACTCGTGAACAACCCTGCCGGGGCGGCGTTACTCGCGCTTACCGATGACCATGACCCAGCGCATAAGGCCAGTAGCCCGCAGTGGCAATCGGTTAGCACCGCCAACGTCTGGTCGAGTAGCTGTATCAGCCGACGCTGTTGGCTAGTTGGCAAAGACGGCTATGTAGCTTATTTCTCGCTCCCCAATTAAGCCGAGCGTTGTTGTTCCGCCAACCAAAAACCGATACCACCTTGCAATTGCTGGACTTGGCTAAAACCTTGTCGTACCAATGCTGCCGCCGCTAAACGGCTGCGGTTACCAGACCGACAAACACAGACTAACGGCCGCTGCCGTGTCTGCGCATCAGCTTGCTGCACAAATTGCGCCAAGCGCGTTAAGGGGACATTTTTTACTTCACCGGCAGCAGCAATCGGCTGCATGAGATGCTCTTGCTGCTCACGCACGTCCAAGATCAATAATTCGCTATCGGTTAACCAGGCCAAGTCGGTTCCCACCGGCACATCCACGTGAAATACCTCGGCTTGGCAATCGCTTTGCAGTTCGCAAAGGTTAAAAAACAATTGGTTGTCATCATCATCGCTGGGACATAACAACGTGTCGTTAGTCACTAGACCAGCGAGTTGCTGTGCCTCTCGATGCTTGCCAATAAAAGCAAAGTCGATGGCATCATTCAACGAATTGCTGAGTAAGTATAACGGCTGCCGACTGCCAACACGGGATAACTGTCGATCGCCAACGGTTAACTTGGCATCCGCCTGCTGTTGGCTGCCAGCAATGTGCAGGTCGGACGCGGTTGACTTAACTGGCCACCCCCACGCATCAACCTCACGTTCCGCTAAAAACAGTTGATTGAGCAGTGCTAAGCTGCCATCGACATGCGCCAACTCGGCATCGCTGCTAATCACACCCTGTACTTGATAATGACGGCAGCGAATAATATTACAAATACGCTCAGATAAGGCCGCAACCGGATCGATAACGATCACCTGATGACTTTGCTGGTCGATCAACAAATAGCAACAGTGCTGATCGAATTTTAGCTGTACCACACCATCAAGCCGATGGTCGGCGCCGTCGTCTTGGCTATCGCTAACAATCATACAAGCTTGCTTTAGCGCCTCGCCAGCTTGGCGAATGCGTTGGCAAGCCTGACTGACCTCGGCTTGGCTAATCGCCGGACCGAAAGATAGCCGAATCGCGCCTTCGCTACACCATTTGGGCCGCTGCATGGCGTCTAATACAAAGCTGCGAGCAACTTTAGAGCTGCATGCAGAACCACTGCTGACACGGATATTGGACGCATCAAACACATCCATGATGTCGCGAGACAAAATCCCTTTCACAGAAAAATTTAAGGTGGTCGGCACCGAACGTTGAAAGTCATGATTAAAGCTGATGCTTGGGAAGCTATCACGTAATGCCGCGGCCAACTGCTGACGATAGTCACACAGCACCTGATGAGACTGGAAAGGTGACGCCCCACTGTCATCAAGTAGTAACTCAAACAAGGTGTGCAAGGCGGCAATACCCGGTAGGTTTTCGGTACCTGAACGCAAACCGGATTCTTGTCCACCACCGATGATCAACGGTGTGTAGGGCGCACCTTCACGCACATAAAAAAAGCCGATCCCCTTTGGCGCGTAGAGTTTATGCCCGGAAAATGGCGCGTAATCGATACTCAATGTATCGAGCTGTAGATCCAGTTTACCCAGCGCTTGCACACAATCGACCATCCATAGCGTGTCAGGGTTGCTCGAACGGATCAGCTTGTCGAGCCCTTGCAAGTCTTGATAAACGCCGGTTTCATTATTAACCGCCATGGTGCATATTAATAGGCAATGAGGGAGGTGCTGCCGAATAAAAGATTGATCAAGTAAGCCCTCATTATCTACAGGAATTGCTAACAATTCGGCGTCAATTGCCAATACCGACAACCAATGCTGCAACGACTGCGGCACCGCTTTATGTTCAGTGGCGCCATACAGCACCACCGGTTTATGCTCATTAGCACCTGCCTGTGCGCGCCGCGACCGCTGATAGGCAGTCAGCGCCGATAATACCGCAGTTTGAATGCCCTCAGTGGCACCACTGGTAAAAATGAACTGACCGCGCTGAGCGCCGATCAGCTGACGCCCTAAACGTCGGGTATGATCGAGTATATAGCGCGCCTTGAGGCCGGTTATATGGCTACTACTGGGGTTACCATAGATAGCCTGCATGGTATGAGTTACCGCCTCGGCGATTTGAGGCAATACGGGTGTGGTCGCATTGGCATCTAAATAGACTTCTGCGACTGACTGCTGCAATGCTAACGGATTGACCATGACACACCTTTATAACTAAATAGCATAAGTTATTACTAAATATTAAACAGTGTATACCAAGCGTCTACAGATACCAACTGAGCGTCGGCAAAAACAGCAACGGCGCCTATCCAGCGCCGTCGTTTTTACAAATTGAGATAAGCCGCTAACGACTTAATGAATTTGCTGTTTCTTCCACTGCGCTTCTTTCTCCATGCGAGCTTTGCGCTTATCGCAGGGCTCGTCACAATCGCAGGCTTTATCTAATCCTAATGCGCCGATACCACCGCAGCTACCGGATATGGATTTGCGTTGTAGCAAATAACCCACGGACATTGCTAATACGGCGATCAAGAAGAGTGCGAAGACCAAAATAAACGTTTGCATGTGCCCTCCTACTGCATGTACGGCTTAAATGCAGTACTAGTATACTCTTTAAACTCATCACCTTCACGTGCAATCAGTAAAGCCGGAATGTCATGCGCTTCGGCAAATGCCAACGCTTCTTCGGTGCCCATCACCAATAAAGCCGTTGAATAGCCATCGGCAGTCATACAATCTTTTGCAAATACCGTTGCCGACACTAAGTGATGATTGATGGGGTAACCGGTGCGCGGATCGATAACGTGCGAATAACGGCGTCCATCTTCAATATAAAAATTACGATAATCACCCGAGGTCGCTACCGCATTATCGCCGGGCTCAAGCACGCGCTGAATCGCGCGGTCGCTGCTAACGGGCTTTTCGATAGCAATTCGCCAAGGCTCATTACCGGGTTTGCGTCCCTTCAAGCGCATCTCACCGCCGATTTCGACCAAATAGTTATTGATGCCTAGCTGCTCTAGTACTTCGGCCACCCGATCGACGCCGTAGCCCTTTGCGATGGTCGATAAATCGACATATAGTTCGGGTTCTTGCTTGATCAGTTGGTGGTTCTCAACCGCTAAATGATGATAACCGGTTTTTGCTCGTATGCGTGCAATTTCGGCTTCGCTAGGGCTATGCTCAGGGCGCGCATCGGGACCGAAGCCCCACATATTGACCAAGGGGCCAACGGTGACATCCAAAACACCACCGGTGTCCTCTGCAATTTCCAGCGCACGTGCAACCACCAACTCCAAGCCGCGCGAAATTACCACCGGCTCGCTACTGCGTAACTGGTTGAATTTCGACAGTTCGGAATCAGGGTCGTAAGTCGACATCTGAGCGTTAACGCGCTCTAACACACGGTCAATGGTCGCCTGAATATCACTGGCGCTATGTTCCGGATTAGCGCTGACAAAACGAACGTGATAGGTGGTACCCATGGTCGAGCCTTCAAGCAGGATCTGCTCGGGTGCACGACTACATGATACTAAAAAGGCTAGCCCCAGAAGGACTAGCCAGTATTTCATTATGGTCTTAGTGTGCGACATAGTGTCTTTTAACCACCAAAGTCATCCAACATAATGTTTTCATCTTCTACACCCAAATCTTTGAGCATATTGATAACCGCGGCGTTCATGACCGGCGGACCACACATATAGAATTCACAGTCTTCTGGCGCGTCATGGTCTTTCAAGTAACGCTCATACAAGACGTTGTGAATAAAGCCTGTATCGCCTTCCCAGTTATCTTCCGGCTGCGGATCTGAAAGCGCCACGTGCCAGTCAAAGTTATCGTTTTCACGCGCTAGCATGTCGAAGTCTTCAACATAGAACATTTCTTTCTTCGAACGTGCACCATACCAGAACGTCATCTTACGCTTGGTGTTAATACGACGCAGCTGATCAAAAATGTGCGAACGCATCGGCGCCATACCTGCACCACCACCGATAAAGATCATTTCGGCTTCGGTTTCTTTGGCAAAGAACTCACCAAATGGACCCGAGATAGTGACGTGATCACCTGGCTTCAAACTCCAGATATAAGATGACATTTTACCCGCTGGCAGGCTCAAATTGTTGGGTGGCGGCGTAGCAATACGCACGTTCAACATGATGATGCCTTTTTCTTCCGGATAGTTCGCCATCGAATAGGCGCGCTCAACATCTTCAGTGGTTTTTGACTCAACATTGAAGAAGCCAAAGCGTTCCCAATCGGCGTGGAATTTTTCAGGGATATCAAAATCCTTGTATTTCACATGATGGGGTGGCGCTTCGATCTGAATATAACCACCGGCACGGAACGGTACTTCTTCGCCTTCCGGCAACTGTACCACGAACTCTTTAATAAAGGTCGCGACATTATCGTTAGACTTAACCGTACAATCCCATTTACGAATACCAAACACTTCTTCTGGTAATTCGATTTTCATATCTTGTTTAACGTTTACCTGACAAGACAGACGACAACCTTCACGCGCTTCGCGTTTGGTCATATGGTCCATTTCTGTCGGTAACACGTCACCGCCGCCTTCTTTGACGACAACGCGGCACTGACCACATGAGCCACCGCCACCACAAGCTGATGAAACGAAAATGCCAGCGTTAGCCAAAGCGCCCAACAGTTTGGTGCCCGGCTGGGTGACGATTTTCTTATCTTCATCATCATTAATTAAAATTTCGACATCGCCCGATGGTACTAATTTGGACTTCGCAAACATGATGATTGCGACCAGCACCATGACGATGAGCGTAAACATACCTACGCTGAGAATAATCTCTTGCATCGATCTGACCCTTTGCTCTTAACTGTTCAATTTATGCGGGTTTATAGCTGGATGCCGGAAAACGACATAAAGCCCAGGCCAATCAGACCTACGGTCATGAACGTTACGCCCAGTCCACGCAAACCATCAGGCACATCGGCATATTTCAGCTTTTCACGTACCGCAGCCAGCGCCACGATAGCCAAAGCCCAGCCAACACCACTACCGATACCGTAAACCACACTCTCGCTAAAGTTGTAGTCACGCTCAACCATGAACGCAACGCCACCGAAAATAGCGCAGTTAACGGTGATCAGCGGCAAGAAGATACCCAGCGCGTTATAAAGCGCAGGCACATATTTATCTAGCGTCATTTCCAAAATCTGAACCAACGCGGCGATAACACCAATGAAGGTTAAGAAGCGTAGGAAACTCAAGTCGGCATCAGGGAAGCCCGCCCAAGCTAAAGCGCCCGGCGCCAGAATGTTGTGATAAACCAAGTTGTTAACCGGCACTGAAATACCCAGTACCACGATAACCGCAACACCCAGACCAAAGGCGGTGGTGACTTTCTTTGATACCGCTAAGAAGGTACACATACCTAAGAAGAAGGACAGAGCCAAGTTCTCGATAAATACCGCGCGGATGAAAAGGTTTATATACTGTTCCATGCGCTGCTTACTCCTTTGGTTCTACTTGTTCGGTGCGGAAGGTACGCAGTACCCAAATAAAGCCACCGATGATGAAGAAGGCGCTCGGTGGTAACACCAACAAGCCGACAGGTACATACCAGCCACCTTCAGAAGCCAACGGTAAGATTTGTGCGCCAAACAGGCTACCCGAGCCAAATAGCTCACGGATAAAGCCGACGGTTAACAACACAATCGAATAACCTAAACCGTTACCGATACCATCCAAGAATGACATGAATGGCGGGCTCTTCATCGCATAGGCTTCAGCACGACCCATCACGATACAGTTGGTAATGATCAAACCAACGAAGACCGATAGTTCTTTAGCAATGCTGAACGCATAAGCCCGTAAGATCTGGTCGACCACGATAACCAAACTGGCAATGATGGTCATTTGTACGATGATCCGCACACTCGAAGGGATGTGATTACGAATGATCGAAATAAACAAGTTTGAGAACGCCGTTACCAACGTTAATGCAATACACATAACGACGGTATTCGACATTTTTGAGGTTACGGCCAAGGCCGAACATATCCCCAAAATCTGCAAAGCAATCGGGTTGTTTGCGAAGATCGGTCCAAACAGTACCGACTTCATTTCTTTAGCACTAGCCATTGATCAAAGCCCCCTCACGCATTTTATCCAACAACGGCTTATAGCCATTCGGGCCCATCCAGTATTGGAAAAGATGTTCCACACCGTTGCTGGTTAAAGTGGCACCTGATAACGCGTCAACTTTGTAAGTCGCGTCTTCGCTGGCGCCGCCTTTTACCAATTCAATTTTAACCTTGCCGTCGTCACCGTAGATCTTTTTACCGATCCACTTTTGTACCCATTTGGGGTTGGTGATTTCGCCACCTAAGCCCGGAGTTTCACCGTGCTCATAGAAGTTAAGACCTTTCACGGTATTCATATCGTCAGCAGATAATGCTAACAAACCGTACATGGTGCCCCACAAACCATAGCCGCGAATATGTAATACCACGGTTTCTGGTTGGTTGGTTTCCTGATTACGGATGATATAAATTTGCGTGATGTCTTCACGGCTACCGATACTCGCGATATCTTCCGAACGCGGTACATCGGTACTAGTTTCCGGATCAGATGCCGCTTTACGGTTATCAAACGTCGTTGGGTCTTTATCTTCAACTTCGGTGTAGTCTTTTAAGCTCACGACCATCGACTCAACGCGCTCGTTATAAACCTGCGCGGCGTCCATGCCCGGCTCTAAAATACCGGCTGCGGCTAAGACGTTACGCTGCATGTCTAATGCAGCATTCTTTTTCTGTGTTGGCTTAAGACCAATGGCAGCACCCGACACGATAATCGAACACACCAAACATAGCGCAACAACGACAAAAATAGTTTTGCCCAGAGAATCGTTCTTCTTAGACATTACGTGCCAACCTCCGTTTGATGTTCGCTTGGACGACAAAGTGGTCGAACAACGGTGCAAAAACGTTAGCAAATAAGATGGCTAACATGATGCCTTCGGGGAAGGCCGGGTTGATGACACGAATCAATACCGTCATCACACCAATCAATAAGCCGTACGCAAACTTACCTTTGTTGGTGAACGATGCAGACACCGGATCGGTAGCCATGAACATCATACCAAAGGCGAAACCGCCTAACGCTAAATGCCAGTACCACGGCATCGCAAACATCGGATTGGTATCGCTACCCACCCAGTTTAACAGGCCTGACAACAGCACCATGCCAACGAAAGTACCGAACACAATACGCCACGAGGCAATGCGGAAGTAAATCAGCGCCAAACCGCCGATCAAAATCAGCAGTGTTGAAACTTCGCCCACAGAACCCTGAATATTACCTAAGAAGGCATCCCACCACATCGCGGTGTTGCTGTAATCCAGTTCGCCTAAAGCCGCTTGACCTAAATGGGTCGCACCCGAGAAACCATCGACCGCAGTCCAAATTGAGTCACCTGACATGTAGGCAGGATAGGTAAAGTACAAGAATGCACGACCCGTAAGCGCCGGGTTGAGGAAGTTACGCCCGGTACCACCGAAGATTTCTTTACCAATGACCACACCAAAGGTGATACCTAAGGCTACCTGCCATAACGGAATGGTTACCGGCATGATCAACGCAAACAGTACCGACGTCACAAAAAAGCCTTCGTGGACTTCGTGTTTACGGATGCTGGCAAACAGTACTTCCCAGAAACCACCAACGATGAAAGTGACAGCGTAAATCGGCAAGAAGAAGCAAGCACCGTAGAACATTTTGGTGCCCCAGCCTGCGCCGTCAAAACTACCGCCTAGCGCATGGAAAATCGATACCTGCCAGATATCAGCTAGTTGATAACCGTCGGCAAGCGCTAACGCCGCCTGGTTACCAACGTTGTACATACCCCAGAACATGGCAGGAAAGGTCATTAACCAGACCATGATCATGATGCGCTTCAAATCGATGTTATCGCGCACATGAATTTTACCCTTGTTCACCTTACCAGGGGTGTAAAGAATGGTGGCAACCGCTTCATACAGCGCATACCACTTTTCGTATTTGCCGCCTTTTTCAAAATTCGGCTCAATACGTTCGAGGTAATTTTTCAAGCTCATGGTTAGCCTTCTTTCTCAATCGTGGTGAGACAATCACGCAGAACCGCCCCGTATTCATATTTACCTGGGCAGACGTAAGAGCATAACGCTAAATCTTCTTCGTCAAGTTCCAAGCAGCCTAATTTCTGCGCGCTATCGGTATCGCCCGATAACAAATCACGTAGCAATAACGTTGGCAGAATATCCAACGGCATCACTCGTTCATAGTTACCAATTGGCACCATCGCACGCTCTGAACCGTTGGTAGACGAGGTCATGTTGAATAATTTCTTCGGACTTAAGTGACCAGCATAAGCGCGCGTCACCGAGTGTTGATTGGCGCCCGGACTGATCCACCCCAGAAACTCTTTTTGGTCACCCTCAGGGATCACCGAGATTTGAGTATGGAAACGGCCTAACCAATGATGAGCGTCGTCACAACGCGTGCCGTTCAGGATCGAACCGGAAATAACGCGCACATGGTCATCAGCCAACTCGCCCTCGAGTAATTCGTTTAAGTCGGCGCCAAGACGCGTGCGCAGTAAGCGAGCCTGTTTGACACCGGTACCGCCAATAGCGACCACACAATCGGTGTAAATCTCGCCCGTAGTGAACAGTTTGCCGTAAGCGATGACGTCTTGATAGCCAATGTGCCAAACCGCTTTCTGCATGCTCACTGGCGCTAAGAAATGAATATGAGTACCGACTAAGCCAGCCGGATGCGGGCCCGCAAATGACTCCAGTTCGACTTTCGCGTTACCGGTATCCACCTCGGCGTCAGCCGCTTTACAAACAAACAGTTTGCCGTCGGTCAAGTTACTCAACACATTCAAGCCGTCGATAAAGGCCTGTTTGTTTTCATTGATAATAACCGTCGGATCAGCCGCTAACGGGTTGCTATCCATGGCGTTGATAAAAATCGCCTGAGGCTTGCTATCAACTTTCGGGGAGCGGCTAAACGGTCGGGTGCGTAAGGCAACCCACTGACCGGATTCAACCAGGGTATCGCGCACTTTCTCGTACCCTAAGCTGTTCAGTTGGTCGGCTTGGTGCGCGTCAAAAGTGACTTGCTCGTCGCCGTCAACCTCGATAACAACCGCTTGCAGCACACGTTTTTCACCACGCTTGATGTCTTTAACTACACCGGCCGCAGGGGCGGTATATTTGACACCTGAATTCTTTTTATCTTCAAAGATAAGTTGACCTTTTTTTACCCGGTCATCAACTTTGACATGCATGGTGGGACGCATACCCACATACTCTTCACCCAGTGTAGCGACTGTTTTGACGGCTTTGCCGTCTTCAATCGTTTGCTGGGGGGCTCCCTTAATCGGGATATCCAGACCTTTCTTTATCGTAATCATATGCCTTAGCACTACTCGTTAGGGAAGATGGATAACTTCCAGCCGAAGCGACTGAAACCTCAAATCTTTCAAATAGTTAGCACGCCCCTAAGCCTTCCCGGGCGGGTATTGGGCACGCCAGCTTAAACAATGTCATTCACCTCGCGGCGGAATTTTAGCATTTTTACAACCGGTGTTGCCATGCCTAGCGAGAAAATAATCATAGCATTCGTATGGATTTATCTCTAACGCAAGCCCGCTTTAAGTTGCTCATAATTTGTATAAAAAAACAGCCGCATGAGGCGGCTGTCTATTTTACTAACAATGGCAACATTGTTTACCAATTAACCACAGGGTCGACGTCGGCATCATAATCGACGTTTTCTAAGCCAAACCCGAATAAGCGTAAGAAGTCACTGTGATAGCCTTCATAGTCGGCTAACTGATGGAAGTTGTCTTGTTCGACTTGATCCCATAACGCTTCAATTTTAGCTTGCGTGGCATCGTTGGTTTCTTTGCCATCCATACGCAAACGCCGCTGTTCATCCAAGGTTGCCGATTCGGCATATAAGCCTTCGGTAAATAAGCGATAAATTTGCTCGATACAACCCTCGTGTGTGCCCTCTTCTTTCATGACTTTATAAATCAAAGAAATATACAGTGGCATAACCGGGATTGCCGAGCTCGCTTGCGTCACTAACGCTTTTAGTGAAGAAACCCAAGCTTGCAGCTGAATATCTTGGTAGCGTTCATTCAACGCCGCCGCAGCGCGATCTAAATCTTCTTTGGCACGACCAATGGTGGCGTGACCGTAAATCGGCCAAGTCAATTTTTTACCGATATAGGTGTAAGCGGTGGTGCGACAATTAGGCGCTAACACACCCGCTTCATGCAGAGCGCTTAACCAGAGTTCCCAGTCCTCGCCCCCCATCACCTTAACGGTATTAGCGATTTCTTCGTCGTTGGCCGGCTCTAAGGTCACATCGTGTACGCGATCCTTATCGGTATCGTAAGTTTTCGTGGTGTAAGTTTGACCAACGGGTTTTAGCGTCGAACTATAAACCTCGCCGGTTTTTGGGTCGCGGCGTTTTGGCGAGGCCAAACTATAAATGACCAAATCAACTTGGCCTAAATCGGCTTTGATGCGCTCGATAACATCCGCTTTGCATTCATCAGAAAAGGCATCGCCATTAATGGTGTGATAATACAAGTCGGCCTGCTCGGCTTGTTGATGGAAAGCGGCGGTATTATACCAGCCCGCGGTCGCGGTTTTCTTTTCGGTTGGTGGCTTTTCAAAGCAAACACCGATGGTTGCCGCACCAGCGCCAAAAGCAGCGGTGATACGCGAAGCTAAACCATAGCCAGTAGAGCAACCAATCACCAATACCTTTTTGGGCGCAGGCGACACCGTCGGCTGCTGTTTCACGTAGGCAATTTGTTGACGAACGTTTTCTGCACACCCCATCGGATGGGCGTTGGTACAAATAAAGCCGCGGATTTTTGGCTTAATAACCATTATCAAGATCCCTGTTTGTTCATGGATTTTTGGCTATTGTACCCAACCCGACGTTAATAACACATCTGAGTTGCTAAAAAATCCGCGATTTTTCTAACGTAAACCACTAGCGGTTTTACGCTGACGAAGCGAGCCGCCCATGCATGCCGGAGAATTACGCGCGCCGTCGAACAAATCGCACCATTCGTCCTCGGTGTATGTGTGTAACGCTAACGCATGAATATGGTTCATCAACTCATCGGCCAGTATCTTGTTGACGGCTCGATGGCGGTTAATCAACCGTTGCCCTTTAAATTCACTGGTGACCAGAACCACTTTAAAATGCGACTCCGCGCCCGAGCCATGACTATGCATGTGGCTCTCATTGACCACATCCAAGTGCGTCGGTTGAAACGCCGCACGTAATTTGTTCTCGATTTGCAATTGAATGGAGGCCATAATTTACTCTCTTAGTAGGCAAAGCCGTTAAACATCATCAGGTGGTCCCTACCCAGGTTCACATCTTGCTAAACGCCGTTGACCAGCTCTCAGCTTACTTAAGCGTAGTCAGAAACGTTACTCAATGCTGTGACGATCAAGCTAAAACCAATTAACCATCAGAAACCGTTTAAGTTTTAGTTGACGCTTATGTTGATTTAGCCCAACCGCTTAGAAACCGCTAGCGCACTGTCGATATAGCGAAATGTTAAATTAATACGGTCACCCGCCAGTTGCCGTTGCTTGGGTACCTGATGTTGCCAGTAACGTTGAGTATCGCCGCGCATCACCAGTACATCGCCGGCTCCCAGTGCCAACTCATGGCTTGCCGGTTCGCTTTTATGTCTAAGCATGAAGCGTCGCGGCTGACCTAAACTCAATGAGGCAATAACCGGTTGCTCTCCTAATTCGGCTTCGTCGTCGCTGTGCCAACCCATACTGTCTTGTCCATCGCGATACCAATTTAACAATACCGCGTTAAAACGACACTCGCACAATTGCTGCATTTGCTCACGCAGTTGCTGCAAATTGGCGGTCCATGGATTTGCCGTCAGGCTTAGACCCGAATAGGAATAACGCAGGCCAGCGTCGCCATACCAAGCTTGTAGACGGGGTATAGCGACCATACGCCCAAATAGACGAATTTGGTCCTGACGCCAGTCCAGTTGCTGTTGTAACTCGATTTTTAATTGCTCGGCAGCGTCATCCGCCAGCCAACGCGGAAAATACTGGACGTCGGCGTCTGGCAGTGGAACTTGTGTTTGTGCGACTGCAGATTGAAAAGCTAATGTTTGTTGCATGCTAATTAATACGTCTATCGGCGACGTTTCTGATCACTCTTTATCAAGCTTCCTAAAAGCTTACTCAACTGCACTGTAACAAATCGCATCATCACGCGATAACGTCGTTAGCGCAGCAAACACGTCACTGGCGCTAGCCTGCGGCTGTGCCGCGGCAGTGACTAAAGCGTAGCGTTGGCTACTGACATTACCTGATAATTGCCACAGCAATAGGCCATATTGTTGCTCAAAGCGCGCCAGTTCGGCTAACCCTTCATGCCGATATGGCGGAAATGCCGTCACTTGCTCCACCACTCGCCAACGCCGTAATTCATCAGCCTCGGCTAACAAGGCCTCATTAATTCGGTCGCGGCAAAAACTCAGTTGAATGTGCTGACTCGATAACTGCCACTCATCGTTGGGCAGTAAGCGAGCATCCAATGTCGCCACTGGCCCTTGCGAAACAGGCATTTGGTTACCGTCACAGGCACTCAGCAATAAACTGCTGACAACTAGCAAACTCGCCGCTGCTAGGCTTATTTTTTTCATCATTTAAGCGCCCCTGCGCTAGTACAACTTGAAGTAATTCTGATAGTCTTGCTCCACTTACTCGAGTTTAACATGGATCATTTGTTCGTCATGCGCCTAAGTTCTATTTTATTAATGACTTGTTGTTTACTGTCGACACCGCTATTGCTGCTCAGTAAACCGGCGCAAGCTTCACCGTGGATAGAGGTGGATAACGGTTATTTAAGACAGAGCCTGTTAACACTGGCCAATGCCGGTATTATTCGTGCGCCGGTCAACACCTACCCGCTGCCATGGCGCTCAATTATGGCCGATTTAGATCGCGTCAATGTCGCGCAGTTAAGCGATGACTTACGCTTTGCCTATCGTCACGTCAATCATTACTTAAACCTAGCTCGCGGTGATAGCCAGACCGTGCTGCAACTGGCGGCGCATAGTAATGATGACAGTCAAACCTTATTAGGGTTTGGCGATCAATACCACGAGAAAGCTCGACTCACCATCAAACGCGAAATTGTGACCCATCAGTTTGCTGCTAGGCTGCAGGTGAACCGGCGCAATCACCCGCAAGAAGACGACAATAATACCACTGTCGATGGCAGCTATGTCGCCGGTATGTTAGGTCAATGGGTGGTCAGTTTAGATACCCTGCCACTGTGGTGGGGACCGGGCCAAGATAGCGCCCTGTTAATGTCGAGTAACGCACGGCCCTTACCCAAAATTCAGCTCTCACAATTTCGCGATAAGCCCATCGACTTTCCCGTTTTATCGTGGCTTGGGCCGCTCAATTTTACCGCGTTCGTTGGTCGTATGGAGAATGCTTACCCCATCGATGACAGTTATTTATGGGGAGCACGGTTATCGTTTCGGCCTCACCCAGCGGTCGAAATTGGCCTCAATCAAACCGAACAGTTCGGCGGTGATAAGCTCACCCGCATGCCAGGCAACAATGAGCTAGTTCGCGAAAGTATCGACTCTAACCGCTTAGCTAGCGCTGACATTCGTATTAGCCTGCCCGCTTGGCACGGCAATACCGCCATTTACGGCGAAGTCGCCACCGATAATAGTGACAGTTTAAGCAGTGGTAATGCGTGGCTGGCGGGTACTGAGTGGCAACTCGGCAGTCGTGACTATCATCTGACTTGGTTTTTTGAAATTAGCGACAGCCAAGCCAAGTGTGTCGACAGTCAAAGCCAAGCCGGCAATTGCTTTTATGAGCATGAGGATTACGAACAAGGGTATCGCCGTTTTGGCCGCGCCATTGGTAGCACTTACGACACGGACAGCAAAGCACACGTCATGGGCTTACGCTGGTATGACGCGAGCGGTGCGGGCTGGTCATTGAAACTACGGAAAATTAATTTTAATCGCGATGACAGTCAACCGCTATTAGGTGGTCATCCCTATTACGACCGTGCGACAGAGCGCAAGCAAATCGATTTAAGTCGACGTCAACCATTGTTTGGCGGCTTGTTGAACATTTCTGTGCAGGCTTATCAAGAACAAGATGCGCGCCAGCAGTATGACACTGAATACAGTGCGTATGCGCAATGGGAGTGGCGTTTTTAACACCATCTCCCAAGCATCTCTAACACGCTAATTTATAGCGGATAGTTCCAATTCAGTGCGACAAAATCGAGCCCATCGTTGGGCGTTTGCAAGTCAGCGTTTGAGTAGTGGAAGTAACTCAAGGTCAAACGCGCTTTACTGACTGGGTCATATTGCCAACTTATACCGATGCGATCTTCAAATTGGTAGTGGCTGGACAAATCACGACCGCGAATGCGAGTGCCATCGATTAAGGTTGCACCAATACCCGCCTCAATAAACACCGGGTCGCCCTCATCGCTGATTTGCCACTGAAACACTGGACTCATCGCAACAGCGGTAATAGTGCGACCATTACGGTGATGGTCATACCAACTATTTAGTGAGCCCTCAAAAAAGATTTTAGGCTTACCGGTCCAATCTGGTAGTTCCAGCGGTAGTGCATCAAAACGATAGCCAAGCCGAGCACCAGCGATTTGTGCCGGTGAGTAAAAGCCACCCAATTGAATTTCATCAGCTTGCGCTAACCCACTTACAGCTAACGACGCTGATGCCAAGGCAGCGGCAGTAAACAGTGTACGGAATCCTTTTACCCGTTTCACGACAGCAAGTCTCCTAAACTTCGAGTATACATACAAGGGTGTACGTATAATAACGTAAATTTGGATCAACTGTCGTCATTCAAATATCGTTAAGCCGACATCAAACTGTCATTAAGTGTCTGCTAAAGTTGCCATTAAATCGGTCAAGGTCTCTGTCCAAGCTTGGTCTAGAGCGGTTACTAGGGCGTCATAGCCATCGTCAGCCAACGCCTGAGTCTGGTAAAACTCGCCTCGCTCTTGCCCCGACTGCCAATAACCTGCCACCACCGCCTGCCCGTCGGCATCACCATAAAATGCGGTAATGGTCAGCAGCAATGGTTGCTGACAAGCTTCGTCACCGCGTACCTGCATACGCGCTAAGCTCTCTTGCAATTGCACTTGTAACGGCTCGATCCAAAGGTGCTGTCGAGCGGTATGCCATTGATTATCGGAAGTTTGCAACACCAGCCCCGAGCGATTCAAAAAGCCACTAACCTGCACCTGACGCTGCCCTGATGTACAGTGAAAATCGCTAGCCGTGGCCAAGTGAGGTAGGCGATAACGCTGCTGCGGTTGTGGTTGACTCGCACATGCACTTAGCAGCACGATAAGTGTCCAAATGCTTAGCTGTTTAATCATGGTTTGCCCTCGGTTGCGGATCACCCGCTTCGGCCTTGTTAAAAATTAGTGCGTTTGGCTGTTCGTTCAGGGTATCAATTAATGGCTGCACATCACGTAGCAAGTGATTTAGCTGCTGCAAACTATCGTTTAACTGCTGATAAGTACCGCCATTACCTTGGAAGTCCGCCAACGTCTTATTCAACTGCTCTAGCGTCTGTCGTAAACCGCCCGGTAACGCCTGTGTATCGTCTTGCCCTAACAGTTGCTCAAGAGATGCGGCGACTTTGCTGAACTCCTTTAACGCTCCCGTTGATTCACCCAAAGTACCCTCTAATTGCGTCAAAACGGGCTCTATCGGTAATTCGTTGAACTTATCTAATAACTGCGAAATTTTTTGCTCAATGCGAGCGAAGTCGCTAACCACCGATGGGAACACCGGTAACTCATCAAACTCATCCTGTTGATTGATGGTGGGTCGCTCAGGATAAAAATTGAGGTCGATATACATCACATTGGTCAATAGGTTACCAGCCCGCAGCGAGGCTCTTAAGCCATCGTCAAACAAGGTTTGCATTTCGTTTTGCCAGTTATCTAACGAGGTGTCAGACACCAATCCTTTTAACCGATCGGGTTCGATACGTAGCTTAATCGGAATATGCCGCATGGGCAGCCCGTCGCCATCTTGCGGGTGATATTTATACGGCACCGCGGTTACCGTTCCAACACGTAAACCACGGTACTCGATGGGCGCACCCACCTCTAATCCGCTGATGCTCTCATCGGTAAACAGCACATAATCAATACCTCGGTTGTAGCCTTGCTGAATGGCGGTTTCTTTATCATCAAATAACGGATAACTATGACCATCGGTAACCACTTCACCGGCGGGTTGGTCGTCAATGACATCAAAGGTTACGCCGCCTCCGAGCAGTGCTTCAATCGATCCCAAGTCGACTTTTACGCCGCGTGAGCCGACACTCAACGAAATACCACTTTCATTCCAGAAACGTACGTTATCAGTCACTAATTTGTGATATGGCGCACGAATAAAGGCATCATAACTGACTTCGCGAGACGCTATATCGAAGTTCATTTTCTCAACTTGGCCAACCACCAAACCGCGATAACTGATTGAATCGCCAGCCCCCAGCGCGCCAGCCCGTTCACTGGTCAATTCAATACGTACGCCCGGCGCGTCTTTGGGCGCTACTGGCGGCTCGGTGAGGGCGACAAAATGCCGCTGTTCATCGTCACTACTACCCGGCTGTAATTGAATATAAGCCCCCGAGAGAATAGTACTTAAGCCACTAACACCATCACGACCGACACGAGGTTTTACCACCCACAATTCGGTATCACTATTAAGCATTCGTTCAGTATCTGACTGCATGCTGATGGTCACTACGGCGTGCGACAAATCTTCCGACAGATTCACGGCATCCACACGGCCGACTTCAACGTTGCGCACCTTCACTAAGGTTTTACCGACTTCGATGCCCTCGGCGGTTTCCATGTCGACGGTAATTTCAGGACCCTTGCCAGCCTCATTGGTCATTAACATCCATATCGCGACAGCAACCGCGACGGCTGGGACTAACCATATCGGCGAAAACCACCGCGTCTTTTTTGTTAGCGCTTTATCCACCTATGCGTTCCTTTTGCTTGGTTTGTTGCCATATCCAACGGCTATCAAAACTCATCGCGGCAAACATGGTCAAAATCACCACGCCGGCAAATGCCGCAGCGGCGGCACCCGGATAAACAGCCATGACAGTACCGGCATGTATCAGCGCCACCAAAATGGCGACCACAAACACATCAATCATCGACCAGC
Source organism: Idiomarina xiamenensis 10-D-4 (assembly GCF_000299895.1). Classification (GTDB taxonomy): domain Bacteria; phylum Pseudomonadota; class Gammaproteobacteria; order Enterobacterales; family Alteromonadaceae; genus Idiomarina; species Idiomarina xiamenensis. The sequence goes on from NZ_AMRG01000007.1 coordinate 125,837, forward strand.
GACCAATAAAATCGGTCACCCGATAGAGTCTAGTACGCGCCTTTTCCGCGCCTTGCGGTAAAAAGCGATTGGCAAATAGTAAGGCAAACAATACCGCAATTTTAGCCACCGGCACCACGATACTAGCGAAAAAAATGATGGCGGCGATGGGTTGTTCACCATTCTGCCACAGCTGAATCACACCACTTAAAATTGTCGACTGAGTACTACTGTTAAAGTTAACCGTTTCCATCATAGTGAACAGATTTGCCGGTATATACAAAATGCTGGCGGCAACCAGCAGTGCCAGCGTAAGACGTTGGTCGCGCCAACGGCTAAAGTTAAGGTTCTCGCCGCAACGACGACAATACTGACGCTGCTTATGGTTGATCGCCTGACAAGTGTGGCAACTCAAATAATCTTGTTCGGCAGCGGTTCGTCCCACCTGAATATCGGCATTAAAGCGATAATTGGGTTTAATACGCCGCCATAGCCAATCGTAATCAATGTGGTTAGCAACCCAAAGCACTAACACCGCAAAGCCACAATAAGGCCAGAATGATGGGCCTAAATGAATGTCGGCGCTGGAGGAGATTTTGGTTAGGCTGATCAACGCACCCAATAAAAATACGTCAGCCATCATCCATGGCTTCATATGTGCTAACGCGCGGGTAGTACCGGCTAAAAAAGGCCAGCTCACAGCGTTTGATTGCCTGCCAAACAGCAAGGCGCTGTGCACATATAGCGTGGCAGCCAAGAACAACGCAGGAATCACCGCCACCGTCAAGGCAATGACTAGCGCCAGCCAAATTTCCTGACGCTGTAGTAGGCTTAACGCCGTATCCAACAACACGATTTGTTCTTGAATACCGCGCACCGCAAAACTGACAAATGGATAAGGTAAGGCCAACAAAAACAACACCAAACCGGCTATCGAATAGCCGATCGCTTGCTGCGCTGGCCGCTCATAAGACACCGCCAAGGTATGTTGGCAACGCGGGCAACACGCATGCTGTCCGGCGGCTAAGGGCGGTAGTTCAACCACCCAATCACACTCCGGACAGATGCGTATCTTACTCATCGCTGGTTTTCTTTTCGGCTTCCGGCGCAATCATTGCAATCACCTGCCAACCGGGCTGTGGTTGCAACTCTTTGTCACTGGTAAATACAAAACAACGTTCATCTCCATCAATAGCAAACATTGGCGTTGCGCGCGAGCCATACTGCTGTTTGTAATCGACAAAGCTAAAGTTTTCGGTGATTGGTGTGGTTTTTACTTTGGCCCCCTGAAATTGCAAACTAGCCAGCTTTGAATAGGTTACCCCCTCACCAAACAAGTTCAACTTATCTCGATAACTCGGCGTCAGCTGATGGCTGGCACGAAAATCTTGCTCGCCGCTGGTCAAACCATGCACTTTGTTTTCGCCAAACCAGTCCTGATAATACATCGCCACTAACGGATTGAGCTGCTTATAGGGTGACATCACTAGCAACCGCCCAATACCGGTAAAGTCAATGTTATTACTGGCGTGTTCCGAGGCTGGATTACCAAAATAAACCGGCAAATTTTCCATCCGCGCTTGGCGAATATTTTCCCAGTTAGTATCAGCCAAACGCACCGCTACGCCATGATCTTGTAAGGCCTTAGCGATTGCGCGCGACATTTGATTCGCGCCAAATATCAAAAAGCCACGCGCCGGTGGTTCTTGCAGGCCTAATAATCGCGCCAACGGCTTAGCGGTTAAGCTTTGCAAGACAACCGTGGTCATAATGACCAAGAATACCAACGGCACAATGCCACTGATGCCCTCCCAACCAGACTGCTCTAATTTCAGTGCGAATAACGCAGACACCGCGGCAGCAACGATACCGCGCGGTGCGATCCACGATAACAACAGTTTATCGCGAAAGCCTAAGTCGGTGCCTATTGCCGACAACCAGACGCTAAGCGGTCGTACGACAAATAAAATGATCAGTAGCAAGAATACGGCTGGCATACCCAAGGCATCAAAGTCAGCAAAATCCAGACGCGCCGCCAAGATAATAAATAACGCCGAAATCAATAACACCGAAAGGGTTTCTTTAAATTCTAGAATCTCTTCCATATCGAGGTTACGGGTATTTGCCATCACCATGCCCATGACAGTCACAGTCAATAAACCCGACTCGTGCTGCACCGCGTTAGACAAGGCAAATACACCCAAAACGATGGTTAAGGTAGCCACGTTCTGCAAGTAATGTGGAAACCAACCACGGCCCAACGCTACACCGAGCGCTTTGGCAGCGCCCCAACCCAGCACAAAACCTACAACGATGGTTTTAATAAAAGCTTGTACGGCGTGCATAAACGCCACATCTTGACTGGCGACGATAAACTCGTAAACCAAAACCGCGAGTAAGGCACCGACGGGGTCAATGATGATGCCCTCCCAGCGCAAAATGTTGGATAACCGCTGGACCGGCCGGATCGAGCGTATCATCGGCATGATCACCGTGGGTCCGGTGACCACCACCAGCGCGCCAAATAAAGCGGCGATATCCCAGCCAAAACCCATTAAAAACTTGGCCGCAACCATAATCGATAGCCACGTCACTAGCATCCCGATGCTGACCAAGTGCGTCACCATACGTCCATGGCCACGGATTTCTTCAACTTTTAAGGTCAAACTGCCTTCAAATAAAATCACCGCAACCGCTAATGAAACGAATGGAAACAACAAGTCTTTAAAGACATCATCCGGCTGCAACCAACCCAAGCCCGGGCCTATGACTAAGCCACACAGCAACAGCGGTAAAATGGCCGGGATTTTCATTCGCCAGGCTAACCACTGACAGCTGATAGATAACACGCCTATAAAGGCCAGCAACGATAAATCGGACATGGTTCTCTCTTAATTGACAACAACGGTTAAAACATCGAGCTAGGCAGCCCGGACAATAGGGTCGATGGACAACCCGACCGCCTCTTATTGACGCTAGTCTAAGCTAATTATAGGAATTAATACCGTAAAATTGGTGAAATGGATGATTCGAGACTATAACAGAACCATCTAACAGGGAAGGTTTGACCATGTATATCAGTCACCATGGTGCAGCACAAGGCGTGACCGGCTCTTGTCACGAACTGCACATTTATCAACAGCACAGCCTGCTTATTGATTGCGGTTTATTTCAGGGTGAAGAACAACAAGCAGCGGCTTGTGAGTTCTTTCATCAGGGTATCAAGGCGGTATTTATCACCCACTGTCACGTTGACCACGTGGGCCGTTTGCCAGCATTGTTTGATGCTGGATATCAAGGCCCGGTGTATTGCTCCAATGTGACCGCAGCGCTGCTGCCGACGGTAATGAGCGATGCGCTACACCTGACTCACGCTGACAATGAGAGCTATGCAGCAGCCTGTTTAGCCAAGTTAAAGCATGCCCTGTGTCCATTGCCGACAGCGCGCTGGCTGGCGTTAGCCGAGCTACCGTCAGTGCGTATTCGGCTACTCGACAGCGGGCATATTCTCGGTGCTTGTAGTTTAGAGGTAGAATACCAACAGCAACGGGTGGTATTTTCCGGTGACGTCGGTAACGTCGACACCCCTATAGTGCACGATCCACAAAGTCCAGAGCACGCCGATCTATTGGTGCTAGAGAGTACCTACGGCGACCGTCAGCACGATAACCGAGAACAACGTCAGCAACGTCTACAGCAGATTATCGAGCAGGCTATTAGTAATCGTGGCACGGTGATGATTCCCGCCTTTGCGATTGGTCGCACGCAAGAACTACTTTATGAATTACATGAAATTATTCAGCAACAACCGCAATGGCAAGCGCTGCCGGTGGTGTTAGATTCACCGCTGGCAACCCGTATCACCGAGCAGTATCAAACCTTAGCTAACTATTGGGACGAATCGGCGCAAGCACATTTGCGCCGTGGCGACGACCCCCTCAACTTTCCATTGCTGCATCGCGTTAGTAATTATCAGCAACATATCGGCTTGGTCAATCGGTTACGTCAGTTTGCTGAACCCTGCATTGTCATTGCCGGGAGTGGCATGTGTACCGGCGGACGCATCCAACATTACTTACAAGCGTTACTACCCGATGCTCGTCACGATTTGCTTTTTGTTGGTTATCAAGCGCACGGCACACCAGGACGTCAGATTCAGTCGGCGCAACGCGGTGACTGGGTCACTATTGCGGAGCAACAGGTGCAAGTGAATGCCGCGATACACACCATCAGTGGCTATTCCGCGCATGCCGATCAGGCCGGCTTACTGAACTATATTGAAAATATGAATCAGCTACCAAAGGCGGTTCGCTTGGTACACGGCGATAACAACGCTCGACGCGAATTAGCCAAAGCGATTAAACGACGTTTCAATATACCGGTGAGTACGACAGGAAAAAAAAGCGCCCTTGCGGGCGCACACACAACAACGCAACAGAGTGTCCGACCAAAGACACTCAACCGTGAAGAAAGTCAATGAAAACCCAGTGATGCACGACACAGGGCTTGTCAGAGGTGATGACATTGCCAAGGCATTACTGATAACGATTCTCATTAACGAAGAGTATTGCAAATTCATAAATGAGAATCAATATCATTTTGTGGTTTTTTTATGTATCTCTGCTAAGTACCTGAATTGAACTGGATTAAAACAAGCGACCTACCAAAAACGTAAGCGTCGAAGTAATAAAAACTCAACCACCGCGATAGCACCAAGCACCCAGCAGAAAATGGTGAACGCATCGGTATTTTCCACCCCCGGCATACCGCCGATATTGATGCCAAAAACGCCAGTCAAAAAACTGATTGGCAAGAATACGCCGGCAATGACCGATAACCAGTAAGTGTTACGATTCATCTTCTCGGCAACCGCCTGTTGAATGTGTTCGCGTAACATCCAAACCTGCTCCAGCATCATATCTAACGATTCCAGTAAACGTTGCGTCGTATCACGCTCGTTCAACAGCCATTGCTGCAACTCGACGTTGAGCCACTTACCGGCGTCCGCGGCAAATTTTTCTAACGCCGCCACCTGTGGTCGAATAAAGCGATTCAACCGTAATAAGCGTCGATGCAAGGTCGTTAGTACCGTCTGAGTGGCCGACGTATCATCAAGCTCATCGGCCTCAAGACGTTCTAAACGCTCCTCCACCACATCTAAAATTTCGTCAATACGAACGTTCAATTGTTCGATGATCATCACCAACAGATCCTGTATCGACTCGGGACCTTGGCTATCATGCAAGCGTTTACGTACGGTTTCGATGGCTTTAAATGGGCGTTTACGAAAGGTCAGCAACATGCCTTTATAAAATAATATGCGCAAACTCAACATGTCTTCCGGTTCCGCATCGGCATTGGTATTAACGCCCCGCAAAATTAACAGGAAGCCATCGCCAATACGGTCATAGCGCGGACGAGTATCCTCGGTTAAGCAGGCGTCGCGTAACGGCTCTGGAATACCCTGCTCGGTCAACCACTGCTCCAAACCGTCGATATGGCGCTGAAAATGAAACCAACGATGCTCGGCGATATTGAGGTCATTACTAATTTTAGCGGCTGGCGTTTGCGAGAAATCCCACGCATCGACCACAAATTCGGGTAAGTCTTTCACGGCTTGATTCATACTGGTGTCCTTTTGTAAATCGCCTGATTTTGAGTTTACTGACATTACGCAATGAAAAACAATAAGGTTTGCTAGAGAAGACGCGATCAGTAGAATGGCGACAGTTATTTTTATAGGAAGCCAAACTATGTGGTTAGCAATTGCGGCGGTAGTCGTCGGTTTAGTAATTTTAGTCTGGAGCGCCGATAAATTCGTCGAGGGAGCAGCGGCGGTGGCGCAACGACTCGGCATGTCACCGCTACTCATCGGTATGTTAATCATCGGCTTTGGTACCTCCGCACCAGAAATGGTGGTATCGGCGTTAGCGTCGATACAAGGCAACCCAGCATTAGCGCTAGGTAACGCTTACGGTTCCAACATTACCAATATTGCACTGATTTTAGGTATCACCGCTTTGCTAGCACCCATTACCGTGATTTCGCAGGTACTACGCCGTGAATTACCGCTACTGTTATTTGCTTGTGGTATTACCGCTTGGATCTTGCTCGATTATCAGATTAGCCAACTCGAGGCTTGGATCTTGTTAGCCGTTTTTTTTGCCTACATTGGTTTATCGATTTACTTAGGCATGAAACACCGCGATGACCCGCTGGTAGCCGATACGCTGGCCTCGGCGGAACAAACGCCAGTGGCGATGAAAGCGGCTATTTTTTGGCTGCTTGCCGGTTTAGTACTATTAGTGCTCAGCTCTAGAATGTTGGTCTGGGGAGCGGTAGATATTGCCACCGCATTGGGCGTGAGTGACTTAGTCATCGGCTTGACCGTGGTGGCGATTGGCACCTCGCTACCGGAATTGGCATCGGCGATAGCCGCAACCCGCAAGAATGAACACGATTTAGCGCTGGGTAACGTATTAGGTTCAAATATGTTTAATACGCTGGCGGTAGTCGGTATTGCCGGTGCCATTCATCCGATTGATGCCGAGCCGTTAATTTTATCGCGTGATTGGTTGGCAATGACGGTGTTAACTGTGTTGATTTTAGTCTTAAGCCTACGCCGTGGTGGTCGCACTAATCGCATTAATCGCACCGGTGGTGTGCTGCTGTTAAGTTGCTATATTGCTTACACCTTGTATCTTTTATACAGCGGCTTTGTCGCGCCAGCGGCCGTCAGCTAACTTCGCGTCAGGGGAAACATAATGCCAACACTCGCTATCATTCGTGCTCAACAATTAGCCATACTGGGTTTGTTACCGTTAATGGCGAGTGTATTAGCTGGCCTGTTAGACTGGCAATACCGCACCGCATTTCAATGGTTTTGTGGTTACAGCGCGCTGCTACTGGCATTTTTAGGTGGTCTACATTGGGGCCTAACCATTGCCGGCAAGCATGAGCAACATAGCCAACGCCAATTGATGCTGGCGATATTGCCTTTTGTCGCTGCCGCAGGGGCTTTGCTACTACCACCCATTGCGCAACTATCGGTATTAGCTGCCGCGCACTTATTTTGGTTCTTTTATGAAAGACGTGTGCTCGACATCGATTGGTATATCGAAATGCGCCAACGACTCGCTATGGTAGTCGTTGGCTTACATATCATCTGGCTGTTTTTGCGTTAGCCAGCGCTAGTCGCTACCACCAATAGTAGCCAACTAAGGTAAATACACCCAACAAGATAAACAGCGCGCAGGCGGCTTTATGCACAATAGCCATCGGCATTCGTTGCATGAGCCAACTGCCTGCATAAACCACTGGCACATTAGCAACCAGCATACCAATCGTGGTGCCCATCACCACCGCTAGATAATTATCAAAACGAGCCGCCAGCACCACCGTTGCGACCTGTGTTTTGTCGCCGACTTCTGCTAAGAAAAACAAGACTAGCGAGGCCACAAATGCGCCATACTTGAAAAAGCCCTTGTCGACCTCTTCATCTTTATCGGGGATCAATAACCAAAGACCGAGCGCAATAAAGCTAACCGCCAGCAGTAAGGTGAGCCATTCAGCGGGAATTAACTCGCGTAGCCATTGTCCTGCCCATGCCGACACACCATGATTGACTAAAGTTGCCAATAAAATGCCCCAGATAATAGCGGCACGATCGCCACGCTGAGTAAAGCGTGTCGCTAACAATAAAGCCAATAACTGAGTTTTATCACCAATTTCGGCAATGGCTACAGCAAAGGTAGAAGATAAAAACGCTTCCATGTAGAAAAGACTCCGGGGTGGGATTTACGAATACCGAGACACATAACTCCCACCCGCGTGCAGGTTACGTGTCTCGAGTCTCGTCAATCCAATGGGATGTGGCTGCCATGAGCATTGAGGCTCAACTATGTTGACAGACACCTTAACCAAGGTGGTTAAGCGACTACTCCCCCGAGTTGCCGCGCATTATATGTGGCTGGTAAAGGAAGTGCAAATTAAATCAACCCTCTTGATAACCATTATCATTTCCATTATTATTCGTATTCAACGCAATGAGGAGTTCGCATGTACGTTTGTTTGTGTAAAGGCGTATCTGACCACACTATTCGCCAAGCCGTCGATGATGGCCTGTCGTCTATGCGTGAACTTCGCCAACAATACGGCGTAGCCTCACAGTGTGGTTGTTGTAAGCAATGTGCAAAAGAAGTGCTGGCAGATGCGCTGCAGCAAAAGCAGCGGCGTTTCGCACAAGAATCGCTGATTGATACCGACGTCTGTTACGCTTAACCTTTAAAACGCTATAGCGTTAATGTAAAAATCTAACCGCTCTCTAATCGCTCATTGTTTAGCCCTACTTATCCGCTGTTTAGCTTAGCTAATCCCTCATCTTCGCTATCTTGTTGAAAACGCTGTTATTCATATTTTCTCCGCGAGTGACGCCGGTTGAGCGTCTTACCAAATCGTATTGAGAACGATAATCATAAACCTAACCTACTGAAATTATTGACTTTAAATATCTATACCCTGTGCTAGACTTAGCCGCATCTATGGTTATTTATAGGGTTTTATCATGTTAGGCAATCAGCAAGTACTGCAACAGCTTAACCGCGTTTTGACGCATAAGCTGACCGCTATCAATCAGTATTTTTTGCACGCACGCATGTACCAGAATTGGGGCTTGCAAGCGCTAAACGATCGTATTTATAAAGCGTCTATTCATGAGATGAAATACGCCGACGACATCATTGAGCGTATTTTGCTGTTAGAGGGCTTACCGAATTTACAAGAGCTTGGCAAGCTGCTGATCGGCGAGGCACCGGCAGAAATGCTGGCTTTAGACGCCAAGTTACAACGCAGTGATATTGACGCCATTCGTGAAGCTATGGCGATTTGCGAAGAGCAACAAGATTATGTCAGCCGTGACATGCTTAACCATATCTTGGACGGTCAAGAAGAGCACGTTGACTGGCTGGACACGCAATTAGATTTAATTGAGCAGATGGGCGTTGAAACCTATTTGCAAAGCAAACTTTAAGGAGCCAATCATGCAGATAGATAAAGACGTAGTTACTCACTTAAATCGCTTATTGGCTTTTGAACTGACGTCCATAGACCAATATATGGAGCATTCACGTCGTTACGAAGATTTAGGGTTGAATAAGCTGTATGAGCGAATTAACCATGAGGTCGACGACGAACGTGGCCACGCCGACTTACTGATCCGTCGTATTCTATTCTTGGAGGGTAAGCCAGATATGGAAACCCGTCATGAACTGCGTTTGGGTAAAACCGTACCGCAGATGATCGAGGGTGATTTGGCACTGGAACGTGAGAATGCTAAAACCTTACGCGAAGTCATTAGTCACTGCGAAAAGGTGAAAGACTTTGTTACTCGCGACATGCTGGTCGGTATTTTAAAAGATACGGAAGAAGATCATGCCTATTGGTTGCGTAAACAATTGGGCTTGATCGAAAAGTTAGGCTTACCTTTGTATTTACAAAGCCAACTGTAAGCTAACTGAGCGCCAATCATCGAGCCCGCACTGGCGGGCTCTTTTATTATCGGTTGCTATCATTTTAAACGTTTTACAGCCACCAAGCCGCAACCACACCACTAGCAATAAAGCCCACACTATAAGCGATGGCTAACGGCAATAGCTGACGTAAGTATCGACCAAAGGTGAGTCCAGGCACTTTACTCATTGCGACAATACCGGCAGCCGAGCCGACCACCAATAACGATCCGCCAACGCCAACCGCGTAAGTCAGTTGTAACCACTGTCCTTCACTCATCACCAAGCCGGACTTTAATAACGCGGCTGTTAACGGCACGTTATCGATCACCGAAGACAGCATACCCATAGCAAAATTGGCACCTTCAACCGGTAACACTTGATAAACCACTAGCAAGTTATCCAATACACCGATTTCTTTTAGCATACCGACCAATAATAGAATGCCTAAAAAGAAAAACAGCGTCTCAAACTCAACTAGGCGAATATAGTCAAAAATTGGGTCATCGTCGCTATCATCTTCAAACACCCGAGCAACCATGAACATGACGGCTAAGCCCGCTAAAAAAGTCAATACAGGCGGTATTTGATAAATCGCGTTACCAAAAATCGTTAATAAAATGGTTAGCAAGAAAATCGCTGCAATGGTTACATCGACACCGCGTGCCGAACTCGGCGTATAGCTGATAACCACCTCACCACGCATACTACGAGATAAAATCAATGCCAACACCGTGACCCCGGCGAAAGCTGGAATCGATAACACCAATAAGTCGACCACGCTGACTTTACCGGCTAAGAAAATCATTAAGGTCGTCACATCACCGGTGATCAACGCCACACCGCCAGAGTTGACCGCAAACACGACCAGCGCGGCAAACCGGATGAGTTTGCGACGGGGCAGCTTCAAACTCAGTATCAGTGTTACCGAGACTAAAGTGGCGGTGATATTATCTGCCAACGAAGAAAACAAAAAGCAGAATAAACCGGTGATAAAAAGCAGCTTTCGCTCACTCATGCGCTTAGGCAAAAACCAATAAATGATATTTTGGATCATGCCCTTTTTGTTTAAGTAAGCGACAAATGTCATGGCCGCGATTAAAAACAACCAGAGCTGCGATATTTCCGTCAAGCTCTCATTTAAGCCATGAATGATGGCGTTTGCCGCCTCACCCTGACCTCCGGCATTGATGAACAAAATCAGCCAAGATAACGTACCCAATAACAGAGTAACTTTGGCTTTATTAATGTGAATGACTTCTTCAAAAACAACGCCTAATAACGCCAACAACGCTAGGCCAATTAAAGTAATGGACAGTATATCGTGCATGGGATTTACTACGGTCGACTGGGAACGCGCGTATTATACGCCGCTACGCGTTGTGTGACAGGGCTTTTACGAGAATCGATTAGACCGCTATGGACGCTTTTATTGACACTTTAAAGCAAATACAAATTTACACGCTTTTTTTATCGTCGGCGACGTATTAAACGCCGCTAACACGTATTAAGCCGATTGCTTACGTTCGACAACTGCCGCGGCAATATCATCAAGACTGCTAGGGTCATCGATGGTGGACGGTACGTTGTAAGATTCGCCATTGAGTATTTGTCGCATAACACGGCGTAAAATTTTTCCAGAGCGGGTTTTCGGTAGGCGGTTAACCACATAGACATGCTTTAAGCAGGCAATAGCACCAATATCAGCTCTGATCATCTCGATGAGCTGTTGCTGTAATGTCGCTTGCTCAACGCCCATTTGGTTTTTAATGATGACAAAGGCTACCGGCACCTCACCTTTAATCTCATCATAACTACCAACCACAGCACACTCGGCGACCGCACGGTGAGTGGCGATGACTTCTTCCATCTCGCCTGTAGACAAGCGATGACCAGCGACGTTGATAACGTCGTCGGTACGCCCCATCACATACAGGTAACCCTGTTCATCAAAATAACCGCCATCGCCGCTACTATAGTAACCCGGGAACGCCGCTAAGTAGCCGTCATGATAACGTTCGGGATTGCGCCAAATACCCAGCAAACAGCCTGGCGGCAACGGCAACTTGATCGCAATAGCCCCCTGCTCACCGGGCTTTAGCGGCTCACCGCTATCCGACAAAATAGTAATTTGATAGCCCGGCACCGGAAACGTCGGTGAGCCAGGTTTAACCCGCTGCGCCGCCTCACCCACCGGGTTCGCACAGACCGGCCAACCGGTTTCGGTTTGCCACCAATGGTCGTAGACCGGTTTAGCGGTATGCTCACAGGTCCATTCATAAGTCGCCGGATCTAAACGCTCTCCCGCCATGTAAATGCGTTCAAGCTGAGATAGATCATACTGCTTAATCAGCTCGCCTTGGGGATCCTCTTTTTTTATCGCTCGAAACGCCGTCGGCGCAGCAAACACGGCTTTCACCTGATAATCAGCACAAACGCGCCAAAACGCGCCAGCGTCAGGAGTTTTTATTGGCTTACCCTCGTACAGCACCGAGCTGCACCCAAAGATCAACGGCGCATAAACAATGTAAGAGTGACCGACCACCCAGCCGACATCAGATGCCGCCCAGAACGTTTGTCCCGGCTGCATACCATAGACATACTGCATGGAATAGTTAAGTGCCACTGCATGACCACCGTTATCGCGCACCACACCTTTGGGTTTACCGGTCGTGCCTGAGGTATAAAGCACATATAACGGATCGTTACTGTTGACTGCGGTACATCCGACGGCGTTTGCCGTTGCCATCAATTGCTGCCAGTCATGGTCGCATTCGGCTTTTAAGTCGGCCTGACATTGTGGGCGTTGATAAACGATCACCGCTTGTGGTTTGTGCTTAGCTTCAGCAATGGCTTTATCGACCATTGGTTTGTAAGCAATCACTTTGTCGATTTCGACACCACAAGAAGCCGTGATCACGGCCTTCGGTTCGGCGTCATCAATACGCAACGCTAGCTCGTGTGGGGCAAAGCCACCAAACACCACCGAATGTACTGCGCCCAAACGCGCACATGCTAACATCGCAATCGCCGCCTGCGGGATCATCGGCAAATAAATCACCACCCTGTCGCCACGCCCCACGCCCTGCGCCTGCAAAGCCCCGGCAAACTTGGCGACCTCGTCACGTAGACGTTGATAACTCCACTGCTCGCGCGTATCGGTCACTGGTGAATCGTAGTACAACGCCACCTGCTCACCGCGCCCTTGCTCGACATGATAGTCCAATGCCATATAGCAAGTATTCAGCTCACCATCAGCAAACCATTGTTGCTGCTCATCCAACACCGTTTGCGGCGCGACAAACCAAGGCAAACGCGCCGCCTGCTCACGCCAAAACGCTTCAGGTGACGACATTGAACGTTGATATTCCGGTAAATAATGGTCTGCAAAAGACATAAATCGGTCGCTTACTTGGCTAAATTCATAACCCTTAATCTACCCCGTCACACACAGATTCCTATTCGACCAACGTCTAACCTTACAAAAGTTAGGGTTATATGAGCAAACACCGCAAAGTCATTGACCCCAACAGCGCTTTCCCTTAGTATACGCGGCTCGTAGCGGAGAGGTGTCCGAGTGGCTGAAGGAGCACGCCTGGAAAGTGTGTATACGGCAACGTATCGAGGGTTCGAATCCCTCTCTCTCCGCCAGTTACGAATAGATGAGAACCCTCGGGTTCGACAAAACGCCACGCAATTATCAATCCCCTCCATCACAAGCACAACCAGCGCCTTTGCGACAGGTTTTGTTGCGCGCAATGCAACTGTCGCCGCAAGCTTTGCCTTTGCGACAGACTTTACAACAGCGCTTAGCTTCATCAGCTAGAAGCCAGCTATTCGACTTATCGGGTGTCAGACAAGCACTAGCGATACTCGCTTTGGTTGAGAGTTGCTCGACGTTACTGGCCGCCGTGTTAGCGGTAAAAATAAGAAAAACCATCAACAACGATTTGACGAGTTTCATCAGGATTCTCCGGTAACCGTTCTTTGGTAACCATTCGTTGATAACTTAAGACTCGCTGACTCACCTATCAACATCGCCCAAATTGACTATAGACCTTGACCCAACGCTAAGCTAATTTTGCCTAGTGCAAACCAGTCTGCCCTCGCCAAACTCCCCACAGCTCGCTATGATGTGGCTATCACCCGCCGGCACTGATCGCTATGGACTATTTACTCACATTATTGATTTATTTAGGCGCCGCTGTCATTGGCGTAGTGCTGTTTAAGCGCTTACGGTTAGGCGCGATTTTAGGGTATTTAGTAGCCGGCGTGGTGCTGGGTCCAGACGTTATCGGTATTGAACAAAGCCCCTATCAACTGATGCACATTGCCGAAATCGGCGTAGTGTTACTGCTATTTGTCATCGGCTTGGAGCTTAACCCCGATAAATTGTGGCGCATGAAAGGCGTAATTTTAAGTCTGGGTGGTGGTCAGTTACTACTCTGCGCCGGTTTGATTTTCTTACCGCTGTGGCTATTTTCTCATCAAACACTAAGTCCATTACTCGCAGTGGCCTGCGCGCTAGCGCTTTCCTCTACCGCATTTGCAGTGCAGTTACTCGAAGAACGCGCGCTATTAAACACGCAAGATGGACGCAAAGGTTTTGCCATCCTGTTAATGCAAGATTTAGCCGTCATTCCACTGCTGTTGATGGTGCAGGCTATGGCCGGTCGCACGCCGGTAGAAAGCGTACCTTGGTGGTACGGTGTGGTGGCAGTGGTGGCGGTGTTAGTGGCTGGTCGCTATTTGATCAACCCCGTACTCAAAGCCGTGGCTCACTGGGGCAGTAGCGAGATCATGACCGCACTGGCGCTGGTTATCGTGCTCGGTACGGCGTTAGCCATGGAGCATGCCGGCTTATCAATGGGCCTCGGCGCCTTTACCGCCGGTATTTTACTGGCTAACTCGAGTTTTCGTCATCAGCTCGCCACCGACATTGAACCCTTCAAGGGGTTACTGCTTGGCTTGTTCTTTTTAGCCATTGGTATGAACTTGGATATCGCACGGCTGCTGCAACAGCCGTTGTTATTTATCGGCTTAGCATTGGCGCTAATGGTTATTAAAACCGGCGTCATTGCACTACTGCTTAAACTTGCCAAAGCACGTACCGACAACGCCCTACGCATTGCCCTGATGCTGTCTCAGGGCGGCGAATTCGCGTTTGTCCTGATGACCCAATCCGAAAACCTCGGCGTGGTTAGCGCCGACCTTGCCAGCGCCGTCACCTTGGTCGTCAGTCTATCAATGGCATTCACGTCGCCGTTACTGATGTTACTGGAAGCACTGCAACGTCAACGCCAGCGGCAACAACCACAACAAGCTTATGACAGCGAGTCACCGGAAACCGAGCCGCAAGTGATCATTGCAGGTTTCGGCCGCTTCGGACAAATTACCGGACGTATTTTGTCGGCCAACCACATTCGCTTCACTGCGCTGGATAAAAGCATCGACCACATCAGCTTTGTTAAAAAGTTCGGCCACAAAGTGTTCTTTGGCGATGCCGCGCGTTTAGATTTATTGCGTACCGCCGGTATTGAACACGCCAAAGTGTTGTTGATCGCCATCAACGATGAGCAAGCGACCAAACGTATCATTCAAGTGGTCGCCGAAAATTTCCCCAGCTTAATCGTCATCGCTCGTGTACATAATCGTTTTGCCTACATTAACTTGCATAATAATCAGGTTACTGAACTTATCCGGGAACTCTATGGCAGCAGTTTGAGCGCCGCCGAATCCGTGTTACGCCATTTAGGGTTAAGCGAATCCGAAGCCAGTCATAAGGTCTCGTTGTTCCGTAAACATGACGAACAAATGATGCAGCAAATGCAAACCCACCAAGGCAACTTAGAAAAGATCATCGAAACCGGTTTACGCAGTCGCGCCGAGTTGGAGCAACTGTTTGATAATGACCGGCAGGAGAAAACATCATCATGAAAGAACTACTAGCTATCGGTTACGGCGATATCGCTGCCCGTTTATTTGAGCGGCTCAGCCAGCAGCCAGCAGGCAGCGGTTGGCGACTTCGTGGATTATGTCGCCAGCCGCAGCAAAAGCGGCCGATTAATGGTGTCGAGTTAGTCGCCGCCGATGCAAGCGAGCAAGAACAGTTAGGCCAATATTTGAGCAGCGCCACGCACAGCATTATTGTCACCCTGACCCCTCGCGATTATTCAGCGGCCGGTTATCGACAGGGGTATGTCGTACCCTGCCAAGCGATTCAGGCAGCCGTAGCCAAATATGCCCCGCAAGCTCGTGTGTTTTATATATCGAGCACCGGGGTTTATGGGCAAAGCGATGACCAATGGGTAGACGAGCAGAGCCCGGCCCAGCCTGACGACGCCAACGCACAACAATTACGTCAGGCCGAGCAACTGATCGAGCGCTTACCGCAGCACACCCTGTTACGCTGTGCTGGTATTTATGGGCGTGAGCGCGCGCGCCTGCTCGACAACATCGCTAATGCCACATCGACACACCCGCAACACGCTCCGGCAGGCTTTAGCAATCGTATTCATATCGAAGACTTAATTTCAGCTTTAACACACGTGTTAACGTTGTCTCAGCCAGCTAATTGCTACAATGTTTGCGATAACGAACCTAGCCGCCATCATCAAGTCTATGCGTGGTTAGCCGAACAACTTGGTGTCGACGATGCCGCCATTATTTATGATCAACAACCGCCTAAACGCGGTAGCAAGCGTTGCCGTAACCAACGCTTACGCGACAGTGGCTGGCAACCACATTATCCGAGTTTCCGCGAAGGCTACTCGGCATTACTAAACGACGATAGTAAGCGACGACAGTAAGTAGCGCCTGGTCACACTCAGTCAACCTGCAAATAAGTCAAAATGCCCTCGGCCGCAGCGCGGCCTTCGGCAATTGCGGTCACCACCAGATCAGCGCCGCGTACCATATCGCCACCGGCAAAAATTTTCGGGTTAGCAGTCTGCATCGGAATGTCGCCGTTGTTAGCCGCCACAACAGTCTGCCACTCGGTTAACTCAACCCCAGCAGTCGCTAACCAAGCTGGCGGGTCGGGCTGAAAGCCAAAAGCGATCAAGACCGCATCGGCGGCTTCGATATACTCGCTATCAGCTATCGGTTGAGGCCGTTTACGCCCCTGCGCATCGGCAGGTCCGAGCTCGGTTTTGACCATCCGCACACCGCTGACCCGGCCATCTGCATGCGCTTCAATCGCCAACGGTTGGCAATTGAAAATAAAGCGTCCGCCCTCTTCTTTAGCGTTCTCTACTTCGCGCCGCGAACCCGGCATATTCTCGGCGTCACGACGATAAGCACAAGTGACTTCGGCGGCGCCTTGCCGTATTGCGGTGCGCATACAATCCATCGCCGTATCACCGCCACCTAACACCACCACGCGCTTATCGGCTAAATCGATAAAACGATGGCGCGGCTGCTCAACACCCATTAAGTGCTGTGTATTAGCAATTAAATAAGGTAAAGCCTGATAAACCCCTTGCGTATCCAACCCAGCCAACTGTCCGTCAATGGCATGATAGGTACCTAAACCAAGAAATACCGCATCGTAATCATTGAGCAAATGCTCAAAAGCGATGTCATCGCCGACACAGGTATTGAGGCGAAATTCGATGCCCATTTCGGTAAAAATCTCACGTCGGCGTTGCAACACCGATTTCTCCAATTTAAAGGCTGGAATACCATAGGTCAGCAGACCGCCGATCTCATCATAGCGGTCAAACACTACCGGCTTGACTCCTTGCCGCACCAATACATCAGCACAGGCTAAACCGGCAGGTCCCGCGCCGACCACAGCGACGCGTTTACCACTGTCACGCACACCCGACATATCGGGCCGCCAGCCCTGTTTAAAAGCTTCATCGGTAATGTACTTTTCAATGCTACCGATAGTCACCGCACCAAACTCATCATTAAGTGTGCAAGCGCCCTCACAGAGCCTATCTTGCGGACAAACTCGGCCACAAACTTCGGGCAAACTATTAGTCTTATGCGATAACTCAGCGGCTTCAATAATGCGCCCTGCCGCAGCTAGCTGCAGCCATTGTGGAATATAATTGTGCACCGGGCACTGCCACTCGCAATACGGATTACCGCAATCTAAGCAGCGGTCGGCTTGTCCCGCCACTTGTGGTGCCGACATGGGTTGATAAATTTCGACAAATTCGATCTGCCGTTCGACAATGGCGCGCTTAGGTGGCTCGATACGTTGCACATCTAAAAATTGATAGACGTTCTTGTTCATTACATCACCTGTATCCGTAACTCAGCAGTAGAGCGTGCGCGATGCCCCAGCAAATCGCGCATATCGGCAGCCTTTGGCTTGATCAGCACAAATTGTCGTAAATATTGTTCAAAGTCAGCCAACATCGCCTGTGCCCGTTGGCTTTGGGTCGCCTCATAGTGGTCGTTTATCAAGCCCCGTAAATGCTCTTTCATTACCTCGCCCTGGACCGGCTCTAACTGCACCAAGGCCGGGTTTAAGCGCTCACTCATCTTGCCATCTTCGTCGAGCACGTAAGCGAATCCGCCGGTCATGCCAGCACCAAAGTTAATACCGGTTGCACCGAGTATGGCAACGACGCCACCGGTCATGTATTCGCAACCATGGTCGCCGATACCTTCAACCACTGCCGTGGCGCCCGAGTTACGTACGGCAAAGCGCTCACCGGCACAACCAGCGGCGAATAGGCGGCCGCCGGTGGCACCGTACAAACAGGTGTTGCCCATGATGATGGCCTGATGACTGGCATAGGCGACACCGGCTTGTGGCTTGAGCACCAGCAACCCACCAGCCATTCCTTTGCCAACGTAGTCATTGGCGTCGCCAGTCAATAGCAGGTGTACACCGCCGGCATTCCAAGCGCCGAAACTCTGACCGGCGCTACCGCTGAAGCGCAGCTTTAACGGCGTTGTTGCCATACCTTGGTTACCATAACGGCTAGCCACGTAGCCCGATAACGCGGCGCCGACGGAGCGGTCATCGTTGCGAATACTCAATTGCCAATCTCCACCAGCGCGCTTATCAACGGCGCTACAGCAACGAGCTAACAGTTGTTGATTTAACTGCCCTCGGTCATAAGGAGGATTACTCTCGACACAATATTTAGCCAACGGTGACGCCGTGGCCGCAGCCTCTAATAACGGTTGTAGATCGATTTGTTGTTGGCGTTGGGTGTCGCCCGCAATGCGCTCAAGTAAATCGCTACGGCCAATCAATTGAGTCAACTCGGTCACGCCTAACTGCTGTAACCATTCGCGTACTTCTTCGGCGACAAACTGAAAGTAGTTAATGACACGTTCAGGTAAGCCAGAAAAATGGTGACGGCGCAGGTTTTCATCTTGTGTCGCAACGCCGGTAGCACAGTTATTTAAGTGACAAATACGTAAATACTTACACCCCAAAGCCACCATCGGCGCGGTGCCAAAACCAAAACTTTCGGCACCTAGAATTGCAGCTTTAATGACATCCAACCCCGTCTTTAAGCCACCGTCCACCTGTACTCGAACCTTATGTCGAAGCTGATTCTCGACCAAGGCCTGATGCACCTCGGCGAGTCCCAGCTCCCACGGGCTTCCGGCATGTTTAACCGAGCTTAACGGGCTAGCGCCGGTGCCACCGTCATAACCTGAAACCGTGATCAAATCGGCATAAGCTTTTGCTACGCCGGCGGCGATAGTACCGATGCCGGGTGCCGACACCAGCTTGACCGACACCAGCGCCTTTGGGCTGACCTGTTTCAGGTCGAAAATTAATTGCGCTAAATCCTCGATGGAGTAAATATCGTGGTGCGGTGGCGGCGAAATCAGCGTCGTTCCCGCTACTGCATAACGTAGCTGAGCAATTTCCGCGGTGACTTTTTCACCCGGCAACTGCCCACCCTCGCCCGGCTTAGCACCTTGTGCAACCTTAATTTGTATGACATCGGCGTTAACTAAGTAATGCGGCGTGACACCAAAACGTCCCGACGCCACTTGCTTGATACGTGAATTGCGGTCACTGCCAAAACGTTTCGGATCTTCGCCGCCTTCACCCGAATTAGAGTGACCACCAATGCGGTTCATCGCCTGCGCTAAGGCTTCGTGTGCTTCAGGACTCAGGGCGCCAATCGACATTGCTGCACTATCAAAACGCTGCATCAAGTGACTGGCGCTTTCAACGTTATCCAGTTTAGGCCGCTGCTCGGTCGGCACCGGGGTTAACTTAAGTAAGTCGCGCAAATGTGCGATAGGGCGCTGATTGACATGGTTAGCAAAACGCTGATAAGCGTCTTTATCGTTACTAATGACCGCCTGCTGTAAGCTAGTCACGACATCCGGGTTGTAGGCATGATATTCGCCACCGTGCACGTACTTTAATAGCCCGCCCTGCACTAACGGACGCCGTTTTAACCATGCCTGCCGCGCCACACGTAAGCTATCTTGCTGCAAGTCGCTAAAGCCAGCGCCGTTAACGCGGCGTGCCAGGGTCGCAAAGCACAGCTCGCAGACCTCGTCGTTGAGGCCTATCACCTCAAATAGCGATGAACCACGGTAACTCGCGACCGTAGCGATGCCCATCTTCGACATGATTTTCAGCAGGCCTTTATTAATACCCTCGCGATAAGCACTTAAGGCATCGCGCATCGGTCTATCGACATATTGCTGACGCACCAACTGCTCAATCGTTTCATAGGCCAAAAACGGGTATACCGCGGTTGCCCCCAAGCCAATGAGCACCGCGAACTGATGCGGATCTCGCGCTGAAGCGGTTTCGACAATGATGTTGGAATCACAGCGTAAGCTATCGCGCACTAAGCGCTGTTGCACCGCACCCACGGCCAAGGGTGCAGCAATCGGCAATAACCCCTGACTAATACCACGGTCAGATAGAATCAGTAATACCGCGCGTTGCGCCTTGACCGCCTCAACCGCCTGTTCGACTAGCTTGATAACTGCGCCTTGCAGATCGATCTGCTGCGGGTCGTACAGTAACGATAGCGTGGTGCTGGCGTAATGTTCGTGCTCCAGCTGACGCAATTGCTGCATGTCGGTATACATTAAAATGGGAGAATCTAACACCACACGCTCGGCGTAGCCGGAGGTTTCATTAAACACATTCTGTTCGCGACCTATGCAGGTCGCTAACGACATCACGTGGCGCTCACGAATAGGGTCGATCGGCGGATTGGTAACCTGCGCGAACAGCTGTCGAAAATAGTCGTAGAGCAAGCGTGGATGCTGCGACAGCACCGCCAGCGGCGTATCATCGCCCATCGAGCCGACAGCCTCTTGGCCGTCTTTGGCAAGTACCGCTAGTACTTGCTGTAATTCTTCTTCGCTGTAGCGAAATAGTTTGTGAAAAACCTTCATTTGCGGGTCGTCAAACAAACGCTGACCGATCTGACCGGCCTCACACTGACTAAACGGCGTCAAGTGCCTGACGTGTTGATTCAACCATTGCCGGTATGGATGGCGCTGCTGCAGATCTTGATCGATTTCGTGACTGCGCCAAATACGGCCATTGTAGGTATCGACGGCGAGCATCTGGCCCGGCCCTAAACGCCCCTTCTCAAGTACATCGTGTTCACCGTAGTCCCAAATACCCACCTCTGATGCGACCGTCAATACCCCCTGTTTGCTTAACACATAACGCGCCGGCCGTAAGCCATTGCGGTCAAGACAGCAGGCGACATGACGGCCATTACTCATGACGATACCGGCAGGACCATCCCACGGCTCCATATGCATCGAGTTAAACTCATAGAAAGCACGCATATCGTCGCCCATGGTCGGATCGCCCTGCCACGCTGGCGGTATCAACAAACGCATGGCGCGAAATAAGTCCATACCACCAGCCAACAGCAGTTCTAACATATTGTCCAATGCCGAACTGTCAGAGCCCTGTGCATTGACGAACGGACGTGCTTGCTGCAAATCGGGCAGCAGTGGCGAACTCATTTTATAGGCCCGTGCTTGCGCCCACTGGCGGTTGCCACGAATGGTATTAATTTCGCCATTGTGCGCTAAATAACGAAAGGGTTGCGCCAGCGGCCAACGTGGGTGGGTATTGGTGGAAAAGCGTTGATGAAACACACAAATGGCGGTTTCCATGCGTAGGTCAGCCAAATCCGGATAATAGGCAGGTAAATCACCGGCCATCATCAGACCTTTATAAACCACCACCAGACAAGACAGTGAGCAAATGTAAAAGTCGTCATCGTCGCTCAAGGCTTGTTCAATACGACGCCGGGCCATGTACAAACGTCGCTCAATATCTTTTTTACGCCAGCCCGGTTGCGCCGATACGAACACCTGCCGGATCACGGGCTGAGTCTGTGTGGCAATATCGCCGAGTACATCGGCGTTAGTGGGAACCTCACGCCACCCCACTAGCGTCAGTGTTTCCTGTGCCAGCTGACGCTCAATTTCATCAATGGCACGTTGCTGTCGCTGCGGATCGTGGCTTAAAAAAATCATACCTACCGCATATTTTTTGCCTAACTGCCATTGCTGCTGCTCGGCCAGATAGCGAAAGTAGCTGTCCGGCAACTGTAATAACAACCCACAGCCATCGCCGGTTTTACCATCGGCACTGATGCCGCCCCGGTGTTGCATACGATCAAGGGCGGTGACAGCGGTTTTAATGAGGCCGTGACTGGTTTCACCGTGGATATTGGCGATCAAACCAAACCCACAGTTGTCGCGAACGTCGCTATGCTGATATAAAGACATGGTACGGCCTCACTGGTGCGCAAGCATAGTTATTCATTAAGCCTGACTATTAATCCACATAATACTAACATTAACGCATAAAAAGCCATCAACACTCAAGTCTTGATTACGTCTACGAGCGTTATCATCAATACGCGGAAAACAGATTTTTGGCACAAAAAAACCGGTTCAGCTAACACTGAACCGGTTTTCTTAATGAATTAAAATTTATTAGCGCTTCAGATTAGCGGCGAACGCCAACATTCTATCAAGCGGTATCATCGCCTGACGTCCCAACTCTGGGTCGACATGAATTTCATGCTGCTCACCACCGTTGGTTAGCGCATTTTCTATCGCTTGTAAGCCATTCATCGCCATCCACGGACAATGCGCACAGCTACGACAGGTAGCACCATTACCAGCGGTTGGCGCTTCTAGAAACCGCTTATGTGGCGTTAACTGCTGCATCTTATAAAAGATACCGCGGTCGGTGGCGACGATAAAGGTCTCGTTATCCAGCGTTTGGCTGGCTTTAATCAACTGCGACGTTGACCCTACCACATCGGCCATGTCGACCACGTTGGCTGGTGACTCTGGATGAACCAGCACGGCGGCATCTGGATACACGGCTTTTAAGTCAAGTAACGCCTTGGCTTTAAACTCATCATGCACCACACAAGCGCCCTGCCACATGACCATGTCAGCGCCGGTCTGCTTTTCGATATAGCTACCTAAGTGGCGGTCTGGCCCCCATAAGATCTTCTCACCTTGAGCATCTAGATGATCAACTAACTCCAACGCCATACTCGAGGTGACCACCCAATCAGCACGTGCTTTAACGGCAGCCGACGTGTTGGCATAAACCACCACGGTGCGCTCGGGATGTTGGTCGCAAAACGCCGAAAATTGATCGGCTGGACATCCGAGATCTAACGAACATGTCGCTTCTAAGGTTGGCATCAGCACGGTTTTTTCTGGCGTCAGAATTTTTGCCGTTTCGCCCATAAAGCGCACCCCGGCAACAATCAACTTGTCGGCCTGATGGTCACGCCCAAAGCGAGCCATTTCCAGCGAGTCAGCGACACAGCCGCCAGTCTCCTCAGCAAGCGCTTGAATATCAGGGTCGGTATAATAGTGCGCTACCAGTACCGCGTTTTGCTCAACTAGTAACGATTTAATACGCGCTCGATAATCTGCTTTTTCGGCATCGCTGAGCGGTTTAGGCTTGGCTGGAAAATGATAGTCGAGGCTATCAACCACTTGAATTTCTGTCATACTACAACACTAACCTGCGCAATCATTAACTCTTAATATTGAGTCATTATACGCTAAACTCAAGGCTATTTGTAATACTGCTGACAGCTTGGACTTGATATGCAGGTATGTCGCGAAGAAGTGGTGGGTTGTGCAGGATTCGAACCTGCGACCAATTGATT
>NZ_AMRG01000008.1 GCF_000299895.1 Idiomarina xiamenensis 10-D-4
ATTATAAGGATCATTGGCGTGGGTGCAAGGGCTTTTTTAAAAAAAACTTTTAAGCGGCTATTTTTCACCCAAAAGCAGTCAACTGTTTACATTTAGGCAAACTTAATGTAGAAATTTTAAGCTCATCTAAGGAAAGATAATGAACTCATGATACGGTTACGTATCTTAATATATCGTAGCCACCATAATTAGAATCGATCGCTAAGCACGATTTAGACATCGGCGACATATACGATTTGCCAGAGACAGGTTTGATCATGAAAAAATTGCTGACTGCAGTAAGTGTGAGCATTATCTTAAACAGCACAGCTTTTGCGTTGCCAGATAATCACTCCACCAATGGCCAACAGCCAGAACATCAAACACCGTATCATTACCTTGATCCCGATAGCGAAAAACTGTTACCAACCTACCTACGTTTGTTTCGTGACTACGATAAAAGAAACTTTGCTATTACCCGCTCCGTTAGAATTTTGCTAAAACACTACCCGCAACATGTCGAAGCAATTTTATTATCAGCTTTTCATCAGCAGCCCGAACGCTACCGACAAATTATCAGCGCGGCCATTAACGCTGAGCCAGCCTTAACGCAAGACGTTATCGGTGTAGCGATGAATATTGGTATTTCCGATACCGCGGAAATAGTAAAGACCGCGATTTTAGCAGAACCAAGTTATGCCGACGATATCGTTCAAGTTGCTAGTCATATGCAACCGCAAGAAGTCGAGCATATCGTGCGCGTCGCTATTGATGCGGAGCCGGACCTCGCCGACGAAATTGTACGTAGCGCCGCCGACAGTCAGCCCAACAAAATTAGTGAAATATTTCTTAGCGCGTTAAAAGCAATTCCTGCAACCGCAAGCTATATTGCCGAATCGGTCAGCAGTCTATGGCAAGAAGACGATAGTGACTTAGGAGCCCTAGAGACTATTCCGTTAAATAATCCAGCGCAAACCGCAGCCATCAAGCAGCGCGAACAAGCACGTTTACGTGAAATACTCGTGGGCGCGATTAACGCGGGGATACCTCAATCTGAACTCAGCAATATCGCTTATGCGGTTGGCATCAGCGAGACAGAACTTGAGGCCATGTATGCCAGTGCCGATGACTAAGCCCTAATCATTATCGCCACAGCAGACACAAAAAAGCCGGTCTAATGACCGGCTTTTTTAATCGATACTCAACGTATCTTATTCTTCAACTGCTTCTTCAACTTCCGCAGTTTCTACTTCACGACCGACTAACTCAACGTAAGCCATAGGTGCATTGTCACCAGTACGGAAGCCACATTTCAAGATACGAGTGTAACCACCCGGACGCTCTTGGTAACGTGGACCTAAATCGTTGAACAATTTACCTACTACTTCTTTATCACGAGTACGAGCGAAAGCTAGGCGACGATTCGCCACGCTGTCTTGCTTAGCTAACGTGATTAAAGGCTCAATAACGCGACGCAGTTCTTTCGCTTTAGGCAAAGTCGTTTTGATCACCTCGTGGCGAACTAACGAACTAGCCATGTTACGAAACATCGCTTGGCGATGGCTGCTGTTACGGTTGAGTTGACGACCACTCTTACGATGGCGCATACCTATACCCTTCTCAGTAAATCTCTATCCAAGGTGACTTAGTCTTTATCAACCAAGCTCGCTGGTGGCCAGTTCTCTAAGCGCATGCCTAAAGACAAGCCGCGAGAGGCCAACACGTCTTTAATTTCAGTCAACGATTTCTTACCTAAGTTAGGAGTTTTTAACAACTCAACTTCGGTGCGTTGTACTAAATCACCAATGTACTGAATAGCTTCTGCTTTCAAACAATTCGCTGAACGAACAGTCAGTTCTAAGTCGTCTACCGGGCGCAACAGAATCGGATCAAACTCCGGCTTCTCTTCGCGCTCTTCCGGTTCACTAATATCACGAAGCTCAACGAAGGCCTCTAACTGTTCAGCAAGAATCGTTGCTGAACGGCGGATCGCTTCTTCAGGATCCAAGGTGCCGTTGGTTTCCATATCAATGACCAGTTTGTCTAGGTCAGTACGTTGCTCAACACGAGCCGACTCAACATTATATGCAATGCGAGCGACAGGGCTGAACGACGCGTCGACCAATAAACGACCGATCGGACGCTCATCATCCTCGACAGATTGACGAGCTGTCGCAGGTACGTAACCACGACCGCGCTCAATTTTGATACGCATTGACAAGTCAGTATCGCCTGTCAAGGTACAAATCAAGTGCTCCGGGTTGACGATTTCAACATCACCATCGTGCGTGATGTCGCCTGCTTTAACTGGGCCTGCTCCGGATTTATTCAAAGTCAGAGTTGCTTCGTCTTTACCCTCAAGACGCACTGCTAAGCCTTTTAGGTTTAGCAAAATCTCGATGATGTCTTCTTGCACACCCTCTTTGGTGCTGTACTCGTGCAATACACCGTCGATTTCAACTTCAGTTACTGCACAACCGGGCATAGACGACAATAAAATACGACGTAAAGCATTACCCAGCGTATGACCAAAGCCACGCTCCAGAGGTTCTAGAGTCACTTTGGCATGGGTCGGACTGATCTGCTCAATGTCGACTAACCTTGGCTTTAGGAATTCGGTAACAGAACCCTGCATTGTGTCCTCTCTTTATGCTTAAGCTTTACTTAGAGTAAAGCTCTACGATCAACTGTTCGTTAATGTCAGCAGACAAGTCGCTACGCTCTGGAAGACGTTTAAACTGGCCTTCCATGCCTTTGCTGTCTACTTCCACCCATACTGGCTTTTCGCGTTGTTCTGCGAGTTCCAGTGCGGCTGCGATACGTGCCTGCTTCTTCGCTTTTTCACGCACAGACACTACATCTTCCGGACGAACCGTGAACGATGGAATGTTTACAACTTGGCCATTAACTACCACAGCTTTGTGGCTGACCAGCTGACGCGCTTCAGCACGAGTTGATGCAAAGCCCATACGATAAACGACGTTATCCAGACGTTGCTCGAGCAGTTGCAACAGGTTTTCACCAGTATTGCCTTTCAGTCGTGCAGCTTCTTTATAGTAATTACGGAATTGCTTTTCTAAGACGCCGTACATACGACGAACTTTTTGCTTTTCACGCAACTGCAGACCGTAGTCAGACAGGCGGCTACGACGCGCACCGTGCTGACCTGGCGCAGTTTCGATTTTACATTTTGAATCGATTGCGCGAACGCCGCTTTTCAGGAACAGGTCTGTACCTTCGCGGCGGCTAAGCTTGAGTTTTGGACCCAAATATCTTGCCATGATCTTTCTCCAACTATCGATTCACGCCTTAAACGCGACGTTTCTTCGGCGGACGACAACCGTTGTGAGGAATCGGTGTCACATCAGTAATGTTTGTAATGCGGTAACCGACAGCGTTCAGTGCACGAATCGATGATTCACGACCTGGACCGGGACCTTTGACAAACACTTCCAGATTTTTCAATCCGTATTCCTTCGCCATCTCGCCCGCACGTTCCGCAGCTACCTGAGCAGCGAATGGCGTTGACTTCCGTGAACCACGGAAACCTGAACCACCGGCTGTTGCCCATGCTAGTGCGTTACCCTGACGATCAGTGATGGTAACGATAGTGTTGTTGAAAGACGCATGAATATGAGCCATGCCGTCTGCGACTTGCTTTTTAACGCGTTTCCGAGAACGAGTTGGTGTTTTAGCCATGTCTCACTCCCCCTTACTTCTTAATGGGCTTACGCGGACCTTTACGGGTACGCGCATTGGTTTTAGTGCGCTGCCCACGTAAAGGCAAGCTACGGCGATGACGAAGACCACGGAAACAACCTAGGTCCATCAAGCGTTTGATATTCATTGATACTTCACGACGTAAATCGCCTTCGACAGCGAATTTGCCTACAGCTTCACGAAGTGAATCCAGTTTTTCTTCTGACAATGAACCGATGGTAGTATTTTCAGCAATACCCACAGCTTCTAAGATGTGCTTAGAACGGGTTAAGCCGATACCATAAATTGCAGTCAAAGCAATGACCGCATGTTTATTGTCAGGAACGTTAATGCCAGCGATACGGGCCACTAACACGTCTCCTATAGTTAAAGGGCACCAGTCGAAAAGCCCGTTAGGATACTCAACCGGTTACCAGATTGCAAATTTTCAAAGTCCGCAACCGTTAACGGGTTACGGACTTTGCCTTCGAATCAACCTTGCCGCTGCTTGTGCTTAGCGTCGCTGCAGATGACTCGCACAACACCGTTGCGCTTGATCACTTTACAGTTACGGCAGATTTTCTTCACGGAAGCACGAACTTTCATTGCTACTCTCCGTACGTTTCTAACCCTAGCGGCCGTAGCCTTTCAGATTAGCTTTCTTCAGAACAGAATCATATTGATGAGACATCAAATGAGTCTGCACCTGCGCCATAAAGTCCATAATGACTACAACAATAATTAGCAAAGATGTACCACCAAAATAGAAAGGTACGTTCCAGCCGATCATCATGAACTCAGGAATCAGACAGACAAAGGTAATGTATAAGGCACCAGCCAATGTCAATCGGGTCATAACTTTGTCAATATAACGCGAGGTCTGTTCACCTGGGCGGATGCCCGGAATGAACGCGCCAGACTTTTTCAAGTTATCAGCTGTATCACGCGGATTAAATACCAGCGCGGTATAGAAGAAGCAGAAAAAGATAATTGCAGCTGCATAGAGTAATGCATACAACGGCTGACCCGGTGACACAGTCATCGAAATCTGCTGCAGTATATCAGCAAACATACCGTCACCGGAACCCACTGATGATGCAATGGTGCTCGGGAACAGAATGATACTCGACGCAAAGATGGGTGGAATAACACCCGCCATATTAACTTTTAACGGTAAATGCGTGCTTTGCGCAGCGAACACCTTACGGCCTTGCTGACGCTTAGCATAGTTAACGACGATACGACGTTGACCACGCTCGACGAACACTACGAAATAAGTGACCGCCACCACGATTACACCGATTAATAACAGTAACAGGACATTCAAGTCGCCCTGACGAGCCTGTTCTGCTGTTTGCCCGATTGCCGACGGTAAGCCCGCGACAATACCCACAAAGATAAGGATAGAGATACCGTTACCAATCCCACGTTCGGTAATTTGCTCACCTAACCACATTAAGAACATGGTTCCGGTAACCAAACTCACCACAGCCGTGAAATAAAAGCCAAAGCCTGGGTCAATGACCAAGCCTGGCATAAAGTTCGGTAGGCCTGTGGCAATACCAATAGATTGGAAGGTTGCGAGTATTAACGTACCCCAACGCGTATATTGGCTTATCTTACGTCGACCAGCCTCACCTTCTTTCTTCAATTCAGCCAAGCTAGGTACAACGACACTAGCCAACTGCATAATAATTGAAGCAGAAATATAAGGCATGATACCTAACGCAAGAATCGATGCGCGCTCAAGCGCACCACCGCTGAACATGTTAAACATGGCAACGATGGTGTCTTTTTGCTGCTCGAATAATTGTGCCAATACAGCGGTATCTACACCAGGAACTGGCACAAAGGAGCCAGCGCGGAATACGATAATCGCACCCAACACGAATAGCAGGCGACGTTTCAATTCCGACAAGCCACCTTGTGCTCTTTTTGATTCCAATCCTGGTTTAGCCATTTGCACTATCCTTCGATTTTGCCGCCAGCGGCTTCAATTGCTTCGCGAGCGCCTTTAGTAACCTTGATGCCTTGAACGCTAACTTTACGTGATAATTCGCCAGATTTGACGACTTTCACGTTAAGTACGTTTTTACGTACCAGGCCGGCTGCTTTAAGCGCTGCCAAATCAACGACATCACCGTCTACTTTAGCGATTTCATTCAACGTAACTTCGGCTGTTACCAGCGACTTACGTGAACTGAAACCAAACTTAGGCAGACGACGTTGAATCGGCATTTGACCGCCTTCGAAACCTGGCTTAACGGTACCGCCAGAACGAGACTTCTGACCTTTATGACCGCGACCACCAGTTTTACCCAGACCAGAGCCAATACCGCGTCCGAGACGTTTTTTACTGCTTTTAGCACCAGGTGCAGGCGCGAGTGTGTTTAGATACATAGTCTTAACCCTCTACCTTTACCATGTAGTTCACTTGGTTAACCATTCCGCGGACGGCTGCAGTATCTTCCAACTCAACCGTGTGACCAATGCGGCGGAGACCCAAGCCACGCAGTGTCGCTTTATGCTTCGGTAAACGACCGATTGAGCTACGCGTCTGTGTTACTTTGATTGTCTTGTTCGCCATTGCTCACTACCCCAAAATGTCTTCAACGCGCAATCCACGCTTAGCCGCCACTTGTTCTGGCGACTTCATGTTGTTTAGCGCCTTAATGGTGGCACGAACAACGTTGATTGGGTTGGTTGAACCATATGCTTTAGACAGCACGTTGTGTACGCCTGCGACTTCCAGTACTGCACGCATCGCACCACCGGCGATGATACCTGTACCTTCTGAAGCGGGCTTCATGAATACCTGTGAACCTGAATGACGGCCTTTAACAGGATGCTGCAGGGTTTCGCCCTTCAGCTCAACGCTAACCATGTTACGGCGTGCTTTTTCCATTGCTTTTTGAATCGCAGCTGGAACTTCACGAGCTTTACCATAACCAAAGCCAACTTTACCTTTGCCATCGCCAACCACAGTAAGAGCCGTGAAGCTAAAGATACGACCACCTTTAACAACTTTGGCTACACGATTAACCGTGATCAACTTCTCAATCAGTTCACCGTTTTGAGCTTCTACATTTGCCATGTTCGTCTCCTAGAACTGAAGTCCTGCTTCACGGGCTGCGTCAGCCAATGCGGCAACACGACCGTGGTACTTAAAACCACTACGATCAAAAGAAACGTCTTTGACGCCTTTTTCCATCGCGCGTTCAGCAATTGCTTTACCGACTGCTTTAGCGGCTTCGATGTTGCCGGTTTTACTAACCTGCTCACGAATCACTTTTTCTGCAGTCGAAGCGGCTGCTAGTACTTCAGAACCATTCGGTGCGATGAGTTGTGCATAAATATGCCGTGGTGTACGGTGAACAACCAGGCGGTTTGCACCCAACGCTTGAATCTTTTTACGTGCGCGAGTAGCACGACGTAAGCGAGCTGCTTTCTTGTCCATCGTATTACCCTACTTTTTCTTCGCTTCTTTACGGCGCACTTGCTCATCGGCATAACGAACACCTTTACCTTTATAAGGTTCAGGCTTACGGTATGCGCGAATATTAGCGGCTACTTGGCCAACTAACTGCTTGCTTGCGCCCTTGACAACGACTTCAGTCTGGCTAGGAGTTTCGATCGTGATACCTTCTGGAATCTCGAACTCAACCGGATGCGAGAAGCCCAACGTTAAATTGAGTTTTTTACCTTGTGCTTGCGCACGGTAACCAACACCAATTAACTGCAGCTTACGCTCAAAACCTTGACTGACACCCAATACCATGTTGTTCAACAAAGCTCGCGCCGTACCCGCTTGAGCGGTTGCATTAGCAACGCCTTCGCGAGCAATGGTACGCAGTTCTTGATCTTCTTGAACTACTTCAACAGCTTCGTGGACAACCTGACTCAATGAGCCTTGGGCACCTTTAATTGTCACTTCCTGACCGTTTAACGTAACGTCAACACCAGCAGGAATCGTGATAGGTGCTTTAGCAACACGTGACATATCCGTCCTCCTGTTTACGCTACGAAACCGATAACTTCACCGCCAAGGCCGGCTTTACGCGCGGCGCGGTCAGTCATCAGACCTTTAGAAGTTGAGACAACTGCGATACCCAATCCGCCCATTACCGTTGGCAATTCGTTGCGTTTTTTGTAGATACGCAGACCAGGGCGACTCACGCGCTCAATCGACTCAATAACAGGCTTACCTTCAAAGTACTTCAGGACAACTTCTAACTCAGGTTTTACTGAATCTTCAGCGCTGAAGTCAGTGATGTAACCTTCTTCTTTAAGCACTTGGGCAATTGCCACTTTTTGCTTAGAAGCAGGCATTTTCACAGACACTTTGTTGGCACCCTGACCGTTGCGGATGCGTGTAAACATATCCGCAATAGGATCTTGCATGCTCATATTCTTTCTCCCGTGACTCTCGTGGCTTACCAGCTAGCTTTTTTCAAGCCAGGAATTTCACCGCGCATCGCCATCTCACGGACCTTGATTCGGCTCATGCCGAATTTACGAAGGAAACCATGAGGACGACCAGTAATACGACAACGATTACGTTGACGCGAAGTACTGGAATCACGTGGAAGCTTCTGCAATTGTAACACGGCTTCCCAACGCTCTTCGTCAGATGCGTTCGGGTCACTAATGACCGCTTTCAGTGCGTGACGTTTCTCAGCGTACTTAGCAGCAAGCTTTTGACGCTTGAGTTCACGCATTTTCATTGACTCTTTTGCCATAACTCTACACCTTACTTTTTGAACGGGAAGTTAAAGGCAGCCAGCAAAGCACGAGCTTCGTCATCAGTGCCAGCATTGGTGGTGATAGTAATATCAAGACCACGGACTCGGTCGACTTTATCAAAGTCAATTTCCGGGAAGATAATCTGCTCACGAACACCCATGCTGTAGTTACCACGACCATCGAACGATTTAGGGTTCAGGCCGCGGAAGTCACGAATACGTGGGATTGCAATCGAAATAAGACGTTGCAAGAAGTCCCACATACGCTCGCCGCGCAGAGTTACTTTACAGCCAATCGGGAAGCCTTCACGGATTTTGAAGCCAGCGACAGATTTACGAGCTACAGTTTTAATCGGCTTTTGACCAGAAATTGCTTCCAGGTCCGCCACTGCGTTGTCGAGAATCTTTTTGTCTGCCAGAGCTTCACCCACACCCATATTGAGGGTGATTTTCTCAATCCGAGGGACTTGCATGACGCTGTTGTAGCCGAACTCTTTAACAAGTTCAGGAACTACTGATTCTTTGTAAAAATCATGCAGTTTCGCCATCGTAAAACTCCAATGTTAATTAAATGATTGCGTTGTTCGATTTGAAGAAACGGACTTTTTTGCCGTCTTCAAAGCGGAAACCAACACGATCTGCTTTATTCGTCTCTGGATTCAGGATCGCCACGTTAGAAACGTGGATAGAAGCTTCTTGCTCAACGATGCCGCCAGATACACCCATTGCCGGATTTGGCTTCTGGTGTTTCTTGACAACGTTTACGCCTTCAACAACTACGCGATTCTGTTCAGGTAAAACTTTCAGCACTTTACCGCGCTTACCTTTGTCTTTACCTGCCAGGACAACGATTTCGTCATCACGTCTAATTTTTGCCGCCATAATTGACTCCTTATAGTACTTCTGGTGCCAATGAGATGATCTTCATGAATTGCTCAGAGCGCAATTCACGAGTCACTGGCCCAAAGATACGAGTGCCAATAGGCTGTTGGTTGTTGTTTAACAACACAGCCGCGTTGCGGTCAAAACGAATGACCGATCCGTCTTGACGACGGACGCCTTTCTTGGTGCGAACGACCACCGCGTTGACAACATCACCTTTTTTCACTTTACCGCGTGGAATTGCTTCCTTGACAGTAACTTTGATGATGTCGCCGATATTTGCGTAACGGCGGTGCGAACCACCTAGAACCTTAATACATTGTACGCTGCGCGCGCCGGAGTTATCGGCCACGTCCAGGGTAGTTTGCATTTGGATCATTTCAGTGCCCCGCTTGGTTAAAAAAACAGACCCTCTCGGGTCGTGCTGCCTTTATAGATTTTCCCCTTTTAAAAAGGGCGGCGAATTGTAACAGATAAAAAAAGCAGGTGGTAGGGCTAATTTGAAATAAATGAAGCTGTTGCGGCCACGCGGTAACTATTGCGGTGGTCTAACTTAATGTGGGCTTAAGCTCGCAACCTGTGTTGCCCACAAAAGTAAGCGTAATCGAACACTCAAAGATGGTATCGGAGTTTATCTTATTATCCAAGGAATTCATCGTAGTAGTTGGCAAACTGTTAAGGCTAATGATAGATTCAAGTTGAATTATCGAATATCGAGGTGGTTATGGCGCTGCACAACTTAGTTGCACAGCAGGCTGTCCCAAACAATACGCTCCAACATGTCGTCGCACAACGCTTAGCCTGCTGTTTATTAGCGGCGGTACGTGCGGTGGCGCCACTATGGACGTTATCACCACGCTATTCTCGTCGGCCTTATTGGACCGATCCTCCCGTTGTATCCTAATTGAGGGCAAATCTGCCCGGCACTTACGTTAATGTAAGTATCGCTAAGTTCGACAATACATCTCTGTTGCAATGTAAACGCGGCTCACTCCGTTAGCGTCTGGAGTGCCATGACAGAAGGACTGCCATGAGTTTATTGCTAATTTTACTGTTACCCCTGGTGGGAACAGCCTTGCCGTTATTAATGCGGCAAACATCGCGGGCGGCTATCACTTGGTCGGCACTGTTACCCACGTTGGCAGCATTATCGTTACTGCTATATAGCGCACCGCAAACGCTAGCTGGGCAAACTCCACAGTTTTTATTTCCGTGGTTAAGCAATTTAGGCTTGGACATCGCATTGCGCTTGGACGGCTTATCATTATTGTTTGCCGGATTAATTTTAGGTATCGGCGTGCTGATTATTGCTTACGCCCACTATTATTTATCAAGCAAAGATGATGTTCCGCGCTTCTATACCTCGCTGCTGTTATTCATGGCTGCCATGCTTGGCATCGCCATGGCCGATAATCTGTTGTTTATGTGGGTGTTCTGGGAACTCACCAGTTTATCGTCATTTTTGCTGATTGGTTATTGGTACCATAGTAGCGATGCACGACGTGGCGCCCGCATGGCCTTAGCCGTTACCGGCGGTGGCGGTCTGGCACTATTAGCTGGCATTTTATTATTAGGCCACATCGTCGGAAGCTACCAAGTTGACGACGTCATTTCGGCCGCGGCCGAAATTCGTGAGCACGCGCTGTATGTACCTATTTTATTGTTAGTGTTACTCGGTGCTTTTACCAAGTCGGCACAGTTCCCTTTTCAGTTTTGGTTACCGCACGCCATGGCCGCACCAACACCCGTGAGCGCTTACTTGCACTCCGCCACCATGGTTAAAGCGGGCATCTTCTTAATGGCGCGCTTACATCCGGTATTAGCTGGCAGCGAGTGGTGGTTCTACATAGTGACACTAACCGGGCTGGTTACACTACTGGTTGGCGCTTACTTTGCCATTTTGAAACACGACTTAAAGGGCTTGCTAGCGTTTTCAACCATTAGCCATTTAGGTTTGATCACTATGCTATTGGGGATAGGCTCGCAAGTCGCAGTGGTTACCGCGCTGTTCCACATTATTAACCATGCTACCTTTAAAGCCTCGTTGTTCATGATCGCCGGCATTATCGACCATGAATCCGGTACCCGCGATATGCGTAAGCTGAATGGCTTATTGAGCTACATGCCGATTACTGCCACGGTAGCCATGGTTGCCGCAGCATCGATGGCCGGTATTCCACCGTTTAACGGCTTCCTATCCAAAGAAATGTTCTTTGATGCCTCGGTGCAGCAACATCTATTTGGCGGACTGTCATGGGCACTACCCGCTTTGGCAACCTTAGGCGCCATGCTATCGGTGGCCTATTCAATTCGCTTTATTCACGATGTATTTTTTAACGGCGAACCGAAAGACTTGCCGAAAACACCACACGACCCGCCACGCATGATGTTGCTGCCGGTATTTATCTTGGTGTTGCTCTGTATTGCTATCGGACTGTTACCGATGACCTTAGTTCAGGGCGTGCTGATGCAAGCTGTAGCTGCAGTCACTTTACGCCTACCTGAACTAGATATTGCGCTTTGGCATGGCTTTAACATGCCATTATTAATGAGTGCGATAGCGTTAGTCGGAGGCGCGGTCATTTACCTATCTCGACATCACTTATTCAGCTTTAACCGCCAATTCGATGCGATTGACGCAAAGCAGCTGTTCGAACATGCCGTGCAACGTAGTACCGACCGCGCCAGTGCCTTTTTTGAACGCTTTGACACCGGTTCATTACAACGCTATCTCGCGTTAATTTTTGTTACCGTATTGCTAATGCTGATACCGGCTGTGGCTGAAATTAACTTTCTCGGCGGCAGCCGGCCACAATTGCCGATAGACATGGTCAGTATGGTCGGCGCTATTTTACTGGTGGTCGGCGCTATGGGCGTTGCCATCTTCCATCGGCAGCGACTAACCGCGCTGTTAATGCTGTCGGTAGTAGGCCTGATGGTATCACTAGCGTTCGCACACTTCTCGGCACCAGACTTGGCGATGACCCAGTTAATTGTTGAAGTAGTCAGCATTTTATTAATGATTTTGGCCTTGTTTTTTATGCCGCAACGCACTGCTCGGGCGTCCAGTGGGCACCGCGTGGCACGTGATGTCATTATTGCCAGTGGCATCGGTGGTTTGGTCGCGTCATTGAACTACGCCATCCTCACACGGCCGTTCGAATCAATTTCAGATTTCTTTTTAGCCAATGCCAAAACCGGTGGCGGCGGCACCAATGTTGTTAACGTCATACTGGTTGACTTTCGTGGCTTCGATACGCTCGGTGAAATCACCGTGTTAGCGATTGCCGCAGCAGGTATTCATAAACTGTTGAACAAATTGCGTCCATTTATGCCGTCCAGCGACGTCGACGGACGTCCTTGGCATCGTATTCGTCACCCACTGATGCTCACTACCGTGGCACGTATGCTGCTGCCAATGGCGCTGATTGTTGGTGTCTACATCTTCATGCGCGGCCACAACTTACCCGGCGGCGGTTTTATCGCCGGACTCATTACTGCCAGCGCGATGATCTTGCAATACATGGCTAGCGGGGTTGATTGGGTTAAGGCTCGCTTTGACCTCAACTACCAATCATTAATGTCGGTGGGTGTACTTATCGCGACCTTAACCGGCTTAGGCTCTTGGGTCTTTGATAAGCCCTTCCTGACCTCGTGGTTTACCTATTTGGAATGGCCATTAGTGGGTAAATTCGAATTTGCCACCGCCTTGCTGTTTGACCTTGGCGTTTATTTAACCGTCATTGGCGCCACCATGATGATTTTGGCTAACTTTGGCAAGATGACTACGCGTCACCGCCCAACGCAGGAGGGCAACTAATATGGAAGCGCTATACGCGATCACTGTTGGTATCTTGACCGCATGCAGTGTGTTTCTGATTTTACGAGGACGCTCTTTTCCTATCGTTATCGGTATTACTATGCTGTCCTATGCCGTCAACTTATTCTTATTCTCTACCGGCCGTCTAGTCATCGGTGAGAATCCGATTTTAGGTAGTGGCGACAGTTATACCGATCCGTTACCACAAGCATTGGTACTGACCGCTATTGTTATCGGTTTCGCTATGACCGCCTACTCAATTATCTTAGCGGTTCGCGCTCGCGGTGAAATAGGCACCGATGAAGTCAATGATTTAGACACTCACAACGACACGGAGGGTCGATAATCATGTGGCCGATGCATTTAGCCATTTTACCCATTTTAATTCCGCTGTTCGCCGGCTTGCTGCAGCTCTTGCAGTGGGGCGAAAATCCGCAACCAATACGCCGTACCATTGGTATTATCGCCTGTTTGCTACAATTAGTGGTCAGTATTGCCTTACTGCTGCAAGTGCAACAGCACAACATTATCGTTTATGCGCTTGGTAATTGGCAGGCACCCTTTGGCATTGTGCTCAGCGTCGATCGCTTAAGCAGTTTAATGGTATTGCTAACAGCGGTATTAGCCTTGCCAGTCTTGCTTTATGCGTGCTTTGGCATTGATAACCTGGGGTCTCACTTTCAGGCGCTATTTCAATTTCAATTGATGGGTATTTACGGCGCTTTTTTAACCGGCGACTTATTTAACCTATTTGTATTTTTCGAAGTGCTACTCATTTCAAGTTATGCGTTACTCATGCACGGTGGCGGTAAATTCCGTATCCGCGCCTGCTTACATTACGTACTCATTAACTTGGCCGGTTCGGCATTATTCCTCATCGCTTTAGGCATTCTTTATGGTAGCACCGGCACTCTAAATATCGCCGACATGGCACAAAAAGTAGCGCTGCTACAAGGCGACGACGCCGCGATCGCAAAAGCGGGTGCGCTGCTGCTGTTGGTCGTATTTGGTATAAAAGCGGCGATTTTGCCCCTACACTTTTGGCTACCGCAAGCCTATTCAACCACTTCTGGGGTAGTGGCAGCGCTGTTTGCCATCATGACTAAGGTCGGTATTTATGCAATAGCTCGCGTATATACATTGATTTTTGGCGCTAACGCCGGTGTCTTAGCGATGGTCGGTAACGACTGGATCTGGGTGCTCGGTTTGCTCACCTTAGTCGTTGGTGCTATCGGCGTCATGTCAAGCCGCGACCTACGCATGTTGGTTGCTTATCTGGTGGTCATTTCCGTCGGTACCATGATGGCAACGCTGAGCTTCGCAAACGAGCGAGCAATAAGCGCCGTATTCTTTTATCTGGTGCACTCAACACTAATAACCGGCGCGTTATTCCTGCTCGCCGATGTGATGTCGGCACAACGCGGTAAAACGGCATCGCGTATTGTCTCAGGACGACGCATGGCGCAGCACAGTCTGCTAGCAGTCATGTTCTTTGTCGCCGCTATTGCGGTCATCGGTATTCCACCGTTGAGTGGCTTTATTGGCAAGCTGTTTATCTTAGAAGCCGCACGTATGGGTAATGAAACCGCGCTGCTGTGGCCAATAATACTAGTCAGTAGCTTAGTCGTGATTATCACCATGGCCCGCGCTGGTAGTAAAATGTTTTGGCACACGCTATCAGGCAAGCCTGGCGATAGTAAATCGCCAACTGGGCAATTAGTCGCCATCTCATTACTATTATCCGGCTCGGTTTTAATGACGGTGTTTGCGCAACCCATCAGTGAGTTCACTACGCAATTAGCGACCGACTTAGTCGATGGTAGTTATTATATGCAAGCCGTTTTACCAACAACGGAGGTTGCGACTCATGGTTATTAGCAGACAGTTCGGTAAACTATTCCCAGCACCGGTGTTGTCACTGATCCTGCTGGTTATCTGGGCATTACTCTTTAACTCATTGGATGCTGGCGTATTAGTGCTGGGTGCGGTGTTTGCATTATTGGTACCGATACTTTTGCAACCCGCTAAAACCGACCATCCAACGATAAAAAAGCCGTTTAAGGCCTTTCTTTACGTGCTGCAGCTTTTTTATGACATCGTTATCGCCAACTTCAAGATTTCAGTTGTTATCATTGGCTACCGACACCGCATCAAGCCAGCGTTAATTGAGTTCCCATTAACGTTAAAAGACGAGTTACCGGTCACCATATTAGCGAGCACTATCAGCCTCACGCCAGGTACTATTTCTGCTGAAATCACTCGAGGTCGTAAGGCATTGTTGATTCATTCTCTCAATGTGAAAGACCCGGAAGCCATGATCAAAGAGATTCGTGAACGCTACGAAGTTAAGTTACAGGAGATCTTCGGATGTTAGTTTACGCAGTACAGTTCGCTTTTTTGCTATTTAGCTTGTCGT
Source organism: Idiomarina xiamenensis 10-D-4 (assembly GCF_000299895.1). Taxonomy (GTDB): domain Bacteria; phylum Pseudomonadota; class Gammaproteobacteria; order Enterobacterales; family Alteromonadaceae; genus Idiomarina; species Idiomarina xiamenensis. The sequence goes on from NZ_AMRG01000008.1 coordinate 15,539, forward strand.
TATTGCTAAATATGTGGCGACTGGTCAAAGGGCCACATTTACCCGACCGCATATTAGCTCTGGATACTATCTATATTAACTCGTTAGCGCTGTTGTTGTTATTTGGCATTCAAGAAGGCACCTCCGCTTATTTTGAAGCCGCGTTGATGATTGCCATGCTGGGCTTTGTAGGAACCGTCGCCGCTGCCAAATTCTTAATGCGCGGCGATATTATTGAGTAATAGACGAGGCTTTTATGATTTCTAATTTATCCATGCAATTGCCACAATGGGCAGACTGGTTAGCGTCGTTTTTTATCTGCCTCGGTGCCTTATTTGCTTTCATCGGTTCTTTGGGTCTGGCAATACTGCCAGACTTTTTGACCCGTTTACACGCACCAACAAAAAATACCACGGTCGGCTTGGGCGGCGTGGTATTAGGTTCAATCATTTTCTTTAGTGTGGCGGAAGGAGCCTTTCGTATTCACTTTATTTTGATTGCGTTATTCTTGTTACTCACAGCCCCGATTAGCGCCCACTTGTTAGCTAAAGCGGCTTTACACTTAGATTTACCGCGCTACAAGAAAACCACTGATTATCGCACCCAGTCCTATAACGACGAGCTAGACAAAAAAAACGGCGCTTAACTCAGCGCCGTTTTAATAAGTTTACTTGAGTTATTCAAGCGTTAGAAATAATACCCGAAGTTAATATTAAAGCGGGTATTCACCTCACCTTGATCACTGGCCATCGTACCGCCGATAAACGGCTGATTTTTCGCCCGCACTAAATCAAAGTAGGTGTAGAGGCCTCCTGACGATACCGCCATACCTAATACGTTCATCCACGTGTCTTCGCGATAGCCGCGCTTGTCGACGACTTGGCTATGATCGTTGTAAAACGTCACGTTGGTAATTGGCCCCCACTCGACAGGCATACTATAAGCTAAGTTAGCGGTATAAATCTTAGCTTCACTAGCGATGGTATCGGCATAGGCATAAGCACCAACAACAATGCCACGGTTCTCCATATCGATATCATATTGGTAATCCGCGTATTGCAGCATCACTTCCCAAGGACCATTCGTGTATACCGCGTGACCGGCCCAAGCTTTACGGTTGCCAAGGTTCTCATCGGCGCTATAAAGATTGCCGTACTGGCCTGACAGCCCCAGCTCTAAATCATGCTCATCACCAAAGGTGATGGTGCGGGCGCCCCGCAGCGCCCAGCTATTACCCTCGCCGATAGGCTGCGTAACATCGTCATAGGGTCCCTCGCCTGGTAAACGAATACCGATTGGGTCATAAGAATAGCTGTGTGTACGGTCGCTACTAGAGCCGTCTGCGCCACCCTGCTCGTCTGATTTAAAGAAGGCAATGTCGAAGTCCCACTGGTCACCACGATAAATCATCTTAGCACCAGCATCATATTCATCTTCTAAGCCAACATAAAAAGTCGAGTTAAAAAAGTAGCTGTGAGAGTTATACGGCATAATACCGAACGGCACTTTAGTTATGCCTAACTGTCCTTGCCACTCTGGCGTAAAGTTATAACCGACCCAGGCATGGTGTAACACGTCCTGATATTGGAACCAGCGATATTGTGCCGACAGGATCACGTCACCAATTTCACCATCCAGATCGAGCCTGAAGATATCGAAATCAAGGTCTCCGCCGCGCTCTTGATTGCCTTCGTTATAATCTTCATAGCTATATTGAAAGCGCACCGCACCGCCAACTCGAATTGGCCAGTTCTGTGCTTTCTCAACGTCAGTCTCTAATTGCTCTAAACGTGCCTGTACACCGCTATCACTTTGATCTAACGAACGCTGACGGTTCGCTGCGACGCTAGTCGTGGTGTTATCCGAGCTTTGCGCTTGATTGTTTGCACTATCATTGGCGCTACTGGCGACCTGTTGTTGTTGCTGCAGTTGCTTCTGCTGCTCTAACTCAGCCAAACGTGCTTGCAGGACATTTAACTGCTGCTGTAATTGCGATAGCTGCGCTTTTAACGCCGCTTGCTCGCTCTGCTGGCCTTCCATTGGCTGGCTTTGTTGCGACCAGGTAGCGCCGGGAAACGACGCTACCGCCAAGCCTACGGCAAGTGCCAAACTGCTTGGTTTATACATGGGGAGAGTCCTCTTGTAGTTTCGGATGACTATGCTTGGTGCTGTAATCTTGCTTCAAGGCGATGTACAAACAAATACCGCCGATCAGTACCACCAAAGTGAACGGTAAGCCGGTTGAAATTGCAGCCGCTTGCAGTGCTTTCAAGCCACCCCCGACCATCAAGGTTGCTGCCACCACACCTTCTAAGACAGCCCAAAATACGCGTTGTGCTTTAGGTGGGTTCAAGTTACCGCCAGAAGTCAGCATATCGATCACTAAAGAACCAGAGTCTGACGAAGTGACAAAGAAGATAACCACCAAGAATACCGCTAAGAAACTGGTTATCGTCGACCACGGTAAACTCTCTAGCATAGCAAACAGACTCATGGCATAGTCATTGCCGACTATTTCAATAAGCCCTCCGTCACCGTTAATGGCTTGCCACAAACCGTTACCGCCAAAGCCGCTCATCCACAGGAAGGTCATCGCTGACGGTACCAGCAATACGCCTAATACGAACTCTTTAATGGTACGACCTTTCGAAATGCGAGCGATGAACACGCCGACAAACGGTGACCAACCAATCCACCATGCCCAATAGAATACGGTCCACGTAGACTGCCAATCGGTCGTTTGTGCGTATGCTTGCGACCAACTCGATAGCGAGATGATATTTTGTAGATAGTGACCAGTACTTTGTACAAAGCTCTTCATGATGAACAACGTCGGACCTAAAGCGATAACAAACATCAGTAATATCGCAGCGGCGAGTAAGTTAAGCTCACTTAGACGCTTGATGCCTTTATCTAAGCCACTGACGACAGATGCTGTCGCAGCTGCTGTGATCAGCGCAATTAAGATAATTTTCATCATCGGTGATTGCGGCAGGCCTACCACGTGATGCAAGCCAGCGTTGACTTGGTCGACACCTAAACCTAACGACGTAGCGACACCAAATAACGTGGCAACGACGGCGATAATATCGACCAAATTACCCCAGAATCCATGAATACGCTCTTTTAAAATGGGATAAAACAACGAGCGCATAGATAATGGTAACCCGCGGTTAAAGGTGAAGTAGGCTAGCGACAAACCAACTAACGCATAAATGCCCCATGCGTGTAACCCCCAGTGAAGGAAGGTAATGTCCATCGCTTGCGACGCGGCTTCTAAGGTTTGTGCCTCACCTCGTGGCGGTTTAGCAAAGTGAGTGACTGGTTCGGCGACCGCCCAGAACATCAAACCGATGCCCATACCCGCGCTGAACAACATGGCCAACCAGCTTAAAAATGAGTGCGCCGGCTTCGCATCTTTACCGCCGATGCGAACATAGCGAAATCGTGATAACGCTAAATAGACAGAAAACAATAAGAAAATTTGGACACATAGAATTAAAAACCAACCGAAGTAATGAGTGACGCCGTTTCTTGCCGCATCAAATACTGACTTTGCTTGGTCTAGGTTGGTTAAGGTGCCAATAATAAAAATAAAGATGAGCGCGACGGAAACAAAAAATACCGCCTTATGCACTTCCATATGCTTATCGATGAAAGACTTGATAGACACTGAACTCTCCCGTGATTTGTTGTAGTTATTACTGCAACCGCTCAGCTAACAGTTCGAATGAGTTGAATAGTTTTACGAATTTTATCCCGTCTGTTTACGGAGTGTTAACGAAATTAGATCAAAAAAAAGGCTCCCGGGGGAGCCTTTTACGTACACGTTTAAGTGCAGCGATTCGTGTTAGATAACGACCGCGCGCTCAACAACTTCAACCAATGCCCAAGACTTAGTCTTAGAAACTGGACGAGTTTCACGAATGATAACGGTATCGCCCGCTTTGCATTCGTTGTTCTCGTCGTGAGCGTGCAGCTTAGTGGTACGGGTAATGTATTTACCGTATACCGGGTGCTTAACACGGCGAGTTACCGCGACAGTAATGGACTTGTCCATTTTGTCACTAACAACACGACCCTGCAGAGTACGAACACGTTTTTCTTCAGCCATTACGCACCTGCCTTCTGGTTTAAGATGGTTTTCACACGTGCGATATCGCGACGTACTTGTTTCATCATATGAGTTTGATTCAACTGACCAGTCGCAGCTTGCATGCGCAGGTTAAACTGCTCACGACGCAAACCTAACAACTCTTCTTGCAGTTGCTCAACGCTTTTTTCTTTCAGTTCGCTCGCTTTCATCACATCACCGTCCGAGTAACAAACGTAGTTTTGAAAGGCAGTTTACGTGCCGCTAAGCGGAACGCTTCACGTGCCAGTTCTTCTGGTACGCCGTCAATTTCGTACAGAACGCGACCAGGTTGAATCTGTGCTACCCAGTATTCAACGTTACCTTTACCTTTACCCATACGAACTTCTAAGGGTTTTTCAGTAATTGGCTTGTCTGGGAATACGCGGATCCAGATTTTACCTTGACGCTTAACGTGACGAGTCATCGCACGACGAGCCGCTTCGATTTGACGCGCAGTCATACGACCACGGTCAACTGCTTTCAAGCCGAAAGTACCGAAGCTGACTTTGTTACCTGACTGCGCCAAGCCACGGTTGCGGCCTTTGTGAACCTTACGGAATTTTGTACGCTTTGGTTGTAACATCTAGCTTCTCCTTACTTACGACCTTTGCCGCGTTTTGCTGGAGCTGGCTTCTCTTCGGTAGTGGTTGGCAAGCCGCCAAGCACTTCACCGCGGAAGATCCAGACCTTAACGCCGATAATACCGTAAGTGGTGTTGGCTTCAGCAGTCGAGTAATCGATATCTGCACGCAAAGTGTGAAGTGGTACACGGCCTTCGCGGTACCATTCGGTACGAGCGATTTCAGCGCCGCCTAAACGACCACTCACTTCCACTTTAATACCTTTCGCGCCAAGGCGAATGGCATTTTGCACGGCACGTTTCATCGCGCGACGGAACATAACACGACGCTCTAACTGACCAGCGATGTTGTCGGCGACCAGCTGAGAATCAAGCTCCGGCTTACGTACTTCTGAAATGTTGATTTGCGCAGGTGCGCCAGTCAGCTTAGAAACTTGCTGACGTAACTTCTCAACATCTTCACCTTTTTTACCGATCACCACGCCTGGACGGGCGGTGTGAATGGTAACGCGTACGCTTTTTGCAGGACGCTCAATCACGATACGAGATACAGAAGCGTTGCGCAGTTCTTTTGTCAGGAACTTACGTACCTGAAAATCACTGTGCAGGTTATCTGCAAACTCGTTTGTATTCGCATACCAGGTTGCATTCCATGGTCTGGAGATACCTAGGCGAATACCATTAGGATGTACTTTCTGACCCATAATTTATCTCCTAGCTATCCGACACGACCACAGTAATGTGGCTGGTGCGCTTAAAGATACGATCGGCACGGCCTTTCGCACGAGGCTTGATGCGCTTCATAGTTGGACCTTCGTCAACGAAGACTTTGGCAACTTTCAGCTCATCGATATCCGCACCTTCGTTGTGCTCTGCATTAGCGATTGCAGATTCCAACACTTTCTTCACCAAAGTAGCAGCCGCTTTCGGGCTGTACGCCAGTACGTCCAGTGCTTTAGCAACCGGCAGACCACGGATCTGGTCAGCAACCAGACGGCCCTTCTGCGCTGAAACGCGGGCAAATTGGTGTTTAGCAATAGCTTCCATCACTTTCTACCTCTTACCGTTTCTTCGCTTTCTTATCAGCGGCGTGGCCACGATAAGTACGGGTTGGTGCAAATTCGCCCAGCTTATGACCGATCATTTCGTCAGAAACGAAAACCGGAACATGTTGACGACCGTTGTGAACAGCGATAGTCAAACCAATCATATCTGGAATGATCATTGAACGACGGGACCAAGTTTTAATTGGCTTCTTATCCCCGGCTTCCAACGCTTTCTCCACCTTCTTTAACAGGTGAAGGTCAATAAATGGACCTTTTTTAAGAGAACGTGGCATGGTAAATCCTCTTACTTGTTGCGACGACGTACGATGAATTTATCAGTACGTTTGTTCTTACGGGTTTTGTAGCCTTTGGTCGGTGTACCCCAAGGAGTAACCGGATGACGACCACCTGAAGTACGACCTTCACCACCACCGTGCGGGTGATCAACCGGGTTCATGGCAACACCACGAACGGTTGGACGAACACCACGCCAGCGTTTGGCACCGGCTTTACCCAATTGACGAAGCATGTGTTCTGCGTTGCCGACTTCACCGATAGTCGCACGACCATCAGATTGGACTTTACGCATTTCACCTGAACGCAAACGCAAAGTTACGTACGCGCCATCACGTGCCAACAACTGGCAATAAGCACCAGCAGAGCGTGCCATTTGCGCACCTTTGCCTGGCTTCAATTCAACAGCGTGAACCACCGAACCTACCGGGATGTTGCGAAGTGGTAACGTGTTACCTGGCTTGATAGGTGCGTCAGAACCTGACTGCACTTTATCACCAACTTTTAAGTTTTTAGGTGCCAAAATGTAACGACGTTCACCATCTGCATATAACACCAAAGCGATGTTTGCTGAACGGTTAGGATCGTATTCGATACGCTCAACTTTCGCCGCAATACCGTCTTTGTCACGTTTGAAATCGATCATACGGTAATGATGTTTATGACCACCACCGATGTGACGCACAGTAATACGACCATTGTTGTTACGACCACCAGATTTGCTGTTCTTTTCCAGCAACGGTGCGTAAGGCTTACCTTTATACAGGTCTTGACCAACCACTTTAACGACGTGGCGGCGACCCGGAGATGTAGGCTTACACTTAACTACAGCCATGTTCAATTCCTCCTGTTACTCAGCGCCGCCAACGAAGTCGATGTCAGCACCTTCTTTAAGAGAGACATACGCTTTTTTCCAGTCGCTACGTTTACCGAAGCGGAAACCAGTGCGCTTTGTCTTACCCTTAACCTTAACGGTACGGACTTTCTCAACTTCAACTTCAAACAGCTTTTCAACCGCAGCCTTGATTTGCTCTTTGGTTGCGTTTAAAGCGACTTTGAATACAACGGTGTTTTGCTCTTCCGCTGAAGTCGTCGATTTTTCTGAAACGTGAGGTGCCAAAATGATATTTAGCAAACGTTCTTCGCGCATCATGACAACACCTCCTCAAGCTGTTTCACGGCATCAGCAGTCATCATAACTTTTTCAAAAGCAATCAAACTAACTGGGTCGATACCTTGAACGTCACGAACATCAACCTTGTACAGGTTACGAGAAGCCAAGAACAAGTTCTCATCAACCTCTTTGGTGACGATCAGCACGTCGTTCAGCTCTAATTCTTTCAGTTTCGCTGCCAGTTGTTTGGTCTTAGGCGCATCAACACCAAAGCTTTCAACAACAATCAGACGGTCCTGACGAATCAGTTCAGACAGGATGCTTTTGATCGCACCGCGATACATTTTTTTGTTTACTTTTTGGCTGTGATTTTGCGGCTTAGCTGCAAAAGTCACACCACCGCTGCGCCAGATTGGGCTGCGGATAGTACCAGCACGCGCACGGCCAGTACCTTTTTGACGCCATGGTTTCTTACCGCCACCAGACACTTCAGAGCGAGTCTTCTGAGCACGGCTACCTTGACGAGCACCTGCGGCATACGCCACAACTACCTGGTGAACAAGTGCTTCGTTAAACTCACGTCCAAAGGTAGCTTCGGAAACTTCAAGAGCGCCTTTTGCGTCTTTTAATGTTAATTCCATCACTAATCTCCTCAGACGTTACGCTTTGACCGCCGGCTTGATGATCACATCACCGCCGGTAGCGCCTGGGACGGCACCTTTGACCAAAAGCAAGTTACGCTCAGCGTCAACACGAACCACATCCAGTGATTGCACAGTTACACGCTCATTACCCATCTGACCAGCCATCTTCTTACCTTTGAAGACGCGACCTGGAGATTGGTTCTGACCGATTGAACCTGGTGCACGGTGTGATAACGAGTTACCGTGAGTAGCGTCCTGAGTACGGAAGTTCCAGCGCTTAACGGCACCCGCAAAGCCTTTACCTTTTGAAGTACCAACGACGTCAACTTTCTTAGTTTCTGCAAATACATCAACAGTCAGTTCAGAACCAACAGTGATATCTTCGCCTTCACCTGTTTCCAGGCGGAATTCCCAAAGTCCACGACCCGCTTCGCTGCCCGCTTTAGCAAAGTGACCTGCTAAAGGTTTGCTGACGCGATTCGCTTTCTTTTCGCCAGTAGTTACCTGAAGCGCACGATAACCATCAGTGTCTTCAGTTTTAACCTGAGTCACCCGGTTAGCCAGCACTTCGATCACAGTAACAGGAACCGATACGCCGTCTTCTTGAAAGACGCGGGTCATTCCTACTTTACGACCGACTAGACCTATAGCCATTGTTAAAACCTCTCGTGTGTCTTCCTATTACTGCCACTTAGCCCAAGCTGATTTGTACATCAACGCCCGCTGCCAAGTCCAAACGCATCAATGCGTCAACGGTTTTGTCAGTTGGGTCCATGATGTCAATCAAGCGCTTGTGAGTGCGGATTTCATATTGATCACGTGCATCTTTATTCACGTGAGGTGAAATCAACACGGTGAAGCGTTCTTTCCGAGTTGGCAGTGGAATAGGGCCACGTACCTGAGCACCAGTGCGCTTTGCTGTCTCAACGATTTCCGCTGTAGACTGGTCGATCAAACGGTGATCGAACGCTTTCAGACGAATCCGAATTCTTTGATTAGCCATAAAAAATCAAAGCCTCAAATAAAAAGAGCATTTAAAAAAGAGCACAGAAAAATACCTACACCCTGGCGCATACCGCGGGGAGGTACCTTCTACTACTTACCGTTCAATCCCCTATCGGGATTGTTGTAGAAGCTTGAAAATCAACACATTACACACTCGTAACGAATTGGCATCCAAACTTTTTACGAACTGAAAACTTATTTAAATCGCTTTAGATAAGACAGTTCGTGGGCGCGAATTATACGCACCCACCAGCAAAAGTCAACGTTTTAGGCGTCGTTTGTGTGAGCGGCGGCATAGTCTTCAACCGCTTTCCAGACTCGCATCAAGTTGCCACCCAAAATCATTTTTATCTGTTCGTCATGGTAACCACGATCAAGCAGGCCTTGCACTAAATTAGGATAGCTTGAGACATCTTTTAAACCCACGGGTAACGAATCGCCAACACCATCATAATCTGAACCAATACCCACGTGTTCAATACCAATCGTTTTGACTACATGGTCAATATGGTCTAGCACTTGTTCTAAAGTCGCATAAGGATATGGGTTATTGGCATTAATCTCAGCAATGCGCTTTTTAGCCTCGGCCGAATCTTTGCCAAATTGTTTTTCGACCGCTTGTACACGCTTTTTGATCATATCGTTGTAGCGGTTAGCTTGCTGAGCCACAAACGACGAGCCGAAGTTAATCTGAATTACGCCACCGTTCTCGGCGAGTTTTTTCAGCATATCATCGCTCATATTGCGCTCGAAGCCGGGGGTATAACTACGTAATGAGGAGTGCGAAGCAATCACCGGTGCTTTGCTGACGGCTATTGCATCATAAAACGCTTCATCACTGATGTGTGACACATCGACCATCATGCCAATGTTATTCATGGCCACCACCAGTTCTTTACCAAAGTCGCTCAAACCGTTCCATTGACGACGAATATCGTAGGACGAATCAGCAATATGGTTAGATTGCGAATGCGCTAAGGTAATGTATCGTATACCACGATCATAAAATAGTTTGAGGTTGGCTAAATCACCAGCGATTGGCGTGCCGTTTTCCATCCCCATCGCAATCGACATTAAGCCTTGTTGCTGTTGTGCATAGATATCATCGGTGTTATACGCCAAAGCAAATTTATCCGGCGCGCGCCCGACTAACGCTTCCATACTATCGATCATGCGATGAGCTAATTCACCACCGCCGCCAGACTCTTCATAAGACGCGGGAATATAAATCGACATAAACGGTGCATTCAAACCGCCTTGTTGTGCACGAGGATAATCAAAATCGCCATCTGCGGTGGCTTGAGAAACATCTTCCCAGCCATTAATGAGGCGATAAGGTACATCGATATGGGTGTCAATCAATAATGCATCGTGGGCAAGCTGCTTGGCTTTTTCGCTAGGGTTATAATCAGCCGCTGCCACGTGAAAACTTGTTGCTGCGAGTAATGTCGCAACCAGTGTTTTGGTAAACATGCCCTTTCCTTATATAACTTATAACAAGCTTTTGGGAACAAGCAGACTACCACAAACCTCACTGGCTGCGCACTACGTTAGAAACCACCACAGTCAATAGTGTTGTTAATATTGCGGCGAACACAACGCCAACCACCGGTGCAGCCAGTAACAACGCCAATACACTACTGGACAGCAAACTCATCGGCACTTACTCCGAACGCGGTTTTGCTGGTTGTGCTGATGCGGCGCTATCAACTTTGTGATCAGCAGTCGCCGCTTCGGTCGCTGAGGCTTTGGCTAATTCAGCGCTGCTGGTGCTAAACAGCTCGTCAGCCCATGCAGCAATATTGGCTTTGACTTCTGACTTGATAGCGTTGGCAAAGTGTGTCGTTAAGTTAGCAGCTTCCGCGGCGATACTTGAACTGACCTGTTGTTGAATGTCATCTTGCGCACTGGCTTGATAACTAACGGTTAATACTAAAGCGGCGCATGCAGTTAAGGTTAAAGCTTTCATGATGTTCTCCTTTAAATGAATCGATAATGACAGAGCGTTTTTGTTGTACTGCTTTCGTTTCTGTCGCTATGACTAATTCAAAGGTTGTGCCAACATCAAAATAAAAATTCAAACCATTGATTTAAAAGAAATAATTAAAATAAAAAAGACATCAAATAAAACCTTCGGATGATGCCGTTAGTGCAATCCAGCACCTCCTTTCGCCAATTTGACTAAAAAATAGTGAAATACTAACTGAGGTTAAAGCGTCGCAGATAGATGTTCGGGTAAACGGTATTGCAACGCTCCCTCAATCAATGCCTCTGCGTCGTTCAAATGCGGTCCCTGTTGGCTCAAAAACTGCCGCCAGCGACGTCCACCAGGCTGCTGCTGGAACAACCCCAACATATGCCTTACCACATGCCAAGCACGGCCACCTTGCTCAATATGCCGCTGAATATAGGGGATCATCGCTCGCGCAACAGACTCGCGGTCAAGTTGCCGTGCATCGTCGCCAGCAATGAAAGCATCGACTTGTGCCAGCAGCCATGGATTTTGATAAAACTCGCGACCAATCATGACACCATCGACGTGTGCCAAATGTTGGCGCGCCTCAGCTAAGCTTTTAATACCACCATTAATGCTGATAGTGAGTTCAGGAAAGCGTTGTTTGGCTAAATACACGCGTTCATATTGTAGCGGCGGAATATCGCGGTTCTGCTTCGGGCTCAAGCCTTGTAACCACGCTTTGCGCGCATGCAGAATGACGTGCTGACACCCGGCACTGGCGATGCTGTCGATAAAATGGTGTAAATGTTCATCGTTATCTAGGTCGTCAATGCCCAGACGCGTTTTCACGGTCACCGGAATATCAACCGCGGCGCTCATTGCCTTCACGCACGCCGCCACGGTTTCCGGTTGCGCCAGCAAACAGGCGCCAAAACTTCCATTTTTGACTCGGTCGGAGGGACAGCCGACGTTAATATTGACCTCGTCATAGCCGCGCTCTTGCGCCTGCTCTGCCGACCATGCCATAGCCTCGGCATCGCTGCCGCCAAGCTGCAGGACCAATGGGTGCTCTTGCTCGTTGTAGGCAAGAAAATCGTGCTTACCAAAACGCAAAGCCCCAGTAGTGACCATTTCGGTATAAAGCACGGCGCGCTGACTCATCAAGCGATAGAAATAGCGGCAATGACGATCGGTCCAATCTAACATCGGTGCTACTGAGATTGAGTGATCACTGCCGCTACTATTGTGTTCCTTAGACAACGCTAAAAACCCCTAAATCCATAAATTTTCTTGACAATATTATACATGATTTATTAGCGCGATTTACAGCTGCGTCACTGATCAAAAGCCTGAATATTAAAAGTTTACTCACAACAAAAATTAACATAATGTATACATTCAAATATTACCTATAACCATAAAGGCGATCAGTTATGCTAAGAAAAATGCTCATTGTATCCGGACTACTATTAACTAGTGGCTCGTCATTCGCTAATAACTATGACTTACCTAGTAGCTGCGAGTACGGTCGGGTCAAACCATACGATGTTAGCGTGAGCGATTTAGCCAGTGCGATTAAGGCTGGATATAACGTTTACACGAACCCCTCTTTTACCAATTATGAAGGATGGGCTTCTCTTATTGATAACCTCAGCAATTTAATCGACAGTTTCGACTACTTACGTGTCGAAGTACCTAAGCATGTCATCAAGGGGCAGAACTTCCGGGCAAAAGGTAATTTGTTTGATACCTACGCAAATATCCGTTTTCATAATTCTGAAAAGGGTTATGTTGGAACCGATAAGTCAAATCTAGAAGCCAACGCATACCATGACATGCGCTTCGACTATACTCATGGCTACGGCTTAGTGTGGGTTGATAGACAAAACGGTATTTGTTCAGCCGAGGGTGTCTGGGTGCAAAATGCGCCTAAACTAACCTCATTAACCCCCGACTATCAACGTCAAGGAAATCGCGTGATTGGCGAGTTTGTTGCGCAAGGTACCATTGATCCATACTCCGTTAATGGTAGAGAAGGACGACAAGCCGAATATCTATGGGAAATCAAACGTACTGCCGTTGTACGCCTGCGTTCCAACGGCACGAAATGGTGTGACATCACCGATGGTGATTACGCATCATGGGAGATCGCAAAGTCAGGAACTAGCAATAGATTCGGTTTCGACTACTATGCTTGTCCATTCCATGTCCGGGTCAGTATTCGCGACGGCAAGTTCACCTCGCCAGTAATGGCGCGGGTCATCACCGATACCATTAATAATGGTGGTGGTTCTGGCGGCGGCACTGGCGGCGGTGGCGGAAGCTGTAACGGCCCAATTTGTGATATTGAGCCTTAGTCTCTGCTCTCAATCCAATATAGCCGTGCTAACGCACTTAATGAGTTAGCGCGGCTAAAATCATATTAGAGAATAATTGTTATGGTGTGAGCAACCATTTCACCATCGCTTGCGGTAACGACCTCAACTCAGGTATGTTAAACTCCAATAAAATATGTCAGTCCGGTGATAGTCGGTTGACTTTGATGACCAAGATGGAAAACGCTCAATGACGAATCAAGACAACAAGCGCTTGATGCAAAAAGCTGAACGCCTGTGTGAACAACGCGGCGCACGTTTGACACCTGCACGCCGGGAAGTATTTTCAATTCTGGCTGAGCAAGAAGGCGCGATTGGCGCGTATGATTTATTAGATAAGCTAAAAGTAGCGGTGCCAAATGCTAAGCCACCAACCATTTATCGAGCGCTAGACTTCTTACAAGAGCAAGGTTTCGTACACAAGATCACGAGTTCCAACAGCTATGTCTTGTGTAGTCATTTTGACCATCAACACCCAGTACAAATGTTGATTTGTGAAAGCTGCGGCAACGTGCAAGAAATTCAGTCAGAGGGAGTCTACGAAGCACTGCGTCGACAAGCCGAAGATCAGGGCTTTGTAGTCAAGTCACAAGTTATCGAAGCACACGGCCTGTGCCAGCAATGTCATTAATCTGAAAGGTTTAGCATTATGAATGTAGAGTTCATCAACCCCTTTTTAAACGCCCTGCAAAATGTCTTGAAAACCATGGCGCAAATGGAGTTGAAACCCGGTAAACCGCAATTAAAAAAAGACGAAGTAGCGCGCGGTGATGTATCAGGTTTGATTGGCATGGTGGGTCCGCAAGTGAAAGGCTCGTTCTCGATCAGCTTTGACGAATCACTGGCAGGCGAAATTATGTTTAAAATGCTGGGCGAAAGACCAGAAAAAATCAATGACGAGGTTTGCGATTTGGTTGGCGAAATCACCAACATGGTGACCGGTGGAGCCAAACGCGAGTTGGGTGAACGCGGCTTTGAGTTTGACATGGCGACGCCAATTGTCGTGTCAGGCCAAAACCACACAATTTCACACCGAGCCGACGGTCCCAAACTGATCATGCCTTTCAGCCATATGGCCGGTAAAGCCTGTATTGAAATATGCTTTGATAAGGTGCCGAGTTGAGTCATCGCTATTGGCAGCAACAGCGCATTCAATTGCCTCCTAAAGCGCAAGGCTTTCATCTCATCAGTGACGATATTGAGCGCCAGTTGACGCGTCTAGCCGAATTTGAAGTGGGTTTACTGCATCTGCAATTACTGCACACCTCGGCATCGCTGAGTCTTAACGAAAATGCGGATGCTGATGTTCGTCGTGACTTACATTGGTTCTTACAACAGCAAATTGGCCAATTTGCAGATGGCTTTTTGCATACCTGCGAGGGGCCTGATGATATGCCGGCGCACGTTTGTGCAAGTTTATTAGGCACCAGTTTGACCATTGCCATAGAAGACGGACGTTTAGCATTAGGGACTTGGCAAGGTATTTATTTGGGCGAACACCGTTTACAGGCAGGCAGTCGTCAAATAATTGCAACTCTGCATGGCGAGCCGCGCTGATTAAAGGCGTTTATTCGACGTATTCGTAATCGACGCGCTGGGCAATGTTGCACAAAAGTTCGTAGGCTATGGTGTCGGCAAACGCAGCGACCTCTTCCACATGCAACACTGCGCGGCTGTCAGAGTGTTCGCTAGTTTCATCGCGCGAGGTATCCAGCCCCCTATCCAGTCCCCATAGCACCGCGGTAGCACCAGCCTCAATATCGTCGTCGCCTAAATCAACCGTTAACATATCCATCGATACCCGTCCTACGATGGGATAGCGCTTACCGTTAATCAATACCGGCGTTCCAGTACGCGCGTGACGCGGATAACCATCACCATAACCAATCGCCACCACACCTAACCGCGTTGCCTGCCGAGAGACCCAATGCGCGCCGTAGCCAACCGCTTCTCCCGCCTTAATATCCCGTGTTGCTATAACACTGGCACAGAGAGTCATCACCGGTTTTAAGTCAAGCTCAGCAGCATTTTTCTCAGCTACCGGCGAAGCCCCATAGAGCATTAATCCAGGCCTCACCCAGTCAGCTTGCAACTCTGGGAATTGAATAAGAGTCGCCGAATTAGCAAAGCTAGCCAATGATGATGGCGGTGTTAACGCCCGGATGCTAGCGATAACGGCTTGCTGATGGGTGTTCTGAGCATGACCTCGCTCATCGGCACAAGCCATGTGACTCATCAGTATCGGTTCGCCAGCGACGTTATCACATGCCCTTAAACGCTGTTGAAAGGCTGCCAACTGTTGTGGCGCTATACCCAAACGATGCATACCCGAGTCGACTTTCAACCACACCTTAAGTGGCGCCGATAAGCCGCTAGCACGTTCCAGCATTTGTAATTGTTGCTCAGTATGAATAACCGGCTGTAATTGGCTGGCAGCTAGCAGCGGCAGCTCATGGGCATCGAAAAAACCTTCTAATAAAACAATCGGGCAGCTAATGCCAGCCTGACGCAAGCGCAGCGCTTCGTTAATTCGCGCCAAACCCAGCGCCGCCACACTATCATGTTCGGTCAACGCACGTGCGATCTCGACCAAACCATGACCATAAGCATTGGCTTTAACAATCCCCAAAATACGACTGTGCGGCGCTAACTGCTTGACTCGCGCCATGTTGTGGCGCAACCCACCTAAATCAATACGAGCCCAAGCCGAGCGCATTAGTAGTGCTCACCATCGTCGGCACGAACAAAGTTATCAAAGCGCGATAATTGGCCGTGGAATTTCAGTTCGATACTACCGATAGGACCGTTCCGCTGTTTACCAATAATGATTTCGGCGATGCCTTTGTTAGCACTGTCTTGGTGGTAGACTTCATCGCGATAGATAAACATGATGACGTCCGCATCTTGCTCAATCGAGCCCGACTCACGTAAATCGGAGTTAACCGGACGCTTATCGGCACGCTGCTCTAACGAGCGGTTAAGCTGCGACAAGGCGACCACGGGTACTTGCAATTCTTTCGCTAATGACTTCAATGAGCGCGATATTTCGGCGATTTCTAAGGTACGGTTTTCAGACATGCCGGGCACTGTCATCAACTGCAAGTAGTCGATCATGATCATCGATAAACCACCGTGCTCACGGGCAATACGACGCGCACGCGAACGCACTTCGGTGGGCGTCAGACCAGAAGCGTCATCAATGTACATGTTGTTCTTGTCGTTCAACATGCCCATCACCGATGCAATTCGTGCCCAGTCTTCCTCTTCCAGTTGACCGGTTCGAATACGCGTTTGGTCGACCCGACTTAACGACGCCAGCATCCGCATCATTAACTGTTCGGCAGGCATCTCTAAACTGAATACCAGCACCGGTTTATCGCTACCCAAAGCGACATTTTCGGCTAAGTTCATGGCAAATGTGGTTTTACCCATCGACGGTCGTGCGGCGACAATAATCAAATCCGAAGGCTGCAAGCCCGCAGTCTTTTTATCAAGATCTTTGAAGCCGGTCGAAACACCGGTCACACCATTATTGTTTTTGGTGTTACTGAGTACCTCAATACGCTCAATGGTGCGTTGTAAAATCTGCTCTATACCCTGCGGCCCATCGCTGCCAGAGACACGCTTTTCGGCGATCTTAAACACTTTACTTTCTGCAATATCAAGCAGTTCGGCGCTATTTCGGCCTTGCGTATCAAAGCCAGATTCGGCAATCTCATTCGCCACTGCGATCATCTCGCGCACCACCGCGCGCTCCCGCACGATGTCGGCGTACGCAAGAATATTGGCGGCACTGGGCGTGTTTTTCGCAATTTCGCCTAAATAAGCAAAGCCACCACTGCTATCTAAATCGCCTGACGCTTCCAACGCCTCTGATACCGTGACCAAATCGATCGGTTGGCTACGTTCAGCCAAATGACTCATAGCCCGGAAAATCTGACGATGCGCACGATGATAAAAATCGTCGCTGATGACACGACCGGCAACATTATCCCAAGCCTCGTTGTCCAGCATCAAGCCACCCAGTACCGATTGCTCAGCTTCAATAGAATGGGGTGGTGTTTTTATTGCGTCGAGTTTTGCGTCTCGCTTTTTTGCTTCTGCCATGCGCTCTCAGATGGGGGGTTAAGATAAATCGATAAGATGCACATACTATACAAAAGGACGCCATTGGAGGGAAGCGTTGCGGCGGCTAACGCGCATAAACAACTGCTACGTCGCCACCGCCCTGCTAATTACTTTTTCTGTAAACGTATATCACCGCTGACCGTGGTTAAGCTAGCACTGGCGCTACCGTTACCCACGCTAAAGTTTAACGTACTCGATGGTCCGTACTTGGCCTTAGTCGGTTTGTCGTCGCTTAACTCATTAATTAAATCGCCACCAGCACTGGCATTAAGCTCGAACTGGGCATCGACATCGCCACGAAAACTGAGCTTCACATCACCGCTCACCGACGAGACTTTTAGGTTACCATCGGCCGCCAAGCCAAAATCGACAGCCGCTTCGCCACTGACGGTGGTCACACTTAAGGTTTTCACTCGCTGTAGTGTTAAACCAATATCACCAGACACGCTTTGTGCGCGCACGCTGTCGGCATCCGACGAGGCCTCTAAATCACCACTAACGACTTGATAGTAGAGGTTACGAGCCTTTGAACCACGGTCGTAGATATCGCCGCTAACGCTTTCTAAGCGAATGTCATCGCTGCCCGCATTTAATTCCGCCGTTTCAATGTCACCGCTAACTGTCGTTAAGCGAATGCTTTTACTTAACTGGCGTGCATCGATATCACCACTAACCAAATCAATCGCGGTGCCACCACTAATGCCACTGACATCGACATCCATGGACACCCCTTTAACATGCAGATCCGCCTGTGCAGGCACATGAATGGTCAATTTCGAGCCACCATCGTCATCGCGATAACTCATATGACGCGGCGTTTTCACTTGCACATAAACACTGTTGCCACGCTGTTCAAAGACAAACGACTCAGTGTCTTCGTCCAGTTGCCCTTGCACATGAACCTGCGCTTTATCCCACGCTTTAATCGTAACTTCACCACGCGTATTATCGATATTAATACGTGCATTGCTGCTGACATCCAAATGCTGGTCGACTTTCTCGGCCGCAGTGACCGAGGTTGCGGCAAGCGATAGCAACCCAGCTACAGCATAAAATAATGGTCTCATCTCTACTCTCCTATTATCACAATTGCCGCCACGGCGTTTGTTGTTCATACGCGGTATCCATCAACGCGATCTCTTGCTGATGAACCCATTGTAATAAGCGTATCAGTTCGGGATTTGCTGGCTCATTAGCTAGCGCCTCCGTAATCGAACGACTTGCCTGTCTTAACGTTTGTAAATCGTTGCTAGCACCGCTATTCAGCGTTTGATAACCAGCCTGCATAAATTTCGTTTGCAGTAATTCGGTTTGTTGCTGATGTTGTTGATTCATCAGTTGCACCAACTGCCAGCTTGCCGACGCTTGTTGCTGCGCTGGTTGCGTCGCATTTTGCCAATCGGCTTTCTGCCAAATCACCACCGTCAGCATTAACATCGCCGCACTAGCCAATAACATTGGCCAGGATGCACGCCACGAAGATCCCGACCGCGGCTGCCGTCGTTGCTGACTCAGGGTACGCTCAATACCCGGCCATAAATCGCGTTTCGGCTCTAGCGGCTGTTGATGCTGTTGCAACAACTGTTCTACTGTTGGTCGGTTAGATTGTTTCATTACCCACCCACTCCTCTAATAGTTGTCTTGCTCGATGTAACTGAGCCTTGCTAGAGCCAACCGCGATGCCCAATGTGTTAGCGATATCCTCATGCCGTAATCCCTCCAGCTGATGTAATACAAAGACCCAGCGGGCGCGCTCCGGTAAGCGCATGATCAGGCGGTCGAGCAAGACTAAATCAGCGCTACTTTCAGCGACTTGCTGCGGGACCTCATCATCATCACTAAACCAACGCTGATACCATCGCTTATGCTTACGTAAGGCCGATATAGTCACTCGTGTCGCCAAGGTATGTAACCACGTACTAAAACGGCTTTCGCCGCGAAAGCTAGCCAGCTTGCGCCACACCTGTACAAACACCTCTTGGGTAATATCCTCGGCTTGATGGCGGTCGACAGATAATCGCAAAACCAAGCCATAAACGCGTCGTAAATGGCGTTGATACAGCGCTTCAAAGGCATCCATATCACCCACTTGTGCACGTTGCACTAACGCCGCATCGGCATCGCTTTGAGTTGCTGCTACTGTTGTAAATTCGGCTGCGTTAGTCACCGCGTCACCTAATTAATGGTTATTATTTTTTTGATGAATTACTACGGTTAGACGTATGACTTTATACGAGGGTTTAAAGCAGGTAAAAAAAAAAGCTGCCATCAAGGCAGCTTTTTTTGATTAGCTGATTACGCGTGGCGTAATTATGCCGCAGCAACAACGCTGATGGTTACTGTTGCATGTACATCAGCGTGAACTTGCAGTTCAATTTCGAATTCGCCAACTTCACGAATCGTGCCGTGTGGCATCAAGACTTCGCTCTTTTGCACGTCAACACCGGCCGCGGTGATCGCATCGGCGATATCGCGAGTACCGATTGAACCGAACAGTTTACCTTCATCACCAGCTTTTGACTCGATGGTGACCGCGTCTAACGCGTTCAGTTTTTCAGCACGGGCTTCAGCAGCGGCTAACGCATCAGCAACTTTTTGCTCATACTCAGCACGACGCTGTTCAAAGACTTTTACGTTTTCTGCTGTCGCAGGAACCGCTTTACCTTGTGGGAACAAGAAATTACGTGCGTAACCTGGACGCACAGATACTTGCTCACCCAAGCTGCCTAAGTTGGCAATTTTGTCTAACAGAATGATTTCCATTGTTCGCTACCTTTACTCAATTACGTTTGTCTGAAACTGACCAATTACTGATGTGAATCAGTGTATGGCAGCAGTGACAAATAACGTGCACGTTTGATGGCACGCGCTAGCTGACGCTGATACTTCGCTGAAGTGCCAGTGATACGGCTAGGAACGATTTTGCCGCTCTCAGTGATGTAGTTTTTCAGAGTAGCGATATCTTTGTAATCAATTTCTTTGACGCCTTCTGCCTTAAAACGGCAGAACTTACGGCGACGGAAAAAACGAGCCATGATGGTCTCCTTAAATCTTTGTCAAATACTGGGCGTGTAATACCAGCCGGGACAAACCGTTACTATCTTCGTGACGGTGTAAAAAGCCCTTTGCTAATACCTGACACCCCATCGTCAATTGTGCGCTTAACTGACTCACATCGTCGGCACTGTAAACCACTTGAATACGTACATAACTGCGACGTTTCAAACCGGCTTCAAGTTGCTCCGACTGATGCTCGATAACGCCATGAAAATGAGCGATACCGGCTGGGCTGCGACTAATACGGGGTGGTTTACATAAAACCCCGGCAATTTCAAAACAATTACTTGCCGTAGCCTGAGTCGACATTACGCCGCTTCGCTTTCGCCTTTACGCTCTTCTTTCTTGGTCAGAGGAGACGGCTCGGTGATAGCTTCTTTTTTACGCATGATCATATTACGTAAAACGGCATCGTTGTAACGGAACGCAGTTTCCAGCTCTTCAACCACTTCTGCCGACGCTTCGATGTTTAATAACACGTAGTGCGCTTTGTGCAGCTTATTGATTGGGTAAGCCAATTGACGACGACCCCAGTCTTCCAAACGATGGATTTGACCACCGCCCTGCTTGATGGTCTCGCTGTAACGCTCGATCATACCAGGGACTTGCTCGCTCTGGTCCGGGTGGACCATGAATACGATTTCATATTGACGCATTGCTGCTCCTTTTGGTTCATCAGCCTCTGCTCAGCTCAGCCGCACTGACAGAAGCAAGGAACTCTGTTTTATCGATAATTAAGCGGTCAGCGCTAGGCTGACCGAAACGATTTGGCTGATTTAAGCGGCGGGAGTGTAGCCGATCTGGCTCAACTGTTCAAGGTTTAAACGGTGTCTGGCGTGACTTTTTGCGCTTGCAAGCGTTGCTGATGAAAATTGATTACCTGATCTCGAATAGCGGCGACAAAACGTTGATGCAACTCACTGATGACGGCCCGATCGCCTTCTACCTCGATACGTTCTAGGCGCTGTTGCGGCGCCTCGGTAGCGCTAATGTCGGCGCTCAAATACAGTTTGTTATCGTGTTGCGCAATACTAACGCGTATCAGCCATTGCGCCCGCTCTTCGCTAACCACTCGCCATTCGTGCCGCTCATGAAAACGGTTGTTAATATCGTTAGCATGCTCACGTAACGCACGTTGTTCGCTACTCGCCTGGTCATAAAGTACCGCGACTTGCGGCTTATAATCGGCGACTTGCTGAGAGGTCTGTTGACCCGGCCACCATGCCAACACTAATAACGCCACCACTATCAACGTCAACCAAAGCGGTCGCCACCGTCCTGCTACTGTCATTTTAGCCCTCGTCAACCATTAGTTTACACGGCTAGCCTGACGCTGCCTGACCACTTCAAATAGACAAACGCCGGTGGCTACCGACACGTTCAAGCTGCTCACGCTGCCTTGCAACGGAATGGCGACCAATTGATCACAGGTTTCGCGCGTTAAACGTCGCATACCATCGCCCTCTGCGCCCATGACAATCGCGGTATGCTGTTGATAATCAACATCATAAAGGCCATCGTTGGCTTCACCAGCAGTACCGACCACCCACACTTGCAAACTCTGTAATTCGCGCAAAGCACGGGCCAAATTGGTCACTACCACAAACGGTACCGTCTCGGCTGCACCGCAAGCGACTTTACGCACAGTGGCGTTAAGCTGGGCCGACTTATCTTTGGGCACAATCACCGCCGTCACACCGGCGGCATCGGCACTGCGTAAACAGGCGCCTAAGTTGTGCGGGTCGGTGACGCCATCTAACACCAAAAACAACGCCGCGCCGTTCTGCTGTTCAATCAGCGCTGCCAAGTCATTCTCGTTCAGTGCCGGTGCGGTTAATACGGTCGCCACGACACCTTGATGATTACCGCCGTCCGCACGTTTGTCTAGCGCTTGGCGAGGCACAAACTGGGGTCTGACACCAAGTTTCTGTGCTTGATTCAGCAAGGCATTGAGCGCGTCATCGGAGCGTTCTTTTGCGGCATACAGCTCGACCAGACGCTCCGGGTGTTTTTGTACCACTGCACGAACTGCGTGCAAACCAAATACCGTTGTCTTTTTGCTCATTAGCGTTTTTTCTTGTTGGATTGAGTTCGAGATGACTTGGCCTTGCCTTTACCCGTTTTCGACTTACCCTTGTCCGCCGACCGGCCTTTTGCTTTGCCTAGCTTACCACGCGCCAGCTTTTCCCGCTGACTCATTTTCTTACCCGGACGCGCCGGAATATCAGTACTGTCGGCTTTGCGAACCTTGCCATCTGGACTTTCCGCAGCCAACAAATTTAAATCGATTTTACGATCATCTAGGTTCACCGCGCGTACGTTAACTCGCACTTTATCGCCTAAACGATAAACTGTGCGGCTGTTTTCACCGATCAGCAACTGGCGCTTTTCGTCGTAATGGTAATAGTCATTATCGAGATTACTGATATGCGCTAAACCATCAATGTGCAAATCGTCCAGACGAATAAATAAACCAAAGCTGGTGACCGATGCAATCACGCCGCTAAATTCATCACCAACATGGTCTTGCATGTACTCGCATTTCAGCCATTCATCGACTTGCCGGGTCGCGTCATCAGCTCGACGCTCGGTCATCGAGGTATGCACACCCAACTCATCTAGTTGCTCGTCACTATACATCCACGCGCCCTCAAGTGCCTGACTTGGCCCCTGTTGCTTTTTCAGTAGTGCTTTAATCGCGCGGTGTAAAATCAAGTCCGGATAACGCCGAATAGGTGAGGTAAAATGAGCATAAGATGCCAGCGCCAGGCCGAAGTGACCAACATTATCCGGGCTATAAACGGCCTGCTGCATGGAGCGCAGTAGCATGGTTTGAATCAGTTCGTGGTCAGGGCGCTCGCCGATTTCGCTTAACAGCGCCGCATAATCAGCGGGAGACGGTTCATCGCCGCCAGCTAGTTGCAACCCTAACTCGGCTAAGAATGCACGGAATCCGGTTAAACGTTCTTCGTTAGGCGGCTCGTGCACACGAAATAGCGCGCCAGCTTCCTCGTGTTGCTCAATAAAGCGTGCGGTCGCGACATTGGCCATGATCATGCATTCTTCAATAAGCATGTGAGCCTGATTGCGATGCACCGGCTCAATGCGTTCAATCTTGCGCTGTGCGTTAAAAATAAAACGTGTTTCTAAGGTCTCAAATTCAATCGCCGAACGTCGTTGCCGCGCCGCTTTTAATCGCTTAAATAATGCCTGTAAATGCTCAATATTGGTCAATACTGACTGATATTCCTGTCGCAGCTTGCTATCACCATCCAAGATGGCAGCGACCTTGGTATAAGTCAGGCGCGCGTGACTATTCATCACCGCCGGATAAAATGACGATTGCTCTAGCTTACCGCGACTAGTTATTCTCATCTCGGCGACCATACACAGGCGATCGACGTGCGGGTTCAATGAGCATAAACCATTAGACAGCTTCTCTGGCAACATCGGCACCACTTGCTGTGGAAAATAAACCGAGTTGCCACGTTCTAGCGCTTCCTTATCTAATGCCGTATTAGGTCGCACGTAATAACTAACGTCGGCAATCGCCACCCACAAGCGCCAACCGTCACCGTCGGGTTCGGCATAAACCGCGTCATCAAAGTCTCGCGAGTCATCACCATCAATGGTGATCAACGGTAATTGCCGCAAGTCAGTGCGATCCTTATAGGCCTCCGCGGGCACCTCATCAGCCAGTTGCTGCATCGCACTATCAACCGCTTGCGACCATTCGTGGGGAATGTCATGCTCGCGAATCGCGACCTCGATTTCCATGCCCGGCGCCATATGTTCGCCCAAGATTTCGGTGACTTCACCAATCGGACTGGTACGCCGGTTCGGCCGCTGAGTAATACGCACCACGACCATTTGTCCTTCTCGAACACCATGCTTAGCTTCGTCGGGTATCAAAATATCCTGCGCGATACGTTGGTCGTCGGGTACCACAATACCGAGTCCGTGATCGATAAAAAATCGGCCAACAATTTCTTCGTCGCGCGGTTTTGTCACCCGCACGATGCGCCCCTCTTTACGACCTTTACTATCGCTACCGTTAGGTTTGACTAACACTTCATCGCCATGCAGCACCGCATACATTTGATGATGTGGAATAAAAATATCATCACCACCCTGCTCAGGCCGGCAAAAACCGAAACCATCACGATGACCAATCACTCGCCCTTTAATTAACGCCATGCGCTCAGGTAAGCCATAAGCATTGGCTTTGGTATAAATGAGCTGCCCGTCTCTTTCCATGGCTCGTAAACGCCGCTTAAGACCCACATGTTGACGTTCATCTTGCAACTCAAAATGCGCAATAAGCTGTTCAAATGCAACGGGTTTCAACTGCGAGGTGATGACCGCTAACAGGTCATCTCGGGAAGGAATGGTCACTTCATATTGTGGTTGGTTATCGGGTTCCTGTACGCTCATAGTATCTCGTCGTTAATGTGATACCTGTCAGTATACGCCTTGCACAACGCGCTGCAACGTTGTTAACTAGGCTTAATCTCCGGTTGGCATGATATGAAATGATTTTACCTGCGCTAACTTCTGCATGCTAAGTGCTAATTTAGCAAACTGCCGCTGATGGTCGGTGCGAATAACCATGGCATACTCAAACAGCTCACCGTCAGCGACGATACGATAACTCATGTTGGCAACACTAAAGCCCTGTTCTTGCAACAACTGCCGCAGGGCCGCTTCGCTCATCACTTGGTCGCGCGCAAAACCGACGCAATAGTTGGCATATAGCTGCCCAGGCAAACGCGCCTCTATCCAGCGAAATAACGATAATGTGCCAAGAATAAACAGCGTCGAAATAGCGGCCACCCAGTACATACCCGCACCAATCAAAATGCCCAATGCCGCGGTGCTCCAGACAGACGCCGCAGTTGTCAGGCCACGTACCGAACCGCCCTCTTTAAAAATAACGCCGGCACCTAAAAAGCCAATCCCTGTCATGATACCTTGCGCCATGCGAGTTGGGTCGGTGCGAATGGTTTCTAACGGCACATTGGGTAACCACTGCCATTGATAGTAAGTTAACAACATCAAAGCGGTTGACGCTAGGCACACCAAGGCATGCGTGCGAAAGCCCGCAGGACGACCATGAAAGCCTCGTTCGGCACCAATCAAACCGCCGGCAATCAGCGCCGAAAACAAATGCAAAGCGATGGAAACTATCGAATCACTCGTCATCACAATCCCTGATGTTTATCGTTGCTCACGAACAGCAACGTACAGCTTAGTTTATGTAGCTAGCGACGGCGAAACAACACTAAGAGCGGCATCGACAGTAACGCCATCCAAGCCATCAGTTTAAAATCATTTAAATAGCCGATGGCTGCCGCCTGCCGGGTTAATTCTTGATTAAGCTGCGCCAGCGCCACACCGGCGCCATCATTCAAGGCAATACGGGTAACTTCTTGCTTAACCGGATCACGGAATAAATTCAGCGATTCACCCAATACCGCATGGTTAGTCTGCGCCGCTCGACTGGCCAACATCACCATCACAGAAATACCAATACTACTACCGATGTTACGAATCAAGCTAAACATGGCGGTCGCTTCGGTACGCAAGCGCGGCTCTAAGGTGGAAAATGAAACCGTGCTTAATGGCACAAATACAAAGCCTAACCCCAAGCCCTGAACAATACCGGTTCTAACCACATCACTGGGGCTGATATAGAGGTTAAAGCTGGCCATGTCGAACAGTGATATGGCCGTCAACAATAAACCAAAACCAATCAAATAACGCACATCGACACGATTGATCAAGCGCCCCACAATCAGCATTGAAAACATACTACCAATACCCCGAGGCGCCAGAATTTCGCCAGTGGTAATAACCGGAAAGCCCATCAGGTTCTGTAAAAATGGAGGCAACAACGCCAGCGTCGCCAGCAAAATCACGCCAACAATGAAAATAAAGATCAAGCCAACCACTAAATTTCGATCTTTAAATAACTGTGGTTCGATAAATGGATTTTTAGCGGTTAACATATGTGCAATAAACAGATATAAAAATAGTGCCGCTAATACGCACTCAATAACGATTTCAGTAGAGGCAAACCAGTCCTCACCCTGACCCCGATCGAGCATCAACTGCAAAGCACCAATCGCTAACGACAATAGCGCAAAACCAAATAAGTCAAAACGCCGTTTTTCTAGTGTCGTCTCTTTCACAAACACGGCAATACCCGCCAGCGCTAAAATACCCACCGGCACGTTAATCAAAAACACCCAACGCCAATTGTAGTATTCGGTTAAGTAACCGCCCAAGGTCGGCCCTAAAATTGGACCCACCATCACCCCCACGCCCCAAATTGCCATCGCCGAACCGTGCTTCTCTTTCGGATAGGTGTCTAATAAAACTGCCTGCGATAGCGGCACTAACCCGGCACCAAAAACCCCCTGAAGTAAACGAAAAAACACCAACTGTTCCAATGTCACAGCAACGCCGCAAAGTATCGAGGCAACCGTAAAGCCAATCACCGATACCATAAACAAACGCTTACGACCGATGATCGCGGATAAAAAGCCGGTCATCGGCGTCATCACCGCCGCAGCGACGATATAAGAGGTAAGTACCCAGGCAATTTGTTCAGATGTGGCCGACATGCTGCCTTGCATGTGCGGTAAGGCAACGTTTGCAATGGTGGTATCGACCGCCTGCATGATGGTCGCCAGCATGATGGAAATAGTGATCAGACCGCGATGGCTACTCTGACTATCGCGGCTAGCGGCAACTTCTCCGCCCGTAGTCGCTTGGCTCACGCTTAACCACCTTGCTGTACAGTTAACGCCGCCGTACGACCACCTTCATCCGCTGCCGATTTCTGCGAGACATCGGTTAAGCGTACCGGCTTATCGTTGACACTTTGTTGCAGCAACGCCACTAATGGCTGTAAAAAGTCAGGACCACGTTGATGCCAACCGGTATCAATACTGATCTCGACACTCATACCGGCACGTAATTCAGGCGCATCCGCACGAGCCTCAACGGCAATACGCACGGGCACCCGTTGTACCACTTTAACCCAGTTACCAGTGGCATTTTGCGCCGGAAGTATGGCGTACTCTGAGCCAGTTGCCGGAGCAATACTCTTAACATATCCCTGCCACACCTGATCAGGGTACGCGTCAACATGCAGCGCAACCGGCTGCCCCACTCGAACGAAGGTTAACTGGGTTTCTTTTAAGTTAGCTTCCACCCATGCCTGTTTATCCGCAACCAGCATCATCGCCGGATTACGCGGGTCAATATACTGTCCAGCGGTTGGCGTTTTACTGGCACTGCCGGCGAACTCAGCAACCACCCGCGTTTGCGCTAAATCGCGTTGTGCTTGCGCTAGGCTCGCCTGCGCTTGTTGATATAGTGGATGCTGGCTAACTTGGATGTTTGGGTCGCCAGCCAAACTGGCTTTGATACGACGCAGACCCTGCTCTACCGCATGTACGTCCTCTTTTGCCACCGCTAATTGGTGCTGATATTTATCCAGCACCGACGCCGACACCGATTGACTGTTGGCTAACTCTTGCTGGCGTTGGTATTCGCGGGCGGCGTAGTCACGATTAGCATGCGCGAGCACCAATTTTTGCTGTTGCTCGGCATAGCTCGCTTTTAGGGTTTCAATGTCGGTGCTAACTTTAGCTAATGCCGACCGCGCTTGCGCCACTTTTAGTTCATAAGGTGTCGCCTCGATTTGAAACAGCACCTCACCACGCTGCACGTGTTGGTTCTCATTGACATATACCGTGGCAACGTTACCCGAAACCTCAGGAATAATAGAGACTTTATCGTTATGTACGTAGGCATTTTCGGTTTCCACATAACGCCCACCCGTGACATAAATAAATCCCGAGACTAACACCACTAATAGCGGTACTAACACTAACAACAGTAACCGCAACGACAACTTACCTTGTTGAGTTTTTGCACCACTACCGTTAGCTATTTGCTTGTTCATCATCTGTTGCTCTTCCACACCGTTTCCGTCACTTAATATTTTGCTTTTCAGATCGTCTAAGCTGACTTAGCTCATGCCGTCAGATTACGCTTCATGGTTCTTAGCGCTTGCAACAATAACTGTCGCGAAGACTCGTCAATGTCGCGCAGTGTTCGCTGTTGAGTTTCTTTACCTAACGCTTGTAACTGGTCTAACACCGGCTTTGCTTGTTCGGTTAAATAAAGCCGCCACACGCGCCGGTCATTAACGTCCGCGCGGCGCTCCACCCAGCCCCCGGATTGCAGGCGATCAATATGGCGCGCCAAAGTGATCGGCTTTAGCTCTAGCAAATCGGCTAACTCTGACTGTTTAACTCCCTGACAGCGGGTTAAACGAGCCAAAATAGACCATTGCGCGCGGGTCAAAGACAGCGCCTTGGCGCGTTCATCAAAGTCCCGTTTAGCCAGTCGCGATACGTCAGCCATTAGCAACATCAACTCGCGTTCAGGCGAAAAGTCGCTCATTCAGCTCTCCTCCATAAATTAACCTGACTTATTATAAGCTAGCTTATTTTAACGACGCAAAAGTGCGATTCATAATGATTCCATCGGCATAGTAAAGAAATCGCAACAGCTGAATTGTTAAGCAAGCTATTTAGTACTGCTTAACAGTCTTGTTACGGCAAGCTGCTATGCCTGCGGCCTCCAGCGCTATACCATATTTCGCTATTTTATCTTGTTAATCAGCCTAGACTTTGCAGGAGGACGTTTATGATAGGTGATTCAAGTCGTCGCTATGGCGCGGTCACAAAGTTATTTCATTGGGGTATGGCGGTACTGTTATTGTGGCAGTTCATGAAATTCTTTGACCGCATCAACGATGGCGAACACTGGGTTGGGCAAACGTTAGTACCATGGCACATTAGTATCGGCGTGCTGCTTGCGAGTTTCGCCATACTGCGTATTGTCTGGACAGTTAGCCAACGGCAGCGACGTCCCCAGCCAACACAATATCCGGCATTAGTTAAAAGTGGTCACTTACTACTTTACTTTTTGTTGGTTGCTACCCCTCTCAGCGGCATGCTGTTAATGGTGGGCAACGGTTATGGTTTATCCGCGTTTGGCTTCACCCTGCTCGAACGCGGTGCCGAGATTCACTGGGCTGCCGCTATCGGCCAATGGCATTCACCTTTAGCTTGGTTATTTGCGGTCATCATCGGTGGCCATGTCATCATGGCGATATGGCATCAGTTACGCTTACGCGACGGCACATTGAAGCGTATGTGGTAAAACGCTTTTGATTTAAGTCGCGATACATATTATGGCGGCTATTGACAGCGATGACATGATTAACTTGACGAGTACCGTCGGTCGTCCAGCCAAGTTGGGAAGTGTAAAAAATTTGGCTGGTCTGACCGCTATGTTACCATGACGGTTGTTAACACAGGATCAGGGGTGTTTGTTTGTTTGATTTCGACTTGTTTGTGCGTACCTTTTTAGGTCTTTATTTCTTGCTTATCGGTATTCAATACACGAGCACCGGCTTAGGCATTTATCAACGTACCGGTGAAAGCGCCATCAGTTATGGCGATAAAGGCAGCGCCACTTGGTGGGTTCGACAGGTTTTTAATGGCTTTCGAGCGGCTATTCTAGTCGTTTGTATCGGTCGTATTTTTTGGCCTATCGACGCTTATCTAGGCGTCTTTGATGCACTCTATCAACCCGCCGTTTTAGGCGCAGGTATCACATTATTACTGGTCTCCTTTGCACGCATCAGTTATGTGCATGCATTCATGCGTCAACATTGGCGTTCAGGTATTGGCAGTCATAGCAAAACAGCGCCAGAACTACTGACTCATGGCCCTTTTTCTCGTTCACGCAATCCGATGTTCATTGCCATTATGATCGGCCAGCTTGGCTTATTTTTAGCGCTGCCCAGCGTCTTTACACTACTTTGTTTAATGGTTGGGGCAGCCATGATTGTATTCCAAGCTAGCCATGAAGAGCATGATCTCAATGGCCGCTTTGGCGATAGCTATCGTCAGTATCAGCAACAAGTTAAGCGTTGGTTATAGCAACACACGTTTAGCAGATATTAAAAAGCCGCAGCTTAATTAAGCACTGCGGCTTTTTTGTTATAGCTCACACATCAGAATTCGTATTTATAGCTAACACTGAAAATACGACCCACTTCTTTGCTACGCACTAATACACCAGACTGCTCGACTTCCTGATCTTCATCTAACAGATTTTTCACCTTGAAGCTGATCTGCGAGTTAAAGTTAGGATAATAGTTATAAATCAAATCCAGTGAGTGGAATGGCTGTTCGTAGGCATCACCACGGCCACCAACACCCGCAGCCAAAATACGCTCACCAAACACGTTATAAACTAATGACGAGGAGTGTTCACCATTCGCTGAATCGTAGTTCAATTGGAAGTTGGCCACGTATTTTGAATGGCCAGTCATACGCTTAGTTGGATTGGTTAAGTTACCCGCAAAAGCCGGATCAATGACAGCTTCGGAGTCACTATAAGTTAAGTTACCCGAGGTAAAAAAGCCGCTCGCTAAATAACTCAAGTCATGCAACCACTCAAACTCTACGCCATAAACCTCGGCGCTCTCACCGTTAACGTAAGTCAGTGTATACTCTTCATCACCAACGCTGAGGACCGACTCAATCGGGCGCTCAATGTCCTTATAAAAAGCGGCTACCGAGTAGTTATCGCCGTTATCTGCGTAATATTCAAAACGCGCGTCGTAGTTTTTAATCGGGCTGCTTTGCAAACCCGCACGACCGACCGTACGAATGTCGGTAATGGGGTCAAAATAGGCCACCGGTACAGTTTCGCGCAAATCAGGACGTACCACCGTCTCCCCATATCCCAAACGGAACTGATAATTATCGCTTGCAATATAAGTCATCGATAACGATAAAAAGGTATCATCCTCGGCAATTGAGCTATTGGCAACGATCTCCGGATCAAAGAAGTTATTCAGATCAGTTTCGTCGAATATGAGGCTAGATGACGCTAACGATACCTGTTTAAAGTCTTCGTAACGCACACCACCACTTAAACGCCAAACTTGATTGAAGAACGCATCAAATTCACCATAATAAGCATCCACCTTCTGAGCCGCTAAATAGTCATCGGCATCCGGAGGCGTGGGCTCGTTGAAACCCAATTGAAAGTTGTTAGCGTCAATAAAATCATCGTTGATATATCGAGTAACACCTAAGATTTGATCAAAATCGTCTTCCACAAATTGGGTAATACCAGAACGGTTGTTCAAGACAAAACGACTGGTACCGTAATAACGGGCTTTATCGCTAAAGTCATAACCGGCACGTAGCTCTAATTCGGTTGACCCCAATGTCAGTGGTAACGAAAAGTTACCGCCATAAGACTTGACTCGATCTTCCATACCCACATAAGAGAAAACAGCACGGTTATCATCGCCGGTCACGCGGGTGCCAATATAATTCTGGTCACCGTCATAAACATCATCAAAACGATAAGAAATTTCAGTAGGAATATCGGTGGTGGCTTTGGACTCTGTGTATTGCCAGTCAAAACCCAGCATCCAGTAATCCATAAAAGTATGCTGACCACGGAACTGGTCGACATTCAGAGTCCGTTCTTCGTAACTGAATTCGTGTTCACGGTTTGCTAATCCGGTACCGGCAATAGTTTTTAAGTTACTACCGTTAGGGCTTTGCATAATACCGAACTCGGATTCGTCTTCTGAGTCACGCAGATAAATTTTGTTATAACTGACGCTGTGCGTATCCAGCTCATAACCTATTGTCAGAAAGCCATTTTTACGCTCATTTTCGATGGTTTCTGTGGTTTCTGAGAGGGTGTTATAGCATGAATTAGACACGTCAGAAGCGGTTGCTAACGAGGTCGAACAACCCGCACTGGCATTCTCACTCAATACCGCAGAGCGTCGTTCGGCAACCTGCCAATCACGATCATAAGAAACAGCAGCCAAAAAGCCGATGGAACCGCCGAACCAATTTTCACTGAAGCGATTACCCAAGCTAGCTTTAAAATCATAGTTAGGTGATAGCGACTCTTTTTGTAAACCAATATCGCGTGGTAACTGTTTTGCTAACGCTAAATTGACCTGTTGCGCTTGGTCGCCATTAATACCGTCCGTTAACGCGATATTTCGTACACTAAAGTCGCCTTTGTAACGGCCTATTGCGTACCAAATATCGTCTGGGATACCGCTATCATCATGGTCGTAGGTGTAACCATCGCGGGCATCCTGATTTAAACCAACACCGGCCTCAAGACTGAATAAAAAGTCGTCAGGAATCGATTTAGTACGAATATCGATGTTACCGCCGCCAAAAGCCGCTGGCATCGATGGCGAAAACACTTTTTGTACCGCCATACTTTCGATGATGGTCGACGGTATAATATCCAGCGGTACCACGTTTCGGGTTAAATCAGGGCTGGGAATATTAGCACCATTAATACGTGCACTTGAATAGCGCTCACCCAGGCCTCGCACATAAACAAACTTACCGTCGACCAGCGTCAAACCGGTGACTCGACGTAACGCCGCAGCAGCGTCGCTATCGCCGGTGCGTGACAACTGCTCGGCGCCCAGAATATCAGCAACAAACGCTTGATCTTTGCGCTCTTGCACGACTGCCGCCGCAGATCCCTGTAATCGTGTGCCGGTGGTAACCACCTCTTCGATAGTTTCACGCTCGACACTTTCTTGTTCGACACTTTGCTGCTGGTTGCTTGCCGTTTCAGCCTGCTGCGCCAGCACCGTTGCCGATGTCGACATCAGGCCCAAGCTAACGGCTAACGCAACCGGTTTGAGTTTTAATCGATAACTCATGGTTAACTCCTGAATGATAATCAGCACTTAGGCGCAACCCATTACGGGTTACGCCTAGCAAAGGTGGGAATGACTTAGTCTTGGTCAGCGAATGCTACTGCCGTTTGTACCCATTGATACCATTCCGAGCTGGTGTCGCTGTTTGACAAAGCACCAATGAAATCGACGCTATCGAAGAAATCATCGTTTAAGCTGCTTAAGTCATTAGCCGTAATAGTAATGTCAGCCGAACTCATGTCGGTCGAGATACCGTCATCATTCAATACCGTGGCGTTGCCACCGATACGAATGTTAGCGCCGCCATTATCGAACCATTGTGCGTAGCTCTCGCCATCGGCAAAGGTATTGCCATCGTTATCGACGAACTCGTTAACACACGCCATCACCGAGTTATAAAACTCTAATTCACCGTTATCGACACCCAATTCACCATCGTTGGTAAACAAGATACAGCCATCGTTAGCGCGACCGGCGGTTTTTACTTCCAAGAAGTTATACAATTTGCCTTGGAAGTTATCGTCGAATTTAGTCGCGATAGACGGGTCACCGTCACGCGTCGATTCGCCATCGGTAGTAATAATGGTAACGTTAGCGATGCGCGGTGCAGAAGCCGGTGCGCCAGCATATTCAGCGCCAGAGTTCTTCTCACCATCAGCTTCAAAGCCACCGTTCCCCATGAACACATCCTGACCGTCAACATTCACGGTGCCGTGTTTGATGAATAAGAACTGCGCTTTACCCTGCCAACCGGCGTCGATATCCATTGAGTCGTCTTGGTTATCAGTAAAGACAATGTGCTTAACATTGGCAGCGCCACCAAAGAATTCGATGCCGTCGTCGTAACCTTGGTGAATGTGCAGATATTCGTAGCTTGAGCCGCTACCCACCGCATTTAATGTCAACGAGTTCAAGTCGTCGCCGTCACCACCGTCGCGCGGGCCTGAACCGGCATACCAAATTTGCGCATAACGCATTGAGCCACTATCGTCGGCATTGTCATTACCACCGTAATAGCTAACGATCCCCTCTGACTCAACGTTACAAGTACCCGCATCACGCTGGGCATCGGTACATTGGTTAGTAATGCCGTTACCATTGATGATAATGCCGCCCCAGTCTGAAAAACGCGGGCCATTGCCGGCTACGTCAAAGCGCGCAAATTCGTTCGCCGAGGTGAACTTGATGGGCTTGTCGAAAGTCCCTTCAGCAACCAATTTCGCGCCGCGCGCCACTTGGATAATCGCTTCACCCGAGGTGAATGCTAAGGTAGCACCAGGCTCAACGGTCATGACCGGGCCATCTTGGTTGATTTCGCAGCCGGTGGTGGTGTTACAATCGCGACCAATTTGCAGCGCGCCGTCAAAAATATGAACGCCGCCGTCTGGTAATTCAGCAAAGGTCAGGTCTTGTTCAATCTCGACATTCTTGCTGGCAAAGGTCGCGTTGTAAGAGCAGTCTTGACCGTCGTATGAACCCTGTAAGTCGTCGTAGCTCGCACAAGGGTTATCGCTACCGCCATTGTCACCACCGTTGTTACCGCCGTTACCACCATTGCCGCCTGAGCCGCCGTCGTTAACGGTAGGTGTGACATTAATATCGCCGCCACAACCGGCCAGTGCTAGTGCTGCGGTTACTGCAGAGATTTTAAAAAACGTGCTGAGTTTCATTGAATGCTCCCGACAAGGATGTTGTTGAGTTGTTATCTAAGTCGGAAGCAGCCTAAGACGATTCTGTGACAAGATTGTGACATCTTCAAAACGCCATAAAAGATTCACAGTTCTGTCATGTACGCTTGCAGTTGGACACAAAAAAAGGAGCGATAATCGCTCCTTTTTTATTGCTTAAGTACTGATTCAGTACTTGGCATCATTTCACTGGCTTACAGTGCAACGATGTTCTCAGCCTGAGGACCTTTAGGACCTTGGGTGATTGAGAAAGAAACTTGTTGGCCTTCGGTCAGCGTTTTGAAGCCGTTACCGCTGATAGCGCTGAAGTGAGCAAATACGTCTGCGCCACCTTGCTGCTCGATAAAACCAAAACCTTTTGCTTCGTTAAACCACTTAACGGTACCAGTTACTGTATTAGACATAATAATATCCTGAAAATAAATCTATAAATGTCCGTCATCGCTATCGCGCTGAACGGGATGGTGCGGGTAAAAATGGAAATTTAAAACTACAGGACGAAGATTGACTTTAATACGAGTAATGCAACGTAGAGGAGGTTTAACTATCTATTTCTTATCCAACGCCGCCTACAATACGCCCCTTGCAAATATAGTCAAGCGTTATTTTCGCCCGTGCGCAATGATTTTCACAACACGGGCGACGAACACAAGATGGGTACGATTAACGTAAAATCAGTATCGGGCTTTTACTGGCTGCCAGCATAGCGGTGGTGGTACTACCGACAAAAAACTGTCGTAACTTACTGTGACCGTAGGCGCCCATCACCATCAAGTCGATGCCATGCTGATGCTGGTACTGATGTAACATGGGTTCGACTTCGCCCTCAATCACCGTGGTACTGACCTCGTGCCCAGCCTTTACCAGCAACTGTGCGGCGTCATCCAACTTAGCTTCGATATCAGCAGCGGCAGCACCAACGTACACGATATGTACCGCTAATCCCTGACACAGTGGACTCGCCGCTAGCAGCTCGCAAGCCTTTTGCGCTACGCGACTACCGTCAAAGGCCAGCATCACCGAGCATGGGGCTTTAAAGCTATCAGGAGTCAGTAAAATGGGCTTTTTCACGCGCCGTAAGACGGTTTCCAATTGACTGCCAATATGACCGTCAACGCCATGTTGTTCGCCGTGCATGCCTATCACAACTAGGCGCGTGTCGACTTCTTGTTCGGCGAGCGAATCAGCTAACTGACCGTGCCGTTGACGTAACAACACGTCACTCTCGCTGACTTGCGCAAGCGCTTGTTGTTTGGCCTGTTGCAGGAGTTGTTGGCCTTGCTCCAATAACAACCGGCTTTTTTGTTCATCCAATGCGGCTAACTCGGCCAACAGTCGTTCTCGGCTACCCAAGCCAATGTTACCGGTCATATCTTGCTGTATTGCAGCATGACCATGTTCGATCAGGTGCAACAAGGTCAACGGCGAGCGCAACCGCTCCGCCGCCCAACTCGCGGCGCTCACTACTGCCGACATTGCGGATGATGCGTCGATACAAGCAATTACTTGACTCATTGTTTTTTCCTCGCAATTATCATCAGTTAGTGACTATTTAAGATGTCATCGGCGTTGTCTTTATCATGCACACCAAAGCGGTCAACGATGGTCGCGCTGGCCTGATTCAAACCGACGACTTGCACGTCTGCACCTTCCCGACGAAACTTCAACACCACGCGATCAAGCGCGTCGACAGCGGTAATATCCCAAAAATGCGCTTGCGACAAATCGATAATCACCTTATCGACGGCCTCCTTCACGTCAAAAGCGGCCATAAACTTCTCTGACGAGCTAAAAAACACCTGACCCATAACTTGATAATGACGCTCGCGTCCTTGATTGTCGATACGCGATTGAATGTGCAAGTAATGACCCACTTTATTAGCAAAGAATAGCGATGCCAACAACACACCGACAGCGACGCCGATAGCTAGGTTATGGGTAGCGACTACCACCACTACGGTAGTCACCATAACAATGTTGGTCGACAGCGGATGCTTCTTCAAATCACGAATCGATTGCCAACTAAAGGTACCAATAGACACCATGATCATCACTGCCACCAATGCCGCCATGGGTATCATGCGCAACCAATCATCAAGCACCAAGATCATCACCAGTAAAAATACGCCCGCGGTCAGCGTCGATAACCGCCCGCGACCACCTGATTTAACATTAATAATCGACTGACCGATCATGGCGCAGCCCGCCATACCACCGAATAAGCCAGCACCGATATTCGCGATTCCTTGTCCGCGACACTCGCGATTACGGTCACTACTGGTATCGGTCAGGTCATCAACAATGGTCGCAGTCATCATGGATTCCAATAGACCCACCACTGCCAAACCAATTGAATATGGTAAAATGATCCACAATGTTTCTAAATTAAACGGCACCTGTGGTAATAAAAACACGGGTAAAGTATCGGGCAACTCGCCCATATCACCGACGGTACGGATATCAATTTCTAAACTTACCGCAACCACCGTCAGCAGCGTAATGCAGATTAGCGGCGACGGGATTAATTTGCCGATAACCGGCAAATATGGAAAACCATAAATAATAGCTAAGCCAGCAGCGGTCATCGCATAGACATGCCAGGTAACACCGGTTAATTCCGGTAGCTGTGCGGTAAAGATTAGAATCGCTAGAGCATTAACGAAACCAGTCACCACCGAGCGCGACACAAAGCGCATCAACTGTCCCAACTTTAAGTAACCGGCAATAATCTGCAACACACCGGTTAACAAGGTCGCCGCTAATAGATACTGTAAACCATGCTCTTTGACCAACGACACCATCACCAGCGCCATGGCGCCGGTAGCGGCACTGATCATGCCTGGCCGTCCGCCGGTAAAAGCAATAATGACAGCGATACAGAACGATGCATACAACCCAACTTTAGGGTCTACTCCGGCCAGAATAGAGAACGCGATAGCCTCTGGGATCAGGGCCAAGGCCACGACAATTCCAGACAACAAATCACCACGTAGATTAAAAAACCAATGACGTTTTAAATAAGTCAGCATAACTAGGTTTCCATTAAAACAGTACCGCTGACGTCGTTACGGATAAACAAAACGACAACCAGTGCGGCCATCAACACCGCGTCATGCGCTAGGTATTGATGATACTTTCAATTAAACAAGCAGTATTCGCGATAGATGTATCGCGCAACAAGGTACGCGCGTAAGAGCGCGTGAAATCAGCAGAGGGGATGTGCGGCTAGGGCGGCGTAAGCAAATTGTTATTCACAATCTGTTGTTCCTACTGGTTAGGTGAATTTGATTTGCCATTAGCAGGCTCGCTAATGAGCGCGGGATTTTATAGTAAAGCCAAGGCAAAGTAAAATCACCACATTTATCCTTGCTGCTGACCCGCCCTCCTCAGTATTTACCCCAAGCATGGCCTCACTCAGTCGCTGATGATACTGATAACCCCAGCCGTACGATTAACTGGAAAACTGCGCTAAATACTCGTCGTAACTGCCGGCAAAATCACGTAAACCATTGTCAGTCAGCTCAATGATACGAGTCGCCAATGACGAAACAAACTCACGGTCATGACTGACAAATAGCAAGGTGCCTTCGAACAGCTCTAACGACATATTGAGCGATTCGATCGACTCCATATCCAAGTGGTTGGTCGGCTCATCCATGACCAAAATATTAGGTCGTTGCAGCATCAGTTTGCCGAAAATCATGCGACCTTTTTCGCCACCCGATAAAATCGATACCGGTTTTTGAATATCGTCTTGTGAGAACAGTAGCCGCCCCAGTACGCCACGAATTGCCTGTTCATCGTCAGCGGGTTGCTTCCATTGGTACATCCACTCATAAACCGTCATCGGTTGCTTAAACCAATGAGCGTGATCCTGGGCGTAGTAACCAATATTGGCATTCTCCGACCACTTAACCGTGCCCGATTGCGGCTTATAATCGCCCATTAAACATTTCAAAAAGGTCGTTTTACCGATACCGTTAGCACCGATAATGGCCACTTTTTCACCCACTTCAATGGTACTGCTTAAGCCCTTTAACACATCATGATCGGCAAACGATTTATGTAACTGCTCGACCTCTAACGCTAAGCGATATAGCTTCTTATCTTGCGTGAAGCGAATATAAGGGTTAACACGACTGGACGCTTTAACCTCATCCAGTTGAATTTTCTCCATTTGCTTTTGCCGTGAGGTGGCCTGCTTGGCTTTCGAAGCATTGGCCGAAAAGCGACTGACGAAGCTTTGCAATTCAGCAATCTTCTCTTTCTTTTTCGCGTTTTCGTTCAGTAGTTGCTCGCGAGCCTGTGTCGCGGCAAACATAAAGTCATCATAGTTGCCGGGATAAACGCGTAGTTCACCGTAATCGATATCGGCAATGTGGGTACAAACGGTGTTAAGAAAATGGCGATCATGCGAAATAATGATCATGGTACTTTGCCGCTCAGCCAGTACGTCTTCTAACCAGCGGATAGTATTGATATCGAGGTTGTTGGTCGGTTCGTCGAGCAACATAATATCGGGGTCAGAGAACAGTACCTGCGCTAATAACACGCGGATCTTCACGCCCGGAGCTAACGCCGACATCAAGCCAAAATGCTGTTCGACCGGGATCCCCAATCCCAGCAATAGCTCGCCTGCTCGCGCCTCGGCGGTATAACCGTCCATCTCGGCAAATTCGGTTTCTAAATCAGCGACCCGCATGCCGTCTTCTTCACTCATCTCGGCACTGCCATATATGCGATCACGTTCGGCCTTTACCGCCCACAATTCTTCGTGTCCCATAATGACGGCGTCGACTACGCTGTATTCTTCATAGGCAAACTGGTCTTGGCGTAGCTTACCAATACGCATGTTAGGTTCGGTCGAAATGTTGCCGGTCGATGGCTCTTGTTCACCACTTAAGATGCGCATAAATGTCGATTTACCGCAGCCATTAGCGCCAATCAGGCCATAGCGATTACCATTCCCGAATTTTACCGAGATATTTTCGAATAAGGGCTTGGCAGCAAATTGCATGGTGACGTTGGCAGCAGAAATCACGTGAGTTACATCCGAATCAGAGGGTGAAATTTGAGCGCGCAATGTACGCGCTTTTAGCTGATTTTACAAACTCAATTGAATCGATTCGGCTGCTCAACCAATGATCGGCACATTAAAAGCCCAGTGCATAAGTTGCGGCTAAACAGAGGCCGATGACGCCTATATTAGCAGCGGCTCTTAGTAGCCACGGCAAACGCGGATAGCGCACGTTATTTAACTGTAGGCTAATGAGCGCTACGCTCATCAAGAAAAACCAAGGGGTAAAGAAAAACACCGGGCGCCATTTGACGATACTAACGGCAACATCATGTAATGCACCACTGACGACGAAAGTCAGCAGTATCGCCAGCGTTAACGGCAACCAAGCGCGTAGTGGTCGCATCACGTATTGCGACAAATAATACCCCCAAATTGGGTTCCAATAATGCCAAAACTGTTGAAACGAGGCTGCACCCAGCGATCGCGTCAACATATTTCGCATCGAGCCCTTAGCGCCTAAGGCCACACCGTTACGTTTTTTCCAGCGATCGCGTCAGCATATTTCGCATCGAGCCTTTAGCGCCTAAGGCCACACCGTTACGTTTTTTTACATAATCCGTCAGGGATATTGTGCTTTTCATACATTTTTTTCCAGCAGCGAGCTGACTGACAATAACATCGTTAACGCTAACAGCGTTATGCCGCCACACGGTCCGAAACAACGGTTAAAGAGCTGTTGATTTGTAACAAAAAAAGAAAATCTAACACTGCCCTTGTTAAACATTAACGATCAATCGGAGCAATTGATGACAAAAAATAATTTCATCACGCTTACCGTTATGCTGCTTGTCACCATAGTGGCATCACCGCTAGTCGGCATGGCAACGCCCAATCCACCAGCGACGTTATTTTGTGCTAGCGCCAGCTCCCAATACCACGCTATCAAAGCCGCTACATCGACCAAACTAATGAGTCATTTACGAAAAAAAATTTACCCGAATATGGCTTCTTTTGACGGGACACCCACCGAGTTTTTCAACGGGTTTGACTTTGACGAGTTAAACTTTAACTTACAAGAGGTTGGATTCGACCCCACGTTAAGCTGGCGTCATCTGCATTCGGTAAAAAACCTAACGCTCAGCTTTTCATTACCCGAACGCTTAGCTATCACAAACAACAAGGTCATTTCAGAAGTTACTTTCACTCTAATACCAACACCATCTCACATTGATATAACACTCAATCACAGTCTCACTCATATTGGTGGAAAATATTGGTCGATATTAATGAACCCGGCAATTAGCGTAGTAGAACTTTCGCCCTGTGCTGCAGTAGCATTAACCGAAGCATTTGGTAAACCGCAAAGTTACCCAGCAGGCCAATCGTTGAAAAGCACTTATATCGCATTACCAGACAGTGGCTACGATGCCACAAGCTTAAAAGAGAGTAACAGTAACGATTATCAGCTCTGTGAGAAACACTATTAAGACCGCAACGGTGAGCCATTGATTACAATCAAGGTGCGCTGCTAAAGAAGCTTGGTGCCGAGGGGGGGACTTGAACCCCCACGCTGTTACCAGCGGCGGATTTTGAATCCGCTGCGTCTACCAATTCCGCCACCTCGGCATGTGTGGGAAGTGCGTTAAAGCGAGTCGCATTATACTCAGCCCATGAGTGCGATCAATAGCTGAAAGACAAATTTCTGCAAAAAAAGGTGCGTTTGCTGCTTATTTCAACAATTTGTTACGGATTAACCCTGCAGTTCCCCCCAATGAGCATAGCCAGCACATAAAAATGCCGCTATGCTGATTATCTATTCTGTAAAAACTGATAATAAAATAAGGATATAGCTATGCGTCGATCACTCATTACTCTGTCGTTACTGGCTGCATTAGCCGCTTGTTCTGAGCCCGCGAACGATACCAACAACACTCAGGCCAATAGCGATAAAGCCCCTGCTTCGGTGAACGAACAGAACACCCAAACCGATAAAGCAGAAAGCGAGTCGGAACGCCTGAATCAGTGGTTCGCTGAAAAGTACGAAGAGCAGCTGCAGCAAAGTCCATTGCAAATGACGTTCTTAGGTCGCAAAGATCGTTACGGCGAAATCGACGATATGTCGGAACAAGCGCAACAAGAGCAGTTACAATGGATGGATGCCACTACTAAAGAACTGCAATCGCAATTCGATTACGATAAGTTAAACGACACTGCAAAAACATCTTATGATATTTGGGTTTACAGCAACAAAATCCAACAAGAGGGTAAGCAGTTCTGGCACGACAATTACATCTTTAATCAGATGCATGGCGCACATTCATTCTTACCACAAGTGCTGATCAGCTTTCATAAAGTCGATACCGTTAGCGATATGGAAGCCTTTAATCAACGTGTTAGCGAAACCGGTCGGGCGATGAATCAGCTACTTGAGCGAGCCCAGCAATACGCCGAGCAAGGTACCCGCCCACCACGCTTCGCCTACGAAAAAGTCATCGACGAAATTAATAACTTGCTGAGCGGGCAGCCGTTTGACGACAGCGAGGATGATTCACCCGTATGGGCTGCAGCGAAGAGCAAGACTGATGCCTTAGTTGAAGCCGGTGAAGCCACCGCAGAACAAGCTCAAAAGCTAAAAGATAGCGCTAAACAAGCGTTGCTAAACGAGTTTAAACCGGCATACGTCGCTGTTCGCGACTGGCTGCAATCAGATATCGACAATACGTTAGTCAACCCGGCCGGTGTTGGGACTACCCTAGAAGACGGCAAGGCTTACTATGCTCATCAGTTAAAAGCCTCGACCACCACCGACTTGACTGCCGATGAGATCCATCAAATCGGTTTAGACGAGGTTGCCCGTCTAACGAAAGAAATGGAAGCCATAAAAGACCAAGTCGGCTTTGACGGCGACTTACAGGAATTTTTCAAATTCATTCGTACCGACCAACAGTTTTTCTATCCAAACACCGATGAAGGCCGTGAAGCCTATTTGACTGACGCACGCGATTACCTAGGCTTTATCCACGATCAGTTGCCTGATTACTTTGGCGTGTTACCAAAAGCTGACCTTGTCGTAAAACGTGTCGAACCCTTCCGCGAACAAGACGGTGCCGCACAACATTACTTCCCGGGTACGCCTGATGGCTCACGTCCAGGTGTTTATTATGCGCACTTATCGGATATGACATCGATGCCCAAAAATGAAATGGAAGCCATCGCTTATCATGAGGGTAATCCGGGTCACCATATGCAGATCTCGATTGCGCAAGAGCTAGAATCCGTTCCAGAATTCCGTAAACAGTCTCGCTTTACCGCCTATGTCGAGGGCTGGGCCTTATATTCAGAACTACTGGCTAAAGAAATGGGTGCTTATGAAAATCCTTATTCAGACTTTGGACGTCTGATCACCGAAATGTGGCGCGCAGTGCGCTTAGTGGTGGACACCGGCATG
This sequence comes from Idiomarina xiamenensis 10-D-4, assembly GCF_000299895.1. Taxonomy (GTDB): domain Bacteria; phylum Pseudomonadota; class Gammaproteobacteria; order Enterobacterales; family Alteromonadaceae; genus Idiomarina; species Idiomarina xiamenensis. The sequence continues at coordinate 58,823 of NZ_AMRG01000008.1, forward strand.
CACGCGAAAGGCTGGACCGAAGAGCAAGCGGTTAAATACTTTAAGGATCATACGCCGGTTGCCGAGGGTGCGGTTAAGTCGGAAATCCAACGTTATTTAGTGATGCCAGGACAAGCAACATCATACAAAATCGGTATGCTGAAGATCATCGAACTGCGTAAAAAAGCCGAAGCGGCATTGGGCGATAAGTTCGATATCCGTGGCTTCCACGATACCGTGTTAGGCGGTGGTGCGTTGCCATTAAACCTACTCGAACGCCGTATCGACCAATGGATCGCTGAACAGCAGTAAGTGCTTTATACCCAGCCTGTATACATTGATGCAGGCTGGGTTTTCTGTTTCACCGTGCTATACTCGTGGCGTTTTCAGCGGTCGAGATAATACAGTGACTACCACCAGCCATAGCTCAGATTCTGTTACCCCTACTCTCCACTTACACGCCAGTTTTCCTAGCGCCAGCTTATTACGCCGTGCCGCGGCATGGCTTTATGACGCACTGGTCGCTATCGCGATTGTTATGGTAGCCGCCGGGGTCGCCTTGGGCGCGACTGCAGTAGCCACAAAATTTGGCTGGTTAACGCTGGCTAGCGGACAAGATCACGCGCAGTGGTTAGATGACAGCTATTGGTATCCGCTTTATTTAGTAACGGTATTAGCCATTTTCTTTGGATGGTTTTGGCACCGCAGCGGGCAAACGTTGGGCATGCGCGCTTGGCGCTTAAAAGTACAACAGCGAGATGGCAGCTTGCTGACTAAAAAACAAACGTTGATCCGCTTATTAACTTGCGCCTTCGGATTAGGCTCGCTGTGGCTCTTGGTCGATCGTAAACATCGCCGCGCTTGGCAAGACTATGCTGCTGGCACCGAGCTAGTTACCTTATCCAAAGAAGCCAATCAATATTACTATTGGCGCGAGTTGTAGGCTCAGCCTTTACGCTGCATAAAGTAGATAGCCAAAGTCGCGAATACCACGCTAGGTAATAACGCGCCTAATATCGGCGGTAATGCGTAGACTTGCGCTAACGGCCCAAAAATTTCGTTACTGACGTGAAAACCAAAACCGGTGATCACCCCGAGTAAAATACGGGCACCCATGGTGGTCGAACGGAGCGGACCAAAAATAAACGATAACGCCACCAGCAACATCACCGCCACCGTGACCGGCGCTAATAATTTCCGCCATAATGCTAATTCATAGCGTTGCGCAGCCTGCTGGTTGACATTCAAATAGTCTAAATAGCCCAATAGGCCACGAATCGACAACGACTCCGGTTTAACCGTCACCACGCCCAGTTTATCGGGCGTCAAGGTCGACTGCCAGCGATAGTCATCAAGCTGCTGCTCGTCAATTTCGGTGGCACCAATAGTGACCTCGCGCACCTGTTGCAATTGCCAGCTATCGTCTTGATACACACCCCGCTGAGCCAGTAGTACCGATTCCAGTTCACGTTGCTGATTAAATCGATAAATCGTCAAGTCGTTAATACGGCCGGTATCTTCAACCTCACCAATATTAACGAAGTTCATACCGTCTTTTGCCCACACCCCTTGCTGCGCCGAAATCAGGCTACCACCTGAAATCTCCTGAGCTCGCAGCTCGCGTCCTTGGGCTTCTAACGTTGGTGCCAACCACTCGCCAATAGCCATGACCGCTAACATCATGACCACCGCCGCCTTCATCACCGACTGTATGATGTTCAAGCGTGACCGACCAGCAGCCATCATCACCACCAGCTCAGAGTTACTGGCCAACATACCCATGCCGATCAAACCACCGAGCAATGCCGCCATCGGAAAAAACACTTCAATATCGCGAGGCATGCTGTAGAGCACAAAAATGCCGGCGTCGACCACTCCATAGCTGCCGCGACCAACCGATTTTAATTGTTCTACAAAGCGAATGAGTGCCGACAAACCACTCAATACCGCCAGCGCCAGCAAGGACGTTTTTAGCACCGTGCGCCCAATATAGGCATCTAAAATCGAGATCACTGATTGCTCCCCCGCTGCCGACGGCTCATACGCGCCAAGACGCGTAGCCCTAACGGACGCCCCTTACCTAATAACGCCATGCCAAACACCAACAATAAAATATGAATCCACCAAAGACCGATTTGTTTGGGTAATACGCCGTCGTTTAACGCTGACTTAGCGGCCATTAGCAGCAAGAAATAGCCCAAGTAGATCAGTAGCGCCGGTGCCATTCGCGCGAATTTACCCTGGCGTGGGTTAACCCGGCTTAACGGCACAGCAATTAAGGTTAATAATGGCATCGCTAACGGAATAGCCAAGCGCCATTGCAACTCAGCTTGTGCGGCGGTACTGGTTTCATGCCACAGTTCCAGCGTCGAATAGGCTTCCAACTTACGCAACTGCTCTTCGGCTTCTTGCTCTTTGATCAGTAATTCGTAGCTATCAAAACTCATCACCTGATAGTCGTCGCTGGGCTCACCCGCCGCATATCGACGACCATTTTCTAACACCAACGTTTGCGCACCGCTCTCACTGGCAATCACTCGACCCAAATCAGCCATTACCACACTGCCGCCACGCTCACCCGCTTCGTTACTGTATTCTTGCGCAACAAAAACTTCGTCCAACTCACCATTGTCGGTCTGGCCCTGCACAAATATCACCGCTTTGCGGTTGCTGGCCTGCTGAAAGCGGCCCGGCATGATCACGCTTAAACCGGTTTCGGAACGAGCGCGGTCTTCTACGCGTTGTTCCTGCTCTAGCGACCAAGGCACCAACCACAGCGTTAAAGTTGCGGTGAGTAAGGCCAACACCACCGCCAAAATCAATGTCACCCGGGTAACGTACCACTCGCTCACACCGCAAGCATGCAACACCGTCATTTCGTTGTCGGCGTATATCCGGCCATGGGCGAGCAGAATGCCTAAAAATAAGCTCAACGGCAGAATCAATGCGGATAGCGCAGGCAGATTTAAAGATAAGAGTTGAATAACAACGCTGCTAGGAATATCGCCATCTGATGCGTCAGCCAATACCCGAACAAACTTCTGGCTGACAAATATGGTCATCAACACCGCGAATACCGCGAGTTGCGACTTAAAAGTTTCCCTGGTCAGATATCGGAAAATAAGCACAAGTGACCACTCTTAACGTTGCTTTTTGCTGGAATAACTGCGATTTTTCAGTAAACTTGCTATTTTAACAAGAATTATCTGAAAAGCTTTACCGCTGCAGCACAGTATACATGGGATTGCGTGGCTAGCCCAAGTTTGATTATTGCCTCGCGCTCCAATTCAACGGCAGCGGTTACAACAGCGAGGAGAACTTATGGAGTTCAGCGTCAAAAGCGGTAGCCCCGAAAAACAACGTTCAGCATGTATTGTTGTCGGTATTTTCGAACCTCGCCGGCTGTCCGGCGTGGCCGAGCAATTAGACCGTGTCAGCGATGGCTACATCAGTAACTTGCTGCGTCGCGGCGACCTCGAGGGTAAAGCCGGGCAAGTACTATTGTTGCATCATGTACCCAATATTTTAGCCGAGCGCGTGCTTCTCGTCGGCTGTGGCAAAGAACGTGAATTAGACGAGCGCCAATACCGTCAAATCATCACCAAAACCATCAGTACGCTTAACGAAACCGGTTCCATGGAAGCCGTCTGCTTTTTGAGCGAGCTACATGTAAAAGGTCGCGACACCTACTGGAAAGTACGTCAGGCAGTCGAAGCCGGTGAAGCTGGCTTATATAGCTTCAACCAGCTTAAAACGAAAAAAGAAGAACCCCGCCGACCGCTGCGTAAACTAGTCTTTAACGTGCCAACCCGGCGCGAATTACCGGTGGGCGAGCGCGCTATCCAACATGCTTTAGCCGTCGCCAAGGGTATGAATGTTTGTCGCGATGTGGCTAATATGCCGCCGAATATTTGTACCCCCCGCTATTTGGCCGAACAAGCTCAGCAATTGGCCGCCAACTATGACAACGTCAGCGTCGAATTAGTCGACGAGAAGCAAATGGCGGAATTGGGTATGAACGCCTATCTCGCGGTTGGCCGTGGCTCAGAAAATGAATCGGTGTTAAGTCTGATCCATTACCGTGGTGCCAGCGACGAACAGGCACCGTTGGTGCTAGTTGGTAAAGGCTTAACCTTCGACAGCGGCGGCATTTCGATTAAGCCGTCAGCGAATATGGACGAAATGAAATACGATATGGGCGGCGCCGCCGGTGTTCTAGGCGCCATGCAAGCGCTGGCTGAGCTGCAATTACCCATTAACGTGATTGGTGCTGTTGCCGGTTGTGAAAACATGCCCGACGGCAAAGCCTATCGTCCCGGTGATATTCTGACCACCATGAGTGGACAGACCGTTGAGGTGTTAAACACCGATGCCGAAGGACGTTTAGTGCTATGTGATACGCTCACTTATGTCGAGCGCTTTGAACCAGAACTGGTCATCGATATGGCAACTCTAACTGGCGCTTGCGTTATCGCCTTAGGTGCCCACGCAAGCGGTTTAATGAGCGCACATAACCCGTTAGCTCATGAAATTCTAAATGCTTCAGAACAAAGCGGCGACCGCGCTTGGCGTTTGCCACTGTGGGACGAGTACCAAGAACAGTTGGAAAGTCCATTTGCTGACATGGCTAATATTGGTGGTCGTGAAGCTGGCACCATCACCGCCGCGTGTTTCTTGTCACGGTTTACCCGTAAGTACACGTGGGCGCATTTAGATATCGCAGGAACCGCTTGGCGTGGCGGTAAAAATAAAGGCTCAACCGGACGTCCGGTGCCGTTATTGACGCAATTTTTGTTAAACCGCGCCAACGCCGAGCAAAGCGAGTAATATGGCCAACGCGACCTTTTACTTGCTGCAAGGCTTACTCGGCGATAAACAGGACGGCGCCAGTGCCGACGATAGCGGATTAGCCGCTAAAGCACAGCGCTTTTACTGTGAGCAAATTGCTGAGTTGTATCGACAGTATCGGCAAATTAACGTCTGGACCGCTTCACAACAAGCGGCCGAGGCGCTAGACGAGGCGCTGTGGAAATTGCCAGTAGATGCTTTCATCCCGCATAATTTACAGGGTGAGGGTCCGGCCAACGGCGCCCCCGTTGAGATCCAGTGGCCACAAAGCGATAATAGGTCACCGCGCCGTAGCCGTGTGTTGGTTAACCTTAGTGAACAGGTGCCACCACACGCACAGCAAACACAAGTTATCGTAGACTTTGTACCGCTTGCCGACAGCGGCAAACAACAAGCACGTGAACGCTATAAACAATACCGAGCCTGGGGCATGCAAATGCAATCGACCCCAGCCTCACTGATCGAGAATTGAAGGCTGCTATGGACAAGACGTACTCGCCCGACGCGATTGAGCAACAACTATATCAAGACTGGGAAAAAGCCGGTTATTTTAAACCCAGCGGTAAGGGTGATGCCTATGCCATCATGATCCCGCCTCCCAACGTGACCGGTAGCTTGCACATGGGCCACGCGTTCCAACACACGATTATGGATACGCTGACCCGCTACAAACGCATGGACGGTTACAACACGCTTTGGCAGGTCGGCAGCGACCACGCCGGTATCGCGACACAAATGGTAGTCGAGCGCCAATTAGCCCAAGCCGGTAGTAGCCGCACCGAATTAGGCCGCGATGCCTTTATTGACAAAATCTGGCAATGGAAAGCGCAGTCGGGTGGCACCATTACCCAGCAAATGCGTCGCTTAGGTGATTCTGTCGACTGGGATCGCGAACGTTTCACCATGGATGAAGGGCTTTCTAACGCGGTCAAAGAAGTATTTGTGCAATTGCATGAAGAAGGCTTAATTTATCGTGGTAAGCGTTTGGTCAATTGGGACCCGAAGCTACAAACCGCGATTTCTGACTTGGAAGTCGAGAATAAAGAGCAAAACGGCCATATCTGGCACCTGCGCTACCCGCTTGCCGACGGCGCCAAAACCGCCGCTGGTGACGATTATTTAGTGGTCGCTACCACCCGTCCTGAGACTATGCTAGGCGATGTCTGCGTAGCGGTTCATCCTGACGACGAGCGCTATCAAGATTTAATCGGTAAATACATCGATTTACCGCTGGTTCAACGGCGTATTCCAATCATTGCCGACGACTACGTTGACCGTGAGTTCGGTACCGGTTGTGTAAAAATCACTCCAGCTCATGACTTTAACGATTATGAGATTGGCAAACGTCATCAAATGGCAATGATCGCGGTGTTAAGCGATACCGCACACGTGCTCGAGCAAGCCGGCTTATACACCGCTACCGGCGAAGCCTTAACCGATATTGATGGCTTTGACGGGCAACTGCCCGCCGCCTATCACGGCTTAGAGCGCTTCGCCGCGCGTAAAGCGATTATTGCCGATTTTGATGCGGCGGGTTTACTCGATAAAGTCGAAGCCCATGTCAACAAGGTCCCTTATGGCGACCGTGGTGGCGTTCCTATCGAACCGCACCTAACCGATCAATGGTATGTACGCGTAGCTCCATTGGCCGAGGTGGCAACCCAAGCGGTCGAAGATGGCGAGATTGAGTTCGTTCCGAAACAGTACGAAAACATGTACTTTAGCTGGATGCGCGATATTCAGGACTGGTGTATTTCGCGTCAATTATGGTGGGGGCACCGTATTCCCGCTTGGTACGATAATCAGGGCAATGTCTACGTCGGTCGCGACGAAGACGAAGTGCGCCAGCGTCATCAGTTAGCCGCTGATGTTGAATTGAAGCAAGATGAAGACGTACTCGATACGTGGTTCTCATCGGCCTTATGGACCTTCTCAACACTGGGCTGGCCAGAGCCCACCGACGACTTAAAAACCTTTCATCCGACCGATGTATTGGTGACTGGTTTTGACATCATTTTCTTTTGGGTAGCGCGTATGATCATGATGACCATGCACTTCCTGAAAGATAAAAACGGCAAGCCACAAGTGCCGTTCAAAACCGTTTATGTTACCGGTTTGATCCGCGACGAAGAAGGCAACAAGATGTCTAAGTCGAAGGGTAACGTGCTCGATCCGTTGGACATGATCGACGGTATCGATATCGATACGCTGGTCGACAAGCGCACCGCTAATATGATGCAACCGCAGTTGGCGGAAAAAATTGCTAAGCGCACCCGTAAGCAATTCCCGGAGGGTATTACCGCACATGGCACTGATGCCTTACGCTTTACCCTAACCGCACTGGCTTCAACCGGTCGCGATATCAACTGGGATATGAAACGCTTAGAAGGCTATCGTAACTTCTGTAATAAGCTTTGGAACGCCAGCCGTTATGTGTTGATGAATACCGAAACGCATGACTGTGGGCAAGAGGATGGCGAACTGAGCCTAAGCCTGGCCGATCAATGGATCATCGAGCGCTTTAACGACACCGTTAAACAGTTCCGTCAAGCTCTAGACAACTATCGCTTTGACCAAGCTGCCGCAATCGCCTACGAGTTTACTTGGAATCAGTTCTGTGACTGGTATCTGGAGTTAACCAAGCCGGTGTTATTTAACGGCAACGAAGCGCAATTACGCGGAACACGGCATACATTGGTCACAATTTTGGAGCAATTGCTGCGCTTATTGCATCCAATCACGCCATTTATTACCGAAGCCATCTGGCAACGCGTCGCCCCGCTGGTCGGTAACAACGGCGAGACCATCATGCTGCAACCCTATCCGCAAGTCGCCGCCGTGGAGTATGGCAATGCGTTGGCCGACATGGAGTGGCTGAAGCAAGTTATCGTCGGTATTCGTAACATTCGCGGTGAGATGGATCTATCGCCGAGTAAGCCGTTACCATTACTGGTCGTCAACGCCGACGATACCGCGAAACAACGCCTGCAAGATAATCAGAACTTCCTCAGCGCGCTGGCCAAGCTGGAGTCGATTGACTTTTTAGCGGACTCCGCCGATGCACCAGCCAGTGCGACCGCCCTAGTTGGCCGTATGGAATTGCATATTCCGATGGCGGGTTTAATCGATACTGCTGCCGAGCTGGCACGTTTAGATAAAGCCATCGACAAAGCCAGCAAAGAACAACAGCGCGTGGCAGGCAAACTGAGTAACGATAACTTTGTCAGTAAAGCGCCAGCGGCGGTTATTGATAAAGAAAAGGCGAAGTTGGCTGAAGCTGAAGAAACCTTGGCGCAGTTACAAGCGCAACGAGCCAAAATCGCAGCGCTGTAACGAGCAGCCGCTAACCACAAAAGGCCCCAGCGCGGCTCTCGCGCTGGGGCTTTTTTTGCCCTAAAAACTGGAGCCAGGTTGTGCTAAAAAGCGCTCTTCAGCCGCCGTTGACGTTCGCCCTAACAACGCATTGCGGTGAGGATAACGACCAAAGCGGTCGATAATGTCTTTATGTTTAAGTTCGAATGCGTAGTTATTTTCTAACCCCGGCTGTGCGAATAACGCTAACGCTTGCTGGTGTATAACAGCCGACTCGCTGTGCATGTAGGGCATATATAAAAAAGCACGTTGCTCTGGTGGTAATAACTTATCTTGCTGTAAAGCGACCGCCTCTTGCGCTAGCACTAATGCCATCGCATCCTGAGCAAAAGCTTGCGCGCTATCGCGATAGATATTACGCGAGAACTGATCGAGTACGATGATTTCCGCTAGCCGTCCCGGCGCCGACTGCCGCCACTGCCAACATTCACCCTGACTCACCTGCGTTAATAACGTGCTAAAGCGCGATTGGATCTGTTGATCCAGTTCAGTATCTTTGGCAAACCATTGTTTTGCCGTCAGCTCGGTAAACCAAAAATCGATGACTTGCTGCGCCGCTGCTGTCGTTACCGCTTGTATCATGCTTGCACCCTCTGTCTATATTTATGATGACTTATTGAGCCCGCTGTTAGCGCGCACTGAAGCCGGGCGAGCCATCGAGCAGTTTGATCAACCAGTCACTCAATTGCCGTAAACGACTGGATAAGTGTCGACGATGTGGATAAATCAAATACATCGGCATCGGTGGCGGCGGATATTGCGCTAACACGGCAACTAACTCGCCACTGTCTATAAATTGTTGTACACCCAACTTGGCGGTCTGAATTAAACCTAAACCCTGTAAGCATGCGGCGGTATAAGCATCGCTATTATTCACGGTCACGCGACTCGGCATCGCCACTTCGTGCACTTCGCCTGCGCTAACATAATCGAAACCGCAGGCTTGACCGAACGCTGCAACGTAGGCAACCAACTGATGATCAGCGAGTTGGTCTAACTGTGTCGGTTCACCGTAACGCTCAATATAACTCGGCGCAACTAGATTAATCTGCTGCATATCGCCTAAGTGCCTTGCCACCACCCCCTCTTGCTGCAAACTGCCAACACGTAGCACCGCATCAAAGCCTTCAGCGACGACATCCACTTTGCGGTCAGTACTGCTTATCTCTAATTGTAATTCTGGGTGTTCATCCAGTAACGGCTGTAACGCCGGTAACAACGCTAAACGGGCGAAGCCGAGTGGCATATCAATACGCAAACGCCCCGTCAAACTCTGTTGGCGCTGGGCAAAACTCTCGCTCAAATCGTCGTAGTCCGCTAATAAGGTAAGCGCTCGCTGATAACAAGCCTGCCCATCTATGGTTAAGCTAACGCTGCGTGTGGTGCGGTGTAATAAGCGACAACCAAACTCGCGCTCTAGCTGCTGCACCATGGTCGATACCTGAGTTCGAGCAATGCCTAAGCTCGCTGCCGCTTGGGTAAAACTTTTTAGTTCGGCTACGCGCACAAAAGTCCGTAAGGTCTGCAAGCTATCGTGCATCAATTGTCCTTATTTAAGGAATTATCTATTCCCAATAACCCTGTTTATACATAAATATTAAAACAATAGACTGATCCTCCCTGCTACTGCAAGTCGATGTTTAACGACCAGCAGAGCATTATCACCACCAAGGAGCTAATGATGAGTCAACCAATAACCCTGATCACCGGCGGTAGCCGCGCTGCATCTTGCCGCTAGCGGTCATGATCTGATCATCACTTATCAACGTCAGGCTGAAGCTGCACAAGCGGTAGTGGAGGCGGTTCAAGAACAAGGTCGACAAGCCATTGCTTTACCCTTAGATGTTGGCGATAGCGAAGGTTTTGCCGAGTTTGCTAGCCACCTCAAACAGCAGTTAAACAACCATTGGCCGGGTCAAATGCTGACGCATTTAGTCAATAATGCGGGTATGGCTGCCGATGCTCAGCTCAGTGAGTGCGACGCAGCAACGCTAGATAGCCTCTACAGCGTGCACTTAAAAGGCAGCATTTTGCTGACACAGCAATTATTACCGTTACTGCAAGATGGTGGCTCGATACTGAACGTCTCCAGCGGTTTAGCACGCTTTTCGTTGCCCGGTTATGGTCCCTACGCGGCCATGAAAGGTGCGGTGGAAACGGTCACCAAATATTGGGCAAAAGAACTGGGTGAACGCGGTATTCGCGTTAATGTGCTAGCGCCGGGCGCTATCGAAACCGATTTTGGCGGAGGCCGGGTACGTGACAACGCCGAACTGAATAAAATCATTGCCTCACAAACCGCTCTGGGTCGAGTAGGTTTACCCGAAGATATCGGCGCGGTGGTTAGCTTGCTGTTATCACCAGCGGCGCATTGGATAACGGGCCAGCGCATTGAGGCCTCGGGCGGCATGTTTTTGTAATAGCGACAGCAACAACGCCGAGCGAACAAAAAGGGCTGCATGTGCAGCCCTTTTTTTAATTATTCATCTTCGTCGTCGTCATCGTCGCCAAAGTCGGTACCCCAACCGTCGTATTCGACGTCACATTGCTCCGCAATGTCGGCAACTTCACGAGTTTGCTGCGCCAACACTTGTTCATTTAACGTCGCTTCGGTGATTGCCGCGAAGCAGAACCAGCGCGAGCCATCTTCTAAATCAAATTCATCAGCCTCATCAACATGATAGCCTAGTTTAACTAACTCAACGGCAGCTTTTTCTAATTTAGAAAAATCTGGTGAAGCAAGGTGGTGCTCAATCGCTAGCTCCATATCAGTATCAATACCATCGGCTAGCATCGCCTTGACGGTGTCATGGCTTTGTTGCAATAACTCGCCTAATTCAAATGCACTCATACCTCGTCCTTATCTCCACTCACCACATCATCGGCCGTCAACTGACGCCCTTCGCGCTGCGCAACCTCTTCGTTTAGATGGCTGATTTTAGCATGCATCAACTCATGACAGCGAGCCATTAACTCGCGAATATTCTCGCGACGGTAATTTTGAATCGGTATCGGTTTAAGCATTTCAATAATGACGACACCGTTATTCCAACGGTTCAGCTTAATTTTATCATGCAGGTTCGATACACAAACGGGAACAATATCGACACCGGCGCGCATTGCGGTATGAAAGGCACCTTTTTTAAACGGTAATAAGCCACGGCCATAACTGCGCGTCCCCTCGGGGAATAGCCAAATAGAAATATCTCGCTGCTTGATAGCGGTCGATGCTTGAGTAATGGTGCCGTGCGCGCGACCTTTGTTCTTACGATCGATAAGAATGTTACCGGCTAACCAATAAAGTTGACCAAAGAAGGGAATAAACACCAAACTTTTCTTACCGATGGTCACGGTATTTTTAGGTAGTGCCCCACTTAAGGTAAAAATATCCCAGCTGTTTTGGTGATTACAGGCATAAACAAAAGGTCCACCATCACGCACTTGTTGCGGCACTCGGATCTCAAGGCGTAAACCCAAAATACGGTGCATATAGCCAAAAATATGAGCGAACAAGCGGGTATTATCTCGGTGGAATGGGCGCATTAAACAAAACAGGCACCCGATGATCCCCATCACCACAATAAATACGCCCAGTGCGAGGATTCGAACAACAGCTAACATGACATCTCCTTTTCTGCGGCGCCCAGTATACTCGCTTTCAACAAGCAATTGCTCCGATCAGTCCGTATTTATAATGGTTACTCACTGGCAAGTATAAAACACAAAAGGCAAAGCGACGCTTGTCACCAAGGCGTCGCTTTGCGGGTAACTCATGAGCAAATCGCTAAGCCGGACTATTCGTCAGCTGCGTCTTTAGCCACATCGATAGCAGTGTCGGCAATAGCGCTGTTATCAGCGATGAGCGCATCAACTCGCTGCAAGCCGCGTGGTAATTTATTCCCCCGACGTCCACGCTCACCACGATAATGCGCTAAATCATCGGGTTTTAAGGTCAGTTTGCGCTTACCTGCATGGACCGTCAACGCGGCATTTTCTTGCACTGTGGTCATTGCGGTGACATATTCTTCGCGACTTTGCGCGCGTAAAGTCGGAATGCTGATCATTTTGTTACCTTTGCCTTTACTCAATTGCGGCAAATCAGCAGCAGGGAACACCAGCATACGCCCTTCATTAGACACCACCACCACCAAATCTTGGTTGGCATTATCAACACTCACCGGCGGTAAAATACGTGCGCCTGTGGGCAAATTCAAAATGGCCTTACCATTTTTGTTGCGGCTGATTAAGTCATCAAACTGACAAATGAAACCATAGCCCGCGTCCGAGGCTAACAGTAACTTTTTATCACCGTTAGCCATCAGTACATGCTCCATGTTCTCGCCAGCCACCAAACTAAAGCGACCACTCAGCGGCTCACCCTGGGTACGAGCTGACGGCAGACTATGCGCCTCGCACGAGAAGCTACGTCCGGAACTGTCAATAAACACCACCGGCTGATTGCTTTTACCCTGCGCTGAGGCTAAATACTGGTCGCCGGCCTTATAGCTCAAACCCGGCCCATCAATATCATGCCCTTTGGCACAACGCGCCCAACCCTTTTCCGATAACACCACGGTTACCGCTTCGGCTGGGGTCAGGTCGCGCTCGCTTAACGCACGGGCTTCTTGACGTTCGACCAAAGGCGCACGTCTATCGTCACCATACTTTTCCGCATCGGCCAGTAGTTCTTTTTTGACTAGGGTTTTTAAGCGTCGCTCGGAGCCTAAAACTAACTCTAATTTGTCGCGCTCTTTATTCAACTCGTCTTGCTCGGCTCTAAGCTTAACTTCTTCGAGTTTTGCTAAGTGCCGTAACTTTAATTCTAAAATGGCTTCAGCTTGAGTATCACTCAAAGCAAAGCGCTTCATCAATTCCTGTTTAGGCTCATCTTCATAACGAATGATCTCGATCACTTCGTCAATGTTCAGATAAGCAATCAACAACCCTTCTAAGATATGTAGCCTTGCCAGCACTTTATCTAAGCGGAACTGCAAGCGACGGGTGACCGTTTGTAAACGGAACTGCAACCATTCCGATAGAATAGTCACCATCGGCTTAACCTGCGGGCGACCATCTAGGCCCAACATATTGAGGTTAACCCGATACTGTTTTTCTAGGTCGGTAGTGGCAAACAGGTGTTGCATCAATTGTTCGATATCGACTCGATTCGAGCGCGGCACAATGACTAATCGAGTTGGATTTTCGTGATCCGATTCATCACGTAAATCCGTCACCATCGGTAGCTTTTTAGCCTGCATTTGTTGTGCTATCTGCTCTAGAATGCGAGCCCCAGAAGCTTGATGCGGCAGCGACATGATCACCACTTCACCATCTTCCATATGGTACTTCGCACGCATCTTGATACTGCCGCGACCACTTTCGTACAACTTGCGAATATCGCTCTGCGGGGTGATGATTTCAGCGTCAGTAGGATAGTCAGGACCACGTAAGTGAGCCATGACGTCATCAAGATCGGCACTCGGTTTATCCAGCAACAACGCACAGGCATTGGCGACTTCACGGACATTGTGCGGCGGAATATCGGTCGCCATGCCCACCGCAATACCGGTCACGCCATTGAGTAGAATATGCGGCAGCCGCGCCGGTAACATGCGCGGCTCCTTCATCGTACCATCGAAGTTTGGTGCCCAATCAACCGTACCCTGGCCTAATTCGCTAAGCAGTACTTCCGCAAACTTAGACAAGCGAGCTTCGGTATAACGCATGGCAGCGAACGACTTAGGATCATCCGCCGAGCCCCAGTTACCTTGCCCATCGACCAACGGATAACGATAGGAGAAAGGCTGCGCCATCAACACCATCGCTTCGTAACAGGCACTATCGCCGTGGGGGTGGAATTTACCCAACACGTCACCCACCGTCCGTGCCGATTTTTTATGCTTAGACAGAGACGATAAGCCCAGCTCTGACATGGCATAAATAATACGACGCTGCACCGGTTTTAAGCCATCACCGATATGCGGTAATGCCCGGTCCATGATGACGTACATGGAATAGTTTAAATAGGCATCTTCGGTAAAGCGCCCTATGGGTAATTGTTCCACCACATCCATCGACATGTGAGTGTTACTCCGCTCCGTTATAGCTCACGCGATAAACCACGCCAGCATAATCATCTGATATTAATAAACTGCCGTCTGCTAGCTCTAGTAACGCCACAGGACGACCCCAAACCTCTTCACCGGGTTGTAACCAGCCTTCAATAAAAGGTTTGTAAGCGGTCACTTTGCCATCTTCAACTTGAGCCATCTTGACGCGATAACCGATCTTCTCAGAACGGTTCCATGAGCCATGCTCGGCGATAAAGGCACCACGATATTGCTCTGGGAAGCTATCCCCGTCATAAAAATGCATACCTAAAGGCGCCACATGCGGGCCTAACTTCGCCACCGGCGGCTCATAATCGCTCGCTTGTTTGCCTTTACCGAACTCAGGATCGGCAACGTCACCCTCGTGAAAATAAGGGTAACCAAAGTGCATACCCTCTTCAGGCGCGCGGTTTAGTTCGCAATAAGGTGTATTATCACCCATCATATCGCGACCGTTGTCGGTGAAGTAAAACACCCCGGTTTGCGGGTGCCAATCAAAACCAACGCTATTACGTACACCTTTAGCGTAGACTTCATAGCCGCTGCCATCTTTTGCCACTTTCAAAATGCTGGCGTAGGGTTCATCTTCGTCACAAATATTACAAGGCGCGCCTACCGGTACGTAAAGGTGCCCGTCTGGACCGAAATCAATGTACTTCCAACCGTGATGGCGATCATCCGGAAGCTGGTCGAAGAAAATGCTGTAAGCCAACTCGTCGCCGCCTTGCAGTTGCTGCTCGATGTTTTCATAGCGGCGAATTTGATTGACCTCAGCCACATACAAATCGCCGTCATGGTAAGTCAATCCCGATGGCATATATAGTTCACTGCCGATCACGCGTTTACGATCAGGCTTGCCATCGCCATCAGTATCTAATACCGCGTACACATCGCCTTTATCGCGAGTACCAATAAACAAGGTACCGTTATTACCCAACGCCATTTGCCGCGCATTCTCGACATCGTCGACATAAACTTCGATGGCAAAGCCATCAGGCAGGGTTAACTTGTCTAGCGGCAACTCGCTCGTTTGCGCCTGAGCCGTCGCTGAAGTCAGCGCCGTAAAGGCCATCAATGGTAAGCAACGCATGTTATATCTCCTCAATTGATTTATCTTGAATACGTCATTGGTAACACTTAACTAAGGTAACCAACGTAGCGAGCTTGTCTAAAGATCAGCCAAATCAACCAAGTTACCCTTGCTTTCTAACCAGTCTTTACGATCCGACGAACGCTTTTTCGCTAACAACATATCAAGTAACTCATCGGCCACCGCCGGATCGTCCAGGGTCAACTGGACTAACCGTCGGGTGTTTGGATCCATGGTCGTTTCACGCAATTGAATGGGGTTCATTTCACCCAGACCTTTAAAGCGTTGTACGCTAACTTTACCTTTGCGCTTCTCGGCCTGAATACGGTCTAAAATACCGTTTTTCTCGGCTTCGTCGAGGGCATAAAACACTTCTTTGCCGACATCGACCCGGTACAGCGGTGGCATCGCCACATACACATGCCCCCCCTCAACCAGCGAACGGAAGTGACGCATAAACAAGGCGCACAATAAGGTCGCAATGTGCAAACCATCGGAATCGGCATCGGCCAAGATACAAATTTTGTGATAACGCAGTTTTTCCAGATCCATCGAACTGGGATCAACGCCAATGGCTACCGAAATGTCATGAATTTCTTGTGAACTAAAAATCTGATCGGTATCCACTTCCCAAGTATTGAGAATTTTACCTCGTAACGGCATCACCGCCTGATAATCTCGATCACGTGCTTGTTTGGCTGAGCCGCCAGCCGAGTCCCCCTCAACCAAGAACAATTCGCCACGCTCCGGTTCTTGGCTGGCACAATCGGCCAATTTACCGGGTAGTGCCGGCCCCTGCGTGACCTTCTTACGCACTACCTTTTTACTCGCACGTAAGCGCCGTTGGGCGTTGGAAATACACAGTTCCGCCAATTGCTCAGCCAGATCGGTATGCTCGTTTAACCACAGACTGAAGGCGTCTTTTACCACACCGGACACGAACGCCGAGCATTGCCGCGATGACAAGCGCTCTTTGGTTTGTCCAGCGAACTGTGGATCTTGCATTTTTACCGAGAGAATATAGTTACAGCGTTCCCAAATATCCTCGGGAGTTAGGCGCACACCGCGCGGCAGCAAATTACGAAATTCACAAAAATCACGCATGGCTTCCAACAAGCCTTGGCGTAATCCATTGACGTGGGTACCACCCTGTGCGGTCGGAATCAGGTTAACGTAGCTTTCCGCAATACCGTCCCCACCTTCGGGCAGCCAAGTTAGCGCCCACTCCGCCGCTTCATCTTTACCGCTCAACTGTCCGATAAACGGATTTTCCGGCAAGGTGGTATAGCCATCAACCGCCTCTAATAGATAATCTTTGAGGCCATCTTGGTAGCACCAAAGTTGCTGCTCTTGGTCAACACGGTTATCAAACTCGATTTTCAGTCCGGGGCATAATACCGCTTTGGCGCGCAGTAGGTGGGTGAGTTTTAAAACTGAAAATTTACCTGAATCAAAAAAGCTCACGTCAGGCCAAAAATGTACGCGGGTACCAGTATTACGTTTACCACAGCTACCCGTGACCGTTAGTTCGGAGACTTTGTCGCCGTTCTCAAACGCCATCTCGTAGACTTGTCCGTCACGCCGCACCGTCAACTCGACCCGTTTTGACAGCGCATTCACCACCGAAATACCCACCCCGTGCAAACCACCAGAGAACTGATAATTCTTATTAGAGAACTTACCACCGGCATGCAGCTTGGTCATGATCAGCTCCACACCTGGAATGCCCTCTTCGGGATGCACATCAACCGGCATACCGCGCCCATCATCGATGACCTCCAGCGATTGGTCGGCGTGTAAAATCACTTGGATTTGCCGCGCATGACCCGCCATCGCCTCATCGACGCTGTTATCAATGACTTCTTGCCCCAAATGGTTTGGTCGGGTGGTATCCGTATACATGCCGGGACGACGCCGCACCGGCTCTAGCCCGTTAAGAACTTCTATCGCATCCGCTTTATAATCTGTCATCGTTGTTCTTATGGTTGTGGTTGTCGTTGCCAGTGAATTTGCAACGGCTAGCTAACGAATTCAGCGCCGCACAAAGCAAGCGCTGGAAATTACTGCCAATGTACAATTAAGTGCTGCCGTTTTGAAGTCGTATCGGGTGACTTTTTGTCACCTTTAGGGAGCACTGAAAAAACGCTGTAGCGCCGGTAAATAACGAGAGAACCCAGCAAACCGGTGATTGCCGCCGGCTTCGATAGTCAATCGCTGGTGCCGGTAAAAACTGGCAGCCAGTCGATAATCTAGGGTTTCGTCGCCGCGCTGCAATAGCACCCATAATTCAGCGTCATCACGTAATTCTGTCTGCATCTGCCGTAAGCCGTCAAGGTCGGCTTGTTGCAAATGATAACGTTCACCACTATACGGATGAATACGCTCGCCCGCATAGTGTTGCAATAGTTGTGCGGGATACACGGCGGGATTGATCAAAAGTGCTCGACAAGCCAGTTGCGATGCTAGCCAGTGCGCCCAAAAGCCGCCCAGCGAACTCCCCACAATACCGCTAATCGGTGTTTGTCGGTGTTGTTCAACCAATCCCATAAGTAATTCGCGAGTCGCCGTGACCGTAGCGGGTATTGCGGGTACTTGATAACAGCGCGCCAGACTTTGCTCACTCGTCAGTTGTTGACGCAGAAAGTCACCAACCAACACGGCCTTTTCTGACGCCGGTGAACTCTCAAAACCGTGTAAATATAACCACATATTAATTAAAGGCGAGTGCCACGTTACTGCGTCCCATACGCTGGCAAAGCGTCAGCCAGTCGCGCAAAAAGCGATTAACCTGATGTTTCTCGTCGGCTTGGTGCATGGCCGGATTGGGTTGTTGGTATCTCGCTTGTAAGCGCCGAATTCCTTGATTACCAATTACTTCAGCCATGCGCACATCATGATATAAGCGCACCTCGATAGTGGCCGACAGCCAACCCGCTTCTGGCTTCACCTGACGTATTTTGACATCGGTAGTGAAACGCGCGCTATCGGTCACCTGCAATTGATAACTTAACTGCTCACCGACATGAATTTGTTGGCCATCACCGACATTTAAGGTAGCCGGCAACAAACCCAGCATCGCTGCGTAATTACGCTCGGCGAGCTGCTGTAAGGCAGATAAATCGACGCTATACGACTTGCGCAAATCAATTCTCCTCGTTACCTTTTGCTTCAGGTTTCACTCAGGACGCTCAGTTGCTGGCGGTGTAATTGCAACCATTGTAGCGCAATCACACTGGCAGCGTTGTCTATTTTCCCATCAGCCAGCAAAGATTCAACCTCACGGCGCGCTAGCACATGCACGCGAATATCCTCGTTTTCATCGTCCAGACCGGCAAAATCAGCAGCTTGCGAGGTGTCGACAATACCGACATAGACATGCACGCGCTCGCTCATTCCGCCTGGACTGGATAGATAACTCAACGCCGGCACTAATCGCTGCGCGGTCAAACCGGCCTCCTCATGCAGTTCACGATGGGCAACCGCCTCGATGCTGTCATCTTTATCCTCAACCATGCCCGCCACAAACTCTAATAGCCAAGGGGTATCGCTGGTACGCAAAGCACCGACACGGAACTGTTCCAACAGCACAATTTCATCGCGCTTAGGATCATACGGCAATACCACCACAGCATTACCGCGCTCCATCAATTCACGGTCAATCGGCTGAGTCCAGCCGCCGGCAAACAGCCGGTGCCGTAAACGATAGCTATATGTCGACAAGAATCCTTGGTAGCGTGGCGTAACGGCTTCGATATCGACGTCTTTTTTTGTAAATTTTTGCACCTAATTCCTCACTTTGTCGTAGAGTAGGCGTTAACTGACGCATTAACGTTTACCCAGCGGCTGTCAGCAACATATATTCTGTTACACTCTGGTGTAAATTCTTACTAACTTTACCTTACGACATGACGTCTAAATAGGTAAACTCAAGGTTAAGCTGGTAATCATTCAGCCGTGTATGTAAAATACAGGCTCAGATTTTGAACAGTCCACGATTCGAATATTGCAATAAAAGGGATACGGTTGACGATGAAAAAGCATTTCTTATCCGTAGTAATTGGCCTCGCGGTCAGCGCAGGAAGCTTCAGCGCAAGCGCGGACAACTTAGCAGACATTTATCAATTAGCACTTAAACACGATCCCCAGTTGTTGCAAGCTGAAGCCCAGCGTCGCGCAGCTCAGAAGAACGTGGACATCGCCAACGCGAGTTTCTGGCCACAAATTCAGGGTCAAGCCGGTTACGCGCGCAGCAAGCAAGAAAGTGCTCAGGCTAACGATCAAGGTAACCTGTTCGTGTTTGAACGCGAAAGTGACGGCTGGGACGCGCAGATTCAATTAAGCCAAACCTTATTTAATATGGGTGTTTGGGAGCAGTCTGACATCGCTGAAAAACAAGCCTATCAAGCCGAAGTCAGTTACTACAATGCTAAGCAACAGCTGATGTTACGTGTGGTAAATGCTTACTTTACCGTACTACAACGTAAAGATGACTTGTCTTTCGCCACCGCCGAAAAACGTGCCATCGAACGTCAGTTAGAACAAACCAAGCAACGTTTCTCGGTCGGCTTGACCGCTATCACCGATGTGCATGAAGCGCAGGCACAGTTCGATAGCGCAGTCGCTGCCGAAATTCAGGCGCAGAACGCCGTCGAAGTTGCACGTGAGAGCCTACGCGAGATCACCGGTCAATATCACCGTTCGTTGGCATCACTAGACACCGATAAGTTCTCTCCGGTATCGCCAAGCCCGGCAACCGTTGACTCTTGGATCAAGTTAGCCGAAGAAAAAAGCTTAACCTTGATGGTCGAGCGCGTCACCCTAGATATCGCTGAGCAGCAAATCGATTTAGCTAAGTCAGGCCATTACCCAACGGTCAGCTTGGACGCCAGTTATGGCACATCGGATATGACCAGCACCATCAGTTCTGAGGGTGTGGAGAACGAGACTAACTTGCCACGTTTGGATTCTCAGTCGATTGGTATCAACTTAAACGTGCCAATTTTCAGTGGTTTCCGTACCACCGCAGAAACCGAACAAGCACGTGAAAATTACGTCGCCGCTAGCGAAGAACTCGAGCGTGTGCGTCGTAGCGTTGAGCGTGAAGTCCGTACCGCGTTTTATGATGTGGTCGCGTCGATGTCGAGCATCAAAGCACTGGAACAAGCTGTGGTCTCGGCTGAAAGCGCGTTAAAAGCTACACAAGCCGGTTTCGAAGTCGGTACACGTACCATTGTCGACGTGTTACAAAGCACTCGTAACTTGTTTAACGCACGTCGTAATTTATCCGAAGCGCGTTATGGCTACATTCGTCAAATCCTGACGCTGAAACAGCAATCAGGCAACATTGAAGAACGTGACTTAATTGCCATTAGTCAAAGCTTAAGCGAAAACGCCCAAGGCACAGCGGCTGAATAAGCTTAGATATGCTTAACAAGGCGCCTATCGGCGCCTTTTTTAATACTGCCATCACCGATAGCAACTGGAGCCTAGGGCCTGGATCGGCTACCATACAGGCAGTTAACAAGATGTAGGTTATCCGCTGTGATCAATAAACCACGCTTCAGCATCAACTTATTAGCGCCCAAATACTGGCTGACTTGGCTTGGCGTTATTATTCTATATGTCATTTCATGGCTACCCTACCGCTTACAAATCGGCTTAGGCAAAGGTTTAGGTTTGCTGTTTTATAAACTGGTACCCAAACGTGCCGACATAGCTCGCCGTAACCTTAGCCTGTCATTTCCCGACAAGTCTCACAGCGACATCGAGACCATGACCCGCGAGAACATGATCAATACCGGTATCGCCTTTTTTGAGACCGGTATGGCGTGGTGGTGGCCGACTTGGCGCGTAAAGCGCAAAATGCATGTGCACAACTTGCATTATGTCGAGCAAGCCCAAGCTGAAGGCAAAGGCATTTTAATGCTGTTATTCCACTTCCTCAGCTTAGAAATGCAAGCGCGTATTCAAGGTTACATTTGCCCCGGTGTCGGTTTATACCGGCCACACAACAATGCCGTTATGGAATTTCTACAAACCCGTGGCCGCGCTCGCGCCAACAAATATATGGTGAAACGCACCGATGTTCGTGGCATGCTAAAAGCCTTACGCGGTGGTGATATTTGCGGTTACTTACCCGATCAGGATTATGGTCGTAAGCGCTCGGTGTTTGTGCCCTTTTTCGCTGTCCCCGACGCTAGCACCACTACCGGTACAGCGATGTTTGCGGGCGCCGCCAATTGCGCCGTGATACCGACCTCGTGTAAACGACGCGAAGACTACAGCGGCTACGATCTGGTTTATTATCCACCGTTAAGCGAGTTTCCAAGCGGTGATGATGAGCTCGATGCGCGACAGGTCAATCAAGCGGTAGAGACCGCGATCATGCACGCGCCAACGCAGTATTTATGGGTACACCGACGTTTTAAAACACGGCCGCAAGAAGATATGGACGATTATTACCGCTGATAAAGCGTTGTAGATGGGTAATAATTCTGCAAAGTACTTTGTTCAGGAGTTAGCCCAATGCCACGGTCACGTTCGACTAAACGACAGCAGCCGCCTAAGAAAGCGCTCAACGGCACACACTGGTTTTTAATACTATTTATCGTGCTGATAGGCGGCTTATTATTGTTCTTCCGTGAGCAGTTGTTCACCGGTTACAACACCGGCAATACCGTCACTGGCTCCGGCTTTGCCAAACGCAGCGCCTTTCAGCAAACCTCCATCGATAACATGCAAAATAATATCTCACGGTTTTTTGCAGGTATCACCAGTAGCCTATTTCCCGGTGACCACGAAGATAGTATTTACGTAATTGAATTGACCCGCTCAAACAAGTCTCTCGGCCAAGTCTTGGCTAACCTCACCAGTGATAACCCATTAGTCGGCGACTGGCGTGGTGAGCGCGACCAATTTTGGTTTATGGAAAATGATACCGTCAAGCAACGCTTAGAGAGCATCGCGCGTCAACGCGACATTAACTTCATTTGGTGGTTGGACAGAGATTACGTGGTGAAATCGGCGTTCCAAATCGACGACACCTTTACCGGTGCCATCGACCGCGTGGCGCGTACCGTCAATCATGATTTTATGGATAACATCAACGCCTATTTATGTTCTACACAGCGGGCGCTAGTGATCAGCGACGAACAAGCTGCCGAGCAATTACCCAGCAACTGTTATGCCGTAGGTCAAGCAGCCAACGCCAACACAGACACCGACGTCGATGAGCAAACCGATGAACAACCATTGCCAAACCTACGACAACAGCAATGACTGCCAAATACGCTCTACCGCACGCCGTTCGGCGTTAAAGTCGTTAGTGGTTAACGCCGGCTGTTCTTGCAACGCCAACTGATGGGCTTCAGCACGTAAACTCTGGTAGGCGGTGATCAAGTCCTGCGCTTGTTGTAGCGTTAATAATCCCACTTCTTGTGCCGCAGTCAGTACCCGAATATTATCGGTGTAAGTGGTTAACGACGGCTGCTCGTGGCTATGCGCCAACACCAAGTATTGGGCAATAAATTCAATATCGGTAATGCCACCCGCGTCTTGTTTTAGATCAAACTGTTCGGTCGCGGTCTGGCCGTGAGTTGCCAGCGGTCGCCGCTGCTGGTTAGGCCGTAAGTGTTCGCGCATTTTCTCGCGCATGTCGAGGATCTCTTGCCGCAACACCTTGAGTTGTCGCGGTTGTTGTAGCATCGCCGCACGAATGACTTTAAGCCGCTCGGCTAATTGTCGGCAACCAAATACCGTACGTACCCGTACCAGTGCTTGCTGCTCCCAAGTCCAGGCGTCCTCTTTCAAATAGCGGGCATAACTGTCTAGCTGGGTTACCAATAAACCGGCTTGTCCCGATGGCCGTAACCGTAAATCAACCTCGTACAGTACGCCACTCATGGTACGAGTGGTGAATAAGTGCAGAATGCGTTGTGCTAAGCGCAAATAAAACTGTTGTACTTCCAGCGGTCGCGCGCCGTCGGTTTGCTGCTGATAATCGGCGTCACACACAAAAACCAGATCCAAATCCGAACCATAACCAAGCTCAATACCACCTAGTTTGCCGTATGCCAGCACCGCGAAACCGGTGTCTTCAAGGTTACGTCCCGGCGGCACGCCGTGCTTTTGCTGTAACTGCTGCCATGCTAGCTGCACAACCAGGGCGATGACAGCCTCGGCAAGCGCACTTAAGTGATCGCTAACCTTCATTAACGGCACCGCACCACTGATGTCAGCCGCCGCAATTTTTAGCTGTAACGCCTGCTTAGCTTGACGCAGTACATCCATTTGCACTTCTAAATCTTGCTCAGGAATACGCACTAAATAATCGTTCAACAGGCGCTCGTAATCATCTAATGCGGGCAACTGATACAGGTGCTGCGGGTCGATTAACTCGTCCAACAGGATCGGAAAATGTGCTAATTGATGAGCAATCCATGAGCTAGCGGCACAGAGTTTAACCAGTTGTTCACGGGCGCCGGGATTTTCCACCAAGAGTTCTACATATGCGGTACGGCTCATGATCGCCTTGAGTACGGCAAATACTCGTTGTAACAACTCCGGCGCCTGCTGTTGTAGTAAAATTCGGTCCAGCAGTAACGGCACTAAAGTGGCCATAGCTTTGCGTCCGCGCGGACCTGAGCCACGTCGACGTGCCTCTTCACGGAGCACACTGACCTGCTTCCAAATGGCTTCGCCATCCTGCACGCCCTGACCGCTCAAGATGTCTAGTGCCGCTTCCTCTTCCAGCATGTCTTGCCAAAGCACTTGCCATTGGCTGTCTTGTTCTTCGCTGGTATCGGGAGCGTCGCCAATCACCTGTTGAAAAGTGCCATGTACACGCGCCATGTGCGCGTCGATACAGCTCATTAACTGTGACCATTGCGAGCACTGATAAAGCACTAATAAGCGCTGCCGGTTGTCATCGTCTGCCGGTAGTGTCTGCGTCTGCTGATCATCGATTTGCTGCAAATGATGCTCTAATTTACGCAAAAATTCATAACTTTCACGTAAATTAGCAACAGTTTCAGGCTCTAGTAAATTCAGTTCAGCGATTTCAGTTAACGCTTGATAAAGCGAGCGTGTTTGTAATCGTCGCTCACGGCCACCTCGGATCAGCTGAAATGATTGGGCGATAAATTCAATTTCGCGGATCCCACCTTGACCGAGCTTTATGTTGTCGCGTAAACCCTGCCGGCGCGCTTCTTGACTGATCAATACCTTCATTTTGCGCAGCGCTTCAATCGCACTGAAATCGATGTAGCGTCGATAAACGAAGGGACGAAGCAAGTCATCAAGCTGCTGCTGATAATCACCACAGGGATTAATTAGCCGCGCTTTGACCATCGCATAACGCTCCCAATCGCGGCCCTGCTCTTGATAATAGTGTTCAATGGCAGCCATGCTTGCCACCAGCGGACCTGACTGGCCAAACGGCCGCAAACGCATATCAACGCGAAACACTTGACCGTCGCCGGTTTGCTGATCTAGCGCGGCTATCAACGCTTGCGCCAAGCGCGTAAAAAATACGCTGTGCTCGGTGCGCTTACCGCGTTCGCTGGTGACTTCACCCTGCTCTGGATAGACAAAGATAAGGTCAATATCGGATGAGAAGTTAAGTTCGCGCCCACCCAGTTTGCCCATGCCGAGTACCAACAGCGGCTGCGCCTCGCCGGTACTCAAACTAGGGCTGCCGTAGCGTTGGCAAAAACGGCGATAGTGCCAGTCTAAGGCTTGTTGGATCATGGCATCGGCTATCGCGGTATAATGTGCCAATGAGTCAGCTAAGGCTAATTCCCCCGCCATGTCGAGAGCGGCCAAATAGCCCATCCAGCGCTGGCGATACTGACGTAATAGGCGCTGTAGGCTCTTCTCGTCGTGACACTCTGCCAGTTCGCGCTGTAAAGTCGTTGCATAGCGGTCAGGCGAGTTCAGCTGCGGCCAGCATTGTTCGACTAATTCAGCAAAAGGCTGCGCCTGTTGCTCGGTCACTCGCGCCAAAAAGGGACTGAGGGATAACAGTTGTTGCCACTGCTGCTGGCGTGCCTGTGGCCAGCTTGCCACAGTATCCGCTTGCTCGCACCAGCGTTGCCAAGCAAGTTGCGCAGCTTGCTGCTGATGTTCTGACATGGGTGATGGTGCTGCCGTTACCATAATATTAATTAAACCAGTACGCTTCACGCTTTAACGCCGCTCGCCGCGAGCGCTCCAACGCGTACATCAGCGACTCCAGTTGCTCTTCTTGCCAGTTCAGTAGCTTATCGATTTGCTCACTGTCGTTTTGATGGTGTTCAGCCTGCGCTTTAATCTCATCTCGAAGTATATTTAACGCGCTGATTTCGCGGATACCTCGCACCATATCCAACCAAGGGGCGCGAAACTCATCGCGTAGCTCGCTATCGAACAACTGGCCAAAGCACACGCCCAGTTGCAAGCTGTGCTGTAACGTCGGCAGGAGTTTCAAATAATGCTCGGCACGCAATTCTTCATCACGTTCGACCAACGTTAGTACGCGCTGCCAGTCGTCGCGCAGTAAATTAGTCGCCCAGCCGCTAAGAGCTTCTTGCATAGCCTCTGTTTGCGGCTGTTGCTGCAGTAACCAGGCCAAATTTAATAACACCAATTGATAGTCGGCCTGACGTCGTACTTGATTGACCTGAGTCAGTTGTAACTCATGTTGCTGCGCTTGTTGTAAACTTTCAAATAACTCGCTTTGTCGCTTTAACGAGCGGTGATAGGCGCCATCTTCGGCAATTAACTCAGCTAAACCGTCGTATCGCTTTAACCAGCTAAAATGATTCTGAACCCGCTCCAGTTTTAAAAGCAGATCGCTAACGTCAATGTCTAAATTGGCTAACTGTTGCAGCACCACTTTGCATAGCCGCATGCCATCAGCAACGCCACTGGCGGCGCGCACCGTACTGTGCTCTTGTAAACAAGCATCGTTGTGTTGCCAATGCTTCAGTGCATACTCAAGCGCACGGTACAAGCCGCTGGCAACGTTGTCGTCAGTTTTTACAGCAACAAAATGCGCTTGCGTGAACGGCTCTAAAATTGACTTTTGTGCCAACAAATAGCCACGCGCCGCTTTCGACAACACGCCAATACGCGCCCCCACCTTTTTGATCAGTTGACGCGCTAGTTGAAACGCCTGTTCGAGTGAGCCACCTTGCAGTTCCAATTCGATTTCGCACAACGGCTGACGCTGCTCACCGGCAATGACCTCACCCTCATCGAATACTAATTCGATTTGCCCGTCAGCGCTGGGCAGCTGCCAACAATGACGCGTAAAATCCGTGGTGAAAATGGCGTTGAGTTGGCGCTGTACGTCGAATAACGGGAAGTCTGGTGGCCAAATATCTTCTTTGAATAGCGTTAAATCGGGCTTATTTTCAACCATCGGCAGGTTGTACTCAGGTCGGCTGTGCATACCACCGATGACACGCCCAGCAAGTTTAACCGTTTGTTCCAACTGATCGTTATCGCGCCGAATACGTAACCCTATATCGAACTGTCTTAAACGCAGATCGTCGGTGTCGTAATAAGTATTAGCCAATTGGCTGACTACAGGGATTCGACCCGATGCAATAGTTTGGCATAGCTGTAACGCAGCTTCACGTTGTTGAGGCTCGATCAGTAACTTCAACTCAAGCTCTTGAGACATGGTCTGAATCCCTGGCGCAAAGCGCCGACATATGGCCTGAAAATCGGCCCAAAAAGATGATTTGCAGATAAGGTACTGACTCGTTTACCGCGGGTCAACAGACGGTTGTCGGAAAGCGTATTGACACCGTCGCACAAAAAATGCACCGTGGGCGCGTTGATAGGCTTCACAAGGGAAAAAATAAGTCTATACTGGCGCCCGATCTATCATCGGGAAATACTTACCAGATTCGGTAGGGCCTTACAGGAGATGCTATGTTTAAAGCAAGTGAGGTACTGACCCAATCACATCAAGGTTCCGATTTAGAGCTCTTACAAAAAGCCATTACCGATAATTACATTGTCGATGAAAATGCTTATATGGAAGAGCTCATGTCGTTGGTGCCAGATGATGATGATACCGTCAGTGCAGTAACCGAGCGGGCAACAAAACTGGTTGAGCAAGTTCGTGGGTCGACAGACGACAATATGGTCGACGCCTTCTTGCAGGAGTACAGCCTAGATACCAAGGAAGGCATTATGTTGATGTGCCTTGCCGAGGCTTTGCTGCGCATTCCTGATGCAACCACCGCAGATGCTCTGATTCAGGACCGTCTGTCGGCAGGCGACTGGCAAAAACACATGGGCAAAAGTGCCTCATGGCTAGTCAATTCCGGCACTTGGGCGTTGGCATTGACCAACAATGTCATCAACCCCACCGGCACTGCGATGGAAACACCACGTAACAGTTTCCGTCGTATGCTGCGCCGCTTAGGCAGCCCCATTGTGCGCAAAGCAACTTATACCGCCATGCGTATTATGGGTAAGCAATTCGTGCTGGGTCGAAACATTCACGAAGCGCTAAAAGAGAGCCGCGATAACCGCGATAAGGGCTATACCCACGCCTACGATATGCTCGGTGAAGCCGCCCTAACCATGCGCGACGCCGACCGTTATTTTGACGATTACGTCAATTCGATTAAAACCGTCGCCAAAGAAGATTTTAACAATCCAGACGCACCGCGCCCGACGATTTCGATCAAGTTGTCGGCATTGCATCCGCGTTACGACGCCGCCAATCATGAGCGTGTGCTGACCGAATTAGCCAGCCGCTTAACCGAATTAGTGAAGTTGGCGAAAGAGGCCGATGTGGGCGTGACTATTGATGCCGAAGAGGCCGATCGTCATGAACTGTCGATGGAGCTGTTCGAGAAGGTTTATCGTAGCGGCGTCTGTAAGGGCTGGCCACGTTTTGGTTTGGTGGTACAGGCTTATTCTAAACGAGCACTGCCGACACTGTGCTGGATAACCGCATTAGCACGCGAGTGTGGCGATGAAATTCCTGTACGCTTGGTAAAAGGCGCCTACTGGGATACCGAAATTAAGTTGTGCCAACAAAACGGCCTCAGCGGTTACCCCGTATTTACTCGCAAAGCGGGCACCGATGTGTCTTATCTGGCTTGTGCACGCTACTTGCTAAGCGATGATACCGATGGCGCTATTTATCCGCAGTTTGCGACTCATAACGCGCAAACCGTGGTGTCGATTCAACACATGAATCAGGTGCATAAACGTCGTATTGAGTTTCAACGCTTACACGGTATGGGTCAGGCTCTCTATGACACGCTATTAGAGCAGCAAAGCGATCTGACCGTGCGTATTTACGCACCGGTCGGTCAGCATAAAGACCTATTGCCCTACTTGGTTCGTCGTTTATTAGAAAACGGTGCGAACTCGTCATTTGTACACAAGTTGCTGGATCCGCAAACGCCGGTGAAAGAGCTGGTAGTCCACCCAATGACGACTCTCGCACAACGTCCTTCGTTAGCGAACCACAAAATTCCGCTGCCAGCCGACATTTACGGCGAGCGCAAAAACTCGGCAGGATTGAATATGAACATTCACTCACAAGCAGATGACTTTTTGGCCGCGGTACAGCAGTACCGTGATAAGCAATGGCAAGCCGGTCCTATCGTGAACGGCGAAACCGTGGACACCGAACACAGTGTCTCGATCACTAGCCCACAGAACTTGCAACAGCAAGTCGGTCGAATTTATTGGGGCGATAAAAAGCTTTCTGAAAAAGCTTTAACGGCCGCTAACAAAGCTTATAAACGCTGGCGTGACACTAGCGCAGACGAGCGCGCTACGGCTCTCGAAAAGTGGGCCGACTTATTAGAGGCGAACTTTAACGAACTGATCGCACTATGTAGTTTAGAAGCCGGCAAAGGCTTGCAAGACGGTATTGATGAAGTACGTGAGGCGGTCGACTTCTGTCGTTATTATGCCACACAAGCGCGTGAGCTGATGGGTGGCCCCATCAAATTGCCGGGGCCAACCGGTGAAACCAACGAACTGATGGTTGAGGGTCGTGGTACGTTCATTTGTATTAGCCCTTGGAACTTCCCGCTGGCTATCTTTACCGGCCAAGTCGCCGCCGCTTTAGTGACCGGTAACTGCGTTATCGCTAAGCCCGCCGAACAAACCGGCTTAATCGCCTACCGTGCGGTGCAATTAGCGCTAGAAGCCGGGATCCCGGGTGATGTATTACACTATATGCCGGGCAGCGGCGCCGAAGTCGGTTCTTACCTGACCAGTCAAGAAGAAATCGGCGGTGTTTGCTTTACCGGTTCGACCTATACCGCGCAAGCCATCAACCGTGCGCTAGCGGCGCGTACCGGCGCTATCGTACCGTTAATTGCCGAAACCGGCGGTCAGAACTGCATGATGGTCGATTCTACCGCACTACCTGAGCAGGTTGTTACCGATGTCGTTGGCAGTGCCTTTAAGAGTGCCGGTCAACGTTGTTCGGCGCTACGCGTACTGTATGTACAGGACGATATTGCCGACCGCGTGATTGATCTGTTGAAAGGCGCCATGGCTGAACTAAAAGTGGGCGACCCAATGCTGCACGAAACCGATGTTGGCCCTGTTATCGACGGTGTGGCCAAGTCGAACCTAGAACAGCATATATCGGACATTCAACAAGCAGGCCGCTTGATTGCGCGTGCGCCGATGCCAGATGAAACCCAACAGGGAACTTATGTGGCACCTACCGCCATCGAAATCGACAGCATCAGCCAACTGGTAAAAGAGAATTTTGGTCCGATCCTGCACGTTATCCGCTATAAAACCTCAGAGTTGGATAAAGTGGTGGACAGCATCAACGGTACTGGTTTTGGCTTAACCTTTGGTATCCACAGCCGTAACGAAACCTTCTCATACGACATCGCGAGTCGTATCGATGTCGGTAACGTCTATATCAACCGTAACCAAATTGGTGCAGTTGTTGGTGTGCAGCCGTTCGGTGGCCGTGGCATGTCGGGTACGGGTCCGAAAGCCGGTGGTCCACACTACTTACACCGCTTTATTACCGAAAAAACTCGTACCGACAACATTACCGCGGTTGGCGGCAACGCAACGCTGTTGTCATTGGGCGACTAAGCATCGGTTTTAGCTGAAAATAACAAGCGGCTCTGCGGAGCCGCTTTTTTTTGCTTTATCAAATAAAGCTCGTTTACAGTAAGGCATTATTGATAACTATAACGAGTGATAATGAAACGGACCTCTATCACGCTATTACTATTAATACAGCCATTGTTATTGATCGCGTTGGCTGTTTCCGACAACTGGTTTTATGCTTGGCACTTCAGCGACAACCATTTCGTTTACGATGCCCTTATCAGTAGTGCGAGCTTTCTGCTTTTTTGCATAGGGTTTGCTAGATGGGTGCAACGGCAGTCGGTACGCGAAGCGTTATTGGTGCTATTTTTGGTTTTTTTTGTTGGCTATCGTTTGCTGGCTTGGGGCGTTGCTCAGCCTCGCCCGAGTTTGACACAACGGACGCTGACGAATGGCTATCAATTGCAGTTGGTGAATTTTGATCCCGGTGCTATGGGCACGGCTCACGTCGAACTTTGGCTGGTCAGATCTTACCTAGGGTTACGCAAACGAGTGGCGAAACTTGCTGACTATAACAATATTCGCACCGCAGAAATTAGCTTAAGTGGCGCTGAGATACGTCTTGAAATGCTAGATTTTAGCGGTCAAAGTCGCGTTGAACGCGTTGCTTTATCCGCAGATTTACCTCCCCTTTTAAACCGATAAATGCGATGTAGTCAAAAATTTAAAGCGAGAAAGATATGGACTTCTTTGACCCTAAAATCATTTTAACGGCGGTATCAATTATCTTCATTAGCGTACCAACCGTCATCTATCAATATCTCAGCCATTACTCTCGGCTTAATCGTAACCGCCTCAGCCTGCTTTCTCGCGCGGCACAAAATACCGAATTATCAGAACAATGGCGTTTACATTTCCGTGATCAAGTATTGGATGAAGCGTTTTTTCAAGCGCACCGAGTACGCGCCAATAATGGCAAAAAGCATTATCTGCTAACACTGTATAGCTACGTGCAACAACGCTGCTCATTTCGGCAGCTTATCCTAACTTTTGACCGTATTAAATTTATTAATGGTCGTTATCGATTCAACATCGATATATTTGCCGCACTCTGGTTCAGTTATTCACTGATTGTCACCATCGCAAACTTTGCCATGGCTTTACTACTCATTGTACTGCTTATAGGCACACTTCAATCTCAGCAGGACTTACCATGGCAATGGGGCTTTTTAACTATTCCGCTGTTCGCAGTTTTAGCGCTCTACTCGTTGCGGGAATCTATGAAGTTTATCCTCGCCTGTCACATCAGAAGGATACTCAAACAACTTCCTGCCGATGCCCGCGCCGAGTTGGGCGTCTAGCTGCATATGTAATAGCGGATAAGGCATGCCCTCAGCATCCATTGACGAACGGCCGTGTACACGGTTGTAAGTCATCTTCCTTTAAAAAGTCGTGGGTCGCTCTGACTGACGCTTCCCAGATTTCTATAAGACTCATGTAATCCGTGTTATTCGCCACTCTCAAAAACATGCTAAGCTTCCTAAAATCGATTAAAACAATGCGCTGAACAAACTACGCGCCCCCAGTCCGATACTGAGCAATAAAACCGCCCCACCCAACAGGTTTTGCCAGCGTGAATTGACGTGTTCACCAAGCCGCGGATGATTCACCGCGCGTAGCAAAAATGCGCAAATAACCGGTAGTAATAAACCGTTGGCGACTTGCGCAAACAGGATCAAACTCACCGGCTCTAAGCCCAACGAAGCAACCAGCATGCCGACCGCCAGAATCACCATCCAAGTGGCTTTAAAAGCCGGATGGCGTAAGTCGGCAGGATAGCCCAAAATACCGCTTAAGGCGTAAGCAGAGGCTAACGGTGCGGTTAACGCTGAGGTAATACCCGCCGCAAATAGTCCTAACGACATCATCAGCGTCGCGGTATCGCCAAACAACGGTTGTAGCGACAAGGCCAAATCGGCGGCGCCATGAATGCTAGCAGCATGACCAAAATAGGCGGATGCGGCCGTGGCCAATACCGCCATCGAAATCAGTCCACCCAAAGGAATACTGATATATAAGTCGCGCCGCGCTTGCGCTAACTGTGCAGGTCGGCGCCACTTGGTGGCGGCCGTCGAGGCATGTAAAAACAAATTGTAAGGCACCACCGTGGTGCCGATTAGCGCGACCACCGTTAACGCCGCACCAGTCGGTATTGTCGGTAGCGACAAACCGGTTAATAACGCCTGCCAATCCGGTTCGGTCAAAACAAAGGTGACGATAAAAGCCGCGCTCATCGCTACCACCAAGACGATTAACACCCGCTCAACCACGCGATAGCTACCGCTGACTAGCAGCAAAAACGCAATACCGCCAATCACCAAAGCCAACGGATTCGAAAGCGTGTCATTAGGCGCCAACCACGGCCAGTGTTGAGTCCAGTAAGCGGCACCTAAGCTGGCGCCGGTTAAATTACCGCCCTGATAAGCGCCGTTACCGACCACCACCGCAGCCAACACCAAACTTAAGCAGCCGAACCGCAACCAACGGTTGCTCACCATACTGCGGATATTCTCGCCCAGCCCTTGTTGCGTGACGACTCCTAAACGGGCGGCCATTTCTTGCAAAATGAGGGTTGCCAGCAACGAAAATAGCAATGCCCAAAGTAACGCATAACCATAGTTAGCCCCCGCTAACGAGGCGGTGACGACCGTTCCCGGGCCGATGAAAGCCGCCGCCACTAAGGCACCGGGGCCGATGTTATTCGCCAACCGACTTAGGCGGCCACGGATGTGTAAGCCGTCATCTGACTCAGCCATCATCGACTCTCCTTTATTGTTGTTATTACTGAACCATAGCGACGCTTAACATGCCACGGACATGGACATAAGTCACGGTTGGCTTTTGTCGGCATTTATTCTACTATGCCCGACAGAAGAGGTGCGATGCACAGGTAACTAACGCTAGGTAGCCGTTCTACCGCTAAGCGTTAACTAGGGGTGCATCGCCGAGATAATCAACTGGTACGGCGAGCTGATTATCGGCTAGGCAGGCTGAATCCTGTCGGCTGTCATCCAAACTTTGGGTGGAGCGCTTCAAGCTAACGGATATGCTCAATGGATATCAGGCCTGGCAGTTCTCTCCCTTAATATGTTGTCGAATATCATGGAGAACTCATGGCATCTACTCGCGCCCAGTTACACACCCAGACCGCAGCGGATCACTCCTCAGCAGCTCATTATGTGCTGAAATTTGGTGGTAGTAGTTTGGCCGACCCGGTCGCCATGCAACGCTGTATTGTTATTATTCAACAAACGCCCGCCGCACGCTGGGTGGTCGTCAGCGCCCCAGCTGGTGTCACCAATGCTTTACTGGCTATTGCCGATAGCGGTAAAGATGGAGCCGTTGACGAACAGCTATTGCTACGGCAGCGTGAACAAATACAGCAACGTCTAACGGCGTTTGCTGATTGGCTTAAACTGGAGCCAACACAACCCGATTGGCAGAGTATCCAACAGCAACTCAGCAGTGCTACAGCGTGTCAGGGCGCCAGCCGAGATCAGTTGCTGAGCTTGGGTGAACGTTGCTCGGCCTTGCTGCTAACCTTAGCACTGCAACAGCAAGGGATTGCCGCACAACACGTGCCTGCGCAGCATTGGTTACGCACTGACAGTTGCTATGGTGATGCCGAGGCCGACCCGCAAGCGAGTCGGCAACAACTCGCAGCACTCGACGTTAGTCATGGCATCCAGATTACCGAAGGTTTTACCGGCGCCGACCAACATGGCAACACCACCACCTTGGGTCGCGGCGGTTCCGATTATTCCGCGGCATTGTTAGCCGAAGCTAGCGCTGCCCGACAATTACAAATCTGGACCGACGTTGCCGGGCTCTATAGCTGTGACCCAAGACTGGTGCCTGAGGCTCACCCTATTGCTGAGCTAGCCTTTGCAGAAGCGGCTGAACTGGCGACCTTTGGCGCCAACGTACTGCACCCGAAAACGCTATGGCCAGCCATGCGCGCTGACATTCCGGTGTTTATTGGCTCCACCCTAAACATCGAACAAGATAAGCTATCCCGTGGCACCTTGATCCGACGCCAGGTATCACAGCAAAGCGAATTCACAGCACTGGCTTTACGCCGGCGGCAAACGCTACTCAAAATCAGCAGCCCGGATATGCTTTACCGCTATGGCTTTCTAGCCAAAGTGTTCGCCATCTTGGCCGACCAGCAGGTATCGGTCGATTTGGTCACCACCTCAGAAATCAGCGTTGCCTTAACACTGGATGAACGAGGTTCACGGCAGGCATTATCCACACAGGCGCTGCAAGCATTGCAGCAACTAGGACAAGTGAGCGTTGAGCATGATCTGGCGCTAGTGGCGGTGGTCGGCAGTAATTTGAGTCAAGCACCGCAACTCGCGGCACGCTTATTTACCGCATTGGCAGGTATCAATGTGCGTTTGATTAACCATGGCGCGAGCCGCCATAACTTGTGTTTACTGGTGGCTGAGGCCGATGCCGAGGCCAGTGTCAGACAATTACATCAAGCCCTGTTAAGCAAAAATGCGACCAGATAGCAGCGCTACCTAACTTTGAATACGGCGGATAACCACTTTGCCCTGCTGCTCTGCAGGCAATAAGTTATCGGTAAATACCACCACCGTCTGCCGCTGCTGGTCGCCGTCGGGATATTGCAACAGCCACTCACCATCACCGTAATACACCACTTGCGGCGGTTCGTTAAGCGCAGTCACGCGCTTCGGTAGCCAAAAACGTTGCTCGGTAAGTTGACCGTTGTGCAACCAGGCGATGGCCTGTAATGGGCGAAACTTAAGAATATAGACGGTGACCACCAACATGGTCAGCAAGGCGCCGCTGACCACGATCCATAATGGCAGCGCTTGGCCAATATAAATCGCCATCCATAGCGCCAGCAAAAAGCCGCCCCAACCCTGCGGGCGACGGCTGTCACGATAAAAAATCAACGCCCCCTCAGGTGCTGCAGGCACCTGACGTTGGGGCGTCGGCAATGCTTTAGAACTCGTCGTACTCATAGGCAAATAAGGCTTCGCTGCCAGCTTGAATGGCCGGTATTAAAGCATGAATACGCGGCAAAATGCGAGCAAAGTAAAAGCGTGCGGTTTTCACTTTCGCGTGCGTTAACGCGGTTTGCTCGCTTTGCTGCTCGGCCACCGTAGCCATGCGTAGCCACAAATAGGCGTAGCACACATAGCCCAGCAGGTGCAGGTACTCGACCGCAACACTGTTGACCACGTTCGCATCAGATTCAGCGGCAGCGATGATCGCTTCGCTAACGCCAGCGAGACTATTGAGCGCATTTTCTAGCACCAAGTATTGCGTTTGCCAGCCGCTGACCGGGGCCGCGATAAACTCACGGATATCATCGAACAACGGTCGTAACAGTTCGCCACCCGAGCCAACCACTTTGCGACCTAGCAAATCTAACGCTTGAATGCCGTTAGTGCCCTCATAGATTTGCGCGATACGGGTATCGCGTACTAATTGCTCTTGGCCCCACTCGCGAACATAGCCGTGACCGCCAAAGAGCTGCTGACCATGGATGGTTGCCTCTAGCCCGGTGTCGGTTAAAAATGCTTTAGCGACCGGCGTCAGTAGCGCCACTAATTGTTCAGCACGTTCGCGTTGAGCTTGGTCTGCCGCATATTTCGCGCGGTCAAGCTGCTGCCCAACATAGGTCGAAAACGCGCGCCCACCCTCGATGAGCGATTTCATGGTGAGCAACATGCGGCGCACGTCGCCGTGCACCAGCAGCGGATCGGCGGCGTTCTCGGTACGCTGCTGTGGTGTACCCGCGC
The DNA here is from genome assembly GCF_000299895.1 of Idiomarina xiamenensis 10-D-4. Taxonomy (GTDB): domain Bacteria; phylum Pseudomonadota; class Gammaproteobacteria; order Enterobacterales; family Alteromonadaceae; genus Idiomarina; species Idiomarina xiamenensis. The sequence goes on from NZ_AMRG01000008.1 coordinate 95,104, forward strand.
GCCCTTGCAAACGTTCTCGGGCATACGCTAAGGCATTTTGATAGGACCGTTCAGCGGCGCCTAAACCTTGAATACCGACGCCCAAACGTTCATAGTTCATCATCGTGAACATCGCCGCTAAGCCACGGTGTGGTTCACCTAATAACCAACCTTTCGCGCCATCAAAGTTAAGCACGCAAGTGGCCGAGCCGTGGATACCCATTTTGTGTTCAATCGAGCCACAACTAACGGCATTGCGTTCGGCTAAGCTACCATCGTCGTTAACCAAAAACTTCGGCACGACAAACAGCGAGATGCCTTTGGTACCGGCAGGCGCATCGGGTAATTTGGCCAACACTAAATGAACAATGTTCTCGGCCAAATCGTGTTCGCCGCCGGTGATAAAGATTTTACTGCCGTGTAAGGCAAAACTACCATCACTAGCCGGTTCGGCTTTTGTACGAATAATACCTAAATCGGTACCCGCATGAGCTTCGGTTAGGCACATGGTACCGGTCCAACGGCCTTCGATGAGCGCTGGCAAGAAGGTGTTTTTTAAGCTTTCACTGCCGTGCAAGTCGAGCGTCATGATAGCGCCAGCAGTCAAACCGGGGTATAGCGAAAAGGCGATATCGGCTGAGCAAAGCATTTCTTCGTATTGTGCCGATAGCACTTTCGGCAAACCCATACCGCCGAATTCAGGGTTAGCGGTGACACCGACCCAACCGCCTTCAGCGAGTTGTTGAAAAGCCTCTTTATAACCCGCAGGTGTGGTGACCACACCGTTGTCAAAACTGACACCTTGTTCATCCGCGGCGCGCGACATCGGCGCAATTAACCCCTCGGCTAACTTGCCCGCTTCGTCTAACACCGCCGCGGCGGTGTCGGCGTCCATCATATCAACCAACTGCGGCATCTGTTGCCAGTCGGCAGGCACTTGAAAAACGTCGTTTAAAAGAAACCGCATGTCTTCGCGTGGTACTCGATAATCCGCCATGTTATTCACCCTATAGCTAACAGCGATGACAACGCGCGCGTCGCAAGCCAACAACGCACGACAATCAAGCTGTCGTTTCAACAGAATCAAACTCTAGTTTCAAACAGGTGTTTTAATAGCAGAAAAGGACCCACTTTGGCAAGCTCGGCGAATGCCTTACTGCGGCAGCTATTATTGCCAGTCGGTTAATGCCTCAACGCTAAACAGCTCGCCATTTAAATCAAGTACGGTGCGTTGTGGCTCGATCGACACGACCTCAATGCCTTGCCAACGGTCGCCCTCGCGCAACACGCGATCGTTCAGTTTTATCCAACGCTGCTGACCTAACGAGGAATACATATGTGAGTTATAAGCAAATTTAGGCACACGCTGCTGAAATGACGCCGACAACTCCGTTAAGTTCGGGATCACGCTATCAGGCTGACGTCGGTTATCCGCGCTCGTAGTAGCGGCAACCGCTTGCTCAAAACGCGCTAATAACTCCGGGGAGACGGCATCGCGGTTGAGCGTCTGCAATGCGGGTTGTGACGATGCTGAGGGCGCTGAAGACGGCTCAGTCTGCGCTGGCTCAACGCTAACGGTATCAACATTGCGCCAATTCAACTGCACCTCGGGGATAGCAGTGGCTTCGCCCCAATTTAGCGGTACTGAATGGTTCGCGGACAGTGGTGCTGCTTGGCCCTCTGCGGCCGGCCGTTTGTTTTCAGTCAGCATCACACTATCGGCCCCGCGCAGATATTGCAGCGTGAAGCCAAGCGCAGCACCGACAACCAATGCCGTCACTACCAACAATGAGCGTTTCAGCGTTGCCTGGCCCTCAGCAGAACCGTGCCGATTTGACAGCAGTCCTGCCGCAATCGGATGACGTTCTTGCAGGAGCGGAGATTGTTGCTTGCGTAATGCTTTTAAGATCGCCGACATAATTATTTACTGACCTCGTGATTCACTGCTAAGGGTCGTTTGTAAGCGCGGTCCGCCCTTACTCGCACGCGCGGCTAACCACGCCATCGTTGCACCATCCAGTTCGCCACTCACCGGCAGTCCTGCCTGTTGTTGTAACTGTCGGTAAGCATCTGCAGGACTATCCGGTACGCGGTCGATGTGGCGCTGTAATTGGCGCTTGACCCAATCGCCTAAGCGACCAGCGTCATTATTAAAATCAGGCGGTAATTGCCATAGTAATAAAAACTCACCGGTCCACTGCTGACTGATGCTTTCGGTCAGCGCCGAGGGATTTGCCACGAGCTGATAGCGGCCCGAACTCAGCTTTAGTAAAAAGGGGTAATTAATCGCCTGCAACTGGTCGATACGCAGTTGGCCGCGTAAGCAACCCAGCTGGTATTGCTGTAACCAATCGCATAACGCCGTCTGCTCAGGAGGTTGCGGTAATTGCCAGGCGGCCAGTAATTGCTCACTACCATCCGCCGCAGGCTGGCTTTTAGCAACGACAGTTTGGTTCTCCACAACATCAGAGGCGGTAGCGCCAGACACCTGCGTTAACCAAGCGTAACTAGCGGCTGCACTCAACACCAACAACAACGCCAGCAACCAGCCCCAACGCCAATTTGTATGAGAACGCCGCTGAGGAGCCTGCCCGACTTCTGCTTGCGCGGCTTTGACATGGCGCGGTAAAACTTGGCTTTCATTGGCATTATAGGCCGCCAACAAGGCGCGGTCACAAAGCAAATTCAACAACCGCGGTACACCCTCGCTAAGCTTATGTAGCCACTGCACCGCTGGACGACTAAATAACGCTCGTTGAGCGCCCGCCACCTGTGTGCGGTAGGCAATATAACGTTCGGTATCGGCAGCTGTCAGTGGTAGCAGATGGTAGCGTGCCGTTATGCGTTGCGCGAGTTGCCGTAACTCTCGCCGTCTGAGCAGATCTTGCAGTTCTGGCTGGCCGATTAAAATGACTCGTAACAGCTTACGCTCGTCGGTTTCTAAATTAGTTAATAAGCGCAGTTGTTCTAACACCTGCGGTTGTAAATGCTGCGCCTCGTCGATCAGCACCACACACTGGCCACCCTCACTGTGTACTTTCAGCACAAAACGACTGATACGATCGGTAAGCTCTTTGCTGGTCGCGGTCTTTTTGGCATAACGTAAGCCAAATTCGTCGCATAACGAGGCTAATAACTCGTGCTCATTCAGCATCGGATTTAAAATGAAGGCGGTACGCGTCGATTCTGGCAAGCGCTCTAACAACGCGCGCGATACCGTGGTTTTGCCGGTGCCGACCTCGCCGGTCAGCAAAATAAAGCCACCACTGCCCTCCAAACCATAACTTAAGTGCGCCAGCGCCTCTTGGTGACGGTCACTCAAGTACAAATAATGCGGATTTGGCGCAATCGAGAACGGCGCTTCAGTTAGCCCAAAATAGTTATAATACATGGTCGCCTGACGATACCCTGTGAGCAAAAATCACTTTAGTGTAACGAGTCACTTGCTTAGCGGCTAGTGATTCGCGATCATTGTTAACAAATCCCTACTCGGAATGCCTGTGCAACATGTCTAAAACTCAGGATTGGCAAGTCTACTTAGTCGGCGGTGCTGTGCGCGATGAGCTACTACAAAAGCCTGTGGCCGATCGTGACTGGGTGGTAGTTGGCGCCACCCCCGAAGATATGCTGAAAGCGGGTTATCAGCAAGTGGGCAAAGACTTTCCGGTATTCTTACATCCACAGTCTAAAGAAGAATATGCACTGGCTCGTACCGAACGCAAGCAAGGCCAAGGCTATACCGGCTTTCAAGTCGATAGCTCAAGTTCGGTCACGCTGACGGAAGACTTATTACGCCGCGACTTGACCGTGAACGCGATGGCGCGCGCCGAGGATGGTCGTCTCATCGACCCCTATGGCGGCTATCAAGATTTGCAAGCACGCCTGTTGCGACACGTATCGCCGGCATTTGTCGAAGATCCGTTACGGGTGTTACGGGTGGCAAGGTTTGCGGCGCGCTATGCGGAAGACGGCTTTCGCGTCGCCGACGAAACCTTAGCCTTGATGCGTGAACTAGCCGATAGCGGCGAATTACTGCAGTTAAGCCCTGAACGGGTTTGGCGCGAGACCGAGAACGCGTTGCGCAGTTCGCAGCCTGAGGTCTACTTTGAGGTGTTACGTCGCTGTGGCGCGCTAGCGATATTAATGCCGGAACTAGACCGCTTGTGGGGTGTGCCTAATCCGCCCCAGTGGCATCCAGAAATCGATACTGGTGTACACACCATGATGGTATTGCAGCAAGCCGCACGGCTGAGTGACGATACCCGGGTACGCTTAGCGGCGTTATTGCACGACGTTGGTAAAGGGCTCACCCCAGCAGCCGAGTGGCCCAGTCATCGTGGTCACGAAAAAGCGGGCGTAGCGGTTATCGACAACATGGCCGCGCGGCTGGCCATGCCTAACGACTATAAACAATTGGCTAAATTGGTGAGCGAATGGCATTTGCACTGCCATAAAGCGCTGGAATTACGTCCAGCAACCATCATCAAGTTGCTGAACGCGGTCGACGTCTGGCGTAAGCCGGAACGCTTTGAACAGTTTCTACTCGCCTGTCAGGCCGACCACCTAGGCCGGTTGGGCTATACCGATAAGCCCTACCCGCAAGCGGATTTTCTGCGTCGCTGTCAGGTCGCTACGGCAGCGGTCAACGTCGCCGACATCGTCGCTTCTGGCCTAACCGGCGCCGCTATCGGGCAAGCGCTGCACAAAGCGCGCTTGCAAGCGATAGCTAAGCTGCCTCGATAAAAAGCATACGGCTATGCCGTGGCGGCTTTAAAGGTAACCATTAGTCGCTGACTTTTTGGTAGTTAATGCTACCGTTGCGAAAGGTAAGTACAGACTGTTGCTGAGAGGGAATGGTTATTGTTCGGCGGATAGGTCCAAACGCCGCAACATAACTCCCTTGCTGATGCGGTAGTCGGTATAATGGACCAGACAATAGCCCCCAACGCGCCCAAACATGGTCGGATTTGACAAAAAATTCCATTGTTGGCCATCCCTGTTCAGCCTGATAGATCCCCATCATAGGCTGCCAATCTTGGCTGAATACAATTTGATTGGCAGCATCTAAGGCTTGTTGCTGTTGCTTCGCAAAACTACGTTTAAATAGTTGATATTCTTCTTCATAACGCTCTTGTGCACGATCGGGTGACAATGCCAGATTGTAAATATAATTAGCGGCTAAGTGGGGCAATACAAAGCCCCGTTCATCATTGAAATAAGCGACAACCGCGATTCCCTGTTTTGGCATGAACGACGCATGCAGACTGATACCACCATAGCCACCAAAACGGGTTAATAGTTCATTATCGTGATAATCGGCAATATCCCAAGCTAAACTGTAGCCTGTGCGGTCATAGGTAAAATAGCGTTTATGCTGTATCGCGGTCGCATGATGTAGGGGCTTAAAAAAGCTACCAGAGGACGATAGTTCTTTCCCATCCCTAAGATTAAAGCTCAGCCACTTACTCATATCAGCTAAAGTGGACACGACTCCACCGGAAGCATGTAATGTTTTATCGGTCTTGTAAAGGCCAGTTCGAATAACCTCACCGTCTTTTCCGACTTCAATACTCGGCAACACCGTGCCTGCTTCATAATCACTCAGCGAAGCGCTACTATCATGCATCGCTAACGGCTTAAAAATTTCTTTTTTCAGTAGTTGTTGCCAATCAGTAGCTGTTGCTTTCTGCATTGCGTGAGCGGCTAATATGGGGCCGGTATTCGAATACCGGAACTGGCCTGGACTGATGACAAGGGTGTCGGTGTTTAACGCGTTAATCAGATCATTGTCATCTCGATAGCCAAGAAAAGCCGACTTAAAGGTATGTAAAACACTGGTGAAGCCAGCAGTGTGATTAAGTAGCTGAGTCATCGTGATCTGCTTTTTCGCGATTTCATCGTTGCGAACTTCGTCATCTAGATAGACATCAAGTGAGGCATCAAGATCAAAGCGATTGGTGGACGCTAATCGTTGTGCCAAAGTGCCAATAAATGCTTTTGTATGTGAAGCGACGAGAAAAGGCCGATGCAGTGATAGACCATTGGTTGCAGGCGTTGTGCCTTGTTCGTTGATGGTATACCAGTAGCGTAGCCCCTGGTTATCCACCACAGCAATAAGAAAATCCCCCTTGAGTTTATGCTCAGCGTAGAGCGTTTTAATGGTGTTTGGAAAGTGTTGTTCGATACGCGCTATGGCCGCATCGCTAAACGTCATAGCTTGACCTGTGGTTAATTTGAAACAAGCGCAGGCGGCTAACGCTATGGCAATTGTCGTGGCTTTCATTAGATGTCCTTGATGTTCTATTGTCATAACAGTTATGACACATCAACGGACCCGTTTAGATGCGATTAGGTCTCTCCAGACACAATACGACACTCATTATTGTCACCATCATCGAGCAGCTTATCAGCACTGGGAACTGCATGATGAAATCGCTGAGCGGTTGCCAAATAGTTAGTGGAGCAAGACAAGTCATCAGCAACACCACAATTGCCGCAGCAACCCACGCTATCGTCAGAAGCCGTCTGCGAATTCTATTTCTACGCTGAATCACGTCAAGCACTGTCGTCACAAAATTATCTTGCTGATACAGCCCGTCGTTGTAACTCAAAATATCGTTAAAGTCTGGTTTAGATAATAATGTCATTGTCGCCCTCCTTGTGGCGTAGTTAATCTTTTTTTAACCACTGAGTTAACTTTTGCTTTGCACGATTGATATGAGACTTCACCGTTCCCAATGGTAGCTGAACAACATCTACGACTTCTTGATGACTCATACCAGCGCTGTAAGCTAACGTCATACAGGTACGTTCAGGTATGCTCAATTTTTGCATCAACCGCTCGATCAGAAGTTCATTCTCAGTCGTATCCAGCGTTGATAAGGTATGCAGTGTAGTGACTAACTCGGTTTCTCTCTGATAATGAGGTTTACGTTTTTCATTCAGAAAAAGACGGTAAGCAATGCTATGCAGCCAAGTATTGAAAGTCGCTTCGGCACGGTAGCTCGATAGTTTATTGTAGCTAGCGATAAATACGTCTTGTGCGAGATCATCAGCGAGAGCGTGATCGCCAGCGGTCAACCGTCTTAAAAATAAACGAATTGGACGCTGATACTTACGTACTAACGTCGCAAAAGCATGGTGATCATCATTAACAATGACGCGGGTAATGAGCGCCTGATCATTCATTTTTGTCGATAAGAACTAAAATACATAGCGCACTGCCGACGAAAAGCGGAAAAACCCCGAAAACAGCCCCTACAATTAAATTGTTACTAATCAATCCAGCGGTAAAACAGGCAAGCCCTAAGGCTACTAGAATAATACCTCTACGACGGTCGACTCGATGAGTGCTGACATTAGTACCCAGTTGTCGTAATAAGTCTGGAGACAGTTCACCACCGTTATCCATATGTTTTTGTAGTGTTTTCTGTAGCCGTTTTTTATCGCTCCCAGAAAGCCACAAATTGGCAAGCACGATTAACGCAATACATACGATTCCCAGAATCGGTATCCATAACTCTGACATAGACCACCTCGAAAATTTCACTAATGTCTCTTGTTCAAGAATAAGACACTCGTTAAAGGTCGGTTAGATGCAAAGCATCGAAATTTTTTGGAATACCGGCGCAGCCAACTGTTGATGATACTTTTTATCTAAAAAAAGCAATCCCCACCAACACGCGGTGGTGTCGACGATCAAGCTACATGAGAATAAATAAAAATAACCCAATGCCCAGCAACAACCGGTAAATCACAAACGGTAGCATGCCCATACGCTCGATGATGCGTAAAAAGAAGTGAATGCAGAGGTAAGCGCTGATCGCCGATACGACAACGCCGGTGAGCAGTGGCAACCACTCGACGGTTTGTGGCTGCTGCGCTAATTTTAGCCCTTGATAACCACCGGCCATGACGATGATCGGAATCGACAGCAAGAAAGAAAACTTAGCCGCTTGTTCACGCGCCATTCCCAGCATGAGTCCTGCGGTCATGGTTATTCCCGAGCGCGAAGTACCAGGGATCAAGGCGATAGCCTGGGCCACACCGATGAACAACGCTTGTGCTAAGGACAGTTCGGTCATCTGCAGACCTTGGTTGCTGGCGCGACGGTCAGCCCACCACAACAGCAGACCAAAGACAATGGTGGTGGTCGCAATAACCGCTATCGAACGCGCCCAGTGCTCGACTAAATCACTGCCGAATAAGCCAGCTAAACCAGCCGGTATCGTCGCCCAAATAATCAACCAAGCTTGCCGTGAGGCGACGCTATGACGCCCGCCAAGCGAGGCAAACCAGCCGCTAAGTAATGCCCAGACTTGCTGTCGGAAATAGCTTACCACGGCGATTAGCGTGCCTAAGTGCACAGCGACATCGAACGCTAAGCCTTGATCCTGCCAACCCAACACATGTGAGGGTAAAATCAGATGGGCTGAACTTGAAATCGGTAGAAATTCAGTAAGGCCTTGAATGATTGCAAGATAAATAGCATCAATTACGCTCATTAACGAGTATTCCTTGTAGTCATGCTGTTCATAGTAGAGCCGCTAAGCGCTGCGCTAACCAGTCATCGGGTAACGCCTTTAACTCACCACCCTGAGCAAATTGTGGGTGTTGTGACCACAGGCTGGCTAAATCGAGCGCTAACGTAGGATGCTGACGAGTCGGTTCGAGTTCGGCTAATGGCCTCAGTACAAAGGCGTTTTCACAAATTTCAGCGCGCGGCACGTCAAGCGCGCCGTGGCTGACCCAATCATCATAGAGCAGTAAATCAATATCTAAGTTCCGCGAGCTAAATTTCGGCGCATCGTTGGCTTTGCCAAACTGCGCTTCAATGGCTTTGCAATGCGCGACTACCGCTTGCGGGCTTTGCTCGGTCTGTGCACGCAGCACTAAATTATAAAAATCAGCGCCGTCGAAGCCCACCGCCGGGCTTTGGTATACCCGTGACCAAGCTACCTGCGCGAACACGCCTTGCAGTGCCAACACACCAGCAGGAATGTGCTGTTGAGGCTGAATATTCGAACCGATACCTAATAGTATGGTAGCCACTGGCGTTACTGATACTCGTTAGCCTGACGGCTAATACGCACCGCCACCTGTTGCGCGGCGGCAACCGCGGCGGGTTTTGCCACTTTGACCTGCACTTGGCGCACGGCAAATTGTTGTAACACCAGCTTGGCAATATCTTCGGCAACAGTCTCGATCAATTGCCGCGGTTGCGCTTGCAGTAATTCGGTTATAGCGTCACTCACGCGGGCATAATCAACAGCCAAGTCAATATTGTCCTGCTCTGCCGCTGGACGGTTGTCGCAGTCCATCACGACATCGATCACTAACGTTTGCTGAATGGTTTTCTCCCACTCATAAACGCCGATGACGGTATCGACGCGTAATGCCTCTATCAGAACCTGATCTGTCACGATTATTCTCTTATCTTGCCTTTCGAACGTGGAAATTCACAGATATACTACTTATGCTGATGATATCAGTGAGAATGAGCCTATTTTTTACTATCGGCACGCAAATTTCTATGCTGTTGCGATAAAGGCTTTTATTTACGGCAACGAATACTAACGTAAGTTATCGACGAAACGAACCCCGATGAGCGCATTGACTCTATTAATGATCATTATTGCCTACCTGTTCGGCTCTATCAGCAGCGCGGTACTGATCTGTCGTGTCATGGGATTACCCGATCCCCGCCAATCCGGTTCGCAAAATCCCGGCGCGACTAACGTTTATCGAATCGGAGGCCGCTGGCCAGCTATTTTGACGCTGGTGTTTGATGTGCTTAAAGGTATGCTGCCGGTATGGAGTTCTTATTACTTAGGTATTGAACCGTTCTTTTTAGGTATCATCGCGGTGGCCGCCTGCTTGGGCCATATCTTTCCGTTATACTTTCACTTTCGCGGTGGCAAAGCCGTTGCTACAGCCTTAGGCGCTATGTTCCCGGTAGCTTGGGAAATGGCATTATTACTCATCGCGACCTGGGTTATCGTGTTCCGTATCAGCCGCGTTTCCTCGTTAGCAGCCCTGATCACGGTCAGTTTGGCACCATTTTATGCCTACTGGATAAAACCCAAATACACCGTACCCGTGATCATGATATCGCTACTGATACTTTGGCGCCATCAAGCCAACATCTTACGTTTGGCTAAGGGTCAAGAAGGTTCATTTAAGCGGCGCTAAGTCGGCTAACGGCCAGCGTGGATAGGTTTTAATGGCGGTATCAGCACGCTCACCTGCTAACAATCGTTGGCACCCGGCATAAGCGATCATAGCACCGTTATCGGTACAGAATTCTGGCCGCGGATAAAACACCTCCCCTGACAACTTATTCATGGTTTGCTGTAAGGTCTCGCGCAGGTACTGATTAGCACTAACACCGCCAGCAACCACCAGCCGCTTTAATCCAGTTTGTTTCAGTGCTCGACGGCATTTAATGACCAAGGTATCGACTACCGCCTCTTGAAAAGCACGAGCAATGTCGGCGCGTGCTTGTTCTCTATCATCGGCGGCAGCAATAGTATTCGCTGCAAAGGTTTTTAAACCACTAAAGGAAAAGTCTAAACCCGGGCGGTCGGTCATCGGTCGGGGAAATTGATAAATACCGCTACGGCCTTGCTCGGCTAGTTTGGCCAGGCGCGGTCCTCCGGGATAATCCAGCCCCATTAATTTTGCCGTTTTATCAAAGGCTTCACCGGCGGCATCATCCACCGATTCGCCTAATAATTGATAGCTGCCAATACCGTCGACACGCACTAGCTGCGTATGTCCACCGGAGACTAGCAGAGCAACAAAGGGAAACTGCGGACGAGGGCTTTCTAACATAGGTGCCAGTAAATGGCCTTCCATATGATGCACCGCGACGGCTGGTTTATCCCAACCATAAGCAAGGCTGCGCCCAATACAGGCGCCAACCAACAACGCGCCAACCAGCCCGGGTCCAGCGGTATAAGCTACGCCATCAATATCTTCGGCGCTTAATTGGGCTTGCTGTAACGCCGCTTCAATTAACGGCAGTGTTTTACGAATGTGGTCGCGCGATGCCAGTTCAGGTACCACACCACCGTAATCGGCGTGCAGTTTAACCTGACTATAAAGCTGATGAGCCAATAAACCTTGCTCGCTTTGGTAAATAGCAATACCGGTTTCATCACAAGAACTTTCGATACCTAATACGCGCATAAACCTGCCGCTAACTGCTAATGAAAATCGCCGCTTAGTTTACCTGAATGCGGCTTTTTTGGCATTAATCAGTCGCATTTTAATTATCAGCGGTTAAGGTTTGCAACGCCAACTGCTGTTGTTGCAGAACGCGTCCGTCGATATCACGCACACTGAGTAGCAACTGCGGTTGCTGGTTAGCCCACTGTATTTCAATACGACCATAATGCGCTTCAGGGTAGGCCTTGCCTTGACGATAACGGTTTGCACTGACAGCGCCACCGCCTCGATTGATGCTGCCGGAACTGATTTGCCATAACGGATAATCAACGGCACCTTGATGCACCGATAAGTCGCCATAACGCTTTGAGCCAGCCACTAACACCACCCCATTTGCACGGCTGTCTCGCAGTGTTCGAAAAAGCCGCTGCTGAGCGGCGGGATAAGCTGACCAATTATCATGACCGTCAAAATCACTTAAGAATGCTTCGCTACTGCCAACAATGCGCACCTCAGCGGGCACTTGCAACTGTTCATTTAACCATTGCCACTGGCTCTCACCGAGCAACTCATCGCTGTTATTCTGCTGCCAGCGCCCCTGATCATTAAACCAAGCCTGCAACCGCTGCCACCAAGATCGCGTAGTGAGCGACTGTCGATTCCAACGGCTATCTAACAAAATAATCTGCACGCGTTGCGGCGCCTGCCCTACCACTACGCTCTTATAAATGCCCTGCTGTTGATAATGACGACCACTCGCTAGCGGCTCACGCCAGTAATCTAAAAATAAATTGCGCACCGCAAAACGTTCACCATTAGTACGTCCATCGGCATCAGCAATGGCATAATCCTGAGCGCCCCATATACTCATTAACAACGAATTTAAGCGGGTTTGCCGTAAACCACGATAACGGTCCAATACGTCATAAGCGGAACGCATATCATCGATATCGTCGGCGTCAATATTGAGCGCGTTCCCCAGCAGCAGAAAAACATCGGGATCAGAGCGGCTAATGGCCTGCCAGACCGGCTGTGACCGGTCATGAGCTAAACAACAGCTAAATTCGATACGAGTATATTGCGCTTGCTTGGCGGCGATACTGGGCACCTGCCCCTGCGCCCATGTCACCACTGGCAACCCGCAGCCCAACAGCAACCATAAAACGCCGCAACGCATGGTTTGTGTTAAACCGGGCCAGCAAGCGCGCTTGCTCATGGCGCAAAACTCTCGCGACTGACCGCTTTAGCTTGGGCATCATCACGGCTGATCTCGCCCGCGGCTAACAGTTTTTGTAAGCTTTGATCGAGCGTTTGCATGCCGGCATTGGCACCGGTCTGAATAGCTGAGTACATTTGTGCCACTTTATCTTCGCGGATCAAGTTTTTAATCGCCGCGGTGCCCATCATGATCTCATGGGCAGCAATACGCCCGCCCTGTTGTCGCTTCAACAGCGTCTGCGAAATAACGGCACGTAGCGATTCCGATAACATTGAGCGCGCCATCGGTTTATCATCGCCGGGGAAAACGTCAATAATACGATCGATGGTTTTAGCGGCCGAAGTGGTGTGCAGCGTACCCAACACCAAATGCCCCGTCTCCGCCGCCGTCAGTGCCAGACGAATGGTTTCTAAATCGCGCATCTCGCCCACCAAGATAACGTCCGGATCTTCCCGCAACGCCGAGCGTAACGCCGCCGCGAAACTGAGTGTGTCACGATGCACTTCGCGTTGATTAATCAAACAACGCTGGGGTTGATGCACAAATTCAATCGGATCTTCAATTGTCAAAATGTGCTGCGAGGTTTCACGATTAATATAATCCACCATCGCCGCTAACGTGGTCGACTTACCCGAGCCAGTCGGGCCAGTTACTAGCACGAGACCTCGTGGTAAACGTGCGATTTGTTGAAAAATAGCAGGCGCTTGTAATTGCTCTAGACTCAACACCTCAGCAGGAATGGTACGAAAAGCCGCGGCGATACCGTGTTGCTGAGTAAACACGTTAACGCGGAAGCGTGCGACGTTGTCGACCGCGATGGAAAAGTCGCACTCTAGCTCTTGTTCATATTGCTGTTGCTGACGCTTATTCATGATGCCGTACATCATATCGGTGACAGTCGCGTGATCAAGCTCAGGTAATTGCAGCGGTCTAATATCGCCATCGATACGTAAACGAGGAGGTGAGCCAGCGGCTAGGTGCAAGTCAGAGGCGTTTTGTTTGACACTTAATGACAGTAATTGGTTAAGATCCATGTATTGTTCCGATAATCAGTTTACAGCAGGACGCAGCATGTCTAATAAGATAGCAGATAACCTGACTCAGGTGCGCGCAGAAATTCGCCAAGCGGCGGCCGCGGCTCAGCGCGACGCTGCCGACATCAACTTGGTGGCGGTCAGTAAAACCAAGCCCGCCGACGCTATCGAACAAGCCTATGCCGCCGGACAGCGTGCTTTCGGCGAGAATTATGTGCAAGAAGGCGTCGCTAAAGTGCAGCAATTGCAGACAGTCTGTAGCGATATTGTCTGGCATTTCATTGGTCCCATACAGTCCAATAAAAGCCGCGACGTGGCTGAACATTTTGACTGGGTGCAAAGCATCGACCGCGACAAGATCGCCAAGCGCTTAAATCAGCAACGTCCGTCTCATTTACCGCCTCTACAGGTATTGATTCAAGTCAACATCGATGACGAAAGTAGTAAATCCGGCGTGCAGCCAGAGCAACTAATCGGGCTCGCGCAGTTTATTGTGGAGCATTGCGATAGGCTGTGCTTGCGCGGCATTATGGCGATACCCAGTAAACACGCCGACGAACACAGCTACAGCGCCATGCGCACCTTGTTTTCTGCGCTAGCGACCCAATATGATCAAGTAGATACCTTATCGATGGGCATGTCACAGGATCTCCAGCAAGCGATTGCTGGGGGTGCTACTATGGTACGCATCGGTAGCGCTATTTTTGGTGCAAGATAAATGAATACAGCGACGCTGTTAACAAGGGGAGAATTATGACAGATATTCGTAAGATTGCCTTTATTGGTGCTGGCAACATGACACAAAGCATTGTTGGAGGAATGGTCAGCAGTGGTTATCCCGCCGAGCAGATTTTTGTCAGTAATCCTAGCTCCGCCAAGTTAGAAAAAATGCAATCGACGTTGTCCGTCAACACCAGCCAAGATAACGCCGAAATTGCTCAACAAGCCGATGTGATTGTACTCGCGGTCAAACCGCAGTTAATGAAAGACGTGTGCGCAGCACTCCAAGCAAGTGTTGATAACTTATCGGAAAAACTCATTATTACGATTGCCGCCGGTATTCGTATGCCGAAATATCGACAGTATTTGAACGATGATATTCGTATTATCCGCGTTATGCCAAATACCCCATCGTTAGTCAGCAAAGGGATGTCAGGTTTAGTCGCCGATGAACGCGTAGACGACGCTGATAAAGCTTATATTACCGAGGTTTTTGACGGCGTTGGCGAAACCCTTTGGGTTAGCGACGAAGACCAACTCGACATTTTGGGCGCGGTTGCCGGTAGCGGTCCGGCCTACTTTTTTGAATTCATGGCAGGCTTGCAAAAAGCCGCTGTCAGTTTAGGTTTTGATACCGCCAAAGCGCGCGAAATGGTACAACAAACTTGCTTAGGCGCCGCCGAAATGGCAAAGGCCAGCGAGCTGGAATTGGCTGAGTTACGCGCTCAAGTCACCAGTAAAGGTGGCTCCACTGCTAAAGGCGTGGAAGCCTACCAAAATGCCGATCTTGATGGTATTTCAGAGACTGCGGTCAAGGCAGCGGTAAAACGCAACCAAGAGATGGCCGAATTATTTTAAGGACCGGTTATGAATAATGCGCTGCATTTTTTAGTAGAAACACTGATTGGGCTGTATTTAATGGTGGTCATTTTACGGCTTTGGTTACAAGCCGTGCAGGCCGATTATTACAACCCACTCAGTCAATTTGTGGTGAAAGCCACGAACCCGCTGGTGAAACCGTTACGCACGATTTTACCGGTGCTCGGCAGGCTGGATTTAGCGGCATTAGTGGTCGCGTTACTGGTGGCGGCGTTAAAAGTGGCCGCTATATTGATGATTAATTATGGTGGTATATCGATTCCAGCCATATTACTTAACGCACCGATTGTGCTGCTAGCAGCATTTTTAAGCTTGCTGTTTTGGGTACTGATTATTCGGGCGATTTTGAGCTGGTTTTCGCAGGGTTATAACCCCATGGAGATGCTGCTAGCACAGCTAACCGAGCCATTGTTAGCACCCATCCGGCGTATTATTCCGACCGCTGGCGGCTTAGATTTTTCGGTGTTGATATTGATCATTATCGTGCAATTCTTGCGCATATTGATTACTGGCTAAAAGCTTTTAAAGCCGTTAACAAGCTTTTATAATGAGGGTTCGATACTTGTTCGGACCCTTTTTTATGCGCGTAATATCTACCCTCATGCTACTGACAACACTGCTATTAAGCCCACTAAGTCAGGCTCAAAATATGAAGTCGTTAGGTGCTTGGGATGTTCATTACATTGCTTTCGCGGCAACCTTTTTAACCCCGGAAATCGCTAACCAATATGGTATACAGCGTAGCGCTTATAAAGGCGTAGTGAATATCTCGCTGTTAGATAGCAGCAGTCAGGCAGCACAAGCTGCAGGCGTATCTGGCTATGCTTTAAATAGCCTGGGCCAGCGTCAAGAATTGGCCTTTAAAGAAGTTAAAGAGGGTGATGCCATTTATTATTTAGCGCAGGTTAATTATACCAATGCAGAAACCCTGCGCTTTATCATTGATTTAACGGATGGCCGTCAATCGCATCAACTGCGCTTTTCGCAAATCTTCTATAGCGATTTAGACAATTAAACGCTTTTAGCTTGCCGCCGACTTGATACCCACGGTGACAATTTCACCCTGTTCGCTGACCTCGCGCACGGTTAAATAGAAGTTACCCAATTTAACCTTATCACCGACCACCACACGACGGTGGAACGCTTGCTTGAAATAATCGGCGATGGTGGTACTCATTAACTCTGCGCCTTGCTCAGCAACCGGATAAATGGCCGCTAGCTCGGCGATGGTGAGATCCGCCCGCAAGGTAAAGTCACCAAAGAACTCGGTCTCGTTGAGCTTACGTTGCTCACCATGCGCCGACAACACGCGGCTGATGGCATCAACATCGATAACTCGAGCAACGACTAATAGCGCGTCACCCTCCCGGATAACGGGGTTCATCGCTGGTTGCAGCCACTCGCCGTCGCGCAGTACACCAACAAAGGTTACCGGCGCGGTAAACTTCAACTGCTCCCAAGTATGGTCACAGGCCGGTGTTTTACTGTGAATATCAAACTCCCAAACTTCTAGGGCATCATTGCTAGGTACTGCATCCAGCGGCATGCGCTGCTGTGGCTGCGGTGATGGTGGCACCTCAAGCCCTAACCAACGTGCAAGCGGTACGATGGTCCAGCCCTGCACCAACAACGATAGTAAGACAACGAAGAACGCCACATCAAAATAGACAGCTTCATCGGGAACACCGCTTAACCACGGATACAATGCCAAGATGATCGGAACCGCCCCGCGCAACCCCACCCAACTGATGAAGACTTGCTCGCGCCAGGGAAAACTAAACGGGAGCAAACATAAGAACACCGCTAATGGACGTGCGACAAAAATCAGAACTAAGGCGACGCCCAGCGCTAACGGTGCGTGCGCAATCAACTGCGACGGCGTAACCAATAACCCCAGGATCAAAAACATCATGATTTGACTTAGCCACGCCAGACCATCTTGTACTTGTAGAATATGCACCAATTGCGACAAGCGGCTCTTACCAATGATAAAGCCCATCAAATAAACCGCTAAAAAGCCACTACCGTGAAACTTGCTCGTCAGCGCAAAAATCACCACCGCCGAAGCGATTGCTAACAGTGGAAAAAAGGTGAAACTAAGCGGTAGTTTGCGTGCCGCCAGCACAAACGCGTGACCACCGAGCCAGCCGCCCAGTAAACCGACAATCAACTGAATCGCGACATCACCGATCAATGTCAATGGCGCCATGTCGGTATTGGTGGCAACCGCCATGGTCATGGTCATGGTCAAAATCACCGCCATCGGATCGTTGGTACCCGATTCAACTTCCAAGGTAGACGCCACACGGTCTTTAATGCGTAAACCGCGCGACTGAAAAATACTGAAGACCGCAGCCGCATCGGTAGAACTTAATAAGGCGCCCAACAGCAAACCAGCGGTCCAAGGTAAGTCAAACCAGAATACCACTGCTGTAGCGATGCCTGCACAAGTTAGCGCCACGCCAATGGTAGCCAGACTTATAGCGGGCCATAGCGCCACCCGGAAACGGTCAGGACTAGTACGCATACCGCCGTCAAAAAGAATAATGACCAACGCCACTGAGCCTAATAAAAAAGTTAACTGAGGATTATCGAACTTAAGCCCTAACAAACCCTCTTCGCCAGCCAGCATGCCAATACATAAAAACACCAACAATAATGGTGCGCCTAAGCGGCTTGAAATCACCGTGGCTAAAATGCTGAATAAAAACAAGCAGCCGACAATGAGAATGACTGTACTGGTATAATCCATAACTTACCGAAAACGTCCTAGTTGATGCTGAAACTCTTGCATAATCATGATAGTACCACGTTGGCATGGTTTTCCCGTATAATTGCTGCTGATTTTATCGTCGTTTTTTATTTCGTAGACCGTCAGAGGTAGTCATGTCAGAGAAACCGTTCGAAGTTGTGCTTGCCACCAGTAACCCCGGTAAAGTACGCGAATTACAAGCCATGCTCGAACCGCTAAACTGGCAAGTCTCACCACAATCCAACTGGAGCTTTGATGACGCCGAAGAAACCGCTGTCACTTTTGTTGAGAATGCGCTGATCAAAGCACGTCACGCCGCCTTACAAACCGGCTTAGCGGCAATCGCCGACGACTCTGGCTTAGCGGTTGATGCACTAGCCGGTGCTCCTGGCGTTTATTCTGCCCGCTACGCCGGTGTCAACGCTAGCGATAGTGACAATGTACAAAAATTACTAAACGCGATGCGCGACGTACCTGCGGCAGAACGCCAAGCACAGTTCCATTGCGTGCTGGTATTTGTTCGTCACGCTAACGACCCGACACCGATCATTTGTCACGGTCGCTGGCAGGGGCTGGTTCACCATCAAGTACAAGGTACTCAAGGGTTTGGTTATGACCCGATATTTTGGTTAGCAGAGCAGCAGTGTACCGCAGCGGAGCTGAGGCGTGAACAAAAGCAGCAACTCAGTCATCGTGGTCAAGCGCTGGCACAACTGTTAACGCAATTGACGGCACGCTAATGCTGAGCTTACCGCCACTGTCGCTGTACGTGCACTTTCCTTGGTGTGTACAAAAATGCCCTTATTGCGACTTCAACTCGCATAGTCTCAAAGGCCAGATACCGGAAGCGGCCTACATTAGCCGCTTGTTAGATGACCTACAGGCAGATTTATCTTGGGTGCAAGGGCGCCCGCTGCACAGCATTTTTATTGGCGGCGGCACCCCCAGCCTTATCAGTGCTGAGGGTATCGCTCGCTTGCTGCAAGGCATAAAGCAACAAGTTGGCTTTGCCGATAAGGCTGAAATTACCCTAGAAGCTAACCCCGGCACTTTTGAAACAGAACGCTTCGCCGGCTTTGTCGAGGCGGGTGTTAACCGCTTATCAATAGGTGTACAAAGCTTACAAGCTGAGCAGTTAAGCGCATTGGGCCGCATTCACGACCCACAACAAGCTCGTGCCGCCGCAAGCCACGCACAAAGCTTAGCATTGCAAAGTTTTAATCTGGACTTAATGCACGGCCTACCCGGCCAAAGCATTGCTGCCGCGATGGCCGATTTAGACGGTGTAATTGCTCTGCAACCACCTCATATATCGTGGTATCAATTGACCATTGAACCCAACACCGCGTTCGCCAGTCGCCCACCACAGTTACCCGAGGACGATACGCTGGCAGAAATTTATGAGCGAGGCCAACAACGGTTAGCCGAGGCGGGCTATCAGCAATACGAAGTCAGTGCCTATGCAAAGCCCGGCCATCAGAGCCAGCATAACCGTAATTATTGGCAATTTGGTGACTATTTAGGCATCGGCTGCGGCGCTCATAGCAAGATCACACTCGCTGAGCAGCAACAGATCATCCGCTGTGAAAAAGTCAAACATCCGCAAGGCTATCTTGATTTAACCCGCTCACAACGCTACCGCACCTGGCCTGTCGAAGAGACAGAACGGCCATTTGAGTTTTTTATGAATCAGTTACGTTTATTAGAACCGACCGCTAAACGTCAATTTACCGAACGTACCGGACTGCCACTGAGCACTGCCGAGCAAGCCCTAAAGCGGGCAAAAACACAAGGGTTGCTAACAGAAAACGCCGAACACTGGCAGTGTACGGCGTTAGGGCGTCGCTTTTTGAATAATATCCTTGATCAATTGGTCGATTGAACAGCGGTTATTGACTCACGCGAGTAAACTGTAAGTCCCAAACACCATGGCCTAAGCGATGTCCACGTTGCTCGAATTTCGTCAGTGGCCGATTCTCAGGACGAGGAATGTAATCACCGCTGCTGGATAAGTTGCTAAAATCGCTGCTGGCAGACATTACCGCTAACATATGTTCGGCATAATTTTGCCAGTCGGTAGCGAGATGCAAGACACCGCCGACTTTCAGCTTTTGCGCTAATAAGGCAATAAATTCAGGCTGTATGATGCGGCGTTTATGATGGCGCTTTTTGTGCCAAGGGTCGGGGAAAAAGATCTGTACCCGAGACAGGCTGTGGTCGGCAACACACTGCTTAAGAACTTCGACGGCGTCATCATCGAACACACGTAAATTCTCAACCCCGGCTTGCTCAGCCAGCAATAAACAAGCGCCAACGCCAGGAGTGTGTACTTCGATACCAACAAAGTTGTGCTGCTGCTCAGCCTGAGCCATTTTTACCAATGAATCGCCCATGCCAAAACCAATTTCTAAAACCACAGGATGGTCATTGGCAAAAACGTCAGACCACGCTAAAAGCCCATCAGCGAGTTGTAATCCCTTGTGCGGCCATTGCCGACTCAGGGCTGCCTGCTGACCTTTGGTTAAACGCCCTTCGCGTTTTACAAAACTGCGTACGGTACGCACGTATTTGCCAGCTGCGGCGGCTTCAGCAGCAGATTTAAACTCACTCATGCAATTCAGGCTCCGATTGATTCACTGACGGGCAAATTTTAAGCCGCTCATTATGCAAAAAGGCGCGACAAAAACAAGTTTGTCGCGCCTTTAATTGCTTAATTCTAAAGTAAGCTTAGCGATTACCGATTAATTTTTCTTAACAGGTACCCGCTCGGTCACTTTCAGCTCAGCTTCGATACGGCGGTTTTCTTGACGCTGGGCTTTGGTTTCGCCAGAGTTTTTAGGACGGTTCTCGCCGTACCCTTTCCACTGTACACGTTGCTTAGCGATGCCGTAGTTATTGATCATACGCTCACCAACCGCTTTCGCACGCTGCTCAGACAACCACTGGTTGTATTCTGCAGGACCCGTCTGGTCAGTGTGACCATTGATCATGATATCCAGTTGCGGATGCTCTTTCATGAAATCTGCGGTTTTACGAATGTCATCGTCATAACCGTCACGAATTTCGTACGAGTCAAACGGGAACTCAATCACTAATTCACGCTTAACGGTTTCGTTGCGATAAATGATACAGCCGTCTTTATCCACCGAATAACTAGCCGGCGTATTGGGACACTTGTCGCGGCTATCGGGAACACCATCGCCATCACTATCGACTGGTGCAGCTGCAGGCGCAGGCTCAGGTTGCGGACGCGTTTGCGGACGCTCTTCCTGATAGCTATCGTTATAGGTGTTGCCAAAGAAATACTGCACACCTACGTTGGTAAAGTACTCAGTTAAATTACCATCATTCTGCTGAACACCACCTTCGACACGCCACGCCCAGTTATTATTGAAAAACTGGCGATAACCGACGGTACCACGCAGGAAAGTATCATCAAAACCTTCTAAACGAGTACGGTTAATACCTAAACCCGCATAGACGTTATTCTTGAAGTTATACAACACATCGACACCAAAGGCATCGCCATAGGCATCGCTGCTGGTGCCACGCAAGCTACCCTGCAAATAATCATAATACAGACGAGCTTCCCATGCCTCAGTCAACCGATGACCTAACTCTAAGCCGCCAGTGAAAGTATTGATACCACTACTGTAGTCAAATGCTGCGCCGTCTTTAACTGCAAAGCGGTCACTATCGGTATCAAAAGCACCTAAGCGTGCACCAAAGTAAAAGTCGCCATAATCGCCTTGCTTATCGTGTGCTAAAGCTGGTTGCATCGCAGATGCACCGATGATAGCAAGTGTTAGTAAGGATAAACGCTTCATGAAGTACTCCTTTTGTACTAGCAATTAAATTCCCTGTAGGGCAAAACGTCGCATCGCGGTAACTGTGCGCCGAAGTCTTTTGTGTATGATAGACAACTAAACCCTTTAGTTTCAGTGGTTTTCGCTATCTTTACACACCATCAGCAGCATACGACTTACCTGAACTTGTATGAACTTCTTACGCAAAAAGCGTTAGAATGGTTCAATTATAGCAATGAATATGTAATTTGCCGTATGAGATTCAGATGATTGACACGCTATCGACCAAGCAGGATGACCTGTTCACCCAGAGGGTTATTGATTGGTATTACCAACACGGACGCAAATCGCTGCCTTGGCAACAACAGAAAACGCCTTATCGAGTGTGGGTCTCGGAAACCATGCTGCAGCAGACTCAGGTTGCTACCGTGATACCCTATTACCAACGCTTTATGGCTCGCTTTACCGACGTCGAGCAGTTAGCGCAGGCGCAGCAGGATGAAGTACTGCATTACTGGACCGGCTTGGGCTATTACGCCCGCGCGCGCAATTTGCACAAAGCCGCGCAGGTGATCGTCACACAGCATCAAGGCAACTTCCCCGAGCAACAGCAGGCATTAGAAGCATTACCCGGCATTGGTCGTTCGACCGCAGGAGCAATACGCTCGTTAGCCATGCAGCAACCCGCCGCTATTCTAGACGGCAACGTTAAACGCGTGCTAGCTCGCTATTTAGCTGTCGCCGGCTGGCCAGGCCAAAGCGCTACACTGAAAGCGCTGTGGTCGGCATCGGAACAACTCACCGCACAAGCTAGTGACGTTGCTGCTTATAATCAGGCCATGATGGATCTGGGGTCGATGATCTGTAAGCGCAGCAAGCCATTATGTCAGCAGTGTCCGATTGCTGCTGATTGCCTTGCCTATCAGCAGCAACAAATCAGCGACTACCCCGGCAAGAAGCCCAAAAAACAGTTGCCGACGCGTACCACTCAGTTCTTGATTCTGCGGCGCGGCAAGCAGATATTACTCGAGCAACGACCCAGCACCGGCTTATGGGGCGGACTGTGGAACTTTCCAAATACCGAAGATGCCGCTTCGGATTGGTTGGCTGCAAATCATTACAATAGCGAACAGATACTCGAACTCCCCCCTTTTCGACACACCTTTAGTCATTTTCATTTACAGATACAGCCGCTGTTAATCGATATTGATAGCGACACATCAAATAACGTCAATGAACACCAGCAGCGTTGGGTCGACATTCACGATCCAGGCGAACTCGGCTTACCGCAACCAGCGGTTAAGTTGCTTCAACAGCTGCAACAGTTAAACTAAGCTTATTTTTAGCGATGCATATCGCCGATTTTACTGAGGAGTAGTTAAGCATGGCTCGAACCGTTTATTGTGAATACTTGAATAAAGAAGCCGAGGGTCTGGACTTTCAACTGTATCCGGGCGAGCTGGGCGAGCGTATTTATAACCACATATCAAAACAAGCGTGGGCCGAATGGCAGAAAAAGCAAACCATGCTAATCAACGAAAAGCGCTTAAATATGATGGCTGCCGATGACCGCCAATTTTTAGAAGAACAAATGGTCGCTTTCTTATTTGAAGGCAAAGACGTGAAAATCGAGGGTTATACCCCGCCAGCACCGTAATATCTCTGTCTACGCTAAGCTAAACGACAGCGCAGCAGTTCCACCACCTGCGCTGCACGCCGAATTATCTAAATAGCCGCTGTTAACATCAGTTTTACGGCGGCTTTTTTGTTTTTGTGATCTATCCAGCCGATTTATGACTAAAATATTGACAATAGCTTTGCTTTATGAAGCTTGCTAGCAGTACAACGGCAAATCTGTTAGTATACTAACGAATTCAATAAAAGGGAGTCACTAATGAAAACGCCACCGTGGCGACGCGCCGTCATTAAGGTCGGTAGCGCACTGATTGCACCCGACGTTAACGGTACTAGCTCAAAGTACTTACTAGCCATTGCTCGTTTTATTATTGAGTGTCGCGAACGCGGCCAAGAAGTTGTTTTATGTTCTTCAGGAAGCGTAGCTGCAGGACGCAAGCACATTGAAACGCAACACGATCAATTACCCATCCCGGTACGCAAAGCGATGGCCGCAGTTGGCCAAAACGATATGATGGCAAATTGGTCACGTTTTTTCGATTTCCCCTGCGCACAGGTGTTAATGACCCACAGCGATCTGCGCGACCGAGCCAGATACGTTAGTATTCGAAATACTTTGCACACATTGTTAGAACACAACGTGCTACCTATCGTCAACGAAAATGACGCTTTAGCGACCGACGAAATGAAAGTCGGCGATAACGATAACTTAGCGGCGATGGTGGCAACCTTAGTCGATGCCGACGCACTATTTATTTGTTCTGACATCGACGGCTTATTTGATGCCGATCCGCGTCTGGATCCAGACGCGAAGAAGATTCCGGTGGTCGACAAAATTGATGAAAGCATTTTTGCGCTCGCCGGCGGCACCACCAACAAGAATGCCACTGGTGGTATGCGTACCAAAGTCGAGGCGGCTGAGAAAGCGACCTCACACGGCATCGATACTTATATTGTCAATGGTCGCAAAGGCGAAACCTTTGAACACTTATTGCAAGGCGAGAATCCCGGCACCTTGTTCCGTCGTCAGGACGACCCAATCAGTAATAAAAAGCATTGGCTACGTCACACGCTGGTCTCGCAGGGCGAAATTTTAGTCGATGCGGGAGCCGTTGACGCCTTACTTCAAAAAGGAGCCTCGCTGTTGAGCTCTGGTATTGTCGATGTGCAAGGCGACTTTAATCGCGGCGACGCGGTGCTGGTGCGTAGTGCAGAAAGCACCGAAGCCATTGCTAAAGGCATTTGTCAGTATAGTGCACATGAGTTAATGCACATTAAAGGGCAGCAAACCAGTGAGATTGCTGAGCAGTTTGGTTATAGCCCAATCACCGAAGTGATTCACCGTGACGATTTAATGATCTTGGAGGATGTATGAGTCAGGAATTAGCGAAGGATATTGCTAAACGTGCTGCTGTCGCTGCGCGCGCCGTAGCCAACTTAT
The DNA here is from genome assembly GCF_000299895.1 of Idiomarina xiamenensis 10-D-4. Lineage (GTDB taxonomy): Bacteria > Pseudomonadota > Gammaproteobacteria > Enterobacterales > Alteromonadaceae > Idiomarina > Idiomarina xiamenensis. Next base: position 119,738 of record NZ_AMRG01000008.1, read on the forward strand.
CTGAGCAGGATAAAAACCAAGTGCTGCAACGTATGGCAGACACCTTGCGCCAGCACCAAGATGAGATTTTGAAAGTCAACGAAAAGGACATGCAAGCGGGTCGCGAAAAAGGCCTCAGCGATGCCATGCTTGATCGTTTACAGCTAAACCAAGAGCGCATAGAAGGCATGGCGACCGCCATTGAAGAAATCATTGCGTTAAAAGATCCGGTCGGCGACCGTTATTTGCTAGATGAACGCCCTAACGGCATTAAAGTCGAAAAAATGCGTATTCCTCTCGGCGTCATTTGCATGATCTACGAAGCACGTCCAAATGTCACCGCTGATGCTGGCGCATTGTGCTTTAAATCAGGTAATGCAGTCATTTTACGCTGCGGTCGCGAAGCAATAGAAACCAGCAAAGCAATTGCGGCGGCGCTGCATGAAGCATTAGAGAATAGCAATTTGCCGAAAGATGTTATCACCGTGGTGCCCACCCCTGACCGCGATTTGATGCTGCAATTATTGCAGCAGAAAGATGATATTGATTTGGTTATCCCGCGTGGCGGTGAAGGGCTAATTCACTTTGTCAGCGACAACAGTAAAATCCCTGTGATCCAGCATTACAAGGGTGTTTGTCATCTGTATGTCGATAACGATGCCGATTTGGACAAAGCCTTAAAGCTACTGGTGAATGGCAAAACTCACCGTACCGGCGTGTGCAATGCATTAGAAGGTGTCTTGGTGCACCAGCAAATCGCCGATAAGTTTCTGCCGATGGCAGCCAAGGCGCTGGCAGAAAAAGACGTCATCATTCATTCCGACAAGCGCAGTGCCGACTACTTTGACGGCGCCGACGTAATTGCCGATGATGCCTTTGGTGAAGAATATCTGGCGTTAGAAATTGCCGTGCGTACCGTCGACGATTACGAACATGCACTGGCACATATTCAACAATTTGGTAGTGGTCACACCGAGGTGATCTGTACCGAGAATGACGACACCGCAGCGCGTTTCATTCGCGAAGTCGATTCTGCAGTCACCATGGCCAATGCGTCGTCACGCTTCTCAGACGGTGGGCAATTAGGTTTGGGTGCCGAAATCGGTATCTCTACCAGTAAATTGCATGCTTACGGCCCGATGGGCTTACAAGCACTGACGACTGAGAAATTCGTGGTCACCGGTAACGGACAAACGCGCGACTAAGGTAAGTTGCCATTCAGGGCAACCACTGCAACGATAAAAACCGCCCGATGGGCGGTTTTTTCTTGCCTGTTGAGGCAATTGCAGGCATGCTGAAAATATGAATATGCAAACACCTCGCTATTTTTCGTTTTTCTTTTTTGCTTCCCACAAGAGGCAAGGATAGCGTGCGCATAACAACAAACAACGTCCAAAGCCTCCATCGCGGAGGCTTTTTTCGTTTTAGGCCGAGTAAACCAACGACTCATAGCGGTATGACAGCTAACTTACGGGGATAGATATCATGTCATTAGTCGAACTAAGACAACAAATTGAGAGTGTCGATGACTGCTTACTGCAACAATTAGCTGCGCGACGCAAACTCGCGCTAGCGGTTGCCAACTATAAAGCACAAAGCGACAAACATGTACGCGATGTCGAGCGCGAAGCATCGTTGTTACTCAGCCTTATCGAAAAAGGTAAAGCCTTAGATCTGGATGCCGCTTATCTGACCCGGCTGTTTCATTTAATTATCGAAGACTCGGTGCTGTTACAACAAGCGCACCTGCACCCACTAGGCCATCATAGTCACTTGAGCATCGCCCATTTAGGCAGTGCCGGTACCTACTCACATTTAGCCGCGCAGGGGTATGCTAATCGCCGCCAAGCCGCGATGCAGGGCATCAGCTGCGATAGCTTTGCCGAGATCGTTAAGCAGGTCGAGCTGGGTCATGCCGAACTGGGTATTCTACCGATAGAAAACAGTACCTCAGGTTCAATTACCGATGTTTATGACTTACTCCGTCATACTCACTTAATGATTGTTGCCGAGACCTACTTAGATGTCGACCACCACTTGCTGGTTAAACCGGGCACCGAAAAAGCCGATATTCGCCATGTTTATGCACACCCTCAGGCACTCAGTCAGTGCTCAGAACAACTGGATTGTTTAACCTCGATAACGTGTCACAGTAGCTCCTCATCGGCGCACGCCATGGCTAGCATTGCCGCTAGTGAGCGCAATGACGTCGCCGCTATCGGTCCGGGTAGCGCTGCCGCGCTGTTCCAACTTGAAGCCATTGACCATCAGTTAGCCAATCAACGCGACAACCAAACGCGTTTCATTCTGGTCAGCCGTCACGGTTGCAAAGTTGCCGCCCAGTTACCCGCTAAAACAAGCCTGATCATGGCTACCCATAATCAACCCGGAGCACTGGTGGACGCCTTGATGATCTTGCGTCAGCAAAATATCAGTATGAGTAAATTAGAATCGCGGCCGATGCCAGGTAACCCGTGGGAAGAATTATTTTATGTAGATGTATTAGTGCACGAACAAGCGCCAGAGTGGCAACAAGCTTATGGACAATTGAAGGCGTCGACCCGCTTTATAAAATTATTGGGCTGCTACCCCGATGAGCGGGTAAAACCGACCTATGTTAGCAGCCCATAATGGCGATCAGGTTTAAGCGCTATTGATGACCTTGATAACCTTGCAAGAGCGGCGCCCAATCACGCTGCTCTTGCCAATTAAAATCATCATGTTTTTGCTGCTCTTTGCGTAACGAGCGCAATAAGCGTTGCAAGTTCGCTTGTTTCCATTCGCCATCTTCACGAATATCGCACTTGTCAAAATCAACCACCCAAGCGCGCTCTTTGTCATCCAACATCAGGTTATGACAGTTTAAGTCTGAGTGATAAACTTGCTTATCGTGCAACTGCCGGATCGCTTGTCCCAAGGTCTGCCATTGTGCCTCTGACAACGCCCGCTCACGTAATAAGCGGTATACATCTACCGCGCCGGGGATCACATCCACCAAAATGTCGGCCCGGTAGCTCATTAAACCACAACGCACCATACTAGCCGCAATCGGTCTGGGTACTGGCAGCCCCAGCTCACGCAACTTCAGTAATAAACTAAACTCACGCATCGCCCGGCTATTCGCCACCGGCTCACGCATAAAGCGGTCTTTGTTAACTTTACCGACCAAACCGCCACGGTAATAGTGACGCAATAGCATGCCTTGATCGCCCTGCTGAATAAACCACACGGTACTGCGACCGGTAGCATTTCCGGCTATCGCTTTTTGTTGTTGCCAATATGCAGGTCTAAAAAACGCCGATGGCACATCCTCTACCACGCGTGGGTCAAACCAGATTTCCTGTTTGCCAACTTGTTTTGTTTCCATCATTTTTAGTGTCCTATCATTACCATTCGGTTGCGCCGCATCAGTCTCGCCGGGCTGATAAACACGTGCCGGGATCAATCGCTCAAGCATCGTCAGCATGCGCTCTGTCGCGCCTTGGCTTTGACTAAAGCCACGCTTACCGTTTAAACATTGTTGTTGGCGTTGGGTGGGCTGATTCAACAACCTTAACCACTGCTGTGCCAACTGTTGTGCGTCGGTTGCCCAACACAGCGCGTTAAACTGCGCTAGTCGACGATAAATCTCGTCGAAATTAAAGACATGGCGCCCCGATACCACCGCGCAATCGGCGGCAACCGGCTCCAACGGATTGTGTCCACCACGCTCAATCAAACTGCCGCCGACAAAGCAAGCATCGCCAACCACATACCACTGCATCAGTTCGCCCATACTATCGCCAAGCAACACTTGCGTGTCGTCTTGTAACTCATGCACGGCTGTCTGACTACGACATTGCATTCGAAAACCGCTATCTAGTGTCAATTGCGCTACCCGCTGAAAACGCTCAGGATGACGCGGCACTAAAATCAGTAAGCTATCCGGCTGTTGTTTTAACACCTCAGCAAACGCTACCAGCACCTGCTCGTCTTCGCCTTGATGGGTACTGGCTGCCACTAACACCGGTCGTTGCTGTAACGCTTGCCGCCAACTCGCCGCCTTAGCATGCACACTGGCCGCGACGGTGATATCGAACTTGAGGTTGCCCGCTACTTGCAAAGCGGCGTCACCGACACCTAAACAACGCATACGTCTTGCCGTAGCCTGGGTTTGCGCAGCAACTAATGCCAGTTGTTGCCAACACGGCCGCATTAAGCGGCCAATACGGGTATAGCCTCGTGCTGAGCGCGCCGATAAGCGTGCATTTAACAATGCCACCGGAATATGACGTTTTTGTGCCTGCAGCAATAAGTTTGGCCACAGCTCGGTTTCCATCACCAGCACCACTCGCGGAGCCAAGCGCTGCATAAAACGCTGCGTTGCGGCGCGGCTATCAAGCGGTAAATAACAGTGATAAATGCGCTCGCCGAACAGCCGTTGAATCAGTGCCGATGCGGTCGGTGTCATACACGTAACGGTGATCGGTAATTGCGGATAACGCTCAATAAGCGCGTCGATAAGCGCGCGTGCGGCCACAGTTTCGCCCACCGACACGCTATGGATCAGAATACCGTCGCGTTGCTGCACCGGCATTGCTTGACGTGCGCAGCGCTCGCGCCAGCGCTGACGATACTCAGGCGCGCGGCGGCCGCGCCACCATAAGTACGCAAAAATCGCCGGTAGCGCGATAATCATGGCAAGCCGATAAGCGGCCAAGCAGTAGCGCATCAATTACCGCCAATGCTCAGCAATCCAAGTGGTTGGTAACACCTTGCGATACCACTTACCACTGCGTCCCGCCAACGCATCGTCAGGGTGCGGCTTACCGTGAAAAATGATCACGCTAGCGTCTTTAGGAATACGCGGCTGCTGAAAAAAGCTCAGCGGGAATGGTCGAATACAATGGCGTTTAAAGCTACGGCACCACTGCTCGGGCCAATACTTAAGCTTGCCCTGCTCGGCGATAAAGTGGGTAATAAACTCCTGCTCATTACGCACATGCTTACGCGAGCCCTCAGGGTCTTGCTTCAAGTGTTCAATAACGTCGGCGTGTGCGCCAGCTTCAAAGCGAAACACCGAGGTGTTACCGGTGGCATCCGACTTATCCCACTCTTTGATCACGAAAAACTCACCCTCGGGTTCAAAAAACTTATCCAATTCATCGACGATGATGATATCTAAGTCTAAGAATAGCGTCGGCCCGGTTAAGTCATACAGCGGATCCGCTAGGCAAGTCAGCTTTAGCCAACCGTGCGCAAAAGTCCAAGGCTTACGCTGGTCAAAATCGTCGAATCCAACTTTCGGAATCGGCTTCACCTCGACCTCTTCACGAATACCGTCGACATCGTCGGTCAAGCAAACAAAGCGAAACTCACGCTGCAGTTTACGGCTGACCATCGAATACAAGGTATTGACGTAATCGGGACCATATTTTTGCCCCCATTTGATGCATAAAATATTAACTGGCTGCATACCGACACCTATTCCTCAAGAAAGAGTGCGCATAATGCCAAATTTTGCCGTTAATCGCCATCCCAACGATCCCTCAGCAACGCATTCACGTACAAACTAAACACCGCAGAGGCTTTGCTTCTCTGATCAGCAAAAGGCGAAAATATGAAGTGTTTTAAACTGCAAGATCTGGCAGATATGGACGATACCCAGCGTGCCCATTTTGTTAATGGCTTACCGGGTTTTAAAAGTGCTAATTTAATTGGCACCAAAGATCGCCATCAACAAACGAATTTAGCGATTGTGAGTTCGGTCATACATCTCGGTAGTAATCCTCCCATGTTAGGCTTTATGACTCGCCCCCATTCGGTCGAGCGACATACACTGGAAAACATCGAAGAAACCGGTGTGTACACCATCAACCAAGTGCACAGTGAGATACTAGAGGCGGCCCATCAAACCTCAGCCCGTTATCCGCGCAAACAGTCCGAATTCGAAGCTTGTCAGCTTAGCGAAGACTATGTTGATGGCTTTCATGCGCCACATGTGAAAGAGAGTCGTTTGAGCTGTGGTTTAAAGTTAATTGAGGTTATGCCAATTCAGCATAACGGCACTGCCTTGGTGGTCGGCGAAGTTGAGTGGGTGCAGATTGATGAAACAGCGGTTGCCGACGACGGCTTTATTGACCACCAGCAGTTAGCTAGCGTTGCCATTTCCGGCTTAGACAGCTACCACAAGGTCGAGGCCGGTACGCGCTTAAATAAAGCCGAGACCGACCAACCTCCTAGCCGCTTAACGGCAAACGCCGCAAAGGTTACAGACGAGTAGCGGCGAAATGCGGCTGGCGACTGCGCTGCTTGGCGTTGGAATCCAGCCAGTGCCAAGCCACAGCCTACCCAACCAGTCGCTTGATACTGCAGCGGGGTCATGATGGCTAACCCACCCAACCAGGCGCCGAGCGCGTTAGCTAAATTAAACGCCGAATGATTTAACGAAGCGGCCAGCGTCTGTGCTTCGCCACCCACATCCATCAGACGAATTTGTAAGGCGGGCACCAGCGCGGTCACGGTTCCCACTAATAACACCATCGGCAGTAACGTCCATAACGAAAAAATCATCAACGGAAAACACGCCAGCACCAACGCACTCCACAATAGCGAGCCGCCGATAGTGCGCTTTAAACTGCGGTCAGCGGCCCAACCACCGGTCAGACTGCCAATTAAAGAACCAACGCCAAATACCAACAGCGCCACAGGCACCCAAAATTCATCGACGCCGGCGCTGATGGTAACGGTTGATGCAATGTAACTCAGCACGGCAAACATACCACCAAAACCAATCGCGCCGATGGCTAGTGTTAGCCAGACTTGCTCGTTCTTTAACGCGCCCATCTCCTGTAGTGGTGAACTGGCTTGTTCGTTGGGATTAACCGGCACTACTAACCATACCAATAGCACCGTCAACAACGCGATCAAGGCTACCGCGTGGAATACATCGCGCCAGCTAAAGAGCTGTCCAAACCAAGTCGCTAGCGGGTTGCCAATCAATACCGCTATGGTTAATCCCATCATCACCCAAGTGACCGCCATCGCTCGCCTTTTCGGCGTTACCATATCTGCCGCCACCAAACAGGCAATTCCGAAAAAGGCGCCATGCGGTAAGCCGCTAATAAAACGCAATACCATCAAGCCGGTGAAGCTTTCGGCGGCGGCACTTAGCCAATTACTTAAGGCAAACACGAGCATTAACCCAAGTAACATCGGTTTGCGCGGAATGCGCGCGCAACTAATGGTGATCAGCGGTGCCCCGACCACCACGCCCAACGCGTATAAGCTGATGAGATAACCGGTTTGCGTATCGTCCATACCAAAGTCGCTGCCCACATTGGGCAACAGTCCCATGATCACAAACTCACCAATACCAATGCCAAAACTGCCCACAGCCATAGCCAAAATCGCCATGACAACTTGCTGAGGCTTGAAATACTGCATGCGTTTCCACCTAAGAGAATTGAGCGTAACCGGTTTGCTGCGCGGCGTTTACCGACACCGCGCGCGGAAATAAGAGCGCTATCATTGTATCTGAAAAATCCGTTCCGCGCGCGCTTACGTTTAACAGTCACCATCAGCTAATTAACGCTATCAGCAAGCAATCCGCCGAGTCGACATGAGCCAAACTAGTAGCAAGGAAATTCGTTTAATTCTGGGGGACCAGCTAAATGCCAGCCATAGTTGGTTTACCGAAGTCGATACCAACATCTTATATGTGATGATGGAGTTACGTCAGGAAACCGACTATGTGCGTCATCACCAACAGAAAATTTTGGCTTTTTTTGCCGCCATGCGCGGCTTCGCTGAGGCGCTACAAAACGCCGGACATCGACTTTTATATATACGCTTAGATGATGCTGACAACCAGCAAGACTTAGTCGCCAACCTCGACCATGTCGCTCAGCAGCAACAGTGTTCGCGTATCGCCCTGCAATACCCGGATGAATATCGTTTACAACAGCAGCTGGACGACTGGCTCAACGATAGTGATTATCAGGTGAGCTGGTACGACAGTGAACATTTTTTTACCGCACGTGATGCACTAAAGGATTATTTTGCCGAGCACAAACAGCTATTAATGGAAACCTTTTATCGCCAACTTCGGCGCCGCACCGGTTATTTAATGGATGAACACCATCGCCCACTCGGTGGCGATTGGAACTACGATAAAAAGAACCGTAACAAATTACCGAAAACAACATCTATCCCGGAGCCGCTTTGCTTTGCTAACGATGTCAGCGACATTGCCGAAATGTTAGACCGGATGGAGGTTGACTATTTTGGTGAAGCCGAGACTAAAAAATTGTTATGGCCGGTTTCGCGACGTCAAGCAAAACAACTGTTAAATCATTTTTTGAGTCACGGTTTGGCTGATTTTGGTCGTTACCAAGATGCCTTAACCGAACGCGGCTGGTCATTGTTCCATAGTCGTTTATCGTTTGCCATGAACTGCAAAATGTTGTCGCCGCGCTATGTTATCGAGCAAGCTCTAGACTATTGGCAAGACCACCAAGAACAGATTGATATCGCACAAATTGAAGGGTTCGTCCGACAAATCTTAGGTTGGCGAGAGTTTGTCCGTGCTGTCTACTGGCATTACATGCCGGACTATCAGCAACACAATGAGCTGCAAGCCAAGCGTGCACTACCCGATTGCTATTGGACCGGCAACACCCGTATGAAGTGTTTACAGCACGCCATTCAGCAATCGCTGACCTATGCCTACGCACACCATATTCAACGGCTTATGGTATGCGGTAACTTCGCCTTGCTGTGTGGCATCGACCCCGATGCCGTCGACAATTGGTATTTAGGCGTCTATGTAGATGCTATCGAGTGGGTCGAACTGCCGAATACACGGGGTATGAGCCAATTCGCCGATGGTGGTATTGTAGGCACCAAGCCCTATGCCGCATCGGCTAATTATATGCACAAGATGAGCGACCATTGTCAGGATTGTCATTATCAACATAATAAAACCGTGGGCGAAAACGCATGTCCGCTGAATAGTCTATATTGGCACTTTATCGATCGCCACCAAGCGGCGTTGAAAGACAATCCGCGGATGAAAATGATGTACCATCAGTGGCAAAAGCGTGATCCGCAGGAAAAACAAGATATTATCGAGCAAGCCGAGCAGCACTTGGCAAACATCAACTCACTGTAACTCATAAGGATATTGCACATGCGACGACTCATCCTCGGCCTTATTGCCATCACTTTCGTACTCACGGGTTGTAGCCAATCACCCACACCGGTGGCGCCAACGGTGAAACAGTTTGATGCGCAACGGTATCTCGGTAAATGGTACGAAATTTTACGTCTGCCACATGGTTTTGAAGAAAACCTGCAAGGCGTCACGGCAGAGTACCGGCTGAATGCCGATGGTTCCTTAGAAGTTACCAACCGTGGGTATAACGAGGTTGATGGCGAGTGGCAAACCGCTATTGGTCGGGCCGAGCCGGTAGCCAACATGCAAGCAGCCTATCGGGTGACGTTCTTTTGGCCGTTCGACGGCGGTTATTATGTGAGTTGGTTAGACAGTCAATATCAGCACGCTATTGTCACCAGTGACAGTCACGACTACTTTTGGTTCTTGTCACGCAGCCCGGACGTGCCGCAAGACCTCATTGACTTGGCTATCGCACAAGCCAATGAGTGGGGCTTTGCCACCGACCAGTTGATTCGGGTGAAACACCCAGCCGGGGCAAATTAGATTACATGAAACGTCGCGCTGCGCCGCCTTGAGCTTTACGCGCACGCGGCCGCTCAGAGCCTCGCTCTGACTTACGCTCAGTGCCGCGATCACGACCCTTGCTGGCACCTTTATTAGCAACACGAGGTGGCCGTTGGCGAGTGATCGACGCATCGCTTAATTGCATCGACATCGGTTGCTGACGCACGCGTGCCTTTTGCAATACTTGCAGTACTTCTTTCGGCATGCCTTTTGGCAGTTCAACTAAGCTATGACCGTCGAATAACTGAATTTGGCCAATAAAGCGACTATCCATTTCTGCTTCGTTAGCGATAGCACCAACGATATCGCCAGGACGCGCACCGTGTTCACGGCCAACTTGAATCTTATAGGTATCAAATTCGACGTCATTTGCGCGACTACTGCGGCGCTCTTTACGAGGGCTGCTATCACGACTGTCACGGCTATCACGCGGGTCGCGAACTTTTCGCTCGCGCTGCGGACGTGGCGCTGGGTCGTCTTTAATAAATAACGGACGTGCAGCTTGTTGCTCAAGTAACAACGCAGCCGCTAACTGTTCAGCGCTTAGCTCGGTTTCGCTAACCATCTGTTGCAGTAAGGTCTGCATTTGGGTCAAATCTTGCTGCTCAACATTGGCCGTTAATTTTTTCAGCAACTGCTGCTGACGATGGCTGCTTAACTGCGCAGCGGTCGGCACTTCAAAGTACTCAATGCGACTGTTAGTGGCGCGCTCGTAGTGCTTTAATAAATGACGTTCACGCGGACGGAAGAATAAAATCGCCTCACCCGAACGTCCCGCACGACCGGTACGACCGATGCGATGCACATAGGATTCATGATCGCCAGGCAAGTCATAGTTAATGACATGAGTAATCTCAGGCACGTCCAAGCCACGCGCAACCACGTCGGTCGCGACCAAGATTTCGATATGACCACTGCGTAACTGGTTCACCGTTTGCTCACGCTGAGCTTGGTTCAAGTCACCATTCAACGCAGCAGCTTTAAAGCCTTGCCCCTGCAGTTGTTCAGCAACTTCCATGGTATCTTGACGAGTACGTACAAACACCAACACGCGCTGGTAATCCATGGTTTCCAGTAGACGGGTTAACGCAGTCATTTTATGCAATACGCTGACCTGCCACGCTAACTGACGAATACTCGCTTTGTCTTGCTTAGCGGTTTCGATGCGAATGTTGACCGAGTCACGCAAAAAGCGCTGCGCCAGCTTACGAATTTGCGTCGGCATAGTGGCCGAGAACAAGGTCCGCTGGGCGCTGTCCGGCACCGCCGTCATAATCGCTTCGATATCCTCGATAAAGCCCATGTTAAGCATTTCATCGGCTTCATCCAACACGGCCATGCGCAGTTTGTCGAGACGTAGAACACCTTTGTTAAGCAAGTCGATTAAACGACCCGGCGTACCAACAACTACTTGAGCACCGCCTTTTAGCGCTTTGATTTGTGGCGCAAACGGTGCCCCACCGTAAACGGTAGTCACTTGCAAGCGCGCCATGCCGCGCGAAAAGTCAGTTAAGGCATCGGCAACCTGAATCGCTAGTTCTCGCGTTGGCGTAACCACCAGTACTTGCGTTGCCGCTTGTGACGCATCCACCATACTTAACGCTGGCAAACCAAAGGCCGCCGTTTTACCGGTACCGGTTTGCGCTTCGCCAAGCACATCGGCACCATCCAGTAACACGGGAATACTCTGCGCTTGAATTGGAGTCGGTTGGGTAAAGCCCAATTGCTGTAAACGATCTAGCACAACAACAGGAAGACCCAGATCGGCAAAAGACCGATCAGCCATTTGAGTAGACATATTTTTCTCACCTAATTCCTGCCACGCTCTACGGTGGCGTTAGTAAATGGGGTAAACGCCCAGCAACAGGAATTCGTACAGGTAAGACTATGCGTCGACCGGAAACAGGCGCTGCTACCCCCAAAGATTCAAGGGTTAACCGCTCCCTTTGATTTAATGCGGTGTGTCCTCGAAGAACGCGCATGATACGGGTTTTATAACAAAAAGCAAGGTATTTTCAGAAACCAGCCGGTTATTTTTTAGTCAGAATCAGTCTGTACGCTTGAAAGTGAACTATTTTGGCTCAATCCTGCTATTAAATGAGTACAATCACGCCCAACTAAATGGAGGCATTATGTCAGCTCATACCATGGGTTCTTTGACAAAAACGGATTTATTCATTGAGGGTCATTGGGTTCCTACCGATAAACGTTTTGCGGTGACCAATCCCGCCACCGGTGAAACCATCAGCGAGGTGGCCGACGGTACCGCAGAGCATGCCGAACGCGCTATCGAAGTCGCCGCGCGGGCTTTTAAAACTTGGCGCGCGACACCTGCCGCCGAGCGCGCTCGTCTACTGCGTCGCTGGTATCAAGCGATGCTCGACAACCAACAAGCATTAGCCGAATTAATGAGTGCCGAACAGGGTAAACCGGTAGCCGAGGCAGCCGGAGAGATCGCTTATGGCGCCAGTTTCGTCGATTGGTTCGCAGGCGAGGCGGAACGCGTCAATGGCGATATTTTACCGCTGGTTGAAGAGGGTAAAAAGACGCTGGTGATGAAACAACCGGTTGGCGTTTGTGCCGCTATCACCCCTTGGAATTTTCCTAACGCCATGATCACGCGCAAAATTGCGCCGGCATTAGCTGCGGGTTGCACCATGGTCATTAAGCCGCCACAGTTGACCCCACTGTCGGCTTTAGCCATTGCCCAACTGGCCAGCGAAGTTGGTATTCCCGACGGCGTGATTAATGTCATTCCGACCACCGACTCGAAGAGTGTTGGCAAGGTGCTCGCCACTCACCACGAGGTACGTAAGCTAAGCTTTACCGGCTCAACTGGCGTTGGCAAAACGTTGATGTCGCAAGCCTCAGAAAATGTTAAGAAAATTTCTTTAGAGCTGGGCGGTAACGCACCCTTTATTGTATTCGATGACGCCGATATAGAGGTCGCAGTGGAACAGCTTATTGCCTGCAAATTCCGTAATGCCGGGCAAACCTGTATCAGTGCTAATCGCATTTTAGTCGCCGAACAGGTTGCCGATGCCTTCATTGATAAGCTATTGCCGAAGGTAAAAGCACTCAAACTGGCCGTTGGTACCGACGAAGATGCCGACTTAGGTCCGCTTATCGATCAGGATGCGGTCAACAAGGTACAGCGCTTGGTCACCACCGCCGTTAGCGATGGCGCCGAAGTTCTGTGCGGCGGCGAAGTCGCTACCGAGTTGGGCGATTTATTCTACCCGCCTACGGTGTTACGCGGTGTCACTGATGACATGGATATTACTCAGGAAGAAATTTTTGGTCCGGTGGTTGCTATCAGCACCTTTGCCGACGAAGAAGAAGCCGTACGTCGTGCAAACGACACACCATTTGGTTTAGCCTCTTACTTCTGTGCCCAGTCAGTCGACCGTATTTTCCGCGTTAGTGAGCAACTGGAATACGGCATGGTGGGTGTTAATGCCGGTGGTATTTCACACGTTTATAACCCCTTTGGCGGTATCAAAGAAAGTGGTATGGGACGTGAGGGCTCAGTTTATGGTATCGATGACTATTTAGAGAAGAAGACCGTCACCTTGGGCTCATTATCGTGAGCATCGCCTGATGAACCTATCGGCCCGCGTGAGCGCCTTGCGTGCTCACGCGGCCAGCCGCGCGACTCACTCGCTGGCTTGGCGCCAACAACAGTTACAGCAACTGCAACATTATTTGCAGCAGCAACGCCCGGCTTTACTGCAGGCGCTGGCTGACGATCTGGGCAAGTCGGTGGGCGAAGCCAGCTTGACCGAAATCGATTTTCTACAACAAGACATTCGGCATACCTTAAAACAACTGCCGCGCTGGATGCGCGCTAAACGGGTATCCTCACCACTACTAAGTAAACCCGCTCAGAGCTTTATTGTTCCTCAACCGTTAGGCACGGTACTGATTTTCGGTGCTTGGAATTATCCGCTACAGCTTTGTTTAGCACCGTTAGTGGCAGCTATCGCCGTAGTCCTCAAGCCGTCGGAGCAAGCACCGGCAACCGCCAAGCTACTTGCTGACAGCCTCCCCCAATATCTGGATAAGCAAGCGCTGCTGGTGATCAACGGTGCAGCAGATACCGCCAAAGCGCTGCTACAGGAACGTTTTGAACATATTTTCTATACCGGTGGTGCAAGCGTCGCACGACAAGTAATGGCCGCCGCTAGTCAACAACTTACACCAGTAACCTTAGAGTTGGGAGGTAAAAGTCCCGCTATTGTGCTCGCCGACGCCGATGTGAAGCGTGCCGCACAGCGTCTTGCTTGGGGGAAGTGGCTGAACGCCGGGCAAACCTGTATTGCCCCCGATTACGTCTTGGTCGAGCGTCAACACAAAGCGGCCCTAATAACGGCTTTACGCTCTGCATTAAGGCAGTTTTACGGTAACGATCAGCAACAGGCAAACGACTACGGTCGCATCATCAATCAGCATCACTTGCAACGATTGCAGCAACTGCTAGATGGCGTCGAGGTGATCGAGGGCGGCCAAGTCGACTCGGCACAACGCTACATGGCGCCGACCATTGTTGATGAACCGCCGTTAGCACATGCGTTGATGCAAGAAGAAATTTTTGGTCCAATTTTACCTGTCATCGGTGTTGATGACTTGTGCCACGCAATGGCAATTGTGCGACAACGAGAAAAACCGTTGGCGCTGTATGCGTTTACCAATGATGAGCAGGCACAGCAACAAATTCAACAGGGCAGCGATAGCGGTACCTTGGTATTTAACGACACCTGCCTGTTTATGCTCAACCCTCAGTTACCCTTTGGCGGCGTTGGTCATAGCGGCATGGGCCGCTATCACGGTTATTTCGGCTTTCAAACTTTTAGCCACGAAAAGGCCGTTATGCGCCGTCAGTTAAGCTGGGAGCCGAAGTTGCGTTTTCCCCCATATGGTCGCTTTAAACGTTGGCTACTGAAACGTCTTGGTTAGCGCTTATTGCGCGCCGAGCTTGAAATTGACTTCCACAGCCTCATATTTAGATCATTCGCTAGCATGCGCGAGCCGTTATTGAGCCGCGCTGATCAAGGAGTTTTGCCGTGGCAGCAGAAAATATTGTCAACATCACCCCAGCCAACTTCCAACAAGCACTGCTAGACGCTTCGATGAAAAAGCTGGTTATCATCGATTTTTGGGCCGACTGGTGCGAGCCGTGTAAATCGTTGATGCCAATTTTAGAAAAAATTGCCGCTGAGTATCCACAGGACTTAGTGTTAGCCAAAATTAATTGCGATGAACAGCAAGAAATTGCCATGCAGTTTGGTATTCGTAGTTTACCCACCGTGGCGCTGTTTAAAGACGGGCAACCGGTCGATGGTTTCGCTGGCATGAAAAGCGAAGCGGAAATTCGCGAGCTGCTCGACAAATACCTACCCAGCGCCGACGATGAATTGTTGGCGCAAGCTAAGGCCGCTATGCAGCAGGGCGACAACCAGCAGGCTTACACATTAGCCAAGCAAGCCTATGACTTGAACGCCGATAGTGCCGCTGTGCGCTTGCTGTTTGCCGAAGCGGCGGTTGATTGCGGTCGTATTGAACAGGCTCGCGAGTTATTACAAAGTATTAAGCTGGTTGACCAAGATAGTCATTACCACCATGTCCAAGCGAAACTTGAATTAGCCGAAAAGGCTGCTGATTCTCCCGAAGTACAAGCCTTACAACAAGCGCTTGCTGAGCACCCTGAAGACCATGATACGCGTTTAAAGCTGGCCTTAGCGTTACACCAAGCACAACGTGACGAAGAGGCGTTAGCGGCGGTATTTACCGTACTCAAAACCGATTTAAATTATGCTGACGCGCGAAAAACGGCAATGGACATCATTAATGCACTGCCGGCCGGTGATCCGCTTGCATCACGCTATCGTAAAGTACTGTACAGCATGCTTTATTGAGTGCTGTACGCTAGCAACGAGCTTGGGCCGGTTCCCTCAACCGGCCCTTTTTTTGTCTTAAAAACGGTATTTCGTCCCATCCACAGTCGCTTTTACACTGGTCCGCTTGCCGCCATTCTCTGCCCTTGCTAGGATTGCCAAGCGCTGCCCGCAGAACCTGCGCATGATAAATAGCGAGCCATCAACACAATTAAAAAAACAACAGAATAAGAAAGGAAGGCTATGAGCGCTCAACGAGATCAGTTCAGCTCAAAGATTGGCTTTATCTTAGCCGCTGCAGGGTCAGCGGTTGGTATCGGTAACTTAGTCGGGTTTCCGGTGGCTGCCACAAAAAATGGCGGCGGTGCTTTTTTACTCATTTATGCGTTTTTTGTCGCCTTTATTTGCTTACCGGTGATGCTGGCCGAAATGGGCCTAGGACGTCGCGCGCAACGTAGCCCTTTAGGCTCCTATAAAGCCCTCTCTAAGGATGCAAAACGCTGGAGCATTCCCGGCGTTTTAGCAACCATAACCCCCTTTATGATCGCCATTTTTTATATGGTCATCACGGTCTGGATTTTTGGCTTTTTAGTGCAATCATTGATGGGTAACCTTCGTCAGATAGCCGCACCGGGCTATTTTGATGCGTTCGTTAACGACCATTCATTTTTGCTGTATCTAGTGGCCGTAACACTGATTGTTAATCTGATTTTATCGGGTGGCGTGCGACAAGGTATCGAGCGCGCTTCCAAGTTCCTAATGCCAGCCTTGTTCGTCATGCTGCTGGTGATGGTGGTGTTTGTATTAACACTCGATAATGCCTTTATGGGTGTCGAATTTTATTTGGTGCCAGACTTTAGCAAGATCGATGGTTCGGTGATTAGTGGCGCATTATCACAAGCATTTTTCTCGCTATCGCTAGGCATGGGTATCTTAATCACCTATGGCTCTTATTTCCGTCGTAGCGATGATATTGTCACCTCTGGCAAACTGGTTGCGGTTACCGATACCGCGGTAGCTTTTGTTGCCGGTTTAATGACATTGCCAGCTATCTTTGCCATTAATCCAAATACCAACCCAGAAACATTGACTGATTCGTCGGTGAGTATGATTTTTTCATTCTTCCCGAAGATATTTTTAGCCTTAGAGGGTTCGGTAGGATATGTCGTCGCCAGTATCGCTGCCGTGGTCTTCTTTACGTTAGCCTTCGTTGCAGCAATCACCTCGTTGGTCTCTATCATCGAAGTACCCACCGCGGCGATTATTGAACAACGTGGCACCAGCCGTAAAAAAGCCTTAGTCATTATGTGCGTGTTAGTGACGTTGCTGACCATCGTTGCCTCGACCTCGTTTGGCTTAGTGCCGATGTTTACCGAGTTCACCTTTTATGGTGGCGCAACTAAATCGGTTTTTGATGTCATTATTGACGTTTTTTACGACACGATTTTGCCGCTAAACGGTTTGCTAATTTGCTTATTTGTCAGTTGGCGCTGGCGTAAAGAAAATTTAGAGCAGGAACTCAGCGAGGGTAACACGGGTTATCCACAAACCTTTTTAGCCAAGTATGTGCGGATATCCATTACCACCTTTATTCCGCTTATTTTAGCCGTTGTTTTCATCAACACCGTAGCGAAAAAGTTCTTCGCTTACCCCTTGTTTTAAACATTGTGGGCTATATTTCCGACACACTAAAACAGCGGCGCCATCGCGCCGCTGTTTTAGTCTCTGCAGCAACTCACGACACAACAATCCGCTTAGCTCAGCTGCAGCAACTCAATACTAAGCAACAGGGCTTAATGCTCGGCCCCAGCGAGCAGATGACCGCCTCGTTAAACCGCTACCGAGATTATTTAGGTCATGAATACGCTTGGCTGGTTATCGACTGCCGTGAACAACTACATGCCGATGCTATTGCCGCTTGTTGTGGTACCTTGCAGGCCGGTGGATTATTGGTATTACTCTTGCCTGAACAACCCTCTCCGTTCGCATTGCGCTTACTCGACCACGCCGCATGTTTTGCCGAGATCCAGCAACAGCCTGCTAATGAAAGCACCTGGCATGCGATCGGCGAGGCCTGCCAACAATTATCGCGAGTGACGCCGAATAACGTAGCGCCAGAGGCGTTAAAGCAACAACAACAGATAGTCGAACAACTGCTTGGCAGTCAATCGCCGCAGCTGCTCATTGCGGACCGGGGACGTGGCAAAAGCGCGACCCTCGGCTTAGCCGCGAAACAATGGCTAGCCAGTCACCATGGTGAACTCTTGATCACCGCGCCGCATCCATCAGCGATAGCACAAGTTAAACGCTATGTCGGCGCGAATCATGAGCGGTTACGGTTTCGGCCTTGGGACAAACTACTACAACAATCACCAGCAGCAAACAGCCCACTGATCATCGATGAAGCGGCCGCGATACCATTACCTCAGCTACGCCGCTTATGTCAGCATTACCAACCGCTGTGGTTAGCGACTACAGTCGCTGGCTATGAGGGCTGCGGGCGTGGCTTTGTGGTGCATTTTGAGCAGTGGCTGCGGCAACGCTACCCACAACTGGGTTATTGCCAACTGCAACAACCATTGCGCTGGGCCGCTGACGACCCACTTGAACGTTGGTTATGGTCGGCATTATTGTTACAGCAACCGTCAGCGACAGCGACGAGCTCTGGCATCGACGAGCGTTATCACGACTGTCACGCTAGCGAACTTGACGACTCGCTACTAGCACAAGCCTTTGATCTGCTTTTACAAGGCCACTATCAGAGCAGCCCGAACGACCTAAAGCTACTGTTGGACGATCCTCAGCAACGGTTGCTACTGGCTAGCGAGAACGGTCAAATAACGGGCGTGGTCTGGTACAGTCAAGAAGGCCCCCTCAGCGCCGAACTAGCCGTTGCCGTGCAACGCGGGCAACGTCGTCCCGCCGGCAACTTAATACCGCAAGCAGTCGGCTATTACCTGCAACAGCAGTGGGCTTTACGCCATCGTTGCTGGCGCATCGTGCGCATTGTGGTGACCACGGCACAGCGTCGGCAAGGATTGGGGAGTCAGCTATTGCAGCAACTGCGTCAACAGGCACAACAACAACGCATAGACTGGCTAGCCACCAGCTACGGCTATACGCAACCACTGAGCCGCTTTTGGCTCAACAACCACTATCAGACCATACGCATCAGTCAGCGCTTAGACAAAAGCAGTGGCCGTCCGGCTTGTTTTGCCGCTCAAGCGCTGAGCACCGAACTACAACCGCCGCTAGCGACGTTAGTCACCTATCAGCAGCAGCAACAGCGCTGGCGCGAGCAACAATTAAGTACAACCGATGTTGCGCAGTTTGCACCACCGCTGCTGGATATTATCGACGCGTTATACGACGCATTTATCAACGCCTATATTGGTTTCAACGACGCGCAGTTTGCCCTTTTTTGCCAACATCAGCGCGGCCTAATTTGTTTACCGCAAACGCTACATCGAGCCATTGACGAAGCACAACTTGCGCAACGATTACAACAACCCAGCCGAGCAAGTGCGTTGGCGTACTTACGTCAGCATCTAAATTTGTTAAAAAATTAAACCCTGTTACAACAAAAACACCAGCAGCCAAGGGCTAAAGGTGTACCCTCCACTGATTCCATCGTATGATGTCAGGGTCTACTAACAAGCAAGAGTGTTGATCATGAACAAGTATCATGTACTTTGCGCGAGCTTGGCGACGTCATTGTTGCTATCAGCTTGTAGCCAAACGTCTTCTGACAACACCCCAGCAGGGGAGAATCACTTGTCGTATCCTGAGACTAAGCGCGTCGATCAGGTCGACAATTATCATGGTACTGAGGTCGCCGATCCGTACCGTTGGCTCGAGCAAGATAGCGCCGCAGTATCGGCTTGGGTTGATGCGCAAAATGATTTTTCTCGCCCTTATTTAGAAAGTCTGCCAGCGCGCGAGCGCATTAAACAACAACTCACCGGCCTGTGGAATTACGAAAAAGTCAGTACCCCCGAAAAGCACGCCGGTAAGTACTTTTTTTATCGCAACGACGGCCTACAAAACCAGTCGGTGCTTTATACCCAAGATAACTTAGATAGCCCACCACAAATCTTAATTGACCCTAATAGTTTTAGTGACGATGGCACCGTATCTTTGGCGCGTACCAGTATATCGCCCGAGGCACGCTATATTGCTTACGCCAAATCAGATGGCGGTAGCGATTGGACCAGCTGGCATGTGCGTGATATCCGCAGTGGTGAGGATTTAACCGATGTGTTAACCGGCACCAAATTTACTAGTGTCAGTTGGCACCCTGATGGCGACGGCTTTTTTTATAGCCGTTATCCGGAAAACGCCAACGGTGATGCCGATGATAGCCAACCGGTTGCGGTTTACTATCATCAACTGGGCGATGACCAACAACAAGACGCATTAGTCTATCAACGCAGCGATAAGGCAACTTGGAACCCGTATCCGCAAGTGACCGATGACGGCCGTTATTTGCTTATCGATATTTTTGAAGGCTATACCGCGAATGCCGTTTATTATCGGCCATTAAATGATAGCGACGCGGAGTTCAAACCACTATTTGCCAAGTGGGATGCGCAATATAATTATGTCACCAGCCATGATGGCCAACTCTACTTCCGAACCACCAAAGATGCGCCTACCGGTCGGGTCATTGCGGTTGATACTAAACAACCAGAAATGGCGCAATGGCAACAAATCGTACCCGCTCAAAAGCAAACGTTAGATAGCATTTCTGCAGTGGGTAGTCGTTTATTCGCTAATTATCTGCAAGATGCCCGCTCGCGTGTGGCAATTTATGATATGAGCGGTGGTGAAGCGACCGAGTTGGCTTTACCGGGGATTGGCTCTATCAGCGGTTTTGGTGGCGATAAAGACAGCGACGAGACTTTCTTCAGCTTTACCAGCTTTACTGAGCCCGGCAAAATCTACCGTTATCGGATTGCGGATGATCACCGCTCGCTTTGGCACGAGACTGAAGTCCCCTTAGATTTGTCCAACTATGAAACCGAGCAGGTCTTTTACGAAAGTAAAGACGGCACCCGTGTACCGATGTTTATCATTCATCGTAAAGGCTTAACACTCAACGGCCAGCAACCAACGTTACTATATGGCTATGGTGGCTTTAATGTGTCGCTGACGCCGAGCTACAGCGTGACGCGCATGGTCTGGTTAGAAATGGGCGGTGTGTTAGCCATCCCTAACCTACGCGGCGGCGGTGAATACGGCGAAGCGTGGCATCAAGCCGGAACCAAGCAACAAAAGCAAAACGTATTCGACGACTTTGTTGCTGCCGCTGAGTGGTTGATCGCTAATAATTACACCAATAGCGATAAGCTGGCTATTCAAGGCGGTAGTAACGGCGGTCTGTTGGTCGGTGCCACTTTGCTGCAACGTCCCGATCTGTTCGCCGCGGCTTTACCCGCGGTGGGTGTACTGGATATGCTGCGCTACCACTTGCCGAGTGCTAACGCGCGCGGCTGGAGCAGCGATTACGGTCTAAGCGAAAATGCTGACGAATTTGCGGCGTTATACGCTTATTCACCGGTACATAATGTCGAGCCAGGCACCTGTTATCCAGCCACTTTGATCACCACTGGCGATCACGATAACCGCGTCGTACCATGGCACAGCTATAAGTTTGCTGCTGCCCTACAACACGGCCAAGGCTGTGACAAGCCAGTCTTGCTGCGCGTAGAAACACGTGCCGGGCACGGCGCTGGTACCCCGACTTGGATGCGTATTGAAGGCTACGCCGACCAATGGGCGTTCCTTGCCGAACAACTCGGCATGACCTTTTAAACATAACGAAAAAGGCGCCAAAGGCGCCTTTTTTAACACTGCTGAAAAGCGAAAAGTGTGCTATCTTTCGCCCTTTAAATCATCTGTGTATCACTGGGCCCTAGCCGCCCTTACTAAACAAGGAACCTGCGTCCATGTCTAGAGTTTTGATTATTGGTGCTGGCGGCGTCGCTGGCGTCGTCGTAAAAAAATGCGCCATGTTAACGGAGTATTTTTCTGAAATTCATTTGGCTAGCCGCACCATTTCAAAATGTGAAAAGCTACAAGCAGAAGCTGGCGCTGATCGCGTGGTTGGTGTTTATGCGGTTGATGCCGATGACGCGAATCAAGTCGCCGACTTAATTCGTCAAGTGGAACCGGCGCTGGTCATTAACGTGGCCCTACCCTATCAAGATCTGCCCATCATGGATGCCTGTTTAGAAACCGGTGTGCATTATCTAGATACCGCTAATTATGAGCCTAAAGACGAAGCTAAATTTGAATATTCATGGCAGTGGGCCTATCAAGAACGCTTCAAAGAAAAAGGCTTGATGGCGTTGCTTGGCGCTGGCTTTGACCCAGGTGTTACGAATGTCTTTACCGCCTACGCGGCAAAACACTATTTTGACGAAATTCATTATCTTGATATCGTCGATTGTAACGGTGGTGATCATGGTCAGGCATTCGCCACTAACTTTAATCCGGAAATCAATATTCGCGAAATTACTCAGCGTGGTCGTTATTGGCAAGATGGTGAATGGCATGAAACCGATCCCATTAGCGTGCGCGAAGATTTAGATTATCCAAATGTCGGTGTGCGTCCGTCCTACTTGCTCTTCCATGAAGAGCTAGAGTCGCTGGTTAAGCACTTCCCCAGCCTCAAACGAGCACGCTTTTGGATGACCTTTGGTGAGCAATATTTGACCCACCTGCGGGTGCTGGAAAATGTCGGCATGACGTCAATTGAGCCGGTTGAGTTTCAAGGCCAAAAAATTGTTCCATTGGAATTCCTAAAAGCGGTATTGCCAAACCCGGGTTCGTTAGCTGAGGGTTACACCGGCATGACCTGTATTGGTACTTACGTGACCGGTATTAAGGACGGCCAAGAAAAGACCATTTTCATCTACAACAATTGTGACCACGCGCAGTGTAATCGTGAAGTGGGCGCGCAAGCGGTATCTTATACCACCGGTGTGCCAGCTATGATCGCTGCATCGATGATGTTACAAGGGCACTGGATGAAACCGGGCGTGTGGAACATGGAGCAATTTGATCCTGACGAGTTTATGAACCGTTTGAATCAATACGGCTTACCTTGGCAGGTTGAAGAGTGTGAGAGCCCGTTTAAGCGTTAACGGCTTTAACCAACACCGTCTTTAACATATTGTGTTATCCAGACAAACGCCGCCTATGCGGCGTTTGTTGTCTGTCGATAAGGACTTTTTCGATCATGACTGAACGTTATCTTGCGGCGGCTATTCCTTCGCCATGTTATGTCTTGGATGAAGCGTTATTGCGTGACAATTTACGCTTGATGCAACGCGTACAAGAGCAAAGTGGCGCCAACATAATTTTGGCGCTGAAGGGCTTTTCGATGTGGAGCGCTTTTCCTATCGTGCGCGATTATTTAAAAGGCTGCACAGCGAGCTCAGTATGGGAGGCGCGCTTAGCCGCCGAGGAATTTGCTAAAGAAGTACATGCTTACGCGCCTGCTTATAAGCAAAGCGATATCGATCAGTTACTACCATTAGTCAATCATCTATCGTTTAACAGTTTGTCACAGTGGCAGCGCTATCGTGAGCAAGTACAGCGTGCCGGCGTTTCCATAGGATTGCGCATTAACCCTGAGCATCGGGAGGCCGATACCGAGCTTTATGATCCGAGCGCCCCAGGCTCCCGTTTAGGCGTGCGCCGCAGCGAGCTTGAGGGTGTCGACTTGAGCGGTATTGAGGGTCTGCACGTGCATAACTTATGTGAGTGCGACTCATACGCGTTAGAACGAACGTTGGCCGCGGTTGAACAGCGTTTTGGCGACATTCTGAAACAGATGAAATGGCTAAACTTGGGTGGCGGCCATTTGATGACTCGTGAGGGTTACGACGTCGAGCATTTGATTAAACAGCTTAAACGGCTTCGCGAAAGCTACGATATTGAGGTCATTTTAGAGCCCGGATCAGCCGTCGCGTGGCGCACTGGCCCACTCGTTTGTGAAGTCGTCGACATTATCGAAAACGATGGTCAAATCGCTTTGTTGGATATTTCCGCTACGGCTCACATGCCAGATGTGCTGGAAATGCCATATCGTCCAACTATCAGCGGTGCTGGACTGCCTCAGCAAAAGGCATATACCTATCGATTAGGTGGTAATAGCTGTTTAGCCGGTGACGTTATCGGTAGCTATAGTTTTGAGCAACCGTTGGCGGTTGGTGATCGGTTAGTGTTTGAGGACATGATGCACTACACCATGGTTAAAACCTCATTTTTTAATGGCGTTGAGCATCCAGCTATCGGCATTTTACGCGAAAATGGCGAGTTTGATTGCGTACGTCGCTTTGACTACAGTGATTTTCGCAGTCGTTTATCGTAACCAGTCGCGTAAGTCATAACGCCAGCAGCCGTGTTGAACTTGATGTTTAAGTTAGCGGCTGCTGCGCTCTTTCTACGACCGAAGCGGGCATCAACTTAGCCAAAGCTTTAAGTTTCTTTTCGATTTGTTGGTGCTGACCACGATCAGCGGTTACCGCATTGTGTAGCCAATGATAGGCTTGCTCAAAATCGTATGGACTGCCGTTACCGGCAATTAAAATATCCGCCAAGCGTAGTTGTGCAGGCAAGTTGCCCAAAGATGCGGCTTCGCGTAAATAGCGAATGGCTCTTTCGGTATCCACTTGAACTAAACGGCCAGTGTGGTAATAACGACCCAATTGTTCAAGCGCCTCGGGCATGCCTTGCTGTGCCGCTAACTGCATATAATGCAAACCCAGCTCAGCGTTAGTTTTATAACACACCCCCCAAGCCAGCATATCCCCGTATAAGAATTGATAAGCCGGTCGCTTTTCTAAGCTCGCCTGAGCTTCAACATCTTGTACCAACTGACAACGGTCGGTATCTCTAACGCGCTGTAAATGGGTATTGTCACGGATCATCTCTATAAGTTCGCGATCACTGTATAACTGCACGGCTTCCATTTCTTCACCGTAGGCATAGCTAGCATAGAAGTTAGCTATTACACTGATAAAAGTGAACATTGCGATGAGGTTATTTCTGTTCTGCATGGCTCAACTCATTCTGGGTCATGACCGCTACACACTCGATATGTACTGTTATCGGCAGTGTTAGCGAAGTCTTAAGTCTTCAGCATAGACTTGTAAGCCATGAATAACCAAGTCTGGTACGACGTCCGTATTGTCAGGCATAACCGCCAATAATTCTTGATGATTACCGCCGCAAAGTAGTACTCGAAAATGCTGCCAAGCAGGTAGCTCTGCGGTCACCGCTAAGGCCTGCCGAACCACTCCCGATTGTGCCGCTTGGCAGCCATTTAACAGACCATCCGAGGTATTACTTGCGGGTGCTGTAGCACGGCCACGGCTGCTGTCGCTATCAATGAAAACACCAGGCGCCCGCGCGAGTACGGCATCACGCATCAGTTCAAAACCGGGAATAATCCAACCGCCTAAATGCTGACCGTGGCTATCAAGCCAATCAATGGTTAACGCAGTGCCGGTATCAACAATCAAACTCGGAAAACGACCTTGGCTACGCTGCTGTGCAGCTAATAAGGTTAGCCAACGGTCACAACCTAGGGTTTGCCATTGCTGATAAGCATTGGTTACCCCGGCTTGCTGAGCATGAGTGCTGGCCCAGTGTATGGTCAACGGTTGTGCCCAACGGCTTATTGCGGTGCGGGTTTGCGGCTGACTAACGTGACTGGCAAGGACATAGCTCGGTATCGCATAGTCATGGCTCTGACACCAACTTAGCACGTCGCCTGCAGCCAGTTGTTCGCTGCTCATGATATCGCTCACCAATATGCCTTGGTGATCGGCAAGCGCCACCTTGGAGCGCGAATTACCACTATCAATCAATACTGTAGTTGCCGTCTCTGACACTGATTTCTCCAGAAAAGTAGCTGATCAGTTTTTCTTCACCATCACGCTTTTCTTTGACTAATAAGGCCCCGTTACTATCGATACCCTGAGCAATGCCACGTACCGTCCGCTGCCCCAGTAATAAGGTTACCGGCTGTTGATAATAGCGGTCGAAACGTTGCCAATCAGACAAGATACTACTGACACCATCACGGTCATAATCACGTAATGTGTCGTAGAGCGCATTGACCAGTTGTGCTGCCCAATGATTGCGGTCCGGCCTTTTCCCTAATACGGTTTTTAAATCTGTCCAAGCTTGGTCAATCTGTTGTGCTGTACTGTCTGGCATAGCCACGTTAAGTCCGACACCGATAATGCTATGGCCATCGCCGCCCGCTTGTCCCTCAAGTTCAACCAGAATACCGGCGATCTTTTGGTTATTCACATAAACATCGTTAGGCCACTTTAACGATACGTTAGCAATACCTTGTTGGTCGAGGCAGCGTGCTAACGCCGTGCCGACCACCACACTTAACCCCATCGCTCCGTTAAGTCCCATATTTAACGGCCAATAGAAGCTCACATACAGATTGGAACCAAACGGCGAATGCCAACGTTTTCCGCGCCGTCCCCGACCGGCGGTTTGTGCTTCGGCGATAACACTTAAACCGGGTTCGGCAGATTGCGACAATAACTGTTTTAGTACATCGTTAGTCGAGGTCACCACGGGTTGTACCTGCACCAGTCGAGCGAGGTTTTCGGGTAGTTGTGCGGCAACTTGCTGCTGTGAAATCAGCTGTAACGGCGCAGCTAACCGGTAACCTTTACCGGTGACACGATACACGTCTAGGCCAAGTTGATTTAAGGTATCGACGTAACTGGCAATAGCGGTACGACTAACGCCTAGCTGTTGTCCGAGTGCTTCGCCGGAATGGAATTGTCCATCAGCCAAGAGATGAATCAAGGTATCGACATTGTCTTGTTTGCTCATAACTGTTCCAATAGTTGACCTTGCCGATCAAACAAACGAACCTCGGGTTCCAATTGAATACTGTAGTGCTCGGCTACAGCAGCAGCGATATAGCGAGCCAAGCATAACACGTCATCACCGCTGGCTTGATGCAAGTTAACCAGTACCAACGCTTGTTGTTGATGTACAGCGGCGCCACCAAATCGATACCCCTTTAAGCCCAGTTGATCGATCAACCATCCTGCTGGCACTTTAACCTCGTCAGCAGAGACAGGGTAACTAGGCATATTACTGAATTCACGCGTTAATTCTTGATACTGCGATACGCTAATAACTGGATTCTTAAAAAAGCTACCGGCGTTAGGCAGTTGTGCTGGATCGGGTAATTTACTGTTTCTAATTTCGATAACTCGCTCATAAATGGCTTGTGGCGTGCAGTCGGCGGCTAAGCTGTCTAACCCATGATAGCTAATCTGAGCTTGCCACTGTTGAGGCAATCGAAATATAACTTCTGTGACCAACCAGCGGCCGGGATGACGTTTAAACAAGCTGTTACGGTAGTCAAACTGGCAGGCATTGGCGTCAAAATATTGCCAACGTTGCAGTTTTATATCCCAAGCCTTGACCTGATTAATGAAAGCCGCGACCTCGACCCCATAGGCGCCAATGTTTTGTACTGGAGCGGCACCGACGGTACCGGGGATCAGCGCCAAATTCTCTAATCCAGCAATATTTTTACTGATTAACTGGCTGACTAACTGATGCCAGTTTTCGCCACCACCGGCACGTACTTCAACGTAGTCATCTTGTGCAGTAATCTGAATGCCTTTGATCCGGTTAACAATAACCGTACCGGGATAGTCGGCCAAAAAGATGGTATTACTACCGTCACCGATAATGACGAAGGGAGCTTGCCAATCAAGCGTTTCACAGTCAGCCGATGAGGTTATCTCAAGCAACGCTTGGGCTTGTACTGGCAGCTTGAACGTGTGTCGGTTAGAAAGATCGATCATAAGCAGCATTTAAAAAAGATAATGCGCCTAGTATATCGTAAATGACTCAGTGATGAGACTGCTCAACTTGTATTAAAACAACGGATAAAAACGTAGGACATAACTCTCGGTAGGTCACCGCGGCGGTGGCGCT
>NZ_AMRG01000009.1 GCF_000299895.1 Idiomarina xiamenensis 10-D-4
GCTTAACTAATGAGTGTCCGTTTTAAAAAGGAACTCAAAATTTAGTCGTTAAAAGCTTAACCTTCCCGACTTGCGCTAAAAAGACAAGTATTATGAGTCCATATTTCTACTTCACCGTTTGCTCTTTGCAATTCGTTTTGAACCCTTTTTGATAAATTATCAAGTGTGGTTCCATAAATCAGAAGAATGGCGCGCTGATAGTTTGCGTGTTGAACAAACGCATTCAATGTTTCAATGTCTTTAGCTATGCCTTTTGATGAACAGTTTCCAGGCTTTACTTCCATCACTAAATAGTTTTCATCCATCGTACCTGGAACATGAACTAAAAAATCAGGCTTTAAGTTATCTAGTCCATTACCACGAACTAAGGGATGACCACCTTTATCAATTTCACCACATAGCGAGTACATCGACTCCTTAGGCCAATGAACTCTCATTTGGTGATATAACTCGTAACAGTAAACTCTCTCTCGGTACGTTACTTTTTCGGAACCAGCTATTGGGAGCTGAAAGTAATTCTCCTTCAAATTAGCTGTAGCTTTTCTTAAAGTTTCATCAAATTGATCCATAGAGAAGGTCCAGGTGAAGTTATTGAGTACGACTCTTTATCACTGCCTGATACTGTTCCCAAACACCGTTCTCCACATCTCTTTGCGCCGTATCAACTAAAGCTTTAAGTGGATCAATTCCACCTTCGATTGCTGCATCTCTCTGAGTAAGATCTTCAACCATATATGAGTATCCATTAGCAGGCTTCCCATCTAAAAATGCCTTCACTTTTATTCTGTTTTCATCAGCCATAATTCGTATTTCATATTCTCTTCCTTGATGAACAAAATACCTATTATCAAATTCCATATGTATTTCCTTAATGTCTGAAAATAATTTTTAGATGTAAAACCTATACTGCCTAGACTTTAATCACCTATCAATTAATTCATTGGTTAAACTGCTACGCACAATGGATCTGGATAAAAAGTTACCTCTCAAACAAAAAATCCCCACCCAAACCGGAGTGCGATTTGTAGCAAGGATTTTAGTATGAGACTTTATTCTCAAGTATGATTCTTTATTACTAGGTATGAAACTTTATTACTACGTTACAAAAAGGGCCTTGCGGCCCTTTCTTATCACTCTACGGTAACTGACTTCGCCAGGTTCCGCGGTTGGTCGACGTCGGTGCCTTTGATGATGGCGACGTAGTACGACAACAATTGTAGCGGTACGGTGTAGATGATGGGGGCGATAAGCGGGTCGCAGTGGGCGACGTCGAGCACGTGCAGCGAGTCGTCACTGCCGAAATGCGCGTTTTTGTCGGCAAACACGTACATGATGCCACCGCGCGCGCGCACTTCTTCAATATTCGATTTCAGCTTTTCTAGCAGCTCATTGTTCGGTGCCACTACAATCACCGGCATATCTTCGTCAATCAACGCCAGCGGGCCGTGCTTAAGCTCTCCGGCGGCATAGGCCTCGGCGTGAATGTACGAAATCTCTTTTAGCTTGAGCGCCCCTTCCATGGCAATCGGATACTGGTCACCACGTCCCAAAAACAGGCTATGATCTTTATTAGCGAAGTCCGATGCCAAGGTTTCGATGGCCTCTTCCAGCGCCAGCGCTTCCTCAATTTTGGCCGGTAGTGACTTCATCGCGGCGACAATTTCGGCTTGCTTATCGGCGCTCATACCACGGTGTTTACCAATCGCCAGCACCAGCATCAATAAACCGGTTAACTGAGTGGTAAAAGCCTTGGTTGAGGCGACGCCAATTTCGGCACCGGCGCGGGTCAAAAACGCCATATCCGACTCGCGTACCATCGACGACGAGCCAACGTTACAAATGGTCAGGCTTGCCCGGTAACCCAGCTCTTTTGATAACCGCAACGCCGCCAATGTATCGGCAGTCTCGCCGCTTTGCGAGATAGTGACTAACAAGCTGTTTGGATGCACAAACGATTTGCGGTAGCGGAATTCGGACGCAATTTCGACGTTACAGGACACATTGGCTTGTGACTCTAACCAGTAGCGCGCCACCATGGCGGCATGGTAGCTGGTGCCACAGGCGACAATTTGCACATGCTCAATGTCTTTTAAAATGTCTTCCGCGCCCTGACCAAAAGTGTCGCTAGCAATACTGTCGGTAGTCAAGCGCCCCTCGAGTACATTGCGAATAGCAATCGGCTGTTCGTGAATTTCTTTCAACATGAAGTGACGATACTGACCTTTGCCACCAGCGTCGTATGTCACATCCGATTCATGCTGCTCACGCTCAACTAAGTTGTCTTGCTGGTCATAAATACGAATTTGCGTACGAGTAATTTCCGCAACATCGCCCTCTTCAAGGTACATAAAACGATGCGTGACCGGCAGTAAGGCTAATTGGTCAGAAGCAACAAAGTTCTCGCCCAACCCCATACCGATCACCAGCGGACTACCCGAACGTGCGACCACCAGTGTTTCTGGCTCACGGGTATCCATAGCAACCATGCCGTAGGCACCGTGCAATTGTCGCACCGCCGCTTTCACGGCTTCCAACAGGCTGCCACAAGTTTTTCGTTCATGATGAATTAGGTGAGCAATCACTTCGGTATCGGTTTGCGAATCAAACTGATATCCCTCGGCTTTTAAAAACTCACGCAAGTGCTCGTGGTTCTCGATAATACCGTTATGCACCACCGCTAATTCGCTACCCGACATGTGCGGATGCGCGTTACACTCAGTAACGCCGCCGTGAGTTGCCCAACGCGTGTGTGCAATGCCGATAGTACCGTTGGTGCCAGCGCTGGCTTGCGCATCAACTAAGGCTTGCACTTTACCCACCCGACGCAGGCTGTCCAATTGTCCGTTGGCATCAATCACGGCAATACCGGCTGAATCGTAACCCCGATATTCCAGGCGCTTTAAGCCCTCAAGCAAAATACTGCTAATACGACGCTCTGAGGTAGCTCCCACAATTCCGCACATAAATGACTTGTCCTATCTTGGTTTATTTTTGCTTTTGTGGACGTTGCCATCCACTGATATTGCGCTGTTTAGCGCGTGCCACCGCCAGTTCACCGTCAGCGACGTCGCGGGTGATGGTTGAACCGGCGCCCACGGTCGCTTGCTGACCAATGCTAACCGGTGCCACCAACGAGCTGTTTGAACCGATAAAAGCGCCATCAGCGATGTCGGTAACAAATTTGTTCACGCCATCATAATTGCAAGTAATGGTGCCCGCACCAATATTCACCTCGGCACCGATGTTGGCGTCGCCTAAGTAGGTTAGGTGGCTGGCTTTGCTGCCCGCACCCATGCGCGTTTTCTTAATTTCCACGAAGTTGCCAACTTGTACGCCATCGGCTAGTTCAGCGCCGGGCCGTAAGCGCGCGTACGGTCCAACGTTAACCGTTTCGCCCAGGCTAGCCCCTTCAATGTGAGAAAACGCCCGGACCCGACTACCACTGCCAATGCGACAGTCTTTTAACACCACGTTAGCTTCGATAACCACGCCATCACCAAGTTCCACATCACCCTCAAAAGTAACGTTGGCATCGATGACCACGTCTTCACCGCAACGCACGCGCCCGCGAATGTCGATACGGGCTGGGTCTAGTAGGGTGGCGCCAGCGAGCATCAACTGTTCGGCTTGACGTAACTGATAAGCCCGCTCTAAAGCGGCTAACTGCACGCGATTATTAGCGCCCTCGACTTCGCTGGCTTGCTGCGGTTGGCAACTTGCAATTTTAACGCCTTCACCGGCGGCCATGGCGACAATATCGGTTAAGTAATATTCGTTTTGCGCGTTGTCATTCGACAACTTGGCTAACCAACGCTTTAAATACTGCCCCGAAGCCACCAAAATACCGGTATTAGCTTCGCGAATTTGTAGTTGCTCGGCATTGGCGTCTTTTTGCTCGACAATCCCCTCAATCGCACCGGCCTTATTGCGCACGATACGACCATAGCCAGTCGCGTCGGGCAGCGTCACGGTTAATAACGCCAGCGCTGACTGCTGCGCCTGTTGCAATAACTGCTGCAAGGTTTCACTGCGGATCAACGGCACATCGCCGTATAACACCAACACCCGATCCTGAGGCTGAATGTAATCTTGCACTTGCTGCACGGCATGGCCGGTACCCAACTGTTGGCTTTGCTCAACCCAATTTAGGCGGTGATGTTGCAGCGCTTGTTTTAATTGCTCACCACCGTGGCCATATACCACATGAATGGCATCGGCATTGAGACTGCTGGCACAGTCGATAACATGCTCAACCATCGGTTTTTGGGCGACCGGGTGCAACACTTTCGGTAACGCCGAACGCATGCGGGTGCCTTTGCCGGCGGCTAATATGACGACGCGTAATGTCATGCTAGATTCTCAACTGGTTGTTTTATACAAATGTAAAGATTGTTAGTGTCCGCCATTCTAACGGTTTTCGGTAACATTTGCAGGCAAAAAGAAAGGCCCACTGGCGTTGCCAATGGGCCTTTTCGTTTACTTTACGGATACTGTCGTTTTAGCGACGCAATTTACGCAACACTTCTAGCTGCGCCAATGCACGTGCCAGCTCGGCAGCCGCTTCGGCATAGCTCAAGTCGGTAGACGAATCGGCAATCGCTTCTTCGGCACGCTTTTTAGCGGCCAGCGCTTGCTCTTCGTCTAGCTCGTTGGCGCGTACCGCGACATCGGCCAGTACCGTGACGTTATGGGGTTGAACTTCCAACACACCACCAGCCACATACATTAACTGCTCAGCACCGTCTTCTTTAACCAAGCGCACCATACCCGGTTTGATCTTGGTTAATAATGGCGCGTGACCTGGGTAAATACCCAGCTCACCCTCGCTACCCGTAACTTGCACGGTAGCCACTTTGCCCGAGAACAATTTTGCCTCGGCGCTGACTACCTCAAGCTGTACCGTTTTAGCCGCCATGCAAACCTCCTAAGTGCTTACAGGTTTTTGGCTTTCTCAGCAGCCTCTTCGATGCTACCAACCATGTAGAACGCTTGCTCAGGCAAGTCGTCATAGTCGCCATTTAAGATGCCACTAAAACCATTAATGGTATCTTTCAGCGAGACATATTTGCCCGGCGCACCGGTAAATACTTCGGCAACGAAGAAAGGTTGTGACAAGAAACGCTGGATTTTACGAGCACGTGATACGGTCAGTTTGTCTTCTTCTGACAGTTCGTCCATACCCAAGATAGCGATGATGTCTTTCAGCTCTTTGTAACGCTGCAACACAGTCTGTACGCCACGTGCAACGTTGTAGTGCTCTTCACCAACCACTAATGGGTCTAACTGACGCGAGGTTGAGCTTAATGGGTCAACCGCTGGGTAAATACCCAAAGAAGCGATATCACGGCTCAACGTAACGGTTGAATCCAAGTGCGCGAAGGTGGTTGCTGGTGACGGGTCAGTCAAGTCATCGGCAGGCACGTATACAGCCTGAATAGACGTGATTGAACCGGTTTTGGTCGAGGTGATACGTTCCTGTAACACACCCATCTCTTCCGCTAGAGTAGGCTGATAACCTACCGCTGAAGGCATACGACCCAGCAATGCAGATACCTCAGTACCGGCTAGGGTGTAACGATAGATGTTATCGACGAAGAACAATACATCACGACCCTCGTCACGGAATTTCTCGGCCATGGTCAAACCGGTCAAGGCAACGCGCAAACGGTTACCCGGAGGCTCGTTCATCTGACCGTAAACCAACGCAACTTTATCCAGTACGTTAGAATCGTTCATTTCGTGATAGAAGTCGTTACCCTCACGCGTACGCTCACCAACACCAGCGAAAACTGAGTAGCCGCTGTGCTCGATAGCGATGTTACGGATAAGCTCCATCATGTTAACGGTTTTACCAACACCGGCACCACCAAACAGACCGACTTTACCACCTTTGGCAAACGGACAAATCAGGTCGATAACCTTGATGCCGGTTTCCAGCAGTTCGTTGGTGTTTGATTGCTCTTCGTAGCTAGGCGCAGCACGGTGAATCGACATCCGATCGTCGGCGCCAATAGGGCCGGCTTCGTCGATTGGTTCACCCAGTACGTTCATGATACGGCCCAGGGTTTTAGTACCCACTGGCACCATAATCGGTTCGCGTGTGTTGTCTGCAGAAGCACCGCGACGTAAACCGTCGGTTGTACCCAGTGCGATGGCACGTACAATACCGCCACCTAACTGTTGTTGTACTTCAAGTACTAAGCCTTGAAGTTCACCATCGGTCACTTTCAGTGCGTCGTAAACTTTAGGCACGGCACTTTGTGGGAACTCAAAGTCCACCACGGCGCCGATAATTTGTACGACCTTACCTTGACTCATGATATTTCCTCTAACTCTTAATTCTGTGGACCTTGCCGTTATACAGCTTCGGCACCAGCAACGATTTCCGAGATTTCTTGGGTAATCGCTGCCTGACGGGCTTTGTTGTAAACCAGTTGCAGCTGATCAATCAGATCTTCAGCATTATCGGTAGCGGCCTTCATGGCTACCATCCGTGCTGCCTGTTCACTGGCTGCGTTATCAACAACCCCTTGGTATACCTGCATTTCAACGAAGCGACGAATCAATGTGTCGAGAATCGATTGCGGATCAGGTTCATACAAGTAGTCCCAGCTACCCGATTGAACTTCATCCTCAGACGTTGCCGCTGGCAACGGTAATAACTGATTCACAACAGGTTTTTGACTCATGGTGTTTACAAAACGGTTGTAAACCACATACAAACGGTCAATATTGCCTTGTTCAAACGCTTGCAGCATGACCTGCACCGAGCCGGTCACTTGGCTAATCGATGGCTTGTCACCCAGGCCCGATACTTGCGCCTGTAATTTGCCACCAAAACGTTTGAAAAATGATGTCGCCTTGCTGCCAATGGCTGCAAAATCGGCTTCTACACCTTGCTCTTTCCAGTCGTTAGCGTGTTTTACCACGAGCTTGAACTCGTTGGCGTTCAAGCCGCCACACAGGCCCCGATCGGTAGAGATAATGATGTAGCCGACGCGCTTCACCTCACG
This sequence comes from Idiomarina xiamenensis 10-D-4, assembly GCF_000299895.1. Lineage (GTDB taxonomy): Bacteria > Pseudomonadota > Gammaproteobacteria > Enterobacterales > Alteromonadaceae > Idiomarina > Idiomarina xiamenensis. The sequence goes on from NZ_AMRG01000009.1 coordinate 7,014, forward strand.
CTCTTCCATAAAAGGATGGCGATATTCGAGGTTGCCGCGTGCCACGTGGCCAATCACTTTGCGAATAGAGTCGGAGTACGGACGGCTTTCAGCCATACGCTCCTGCGCCTTTTTCATTTTTGACGCAGCAACCATCTCCATCGCACTGGTGATCTTCTGAGTATTACCAATACTCGCGATCTTCGTTTTGATTTCTTTACCGCCGGCCATGACGAATCTCCTGTTAACTCAACGACAAATGGCCGCTAACACAGCGGCCACCGACTGTTACCACGATTGCGTCTGCTTGAATTTTTCAAGCGCCGCTTTCAATTTGGTTTCGATGTCGTCGTTATAGTTACCGGTTTTATTAATCTCGGCCATCAGGTCTTTTTGCTCGCTGTTCATATAAGCCAGCAATGACGCTTCAAAATCGCCGATCTTGTCTTGCGCAACGTCTTTCAAGAAGCCTTTCTCAACCGAGAAGATAGACACCGCCATATCGGCAACGCTCATCGGCTCAAATTGTTTTTGCTTCATCAGTTCGGTTACGCGCTGACCATGCTCTAACTGCGCACGAGTCGCTTCGTCAAGGTCAGAGGCAAATTGCGCGAAGGCCGCCAATTCACGATACTGAGCCAAGGCCAAACGAATACCGCCACCCAATTTCTTGATGACTTTAGTCTGTGCCGCACCACCTACACGCGATACCGAGATACCAGCGTTAACCGCAGGACGAATACCTGAGTTAAACAAGTCAGTTTCTAAGAAAATCTGACCGTCGGTGATCGAGATAACGTTGGTCGGTACGAATGCCGATACGTCACCAGCTTGAGTTTCGATGATCGGTAATGCGGTCAATGAACCGGTTTGACCTTTCACTTCACCGTTGGTGTATTTTTCTACATAATCGGCGTTAACTCGCGCTGCACGCTCTAGTAAGCGTGAATGTAGATAGAAAACATCACCTGGATAAGCTTCACGACCTGGCGGACGACGTAACAGCAATGAAATTTGACGATAAGCAACGGCTTGCTTAGACAAATCATCATAAACGATTAACGCATCTTCACCGCGGTCACGGAAGAATTCACCCATGGTACAACCGGCATATGCTGACAGATATTGCAGCGCGGCTGATTCTGACGCCGAAGCGGCAACCACGATAGTGTTTTCCAGTGCGCCGTGCTCTTCCAGCTTGCGTACTACCTGAGCGATAGTCGACGCTTTCTGGCCGATAGCCACGTACACACACTTAATACCCGAGTCTTTTTGGTTGATGATGGCATCAACAGCCAATGCGGTTTTACCGGTCTGACGGTCACCGATGATCAACTCACGCTGACCACGACCGATTGGGATCATCGCATCGATAGACTTATAACCGGTTTGTACCGGCTGGTCGACAGATTGACGATCGATAACGCCGGGGGCGATTTTCTCGATAGGTTCACGGCCTTCGGCTTCGATAGGACCTTTACCGTCAATCGGCTCACCCAGCGTGTTAACCACACGGCCCAGCAGGTTACGACCTACTGGCACTTCTAGGATACGACCCGTTGTTTGAACTTTGTCGCCTTCTTGCAAATCTGCGTACGGGCCCATAACAACGGCGCCGACAGAGTCGCGTTCCAGGTTCAAAGCGATAGCGTAACGGTTACCCGGTAATTCAATCATTTCGCCTTGCATACAATCGGCTAAGCCGTTGATGCGAATGATACCGTCGGTAACAGACACGATGGTGCCTTCGTTACGAGCTTCACTGCTTACGTCGAACTTCTCAATACGTTTTTTGATCAGTTCTGCGATTTCATTTGAATTCAGTTGCATGCTCAAGTCCCCATTAGGATTGCAGTGCATGGGCAAGACGTTCAAGCTTGCCGCGCACGGTGCCGTCAATCACGGTATCACCGGCTTTAATGACTAAACCGCCGACAATCGACGAATCCACACTGCAATTCAGCTTAATTTTGCGTTGCAGACGCTGTTCCAAAGCTTTTGAAATAGCCGTTTGTTGTGCTTTCAGCAGTTTCACTGCCGACGTCACATCAACCGTAACTTCGCGCTCATACTCGGCACGAAACGTCTGATATAAAGTGTCCACCGCCGGTAAGGCCAGCAGCCGATCGTTGTCGGCCATGACGCGAATGAAGTTCTGCGCGTGAGCGTCCAGTTGTTCTTCGCAGACGCCGAGGAATACCTCGGCGACCTTATCAGCAGCGGCAGCGCTTTTCAGAAAAGCGACCATGGTGTCGTCTTTAGCTACCGCGGCAGCAAAAGCTATCATGTCACTCCACTGTTCTACTGCGCTGTGCTCTATTGCAAAATCAAAAGCTGCTTTTGCATAGGGGCGAGCGACCGTAGTCAAATCTGACATATGCGCAAACCCCTCGATTACAGATCAGCGACCAGTTTTTCAACAATGTCACTGTGAGCGCTTTTATCAATTTCACGCTCAATGATTTTTTCTGCGCCAGCGATTGCCAGAACAGCCACTTGCTTGCGTAATTCTTCACGAATACGGTTGCGTTCAGCTTCAACTTCAGCGTGACCAGCAGCAACGACTTTCTCGCGCTCCTCGTGACCGCGTTGAATTTCTTCTTCAACGATGGTGTTGCCACGCTTTTTCGCCTGCTCGATGATCTCAGCAGCCTGTTGTTTAGCTTCTTTCAGCTGTTCAGCGATTTCCTGCTGGGCCTTTTCATAGTCTTTTTGGGCACGTTCGCCCGCAGACAGGCCATCAGCAATTTTTTTCTGACGCTCTTCGATAGCGTTGATGATCGGTGGCCACACGAATTTCATGCAGAACCACACGAACACGATAAACGCGATCGTTTGACCTATAAGAGTAGCGTTGATATCCACAACGGACCTCCTTTACGTTGGTGACCGTCGAATCGCAATTAGCCTGCTACCTGAGTTAAGAACGGGTTTGCGAAAGTGAATAACAATGCAACAGCAACACCGATCATCGCGATAGCATCGATAAGACCTGCAACGATGAACATTTTAACCTGCAGCTGAGGTGCCAGTTCTGGCTGACGAGCTGCTGCTTCTAGGAACTTACCACCCAGCATACCGAAACCTAACGCGGTACCTAAAGCAGCCAGACCGATCATGATTGCAACAGCGATAGCAGTAAAAGCAACTACAGTTTCCATTGATTTCTCCAGTTTTTCAGTAGATTAAAGTTAAAAAATAAAAGTTAAAAAGGATTAATGCTCAGATGAAGCCATGCTTAGATAAACAATGGTCAACATCATAAAAATAAATGCCTGCAAAGTAATAACTATGATGTGGAACGCCGCCCAGATAAAGTGCGCTGGTAACTGGAACAGCCCCATCATGGCAATCAAAATAAAGATCAATTCACCGGCGTAAAGGTTACCGAATAATCGCAACGCTAACGATGCCGGTTTGGCTAACAAGGTAATGCTTTCTAGCACTAAGTTAACCGGCGCCAATGCCCAATGGTTAAATGGCGTTAAGGTCATTTCTTTGGTGAAACCTTTTAAACCTTTGTACTTGATCGAGTAAATAATGATCAGGGCAAAGACACTTAAGCTTAAAGCGAATGTCGTATTCAGGTCGGTGGTCGGTACCACTTTCATGTAAACATCGTGCGGATCGTCGACAAAACCTAACCAATAAGCACCGTACATGGCAGCCGACGGCAACCAGTCAACGGGGATCAAATCCATCAGGTTCATCAAGAAGATCCAGACAAAAATGGTTAACGCCAACGGCGCAATCAGTTTGTCTTTACCATGGAAGGACTCACGCACGCTCTTGTCGACAAACTCGACAATCATTTCGACAAAGCATTGCCACTTGCCCGGTACACCGGTACTGGCTTTCTTTGCCACGGCACGGAACGACCATAAGAAAAGGACACCTAGCAATACCGACCACACAATCGTGTCGACATTCCAGGTCCAAAACCCTGAGCCTATCTGACCATTTTGCAAATGGTGCTTGATATACTCAGTAGCGGTTTGCTCTCCACTTACCATAGTGTTTCCCAATTTACGTTGATTTTAAAAGTAAAATCGGTGCTAGCCACTGCATGGCCAGCGCTGCAACAAAGCCGCTAAATAAAGGCGCTAATGGCAGCGCAAGCAGGCTTAAAACGGCAGCAAATAATCCAGCCGTGAGGATAATTTTTAACCCTTCACCGGCAAAAAAACTTCTTACCACTTGTTGGCTCGAACGCGCGCCAGCATAAGCAAACGCAAATGCGGCAAAGACCATATTTGGCACCACGCTGATCAAGCCGCCAACAATTGCTGCTAAAGCGCTGAAGCTGTCTTTCACGACCAAAAACAATAGCGCGGTCAGCAATGTGGCTAAAATTTGTACCCGTAATAATCGCCGAGCAAGTTGTTTTCCCGTCACATTCATGGCGTTAGACAAGGCGAATTACCCACGGTTGACGCCCACGTAAAGGGCATACTAAAAAACTCGCGCTAGTATAAAGATTTGTCTCGTAAATGCAAACGAAATCGGCGCCCAGCAAGCGAAAGTCGGGCGTTCAACAATTCGTTAACAAGCCCTAAGTCTCTGCTGAGGTTGATTATTTTATGTGCGACAGAATGCCATCAAGTTCATCCAGACTGGTGTAACTGATGACCAGCTTGCCTTGCCCTTTGCGACCATGATTAATCGCGACCCGGGCACCTAGCTTATCGCTAAGGTTTTGCTCGAGGTGTTGGATATTGGGGTCTGGCTCGGCTTTGGGGGTGTCTTTGGGTGGTTCAAGCGTACGTCTTACCAGTTTTTCGGCTTCACGTACGGTCAGTTCTTTAGCCGCGATGGTGTGTGCAACATCACGCTGCTGGTCGCCCTGTAGCGCTAACAATAATTTGGCGTGGCCCAAATCGATGTCGCCACGTTCCAGCAACGTTTTAACATCACTTTCTAAGTTATTTAAACGCAATAAGTTGGTCACCGTAGTCCGCGACTTACCGACCGCCGAGGCGACATCCTGGTGGGTCATTTGAAATTCGTCTAACAAGCGTTGCAAGGCAATCGCTTCTTCCATCGCATTTAAATCTTCACGCTGGATATTCTCGATCAGGGCAATCGCGATTGCCGCTTCGTCGGGTACGTCTTTGACCAAACACGGCACATCACTGAGCTTGGCCAGTTGTGCCGCACGCCAACGCCGTTCGCCGGCGATGATTTCGAAACTGTCGGCGCCCAATTTGCGAACCACGATAGGTTGGATAATACCTTGCGCTTTTACCGATGCGGCTAAATCTTCTAACGCCTCGGGCGACATGTCTTTACGCGGTTGATATTTGCCCGGAGTCAGCTGCTCGACCGGCAGTTTCTGCAGCTCGCCTTTTACCGCTGGCTGTTTACCACTGGCATCGTCGCTAGCCGACTGACGCTGTTGGCTGTTGGTTAAAAGGGCATCTAAGCCGCGTCCTAAACCGCGTTTTTTAGCTGACATGTTTTTGCTCAATCCTTGTCATGACTTTCTTAAAACAATGGCCCGCAAGCCTTAATTAGCGGCTGCTTGCGCTTGTTTTTTGCTTTGCTCTGCACGCCGAATAATTTCACCGGCTAACGATAAATAAGCGCGCGCACCGGTGGACGATTTATCATAATACATCGCCGGCGCTCCAAAGCTGGGGGCTTCCGCCAAACGCACATTACGTGGAATAACGGTACGATACACTTTATCGCCAAAGTGCTGTTTTAATTGTTCCGACACATCGTTCGCTAAGCGATTACGTGGATCGTACATGGTCCGCAAAATGCCCTCGATGGTTAACTTAGGGTTAACCGCATCGGCCAGTTGGTTAACGGTATCCATCAACGCCGTCAGACCTTCTAAGGCATAGTACTCACACTGCATTGGCACCAAAATCGAATCGGCAGCGGCCATTGCGTTAACCGTCAGCATACTTAACGACGGTGGACAATCGATAAAAATGAAGTCGTAGTAATCTTGTACCGCTTCTAGCGCTTTACGTAGACGTAATTCACGGGCAAACACTTCCATCAACTTGATTTCTGCGGCGGTGGCATCACCGTTGGCGGCTATCAGGTGATACTTGCCGTTAGTTTCGGCAACTAACACCTCTTTGGCCGGTTTTTCATCGACTAACAAGTCGTAAATGGTATGTTCGACGTCGTATTTATCGACACCGCTTCCCATGGTCGCGTTACCCTGCGGGTCCAGATCGATGAGCAATACTTTGCGCTTGGTCGCCGCCATTGAGGCCGCTAAATTGACAGCCGTCGTGGTTTTGCCGACGCCGCCTTTTTGGTTTGCAATTGCAATCACTCTAGCCACGGGTGTTACGACCTCTTATGGTTATGCTGCCGCTTTAATAATAACGATATGGCGTTCGCCAATAACGCCAGGGACAACCAGCGGTTTGACTTGTTCAACCAACCAGCGCGACTGCGGGTCGGCGTTTAGTTGTGCAATTTCTTGCTCAGGGTACTGACCTTTCAGGGCGAAAAAACGCCCATCAGCGTTAGTCAAATGACTACACCAACTAAGCATATCATTAAGCGAGGCAAAGGCTCTACTCAGCACGCCATCAAATCCCTCTGGGTCAGTATAATCTTCAACTCGCGCATGTACAGCACTGACGTTGTCGATGCCCAGTTCGTGACAGATCTGGCGAATAAAGCGAATACGCTTACCTAAACTATCGAGCAACACAAATTGCTTGTCAGGTGCGGCAATCGCTAACGGTAAACCTGGCAAGCCTGGCCCGGTACCCACGTCAATATAACGCTGTGCGGTTAAACTCGGCAAGACCACTAAGCTATCGACAATGTGGCGACTCAGCATTTGCTGTGGATCGCGCACAGACGTCAGATTGTAAGCTTTGTTCCATTTGTCTAATAATCCAACCAACGCTAGCAATTGTTGCTGCTGTTCGGCGTTGATGGTCAATTCGGTTTCGGCCAGTAACGAGGTCAGCGTAGCGGCTAACGACTGCTTCACAGGCATATCCTTGCAGTTTGCTTGGGTTTAATAGGATTACGCGCTTTTGCGCAGTAACCCTTGTTTTTTTAGGTGCACCAATAACATCGAAATCGCCGCCGGCGTAATGCCCGAGATACGTGCCGCTTTACCCACCGTTTCGGGTTGATGTTGATTCAGCTTCGCCACCACCTCATTCGAGAGGCCACTGATTTTACTGTAATCGAATGGTATCGGTAAGTGGGTATTTTCATGACGCCGTTGTTTTTCGATTTCGTCTTGTTGACGCTCAATATAACCGGCGTATTTGACCTGAATTTCCACTTGTTCGGCGGCCGCACTCGGCGCCAAGCCGTCACCTAGGGTGTCGACTAGCGCCCGATAACTGACTTCAGGACGACGTAACAGTTCTTCTAAGCTTGCTTCACGCGAAATCGGATTTTTCAGTAAGCCATTTATAGCATCCACTTGTGCATGATCTTTGTGTACCCAAGTACTGCGTAGACGCTGTTGTTCCTGCGCGATGGCTTCCATTTTTTCGCTAAAAGCGGCCCAGCGTTGATCGTCGACTAAGCCCAATTCGCGACCTTTTTCGGTTAGTCGCATATCGGCATTATCTTCTCGCAATAACAACCGATATTCGGCGCGCGAAGTAAACATGCGATAGGGTTCTTGCGTGCCTAGCGTCGACAGATCGTCGATCAATACGCCCATATAGGCTTGATCGCGACGCGGCGACCAGCTGTCTTTACCTTGCACTTGCAAGGCGGCGTTAAGGCCTGCGATTAATCCTTGCGCTCCGGCCTCTTCATAGCCGGTAGTACCGTTGATTTGGCCAGCAAAGAACAAACCTTGAATGTACTTGGTTTCTAACGATTGTTGCAAATCGCGCGGGTCAAAATAATCGTACTCGATGGCGTATCCAGGACGCGTAATATGCGCATTCTCGAAGCCTTTAATCGAGCGCACTAATTGCTCTTGCACATCAAACGGTAAACTGGTGGAAATACCGTTAGGATAAACCTCAAAAGTATCTAATCCCTCAGGTTCGACAAATATTTGATGCGAATGACGCTCGGCAAAGCGTACCACTTTATCTTCAATTGATGGGCAATAACGTGGCCCAACGCCTTCAATTACACCGGAATACATGGGTGAACGATCTAAACCAGCACGGATAACATCGTGAGTTTTTTCGTTGGTATGGGTGATATAGCAAGATATTTGTTGCGGATGATCGCTAGCTTGCCCCATAAATGAAAATAACGGCGTGGGTTGATCGCCAGGCTGTTCTTGCATCACCGAAAAATCAATCGATTTACTGTCTATGCGTGGTGGTGTGCCGGTTTTTAAACGATCAACGCGTAGCGGTAGCTCACGTAAACGCTCGGCTAGGCGATTAGCTGGTGGATCGCCAGCGCGGCCACCTTGATAATTGTCTAAGCCAATATGAATGCGCCCACCTAAAAATGTACCGACAGTGAGTACCACCGTTTTAGCGGCAAACTTTAAGCCCATTTGGGTAACCACACCGACCACACGATCCTGCTCGACGATCAAATCGTCACAACCTTGTTGAAATAACGATAAGTTCGCTTGAGTTTCTAAGCTATGTCGAATTGCGGCTTTGTACAGCTGACGATCGGCTTGTGCTCGAGTAGCTCTAACTGCTGGGCCTTTTGATGAGTTCAATGTACGAAACTGAATACCACCTTGATCAGCAGCTTTTGCCATGGCACCACCCAAGGCATCAATTTCTTTAACCAAATGCCCTTTACCAATACCACCGATTGCAGGGTTACATGACATTTGTCCGAGCGTTTCGATGTTGTGTGTTAGCAGCATGGTCTGACAGCCCATACGAGCTGCCGCTAATGCGGCTTCGGTACCGGCATGTCCGCCACCGATAACGATAACGTCAAAGTGCTGATGATAATGATGTGCCATGTGTACGACCTGTAGCATTTAACAATGCGCTTGAACTGTGATGTTGGTATTGCTCTAGAGCAGATTACCTAAGACTCAAATAGCCGATCATTTTAACGCGTTATGGTGAAAATCGAAATGACTAAATTTTGTTCATTTTGTTAAGAAGCCTGTTTCGTTTCATTTTGAGCGCAATTGAGGTTCGGGTTTAAAAGAAGATCAGTTAAGGATCTTATTTTGATCTTTTCTATTATTACTACTCTTAGCTTCGACTTTTCTGTTGATAAGCGATCTAACTGCCTAAGCTTAAATGATTTTTTAGATCAAGGATCATGTGAGTAAGCGATGATCCAAAGTCTGATCAGACGGTGGATAACTGGGGTGCTTATCCACAATACGATTTATCCCCAGAGTTGTGCTGTGATTATCGACACCCCTTAGGCGATCTTACTCCGATCTTATCCACTTACTGATTTAGCTTGTGGACAAGCTTGTGATTAACACAAACCGATCACCAATAAGTGTTCGATAGTCGCTAAATCAGCCATGTGAATAAGATCATTCAGGATCGGTTAATCGGGCTCAGGTAGTTGTGCTACGGCTTGGCTGAATTGCGGCAGCCAATGACTGGCTTTGACTTCGGGATCGTCTTCTAACATATCGATCTCAAGTCGTGATACTAAGCTTTTTGCACCCAGTTGTTGTAAGCGTTGATCGGCATCGCGGCCGGCGGCGCAGTAGGTGTCGTAACAGGACTCGCCAACCGCGATCACGGCATAGCGCAAATCATCTAAACGGGTTTCGCAGGCGGCCAGTTGCTCGGCAAACTGCAGCATGCTATCGGCGTAATCACCGGCGCCGTGGCTAGCGACGCAAATCAACCAAATACCGGTATTGTCTAGGTCGACGAGATCGGGTTCGTAATGTACACGACATTGGCGGCCGTCAGCATCGAGTAGCTGTTGCAACTGATCGGCGAGATATTCGGTATTGCCGGAGGTGGTACCGACTAAAATATCGATGGTCTTCATCGTTATCCTTTTATCTGTGAGTGATTAGGCTGAGGGTTAAATTTGTACTTGCAGGATCTGGTATTCCTGTAATGCCGCATGATCGGTCATGCCGCTGACCACGTCTTGTAAAAGTCTACAGCGGTAATAAAGCTCTTCGGCCACACTTAATTTACCCTGTTTATCTTTGTTGACTTGTTGATAGGCCGCGAGTTCCTTAGCCGGTAAGCGCTTGTATAGGCGCTGGTTCAATATGGGTCCTTTATCATTTAGCTTTGCAAAATCAGTGGCACTCATGTGCAGTAGGGGGGCGTAGGTATTCAATAGCCCGCTGATCACCTGATAACCTTGCAGCTCGAGTTGTTCCACCTCAGGGTGGTTGAAGACATGTTTAAACGCCACCTGCTTCATGGTTTTAATGATGTGTTGATAGACGCTGCCATCTTCGAGTAATGCGGCGTTGTAGTCTCCGGTGTCGATTGCATCTAGGTGTTCGATAAACTGTTTAGCGGCGTGTTCTACCAAAGGGTGGATAAGGCCGACGCGTAATTCGATAAAAAACTGACCGATATTATCAACGGTTTCTCTCTGGTATTTCTTTTTGGCGTTATCTAACAATTGCTGAAAAGACACCAGTGGTTTCGGTTTACCCGCTTTATCTTTATATCCTTGGTCGATGATGTCCGCGTCGGCATCATCTGTGCCGGTAGCAGCTATGCGTAGTGCGGAGAATTCTTGTTTAAGCAACGCCATTAATTGAGGAATCGTTAAAATACCTTTTTCTACCGCGTCTTCGATGTCGGCCAGGCAATAGGAAATATCATCGGCGGCTTCCATGATATAGGCTATTGGATGACGGCTATGTGGTTGCATCGCAAGTGCTTGCCAAAGTTCGTCGACAAACTCTTTCTCTGACCAGTAAAAGCCTGGCTTCTTTTGTAGGTTATTGCCTTTGGGTTTGGCCTGATAGGCGCCGCGGGTGTATTTCAATAACCCAGCGCTTTGTGCGTAGGTTAGATTAAGTTTTAATAATTTGTGAGTTAATCGTACCGCTTGCGCATTACCTTCAAAATTTTTCAGATCGGTGATCAAGTAGTTGGCTAGTGCGTCTTCGGCACAACCGTGGCGTTGAAAAAGCAGATAGGTATTGGCGTTAAACCAGTCGTTGATGGCGGCTTCACCAAAATGACCGAAAGGTGGATTGCCAATGTCGTGCATCAGGCAAGCCATTTCCACCAAGGTTTCTAATGCGCGATCCATATTGCCTGAGAGTCCCAAACGCGCGCGTTGAGTGCCGTCCAGCTTGTCGATGATTTTACGGACAATGAAGCGGCCATTTTGCTGCACTTCGAGTGAATGAGTCAGACGGCTACGAACGGCGGCGTTTTTTTCTAGCGGGAAAACTTGGGTCTTTTGTTGCAAGCGTCGTACCGCAGCCGATTGCATGATGCGACCGCGGTCGCTTTCATATTGATTTAATAATAAGTCGACTTTTGGCGGCGTTACAGGCCGCTCGAAGCTCGTTCCTTTGCTGTATGGGCGCTTTGCGGTAAGTCGTTTAGTAAAGTCTGCAGGCACGGTGACAGTCCTTGTAGCTAGCTTTAGTGTCAGTCATTGATGACACCAGATTACGATAAGTTGACCAATTTTTCAGCTTGTCTGACTTGGTTTGCGGCTTAACACCCTTTATTCTATTAGGCTCCTAACTAAAACAATGATAAAAGGCGTTTTTCATGCGCGCGCTAAAAATCTTATTAACCGCGGTTATTAGTAGTCAGTTATTAATCGTCGGAGCGGCTCAGGCACAAGCCATTGAGCAGACCAAAGGCCATTTTAAAGACAAATTTAGACAGTTAGACGAGGTGTTACCTACACCGAATGTCTATCGTTCCGCCGCTGGTGAACCTGGTGAGCATTATTGGCAGCAGCAAGTTGATTATCAAATCAATGTTTCACTAGATGAAAAGCGCCGCCGTGTTGAGGGTGCTGAAACCATTCAGTATCACAACCAATCACCTTATACCTTGCGTTATTTATGGGTGCAGCTGGATCAAAATATTTTTAAATCTGATTCAATGGCAGAGGTTACTTCGACTTTCTCGTCGCATCCAGAAACCAGTTTAGGCAATCAAGATAAACCTGCTCGTATTAGTTTGAATCAACTGCGTCGCCAGCAGTTTATGGCCGATAACGAGTTGGGTTATCAAATCAATGCGATCACCGATAAAGCCGGTAAAAAACTGAGTTTTACCATTGTTGGTACGCAAATGCGCATTGATTTAGCCGAGCCGTTGGCACCCTCAAGTAGCACCGAGTTAAACATCGACTTTGCTTTTAATATTATTGAGCAAAAAGCGGTCGGTGGTCGTAATGGCTACGAACATTTTGCCGATGACAAAAATCCTGATGGCAATGATATCTTTTTGCTGGCGCAGTGGTTCCCGCGTTTAGTCGCGTTTACCGACTACGAAGCATGGACTAACAAAGAGTTCTTGGGGCGTGGCGAATTTACGCTGGAGTTCGGCGATTATCAGGTCAATATTGATGTGCCTGCCGATCATATCGTTGCCGCTACTGGTGAATTACAGAATCCACAACAAGTGTTGACCAGTGCTCAGCGCGACCGTTTAGAACAAGCTAAAACGGCTGAACGTCCGGTATTTGTTGTTACCCCAGACGAAGCCTTAGCGAACGAGGAAGCCGGCACTAGCGATCGTAAAGTTTGGCGTTTTGCTGCTGACAATGTGCGTGATTTTGCCTGGGCGTCATCGCGCAAATTCATCTGGGATGCCAAGGGTTATGAGCAGGGCGGTGAAGAACGTCCGTTTGTTATGGCAATGTCGTTCTATCCTAAAGAGGGTGGCGAGTTGTGGGAGAAATACAGCACCGAGGCTGTCATTCACACCATGGAAGTGTATTCGCGTTTTTCATTTGATTACCCCTATCCGGTGGCACAGTCGGTAAATGGCCCGGTAGGTGGTATGGAATATCCGATGATCACCTTCAATGGTCCGCGTACTACCCTGCAGGATGACGGCAGCCGTACCTATTCATTGGCGGAAAAGCGTTTCTTACTGGGTGTGGTCTTCCACGAAGTGGGTCATATTTACTTCCCGATGGTGGTTAATTCAGATGAACGTCAGTGGACGTGGATGGATGAAGGTTTAAATAGCTTCCTTGATGGCGTTGCTGGTCGAGAGTGGGATCCGAGCATTCCTTGGGGCGTTGAACCACGCTTTATCGTCGATTATATGAAGTCAGAAAACCAAGTGCCGATCATGACGCAGTCGGATAGTATTCTGCAATTTGGTCCTAATGCTTACAGCAAACCTGCAGCGGCGCTGAATATTTTGCGTGAAGTCATTTTAGGTCGAGACTTATTCGACTTTGCATTTAAAGAATACGCTCGCCGTTGGAAATTCAAACGGCCAACACCTGCCGATTTCTTCCGCACCATGGAAGAAGCTTCGGGTGTCGATTTGGATTGGTTCTGGCGCGGTTGGTTCTATACCACCGATCACGTCGACATTTCCGTTGACCGTATTTATGAGTTGCGCTTAGACACTCAAGATCCCGATATTGATTTGCAGCGTCGCCGTCAGGAAGATGCCGACAAGCCGGTGTCGTTCTTTGTACAGCGCAATGAGCAAGAGGGTCGTTTGACTTGGGTCGAGAAGAACAAAGACGTACGTGATTTTTATGACGATAACGATCAGTTCACGGCTTCTAACAAACAACGCAATGAATACCAAGATTTTCTGCAGAAGTTGGAGCCTTGGGAACGTAAAGTGTTTGATCGTGCCATCCAAGAGAATAAACATTACTACGTTATCGACTTTAGCAATAAAGGCGGTTTAGTGATGCCGATTCTGCTGCAGCTGACCTACGATGATGGCAGCCAAGAGGATAAGTATATTCCGGCAGAAATTTGGCGTCGTAGCCCAGATGCGGTCAGCAAACTTATCGTCACCGATAAAGCACTGAGTTCGGTTGCGGTTGACCCTAATTGGGAAACCGCCGACGTGGATATCGAAAACAACTATTATCCACGGCGTATCATTCCTTCGCGTATTGAAAGCTATAAAGCAAAAAAACGTGATGGTTTGATCAACCGCGACTTGATGCAAGACGTGAAAGCGGAATTAAAGTCAAATAATGAGACTAACGACTAATGCAGCGTTTATTGTTAGTGTTGGCGTTGTTATTTATGGGGGCGGGCAGCGCGGCTGCCCACCAACTTAAAGCGTCAATTACGACGATTTTGTTTAATCAGCGTACGCATAACATCGAAGTGATGCAGCGCTATTATCTGCATGACGCCGAGCATGCGGTAAAAGAGTTCATCAACCCCAAAGCTGATATCGTAGGTAATGAAAAGACTCGCCAACAATTTAGCGACTATGTCTTAAAAAACTTCCAGATTGCGCGTTTAGACGGTACCGAAATTCCTTTAAAAACGGTCGGTTATGAAGTCGATGGACCGCATTTTTGGGTGTATCAAGAAGTGCCAATTCCTACGGCGATGAAAGGCGTAAAAGTACGTCAAAAAGCGCTTCAGGACTTATGGCCTGATCAGGTTAACTTGGTTAACGTCGAGCGTGCCGGTGATATTCAATCGGTTGAGTTTCACGAAAAGGATAACTGGCTAGCGATCAGCTTTTAAACCTTGCCATAATTTGAGTATTCGCAAATTATGGCATTGTAGAATGACTTCTTAATCCTCTCTATATTCTTATAAGTCTTGTGCTTCGCTGAATTTATATCGCCGGTGCTTTTGCGAATACGCAAATAATTCCGAATTTAACGCAAATACTCTGTAAAACTAGCGTGCTAACAATGAAAAACTGGCGCGGAAGCCTATACTATCAGTATATCCGCTACTTCTGCGGGTTGCTTTTCCAGTAACCCGTTAATAACGACGCCTAACGGTTAAGCCCATTGCGGATCTTATGGGAACGGATTCAATCAGCATAATTACACGGAGGATGCATTATGCGGGGACGACTATTAACTATTGCGGCTACTTTAACTATCACTTTAGCGGGATGCCAACCTAATGACTCCACCACCACCGCTAATAGTTCAGAAAGCGCAACGGTTGAGCGCGACCAAGCTGCCAGTGACATGTTTGCCAAACAATTACCGGCGACTTATCAGGGCACGTTACCTTGTGCCGATTGTGAGGGTATCGTTTATCAGTTGAATCTCATGCCCGATCACCGATACCAACTTCAAATGCGGTATTTGGATGATGGCGACGTTAATAATAGCCATAGCCAACAAGGGTTATGGCAAATCAGTGGTAAGCAGTTGCAACTCGATCAGGAGAGTGCTTTTTCTATCGAGCCCGACGGCGTTTTGCGAAAGCTTGATACTAACGGTCAAGCGATTGATTCTGAACTGAATTATGATCTTTCTCGGCAGCGTGATTATCAACCGTTAAGTAACACCGTCACGATTACCGATACCGAATGGCGGTTGACCGAAATACGCGGAAATGCGGTCACCGAGTTTGTCGACGATGCAAGTCAAGCACCGCATATGACGCTCAATGAGGGCGAGCAGCGGGTCAGCGGTTTTGCTGGCTGCAATAACTTTAACGGTCAGTACCAGAACAGCCAACAACAAATCGAGTTTGCCAAAATCGCGACCACCCGCAAAATGTGTGAGCAAACAATGGCTATTGAAAAGCAATTTGTTGCCACATTAGAGCAAGTGACAGAGTGGTACATCGAAGCCAACAAGCTGTATTTATTGAATGAATCGGGCGATGCTATTGCGGTCTTTAAACCACTGAGTTAAGCGCTCCACAGTGGCTGTTAAAGAAGCAGTATGCCGCTGATTATTGCGGCAACAGTAACCGGTATACCCAGCGCGGCGAACTGCCTAAATCCAATGCTAATGCCGCGCTTTTTAGCAATTTCAACAACGATAATCGACGCTAACGAGCCCTGTAACAGCAGATTGCCAGCGACACTGCTGAAATAGGCGAGCAGGCTGGCTTGGCTGTGACTGAGATTATCAAGCACACTGAGTAGCAGAATGATGGCGGGCACGTTACCAATGGTGTTGCTCGCAACGACGCTAAAGCCAATGATGCCGTTCAACGAGTCAATACTGCCCTGCAGCCAATTCACCACTGTCTGGTTATGGTTATCACTGAGCAAGGCGGTACTTACGGTGTGGGTTAAAACAAATAGGCTAGCGATTAGCACCAGTAGTGGAATATTCGCTTGCTTTAGTACGGCTATGCGGTTTCGAGGCATGCTCAGCAACAGCAGTGCTAAACAGATTAACGATAGTCGTTGTAATGCTTGAGGCCACAGCCAACTGGTTAATGTCATACTGGAAATAACGGTTATAGCAACGGCTAACGTCAGCCATTGTTGATATGACCAGCGTGCTTTTAGCGGTTCTGCTGGCCTGTCTGTGTGTTGCGGTGACTGTAAGTTGCGATATTTCAATAAAACGATGATGACGAACGCTAGCACTAAACTGAGGATTGCTGCGGCTAAGCTTTGCTGCAAATGTTGGGCTTGGCTTAAGCCACTATGGCTGGCCAGAATGATGTTTTGTGGATTACCTAAGATGCTAGCGGCGGAACCGATGTTAGATGCTAAGGCTAAGCCTATCAGTAGGGTCGCGCTATAGGATTGACGGGGTAGTAATAGCAGTAGAGGTGCTAGTAAGGCAACCACAACGTCGTTAATCATGACCATGCTGAGCAGCGCACAACTGAGCATAACCAAACCGAGTAAGGCTAACGGATGTAGCAAGACCAGCCGGCTTGATTGCGAGGTAGCACCACGCAGTTGCGCAAGGTTAGCACCGACTAATAAGAACACCGCCATGATCAACAACGTTTGGCTATCAATGTAAGCAAACGCTTGTGCCGGAGTAATGCCTTCGATTAACGCACAGGCAATGGCAGCGGCAGTAGTTGTGCGTGTACGACCGATTTGCGTGAATGGTAGTGAGCCGCGAGCTAATACCCAAATAACCAATAAGCTGATAATCAGAATGGAAATGTCGGACATAAGTGCTGCTGGTTTGTTGTCGGTGATGTTGGCGAGGTAAGCTATGTTACAACGTTAACTGAATGCTTATCTAGCGAAAAGCGCAAGAGCAGGATCAATGCGAGAGACGTCGGTGCGGCTCAGTCAGGAGAGGTAAATGACCAAAATTTCATCGTTAGCATTAGTCGAAAAGCCCGATACGCCGTTCTTGGCCATCGATAAAAATGTCATGTTACGCAATATTGAGCGCATGCGTAAACACATTGGCTCACGTAGCGACTCGGTCACAATACGGCCACACTTCAAAACCCTGCGCACGCTCGATGCTGCGCCTTATTTGCTAAGCGACCAATCGCAACCCATCACCGTGTCCACCTTAAAAGAAGCCGAAGTGTTGGCCGCTGTTGGCTATAGCAATATGACCTATGCCGTCGGTATTGCTGCGCACAAGCTGCCGCGAGTACAAGCCTTGCTGGCGCAAGGGGTCGATTGTCGCATCATTTTGGATAATCAGGCGCAAGTCACAGCGGTTAATGATTTTTGCCAACAAACTCAGTGCACCATAGCAGTCATGATCGAGCTGGATTGCGATGGCCACCGTGGTGGTATTCGAGCCGATGACGCTGAATTAATTACCCTTGCCCGACAATTGCAAGACGGTGCTGCTGAGTTTCGGGGTGTGCTGACCCATGCCGGCGAGTCCTATCATTGTCATGACGCGCAGCAGTTGCGGCAAGCGGCGCAAGCAGAGGTAGACGCAGCACGACTGGCAAGTCAGCGTTTGCGTGATCAAGGTATTGCTTGTGCCGAAGTTAGCGTGGGTTCGACACCGACGGCGTTGAGCGATGTCGACTTACGCGGTATCAGCGAAGTTCGCGCTGGAGTTTATACGCTGTTTGATTTGGTCATGTACGGTATTGGTGTATGCCAGTTAGCAGATATCGCAGCACGCGTGGTGACGACAGTGATCGGACATAATGCTGAGCGCGGTTGGTTGCTTACCGATGCTGGTTGGATGGCGCTGTCGTCTGACCGAGGTAGTGCTGCAACGTGGCAAGATCACGGCTATGGGCTCGTTGCTGATAGTGCCGGTAACCTATTGCAGGGCTTACAGGTGAGTCAGGCTAATCAAGAGCACGGTGTGATCACCAGAACCGATGGTAAACCGCTGAATATTGAAGATTTCGCTATCGGTACACGGCTACAAATTTTGCCGAACCACGCATGCGCCACGATGGCTATGCATGACCACTATCAAGTATTCGATGATCAAAATCGGCATCAGATTTGGTCGCGAATACGCGGTTGGTAATAAGCACTAACTAAGTTGCTGTTTGTTTACCGGCATCAGGTGATTTTTACACGCCAAGACTGCACCAAATTCGGTCTCTTCGCGTAGCTAATAATATCCTATTAAGTCATCACTGGAGTAATGATGCGTAGTGCAATTCATGAGAGTTTTGGAGAGCCGGCCGACGTCTTAACCTTGGCCGAGCGTGACAAACCGCAACCCGCTGGCAATCAAATTCGGGTAAAAATGACCTTAGCGCCGATTCATAACCACGATCTGTGGACGGTGCGCGGTAACTATGGTTATAAGCCGGAATTACCCGCCATCGGTGGTAGCGAGGCGGTAGGTGTTATTGATGCCGTTGGCACTGAAGTGCAGGGCTTAAAAGTGGGTCAAAGAGTCGCCATAGCGGGCGCGCATGGGACTTGGGCTGAGTATTTTGTTGGGCCTGCTAAAGCGGCGGTGCCGATGCCGGACGAGCTTGACGACGAGATCGCCGCACAGTTGATTGCGATGCCTTTGAGTGCACTGATGTTATTAGAGTTTTTAGCTGTCGATAGCGGGCAATGGGTGATTCAAAACGCCGCTAACGGTGCCGTCGGTAAAACTCTAGCAATGTTAGCCGCTGCGCGTGGCGTCAATGTCATTAACGTGGTACGCCGCGACGATGCTATCGACGAGTTACAGCAACTGGGTATTAAACACATCGTATCCACTGCAAACGACGACTGGCAGCAGCAGGTCAAAGATATTATGGGCGATGACCCGTTAACGGCTGCGGTCGATTCGGTCGGTGGTCGTGAAAGTGGCGAATTACTCAATTTGTTGGGTGAAAACGGTACCTTAGTGTCGTTTGGTTCGATGACCGGTGAGCCGATGACGCTAAGCTCAGGAGACGTTATCTTCAAACAGGCAGTAGTGAAAGGCTTCTGGGGCAGTAAAGTTAGCCAGAATACCAGCGCTGAGGACAAAAAGCGTTTGATCGGCGAATTAATACAACAGGCGACGCAAGGCAAGCTACAGTTACCGGTTGAGGCCATTTATGATTTGCATGAGGCAGCCAAAGCGGCTAAGCACGCCTTGCAAAAAGGCCGCCAAGGCAAAGTGTTGTTGAAAGCTTAAGTGCAAGCCAATAGACGGCATTGTTGAAACGACGACGAATATCCAGGAGGTCATGATGAGCAAGGTTGCTAAGCTATATCGGATGGTCACCGATGAACATATTTGTCCGTACGGATTACGCTCGAAGGACTTATTAAAACGCGAGGGGTATGAGGTCGAGGATCATCCGTTAACCTCGCGTGAACAGACCGACGAATTTAAAGCCAAACATGATGTTAAAACCACCCCACAAACCTTTATTGATGGTCAGCGCATTGGTGGCTACGACGAACTGCGCGAGTATTTTGGTAAAGGCGAAGCCGGTCAGACTGGCACCAGTTACACCCCAGTGATCGCCATTTTTTCGGTCGCCGCGCTACTCAGTCTCGCTTATCAATACGGTTTAGCGGCGGACTACCTATCAATTCGAACATTACTACTGTTCATTGCGTTTGCTATGACCTTGTTAGCAGTACAAAAGCTGCAAGACTTGTATAGCTTTACCACGTCCTTTATTACCTACGATTTATTGGCGATGAAGTGGCTGCGCTATGGCTATATTTATCCGTTTGTCGAGGCATACGTCGGCATCGGTATGCTGGCGCAACTACCGGCTTGGGCGGTGGCGCCGTTTGCGCTATTTATTGGTGTGGTCGGCGCGGTATCGGTGTTTAAAGCGGTTTATATTGATAAACGCGAGCTCAAGTGTGCCTGTGTTGGCGGTGACAGCAATGTGCCGCTGGGCTTTGTCTCGTTGTCAGAAAACCTGTTTATGATAGCCGGTGCGGTGATCATGTTGTTGTGGTGATTGATGCTGCGTCAGCAACCGCGATTTCGGTGCCCAGTTGTTGCAGATAATCTTGCATAAAGGCTAGGCGCCTTTTCGCCTCTTGGCGCGCCGCATGAGTGTGCATTGCGTCAGGTAATCGAAATAGTTTGGTATAAAAATGGTCGAACGTGTAGTGCTTGTCATTCCATTCGCGTTCTTGCGCAAACGGGTCGTCGCCATGATAAAGTTCCACACCCATGCTACTACCGACTTGAATACACCGAGCGATACCGATAGCCCCTAATGCGTCTAAACGGTCCGCATCCTGTACAACTTTTGCCTCTAGGGTCTGGGGTGTGATACCGGCGCTGTAGCTATGTGCGGTAATGGCATGCGTAATTGCATCTAAATGAAGCTCGGGATAATTTATGCTTACCAGAAACTGACGTGCCTTTTGCGCCGCTAGCTGCGAACTTTTTGCTCGTTCCGGATGGTTTTTCGGTAATGAAAAACAATCGTGCAAATAGGCAGCAGGTACCACCACGGCCAAATTGGCGCTTTCATGACGTGCCAACTGTTTAGCATTACTGACCACACGGTTGATGTGTTGCGGGTCATGCGCTGGGTCGGCTGCCATTGTTGCCGCGATGAATTCAATCAATAGTGGTTCATACTTTGCGTACACTATGCACCTCTTTGATAACGGTTTTCACTTCCCGATACAAAAACTACCAAAGATCTTACCAAGCAGGTCGTCGGAGGTGAATTCGCCGGTGATTTCGTTGAGGTGCTGTTGGGTGAGGCGTAGTTCTTCGGCCAGCAGTTCGCCGGCGAGATTGAGGGTCAGTTGTTCTTGGCCTTGCAGCAGGTGTTGGCGGGCGCGGGCGAGGGCGTCTAAGTGGCGACGTCGCGCCATAAAACCGCCTTCGGTGGTGCCTTGGTAACCGACACAGTGTTTTAGGTGTTCGCGTAATAAATCGATACCACGACCAGTTTTCGCCGATAGGTGAAGGACGGGGACACCGCTGACACTATCCATCACCACCGGCTCTTCGCTTAAATCGGCTTTATTGCGAATAACGGTAATCGGAATATCGTCCGGTAAGCGCTCGACAAACTCAGGCCAAATATCGTGTGGATGGGTGGCGCGGGTGTCGTGGCTATCAACCACCATTAATACCCGGTCGGCTTGCCGAATTTCGTCCCAAGCGCGCGCAATACCGATTTGTTCGACTTCGTCGGGGCTATCGCGTAGGCCTGCAGTATCGATGATGTGTAACGGCATGCCTTCAATTTGAATATGCTCGCGCAGCACATCGCGGGTGGTGCCGGCGATGGCGGTAACAATGGCCGATTCACGCCCTGCTAGGGCATTCAATAACGACGACTTCCCGGCATTAGGGCGACCGGCAATAACCACCCGCATACCATCGCGCATTAACGTGCCTTGGCGGGCTTGTAAGTCGATTTCGTGCAGTTGGTCAATGATAGCATCTAAGTCACTGGCGACTTTGCCGTCGCTGAGAAAGTCGATTTCTTCGTCGGGAAAATCAATCGCCGCTTCGACATACATGCGTAGTTGAATCACCGCATCGACTAATTGGTCGATTTTGTATGAAAACTCGCCTTTAAGACTCTGCAATGCCGCACGGGCTGCCTGTTCGGAGGTGGTATCGATTAAGTCGGCAATGGCCTCGGCCTGGGTCAAGTCGAGCTTGTCGTTCATAAACGCGCGCTCGCTAAATTCGCCGGGTTTAGCCAAGCGTACGGAGGGAATAGCTAGCGCCGCTTTGATGATCATATCGATTAACACAGGACCGCCGTGCCCTTGTAACTCGAGCACGTCTTCACCGGTAAATGAATTAGGACCGGGAAAGAACAAAGCGATGCCCTCGTCAAGTAATTGGCCCTGGCTGTCGCGGAATGGCAAATACTCGGCATAACGAGGTTTGGGGCAGTGGCCGAGTAAGGCTTCGGCGACTTGGCGAGCCGCATCGCCGCTAACACGAACAATACCAACACCACCCCGACCGGGTGGTGTGGCTTGCGCTACGATACTGTCGTTGCTGCTGTCGTGCATAGTTTCCGTGCTAGGCCTTAGTTTTTACTATGAGTTACTTCTTCTTGCGATTACCGCGCACCATCAGGCCTTTTTTCTCTAGACCACGATAGATAATTTGCATTTGCGCAATGGTAATCAAGTTGCTGACTAACCAATAGAGTACCAGACCTGCTGGGAACCAGAGGAAGAATACGGTAAATACTACCGGCATATACGTCAGTAACTTCTGCTGCATAGGGTCAGCGGTCGGTGTCGGTTGCAGTCTTTGCATCACGAACATACTGATACCCATCAGAATCGGTAACACGTAGTACGGGTCTTTAGCCGATAAGTCGTTGATCCACAGGAACAGCGGCGAGTGGCGTAACTCCACACTTTCTAGCAGCACCCAATACAATGCTAAGAAGATAGGTAACTGTAACAACATCGGGAAGCAACCGCCGATCGGGTTAACTTTCTCTTCTTTGTACAGCTTCATCATCGCTTGCGACATTTTCTGTCGATCGTCACCGTAGCGCTCGCGTAGTGATTGCATTTTCGGCTGGATCATGCGCATTTTTGCCATCGACACGTATTGTGCTTTGGTCAAAGGGAACAACAACGCTTTGATGATGACGGTCGTCAATACGATGGCCAAACCCCAGTTCAAGACGATGCCATGCAAGAACTGTAGCAACTTAAATAATGGCTGTGCTAACCACCAAAGAATGCCGTAGTCGACGGTCAAATCTAAGTGTGGCGCGATTTCAGCCATGCTGTCTTGGTCTTTCGGACCCGCATAAAGTGTCGACACGAAGGTTTCGGTTTGACCCGGGGCAATGGTTTTGGCCGGCTCGATAATACCGATAACCGCTTGGTTGTTACTAGCGGTTTGGGTAAACAGGCGGTTTTCTTGGCTTTGACGCGGTATCCAAGCTGAGGCGAAATAATGCTCTAACATACCGGCCCAACCCTCGTTGGTGGTGATGTTCAGGCTGCGCTCTTTGATATCGTCAAAGGTGTACTTTTCGTACCGCTCATTATCAGACGAATACGCTGCACCGCGATAGGTCGGCATGACCATGCTGCCGCTGCCTTCGTTCATGCTTTGCTTAAGCTGGCCATAAAACTGCATGGTTTTGGCGCTATCGCTAGCATTGGTGACTTCATAAGCGACGTCGATGGCATAACTGTTGCGCGTAAAGGTGAACAGTTTTTTTATCGTTGAACCGTCGTCGGTGGTGAACGTCATCGGAATAGTCAAGCTATCGCCAGTAAGCGTGTACTCACTTTTCTCGGTAGAGAAGGTAGGGCGACCGCGATTGGAATCGGTACCATCGGCACCGATTAAGCCCGATTGAGCGATATAAACGTCACCCGCTTGATTGTGTAATAACTGAAACTTAGCGTCAGATTCTAACGAACGGCTAAATTGCATCAGTTCGGCGCTGATGATATCGCCGCCGCGGCGGTCGATAATGGCATCAAAAACGTCGGTTTGTACACGCACATAGCGATCACTATTGGCGCTGATATCGTTGTCGCTACCCGGCACGCTGCTACTGCTATTAGTAGCCGAAGGCACGCTGTCGCCGCCACTGGTGGCTCTAGGCATGTTGCTGTCGGTGCTGGTCGAAGTTTGGCTAGTTTGGTTCGCGCGTTCGGTGCCAGGCGCGGTTTCAACCATCCAGGTTTGATATAAGAAAAAGCTGACAACTAAAAACGCAATCAGCAATATCGAACGTGGCGAATTCATAATGTCTTCGTCTCTGTTGTTTGCTTGGGTGGAACCGGATCAAAGCCGCCGGGATGCCCCGGGTGACATTTGACGATACGTTTTACTGCTAACCAGCTTCCTCGTATCACTCCGTGAGTTTCTATCGCACTTATGGCATAGCTAGAACAGGTCGGATAGAACCGACAGCGAGGCCCCAAGAGCGGACTGATCAGCTTTTGGTAGACGCGGATGACTGCGATTGGTATTGCTCGCAGCGCCTGCTTAACTTTGACCATAACTTATCCAATAGTCGTCTGAGTTCGTCGTTGTTCAGGTCGGTAATACCTGATTTGGCGATGATGACAATATCGAAAGCGGGTATTTTATACTGTTTTAAGCGAAAAGACTCCCGTATCTGACGTTTTATTCGATTTCTATCGACAGCACGTTTCGCACGCTTTTTACCGATGACTACGCCAATGCGCGCTTGACCCTGTTGATTAGGGCTTGCCAGCATCGTCAATTGACTAGTAACGGCTTTAACAGGAGGATTGGAGAATACGGTTTGGAAGTGTGCAGGAGTCAGCAGACGTGACTCCCGCGAATAAGGATAGCTAGTCACTCAGCGAGTGCTGCTTAGGCGCTCAGTACTTTACGGCCTTTCGCACGACGACGTGCTAATACTTTGCGGCCGTTAGCGGTTGCCATACGAGCACGGAAGCCGTGAGTGCGCTTGCGTTTTAAAACGCTTGGTTGAAATGTTCTTTTCATAACGTTATCCGTCGGTCAGTTGTTAATCTTCACGCTGGCCGAGATTTGCCGAAGCTTACCAAACGTGATCGCCATTTAATTAAGAGCGCGGATATTAGCGATTTAGGCGATGAAAGTCAACGTCATTCAGCGTTAAAAACGATCATAATTGATCCGATGATTAGGCGCTGGCAGGACAATACTGATAAATGTTAAATATCCACAAAGTTGGCGCGTATTTTGATATGGGGTGTGGATAACGGGCGAAAAAGCATAAAGTACTGGATCGAAAACCAGTTGACAAAAGTATTTAAAACGGTTCCAGATAATTTGTAAAATCTTCGCTCCAGCCCCTAAAAAATCTAGAGATCGCGAACTTCATGCAGTACAATCAAATGAGGATAAAATAATCATAACGTGTTAGGAGAAGGGTGTGAATAATTCGCTTTGGCAACAATGCACAGAACGTTTGCAAGGTGAATTGTCGACGCAGCATTTTAACACCTGGATCCGGCCGCTACAGGCGGAGCAAAACGACGAAACCCTAGTCTTGTTTGCGCCCAACAGTTATGTCGTCGATTGGGTTAAAGATAAGTATCTGAATTTGATCAATGATTACTTGTCGGAGATCTGTGCCGATAAAGCTCCCAGTATTTCTTTACAGGTAGGGGGGATTTCCAGCGCTAGCCAAGCTACGGTGGGTCATGCCTCGATTAACAGCCAGGCGCGTAAGTCTCCTTGGGATCAAGCTGGATCGCGACAACACAGTCCGAGCACACCGACCGCAGTAGAAGCGACTTTTGAAAGTAATGTTCATCCTGAGTATACCTTTGACAACTTTGTTGAGGGTAAATCTAATCAGCTAGCTCGCGCCGCTGCCATTCAAGTGTCGGAAAACCCCGGCGGTGTTTATAACCCACTGTTTGTATACGGTGGCACGGGTTTAGGTAAGACCCACTTGTTGCATGCCGTCGGTAACGGCATTTTGGCGCACAAGAAAAACGCAAAAGTGTTTTATATGCGAGCCGAGCGTTTTGTTCAGGATATGGTTAACGCGATAAAGAATAACTCGATTAACGAGTTTAAGCGCTATTACCGCTCGGTCGATGCATTGTTAATCGACGATATTCATTTCTTTGCTAATAAAAAGGGTTCTCAAGAAGAATTCTTTCATACTTTCAATGCCTTACTCGAAGGCAATCAACAAATTATCATGACTAGCGACCTCTATCCGAAAGAAATTGAAGGTGTCGAGGACCGTTTGAAGTCGCGTTTCGGTTGGGGACTGACTATCGCTATAGAGCCACCCGAATTAGAAACGCGGGTGGCGATTTTGATTCGTAAGGCGCAAGAGCGCGGTTTGCAGTTACCTCACGAAGTGGCATTTTTTATCGCTAAACGTTTGCGTTCTAACGTGCGTGAATTAGAGGGTGCGTTAAATCGGGTTGCCGCTAATGTTAATTTGACCGGGCGTGCCATCACTATCGACTTTGTACGTGAAGCACTGCGCGATCTCATCGCTGCGCAAGAAAAGTTAGTTACCGTGGAAAATATTCAGAAGACGGTGGCTGAATACTACAATATCAAGATGGCTGACTTGCTGTCTAAACGACGCAGCCGCTCGGTAGCCAGACCGCGACAATTAGCGATGGCGTTAGCCAAAGAACTGACCAATCATAGTTTGCCAGAAATCGGCGATGCTTTTGGTGGCCGTGACCATACAACGGTTTTGCATGCGTGTCGTAAAATCCAAGAATTAAAAGACGCGCAACATGATATAAAAGAAGACTACAGAAATTTAATCAGGACGCTTTCGTCTTAATCGGACTGCGATAAGGGATCGTGCACATGAAATTTTCCATCAGCCGTGATGCGTTTTTGAAGCCTCTGCAAGTGGTTAGCGGGGCCGTGGAACGTCGACATACACTACCTATTTTAGCCAATGTCTTGATTCGTGCTGAGCAGGATCAGATCCGTTTGACCGGGACCGATTTAGAGGTCGAGCTGGTTTCTACGGTTACCAGTGGCGCCACCGAGCCGGGCAATATTACCGTACCGGCAAAAAAGCTACTGGATATCATCCGTAGCTTACCTGATGGTGCGCCTATTGAGTTTTCTGCGTCGGAGGAGCGAGCCACTATCCGCAGTGGGCGCAGTCGTTTTACGTTAAGCACTTTACCCGCCGCTGACTTTCCCAATATTGAAGATTGGGAGAGTGATATTAATTTGGTGATAGAGCAGGGTGTACTGAAATCGGTAATGGAACGCACGCATTTTTCTATGGCTAATCAAGATGTGCGTTATTATTTGAATGGCATGTTGTTTGAGACCGATAGCGCGCTGCTACGTACGGTCGCCACCGACGGCCACCGTTTGGCGATGAGTAGTTGTTCATTAGGGCAAACTAATGTGCCGCAGCGGCAAGTGATTGTACCGCGTAAAGGTGTGATGGAATTGTTGCGCTTACTAGACGATAGCGATGCTGAAGCGACGCTGGCGATTGGTAACAATCACATTCGCATTGAAACCGGTGGTTTATCGTTTACCAGTAAATTGGTTGATGGGCGTTTTCCTGACTATCGCCGAGTGTTGCCTTCGGGCGGTGATAAGGTGGTGTTGGCAGACCGAGATTTGTTACGTCAGGCTTTTGTACGTGCGTCAATTTTGTCGAATGAGAAGTTTCGTGGTGTGCGTTTAAATCTAGCCTCGGGTGAGCTGTGTATTACGGCTAATAACCCAGAACAAGAGCAAGCCGAAGAAGTGATCGAAGTCGACTATCAGGGTGACTCGTTGGAAATCGGTTTTAACGTCAGCTATTTGCTCGATGTGCTCAATAATATTGAGAGTGAGCAAGTTCGTATTACGTTAGCTGATTCGAATAGTAGTGCTCTGGTCGAGAGCACGCTGGACGATTCGTCGTTATACGTTGTGATGCCAATGCGCCTTTAATGGTTATTAACGAACTTTCACTGACTCAGTTTCGGAATTTCGAAACCCAATCGTTGGCCCCACATGCTGGGGTCAATTTGATCTACGGGGATAACGGTTCCGGTAAAACCTCGTTAATTGAGGCAATTTATTGTCTCGGCTTTGGTCGTTCATTTCGTCCTGGTAGCTTCAGGCAGTTAGTCCGTCATGGCGCGGATGCATTGACGTTGTTTGCCGTTTGTCATGATGAGCAGCAATCTCGTACCGATCGTATTGGCTTGCGTCGCACCTTGCAGGGCGACTTACAGCTCAGAATCAATCGTGAAGATGAAAAGCGCTTTGCGGCGATAGCTCGTTTAGTGCCTGTCCAATTGATGACGCCAGAAAGCATAGAATTGGTATTGGGTGGTCCCAAGTTCAGGCGACAATTTATCGATTGGGGTGTGTTCCACGTGGAACAACAGTTTTATCGAGACTGGCTATCTTTCTCTAAATTGTTGAAGCAACGAAACAGTTTGCTCAAGCAAAGACGTTGGCACAAAGAAGGTAAGTATTGGGACGACCAGCTTTCTCTATATGGTGAGCGAGTTAACACACATCGAGAGCAATACGTGATAGGCTTAGAGTCTGTCATTGATAAGGTGCTTTCGGTTTTTCTACCTGAATACGAATTTAAATTTGATTTGAAATCAGGTTGGGATAAAGGCTTGGGTTACGCTGAAGCTATACAAAAGCACCAAGAACAAGATCTCCGCTACGGACATACAACGGTGGGTCCTCACAAAGCGGAATTTCGCTTGTTAGCAAACGGCGAAGATGCCCGGAATTTGCTATCGCGTGGGCAGTTAAAGCTATTAGTAGCCGCGTTGAAATTGGTTCAGGGCAACTATTTTTATGAGAAGACCGGCCGTCGATGCATTTATTTAGTAGACGATCTGGCGGCCGAGTTGGACGCTCAGAATCAAGTTAAATTTAGCGATGCGTTGATGAAAACGGGTTCACAGGTTTTCGTTACTAGTATCTCCGCACAAGGTATAATGGCGGGTATCGATGCGGGTAACGCGAAGATGTTCCACGTGGAACACGGAAAATTAAAAGAAGATAATTGAGATTCAAACTATGGAAGATAATAACTACGGCTCATCCAGTATTAAGGTACTAAAAGGTTTAGACGCTGTTCGTAAACGACCTGGCATGTACATTGGTGATACAGATGATGGTACGGGGCTACATCACATGGTCTTCGAGGTCGTCGATAACTCTATCGATGAGGCTTTGGCGGGTCATTGCTCTGACATTATTGTCACCATTCATTCGGACGGTTCGGTTTCTGTTCGCGATGATGGTCGTGGTATTCCGGTAGATATTCACGAAGAAGAGGGGGTCTCGGCAGCGCAGGTCATCATGACCGTTCTTCATGCTGGCGGTAAGTTTGATGATAATTCATATAAAGTTTCTGGCGGCCTGCATGGAGTAGGTGTGTCGGTTGTTAACGCACTGTCTGATAAGCTGCGGTTGACCATCAAGCGTCAACAAAAGACTTGGCAGCAAATTTACAAGCTTGGTGAGCCAGAAGAAGAATTGAAGGCTATCGGCGATGCCGATAAGACCGGCACAGAAATTCGTTTTTGGCCAAGTCCAAAAATCTTCTCAGACGTTGAGTTTCATTACGACATCTTGGCAAAGCGTCTGCGTGAGCTGTCATTCCTAAACTCGGGTGTGTCGATTCGTTTAGTCGATGAACGCGATGAGCGTCAAGACCACTTTATGTATGAGGGCGGTATCTCTGCCTTCGTGAGCTATTTAAATAAGAGCAAAACGCCAATTCACGCCGATGTATTTCATTTCAATACCGAGCGTGAAGATGGTGTAGCGGTAGAAGTTTCGATGCAGTGGAACGACTCCTACCAAGAGAATATCTATTGCTATACCAACAATATTCCGCAGCGCGATGGTGGTACTCACTTAGCCGGTTTCCGTTCAGCATTAACTCGTACGCTGAACAACTATATGGAAAAAGAAGGCTACAATAAGAAGAACAAATCAAACTCATCGGCAACGGGTGATGATGCTCGTGAGGGTTTGACCGCGGTTATTTCGGTTAAGGTTCCAGATCCCAAATTCTCATCTCAAACCAAAGATAAGCTGGTTTCATCTGAGGTTAAGACCGCTGTTGAACAGGCCATGGGTGAGAAACTAGCTGATTACCTGTTAGAGAAGCCTAACGAAGCAAAGGTTATTGTTGGTAAAATCATGGATGCGGCACGAGCACGCGAAGCGGCTCGTAAAGCGCGTGAAATGACTCGCCGTAAAGGTGCGTTAGACCTGGCTGGTTTGCCGGGTAAATTGGCCGACTGCCAAGAAAAAGACCCAGCCCTCTCTGAACTTTATATTGTGGAGGGTGACTCGGCGGGCGGTTCTGCTAAACAGGGCCGTAATCGTAAAAACCAAGCTATCTTGCCATTGAAAGGTAAGATCCTGAACGTCGAAAAAGCTCGCTTTGATAAGATGTTGTCGTCGCAAGAGGTGGCTACACTGATCACGGCGATGGGCTGTGGTATCGGCCGTGATGAATACGATCCGGACAAAACCCGTTATCACCGCATCATTATTATGACCGATGCCGATGTTGATGGATCGCACATTCGTACATTGCTATTGACCTTTTTCTACCGTCAAATGCCTGAAATCATCGAGCGTGGTTATATCTATATTGCCCAGCCACCGTTATATAAGGTGAAAAAGGGTAAGCAAGAAACTTATATTAAAGATGACCCAGCCCTGATCGGTTACCTGACTAGCCTGGCCTTAGATAATGCCTCGCTGCATCCGAACCCAGATGCTCCGGGTGTATCGGGCGAGCATTTAGAAAAATTGGTTAACGGCTATCAAATGGCACAGGAAAATATTAAGCGTTTAAGCCGTCGTATTCCTGAGTCGTTCTTGCAGCGTCTGTTTTATGCGCCGCGTTTAACCGATGAGCGGTTAAAAGACGAGAGCTATATGCAGCAGTGGGCGGAGACATTAACCGCCGACTTAACCTCGCGCGAGGTCAACTCAGCCACCTATAGCATCAAAATTAATCGTGACGAAGAACGCGATTTATTCTTACCGCTAGTACGTGTTCGCCAGCACGGTCTGGATACCGATTATCCGTTAAGCTACGAGTTTTTGAACTCACGTGATTATGAGCAAATCGTCACGGTGGGTGATGAGATCAATGGCTTAATCGAACCCGAGGGTGGTTTGGTCAGACGTGGCGAGAAAGAGCAACCGGTAGCGCATTTTGTTGATGCGGTCGAATGGCTGATCAACGAGTCTAAACGAGGCTTGTATATTCAGCGCTATAAAGGGTTGGGTGAGATGAACCCTGATCAGTTATGGGAAACCACGATGGACCCTGAAACTCGTCGTATGCTGCGCGTAACCATCGAGGATGCCATCGGCGCCGACCAACTGTTCACGACCTTAATGGGTGACGATGTTGAGCCACGCCGCGCATTCATCGAAAATAACGCACTGAAAGTAGCAAACCTCGACGTCTAGTTATCGCCATTTACTGGCTAATACGAAAAAGGGGCTACCCGCTGGGTAGATCCTTAATTAGGCGAGCAGCTACTGCCACATCCCGCACAACGACTACCGCAGCATTTCAGCATTCTCCCTGAGTTATCGGCACAGAGAACACTACAGCAACTTTTCTCATCACCGCCTATGCTAATAGCACCATCACCGAATGTTTGGTAATCGCTAGATGTGTCCTTTTCACAGGTGTTGATATCAGTTTCTATATCAACGGGTTTAGCCACGAACTCGATATAGCCATCGTCACCGGTACTTAACGATACGGTCTGATTCAGTTTTGCTAAGGCTTCCACATCATTAATAATTACCCAGCGACGGCTTTTCTTATCCCATTGTAATACTTGAGTTTTAACGAAGAACTCTTGGTCGCTTTTGGTGCCAGTCATTAATCTTAATTCGACAGTGGGAAAGGGGCTGTCGTTAGGTTCTACAAAGGTGACAGTCGCCTCTTTGCCAGCCACGACGGTGACGGTTGGGTCGAATATTCGACCGTCATTCATCACGATTTTAGCTGCTACCTCAAAGCCATCACGTTGCATCGTTGTGCTGCCTGTTTCTTTGGCGTAGCCTATCTGACTCCATAACAATTGCCCTGTCGATAACAGTAGCGCTACACACAGACATTGTTGAAATCGTTTAAAAAGAGGAAGGTCAAACATAGGGCTAGCTCCTTTCGTTGGTGAACGAATATGAGCATAGCAAAGGCCATCGTTAGCGATTATTTATGGTACAAACACAACGATAGTGTCGACTAACGGCCATTAAAAAGGCCGCACTGGTGCGGCCTTAAACGGGTAAGCGAAGCGCGATTACTGTAATAGCGAAATATCGGCAATTTGCAGGAAGGCTTGCCGCAATTGATTTAACAAGGCCTGGCGATTCTGACGAATCGCGGCGTCGTCATCGTTAACCATGACGTTGTCAAAAAACGCATCAATACTATCACGTAGCTCAGCCAGCGCCTTCAACGCGACCGTGTAGTTGCCCGCGGCCACTGCAGGGGTCACTATCGCCTCAACCGCCGTTAATTGTTCGGCTAGATGCTTTTCTTGTGGCGCAACCAACAATTGACTATCGACTTGTTGCGGTAACTCGCCGTCAAGCTTCGCTAGAATGTTGCTGACGCGTTTATTCGCAGCAGCTAAGCTAGCAGCTTGCTCCAAGCCTCTAAACTCGCTCACGGCTCTCACTCGCGCATCAATGTCTGCTGGGCGTGTCGGACGGTTTGCTAGTACCGCCTGAATTACGTCAACCGCGATACCTTGTTCCTGATACCAGGGACGGCAACGACTCAAGACAAACTCGACCACTTGCTCAACGGTATCCTTATTGGTCAAGCGTTCGCCAAAACCGTCGCGTGCGTCTTGTACTAAATCCCGCAAATCTAAAGCCAGCGGTGTTTCGGCGATAATGCGCAACAGCCCAATAGCCGCCCGACGTAGCGCAAAGGGGTCGCGGTCACCTTTAGGCACCTGACCGATGCCAAAAATACCGACTAGCGTATCCAATTTATCGGCTAAGGCGACCGCCGCACCGGCGGCGCTAGTGGGCAGCACATCGCCGGAAAAGCGCGGTAGATAATGCTCGTAAATAGCGCTAGCAACCGCTTCGCCTTCGCCATCATGACGAGCGTAGTGCATACCCATCACGCCTTGGGTCTCTGGAAACTCAGACACCATTTGCGTGGCTAAATCGGCCTTCGCCAGTAACCCTGCGCGTGTTGCCACACTGGCATCGGTCTGCATACGAGAGGCAATCTTTCCCGCCAGCGCACTAATGCGTTCGCATTTGTCGGCCATCGAGCCCAATTGCTTCTGGAACAGAACATTAGCTAAGTCTTGCAAACGGCTTTCTAGACGATGTTTTTTATCGCTATTAAAAAAGAACTGAGCGTCGGCTAGGCGTGGTGTAACAACGCGTTCGTTACCCGCAATAATTTGGCTGGCATCGTGACTCTCAATATTGGTCACGAAGATAAAGCGCGGTAGCAACTGACCGTTCTCGTCTTCTAACGGAAAGTAACGTTGGTCGTCCTTCATAGTAACAATCAACGGTTCTTTCGGTACATCAAGAAAGTCCTTCGAGAAGCTGGCATCTAACACTACCGGCCACTCCACCAGCGCGGTGACTTCTTCCAACAACTCGGCGTCGGGCGCAATTCGACCTGCTAACTCGGCGGCTCGCGCGGCGATAGCGTCGGCAATCTTTTTTTGCCGTTTAGCAAAGTCGGCAATCACATAGGCATCGTGTAAGGCCGTCTCGTAATCATCGGCATGTTGCAGTTCAAAACCTTGCGGGCTATGAAAACGATGGCCTTGAATATGACGTGCGCTAGCGATACCAAGCGCTGTACCAGCGATCAACTGGTCGCCGTACAGCAGCGTATAGGTATGGACGGGACGAATAAACTGGGCGTCGCTATCACCCCAGCGCATCGGCTTGGGGATCGGCAGTTGTTTCAGCGCTTGCTCGACAATCTCAGGCAATAGCTCAGACAACGTTTGACCTTTCACTTCAGCTTTGTGAAGTAACCACTCACCTTTGTCGGAGCTCAGGCGTTCTGCTTGGTCGACAGTAATACCCTTGGAGCGAGCCCAACCTTCAGCGGCCTTTGTCGGCTTGCCCTCGGCATCAAAAGCGACGTCGACTGACGGGCCGCGTTTCTCGACAACTTTATCGGCCTGCTGCTCGGCTAATGATTCGATGTAAACGGCTAAGCGGCGCGGCGTAGCATAGGGTTTAACTTGGCCATGTGTTAACTCAGCCTGTTGCAAGCCACTGACGACCGCGTTGCTGAAACTCTCGCTTAACTGTTTTAGTGCTTTCGGTGGCAGCTCTTCGGTGCCCAGCTCGATCAATAAATTCTGTTGGCGCATCAGTCAACTCCTTTGGTCGTCGCGGCGTTACCACACAGTGGAAAACCCAAGCCTTCACGGGCGGCATAATAGGCTTCGGCACAAGCCTTGGCCATGGTTCTGACGCGCAAGATATAACGCTGCCGTTCTGTTACCGAAATGGCATGCCGAGCATCAAGCAAGTTAAAGGCATGTGAGGCCTTCATCACTTGTTCGTAAGCCGGTAATGGGAGGTTCTTTTCAATCAGCAGTTGGCACTCTTTCTCGCACTCGTCAAAGCGACCAAAAAGCACGTCGACGGCGGCGTATTCAAAGTTATAAGTGGACTGCTCAACTTCGTTCTGATGAAACACGTCACCGTATAAAATTTTGCCCCGAGGACCGTCGGTCCAGACTAAATCGTAGATGCTATCGACGCCCTGAATATACATCGCTAAGCGTTCCAGACCGTAGGTGATTTCGCCAGCGACGGGCTTACACTCCAAGCCACCCACCTGTTGGAAGTAAGTGAATTGTGTCACTTCCATACCGTTTAACCAGATCTCCCAGCCTAAGCCCCAAGCGCCCAGAGTGGGGGATTCCCAGTTGTCTTCTACAAAGCGAATATCGTGCACCAACGGATCAAAGCCGAGTAGCTTTAACGAGCCCAAGTAAAGCTCCTGAATATTCTCGGGAGAGGGCTTTAACATCACCTGAAACTGATAATAATGTTGTAAGCGATTCGGGTTTTCGCCGTAGCGACCATCGGTCGGCCGGCGACAGGGCTGTACATAGGCAAAACTGGCCGGTTCGGGGCCAATCGCACGCAAGAAGGTCATCGGATGAAAGGTACCAGCGCCGACTTCCATATCTAACGGTTGTACTACGGCACAGCCTTGCTGCGCCCAATAATCTTGGAGGGCTAAAATGAGACCCTGAAAGGTTTTGACATCGTATTTGGCCATTGCTAAATCTCGATTTTTCCGGTGAAACGGCAATTTGGCGTTGATTATAACCCTTGTGCGGCGTAGGTTATAGGGCTAAACCCCGATTCATCAGATTTGTTGCCAGAATGTCACAAGATCACCTTAGTCGCTGTGGTTGGTGCGGTGATAGCGCCGATTATCAGGCTTATCACGACCACGTTTGGGGACGGCCAGTAGCCGCTAGCCAAGAGCTATTTGAGAAGCTCTGCTTAGATGGTCAACAGGCAGGTTTAAGTTGGATAACCATTTTGCGTAAGCAGCAGGGATACCGCGACGCCTATTGCCAGTTTGACCCGGCCGCCATCGTTCAGATGCCCAATCAGCAACGAGAAAAGCTCATTGAAAACCCTGAAATCATTCGTAATAAATTGAAAATAAAATCAATTTTTCAGAATGCTGAAGCCTATTTGCGGTTGCAGGACGAGGGTATCGACTTTAATCAGTACCTTTGGTCATTTAGCGATGGTCAGCCGCGGATTCATCGCTGGCAGCAACTGAGTCAGGTGCCAGTCTATGACGATGTTGCTGAAAAGATGTCTAAGGCATTGAAAAAAAGAGGCTTTAACTTCGTGGGACCGACCATCTGTTACGCTTTTATGCAAGCGGTAGGAATGGTTAACGACCACTTAGTCGATTGTCATTGTTATGCCGATGTGTGTCAGCAGGCAGAACAGTTTACCCTGTAGAGTCCGTCATCACATTGCTTTAAAATGCTCAGCACCATTACTCTCAATCAACCAGAACAGCGATAGTAACCATGATAGAAATTGTTCTTGCCGATTATCAAAATCCCCGTCACCGTCAAGCGCTTACTGCCATGCTAGATGATTATGCGCGGGATCCGATGGGCGGTGGTGAGCCTATTAGTGACGACGTTCGTGAGCGTTTAGTGGATGAAATGGCCAAGCGTGAGCATGTCTTTTCTTTACTGGCGTTTGACGACAATCAAGCGGTAGCTATTGCTAATTGTGTCGAGGGCTTCTCGACTTTTGCTGCGGCGCCGGTGATGAATATTCATGATATTGCGGTGGTTAAAACGCATCGTGGACAAGGGATTGCACAACGTTTGTTAAGCGAAGTACGTACTCTGGCGGAGTTCCGTGGTTGCTGCAAATTAACGTTGGAGGTGCTGGCCGGTAATGAAGTGGCGAAAAGTGCTTACCAACGCTTTGGTTTTAAACCGTATCAACTCGACGACGCTTACGGCCGCGCCGAGTTTTGGCAGTGTTATTTGAATTAGCCAGTCCTGATGATCATGCCAAGCCCTTACGAATGACGTAGCGGTACGGCGGGTGCGCTGTGGCAGAGAATTCCAAGCGGTGGTCCATGAAGCGACAAAAGCTAGGAATGTCGCGTGTAGTGGCTGGATCGTCGGCGATAATCTCTAAACTATCGCCGTCTTGCATTTGCCGTATTTTCAAACGGATCATCATTACCGGCTCGGGGCAGCGTAGGCCTAAGGTATCTAATTGTTCGTCCGCCGCTTGCGTAAACATCGCTGAAAACCTTTCTTTATCGAATAAAAAAGCCGCTCCGGCAAAAACGCGGGAGCGGCTGGCGATTTTTTCGGCAAAGGTGACGCTATGGAGTCATTATACGCGCTCAAACACCGTCGCAATGCCCTGACCTAAGCCGATACACATGGTGGCTAAGCCCAAGCTGGCGTCACGCTCTTCCATCAAGTTGATCAGCGTGGTCGAAATACGCGCGCCAGAACAGCCCAGTGGGTGACCCAGAGCAATGGCGCCACCATTTAAATTGACCTTATCGTCAGCCTTATCCAACAAGTCGAGCGCCTTCAGTACTGGCAGCGATTGTGCGGCAAAGGCCTCGTTCAGCTCGACTAAATCGATGTCGTTGATACTCAGGCCGGCACGTTTGAGTGCTTTTTGCGTTGCTGGCACTGGGCCATAACCCATGATTGACGGGTCACAGCCAGCCACGGCCATCGAGCGAATACGTACGCGCGGCGTTAAACCCAGCGCCTTGGCCTTATCAGCGGTCATGATCAACACCGCTGCAGCACCATCAGATAGCGCCGACGAAGTGCCAGCCGTCACCGTACCATTGGCTGGATCAAACACCGGCCGCAAGGCTGCTAATGACTCTGCCGTGGTTTCTGGACGGATAACTTCGTCGCTGGTGACGCGATGTAATATGCCGTCAGCATCGTGACCGTTGATAGGCAGGATTTCTTTAGCAAAACGACCCTCTACGGTAGCTTTATGCGCTAACTGATGCGAACGTGCGCCAAAAGCGTCTTGTTGTTCGCGCGAGACACCGAACTTCCGTGCCAGTAATTCGGCGGTCATACCCATCATACCTGCCGCACGGGCTACCGATTTGTTCAAGCCTGGATGAAAATCCAGACCGTGGTCCATCGGCACGTGACCCATATGTTCGACGCCACCGGCAATAAAGATGTCGCCGTCACCATTATTAATGGCTCGCGCGGCATCATGAATAGCCTGCATTGACGAGCCGCATAGACGGTTAACGGTAACACCGGCAACATGATGTGGAATGCCCGCTAATAACGAGGCATTACGAGCGATATTAAAGCCTTGTTCTAAGGTTTGCTGAACGCAGCCCCAATAAATGTCTTCTAACTCGTTAACATCGACTTGTGGGTTACGACGCAGCAACCCTTTCATTAATTCTGCTGATAAATCTTCAGCGCGCACGTTGCGAAAAACGCCACCCTTAGAGCGGCCCATCGGTGTACGAATACAGTCTACGATTACGATATCTTTCATCATTAATCCTCCATCAAGCCTGGCACTTAGGCAAAGTATGAGCCACCAGACTTGGCTTTTTCGCGCAGCCCGTCGGTCACTTGATAAATTTCACCGAGGTGAGCGTATTGGTCGGCTAAGGCTACGAATTTGTCTAAGCCAAGCGTTTCTAGGTAACGGAACGGTCCACCACGGAATGGCGGAAAGCCGAGTCCGTACAGCATCGCCATATCGGCTTCGGCAGCTGAACCGACAATACCTTCCTCTAAGCAACGAATAGTTTCGTTAACCATCGGGATCATGCAACGCGCGATGATTTCGTCAGCCGACTTCTCGGTGCCGTCGATATTCAATAACTGATAGACGCTATCGTCTTTTTCTTTCGTTGGACGGCCTTTTTTATCGACGCCATACTGATAGAAGCCCTTGCCATTCTTTTGACCGTAGCGATCGGCGGCGGCCAACTTGGCAATGGCATTGTCTTCGTCACGAGGCATGCGGCTCGGAAAGCCCTCGGCCATCACCTTGGTACAATGATCGGCGGTATCAATACCGACGACGTCACTAAGGTAAGCAGGGCCCATAGGCCAGCCAAATTGTTTTTCC
Organism: Idiomarina xiamenensis 10-D-4; assembly: GCF_000299895.1. Lineage (GTDB taxonomy): Bacteria > Pseudomonadota > Gammaproteobacteria > Enterobacterales > Alteromonadaceae > Idiomarina > Idiomarina xiamenensis. The sequence goes on from NZ_AMRG01000009.1 coordinate 45,237, forward strand.
ATGACTTTATCGATGGCAGCAAAATCGACGCCTTCTTTCAGCATGCCAGCAAAGCCCGCTAGGTAAGGGAACAGCACGCGATTAACCAAAAAGCCGGGGCAATCGTTGACAACAATCGGGGTCTTGCCCAGTTTCAGCGCGTAAGCGACCACTGCTGCCACGGTTTCGTCGGAGGTTTTCTCACCACGGATAATCTCTACCAAGGGCATTTTGTGCACCGGATTAAAAAAGTGCATACCGCAGAAGCGTGACGGATCGTTGAGATTCTTCGCTAAGGCATCGATAGAAATGGTCGAGGTATTCGACACAATGATAGCGTCATCGCCGACGGTCGCTTCGGTTTGCGCCAACACTTTGCCTTTTACGTTGGGATTTTCGACCACTGCCTCAACGACAATGTCGACACCTTTTAAGGCATCATCAAGTAAGGTCGGTGTGATAGACGATAACACTTTGATCATTTTGGCGTTATCGGCTTTACCGCGTTGTACTGCCTTAGATAGGATCTTACCGGCTTCTTTCATGCCCAGATCCAGGGCTTCTTGGCGAATATCTTTCATCACCACCGGTACGCCTTTATAGGCCGACTGATAAGCAATGCCGCCACCCATGATACCGGCGCCCAGCACTGCCGCGTGCTTAATTTCTTTGCTGGCCGCTTTGCTATATTTCTTAGCTTTACCCTTAACCGCCTGATCGGCCAAGAAAATGCCAACTTGTGCGCGACAGGCGTCGGTTTGAGTTAACTTAACAAAAGCCTCGTTTTCAGCTTTTAAAGCGCCTTCACGTTGTTGGCGGGCACCGTTTTCGATAGCCGCAATGGCGGCATGAGGCGCCGGATAATGTTTACCGGCCTTGGCCGCGACCATGCCTTTAGCGGTCGTCAGCGTCATCGTCAGTTCGGTATCGTTGGCTTGCAACGGTTGCAGTTTTGGCTCTCGCTTAGCGCGCCAATCAAGCTCACCCTCGGCCGCTTGCTTAGCGACTTTTAGGGCGGCTTCGGTTAATTTTTCTGGGGCGACGACGGCGTCGATAAAGCCCACTTTTTGAGCCTCTTCGGCGCTGTTATTCTTACCGGTGGTGATCCACTCTAAGGCATTGTCAGGGCCAATCACACGCGGTAAGCGCATGGTGCCGCCAAAGCCCGGGATCAGACCCAGTTTAACTTCTGGCAAGCCGACAGTAGCGCTGGTGTCGGCGACACGATAGTCACAGGCTAACAGTGTTTCGCAGCCGCCACCCAAAGCAAAGCCTTTAACCGCCGCTACCGTGGGTACCGGCAAGTCTTCTAATTGGTCGAACACGCGTGAGGCTTTGGCCACCCAGGTGGTGGTTTTGTCCAAGTCGGCAAATAACTTCAAGAACTCGGTAATATCGGCGCCGACAATAAAGGTTGGCTTACTTGAGGTGACGATAACTCCCTTAAGGGCGTCGGTATTTGCCAATTCTGTTAGCGCGGCACTGAATTCTTCTAAGGTCTTCTGGTCGAATTTATTGACCGAACCGTTGGCGTCGAACTGTAGTTCGGCGTAACCCGGCTCGATAAAATCAACCCGAAGGCTTTCACCTTGATAAATCATGTTGGGTCTCCCACGATTTCCAGTAGTTACTGGAGGTTACTGATTCTTTGTTAGCTTTCGGTTATGGTAGACAGAGTTTGGCGCGAAAGCTGTCACTTTTCAATGACTATTTAAACATGCGTTTGAATATATGAAAGTATTTGTTCAGGCATTACTCATTTTTAGTTGTATGGTCAGCTTTACGGCTGTTGCCGATAGCGACTCGGTGCAGTTTGATAGCGAACCATACAGTACAGAGCAGGCGGCCATACGCGGTCAGCAACGGGCGTTATTCGAAAAGGCAGAATACGCCGCCAAACGCGGCCGTATGCTGGAATATCAGCGCTTGTTACAGCAATTAGACGACTACCCGCTGACGCCTTATTTGGAGCTTATCCGCTTACAGCGGGTCGGTTATTTGGCCAATGAAGACCGCGTTGTGGCGTTTTTAGAGCAGTATCAAGGCTCGCCGCTGGATTGGCAGTTGCGCGGTCGCTGGCTTGATTATTTAGCTAAAAAAGACGAGGGTGAGCGCTTTTTGCGTGATTTTCGTCAGCCCGGGTCGACCGAACACCAATGTCTTTATCTGACTTATCAGCACCAGCAAGGCATAGACGCGGCCACCTTCAATACAGCGGTAAAAAACTTATGGCTGCACGGCGAATCGTTGCCCTCCGAGTGTGATCCGGTGTTTGCGCTCTGGCGAGAACAGCAGCAATTAACGCCGGCGCTGGTATGGCAGCGTATACAGCTGGCCGCAGAGGGCGGTAGCCACTCCCTTATCCCATATTTACAAGGGCTTTTACCGGAACCGCAACGTTATTTGGCTGACCGCTATTACGAGGTGCGTCGTGATCCTAGTCAAGTGAGTCATCTGCAGCGTTATCCGGGTCAGTTTCCCGAACAAGAAGCTGAAATCATTACCTATGCGTTACGTCGGTTAATCTGGCGCGATCCTGATTTAGCTTTAGAAACGTTTAAACAAGCAGCCCGTAAAGTTGCTTTTAGTTATGAACAGCGGCAACGTATTTATGATGCCTTTGCGGTGGCGCTGAGTGTCGAAGAACATCCGCAAGCCTTAGTTTGGCAACAACGCATTCCGCCGGAAAACCTGTCGGAACGAGTTTTACAATGGCGTTTAGCGGAGCTGCTACGGCAGCAGGATTATGCCGGTTTATTACAGTTGATCGGGCGTTTACCGAGTACTGTGCAACAAGGCAATATATGGCGTTACTGGCGTGCCCGAGCACTGGAACAGGAGGGCGACCCCTTAGCTGCACAAGGGCTGTTCATGGATTTAGCCGACGAACGGCATTATTACGGTTTCTTGGCAGCCGCTTGGTTAAAACAACCGGTCAGTTTGGCGCAGGACCCCATACAGGTGGCGCCCACTGTGTTACGCAAGATTGTTAACATGCCCGCGGCACAGCGCGCCTACGAATTTTTGCAGTTAGAACGGCCGGTGGCGGCGCGCCGCGAATGGCAATATTTGCTTTCGCAGTTGTCGGTGAGTGAGCAGCAGGCTGCCGCGATTGTCGCTAATCAATGGGGTTGGCACGATCAGGCTATTTTCGGTTTGGCGCAGGCTGGCTACTATGACGCCGTTAAGATCCGCTTTCCGTTAGCCTATTATGATGATTTACGGCGGGGCGCCGAACAAGGATGTTAACTGGGCATTAGCTATTACTCGTCGGGAAAGTGCGTTTCGTAATGATGCTTATTCGAGTGCCGGGGCGCGCGGGCTGATGCAAATACTACCGAGTACCGCTAAGTATTTGCATAAAAAGTCGGTGTCGCGGCTGGAACTGCATAATCCGAGTTTGAATACGCGCTTAGGCACCGCTTATCTGGGGGATTTAAAAGCGCGTATGAACGGTAATTGGGTGTTAGCGACCGCCAGTTATAACGCGGGGTACTACCGTGTACGAGATTGGTTACCGGACCAGCCGATGCCCTTAGACATTTGGATTGAGCTGGTGCCTTATCACGAAACTCGCGATTATTTGAAAGCGGTGTTAGCGTATCAGCAGATTTATCAATTAATTAATGGTGGTAACGAGAACATCTTTGATGCCTTGGTCGAGATGACCATTAGCAAACAGGATTAATCGTGAAAAACCTGATTTGGCGACCCTGATGTAAACAACATAAGGCGAGGGCAGCGCGATGACCCCAGCTTGGCTTGAGCTTGCAACGCTGTACCAAGACCACATACAACTGCTGCAACAACGTTATCAACAAGCGTTAGCGCGAGAATCGCTGACCACCTTGGCGATTCATGCGGGACAGCTAAAACGGCATTTTTTTGATGACCGGGTATACCCATTTAAAGCCAATCCCTATTTTTGCCAATGGTTGCCGCTGCCACAACAACCGCAGAGTTGGCTGGTATTACGCGAGCAGCAAGCGCCATTATTAGTGATCCATGCTACGCCCACCGAAAAGCTGTTGTTACAACCCTTATTACGCCAATTGCAGGGGTTAGGTTGGTTAATTGATTACATCAACACGCCGGAGGCCATCGAACGCTTTCTGCCTTATCATAAGCAGCAAGCGGCTTATTTAGGCGAGCATATCGATGTGGCAAAGGCGCTGGGTTTTGAGCACATCAATCCGGAATCGCTGATCAACTTTTTAAATTACCGACGCGTAATTAAAAGCGACTATGAGTTAGCCTGCATCGGTAACGCTGCACGTCGTGCACTTGCTGGCCAAGAATTAGCTGCACAAGCGTTTACTGGCGGCGCGTCGGAGTTTACTTGTTGGTTAGCTTACTTACGTGGCAGCGGCTTACGCGAATCCGAATTACCCTACGCTGTGCAGTTGCAACAGCGGCAAAGTGCTGGACAACGACTGATGTTGATTGATGGTGGCGCTGATTTTGCTGGTTATGCTGCCGCTATAACGCGAACTTATTGCACGCGTGATGATGACGCCGCCGACTTAATGGTGGCTCTTGAGCAAGTTACCTTGGCTTTGGTCGGGCATTTAACCCCAGGTACTGCCTATGCTGACATCGAATCGTTAGCGCAACAGCAGTTAGCCAATTTACTGTGCGCATTCGGGCTGATTAAACTGGCGCCTGAGGACATTGTTGAGCAGCGTTTAACACAATACTTTATGCCTTACGAAAGTGCTTGTTTAGTGGGCTTACAAGCGCGTGATGTGGGCGCCTATTTGGCTGACGAACGCGGTACACCGATCCCGCCGCCAGCGCATTTACCGCAGCTTAAGACGACGCTGACGGTGGCGCCGAGGCAGGTGTTTCGTATCGGTATGGGTGTCTATTTTATTGACAGTCTGCTACAAAGACTGGCAGAGTCGCGCCACCGTCGACAAATCGATTGGCAACGAGTCGAACAATTTCGATTGTTAGGTACCATTCGCGTCGAGGATAATGTAGTGGTGCGAGCGAACCATAGTGACAATCTGAGTCGAGTAGCAGGATAACTTAGTGGCTGGATACCCGATACCGGCGCGTGATCATGAACACGAACTGGTGATTAAACAGAGTCGATTTATTGCCTGTGTGGCAGCGGTAGCCGACAGTGCGGCTGCGCAACAGTTTTTGTTGCGTGTAAAACAACGCTGGCCGGGCGCGAGCCATTACTGCACGGCGGCCATTGCTGGGGCGCCAGAAGACAGTCAAAGTTACGCTTGTAGCGATGATGGTGAGCCCTCGGGAACGGCGGGCAGGCCGATGCTGAATGTTCTACTGAATCAACGTATCGGCGAGATTGCGGTGGTCGTGGTACGTTATTTTGGTGGTATTAAGTTGGGCACTGGCGGCTTGCAACGTGCATACACGCAGGTGGTCGTCGAGAGCTTAAAGAGCTTACCGGTTAGTCATCGGGTTGTGCGTCGGCGTTACCAATTACGTTGCGATTATGCTGACCAAAGTGCCGTTGACTATGTACTACATCGTCATCAAGCCATGTTAATTGCTAGCGATTATGGTGCCAGCATTCACTTGACCATCAGTTTGGAGCCTGAAAAACGCGATATGTTAGACACCGATTTGTTGGCGCAGACGCAAGGACGAGTGCAGACCGAGGCGACCGGCTGATATGCGTTATCGTGGCATTTTACGTATTCTTGGGATGCTCATTGGCGTCTTTTCTTTCACGCTATTGCCGCCTGCGGTGGTGGCGTTAATCTATGGTGACGGCGGTGGACTAGCGTTTATTGCCAGCTTTGTCATCAGCTTGATTATTGGCTTTTTGGTATGGAATCCGCAGCGCCACGTGCGCACCGACTTAAAGGCGCGTGATGGTTTCTTATTGACGGTGCTGTTTTGGACGGTACTGGGTGCGGTTGGTACCTTACCCTTTATTTTGACCACCGAATTGCCGTTGTCGGTTACCGACGCCGTGTTTGAATCGTTTTCTGGCCTCACCACCACCGGTGCTACGGTGATTACCGGTTTAGATAGTTTGCCACACAGCATTCTGTTCTATCGGCAGCAACTGCAATGGTTTGGTGGTATGGGTATCATCGTGTTAGCGGTGGCCATTTTGCCGATGCTGGGTATCGGTGGCATGCAGTTGTATCGGGCGGAAATGCCGGGGCCGTTAAAAGACGCCAAAATGACTCCCCGTATCGCCGACACGGCTAAACATTTGTGGTTTATTTATTTGTTTTTAACCATCGCTTGCGCCAGCGCTTACGCCTTTGCTGGCATGAGTTGGTTTGACGCCATTTGCCATGCATTTTCGACGGTCGCGATTGGTGGTTTTTCGACCCACGATGCCAGTTTGGGCTATTTTGCCAGCAGCCAAATTAATATGATTTGCGTGGTGTTTTTGCTGTTGTCGGGGGTTAATTTTGCAGTGCACTATGCCGCAGTGACACAACGTTCGCTACTGATGTATTGGCGCGACCCTGAAAGCAAGGCCTTTATCGTTATTTTGTCGGTGCTGATGCTGGTGGTGTTTTTCACGTTACTTTCGCACGACGTTTACAGCAATACCGAACAAACCTTTGACCAAGCGCTATTGCAGTCGGTTTCAATCAGTACAACCGCGGGTTTTGCGACCGCTGACTTTTCCGCCTGGCCGGTGTTTTTACCTTTACTCTTGTTGTTTGCCAGCTTTATTGGCGGCTGCGCCGGTTCCACCGCGGGTGGCTTGAAGGTGATCCGGGTATTACTGTTATACCGTCAGGGCATTCGTGAACTGAACCGCTTAGTGCACCCGAAAGCGGTTTATTCGGTGAAATTAGGCAATCGTGCATTACCTAACCGTGTCATCGAGGCCATTTGGGGCTTCTTTTCGGCTTATGCGTTGGTGTTTGTGGTCGTCATGCTGGGCTTGCTGGCGGTTGGCTTAGACGAAGTTAGTGCGTTCTCAGCCACCGCTGCCTGTTTGAATAACTTAGGGCCGGGGTTGGGCAGCGTCGCCGCCAACTACGCCGATGTACCGGGTTTAGGTAAGTGGTTTTTGGTGATTGCTATGCTGTTTGGACGCTTGGAAGTGTTCACTCTGTTGGTGCTATTCACACCAACATTTTGGCGTTCGTAATTCCCTAGCTAGCACAGTAGCCCAACGTTAAAAGAACATGGCGCTGGGCTGGAATAACCGCTCGACCTCGCCGATATACTTCTTATCGACTAAGAACAAGATGACGTGGTCGTCAGACTGAAGAATGGTTTCGTTATGTGCCATCATCACCTCGTTACCGCGCACCACGGCACCGATAGTAGTGCCCGCTGGCAGCTTAATGTCGCGGATGGCTTTACCAACCACTTTCGAGGTATTTTCGTCGCCGTGGGCGATGGCTTCGATGGCCTCGGCAGCACCTTTACGCAGTGAGTAAACATTCACAATGTCGCCACGTCGGACGTGCGTTAGCAGTGCCGATACCGTGGCGCGTTGTGGCGAGATAGCGATATCGATATCGCCACCCTGAACCAAGTCAACGTAGGCATTACGCTGAATCAATACCATGGTTTTTTTGGCGCCCATGCGCTTGGCTAACATCGCCGACATGATGTTGGCTTCGTCGTCGTTAGTTACCGCAATGAATACATCGGTATCTTCAACGTGCTCTTCCATCAGCAGCTTTTGATCGGAAGCATCGCCGCAGAACACTAAGGTGTGCTCAAGTTGTTGAGATAGTAATTCGGCTCGTTCTTGCGAGCGTTCGATTAGCTTAATGCGATGGTCGTCTTCAAGACGTTTAGCTAACCCTGCGCCGATATTACCACCACCAACAATCATGATACGGCGATATTGATTCTCGAGCTTTTGTAGCTCTTGCATCACGGTGCGTACGTAACGGGTATCGGCAATAAAGAAAATCTCATCGTCGGCTTCGATAACCGTAGTACCCATGGGCTTGATCGGTTGTCCTTGACGGAAAATGGCGGCAACCCGGGTATCAATATTGGGAATATGCTCGCGTAACGTCGAGATAGCATGACCAACCAGCTTGCCGCCGTAATAGGCTTTAACCGCTACCAAGCTGGCGCGGCCACTGGCGAACTCCATGACTTGTAACGCTCCTGGGTAGTCGACCAGGCGTTTAATGTAACTGGTCACTAGTTGTTCCGGCGAGATGATGTGGTCGACTGGAATATCTTGATTGTGGAATAGCTGATCTTTAAAACGGATATATTCTTCTGAGCGAATACGCGCGATTTTGGTCGGCGTATTGAACATGGTGTAAGCGATTTGGCATGCGATCATATTAGTTTCGTCGCTGCTGGTCACCGCTATTAGCATGTCGGCGTCTTCAGCGCCGGCACGACGCAGGGTATCGGGATGGCCGCCATGGCCGACTACCACACGTAAATCGAACTTATCTTGAAGCCCTTCTAGCAGGCGAGTATCGGTATCGATGATAGTGATATCGTTGCGCTCACCGACCAAATTTTCGGCCAATGTTCCACCCACTTGGCCTGCGCCTAAGATAATGATTTTCATGCTTGTTTTTCCATCACTGCGTAAAAGAAGCCATCGCCCTCAGCTGTTCCCGGTAGGCGCTGCCAGCAACCCTCAAGGACACCCGCAACAGGGTTATCTGCTGTTGCAATAGGCAGTAGTCGGGCATCCGCATGCCGTGCTAAGAATGCCGCTATTTGCGCACTGTTTTCATCGGTTAAGACCGAGCAGGTGGCATAAAGTAAGCGTCCGCCAACGGCTAGTGTCGGCCACAAGTTATCCAGCAAGCGCTGTTGAGTAGCTGTTAACGTAGCGATATCGTCAGCGCGGCGCAACCATTTGATATCGGGGTGGCGACGAATAACACCGGTAGCCGAGCAGGGTGCATCTAGCAAAATGGCTTGAAACGGCTGTCCATCCCACCAACTATCGGTAGCCGCGGCATCGGCGCAAACTAACTGGGCCTGATAACCGCCGCGCTTTAGGTTTTCGTCGACGCGTTGCAGGCGACGCTCGTCGACATCTAACGCGGTCATGCTTAACTCGCCGTGGCAATGCTCTAGCATGTGGACGGTTTTGCCGCCAGGTGCCGCACAGCAGTCTAATACGCGCTGACCGGTTTGTGGTTGTAGCAAGGCTGCGCAAGCTTGGGCGGCAACATCTTGTACCGAAACGTCACCCTCAGCAAAACCTGGCAGCTGCTGTACTGCGACAGCGTGTGTTAACCGCAGTGCTGACGCAACATGTGGGTCGGCAACACTATCGATGCCTTGCTGTTGTAAGCGCTGCTGATAGTCGGTGCGTGTTTGTTTAGCTAGATTAACCCGCAACCACATGGGCGCTTGTTGATTATTAGCCTGCATAATGTCGGTCGCGCGTTGTTGCCCGTAGTTGTCAATTAAGCGCTGTTGTAGCCAGCGCGGATGAGCTAAATCATCGCTATCAACTTGCTGTTCGATGCTGGCTTGATTACGCAGAAAGTTACGTAGCACGCCGTTTACCAAGCCCTTGTGACGTGGCAATTTGAGTAACACGGCGGCTTCTACGGTTGCTGCAACGGCGGCATGGGTTTGCGTATTTAAACCGACAATTTGATAAATACCGACCAGCAATAAGTAATGCAGCGGCTTCATTTTAGCGCGTAAGGGCTTTTCTAATAACGCATTGGCGTAGGCATTGTAACGCGGTAAGTGACGTAGTACGCCGTAGCAAATTGCTTGAGCTAAGGCCTGATCGCGCGCATTTAACTGCTGTTGACGGCTAGCTTGTGGCAGGGCATCGCTTAATGAACGACCATTTTCCAATACCTGAAACAAGGCTAAGGCTGCGACAGCACGACTTTGCGCACCGGATGCCTGCGTTTGAGAGGATGCTTTAGCGGATAAATTCACAATAATGATTGTCCTGGGCTAAACCAGTCGGCCCGACCATTAAGCGCATCGGCAGCGCTCATCGGCTTTTTCCCGGGTGGTTGCAAGCGCGTGATGGCAAGCGCTTGGTCTGCGGTCTGCACGACAATGCCGTGTTTGTCAGCGCGCAAAATTTGGCCTATTGGAGCCTTGCTATCGCCAGCGACAACTTCGGCTTGTTGCACTTTAATTATGTGTCCAGCAACACTAAACCATGCACTGGGCCAAGGCGTGAAGGCGCGCACGTTACGTTCCAATTGCGCCGCCGATTGCGACCAATCAAACTGGCCTTCTTCTTTGCTAAGTTTTTTCGCGTAGGTGCTAAGCGAGTCATCTTGTGCTTGCGCCTGCTGTTGTCGCTCGGGTAACGCTAGCAGGGTATTGACTAACGCCTGCGGACCTAGCTCTGCCAGCTTACTGTATAAGCTGGCGCTAGTGTCGTCTGGACTGATAGGGCAACGTTGCTCTAGCAACACTGGGCCGGTGTCTAAGCCGGCTTCCATTTGCATGATCGCCACGCCCGACTCTGGGTCGCCGGCCCAAATAGCACGCTGAATTGGCGCTGCACCGCGCCAACGCGGTAATAACGAACCGTGCACGTTGATGCAGCCAAACTTGGGTATATCTAACACCGCTTGCGGCAATAGCAAACCATAAGCAACCACCACCATGACGTCGGCTTGGTATTGGCTTAAGCGTTGCTGGCTATCGCTAGCTTTCAGACTCAACGGCTGTTCTACGGGAATATCGTGCTGTATGGCGAGCTGCTTAACCGCACTGGCTTGCAAGTGTTTACCACGTCCAGCGGGGCGATCAGGCTGCGTATAAACGGCTACCACCTCTAGTTCGGGCTGAGCGAGTAACGCCGCTAAATGACGTTCGGCAAATTCTGGCGTACCGGCGAAAACAATGCGCATGTTTAAGCGTCCACCATCTTCTCGCGTAAGCGTTGCTCTTTTTCTAATTTTTTGCGGATGCGCTCACGCTTTAATGGCGATAAGTAGTCGACGAACAGTTTACCGTTCAGGTGGTCGATTTCGTGTTGAATACAAATTGCCAATAGGCCTTCGGCGGTTTTACTAAAACGCTCGCCGTGTTTATCTAACGCCGAGACGGTGACTTTACTAGCGCGTTCAACTTTGGCGTAAACGCCGGGAAAAGAAAGACAGCCTTCTTCGTTGGTGAAATCGCCCTCAGACTCTGTAATCTCAGGATTGATAAACACCAGTGGCTCGTTCTGATCTTCGCTACAGTCAGCGACGAACAATCGCTTATGAACATCGACTTGGGTTGCAGCCAACCCCACACCTTGCGACTCGTACATAGTCTCAAACATGTCGTCAATCGTCGTGCGCAGCGCCTCGTCGACTTGTGCGATGGGCTCTGCCACGGTGCGTAACCGTTCATCGGGATACTTTAATACTGCTAACTTTGCCATATCAATCATCTTGCTTGCTTCAACTACACTAATTTTAGCGCATTTTGGGGGGTAAAAGACAGTCCATGCAACAACGACTATTGGCATTGGCGATGGCGCTAGCCAGTGCGCCAATTCAAGTACAACGGCGCTGGGCGCCGATGTTAACGCAGCGATCATCGCAAGCAGCGATTATCGCTATCGAGCAAGACGTTGATATTCAGCGGCGAGTCGTGCCATTACAGCGGCTTGCCGAGCGTTTTCTTGGCGTGAAGGGGCGAGGCTGGACGCACATCGGTTGTCGGGATTATCCGACGCTGTTACGAGAAATTAAGAGACCGCCCGTTATCTTGTTCTATCACGGCGATATCCGTTTAGCACAGCAGCCTGCGGTGGCTATTGTGGGTAGCCGAAAAGCATCAACAACCGGTTTGCATAACGCGGCTTGGCTGGCTCAGCAGTGCTGTCAACGCGGCTGGGTGGTGGTAAGTGGCTTGGCAATGGGAGTCGATGCTGCCGCGCACCGTAGTGCATTGGCGCATGGTCGAGCCATCGCCGTACTCGGGGTTGGGTGCGATTATATTTACCCACGCCGCAACCGTTTGCTACAACAGCAGATCGCGGAGCAAGGGCTGTTGTTAAGCGAGTTTATTCCAGGAAGTCCGGCAAAAAGCGATCATTTTCCGCGCCGCAACCGTATTATTAGTGGATTAAGCCAGGTAACGACCGTAGTGGAAGCCACGCTCGCCAGTGGTTCGATGACGACGGCGGCTTATGCACTGGAACAGAATCGAGATGTCGCCGCCTTCAGCGGTTCCATGTGGAACAGTGCGTACGATGGCTGTCATCGGTTGATTCAGCAGGGTGCGTTTTTGATGACAGGCGAGCAAGGGCTGGATGAATTATTACCGATACTTGAAAAACAGCCGCAACCGGTCGTTAGTTCGCAAAAACCGATGAATAAGGCACCGAGTAGCGACAATAAAGGCTTGGCAAGCCAGAAATTGTTAGCTAATGTGGGAAATGAAGCAACATCATTAGACCGTCTGGTTGAGCTTACTGGATTGTCCATAGCCGAAGTCAGTGAGCAAATGTTGTTGCTTGAAATTGCTGGTCGTGTTGAAGCTGTTCCGGCTGGCTATATAAAAATGGGGAGGCGCTGACGATGTTTGATATCCTCATGTATCTGTTTGAAAACTATATTCATTCAGAAACGGAAGTGGTAGTAGACCATGATGAACTGACCGAAGAACTGACCCGTGCAGGTTTTCATCGTCAGGAAATCTATAAAGCCCTTGCTTGGTTAGAGCGGTTAGCTGACTTGCAAGACAGTCAAAGTAAGCCTTATCTGACGCAGTCACCGGCGACCTCAACTCGGGTTTACACTGCCGATGAAATGGCTCGTATGGATTGCCAGAGTCGCGGCTTTCTGATGTATCTGGAAAGCTTAGGTGTGCTTGATTTTAGTACGCGCGAAATGGTCATCGATCGGGTCATGGAGCTAGATACGCCGCAATTTACCATCGACGACTTAAAGTGGGTGGTATTGATGGTGTTGTTTAATGTTCCCGGTCACGAAGCGGCTTACGACCAGATGGAAGGCCTGCTCTTTGAAGAGGCTGACGGCGTCTTGCACTAGTCGATAACCGGCGCTGTAGCCAAACAGCGGGGTTTATCTCAATACCGTCACTGCGGTGGCGGTAATCACTTTTTCTCGCTGATTTTTACGACTTTCAATGTGTTATCCTTATATCTTTGCTATCCGTACCGTTATTATTCGGCTTGCTAATTGATTAATGCGCGGGAGTTTGTCGTGAGTCTTGAAGCTAATGAGAAGCCCTGTCCTGAATGTGGTGCCGCGATGCGAATCAAGCATGTTGGTCAGGACAGTTTTTGGGCTTGTAGTGCATACCCCAAATGTCAGCACACCCAGCCGTTGCATGATAGCCAGTTAGAGCCTCAAAGCTTAGGCGTTGAATGTCCGCAATGTGGTGGCGAGTTACTGCTAAAGCAGGGCCGCTACGGATTTTTTGTTGGCTGTGCGAATTTTCCTGATTGTCATTTTGTTGCCGAAGCTGACAGTCCTGAGCAAACCGAGGTTGACTGCCCTGAGTGCGAATCCGGGCGACTGGTAGAGCGCACCAGTAAGTATGGCAAGCGCTTTTATGCCTGCAACCAATATCCCAGCTGCCAATTCGCGGTTAATTATCCGCCTTTAGCGAAAGTTTGCCCCGCCTGCGATTACCCAGTAATGATGAAAAAGCAGCAGCAAGGGCGAGCGCAACTCGTCTGTGCGCGAAAATCGTGCGGTCATAAATTGGAAGACGTATAATTAAGCTTTTTAATGGCTGCGGAGTAAAACACATCATGCATGATTGGCAGGCGGCACGAGAGGCCTTTGCAACAGGGCTGATTGCTTATCCGACCGAAGCCGTATTTGGACTCGGTTGTGACCCTCGAGAAGACGTATTTTTACAGCAATTGCTTGATCTAAAGCAACGCCCTCAAGAAAAGGGCTTTATTCTACTTGCCGCTGACTATAGTCAATTGCTACCTTTCGTTGACGACAATGCCATTCCCCAAGACAAACGCTTTAGTGTGTTTTCTCACTGGCCGGGTCCGGTGACGTTGCTGTTACCTGCACGACAATCGGTTTCGCCCTTATTACGTGGGCAATTCGATACTATCGCCTGTCGCGTAACCGCTTATGAACCTGCCCGGGAGCTGTGTCGTCAGCTTAATAGTGCGATCGTATCGACCAGTGCTAACCGGCATCAGCAGCCGTCTTTAACCAGCTTCGAAGCGGTTAAGACGGAGTTTAACGACGAACTGGCTTGGGTAATGGATGACGCAGTGGCAGGCGCAAGTTCGCCGTCTACCATTATTAATCCTTTAACCGGTCAGGTGGTTCGTTAAACATGAGTGAACAGCAGTTAGCGCCTGTCAAAGCCTACTTAATGGCCTTGCAGGATAAGATTTGTCAGGCTCTGAGTGAAGCCGATGGTGGCGCCGCGTTCAGCGAGGACAGTTGGCAACGTGATGGCGGCGGCGGCGGGCGTTCACGCATCATTCGAGATGGTCAGCTATTCGAACAAGGTGGGGTTGGTTTTTCGCACGTTTTTGGCGAGAAAATGCCAGCCTCAGCAACCGCGCACCGTCCCGAGTTAGCCGGTCGTAACTTCAATGCCTGTGGTGTGTCGTTGGTTATGCACCCACACAACCCGTATGTACCGACGTCACATGCTAATGTGCGCTTTTTTATCGCCGAAAAGCCGGGTGAAGAACCCGTTTGGTGGTTTGGTGGTGGGTTCGATTTAACGCCTTTCTACCCGTTTGATGAAGATATTCTGCACTGGCATCAAGTCTGTAAAGACGCGTTGGATGCGTTTGATGAAGCACTTTATCCGAAGTTTAAAAGTTGGTGCGACGAGTATTTCTTTTTAAAACACCGCGATGAAACTCGCGGCGTTGGCGGTATTTTCTTTGATGACTTGAACGATAGACCGTTTGACGAGGCTTTCGCGATCATGCGTGCCGTTGGTGACGCTTATTTAACGGCTTATTTACCGATTGTCGAACGTCGCAAAAACCTGCCGTATGGCGAGCGCGAGCGACAATTCCAGTTGTATCGTCGTGGTCGTTACGTCGAATTTAATCTGGTATGGGACCGCGGTACGCTATTTGGTTTGCAAACCGGTGGTCGCACCGAATCGATTTTGATGTCGATGCCGCCGTTGGCGCGTTGGCAATATCAGTGGCAAGCCGAACCGGGTACGCCGGAGTCGATGTTAACCGACTATTATCTGCATGCGCGCGATTGGTTAAAGGTGCTCGCTTAGCAATTGATCATATGATGGGCGAGTGCAGTAAAACGACTACGTAATTGCATTTTCAACAGGTCGTCTTGCACTTGCTCATCTAATACCCGATACATACAGTAAAGCCATTGATCACGCATCTTTTCGTCGATACGGAAGGGTAAATGGCGAGCGCGCAAGCGTGGATGACCGTACTTTTCCTCAAATAAGTTGGGCCCGCCCAACCAACCGCTTAAAAACTCAAAAAACTTTTCGCGAATGGCAGTTAATGGCTGCGGATGTATGGCTAACAACTCTGCTGCTTGCGGATCTTGCTCCATAATGTCATAAAAGCGATTAGCCATAGCTTTTACACCCACTTCACCAGCCAATTGTTGGTAGGGTGTGGTCACCGCATCGGGTGTGTCCGGTGCTGCTTTTTTTCGTCTTAGTAGATTAAACATGAATCGATTTACGCTATTTGGAAATCCGGTCAGTCATAGCCGTTCGCCGCTAATTCATCAAGCGTTTGCTAATCAGCGTCGAGAACAACTGAATTATTGCTGTAGTTTAACATCGACCGGGCAGTTTCGTCGCGCGGTCGCCAGATTCTTTCGCGAGGGGGGCGCTGGCGCTAATGTGACTACGCCGTTTAAAGGCCTAGCTTATCAACTCTGTAGCCATGTCACGGTGCGCGCGCAACAAGCCAAAGCGGTCAATACTTTGGTGCCATTAGGGCACGGACAATTATTGGGAGACAATACCGATGGTTTAGGGTTAGTTGCTGATCTGCAACGTGATGGCGAGCGTTTGACCGGTTTGAGCGTCTGTATTTTAGGCGCTGGCGGCGCCGCGCAAGGGGTCATTGGAAGTTTACTGGCGGCTGGGGTAGCGCAGATCACCTTGGTTAATCGAACTCACCATAAAGCGCAGCGGATTGCGGCGCTGTGGCAGGCTCGCGGCGCGCCGGTGCAAGCAGCAGCAGAGGTCAGTGCTTGTAGTGCTGTCGACTTGCTGATAAATGCAACCAGCATGAGTTTGCAAGGCGAGCGCGTTTGTCTACCTAAGCAGTTGGTCAAGTCAGAGGGACGCGTGTACGACATGATGTATGGTCAAGCCGCGCAGCAGTTTCTGCAATGGGCGGCTGATTGTGGCATCAAACGTCGGCAAGATGGTTTAGGTATGTTGGTCGAGCAGGCAGCTTATAGCTATGTATTGTGGCATGATGGCAATAAACCCGATACCAACCGAGTACTAACGCAGTTGCAACAGCAACTGGGCGAGTCACCGAATCGCTAACGTCCGAGTGATTCATGGCAATGGAGGCGGCAATGAACAAAGAGTCTGGGGGCCAGGTAGCGGGTGCTCATCAACGAGCGCGACAACCAAAACAGAAAGAACAACGACGCGAGAGCATTTTGGCGGCCGCCACTGAACTATTTTTAAGCCAGCCGCAGCAGCTACCTACCGCCGCACAAATCGCACAGCGTTGTGGCCTGGCAAAGGGCACGCTTTACCTCTATTTCGATAGCAAAGAGGCGATCTACTTAAGCTTATTGGAGCAGGCCATCGCGGGCTGGTTTGAGCGTGTTCAGCGCGAATTAAGACGTCCTCAGGTCGAGGGTCTTGAGGCATTAGTCGAGCTGCTATTGAGTTGCCAGCTACAACCGTTGTTGCTGCCGTTAGCGAGCTTGACGCTAACGTTAGAGAATGGTCTCGGCAACCATGATTTATTAGCCTATCGCACGCGCCAAAAGCAGCGTTTTAAACAAACCGCCGAAGCGATTCAGCAATACTGTCGTACTACCACATCGAACCTTTCATCTCCGTCAGCGGCTGTCCATTCGGCCTTGCCGCCGTTATGGCAAAGCTACGCACAATTGATCGGGCTGTGGCAGGTGACGCAAACACCTACCCAGTTGGCTCGTGTTAGGCAATCACCGATTAACTTATCCTCCGCCGTAAGCTTTGATGAATCAAGTAAGTATGTACTCACTCTTATCTGGCAGTCATGGCTACAAGCTGGGCCCGATAAGTCACAAAAGCAAGGTTTGGTGCAGCAATTATTTGGCCGCCGTTAACGGTTTAATCGCACCAACTCACGTAACAGACCTGAATGGTTAGCTGAGCCGCTTGCAGCCTTGCTAGCCAACGTCGTTGATGACTTTGCAGGCGATCGCCTGGGCCTTTGACCTCGATGAGCTTGATGCCGTGCTGCGGATGAAGCAACCACAAGTCAGGAAAACCGCTACGATGGTGACGATAGTCAAACGCCAGATATTGCCAAATATATTGCCATTGAGTCGGCGTTAAGGCGTTAAACCACGTGCTAATTAATGTTGCCGTTAGGCGCGGCCAGACAACGAAGTCGTTAGCGATACCGTGCTTGTCATTGAAATGACTGAGCATGTTGGCTAGCACTTGCGAAGGCTGCTGCTGTAATTGCTGCCAGCGTTGCTCGAACAGTTGCCGTCGGCGATGATAAAAGCGCTGACTGAGTAAATCACGGGGTGCGCGTTGGAAGGGATGACAAAATGCCTGTGTTTGGTCACTAAAAATAATGTCCCAACACGCCAAACCGTAAAGACTGAGTGGTAGCCAATTTTCACCGTGAATGCCTTGCCAACCCTGCTGTTGATAGTGTGCCAGCACCGCTTGCTCGACGTCACTGTTGGTGGGCAGATTCAACTGCTGTTCCGCTACTGCGATGGGGCGCGACGGAGACCACGGTTGTCGTAAGGCTTTGGCTAACTGCTTAGCGACGCTTTTTAGGTTTTCGACTTCCTCGATATTCCAAGGATCTTCGCAAATTTTTTGATACAACCGCCATGCTGCTTGCAATTGCCCTTGCTTTGCCAGAATACGAACTTGTCGTTCGCGTGCCGGGTGGCGTTGACTCAATTGATACCATTGCAGAGCACTATCGAGTTGCTGTAATCGTTCCAGATGGCGAGCTATACGATTACTGATACGCGAGCTTTGGCTGACCACGAGTAAGCTATCACCAATTGCGGGTCGCGCTAATAGCAACTGTTGGGCGAGTGCGATTTGCCGTTGTGGATCGGCGTCGGCCTGTCGCCAGCGCTGCTTTAATTGTTGCCAATCGGCATACTGCTGTAACGCTTGCCGATCGGGGAAAACCGCGTCGTCGCGAATGGTATATTGCTCATAGCGGACATGCCCCAGTGCGGTTTTGGTAAACTCCGTCAGATCTTGATAGGCGTTGCCAAAGAACAATAATTGAAAGCGCGCAAATTGTCCGGCGATGGTCAGCGCAAACCAGTGAACCGGACTTTTTGGAGCAACGCTCAAACTGTCGAAGTGATTAGCTAAGTCTGAGATCAGTTGTGCTTTGCTGGTGCTTTTTATCGTTGTCAGTTGATAGCGATGGCTGACATCAAATAATTCTGATTTGAGTAACAATGGCAGCCATTGCTGGTAGGGAAAGTCATCACCGCTCACCAACCAACCGAGTTGCTGTAGTTCGCTGATAGCGTTATTGACATCGATTTCTGGGTAATCAAGCTGAGGGCGCCGGAATAATGTCGGCTTGCGCGATAGCATACGTACTAATAAGCACTGGCTATCGCGGCTTAACGCTTGAAAGCGATGATAGTCTCGGCGCATATCTTCGTCGAGTAACGGGCGATGATGTTGGTACACCCATTCGAGCAAAAAGCGATAATTGTCGCGATAATAATCGACGCTCAACGGTTGTGCTGGATCACCGATAGCAGGCTGTTTCACTGGCTCATACTCTGTTGCTCTTAAATCCTTCTTTAGTTACAGCTAAACGTTCTAAAAATGATCAAATACAGTGCTGGATCATTTGCGGCAGTGTGGTAGTCTAGCTCTCTTGTTTTGTTACGCTGTTAACGAACAAGTCGCCGTACAATTGCAGTTTCCACAGCTGCAAATAATAACATAAGAAAAGTAGTACGGGATCTAGCAGTTGTTTAAATCCCTTTTAATACAATACTTTATGTTTTAATCATGCTGTTGAGCTTTATTGTCTCAACCGGTAGAATTTTCCCTTGTCAACAGACTTATCCACAGCATGTTCAAGTTTAAGCCGAGCGCCTTGCTAGCGTCTGCGGCGCGCCTGTGGCATGCTTAGCGCATTCTTTTTTGACCGTCATTGAGATCCCCGCATGAGCCTTCAGGTCCCCGAAAATCCGTTTATTTTAGTCGATGGTTCTTCTTATCTATTTCGTGCGTTTCACGCGCCACCGCACCTGACAAACTCCAAAGGCGAAGCGACTGGGGCAATTTATGGTGTGGTTAATATGCTGCGTAGCCTGTTAAAGCGTTATCAGCCATCACATATGGCGGTGGTATTTGATGCGAAGGGGCCAACTTTTCGCAACGATATTTACAGCGAATACAAAGCCCACCGACCACCTATGCCCGACGAATTGCGACGCCAAATTGAACCCTTGCACCAGATTGTTGAGGCGATGGGATTACCGTTACTGTGTATCGAAGGTGTCGAAGCTGACGATGTGATCGGTACGCTATCGCGGCAAGCTAGCGAAGCAGGACGTTTCACGCTGATTAGTACCGGTGATAAAGACATGGCGCAGCTGGTGAATGAGCATGTCATGCTTATTAATACGATGACTGATACCTTGTTAGACGGTGATGGTGTATTTAATAAATATGGGGTTAAACCTGAGCAATTTATCGATTACTTAGCGTTAATGGGGGATAGCTCTGACAACATTCCAGGGCTACCGAAAGTGGGTGAAAAGACCGCGCAAGCGATGTTGGCGGGATTCGCTTCGGTGGAGCACCTGTATGAAGATCCTGACGCGGTCGCCAGTCTGAGTTTTCGTGGGGCTAAGTCGATGCCTGAAAAATTGCGAGAGCATCGTGAGCAGTTACTTATGTCCCGCGAGTTAGCCACCATCAAGCTGGATGTCGAAATACCCCTAACGCCCGATAAACTGACGATTCAAACCGCCGACCGTGACCGCCTAGTCGAGCTATATGGACAGTGTGAGTTCCGTCGTTGGTTAGGCGAAGTGTTAGAAAGCGGGGCGGCGACCGACCAAGCCTTGGGCGAACAACCATCAGAAAGTGTCGAAACCGGTATTAGCCGTGATGGCTATCAAACGGTGCTCACCGAAGCGGCGTTTAAAGAATGGTTGCAACGTTTAAAAGATAGCGATTACTTTGCGTTTGATACCGAAACAACCTCATTAAATTATATGGAAGCCGAGCTGGTTGGGGTGTCGTTAGCGGTGAAAGCGGGTGAAGCTGCTTATATACCGGTTGCTCATGATTATCCTGATGCGCCGCAGCAACTCCCACGAGATTGGGTATTGGAGCAGCTTAAGCCGTTGTTAGAGGCTCAAAAACCGAAAAAAGTCGGACAAAATCTAAAGTACGATAGCCATATTTTACGTCGCTATGACATTCGCCTGCAGGGGATTTTAAATGACACCATGTTGGCCTCATATGTCTTTAATAGTGTCGGTTCACGGCATGACATGGACACACTCAGTTTACACTATTTGAATCATAAGCCGATTAGCTTTGAGGCTATTGCCGGTAAGGGCGCAAAACAACTGACTTTTGACCAGATCCGTTTAGATGAAGCCTCGCCGTACGCGGCCGAAGATGCTGACGTGACATTACGTTTACACGAGAAGCTTTGGCACGAGGTTCAACAACAAGCGTCACTAGTACCGGTATTAACCGATATCGAGGTGCCATTACTGAGCGTTTTGTGTGATATGGAGCAGCGCGGTGTGCGCATTGATGCTCAGCGTTTGCATCAACAAAGCCATGAATTGGCGACGAAATTAGATAAACTGGAAAAACAAGCCTTCGAGATGGCGGGTGAATCATTCAACTTGGGCTCGCCTAAGCAGTTGCAGGCGATTTTATTTGAGAAGCTTGAGCTACCGATTATCAAAAAGACACCGAAAGGTGCCGCATCAACCGCCGAAGATGTGCTGCAAGAGCTGGCTCACGATTATCCGTTGCCTGAGGTGATTTTGCAGCATCGCAGCATGTCGAAGCTAAAATCGACCTATACCGACAAGTTGCCGAAGATGGTCAATCCGCGTACACAACGCATCCACACCTCATATCAGCAAGCGGTCGCGGCCACCGGTCGGTTATCTTCAACTGAGCCGAATTTACAAAACATTCCGATTCGAACCGAGGAAGGGCGACGCGTGCGGCAGGCGTTTGTGGCCGCTGATGGTTATAAAATTGTCGCTATCGATTACAGTCAAATCGAATTACGGATCATGGCGCATTTGTCGCAAGACAAGGGCTTACTAGAGGCTTTCGCAAACGGTCAAGATATTCACCGAGCCACCGCTGCCGAAGTGTTTGGTTGCGAGGCTGAAGCCGTTAGTGCCGAGCAACGTCGGCGCGCGAAAGCCGTTAACTTTGGTTTGATTTACGGTATGTCAGCTTTTGGTTTATCACGCCAGTTAGATATTCCGCGTTATGAAGCACAACAATATATGGATAAGTATTTCGAGCGTTTTCCGGGCGTATTGACCTATATGGAAAAAACTCGCGAGCAAGCAGCGGCGAAAGGGTATGTCGAGACTATTTATGGTCGACGTCTGCATTTACCTGATATTAATGCGCGTAACGGTGCCCGTAGAAAGGCTGCCGAGCGTGCAGCCATTAACGCGCCGATGCAAGGCACCGCCGCCGATATCATTAAGAAGGCGATGTTAAAGGTGTCTGCGTGGTTAAAACAGCAGGCCGACTCGGTCGATGCATGGATGATCATGCAGGTGCACGATGAGTTGGTATTTGAAATTAAAGCTGATCAAGCCGAAAAAGTGACTCAACAATTAGTCGAAGTGATGGAGTCGGCGGCTAACATTGACGTACCTTTAATTGCCGAAGCGGGTATTGGCGAAAACTGGGATGAGGCGCATTAACGGAATTTTTGCAAAGAAGTTGCGCATTAATTGAACTTCTTTACAGAGGCCGAGTCAGAATTACTGAGGCGGACGGAAAGCCTCACGAGATGTTCTCTCCCTGGATTAGTAAGGACTTTAGCCCGGCCAATTTGGCCGGGTTTTTTTATGTCTGGCTTTAATTAGCAAGATTAATAAGTGCTCAGTTGCGCCCGTCAGCTTTGACTTTTATTGAAAGTTAATTAGAATGGCGGGCGTGTTCAGTGATGGACACACCCTGTTGTAAACAAGTAGTGATCTTTCGCTTCATGAGATATTTGCGAGGCAGCCGATGCATATTATGTGATTTAGTTGGACGTTTCGGACTCGCGCTCAGGGTGTCCTGCTAAGCCGCTTCGGGCACGCTTATTGGCTATCCATACGCCGGCCAGAATTGTCACCATACCCAATCCGTGTTGCAACCAGAAAGGCTCGCCATCTAATACCCCAAGTAGCATGGCGACTATTGGGATCAAGTAAGTGACCGAGCTGGTAAATACGGTGTTGGTCAGTTGCACCAAATGATTAAAAATTACCAATGCAGCGGCGGTACCGACGATGCCTAAAAACAAGATAGCGACTAACGATAAAGTACCTTGTGAGGTTTCTGTGTGCGCTAAAAAATCGGTGCCTGCGAACAAATAAACGACCGCAGGTAAGCTCACTATCAACAGTGACACGCCGGTGATGGTGATCGGGTGTAAATCGCTAATGTGGTGCTTAATCAAGTTCAGATTTAAGCCATAACAAATGGTCGCGACAATGACTAATAGGGCGTAGCTATTGACCGTTAAAGCGCCGCTGGCACTGGCAGTGATCAATAATGTGGAACCACATAAACCAATGATCAAGCCAATGACTTGGCGCCGATTTAACGATTGTTTAAAGAACAATACGCCTAAACTTAAGGCGGCCAACGGCGTGAATGCGTTCAATACACCGGTGACACCGCTATTGATTTGGGTTTGAGCCAGCGCAAACATAAATGCCGGAATGAGGCTACCGACCAAACCGACACAGACCAGCTTTGGCCAATGTGAGGCGCGTAAGTGGCGTAATCGATGCAAAACGAACGGCGCCAGCACTAAGCCTGCTGCGGCAATTCGCAGAGCCGCTACTTCCGTCGCGGTATAAGCCAGTAAACCCTTTTTAATCAATAAGAAAGAACCACCCCATATTATCGCTAAGAGGAACAGTAACGCCCAAGCCTTCGCTGGGATAGTTTGCTCACTATTCATCATCAATGGGGGCAACTTGTGAGCCGTCAGCGAGTGCATCAAACCAGTCATGGAGCTTCGCTTCTAATGCTGGTAAACCGGTTTTCTTCAATGATGAAAACGCTTCAACGGTGACATCACCGTTGAAGGCGAGCGCCGCTTCGCGCGCTTTTAACAGCGTCGAACTCCGCGCACCTTGCTTCAATTTATCGGCTTTGGTGAGTAGCGCTAGCACCGGAATTTGACTGGCAACCGCCCAGTAAATCAATTCTTGGTCGGCTTCGCGATAAGGATGGCGGATATCCATTAACACCACCAAACCCTTTAGCGAACGCCTTTCTTGTAAGTATTCGCTCAGTGATTGTTGCCATTTTTCTTTCACCGCCATCGGTACTTTGGCAAAACCATAGCCCGGTAAGTCGATTAAACGTTTGCCAGGCGTTAACTCAAAGACATTGATCAATTGTGTGCGACCGGGCGTTTTACTAGTACGAGCTAGACTTCGTTGTCGGGTCAGCGTATTCAGTGCACTTGATTTGCCAGCGTTTGAGCGCCCAGCAAAGGCAATCTCGATACCCTCGTCGGCGGGTAACTGGCGGATGTTTGGCGCGCTAGTAATAAACTTAGCGTTTTGAAAAACAAGACTGTCGGAAGCCACGGTTACCTCTTAATTGGCGGGAAAGCGACGTGTAGATGCTGCTATTATGACCGATGTTAAGCTTGGCGCCAACGTTAGCCACACAAACAAAGTGGATTAGTCATTTAATCCTCACGCGATTTGTGTAAAATAGCGTCTGATATTCTCATTAATCGTGAATAGACGCAGCAGCGCTAATCTGTGGAAGAGATAGAAAACATGAAAAAACTCGCGATGCTTATTGGTATCTTCTGTGGCTTGACCGCAGCAGCTCAAGCAGCAGAAGGTGATGTCGAGGCAGGCAAAGAGAAGTCGCAGGTCTGTGCTGCCTGTCACGGACCGGATGGTAACGCGCCATCTGATCAGTATCCTAAAATTGCCGGCCAACATGAAGGGTATTTGGCTAAGCAGTTGCATGATTTTAAACAAGCTGCCGAAACGGGTGGCGAGCAGGGGCGTAACAACCCGATCATGATGGGACAGGTAGCCAATCTGTCGGAACAAGATATCGCTGACTTAGCCGCATACTTTGCTTCACAACAAGCGAAGCCTGGCAGCACACCTGAAGATATTATTGCTAAGGCCGAAGATCTTTGGCGGCGCGGTAATCCAGATTCAAAAATTCCATCATGCACCGGTTGCCATGGTCCACGCGGTGACGGCATGGGGTTGGCCAAATTCCCGGATATTTCAGGTCAACACGCGGCTTATACCGCCACTCAGCTAAAAGCTTTTCGCGCTGGCGAACGTGCTAATGATATGAACGGTATGATGCGCGGCGTTGCGCAAAAGCTGACCGATGAAGAAATTGATTTATTATCTAAGTATCTGAGCGGTTTATACTAAGAAGATTATCGTTATCTTGATGTTGGAAACGCCAACGCTCCTCACGAGCGTTGGCGTTTTTTTATGCTAGCGCTAGCAAAACAACTGATCAGACTTGTTACTTTTGTTATGAATTTATGAGGTTTTTTCAGCGAAAAAGACTAAAAGTTATAAAAAAATTGATTTTTAGACGATAAAAGTTGTTGAATTAAATATTCGTTCCAGTAGGCTGGGAACCACTCGAGACAAGGTTAGTCGCCTTATGCAAGAAAGATCACGACATTATGACGACAGGTATCGAGAGACAATAATAATAAGACTGTGTTGACACAGCAGTGATAATTAACACAAAACAATAACAATTAGGTTGATTATCCGTTGCGTTCTGAAGTTTAAAGCGGTATCTTTAAACGCAATCCAGGGAGCTGAGAGTAATAATAATAATCAAGGCTATCAGAACCCAATCATAACAATAATAATGATTACGGATGAGCCAAAGAAAAACACGGAAGATGTGACAACCGTTCTCAGCAAAGCAAAAGCGCTATGTAATGAGAATAAATCAGGCGATGGCAACATCGCCTTTTTTATTGCCTGATTTTCACGGTTTACCCCTGCACTCCTCACGTATCGTATTCACTGTTGACCGGATCGGTTACAATACCTACCAAGTTCATCATATAGGAATCGCGTCATGACGCGTCGTAAAAAGACCCGTACGGGCGGCCCACTGGCGCCGCGGAAGCAGCCAAAAATGCCGGGTAGTCAAAGTAGTGCGCTGGAATTAGGCAAAAAAAAGGGCAAGGGTAAGGCCTCAGGCAGCCGTCATTCTGCTGGCAAGAGCCAACAGTCGGTAAGTGCCGAGAAGACGATACAGGATCAACGCAAGGGCAGTAAAAAGCCCATCTCGTTAATGCCAACGAATAATGCCATTAAATCAGATGAGTTAACCCCAGAGCGGGAATTACAAGCGTTAGAGAATGATCAACGTTTGCAAATGCTGTTGCAACGTATTGAAGACGAGCAAACGTTAACGTCAGCGGAACAAGCTTATGTCGATGAAAAAGCAGAGCGTTATGAACAATTAGCGGCGCAATTGGGTATTGAACTAGACGACGATGATTGGGATGACGAGGAGTAATTAGTGCAAATCGCGACTTGGGGTTGGCTGTTAATGGTGCTGGGGGCGGTCGTTATTATCGCCCTAGCAGTGTATGCGGGTATGTTATTAGCGCGCTTGCAGCAGCAGAATAAACGCCGTCGGCAGGCTATCGATAAGCGTAATGCAAACCTATTGGAAAGCATTGTGACCATTGCTAAGGCGATGCAACAAGAGCAATGTCCGCTATCTGAAGGCTGCTTACGTATCGTGGTGCTGTTAGACCATATGGTGGAACAGAATAAGCCACTGTATTCCGAACGCTATCCCGCCATGCATGCCATGTATGAGCGAATTAAGCACATGCCCACGCATGAAGCACGTAAACAATACCCTAAAGCCGAGATTCGGCGTATGGACAATGAGCGCGAGGGTTATGAGAAAGAACT
This sequence comes from Idiomarina xiamenensis 10-D-4, assembly GCF_000299895.1. GTDB lineage: Bacteria > Pseudomonadota > Gammaproteobacteria > Enterobacterales > Alteromonadaceae > Idiomarina > Idiomarina xiamenensis. Next base: position 71,459 of record NZ_AMRG01000009.1, read on the forward strand.
TGCTGACGACATTCAACAAGACGTCAGCAAGTTATTAGAGCAGTTCCGATAGTTACAGCTCTTGCTTATAAATATTGCCGTCTTTCATGACAAAGTTAACCGACTTCATCACTTGGATGTCGTCTAAAGGGTTACCATCGACGGCAATGATATCGGCGTAAAAACCGGGTTTAATTTGGCCTAGCTTGTCTTGACCAAGCAGATCGGCGGCACTACGAGTCGCTGCAACAATCGCCTCTGCCGCAGGCATACCGGCCTCAACCATGTAGAAGAACTCACGGTAGTTTTCGCCGTGGTCATAAACGCCAGAATCGGTACCGAAAGCGATTTTCACACCGGCTTTATAGGCTTCGGCGAAAGTTGATTGAATCTTAGGGCCGATGGCGGCGGCTTTAGGACGCACGATAGCTGGAAAGTAGCCGTCGATTTTAGCGCGTTCCGCTACTGACTTGCCCGCAGTGATGGTAGGTACAAAGTAAGTGCCGTGCTTTTTCATCGCATCCATCACTTCTTTATTCATATAGGTGCCGTGCTCGACCGAGGCGACGCCAGCTTCGACAGCGCGTAACATGCCGGTTTTGCCGTGAGCGTGAACGGCGACTTTCATACCATAGTCGTTCGCGGTGTCGACGATAGCCTTCAGCTCATCCATCATGAATTGTGGGTTTTGCCCACTCTTAGCGACGCTTAACACACCGCCGGTGGCTGTGATTTTGATCAAATCGGCACCATCTTGATAACGTTTACGCACCGCCTGACGTGCCTCATAAGGACCGTTGACCACACCTTGGTCGGGACCTACTGCGGGTGATAGGTCGTCGCGGTAACCGTTACTAGGATCGGCGTGACCACCGGTGGTGGCAATCGATTTTGTCGCCGTAAAAATACGTGGGCCTATCACTTTGCCAGCGGCAATGGCGTCGCGTAGCGAGGCGGTCACATTAAAACTGTCACCTAAATTACGCACCGTGGTAAAGCCAGCCATCAGCGTCTTTTTGGCATAGACGGTGCTGGTAAATGCTAAATCGGCTTCGTTTTGGGTATATTTATCCATGTAAGAGCCGGGCGCCAACTGTGAGGTTAAATGTGTATGCATATCCATTAAACCAGGCATCACCGTCGCCTTTGAGCGGTCAATCAAGGTATGTTCCGTGCCTTCAGGTTTAATAAAGCCATCCTCAATAGCACTGATTTGATTGTCTTTAACGATAATGGTCACTTGCTCACGAGGGCTATCGCCGCTGCCATCTAGCAATCGGCCCGCATGAATATAAGTATCCGCTAAAGCACTTGGGGTTGTTGTTATCATCGCACAAGCAATCGCCAAGGCTGAGAACACGCGTGGTTTTGACATGTGTTTTCTCTCCCTATTGTCTTGGTTTGTTTTGTTTTTATTATCAAGATCAACAATACTCGGTTACAGGATTAACGCAAGCACCATGAACTTCGTTATAATTCCCACAGCAAAACGACAGAGACAGGTTTTGGCGAGGCATGTTTAAACGTATTAAAGAAGACATCAATAGTGTTTACCAACGCGATCCGGCGGCACGTAATTTTTTTGAAGTGCTGACCACATATCCTGGCTTACACGCCATTTGGTTTCACCGTATCAGTCATAAATTGTGGCGTTGGCGTTGTTATTGGTTGGCTCGCTTTTTATCGACCTTAGCGCGTTGGTTTACCGGTGTCGAAATTCACCCGGGGGCGCGTATTGGCCGCCGCTTTTTTATCGACCATGGTATGGGCGTGGTTATCGGTGAAACCGCCGAAATCGGTGACGATGTCACGCTGTATCACGGGGTGACTTTGGGTGGTACCAGCTGGAATGCGGGCAAGCGTCATCCAACCTTGGCCGATGGCGTGGTGATTGGGGCTGGCGCAAAAGTTTTGGGCCCGCTGCACGTTGGCCAACACGCTCGCATTGGCTCCAATGCGGTAGTCATTAAAGACGTGCCAGCCAACGCCACGGTAGTCGGCATTCCGGCGCGGGTAGCGGCGTCAGCTACCGATGATGAGACACGTAAACGTCGCGAGGAAATGGCTAAAGCTTATGGCTTCGACGCCTACGCGATTTCTGCAGACAACCCGGATCCGGTCGCCACGGCGATTGGTCGCATGCTGGATCATGTCGATGTATTGGATGGGCGTATGCAGGAGTTGTGTCGTGCCGTCAATAAACTGGGCGGTGATGTTTGCTCAGACATTCCTAAAGTTGACCTGGATGACATGGATTTTATTAGCCAAGACGATGTGGCCGCCTGTCAACGCCGTCAGCAAACCGAAAAAGCGGATGACGAGTAGCACAATATTTTACTGTTAGGTCAGCTCCTGTAAACTGACTTCATCGTATTAATAGGTCGTTAATGTACGTTTAAGGATGGCAGATGACGCTGACATTGCAGTTTTTGGGGAGTGGTCATAATCAGGCCGACGAGTTAGGGCATTCTGCCGCGGTGCTGTTACATAACGATGTCCCGGACTTGGTCATTGATTATGGTTACACCGTACATCACGCTTTTCAGCGTTATTTCCCGGCTCATGTAGTGCCCGCCATTTTTATTACCCACTGTCATTTAGACCATATTGGTGGTTTAGAAGCATTGTTCAGCTCGCGTATTGCACATGAGTTACAGGGCAACGACCGTCAGCGGCCAAAGCTATTTGTGCCAGCACCATTAATACCCACATTGCACCGGATCGTAGCCAGTTTTCCTAACGCACTGGCCGAAGGCGGGGTAAATTTTTGGGATTTCTTTCAGTTAATCCCGGTGGAACAAAGCTTTTGGCATAACCAACGCCGCTTTCAGGTATTCGCGGTACGCCACCATGCGCCAGATAGCGCATTTGGCTTATGTTTACCCGGCCGCTTTCTGTATACCGGCGATACCCGCCCGATCCCCGAGGTTGTCAGCCATTACGCCAGTCAGGACGAATGGATATTTCATGACGTAAGTTTGTATGGCAACCCGTCTCACAGTGGTCTTGCAGACGTATTACGAGAATATCCGGAACCGCTGTTGGCGAGAATGGTGGCTTATCACCTTGATAGCGAAAGCAGTATGCAAAAAGTCGAAAGTGAGGGGCTGCGCGTGGCGCGCAGCGGTCAGCGATTTGTCTTACGCGACCGCCGTCAGGCACCGGCTGAAAGTGCGGGCGAGCAAGTCAGCAAAGAGCAAGCTTAATAATCACCCGCGCCATCAGCATACGGTCTAACGTTTTTTTCGTACCAAGGTAAAGCGCTTAACCAGCGAGTCGAGCATGTTAATAGTGCGCTCTAACTCATCACTGGAATTATTGGTTTTGGCGGCATTATCCAAAGTATCGCTGGCGAGATCGGATATTTGTGTGACCTGCTTGTTGATATGCTCGGCGACATGGCTTTGCTGTTCTACCGCTGCCGCCATCTGATTAGACATATCCGAAATTTGCTCAATGGCATCGGCAATTTGTTGTAAAGCCTGATCGGCCAAATTAACTTTTTCGACACCCTCAGCCGCCGCTTGTTCGCCGTCTTCCGACACTTTTACTGCATCGGTGGCGCGTTCGCGCAGGGTCTCAATCACATCATGAATACTGGTGGTTGATTGCCGTGTGCGTCCAGCAAGCGAACGTACCTCATCGGCAACTACCGCAAAACCGCGACCATGCTCACCGGCACGAGCCGCTTCGATAGCCGCATTTAAGGCCAACAAGTTGGTTTGCTCGGCGATTGAGGAAATTAGGTCAGCGGCTTCGCCGATGGCTTCAGTCGACTGATCTAAGGCTTTTACCGTACCCGCAATATCTTTGACCGCTTGATGTAATTCTTTAATAACCGCACTGGCTTGACGGGCTAGTTGGACGCTGTTGCGAACGTTTTCTGCCGCGGATTCGGCGTACTCTGCGTTACGCTCCACGGTCGCTGATACCTCCTGAATAGAGGTGCTCATTTCGTTCATAGCGGTGGCGGCTTGTTCGGTATTACTATGTTGATGTTCGACTTTTTGCGAACTGTAATAGGCTTGCTGGCGGGTATCGCTGGCGATTTTAAGCAGATTACCGATCGCGTCGCCGATGCGCGCTAACGCGGTACGATTTCGTGCTCCCTCGCTGTAAAGTAGCATCGCTAAACGTGCTTCTCGGCCTTGCTTGCCAGTATAGGTAATGCCGGCTAACTCACTGCTAAAGGCTTCCGGACGAGAATCGATAAGTTGCTGCAACAGCCCGCCAACATACTTGAGATAAATTAACGTGGTTATCAGCGTACCGGCTAAGCCGATACCCGCTGCGCCGGAGCCTGCGACGAACCACAGCAATAAACTGGTCAGCAAGCCGGGAACCACTATTGGCGCTAAATTGATGAGGGTGTTGAGCCAGCGTTGGGCGGCGGTTAAGGGTGGTTTATTTTCGCGAATACGTTGATAAATGGCTTCGGCTCGGGTGCGCTCAATCTGGCTGGCCGGTACTCGAACCGATTCGTAGCCAACAATTTGGTTGTTTTCTGAAACCGGTGTGACGTAAGCGCTCACCCAATAGTGATCGCCATTCTTACAACGATTTTTCACCAGCCCCATCCACGGCTGTCCCGATTTTAGCGTCTCCCACATTTGCTTAAATACCGAAGCGGGCATATCGGGGTGGCGGATCAAGTTATGCGGAGCACCGATCAGTTCGTCGCGTTCAAAGCCGCTAATTTCAACGAATTCGTCATTGCAATGGGTGATCATACCGCGGGCGTCGGTGGATGAGATTAACCGATAGTGATCAGGGAATGGGCACGCGCGTTGGGTGACCGGCTGATTATTCCGCATAAACAAACCTTTTAATTTTACTGAGTTTGCTGGTCATGGTGATGAGCAGCCCGGTTAAATTAAATTATCGGATGAAATTCAAAAAACTGCAGAGAAATTAATTTAAATCAATTTTGATGTAATAATAGTGCAGGAAAACCTGAATTTAATCAAATTGTTAGCGGACTTTGTGACGATTCTATAGATGGCGGGATTAAATACAAAAAACGCCGCATGAAAGCGGCGTTTTGAAATCTATAACGTGTTAACAGATTAAACTGCAGTCACGTTCTCAGCTTGAGGACCTTTAGGGCCTTGAGTCACAGTGAACTGAACTTGCTGACCTTCAGATAAGGTTTTGAAGCCGTCCATCTGGATAGCGCTGAAATGAACGAATACGTCCGCGCCGTTTTCTTGCTCGATGAAACCGAAGCCTTTTGATTCGTTGAAAAACTTAACTTTACCAGTAGTAACTGACATGCTGAATATCCTCGCAGTGCATGTAAAAACGTATTGCTTGAAACTTTGGTATTAATTGGACTGACAAAACGAGGTACAGCAAAAGGGACTTCGTGAAGTGTCGCAAAACAATAGCCATATGTTCATAGCGATAATCAGTATACGCCCAATAGCTTACTTGATCCAGTTTTTGCTAACGTGCCTAAAAATATCGCTGCCAGCCTTTTCTAACCACTCGAATGCGACCATCTCTGTGGTGACAATTTGTACCCCAGCTTGAGCCAATCGTTGTAGGGCAAACGCTTTGTTTTCCGGCGTTCGCGAGGATACCGCGTCGGCAACCACGAATACTTGATAACCATCGCCGAGCAAGTCAATCGCGGTCTGTAATACGCAAACATGGGCTTCAACGCCGCTAATGACGATTTGCTGGCGCTGGTAGCCGTTAACCAGCTCACGAAAGTCGGCTTCGGCAAAGGCACTGAAGTGCATTTTTTCAACCACCCTGGCGGCACTTAATACATCGCTAAGCGATTCACTGCTATAACCTATTCCTTGTGGGTTTTGTTCGGTAACCACGGTCGGGACTTGCAGCTCCCGAGCAACCTCGGCTAACCACCGAATACGGCTAACGGTTGTTTCGCCATCAGCAATGACCGGCAACAATTTGTCTTGAACATCAATAATGAGCAATAACGACTGCTCGCAACTTAACAACATGGCGGACCTTTAACGTGAACTAAAAGTGAAGGGGCGATAACCATTAACATGACATAGCATGTGCCGCTGAGGCTATTCGCCGATAGTCGCAATCAATCGGGATTTTCGCGGCTGACGTCAATATTGACTTGGCCATCTTGAGCTACCAGCACATTCAATAAAATGGGTTGGCAACAGACAAAGCAGTCTTCGACATAAGTCTGTTCGCTCACGCTCATATCGACAACCACCTCTACCGGCTCCCAACAATAGGGACATTGAATCAGGTGTTCGGTCAAATGCAACATACCCTTACTCCTTATAATCAAAGTCACCAGCCTTATTTCACTATAGGCGAATTGTAGCCTATCGTTTAAAATTTGATTAAATTTGCAGTGCTGGCAGCCACTGTTTACAATTCACCCCTTTTTCCACAGCGCAACTGAGGACAACTGTCATGGCTCCGGTATTAATACTGATGGGATCGCAATCTGACTGGCCAGTAATGCAAGCCGCCGCAGAAATGCTGGAAGAGCTGCAAGTCCCTTGGCGAGCTCGGGTAGTATCTGCTCATCGTACGCCTGACTTATTAGCCACTACCATGCAACAAGCGGAACAAGATGGTGTGCCGGTAGTGATTGCTGGCGCCGGTGGTGCCGCCCATTTACCCGGTATGCTAGCCGCCTTCACCACCATTCCGGTACTGGGTGTGCCGGTTTCTAGCAAGCAGTTAAAGGGTTTGGATAGCTTGCTTTCTATTGTGCAAATGCCAAAAGGTGTCGCCGTTGGCACCTTAGCGATTGGTGCGCCGGGGGCTGCCAATGCTGGCTTACTCGCTGCCCAAATTATTGGTAGCAGCCAACCCGATGTACGTCAGCGGGTACAAGCTTTTCGTCAACAGCAACGCGACAAAGTCATGGCTAACGCAGAGTTGGAGCTGGGCGAATGAACGTTTTAGTGCTGGGCGATGGTCAACTGGGTCAAATGCTTGGACATGCGGCGATTCAGCAGGGCGTGAATTATCTGCTGTATAGCACACGAGAAAATTGCATCAAGGGCTTAGCCCACAGCCAACCGTTGGCGTTATCGTTAGAGCAAGCGCTAGCATGGGCCGATGTGGTGACTTGGGAGTTTGAGCATTTAGCGGAGGCGTTGGTTGACACCTGTGCCGAAAAATTGGTGATTGATGCTGAACACCTAAAGCGCTTGATCGACCGTCGCTCGCAGAAGCAACTTTGCGATGAATTAAACATCCCCACCTCGGCTTGGCAAGCTTACGCGAATGCGGATGAGTTGGCACAATGTATAGAACAGCGTCAACAAGCTTGTGTGATCAAGTCAGCGAAGGGTGGTTATGATGGCAAAGGGCAATGGCGCTGGCGCCCTGACGCTAGTCAGGACAAGCAACAACTGGCGAGCGAAGCGGGTGTGCGAGCCGGCATTGTCGAAGATATGATCGATTTTAATTGCGAAGTGTCGATTGTCGGTGCACGTAGTGAGCATGGTCAACATCGTTGCTACCCGTTGACGTTGAACCACCACGATAACGGCATTCTTAGTTACAGCGTGGCTGGCACTCAATCGGTTGCAGCGCATCTGCAAGCGCTTGCTGAACAACACTTTGCTGCGTTAACCGATGCCTTAGATTACGTTGGCGTGTTAGCCATTGAGTTTTTTGTGGTTGGCGACGGTGATCAACAATATTTAATGGTCAACGAAGTCGCTCCTCGAGTACACAACTCTGGGCACTGGACCATGCAAGGCAGCAACTGTGACCAGTTTGCGCTACATATGCATGCCATTACCGGTCGTCATTTGCCTGAGTTACTGGCGGCACCGACGCTAATGGTTAACGTCATTGGTGTGGCAGAAATTCCTGAGGTGTTATGGGAGGCCGCGGCGGTTGATTGTCATTGGTACGGTAAGCAAGCGCGGCCTGGGCGTAAGGTCGGCCATGTCAATTTTATGATTGATGACCAAGCTCGCGCCGAAAAAATCGCGTCACAATGGGCACCGGAGTTACAAAAACTCGCCGATTAAGCTGACGACTCAACGTAAAAAAGCCCCTGATGATGTAAAAATCAGGGGCTTTTTTGTGTTTTGCTTTCACGTTAATGAGTGGCTATTTGTCAGCCTGTTGACGCTTCAGGTGTAAGTTATGAAAGTCAAAACTAAAGTCGGTAAAAGGTGATACCGCGCGCATGGTCGCTGTTTGTACGTGGCTTTGCTCATCGACGCTAAAATTGATGAAGGCATCGGCTTCAAGTAAGGGATTCTGCCAGTGTACGACAAAGGTGTCGCCGTTATAATGCTCTAAGCGGCCGGTGAGTAGTGGGGTATGACTAAAGCGAATGTGTAACGCGCCATCGAAATGTTTAATATTGACCTCGCCATACCAAGGATCTTGGTAGCTACCGGCATATTTTGAAGCCATTAAAGACGGCCGTGGGTTGTCAACCGCAGGCGCCTGTGCCGCGGCATTTTTACGCTCAACAAATTGTTGATAACTTTTTAGGTTATCGGCCAGCCAGTCTTGGTCCGGTAAGCCTAGCGCTTGTTCCAAGACTTCGTTGGTCACCGCGGTCAGTGCCGGAAAGGCTTGTTGGTTGGTCATAATGATCATGCCAAACTGCTGCTCTGGCACCATCGTCAGCAACGATACCATGCCCAAAATGCCGCCGCTGTGACCGACTTTACGGTAACCATGAAAATCACTCACGGCAAAACCCATGGCATAGCCGCTAAAGTGAGTATCGGGGTTATCCAGCTTTACTGGATTCATAATGTTGGGATGCCAAAGCTGTTGTTGTTGCTCGGCTTTAAATAACCGCTGCTGAGCTGACTGGCCGGGAATAACGCCACCTTGTAGCTGTGTTAACAGCCATTGGCTCATGTCGTTAGCGGTGGACGCAATGGCGCCAGCACCACGAAAATCCTCTAAATAGTCGAGCGGCAAGCGTTGTAATTGGCCGTCATAATCGACGTGACCGACCGCGAGTTTGGTGCTTTTTGCTAACCGTGATACGCCAGCAGCCGAATGCTGCATTTGTAATGGCTTGAAAATGTGTTGTTCAATATATTCGTTCCAGCTTTGCCCGCTAACGCGGCTGACAATTTCGCCGGCGACTACGAACATCAGGTTGTTGTAATGATAATCGGCGCGAAAGCCTGATACTAAGGGGAGTTCGTCCAAGCCGTCGATGATTTCTGCGACTGACTTGTCCGACGACGGCCAGATGCTCAAATCGCCAGCGCCCAAACCGAGACCAATGCGATGGCTGACAATGTCGCGAATGGTGGCGTTAGCGGTAACATAGGGGTCGGCCAGTCGAAATTCGGGAATGTAGTCGATGACTTTGTCATTCCAATTAAGTTTGCCTTGTTCGACCAGCATGGCTAATGCGGTGGTAGTGAATGCTTTGGTATTAGAAGCAATACCAAACGCAGTATCAGCATCAACTTTGGTTTGGCTATCGATATCGGTAATACCAAAGCCCTCGGCCATCACCACTTGACCGTCAGCAACAATGGCAACTGCCGCGCCGGGAATATGAAAGTCGCGTAACGCTTGCTGCACATCGCTACGAACTTGGTCTACGTTAATGGCTTGCGCGGCTAGGCTGGCGGTCGAATAAAAAGAAAACAAGGCCACGCTAATCGCGGTGACCGCTGCAAAACGTTTACGCATAGGCGTCAACATGGGCGAATTCCTTTGCTTGTCTGTGTATCAGATCGAATAGTTAGCGTGCGTCATATTAGCAGGCCGAGGATGATTGACCAGCTTTTCCGTTGGTGGGCTTGTTGATCAGTCGCAACAAGTGTTGTTCAATTAAAAATACATGCTCGTCAAAAACCTGCATAGCGCGCAGGGCTTCGGCTAATTGCAGTAAGTAATCGCGATTAGAGCCGCTGGGACCGCTACTGGCGGCAATGTGAGCAGCTATATCACGCTCACTGGCTGGGCCTAAGTAAGCGTCGTTATCGGCGTTGGCAAAATACACGAGACCTGGCTGTTGCTGGCCATCGTCAAAGTGTAGGGTAATATCTTCTCGTAGGTAGCCGTTTTTCTCGCGTTCATCAAGTTGAGCAAATACCTCTGGGCTGACACGATAAGCCATGCCGCTGCAGCGAGCGCCGGCTTGCGCCACTAGGGTTAATACTCGTCCCGGTGCTGTTGGCGTGCCGCGATGGTCATGCGAACCCTGCCAAAAGCGGCGTAGCCAGCCATAAATAGCGGCCGGGCGCTTTTCTAAATAAGGGAAGTCAACTTTGTAAATCAACGAGCCGTAGCCAAATAACCAAACCGACTCGACGTTAGCAAAGTTATGTCTATGGCGATTAGCTGCAACGGTGTTGTGAGACATGGCGAAATAAGTACGTTAAAGGCTGAACATTTGTTGACGCTACTAAATTAACGCCAGTCGCTCAAGTCTACGACTAAACCGCTTGGCCTATTCCTTAGTGACAGCAATTAATGTAAGTTTTTGGTTAATACAATCATTTGTAGTAGACTACGCGCCTTTTTTGTAGCGCCGATGGGTAAACATTGAGCATGGAATTTTTCGTCGAAAAAACTGCGTTAATCGTTGCTGGAGGCGGCCCGAACTCGGCGATCAATACGCAGGTTCCGGCCGGCCAGCGGCGGCGCTTAAGTGGCTTTGCTAAAATGACCATCGAAGCCTTGTTGCAGGTCAGTGACGAGTTACACGATTCGCCTGACGTGGTGCTGGCGACCCAGCACGGTGACTTTCAGCGCACCATTCGCTTGTTAAGAGATGTCGCTGCAAGTCACGAGTTATCGCCTACGCAGTTTTGCTTGTCGGTCAACAATGCGGTGCTAGGTCAGTTTAGCTTGTTTACCGATAATCGGGCGTCCATGAGCACCGTGTCGGCAGGCCCGCTGAGCTTGGCGTACGGTTTTTTAGAAGCATATCTGGTATTGCAACAGCAACCGCATAAAACCGTGTTATTGGTGTACAGCGATGAACCACTGATCGATGAATATCAGCATTTTTGTCAGCAACCGCAACAGGCAGTGTCGATGGCCTGGTGTTTACGCAGCGCCGCAACCGCGTCGGCAACAGCCGTTAAGTTAAAACTGCAGCATCAGCCTGAAGCGCATGCCGAAGGCGATATCGATCGCTTAGCGCTAACCGAACAGTTGCAGGCATTAGTCAGTGGTTGCTCGGCGCCGGTCACGACGATGGCTAATCGACAGCGTTGGACCTGGTCGCGAGTCGATGCTCAAGCGGCTTAATCGCACATGGCGGCGCGCCGCGACAGGATTGTGTTTTGCCGTATTTGGTATCGGTGGGTTACTGTTGTCGGTCAGCGTATTGCCGTTACAGCGGTTGTTGATCAGGCAGCCGCAGCAGCGACAGTTAGCCGCTAGGCTTATGGTGCAACGCTCGTTTCGCGCTTTTATCGGTATGATGCGTTGGGTCGGGGTGTTTAACTTTGACTTTCCTGCGCAGCAGCAACTAAAGGCCATGCGTGGCTGTGTGGTGATTGCCAACCACCCTTGTTTAATTGACGTGGTGGCGTTGATCGCGATTTTGCCAAAGCCAACCTGTGTGGTGAAATCCCACTTATGGCGTAATCCGTTTATGCGCGGCGTGATACAATCGACCGGTTATATCAGCAATGCCGAACCCGATGGTCTGATTGCCGACTGTCAGCGCGCTATTGCCGCTGGCGACAACTTGATTATTTTTCCCGAGGGTACGCGTACCGGCGTTGATGGACAATTGCATTTTCAACGTGGCGCGGCGCACTTGGCATTACGTACCGAAGCGCCGATTGCCGCGCTTTGGATTGATTGTCAGCCGGTTACCTTAACTAAGGGGGAGGCTTGGTATCAGTCGCCCAAGCAAAAACCGACATTGTCGATTCGTTATTTACGGCAAATCGACACCGAACCGTTTCGTGCGTTAACGCCCAGCATTGCTGCACGACGTCTGACAGAACAGCTTAACCAGTTTTATAATAAGGTCGCAATTTATGGATTCACTGAACCAGCAAATTAAAGTATTGATTATCGAATCGCTAGATCTTGAAGATACTCAGCCCGAGGATATCGTTGACGATGAAGCGCTGTTTGGCGACGGTTTAGGGTTAGATTCTATTGATGCTTTAGAGCTGGGCTTAGCGATAAAAAAGCAATTCGACGTCAAGTTGGATGCCAACTCAGAAGACACAAAAAAGCACTTTTATAGTGTTAATACGCTGGCGGCTTTCATTGCTAGCCAGCGCGCTCGTAGCTAGAGGTTAATATGAAAACAAAAGAAGATGTGTTTGCGCGAATGAAGCGCATCTTGGTGGATGACTTTGAAATTGACGAGGCAGCCATTTCGTTAGATGCCAATCTGTATCAGGAACTGGGCCTGGATAGCATTGACGCCGTCGATTTGGTGGTTAAATTACGAGAAATCACCGGTAAAAAAATCAGCCCCGAAGCGTTTAAGTCGGTCCGTACCGTCGGTCATGTGATTGATGAAGTGTATGCGCTGGTTGCCTAGCCAGCGGCGTGCACCGAATTTGTTATCGCGACGACTAGCTTGATGCCAACCCGCTTGCTGCAATTACTGCTAACCCTGACCATGCTGCTTTATCCGTTGCTGGTCTGGTCGTTGGCGGAACGTCAGGGCTATCAGTTATTAGCGGTTTTATTGCTGCTATTGCTGGGGCTACAAATTTTCTTATTACGTCATCATTGGCAGCGATTATTGTTACCCGCTAGCGCGGCGCTATTCGTTATTGCCTTTATGTGGGTCGGACACAGCGATAGCGGTGTTAGGTTTTACCCGGTGTGGGTCAACGCCGGCTTATTGCTGGTTTTTTTTGCGTCCTGGTGCTTTCCGCCAGCCATCATCACGCGTTTAGCGGTAGCGATGGAGGGCGAATTACCCGCCGCCGCCATTGCCTATACTCGCAACGTGACCTTGGTTTGGTGTGGTTTCTTTTTGCTTAACGGCAGTATTGCGGCCTACACAGCCGCGTTTGCCAGTGTTGAAACCTGGGCGCTGTATAACGGTTTGTTGTCTTATGTATTGATGGGCTTATTGTTCGCCATTGAGTTTGGAGTCAGGCATGTGGTCAAGCGCAGACACCACCATTGAGCTACATTGGACGTCGGCGGAGCAGCCGGTATTTGTCGACCGCTCAGCGGGGAACATTGCCGCGCAGCGCTTTGTGGCTGATATTGAGCGCGCTCAGCGCTGGCTAGCGCCTGCTCAGCAGCGCCAAGTGGTATTGTTTGACCAGTCACGCTATCGCTTTGCGGTATGGTTTATCGCCGCACTGAAGCAAGGCATGTCATTATGTTTGCCGGGCAGTGCACAGCCAGATTGGTTGGCGCAGGTCAGTGACGTCGATGCGCTACAGCTAGTTGATCAAGCGTTACCGCCGGTCAGCAATAAGCCGTCTGTTGCGGCCGCAAACCACGAACTAACCTTAACATTGAGCAGTAACGCTTGCTTCAGTCTATTTACCTCGGGTTCAAGTGGAGCGCCCAAGCGTATCGATAAAAGCCTGGCGCAATTACAGTGTGAAGCCGAGCATCTTAGCGATACGTTTGCCCAGCAGCTACAGCAACGACGAGTGCTGAGTACCGTCACCCATCAGCATATTTACGGCTTACTATGGAGTTTATGGTTGCCGCTGTGGCGTCAGCAACTGATAGTCAGTCAAACCTTGATTGATATGGAAGACTGGTTGAGCGCGTTAAGTGCACCATCGGTGTTAGTCAGCAGCCCAACGCATTTAAGCCGTTTTGAAGAGTTAACGCGAGTGCTGCAGAACGGTAACCAAGGTGCTATCTTCTCGTCTGGCGGCTTATTAGCGGCAGACACGGCGATTAGCTATCAGCAACAGTTGCACGCCGCACCTTGGGAAATTTATGGTTCAACCGAAACCGGCGGTATCGGTTATCGGCAAAATCACGACGGCGAGCAAAGCTGGCTGGCGTTACCTAGGGTGAGCTTGAGTCAAGATGCACGCGGCTGCTTGGCCATTCGTTCAATGCATTTGGCCAACCAGCAGGTGTTTCAGACCGATGACCGGGTCGAGTTAATTAACGACCGCTGTTTTCGCTTGCTTGGCCGTGTCGATCGGATTGTTAAGGTGGCTGAAAAACGGGTATCGTTGACGGCGCTAGAGCAATTTTTACAACAACATCCTTGGGTGTCGCGCTGTGCCGCTTGTTTATTAGCACAGCATGGTGGACGTTTAGCACTGGTGGTGGAGTTGACGACAAACGGTCAGCAAGCCGCCGCGCAGATGAATAAACATCAGCTGAATCAAACGTTTCGACAGTATTTGTTGCAGCGTTTCGAGCGCGTGGTGTTGCCCCGTTATTTTCGCTACCCGGCACGCTTGCCAGAGAATGCGACCGGCAAAGTCACGCAAGCGCAATTACAGTCACTTTTTCAAGAGCACTCGGCATGAACCTAACGCAACCCACCATCGTCCAGCAACAGCTAAGCGAAAGTCAGCAATTACCGCGGTGGCTGCAATTACAGTTACAAGTTCCGGCTCAATTGCATTACTTTCAAGGACATTTCCCGCAACAAGCCATTTTACCCGGCGTTGTGCAGTTGCACTGGGTCGCGCAACTGGTCGCTGAGTTTTGGCAGTTAGCATGCTCGTTAGGACGCGTTGAAGTGCTTAAATTTCAACATATCATCTTGCCCGATAGCGAGGTGACGTTACGTATCGAGCAGCAAGCAACTGACAGCATTAGCTTTCGTTATTTTACCGAGCAGGCTGATACGCAACAGGTCTATGCCTCGGGGCGCTTACGCTTGGCAGGTGACCAATGAGTGACTGGCGCGCGTGCATTATCATCCCCATTTACAATCATGATCTGACCATTGCCGCGGTGGTTGACGCGTTGCGCCAATACCAACTACCCATCATCATCGTTGATGATGGCTCTGACCAAGCCACTAAAGCGGCGCTAGCAGCATTGGCCCCGACTGCCAGTGAAGCGCTAGAAGTGTTGCTACATGAGCATAACCAAGGCAAAGGTGGGGCGGTGATGACCGGCTTACAGCGAGCCGAGGCCCGTGGTTTCACTCATGCTTTGCAAGTCGATGCCGATGGCCAGCATTGTTTGAGCGATATACCTGCCTTTATCGAGAGGTCACAGCAGCAGCCTCAGGCGCTAGTGAGTGGTTGGCCGCAATACGATGAATCATTGCCGAAAAGCCGCCGTATCGGGCGCAATATTACCCACTTTTGGGTGGCGGTAGAGACATGGTCGACGCAGGTCAAAGATACCATGTGTGGTTTTCGTGTTTATCCGCTAGCGCGCACCAACCGTTTACTTAAACAGCAACGCTTGGGTAAGCGCATGGATTTTGACATCGAAGTGATGATCAAGCTTTATTGGCAGGGTACACCCATGCAGTTCATTCCGACTGCGGTGACCTATCCCGCCGACGGCCGGTCACATTTTCATGTCGTGCGCGATAATATCAAAATTACCTGGATGCACACCGGTTTAGTGGTTGGCATGCTGCTGCGTAGTCCTTATTGGTTGTTGCGCTTACTGTTGCGCAAACGGGTGCCGGCATGAGCGAGCGGCATTGGGCGTCACGCCAAGAACGCGGCAGTTATTTGGGCATTGTGACCTTATTAACGCTATATCGTTACGGTGGGCGCTGGCTACTCAAGTTACTCTTGGCGCCGATTATTAGTTATTTTTTGTTGACCGGCGGCGACGCCCGTCGTGCCTCATTACAGTATTTGCGCCGCCTACATCGCTATTGCCAGCAGTCGGGGCAGCCGTCCCCGTTTCGACGTGTGCCAGGCTGGCGGCATAGCTGGCGCCACTTCTGGCAGTTTGGCTTAGCGGCGGTGGATAAAATCGATGCCTGGATCGGACGTATCAAGCTTGCCGATATTACCTATCGGGGTGACATCACTTTTAAAGCGTTAAACGAACAACCACAGGGCGGCTTGTTGCTATGTAGTCATTTAGGCAATATTGAAGTGGCTCGGGCAATGTCTAAAGAACGCTATCAGAAGCGCATGAATGTGTTGGTGTTTACGCAACACGCGCGCGCCTTTAATCGTGCCTTACAACAGGTTAATGCCGAAGCCGGTATTGACCTGATTCAGGTGACCGATATTGATGTTGCATTCGCCATTGAAATGAAACAACGCATCGAAAACGGTGAGTATGTGGTGATTGTCGGTGACCGTATCTCCGTGACCGCGCCTGAGCACGTCATCATGCAAGACTTTTTGGGACAACCTGCACCGTTTGCGATGGGGCCTTGGGTATTGGCTAGCGTACTTGAATGCCCGGTCTATTTAATGTTTTGTATGCAAGCCCAAAGCGGCTATGACGTTTATTTTAAGCGTTTTCGTGAACAGGTGGTGTTGCCGCGTAAACAGCGTCATGCGGCGTTGCAATCGGTGGTGGCCGATTACGCCGCTAATCTGGCGATGATCGCGCAACGCTACCCTTACCAATGGTACAATTTTTACGATTTCTGGACGCTACCGGCTGCGCCTGAACGCGCAAAGCCAACAACCACGCACAATGATATTGAGGGATCTCGCGGTTATGACTAATCAGCCTAGCATTACCATTAGCCAGCAACCGCTGACCATCGAGCAGGTTGTCGCCATCGCCAAAGCGAAGGCCAGCAGCAAACTGTCGGACGATGTGGCATTTAAGCAGCAAATCCAGCGCGGCGCCGATTTTCTGGCAAAACTGCTCGCCGACGAGGGCGTGATTTATGGTGTCACCACCGGCTATGGTGACAGCGTAACCGTACCGGTAGCGCTGGATAAAGTGCACGAGTTACCGGTTCATTTAACGCGTTTTCACGGTTGTGGCATGGGCGAGTACTTTGATGCCGAACAAACTCGGGCAATTTTGGTGGCGCGTTTACGCTCGCTAGCGCATGGTGCGTCGGGCGTTAGCTGGACGTTATTAGAACGCTTACAGGCGCTATTGGATGCCGATATTTTACCCTTGATCCCCAGCGAAGGAAGCGTCGGTGCGAGTGGTGATTTAACCCCGCTGTCATATTTGGCGGGTGCGTTGATTGGCGAGCGCGATGTTATTTATCAAGGCCAACAACAACGCAGCGCCGAGGTCTTTAAAGCGCTTGGCTGGACCGCGCTGCAACTGAAGCCCAAAGAAGGCTTGGCGATCATGAACGGCACCGCAGTGATGACCGCGTTGGCCTGTTTAGCTTGGCACCGTGCCGAGTACTTAAGCCGCTTATCTAGTCGTATTACCGCGTTGGTCAGTATGGCCCTGGATGGCAATCCGCAGCATTTTAGCGAGGCGCTGTTTAAGGTCAAGCCGCACCTCGGACAGCAGCAAGTTGCTACTTGGATCCGTGACGATATTGCTGCAACACAACATCAGCGTTCGCAGCAGCGACTACAAGACCGTTACTCGGTGCGTTGCGCGCCCCATGTCATCGGTGTGCTACGCGACGCACTGCCGTGGTTACGCGAGACTATCGAAAACGAGCTGAACAGCGCCAACGATAATCCCATCATCGATGTTGAAGCCGAACAGGTGATGCACGGCGGGCATTTTTATGGCGGCCATATTGCCTTAGCCATGGATACCTTAAAAACCGCTGTCGCCAATATTGCCGATTTACATGACCGACAAATGGCGTTGTTAATGGATACCAAGTTCAATCATGGTTTACCGGCTAACTTGTCGGCGGCTGAGAATGACCGCAAAGCCTTGAATCACGGCTTTAAAGCGGTGCAAATCGGATGTTCGGCGTGGACTGCCGAGGCGTTAAAGCTGACCATGCCAGCCAGTGTTTTTTCGCGCTCTACCGAATGTCATAATCAAGATAAAGTCAGTATGGGTACCATTGCGGCACGCGATTGTTTACGTATTTTGACGTTAACCGAACAAGTCGTTAGCGCCAGTTTATTGGCTGCGGTACAAGCTTTGAGTTTGCGTCAACAGCGTCACCAGCGCGAGTTAACCGACGACGTCAAACATTTTGTCGATGATGTCCGCGAGCAGTTTGATTTGGTCGCCGAAGACCGGCCGCTCGAGGCTGAATTACGTTATTGGTTAAGTCAGATTCAACAGCAGCGTTGGTCGTTGTATGCAAAGGAAGACATGTCATGAGTACCTCGCCAGCCAATTCTTCGCGCACGGTCAGTTTAACCATCAATGTTCCTTTTTTTGATGTCGATGCCATGGAAGTCGTGTGGCATGGACATTATGTGAAGTATCTGGAGATGGCGCGGTCTAAGCTATTGCGTAGTTTTGATTATGACTACCCCGAGATGCGTGCTCATGGGCATATGTGGCCGATTGTTGATATGCGTTTAAAGTACGTGGCATCGGCACGCTATGGTGATGATATCGAAGTCACGGCGAGTCTGATGGAATGGCAGAATCGCTTAAAAATTGATTATCGGATTGTACATAAGGCGTCAGGCAAGGTATTGACCAAGGCCCACACGATTCAAGTGGCAGTTGCCATTGAGAGTGGCGAGATGTGCTTTGAGTCACCTGTCATATTGTTCAAAAAGCTAGGAGAGCCGCAACCATGAAGCCAATATTGAGCCTTGTCGTGGCGTTATTGATAAGCACCTCGTGGTTAGTCGCTGCAGCCGCTAATGATGAGCAGCAAACGGCTTTATCACGGTTACAGCAGCAGCGATTAAGCTTGCCTGTCAGTCTACAGTTTTCTCAAGCGCGTTACTTACATGCGTTACCTAGGCCGCTTAACAGCCACGGTGAACTGCACATCGACGAACAGCAAATTGTTTGGCAAACCTTGCAACCGCAGCCTGCGCGCTTGGTTATCGACGCTCAGGGTGTGCGCCAACAAGATAGTGAGCCGCAACCGGGCAGCGAGCAAGTGGCGAAAATTTTGTTGGCGATACTGCAACAACAGCAACAGCAGTTGCAGGCGAACTTTTTGTTGACGTTATCGTCAGCGCAGTGCGTGCGGTTGACGCCAAAAGACAATGCGTTGCAGCAGTTTGTGCGATATATCGACAGTTGTGGCGAGGATTTTCCGGCACAAATCACGCTTTTTGAGCAGAACGGCAACCGCACCGAACTGCAACTTAGCCGCCCGGATGCATAACTGAGCATGCTCTCGTCTTATTTGCGCTTTGCCTTATTGCTGTTAGTGCTGGCGGCACTGTGCGTGTGGCGACTGGCGCCGACGCAGTGGTCTACCAGCCTATTGGATGCCTTGCCACAAAGCAGCGACGCGTTGCAGCAGCAAGCCACTGCCAGCGATCAACAGCAATTAGCCTTATTATTACGAATACCCAGCAGCGGCGGTGTTTCCCATCATCAGTGGCAGGCTCAGGTTCATCAGTGGGTGCAGCAATTGATCGCAGGAAGTCGCTTGCAACTGAGTGGACAGGCCACCCTAAGCGCTTTTAATGACTATTATGCGAAGCACGCTGGCGCTTTCATCAGCGCCAGCGACGGCGAACGAGTGGCCGCGCAAAACTGGCAAGCGTTGGCGGATAGAGCGCAGCAGCGGCTACTCAGTCCGGCGCCGCTGTTTGCCGATATAGTTCGTCAAGATCCGTTATTGTTAAGCCAGTTTTTTCTTGAGCAACTACCGCAGCCATTTGCCCCTTTCCAGCGCCAACAAGGGGTGTGGTTCCATGATGATGACCAGCAACGGCAGGCGTTAGTGCTGCTAAACAGTCAAGTTGACGCGTTTTCGCAACAACAAGCGAGCGCGCAACTGGCGTTGCTTGAGGCCAACATTGCTGAATGGCAGCAAAGATTACCGCAACTCACCGTCAGTCGTAGCGGTTTACTATTCCATGCGGTTGCCGCTGCCGACCGTGCCAAGTGGGAGATCAGCGTGTATGGCAGTGCCTCACTGGCGCTTGCGTTACTGCTGATGTGGGTGGTGTTCCGTTCCTTGCGACAGTTGTTAGTGACGCTCGCTATCTTGAGCTGTGCTGCGATGGTTGGCCTGTTGGTTTTAGTGAGCTGTTTCCAACGGCCGCATGTGCTGGCGTTTGTGTTCAGTACCACCTTAATCGGTCTATGTATTGATTATGTATTTCACGGTGCCATTGCCTGGGGTCACGGAGCGGAAAGGTTTCGACAGTTACGGCGGCCCTTAACACTGAGTGCGATGAGTACCATTATCGGTTTTATCGCGCTGTGGTGGCTACCATTGCCGTTGCTACAGCAAATGGGCGTGTTTATGGCAGCGGGTTTGCTCAGTGTGTTACTGATCGTACTATTCTGGTTACCGCATGCTATTCCCGCGCGCCAGCCATCGCGGCGTTGGCAACGTTGTTGCGAGCGTTGGCAGCGCTGCTATCCGACCCAGCCCGGTGTAGCGCGTTGGCTGGCATGGTGCTGGCCAGCATTAGCTGTGATATCCGTTACCGCGTTGCTGCTGATGAGCAATAGCGAAGACAACGTACGCAGTCTTAATCAGTCGCCTCCGGCGTTGCTAAAACAGGAACAACAGGTGCGACAAGCGGTGGCTGGCTTGAATATCAGTCCCAGTGTATTGCTGGTCAGCGCAGCCAACCTTGAACAAGTGCTAAACAAGGAGCGTATTGTGCGCCAGTTGTTGGTATCGCAGGGGCTAGTGCAGCAATTACAGGGGCTGAGCGGCTGGTTACCTGTCACAGCGGCTCAGCAATGGGCGCAGCAAATACGCCAGCAAGCACAACAACACGGCGCTATCGCCGATTATTTGGCATGGTTAGGACTCAGCGATTATCCTTCGCCGCCGCCGTTAGCCGCTGCTGAACACCCGTTAGCGGCACAATACGTACTTGCAGCACCGACTTCAGCAAGCCGAGTGACGGCGCGTAGCTTTTTGCTGGGGGTTAGTGATAGTCAGGCCGTTACTGCGGCGCTGCATGAGTTAGACTTGCCCGGTGTCCAGCTATATAGTCCGTTGCAACAAGCTAGCAAGGCTTTGAGTCATTATCGACAACAGTTGAAGTGGTGGCTTGCGGGCTTGTTAACCATTGCGGCATTGGTGGTTGCTCGCAGCATGGGCTGGCGCCAAAGCATAAATATTGTCAGTGTAGTAGCGTTAGCAGTGACGCTGGCGCTGTGGGTAAGCCAAGGGCTGCAGCCGTTAAATTTATTTCATGCCATCGGCGCTATATTGGTTGCCGTACTCGGTTTAGATTACGGTATTTTTTGCAGTCATGGCGCGCGCCATGGGCGTCTGGGATTACAGCAAGCGATGCAGGCTACCGGCTTATCGGCGTTAACCACCTGTGTCGCTTTTGGTCTGTTAGCCTTCAGCCAAACTCCGGCCATCGCGGCTTTTGGCACCACCGTTTTGGTGGGGGTATTGGTTAGCGTGATTTGTACGCCGTCACTCGCATTGCTGATGCAAGGATATCAACAACATGATTAAGCAACGTCAGTATGACGTCATTATCATCGGCGCCGGACCCGCTGGCGCTTGTGCAGCAGCACAGTTAGCACGTGCCGGGAAACAGGTGTTAGTGGTTGAGCGGCAGCAGTTTCCGCGCTTTTCTATCGGTGAGAGCCTGCTACCGCATGCCATGCAGTTTTTAGCGCAAGCCGGCATGTTGGATGCGATTAATGCCGCCGCTGAGCGCTGTGCCT
Source organism: Idiomarina xiamenensis 10-D-4 (assembly GCF_000299895.1). Lineage (GTDB taxonomy): Bacteria > Pseudomonadota > Gammaproteobacteria > Enterobacterales > Alteromonadaceae > Idiomarina > Idiomarina xiamenensis. The sequence continues at coordinate 92,981 of NZ_AMRG01000009.1, forward strand.
TCCAATTTAAAGATGGTGCGGCGTTTCATAACGGTGAGCAATATACCACCTTTGATTTTAGCGAAAAAACCAGCGCCGGTCCCAGCCATACGTATCAGGTCAAACGCGAGCAGTTTGATTTGATCTTGGCCGAACAAGCGCAACAAGCCGGAGCCGAGTTGCATTACCAGCACAGCGTCGAAGCGATAGAGCCACTATCGCAGGGGCATCGATTAGGTATTCGCGATAGCGCGCAGCAGTTAATTCAGGTCGATGCTCGTTTTGTCTTGGACGCGAGTGGTTTTGGTCGGGTATTGCCCAAGTTACTTGACTTGGAAGCGCCTTCAGAATTTCCGGTGCGTAAAGCGATTTTCTGCCATGTGCGTTGCGAGCAAATGGCGGCACCTTTTAATCGCAATAAAATTGTCATTGCCGTACATCCGCAGCAGCGTGACATGTGGTTTTGGTTGATCCCGTTTGCCGATGGCACCGCGAGTTTGGGCGTGGTGGGCGAACCGCGATTTAGCGACGATTATGCTGATGCCGCCGATGCACTTTGGCAATTGGTTTCGGAACAACCGTATTTGCGCGATTTTGTTGCGCGCGAGCAGGTGATTCGCGCCGAACAAAGCCTGACCGGTTACTCGGCAAACGTAAAACAACTGGCTGGCGATGGCTACGCATTGCTGGGCAACGCCGGTGAGTTTTTGGACCCGGTGTTTTCGTCTGGGGTCACCATTGCCTTGCGCTCAGCTTGTCAGGCCGTGCCACTGGTGTTACGTGAGTTGGCTGGCGAAAGTGTCGATTGGCAGCAACAATACAGCGTGCCGCTGCGGCGTGGTATCGAGACCTTTAGGCACTTTGTTGAGGGCTGGTATGACGGGCGCTTTCAAGACGTGGTGTTTTATGAGCCGCAGCAAGCGCGAATCAAAGCCATGATTTGTTCAATCTTGGCGGGTTATGCATGGGATGAGAACAATCCTTATACGCAGGATAGCGGACGCCGATTAACCGTGTTGAGTGAACTATGTCAATCATGATCCTTATGCAGCGTCGGTGTTTGCTGCTGTTGTTAGCGCTGCTGTTAGTTGGTTGTCAAAGTTTGCCGGGTGGTGATAGCGCACAAGCTTATGGTAGCTCTGGTTATTTGCAGTTACAGCCGGGTTGGCCACAGCCGCCATTGCAACTATGGCAGCAAGCGCAGATTCGCTGGCAAGATCAGCAACAAACGAAACAGCAACAATTTATGATCAGTGCCTTGCTAACCGCCGAGCGAGTGACACTCGTCGGCTTGTCGCCGCTGGGGCAAGAATTATGGCGTATACGTTATGATGCTCAGGGGCTATCGGTGAGCAGTGATATCCAGGCGATGTCGCCCCAATTAGCACGACAAATCGTTGCCGATATGCAGTTGGCGTTATGGCCAGAGACGACTTTGCAAGAGCGCCTACAGGGCGATTTACGTTTAACCGTGGAGCCTGATGGCAGGCAGCTATGGCAGCAACAGCAATTGTTATTGGATATTGCTATGCCATCGGCGCAGCAAATCACCATTGAAAACTATCAACATGGCTATCGTTTAGCGTTAACGCTGCTTGATAGGCAGCAATTGGAGCCGGGAGTATTGGACTGAGCATGGCAAATATTTTATCGGCACTGGGTATTGTTTGTGCGCTAGGCAATGATCAACAAAGTGTTTGGCAAGCGGCAATAAAAGGTCAGCAAGGCGGCTTGAAGCACGCCTCTGGGCGTTTGGTGTCGGGTCGTGAGACCTATATTGGCGAACTCGATATTAACCAACTTGCTAGCGTCGAGCATCTTGCCGTGCATTATCAGACGCGCAATAACCGGCTCGCGCTAAGCGCTTACCAACAACTCGCCGCCGAGGTCGAAAAGTTACGTGACCAGTATCGTCCAGAGCGTATTGCGGTGGTTATTGGCACCAGTACTTCGGGTATTGCCGCGGGCGAAGCGGCACAACGTGTTTATCAACAGCAACAACGGTTTCCAGACGATTACCATTACCAAATGCAGGAAATGTCGTCGGCTGCCTACTGTATTGCCGAACATGCTGGCTTGCGGGGGCCGATTTATGCCATTTCGACCGCCTGTTCATCAAGCGCTAAAGCCATGATCAGCGCGGCGGCGTTACTTGACGCCGACTTAGCCGATGCGGTGGTGGTCGGCGGTGTCGATTCGATTTGCGAGATGACATTAAACGGTTTTGATGCGTTAGAATCGCTGTCGAGCAGTCGCTGTAATCCGTTTAGTCGGCATCGTGACGGCATTAACATTGGCGAAGCGGCGGCGTTATTTATCATGCAACGTGGCCAGCAGGGTATCGCCTTGGCCGGTTATGGTGCATCGTCGGACGCTCATCATATGTCGGCACCGGATCCGCAAGGGCAAGGCGCCATCAGTGCTATTCAGGCTGCTTGTCGGCAGGCCGGTTTAGCTGCCAAACAATTGGATTACATTAATTTGCATGGCACCGCGACCCTGCTGAACGATCAGATGGAGTCGCATGTACTGCAACAATTGGATGCCGCGCAGGTGCCAGCGAGCGCCAGCAAAGCGTTGACCGGTCACACCTTAGGCGCCGCAGGTGCATTAGAAGCAGCGCTGTGTTGGCTAACCTTATCGCCGCTAAATGCGTCGCAGGAACTGATCCCGCATATCTACGATGGTGACTATGATCCTGAATTGGCGCCTATTGCGCTAGTTAAGCGCGGACAACGAGCACAGCAATTGCGTTACTGTCTGTCAAATTCGTTTGCTTTTGGTGGTAGTAACACGGCTTTACTGCTGCAGCGATTGCAATAATGTTGCAGTCATTGGGATAATAGCGCCATGCAGACTATCAACAATAATCATCTCGAGCTTAACTTAATCGACATTAAGCAGTTGGTTCCACATCGTGAGCCGATGCTATTAGTCGATCGTTTGTGCCAGTTTGATGAGCTCAGCGCGCAATGTGAGCATATCATTCGTGCCGATGAGATTTTCTTCGATGCTCAGCAGCAGGCTGTGCCCAGTTATATTGGTATTGAGTATATGGCGCAAACCATTGCCGCCTACGCCGGTATGTTGGCGCGGCAGCGTGACGAAGCAGTAAAAGCCGGATTTTTGTTAGGCAGTCGCCGTATCACTTGTCATGTTAGCGAGTTTGCCTTAGGCCAACGGCTGCTGATCAACGTCACCGAGTTGCACCGTGAAGCGTCCGGTTTGAGTGTATTTCAATGCCAGATTGAGACTGATCAGCAATGTTTAGTCGAGGCCAACGTCAACGTGTTTCAGCCGCCCAATTTTGAGCAGTATTTACGAGGTAGTTTATGAGTAAGCGGGTGTTAGTCACCGGTTCCAGCAAGGGTATTGGTAAAGCCATAGCATTGGCGTTGGCTGACGCTGGCTACGCCATTACTGTGCACTGTCGTAACGATGTCAACGCTGCAGAAGCGGTGGTGGCAGCGATTCAGAACAAAGGTGTAGCGGCGAATTTATTGCGCTTTGACGTCAGTGGTCGCAATGCCAGTCGAGCGGCGCTAGAAGCTGATATTGCAGCTAATGGTGCCTACTATGGCGTGGTGTGTAATGCCGGTATTACTCGCGATGGCGCTTTTCCGGCATTGACCGATGACGACTGGGACGGTGTTATTCACACCAACCTAGATGGCTTTTATAACGTCTTACATCCGACCGTGATGCCGATGATTCAACAACGCTGTGGTGGCCGCATTGTGACGTTGGCGTCAGTTTCAGGAATTACCGGTAATCGTGGTCAAGTGAATTATAGCGCCTCAAAAGCCGGTATTATCGGCGCCACTAAAGCGCTAGCGGTAGAATTAGCGAAGCGCAAAATCACGGTTAACTGCGTCGCTCCGGGCTTAATTGATACCGATATGACCGATGAATTGGTACTACCCGAACTACTGAAGATGATCCCCATGCAGCGTGCTGGCACACCACAAGAAGTGGCGAGTATGGTGGCGTATTTATTTAATGACGCAGCCGCGTATATCACTCGGCAAGTGTTTTCTGTCAACGGTGGGCTAGCCTGATGCGTCGTGTGGTGGTAACCGGTATGGGCGTGGTATCGGCGTTTGGCGATAATTGGCAGCAGTTTAAGCAGCGCTTGCAAGCGCGCGAAAACGCGGTGCAAGTGATGCCCGATTGGCAACGTTTTGACGGCTTAAATACGCAACTGGCGGCGCCCATCAACGATTTTGTCCGGCCCTCGCATTACAGCCGCAAAGCGGTACGCTCAATGGGACGTGAGAGCATTATGTCGACTTGGGCCACCGAAATGGCGTTACGTGATGCTGGTTTATTCGACGACCCGGCTATTAGTGATGGTCGTTGTGGCATTGCCTATGGCTCGTCAACCGGCAGCACCGCGCAAATGGTGAGCTTTGGTCGGATGCTGGAAAGCGGCGATATGTCGGGTATTACCGCGACCAGTTATATTCAAAGTATGGGCCACACGATCCCGGTTAACGTGGGCGTGTTCTTTGGTGTTAAAGGGCGTGTATACACCACCAGTTCCGCTTGTACTTCGGCGTCGCAAGGCATCGGTTATGCCTACGAAGCGATTAAGTTTGGTAAGCAAACGCTGATGATTGCCGGCGGTGCCGAGTCGTTATGCCCATCCGAGGCGGTGGTTTTCGATACCCTATACGCGACCAGTACCCGCAACGATTCGCCGCAGGCGACGCCGCGACCGTTTGATCGCGATCGCGACGGCTTGGTCATTGGCGAGGGTGCTGGCACCCTGATTTTGGAAGAATTATCTCACGCACAGGCTCGTGGGGCGACGATTTACGCTGAAGTGGTGGGGTTTGCCTCTAATTCTGACGGTGCGCATGTGACTCAACCAACCGCGGAAACCATGCAGCAGGCGATGCAATTGGCGTTGCAAGATGCTGAATTAACGCCGCAACAGGTTGGTTATGTTAATGCCCACGGTACCGCCACCGACCGAGGTGACATTGCCGAATCGCAGGCGACAGCGGCGGTGTTTGGTGGGCAGCAAACAATTAGCTCGTTAAAAAGCTATCTCGGTCATACACTGGGTGCCTGCGGTGCTATTGAGGCGTGGGCAAGTATTCATATGATGACGGATGATTGGTTTTGTCCCACCCTCAACTTAGATAATCCCGATCCAGAATGTGCGCAGTTGGACTATATCCAGGGGCAGGGCAGACAGTTATCGACAGAGTACGTGATGAGCAATAACTTTGCCTTTGGCGGCATAAATACGTCATTGATTTTTAAGCGCTGGCGTTAAGCGCTTATTTGCAATTTTTTCGCTAATCGCCGCAGGCGCGCAACAACTCGTTAGCGCGCTGGCGCAGCGTTTGTTTAAGTGCGTTTGGCGTGAGCACGGTAAAAGCGAACGGCAAGCGCGCCAACCACCAAGCAAACCACTGCAAGCAATCGACCTTAGTGTTGAGTAATAGCGCATCATGCTGCTGCTCGATAGTACATTGACTATGCTGACTCAGGACCTTGCTGGCCGTTGCCAAATCGGTGTGTAGTAGCAGGCTCACCGCAGTATTACCGGGCATTGCGGTTAAGCTTTGCCGAAAATGCTCCGCGGCATGGTAGTCGGGCGGGCGCGCGAACTCGGTGTTAAGTGTCTGTAGCTGTGTTAGGCGATCAAGCCGGAAAGTTCGTAAAGCACCTCGCAAGCGGCAAAAGCCACCGACGTACCAATAACCACGTTGAAAAAACATACCGTACGGGTCGAACTCACGAGAGACTGCGGCTTGTTGCTCGGCTTGATAGGTCATGCGCACTCGCCGCTGTTGTTGAATGGCTTCCATCATGGGTAACAACACGTCTGCTGCGGGCGCAGTCATGGCCTCGCTGGCCATCACTTCAATGCGACTAGAAACCGTTTGTAGCCGTTGCTTAACGGGCGCTGGCATGACCCGTTCTAACTTAGCTTGCACGCTATGAATTGCGGCCGACTCACCGGTCAGGCGTAAACTCTTAGTGGCTATCAAGCCGAGCGCCAACGCCAATGTTTCTTCGGCGGTAAACATCATCGGTGGTAGCTTAAAGCCAGCGACCAGTTTATAACCGCCGTAGCGACCTTGTTCGGTCATGATCGGTATGCCTAATTCTTCAAGCTGGCTGACGTAGCGTCTAACCGTGCGCCTATCCACAGCCAACTGCTGGGCGATAGCATTACCGCTAAGCTGATCATGAGATTGCAGCAGTTCGAGTAGGGTGAGTAGCCGGGTGGTCGGTTTGCTCATGTCGCCGTGTCATAAAAAAATAAAATGTATTTAGGACGCATTATGCCCTATATAGGTTTTATCGTCAGCAGGGTCATCGACAGCAACAATAACAAGGAGATTATCATGCAAACTTTCCCATTAACGTTTTATACCAACCCCGAGTCGCGTGGCTGTATTGTACGACGCATGCTAGAAGAATTAGCCGTGCCTTACGAGACGGTGGCACTGGATTACGCAGGACAGATGAAGACGGCCGAGTACTTAGCCATCAATCCACTGGGCAAAGTTCCAGCCATCACTCACGGTAAGTTGGTGGTCACCGAAACGGCGGCAATTTGTGCGTATCTTGCCGACGCTTTCATCGACAAGCGCTTAGCGCCGGCGCTAAGTAGTGCGCAGCGCGGTATTTACTATCGTTGGTTATTTTTTGCGGCGGGGCCACTAGAAATGGTCACCACAGCTAAAGCTTGTGGCTGGAATCTGAATGAAAACCCGCAAATGGTCGGTTCGGGTAGTTATGAAGATACGGTTGATGCACTCGAGCAAGCGTTGGCAGATGGGCCTTATATCTGCGGTGAGCAGTTTACTGCTGCCGATGTTTATGTGGGCAGCCATGTCAGCTGGGGTATACAATTTAAAACGCTACCAGAACGGTCGATTTTTAAAGATTATGCTGACCGCCTAGCAAAACGCCCTGCATTTCAACGAGCGGATCAGCTTGATGCAGAGCTTAAAGCGAAAATGGCCGCTAAGTAGTCGCTGTTAGCAATTAACCACTTGAATCTACGACTGATGTATTTAAAAACGGTTGAGCCGAAAGCTCAGCCGTTTTACTTTATAAGCGTTTGCCATACCTTCAAGGACAATCAAGATGAAAACGTTACTAAGTTTATTGGTCATCATTGCTGCGTTAATCGCGGCTAGTCCAGTGCAAGCCAGAAACGATGTGCTGACCTTTCCGCTGGCCGATGTGATGACATCAGATAAGGCTAAAGAAGCGTTATTTGATGTACCGCTGTATTTCGCCGGAGAAGAGCATCCAGCGGTGACCTCAAGTATGGGAGAAATCACCACCAGCCGGAAAACCAATGCCTTCGGTAAGTCGGATCGTGAAGCCTGCGAGTGGGTACTTTTATCAGCGCTGAAAGTATTACAGGATAACGCCCAGAAAAAAGGTTATGACGCGGTTATCAACATCAAATCAAATTACCAACATAACGAATTTGCCAGTGCCACCGAGTTTCAGTGTGGGGCAGGGTTTTTAATGGCAGGCGTTGCGTTAAAAGGCGAACCGGTGAAGTTTGCTCAGTGAGCGCGTTTAACCGAGAGGGTCTGTAGCGGACCCTCCCGGTTAAATCTTCTTATTCGCAGTTTGGAACGGTATTAACACGGCGTTGAATGTCGTTATCTAACTCATTGATGTCCATGTTTTCCAAAAACAGGAAAAAATCGTCATCAGAGTCTGTTTTTAAATAAACATCTAGTTCGGTATTTTGCCAAGAAAAATCGTCATTACGGCAAGCTGAAAGTAGCCGGACATTCATACTTCCTGCTCCCTTATTTTCATACTTCTTGCGATAGGCTTTTACCGCTTGTTGGCCTTGAGACATAGTTACCGCATCCTGCGCTGACAACTTCATAATGGTGATTTTCTCATCGTCGGATAGGTCTTCCTTCAAATCATCAGGAATCGCATAGTTATTGTCGACGATGACTGGAAAGGAATGGGCGAAACTCACATTGGGGTCATCTGTTCTAAAACTGAAGTCTACTACGATATCCCCCTCTTGAACCGCTATACCTTGGGGTGTTTTAACGGCAACAATAAATTCACTGGGGTTGGTCTCTAACGGATTTAAATTAATCATTCTTATCATCGTAGTCAGCGGGATATTGCTGCATGATACAAGCATAGCCAGCGCACTGATTAATATGAATAATTTACTTTTTTTCAATATTAGCTTTAACATTAAGTAGTCACTCCTGATTTTTTAGGCGTTATTCCATGCCGCTATAACATCTTCCAATAAAACGGGAAACCAAGATGTGTACTCGTCCCTACTCGTTTTCATGTCTTTTAATAATTGATTAACACTTATCCATCTCCAGTCTTCTACTTCTTCATCATTTATTTCTGGGGTGCCGTCAAAGCGACCGATAAATACTTTATTATATTCGTTTTCTATAAGGCCATTACTGCAGGGAACGTTATATATTTTTGTATGAATTTCTGCGATCTCGCATTGAAATCCCATTTCTTCTTGAAGACGGCGTTTGCCGGCTGCCGTGGTATTTTCATTGGGAAATGGATGGCTACAACAGGTATTCGACCATAAGCCGCCTGAGTGATATTTGTTCGAGGCGCGGCGTTGTAACAATAGTTCCGATTTCTTATTAAACACAAAAACCGAAAAAGCCGAATGTAAATCGCCGTCTATATGTGCCTGAAGTTTGTCTTTAATGCCGATAAAATTTCCGCTATTGTCGACGAGAACCACGTTATTTCTATTTGTATCTTCATTCGATTTAAGCATCAAGAATCCTATTCATTCGTGAGTTTCTTGGGTGTTTGAAGGTATCTACTGACGAAATTTCTAAAAATAAAGAATAATCTAATAATAAAGGCATAAAACCCAAGCGCCAGTAGGTTATCCCAAGTGAAAAAGTACCGATTAAACTGACCTGAGAAAGCATCGATAATAAAGGATATTAAATTTTCCGGGAAATCTATAATTTCAGATGACTTGTTGTTGTATAGATATATTAATAAACAAATGATGATTAATATGTTTATAACTGGGTAAAAACTAAGCGCCAACGATTTTTTAGTCATTCGATACTGCGTTGGTTTATTTACCAAAGCATTGACAGTCTTTTTTAATTCAACCATCGATGCATTCATCAGGTTTGGTGTGTTGGTTAAGTCACTTAATATCCAATAGCCGTCGTTTCGAACAAAAGGGTTAAGCGAACGAATGGAAAATAGAAATAGGAAACAAGAGAAGCTTAATAAGATACTATCATTATTCATGATTGCAATTGCGCCGACAACTAATGAGTATAACATTTCCATATAAACGCCGGCGAAATTAACAATCTGTCTTCGAGATTTATTAAGCATCCATATACCCGAAATATCGGAATAAGCGACGGGTATAAAAAAATAAAACCCAAATCCGATTCCCTTGCTTTTCACACCAAATTTTGTACAAGCTGCCACATGACCAAATTCGTGTAGTAAGGCAGATGAAAGTAAAATGAGCAACGAAGCGGTAATATTGAATCCCGTGATACCGTACTCGATCAAAGCAGGCATACCGATTAATAGCTGAAAAGTAAAAGCAGATGTTAATAAAACAGAAAACGCTATTTTATTAAAAAAAGGCGAGAATAGCCTCCCGATGTAGAGTGCTAACTTTGGCGATACCGCTTTAAATCTTACTGTTAAGTAGCTATTTTTATTTATTTTTTCTTCTTTTAAGAATCCCAGTTTATTGATTTGATTCTCACTTAATAGGCAAAAGTCTTGATAGCTTAGCTTTAGTTCGGAATCTTGACAGTAACGCTCATATGCGCTTTCGTAACTGTCAGAATTATTCAAGCAGTTCAGCAGGTTGATGACATTGTCGGTAACCTGAAAATACCGGCCGCGGACTTCAACAAACCATTTCCCATCAGAATTTTTATGAGTTTCATAAGGCGCTTCTATGATCATCACGAGTTACCTGAAGTTAACGATTATACCGTGCTTGTAGTTGTTGCTTTGGGTAATAATCGTTTTACTTCCTCCCTTAATGAGTTTACTTGGTTAATACCTGAGGTAAAAATATGTGATTTAAATTTATTAACAGGCATGTTTTCTACTTCTTGTAACGACTCAGTAAAATGGCGTTCTGCCAGATCTAAGTGTTCCAAAGCAAGTCCGGACGCGAAAAAATATTTATAAAGCATTTTTCCGTTTAATGAATCACTATCTATTCCTAGATTACTTAAATATTTCTTTGTCGAGCTATTTGCGTAGGTGATTTGTGATTTATCGATGTCCGTAATAAAATCTTCAATATCATCTAGTACTTGTAAACCAACATGAAAATTCAGCAGCGATTTTTGTAATTTTTCTACATTATTTGGGTTTCCAGATGACTGACCCAGCATAAGTGGTATCAATATGACGAAAATAGATTTTCCTTCAGCGATATAAACAAATTCATCCAAGTCTAAAGAGCGCTCCTCTAAGTAGAACCTTTTTTCCAATTCGGTTGCTTTATAGTATTTCTTTTTTATTTCTTTAAGTGCATTCCAAAGCTTGTCATCGTTTGGATAATTGGCTTGTAACTTTGTTAACGCCGTCTCATAATTGAAAACTCCCAGCTTCAGGTTGGAGGTTACGCCATCGTCAATTATTGTATCGAATGCTAACAAGGCCCTTAAAAAGAAATAGCTTATTTCTGAGATATTTAGTAATTCTTGCTGACTAATTTTATCAGAAAATGCAGGGCTAAGACTTTCAGTTAATTGGATATAGAATTTGTGTTTATTGAAAACATCTTGGTCGCAGTAGATGGCGACTTCACTATCTGAGAATATGCCGCTATTCTCTATTTCTGATCGGTAGCTTTCTTTTATTTTGTTATCCATGGTGCTCTCATGCAATTTGGCACGGATTTTTAAAGTCTAACGACGCTTCGGTTAATCTAATTAAGGAATCACGTCCGTGTGATTCTATGGTTGGCTGCTAGAGTCCAATCTGGCTTCTCTATGTTAGAAGTTGTAGCAAACTAACCCAGATGTGCAGCCAGATCCCGCGTTCCAACCAGCTTCAACGAACTCCAAACGCTCTTCTAATTCTTCTACTTCAAAGCTGTTCATCACACTTTCTAGTTCAGTAGCTTTTTGCTCCAACGACATTTCTTTATTTTGAGTTTTCATATGTCTTTCCTTTTTGTATTGATAAATACGATTTAGCTGCAAGATTAACAGCACGATGAAAACTACCAAGGCATACGTCGTTAGTCAATAACTAGTGTAAATAATATGTTATAAGTTTTTGGTATGTGGATTTCATCCGACCAGCACTCCCAACTTGAAGGGTTTATCAGTTAATGTGCATAGTAGTGAGTGACCCTGGCGTTTATCGCATCAATACCATAGGCACCGACTTCCGAGCTGGTTATCGTGTGCAGCCTCAACGCACTCAGAAGTCAATAGCGGGGGAGATATGTAATACTTCCAGTCTGCGAAATCCAGTCATCGACATTGGCGCGCCGAGCTTTCAAAATGGAATACACCAATACTATGGAGCCTGCAGTATTAGGAGGTATTAGCTAGTGAACAATTTTAGGGTTTCGTCTTATGAGTTACAGGCGCAGCGCCACATTTACCCTTTGTATATGGCTGATGGCAGAGGGGGATATGAATTCTCATCTACCATGACTTTTTTAAGACGAAGAAATGAAAGTTTCTGCGTTTTTGCGGCGCACGCGCTTGACCCGCGATCAGACGACATAGATAAAATTGGTGTGTTTTCAACTGACGGTGAGTTTAAAGCTATTTCAGAGTATTCAATAGCTCACAAAATATGTCGAAAACGTGATTTGGTTGCATGTCGTACTAGCGCACCATTTGAATATAAAAATTACTTTGACCTGGATGCGGTCAAGTCTTCCAGCGAATGGGTTGAAGGGGGCTTTGGATGGATCGGGTTCCCTAAGAAAAAGGCTGTAGAAAAAATTCATTGCACCAAGTCTAATAAAGAACAGCTGCAAAAATATCTTGTCGATGGCGAGCAAGGATCAAAAAAGTGGACGAATGCGGAATTCCTATTGCTTGGGGCTGAGATGCAATCTGAAACTGACCAGATAATCACGGGAGTGTTTGAAAATAAAGACGTGAATTACACACATGCTGGATTCAAGTCTAACGGTTATTCATTAAGAGGAATGAGTGGTGGTGCCTTGTTCAGGGGACCCAATAAAATTAATACTGACCCGCCTTGCCTAAACGACTACTTTGATTTTATTGGTATAGGACTCGAATATGACAATCGCGAAGTAGTTAGGGGCGCGTCCAGAGCCGCCGTTAAAGAACTTCTTGATGAAGTGCTTAGCTGGCCTGTCTAACAAAACGCCTGCTAAAAAGATTGACACCTGGAGTCAATGAATCGTCATCATTGAATTTCAATATGCCGGTTTTCAAGACCGTTAGCTTCGCGTTGCTGCTCGATTTGAGCTTTACTGGCGGCTAAATCATCGCGCATCGACTGTAAGCCATCGACGACCTCGTTATACGTGGCTTGGTGCTGTTGCTTACCCATAAAATTGTCGGGATGCTGCTGGTGCCAAGTAATGGCTTGGTCAATGATAGTCACCCAGGCATCGACGTCGGCACCAATATAACCATTCAGTGGGCGGCCGACGACCTCCATTAGCGAACTGAACAGTGCTGGATCAGCGGAAGGCTCAAAATCAGGGTTGGCTTTCAAGTATGCACGGTAGCGTATTTGGCCGATATAAAACCAACGTACAGCGGCTTGTTTTTGCGCCTCTGAACCTTGCGCAAAGAGCCGTGAAGCCAGTTCAAAGTAAGCGCTTGGATGACTATCGGTTAGGCTGTTCTGTAGCTCTTGCATCGTGCTATTGCTAACCTGAGGTGGTGTGTTTTGTGCGATGGCGTTATTGGCAGTCGCTGTGGTCAGTAGCACGACGATGGCTGAACATAATGAGCGTTTTATTGCCATCATAATGCTGGCGCCTTTCATGTTCATGATTGTTCCGTTAACACATTGTAAATTATCCATTTCTTACTGCTCCATCGTGTCAATTTATCAGCCTAGCTGATAACCTCGCCAATTAATAGTGAGGATTCATCGGCTTAAGGACTTCGTTAATGACCATCAGTAAGGTCGCTTCAAAGGCTGTCTTTTTTATCTTCTTATGCGCGACCTTTGCTGCCACTGCCGAGCAAGCGCGTGGCGAGCGCACAGCCGAGAGGACGCCGGAAAAGATGCCGCAACAAGACAAGCTCATGCTAGAACCGATCACGCAAGCTGAGATGCTAAGATGGTTTGATCAGCGAGAAGAGCGTTACAACACGTATTACGACCAACTTAAGTCTTTGGATGATCAAGAATTAGCCAAGTTGTTATGGCAAGAAGAGCGTGCCAACTATTATCGAGGCCTAGAACGTATGGCCTTTCATGCCCCAGTTTACAACATTGAATACCGTTCCAATGAGCTTAATCGGCTACAAGATTACGCCGATGCTGACGCGATGTTAAACGCCTATATCGATAGCTTAACGGCACGACAAAATGATTTTGAACCACGTTGTTCAGCCCATGGTTCCAAGCGGGCATTGCAACTGGACAGCGGTTTTCAATGGCCGTTTCGCTATCAGTTGCACTATGACAAGGCCTCGTTAGCCGATGGCAGCGCCGTGCCTTTTGTTGACGAAAGTAACCCGGCTCGTACTCATAATTCGGTGATCAAAAGTGGCGATATTTACTGTTTAAGCAGTCGTGACCAGCAGCCGCTAGCGCCACAGTCGGTCAGCGTCAATTTTAGAGCGCAAATACCTGACGCCATCGTTGAGTTTGAATTTAGTGCCCAAGATCAGGGTAAAACCCTGACTAAACAAGGTTATACCGTGACTGTACAGAGTTGGCGCGATAACCGTTTTGAGATCTACATTGATAGCCCGACGGGTGATGCTCGGCAACGTTTTCGCAGTCATGATGTGCTAGCCGAAGCACAGAACGAGCTCGGCCTGCATTTAACTTGGCACAGCAGCCAGCGCAGGCCCTTGGCTGAAGTGCCGGTGGTCGATGATGTTGTGCGTGAGTTAATTCAACGCGCGTTAGCGGAAGATATTAGCGCCGCCGAGGCACGTGCCGAACTGCAAGCACTGCAACGGCAATTTAATCAACAGCAGGGCAACCGCTTGTATCTAGCGCGCGCGTTTAATGGCGATGTTGATACGGCACGCGTGACCCTAATGGTTTATAACGACAGCAATCCGGTGATCGAGAGAAAGGTGCAATTACCGGTGCAGCGTCTGGTTAACGAAGTGGCAGAAGATGCCGATATTGAGCAAGCATTGACGGCAGTCGAGGTGACTGCACCGGTTTATGACAAACGCTTGAGTGTGAATGCCGAACAGGCTGATTTAAGTGAAACCGCGCTGCAAAAACAGGTTAAGCTAAACTTGTTTACGGTGTTTGACCAAAGTGCTTTGCGTGCCGACGATTATCCCAATCAGGTGTCGTGGTTTTATCCGCCACTGCGCAGCGATTTGCTACTACACCGACACCAGCGCGTGATAAAAACCAGCGCCTCGATGCTGTTGTTTTTGGACGAACAAGAACAACCGATGGTCGACCCTGCATTTAAAGATTTTTATGCCGACCCTAAAGCCGATATTCACTATGCCTCAGCATTAAAGGTGGGTGGTATTGAAGCGCCGTTTATGGCGGCTCGTTTAGAATTCGACCCAAAACTCTGGCCGCGACCGCCAGCTCGTGTGACCGGCAAAATATCGTTGGTCAGTGCGCCCAATATGCAACAAGTGCAATATCCGATCGATGATTTACCCGCCGGACTGAGTTTTACCGATAATCGCTTAACGGTCGATTTGACGGTGTTTGATGTACCCCAGCCGGAATCGATAAAAAAGGATCCGGCATTGGCGGCAGATTATCAATTGATGGCGAAAGACGAACACGGTTATCTGGCGGTGTGGCACAAACAACCGGTGTTTTTGCCTAATAAACGTCGGCCGCGTTATCACACCTATTATTTTTACGGGCAACCTGAACACATCGAAATATGGTATCCGGGTAAGCTCGGCATCGTCGATTTGCCGGTAGAGCTTGAGTTGTAGTCGCGGGCCAAAGTAGTAATGGATTATTAAGGTAGCAGAAGTTATGCAAACAGCCGATATAGAAGCGCACTGGCCTAACGCCCTGCGTTGGTTCTTAAGCCAAGACTTACATCATTTTGCGCCTTGGCGGTTACTCGAAAAACATCAGCAGTTTGAGTTTCATACCGAATCGGTAGAAGACGATGGCCCGCCCCGCAAAGGTACCCTATTCGTCTTCGCGCGACGCGATGATAACGGCGACTTTGCCGGTTTGCAGATGGTCGATGGCATCATTACCGAGCGCGTTATTTGCTTTCATCCGTTAATACCGACCCATGATCCTAATCAGGGCTTAAACGTGGTTAGCGCTATTTACGAAAACGTCTTCGACTTTGTGGCGTACAAAATCATCGACGATATGAAACAGCAAGCGCAGCAGGTTGATGCGAGTGAGCTACGGCGTTAGGGGGCAAGCTTGGCTAGATTAAAAAAACTGTGGCAGTTTGGATTAGTTGTTGCTTCCTCTCGGCATTGTATTCGGCTCGCTCAATGATTTTCTAGTTTGTTTGGGCAACTCTCAACCATAGCAGGTGTCGAGCAAAGTATGGGAAGTCCAGATTTGTCGCGTATATGTCACAAGCCATTCTTGGACAGCTTTGAGCGATTTCGTACTAAAGACCATCAATGATTTGAAAGTGACTTCAACTCATGAACAGAAAACAATGGCATTTGAAGGGGGAATGCTCTGAAAGCCTTTAATGGCCCGCCCGATAGGATTCGAACCTATGACCTCAGCCTCCGGAGGGCTGCGCTCTATCCAGCTGAGCTACGGGCGGTTGCTTGCGGTGAAGCAGGCGAGGATTCTAGGAAAATCAGCCGCGCTTGTCCAGCGAAATGCGGTTTTTGTTGGTTTGGCGCTGGTGAGCGTGTTTAACGATTGACAGTGTATTGAGAATGATTATCATAATCTCTTTTTGTTGGGGTTATGTCGATCATGCGCTTGTCACCACTTGCTTCTGCGTTGTTGGGTTTATCGTTCACGGTGGTTACTACCTCGTCGGTCTTAGCACAAACCGATGATGCAGCACCGTCCGAAGTGATTCAGGTGACGGCGACTCGCACTAATATGCCGCAAAGCGCGATTCCGGCAACGGTGTCGGTGATCGATGGTGAGGCCTTGCGACAACAGCTAAGTACGGCAAATTCGTTATCTGATGTGCTGGGTAATCTGGTGCCATCTTATTCGCCATCGCGACAAAAATTAACCAGCGCCGGCGAAACTCTACGCGGCCGCGACCCGCTGTTCTTGATTGATGGTATTCCACAATCTAACCCACTACGCAACGGCTCACGCGCGGCTTACACCATCGACCCCTTTATGATCGAACGGGTTGAGGTGATTCATGGCGCCAGCGCGATCCAAGGTATGGGCGCCAGTGGTGGTATTATTAATATTGTCACCAAAAAGGCCGAACAGGGCGTTAATCAATCATTTAATGCCGGCATCAGCGGTCCCGACGATCAGTTCAGCGAGGGTTTTTCTTATCAGACTGGCTACTTGTATCGTTATGGCGGTAAAAAATGGGATGTGGTGTTGGGCACCCAAGTGCGTGATAACGGTGTTTATGTCGATGGGCAAGGTCAGCTAGTCGGCATTGATGCTGCGCAGGGTGACACCATGGATGCTTGGAGCTACGATTTGTTTGGTAAGCTCAATTATCGTATCGACGATCAGCAACAGCTAGCGTTTATGCTGAATCACTTCAATATGAGCGGACACGGCGATTACCACGCCGAGGGCGGTGATAAGCTCAACCATCAACCAACCTTATCTTACCAAGGCGAATATCCGGGCGAACCCGCCGAAAACGAAGTTACCACCTCAAGCCTAACCTATAGTCATAAGGAATGGTTCGGCGCGCATTTAGACTGGCAGGTGTTCATTCAGGATTTTTCAGCGCTGTATGGCGGTGGTACCTTTGCCACTTATCAAGACCCAGCCTACGGTGAAGAAGTATTCGACCAATCACGTAATGATTCGCGTAAATACGGATCGCGTATTACCGTCGATTGGCAAAATTTGGGCGACTCACCGCTGTCGTTGACGACCGGGTTGGATTATCTCAGCGATAGCACCTATCAAGAACTGGCGTTAACCGGACGTAAGTGGGTACCCGAAAGTGAGTTTGAAAACTGGGCGCCGTATGCGCAGTTGCGATATCAGGCCAACGGATTAACGTTAAGCGGTGGTTTGCGGTATGAATACGGCAAGCTAAAAGTTGATGATTTTACTACGTTGGCATCGTATGGAAGTGTGTTTGTCGAGGGCGGCTCACCGAGCTTTAACGAACTATTGAGTAATGTCGGCGTGGTTTACGCGTTAAACGACCAATGGCGTGTATATGCCAGTTATTCGGAAGGTTTTAGTATGGCTGATGTGGGCCGAGTACTCCGCGGTATCTCGACTCCGGGTTTGAGTATCAATAGTTTTTTAGATTTACAGCCTGTGTTAGCCGACAACAAAGAGGTGGGTGTCGAATATCGTGGTAATGCGCTGCGCTTTTCACTCAGTTACTTTGAGTCTGACTCTGATTTAGGTGCACGATTAGAGGCTGACGCCGATGGTATTTACAGCGTGATGCGCGAAAAAACAGCCATTGATGGCATCGAATTTAGTGCTGATTATGCGTTGAACGCGGACATTGCAATTGGTATTAATTATGCCGACACCGATGGTAAGTACGATAGCGACGACGATGGCCGCGTAGATAGTCGTCTTGGCGGCAGCAACATTGCGCCAAAACGTGCAAACTTATACTGGAGTCAGCAATGGATGCCCATGTTGAGTTCGCGGGTGCAATGGAACAAGCTTTTTGACCGTGATATTTATGACGGCGCGGCAGCCATCAATAACTTTTCTGGTTACGACACGGTGGACTTATCGTTGTTACTCGAAACCCGTGATTGGGGGCAGTGGCGTTTGGGCGTAGAAAACTTATTGGACGAATATTACTTTACTTATTATTCGCAAACCGTGGGTGGCGACGACAGACAGTTTACCGGCCGTGGCCGCAGTGTCAGTTTGACCTGGCAACAGGATTGGTAAGTTAAATCGCGGCATGATGGCCATACGCACTCAAAAACGGGCTTGGTTAAGCAGTGGTCGCTGGCATCGCTGGTTGGGCCTAACGCTAAGCCTGTGGTTGTCATTGATGGCCGTTAGCGGTAGTGTGCTGTTGTTTAAAAATGACTACCTAGCGTGGCAATATCCACAGTTACGTTTGTCACAAGCGGTAACCAGAGCCCAGTCTGCCGCTATTCTAGACCAGCATCAGCATGGTTATGCCTATATGCCCACGGCCGATCGGCCGTGGTTAGAAATTGTCGATGCTGAGAATACACATTATTACTACGACGGCAATGGCCAACTATTATTAACGCGTCCGTTTTTAAGTGACTTAACCAGTATTATGGTGGACTTCCATCACCATTTATTATTGGCTGAGTTGGGGCAGGAATTGCTTGGCATACTCGGCTTAGCAGCCATCATTTTGGTTGGTTTGGGTGTTTTTCGTTGGTGGCCAAAACATGCCTGGCATTGGCGCTACCTAGCGGTGCGTTTTTACGCGCCGTGGTCACGGCGCGGCATACAGACTTTGTGGCAAAGTCACCGCAGCATCGGCACGCTGTGCTTGCTGCCGATGTTAGTGGTTTTGCTTAGTGGGGCGGCGATGGTGTATTCGACTCCGGTGCGTGCCGCGTTAATCGCATTATTACCACAAACTCAAGAATCCGCCGTCATCATACCCAGTGCTCGCGCCACCAATTGGCAACAACGTTTGCAGCTCGCGCAGCAGGCATTACCGCAGGCCGATGCCCGTTTAGTTTATTTAGATAAACCCCGTATTCGCTTACGCCAGCAGCATGAGTGGCACCCCAACGGACGTAATTATGTGACCTTTGACGAGCAGGGGCGAGTGACGCAAGTTATCGATGTGCGTGACACGGCGCTGGGAGCGCAGATATCACATACCATCTATCCGTTACACATTGCGAGTATTGGCGGTGGTGCTTATTTGCTGTTCATCCTGTTGTCGGGCTTGGCGCTAATATTGTTACCGCTCAGCGGTTGCTGGGTTTGGCTGAAGCGGCAACAACGATAAACACTTAATTTATTAGCCCTAGTTCGATTCACGCACCGCCAAGAACTTGATAGTGAGTGGATAATTTTTGATTTCGCCGTCTTTTGCACGTAATGCACCTAAAATGGTGAAAATCACCGAGCAAATAAAGAGTGCGACCAATAATGGTATGCCGATCGCAATCAAAATCAGGGTGGTGAAAATACACGCGTAAATCAAGGCGCTAATGATCCAGTTAAAAATGACTCGACCATTCTGATCGATGTAATCATTTTCGCTGCGCGACAGCCACATCACCAACGGCGCCAACCAGCCCAATACGGGAATGATGAAGCCCAGAAACTGCGCAAAATGCATCAGCATGGCGTATTGTTTGACGTCTTGCAGGTCAACTCCGGCTAACGCCGGTTCGTTGAGTAGCTTGGCCTTTTCTCGTTCAAATTCTTCTGCAGTAATGGCACCTTTTTCTTTTAATTCGTATAGGCGCTCGAGCTTATCAACGTTCATTATATTTTCCCTAATGTCAGTCGTGATTGACTATAACTCAGTTAATATTTAGCACATACTACGACGGTCGTCTGAATTAAGTGCTATTTTTGTCAGTAGCTCGACTCCAAAACAATAAAAAACGGGCGGAACAACCGGCTATGGTGGCAGACAAATTAATCCGAATACAAACTGACTCTGCTGATCATGTGATTGCGCAGTTTAAGCAGCGCGTTGCTTACAATATTTATATCGGTGCGGTACTTCTAGTACTACCGCTATTAGCCGCGCAGTGGCTTTCTTCACACTGGCTGATGGTGGTATTGCTGGGGCTGATTGGTGCTTTTTTGCTGGCTATTGTTGTGCGCGGCAGGGAACGGCAGTTACAGCTAAGCACACAAATCATTTTTGTCATTCTGTTAGCCGGTTCCATCACCTACTCAATTGCCATTAACGGTATGGACGGGTTGTTTTGGGCCTATCCGGTGCTGGCTTCCATCGTGTTTTTATTGCCTGCGCGACCTGCGGTGATCTTTGGTGTCGGCTTTGCCGTGTTAGCCTCGCTGGCCTGCTACTTTAGTCTGCCTTGGCCGTTCGCGTGGCGCGGTATTTTATCGTTGCTAGCGTTGTTGGCCATTGTGATAACGCTGACAGTCATGTTAGAGCGTATGCAACAGCGCATGGCGCAATTGATAGAAACCGACCCGCTTACCGGTTGTTTTAATCGGCATCGGGTCATTACGGTGTTAGACCATGCCATCGATGCGCAACAGCGGCAGCAGCAACAAGCGGCAATGATCATGCTTGATTTGGATTGGTTCAAACCGGTTAACGATAAACACGGACACTTAAATGGCGACCGCGTGTTAAAGCAGGTAGCGCGTTGTCTTCAGCAAGGATTAGACGATCACGCCACGCTGTTTCGGGTTGGCGGCGAAGAGTTTATGGTGGTGGTGCCACATCTGTCACCGTCTCAGGCTGAACAGTTAGCGCAGACATTATTACAACAGATAAGACAACAACCCTATAAACTGGATAGCGGTGAAATACGTATGACAGCCAGTGCCGGTGTTGCTAGCGTTGTCGCCAGCGATACTTGGCAACACTGGTTAGGGCGAGCCGACCGTTCGCTATATCAGGCTAAACAAGCGGGACGCGACCGCGTGGTCGTGGCACAACAACCAACAGCAGAGGCATAGCAACAGCATGGCGCAGTTTGCAGTGATCGGATTAGGGCGCTTTGGCGCGCGTACTTGTTTGGAGCTTCTTAACTTAGGCCACGCGGTGATTGGCGTCGATAGCGATGCAAAAGCGGTTGATGCGCTGGCCGATGATTTAACGCACTCGGCCATCGCTGACGTAACCGACGAACGAGCGTTGAAAGAACTGAACTTGGCTGACTGTGATGCGGTGCTGGTATCAATCGGCGAAGATCTTGAGGCCAGTTTAATGTGTGTCCTGCATTTAAAGGGTATTGGTGTCGAAGAAATCTGGGCTAAGGCCACTTCTAAAGCGCACCATGTGATCCTCTCCAAATTGGGTGTAAAACGTATTATCCATCCGGAGGAGGAAATGGGGATCCGGGTGGCACAAGCGCTTAATTATCCGATGGTGCGAGAGTATATTTCGTTAGGGCATAACATTTATGTGGTTGAGGTCGAAGTCACCGAGCAGGTTGCCGGGCAAAAGCTTTCTGAGCTACTAAAAAAGGGGCAAAAGGATACCTCGGTTAACGCTTTGCTGGTTAAGCGGCGTGACGAAATCCACGCGCCGGTGCCCAATGATATGTTGTTGGAAGAAAAAGACACGTTGGTGCTCAGTGGTAACTTAAAAGCACTAAAAAATTTAGCTCCGCATTTGGCTTAAGTCGCGATGAAGAATTGGCGTCCAAACGTTCGTAATCTGTATCGTATTCATCCACGTCGCAGCCGCTCGGTGATTAACGCCAGTCCGCCTATCGTATTGGCTGGCGGCTTTGCATGCTTAATTTTGTTAGGCACGCTGTTACTCAAGCTACCCTTCGCTACCGTCACCCCCATTGACTGGTTGCAGGCTCTCTTTACCGCTACTTCGGCGGTCACCGTGACCGGCTTGGTGGTGGTTGATACCGGCACCCAATTTACTCATGCCGGACAAGTTATTATTGCCATGCTGATTCAAGCTGGCGGCTTAGGTTTTATGACCTTTGCCGTGGTTGCGGCGTTAAGTCTGGCGGGGCGTTTAGGGGTGCGTGGTCAAGTGATGGCGCAAGAGGCGTTCAACCAAACCAGTTTGGCGCAAGTGGGGCGGATTGCTAAAGGGGTTTTGCTGTTTGCCTTTACCATTGAGCTGATCGGTTTCGTTTTATTAACGCTGGTTTGGTGGCCCGAACAAGGCTTGGGGCAGGCCGCTTTCAACGGTTTCTTTTACGTTATTTCGGCTTTTAACAACGCCGGTTTTGCGTTATCGAGCGACAGCCTAATGGCTTATGTCGGACATATTCCGGTAAACCTAATTATTACCGGGCTGTTTATCGTCGGCGGTTTAGGTTTTGTCGTGTTGCTGGACATTTATGATAATCGCCGCTGGTCAAAACTCAGTGTTTACACCAAAGCTATTATCTTAACGACGTTGATTGTGAATCTGGTTGCGTTTGTGTTGATGTGGTTACTGGAGTCAAATAACCCAGCGACCTTGGCCGGTAAGCCGTGGAGTACGCAAATCATGGGCGCTTGGTTTCAAGCGGTTACGCCGCGTACTGCCGGTTTTAATACGCTGGATACTAGCGCCTTAACCGAGGCTAGCTCATTATTAACCATCTTTCTGATGTTTATCGGTGGCGGCTCAATGAGTACTGCTGGTGGTATTAAGTTAGGAACCTTTATTGTATTGATGGTGGCTACCTACGCCTTTTTAAGGCGTCGTGAGCACGTTACCTTATTACGACGTACGGTGCCGCCAGAGATGGTGGTCAAGGCCTTAGCGGTATCGATGATCATGGTGATGTTAGCGTTCATTGGGGTGTTCGCGTTGGCGGTGCTGGAGCGTGCCGATTTTATCGACGTGGTGTTTGAGGTGGTATCGGCGTTGGGGACTGTGGGTTTATCACGCGGTCTGACCGGCGACTTATCGGCGGCTAGTCAATGTGTCATTATGCTATTAATGTTCAGCGGGCGGATTGGTGCGGTAACCTTGGCTTATTTTTTAGCAACACCGCAAAAACGCCACGTACGTTATCCCAAAATGGATATTCAGGTCGGCTGATTGAGTGCTGCGAACCAGCAGATAAGCATGACGTGTTATGAGAGAACTGGCTAGTGTTGCTGCTCGCTTTATGGCGCGCAGCTTAACAACAAAATAAAAGGATAGCCGAATGAAAAACTTAGTAAGAATCACCGCATTGGCAACCGTGTTCAGCACGCTGCTGTTGAGTGCTTGTTCGGATAACGAAAGCGACGCCAGTGCCGCTAGCGATAACGTCATCGTTGGCGAATGGCAAATTGTCGACTTTACCCAACCGGGCATCAGTGCCATGTCCGCAGAAACGGCAAAGCAATGGATTGGCGAAAAGTTGGTTTATAGCAGCGATATTGCGCAATTCCGCGATCAGCGTTGTCGTTCTCCAAAATATCATCAAGGCGAAATAGACGCCCGCACGTTCTTACAAGACTTCCGTGTTGATCCCAGCGTATTTCGTTTATCGACTCCGGTTAAAGAAGTGATTGTGCAATGTGATGATTTTGCTGCGGGTAGTCATTTATTAGTAGTCGATGAAGATACCTTGATCACGCCTTGGGATGGCGTGTTCTTTTTCTTAAAGCGCCATAGCACAACCTTGTAAGGGTTCCGGAAAGGCTGCAAGCCTATCGAAAATGCGCAAAGCGTTTAAGAAAATGCCGTTTTAGCCGATGAATAACGCAGGCAATAGATAGCGATGTTTCGCTTGGAGGAAGGCATCAACATGCTGCGTTCGTTACGGTTTACTCACAAGGTCATGCTGGCTGCGTCGTTGGTAGTGGTGCTGGTGTTGGGCGCTTTTACGTTGAGCAATTTTTTGCAGATGCGTAGTCAGGTGCAACAAGATTTACGCAAACAACTACAGGCTTTATCGGAGTCGGTGTCGCAAAATATCGCCGATTGGCTCAATGCTAAAATGGCTATTATCGACGCTACCGCCAAAGTGGTCGATATGGACGGGCCGCAAGCACAAA
Source organism: Idiomarina xiamenensis 10-D-4 (assembly GCF_000299895.1). GTDB lineage: Bacteria > Pseudomonadota > Gammaproteobacteria > Enterobacterales > Alteromonadaceae > Idiomarina > Idiomarina xiamenensis. Next base: position 116,876 of record NZ_AMRG01000009.1, read on the forward strand.
TTTTACAGCGCGTGCAGCAATCAAAATTGGCTGGTGAGTTTAAGAATGTTTATGTGGGTTTGCCCGACGGCACATTCATTCTTGACGACCCAAGCATTGATTTACCGGCTGATTACGACGCCCGTCAGCGGCCTTGGTATCAGTTAGCGGCGAGTCAGGGTAGCGCCACGTTTACCGAACCTTATGTCGATGTGACCACGAATGAATTAACCATTTCCGCGGTATTACCGGTTTATCAGCAACAACGATTAAATGGTGTGGTCGGTGGCGACATCATGTTGGATAACATCGCCGCTATTGTCAAAAATATCGATTTTATGGGGTTGGGTTACGCCTTTTTAGTGAACGCCGATGGCAAGATTTTAAGTCACCCTAACGCTCAGTTAGTGGATAAGTCCATCACTCAGCATCTCGGACAACAAGCCGACATCGCTTCGGCATTTACCTCCTACGTGATCGACGGTGACGATTATTTGGTGTCGTTTGTGCCGGTAAAAGGTATTGCTGGCGTTAACTGGCATTTAGCCGTGGCGGTCTCCGAGCAGAAAGCGTTCGCGCGCGTGGCAGAATTTGGTTGGATGGCGCTGCTTTTCATGGGGCTGGGCGTGGTGGTGGTGATTGTGTTGTTCAGCGTATTATTGCGGTCGTTACTGAAACCGCTGCAACGCTTGACGCATGCGGTCACCGATCTCGCTTCCGGCGAGGGTGATTTAACCCAACGTTTACCCGTAGAAAGCGACGATGAATTCGGGCAGTTATCGGCGCAAGTGAACCGTTTTATTGCCAAAATTCAACAAGCCATCGGTGATGTTGCGAAAGCGGCCCGACAGGTCGATAGTAACGTCAATAGTATGGTGTCATTGTCGGATCAAACCTTGTCGATGTATGACCAGCAGGGTGCCCGAACCAATAATGTTGCCACTGCCGTTAATCAATTAAACGTCAGTTCGCAAGAAATAGCCGGTAACGCCGCCAATGCTTCACAGCAAGCCACACAAGCTGCCGAACATGCTAAACAAAGCCGCCATAGTTTGAGTGGCAACATTGACGCTATTAATCGTTTATCGGCACAAATGCAGCGTTCCAGCGAGGCCATTGCCGAGTTAAATGAAAACACCCGCAATATTGAACAAATTCTGGAAGTTATTAAGGGTGTTTCAGAACAAACCAATTTGTTAGCGCTCAATGCTGCCATTGAGGCGGCGCGTGCCGGCGAGGCGGGTCGTGGCTTTGCCGTGGTTGCCGATGAAGTCCGAGGGCTAGCGCAACGCACGCAGCAATCGGCGGGTGAAATCGAAACGATGATCGATAAATTGCAAGATGGCACCAAAACCGTGGTAACTGTCATTAATGAAAGTCAAAACATCAGTGAACAATGCGTGGCTGCGGCTCATAGTTCGGGTGAGCAAATGCGTTCGGTAGATGACGCTATCGCCGAAATTGATGCGGTTAATCATTCGGTAGCCGCTGCCACGGAGCAGCAAAATACGGTGATTAAGAGTTTAGACGAAGATATTTTGGCGATCAGTGAGGACAATCAACGGGGTATACAGAACTTGCAACAAACCCGCGATGCTTGTCACACATTACGTAACGAATGTGAGCGGTTAGAGCGTTTGGTCAGTCGTTTTAAAGTTTCTTAATAGTGGTCGGGGCGGGAAAACTGCTATGCTATGAGCACGGTATTTACCGCCCATGGTATTAATGACAACAAGGAAAAAATGATGTTAAAAACAATTTTGACGGTAGCCGCATTGGCATTAACAATCCCTACTGCGGTGCACGCGCAACAACAGCGTACGGCTTCTGCCGAGGACGCAAAGGTTTACATTATTTCTCCGCAAGACGGTGACACGGTACCTGCGACCTTTACGATTCGCTTCGGTTTGAGTGGCATGGGTGTCGCGCCGGCTGGTGTGGATGTGAAAAATACGGGTCATCATCACTTATTGATTGATCAACAAGAATTGCCGCCGATGGACCAACCGATGGGTGGCGATATTATTCACTTTGGTGGTGGACAAACCGAAACGACAGTCACCTTAGAGCCGGGTCAACACACGCTACAGTTAATTTTGGGTGATCGCTTCCATATTCCTCATGACCCAGCGCTGGTCAGCAAAAAAATCACCGTTAACGTTAAAGCCGACTAGGTCGCTTAAAGCGCAGCTTGAGCCTAAGATTATTCTAAATCTAGCTCAAGCTGTCGGTCATCATCGGGGTCGGGCAAGGCTACAGAAATACCAATGAGTCTGACCCCTTTGCCTTGCCCGCGTTGCCAGGCCTCTTCTAACAAACTAAAAAAGCGACTGGGTGATACCTGTTTAGCCGATTTAGAAACCGTGGTTTGAGTAAAATCGGCAAACTTCAATTTTACCGTTTGGGTTTTAATTTGCGCTTGCTGCCAGCGGTCGACGCGTAAGCGTTGGCGTAGCTTTGGTAATAGGAAGTCCTCTAAAAAACGTAATGCATTTGCCAGCTGGTGCATATCTGCCGACAAGGTTTCTTCAACCCCCACGCTTTTACGAACACGTTCGGTAATGACTTGACGCGGATCGTGCCCGGCGCAACGCTCATGTAATACATAACCCGCTTTATCGCCTAGTATTTGCTGTAGTTGCAACAGTTCGATACGCTGTATATCGCGCCCCTCGTATAAGCCATGCTGTTGCAGTCGCTCCAAGCTTTTCGGGCCTACGCCGGGAATTTTCTTTAACGGCAACGCGCCAATGTAGTCATACACGGCATCCGGCTCGACTAGAAACTGGCCGTCCGGTTTGTTTTCTTCGCTAGCGATTTTAGCGACCATTTTTTGATTAGAAATGCCCGCCGAACCGGGAACTCCGATCGCTCTAATTTGCTCACGGATGGCGGCCATGGTGAGGCTGGCGCTACCTCTAAACAGCGTGTTGTCGGTCAAATCTAAATAAAATTCATCAATCGAGGCCGGTTCAATGCGATCGGTAACTTGTTGCAAAATGCCATAAACCTGCTCCGATAATGATTTATAAAAGGCCATATCGGGTTTAACAAAATGTAGCTGGGGGCAGAGTTTGCGGGCTTGGCTGCCCGGCATTGCGCTGCGCACACCAAACTGTCGAGCGTGATAATTAGCGGTCGCAACGACGCCTCGAATGCCACCACCACCGACCGCAAAAGGCCGTTGTGCCAAGCTTGGATCTTTCAGCACCTCGGCGGCCGCAAAAAAGGCATCCAAGTCGAGCAGGGCAATTTTTCGTGGCGCAGTTGACATAATCGGAGCGTCGGTTCCTTGGCCAAAGTGAGGACTAACATGAGTAAATTAAGACTGATGCTAACGCGATTTGATGGTCAGATAACGATCAGAATGACGGCAAGTATTTAACCTTTGCTTAATTGTGGCTATAATCGCAGCTACTCGCTGGGCGTGCAACACCACCAGTTTTATGCAGGAGATACTCGTGAAATTGCTGAAAGTCTTATCAACTGGCCGCGTAGCGGCGTTTGCCTTAGCCTTTTTTATCGGTAGTGCAGGCGCTGCCATGATTCAACAAGATATGTCAGACGAAGCCATCGCAGAGCGCATTAAGCCCGTTGGCAAAGTGCATATTGCTGGCGCGGAAGCGGCCAGTGCAGCGGCTTCTGGTCCTCGTTCAGGTGAGCAGGTGTATAATACCTTTTGCTCGGCGTGTCATGGCACTGGCGCGTTAGGTGCGCCTAAGCATAACGATCCAGCCGCTTGGGGACCACGTGTCGAACAAGGCATGGATACGTTGTTATCGCACGCTCTCAATGGCTTAAATGCGATGCCTCCAAAAGGTACTTGTAGCGATTGTAGTGAAGACGAAATTAAAGCCGCGATTGAGTTTATGACCGAAGGCGTTTAATCCAGATTATAATATTTGACGTAAAAACCGCCGTGAATGGCGGTTTTTTTGTAGCTATTCATAGCAAATTGTATGCTTTTAAACCGTTGCAGAGCGAGGTATACTCAACTTCGTTGACTAAAATTTAACAACTATTTTAAAGTTAACAAGTATGGCGCAGGCCGCTGAATCAGGAGATTCATGTCGAAAAAACAGGATAGTGTTTACCCCGCCGATAATACCTTGCACTTGCGCAAGGTAATTGAACGGCTCAAGAAGCTGACGGTTAAATACCGTCAGGCGGAAGTCGTGCAAAAAGCACTGTTCCGCATTTCTGAGTTAGCCGCTTCTGTACGCAATATGAGCGACTTTTATTCGGCCGTGCATGCCATCATTGGTGAATTGATGGCGGCTAAGAATTTCTATATCTGCCTATACGACCAACAACGCGACTGGGTTAATTTCGTTTATTTTGTCGACGAGTATGACGAAATGGACGCTTTCTCGCACATTCCGATGGAACAGCTAAGTCGCGGTATCACCGGTTATGTCTTACGCACCGGCGAACCCTTGCTGTGTACCAACGAAATTTTCCAAGATCTGATCGCGCGCGGTGAAGTTGAAAGTTATGGTGCCTCACACGTTTATTGGCTCGGCGTGCCGCTGATTTCAGGTGACTCGGTGTTGGGCGCGATGGTGGTGCAGAGTTACGACGAACAAGTGCGTTATGATGAGAACAATAAAGAGCTACTGACCTTCGTATCGCAACACGTCGTCAATGCGCTAGAGCGCTTAAAGCAACGCGAAATGCTGCAGGCAGAGATTGAGCATCAAACCGCCGAATTAAGGCATGCCAACGAAAGCCTGATGAAAGAAATTACCGTTCGCGAAAAAGCCGAGTTACAAACCTCGGTGTTGTTCGCCATATCAGAGCTGACCAATACCTCAGAAGACATGCACAGTTTCTACGCCAGTTTGCACGCCGAAATTGGCAAACTATTGCATGCCGAAAACTTTTATGTCGCGCTGCAAAGCGAAGATCGTAAATACATTTATTTTCCCTATCACGTTGACGAAGTCGATGGCGATGCACAGCGGCGACGCTTGAGTAAGGGGCTCACCGAATACGTTATTCGCCAAGGTAAAGCCTGCTTTATCGACGACGAGAAACGCACGCAGTTGGTGCGCGATGGCGAAATTATTTTAGGTTCCGAACACGGGCGCATGGCAAAGCAATGGTTGGGTTCGCCGTTAGTGCTTGATGGCGACGTATTTGGGGTGTTGGCGGTACAAAGTTACGACGAAGAGTTTCTTTATCAGCACGATGATTTGGAGCTGCTAAACTTCGTTAGTCAGCACGTAGCCGTTGCCATTGAACGTAAGCGAACCGCCGAAGAAATTACTCGGGTGAACGTTTTTCTTGAGAAGAAAGTCGCCGAACGCACCGAAGAACTGGTGTCGGAAATCGAACGCCGTAAAAAGGTTGAGGCGAAATTATTCCACGATGCCCATCATGACACCTTAACCGGTTTACCGAACCGGGCCTTGTTTAGCCAGCGTTTGCAACAAGCGGTCAGTCACAAAAGACGACATCCCGAGCATAATTTTGCCGTACTGTTTGTCGATTTAGACCGCTTTAAAAACATCAACGATACGCTTGGCCACTCGGCCGGCGACCAATTTTTGTTAGAGGTCAGTCAGCGCTTACACGATTGCGTACGCGATAACGATATGCTGGCGCGTTTAGGTGGCGATGAGTTTGTGATTTTGCTCGATACCATTGGCCACATTGAGGATGCTAAGGAAGTCGCCGCACGGGTGATTGATAAAATGCGTCAGCCGTTCGTGTTAGACGGTAATGAACATTATTCGGGAGCCAGTATTGGTATTGCCGAGTGTCAATCCGAGACCGATTCTGCCGAGCGCTTATTGCGCGATGCCGACGCCGCTATGTATCAGGCTAAAAACCTTGGTCGCGGCCGCTTTGTGTTGTTTGATGACAGCATTCATCAGGGCTTAGTCGAATCGATTCATCAAGAAACGGCATTACGGCAGGCACAGTTTAATCAAGACTTTGTGTTACATCATCAGCCGATTTATAACTTGTTTGAAGACACCATCGTGGGTTACGAGGCTTTGGTCCGCTGGCAGCGCAACGGTGAGGAATTAGCGCCGGAACGGTTCTTAGATTTGGCCGAGCGCTCCGGCATTGTGGTGGAGATCGATCGCTGGGTTTTACGTCGTTGTTGTGAGTACTTACTTACTCGACAAGAAAAGCAACTTAGTACACCACGTTTACACATTAACTTGTCGATCCGGCACTTGCTAAAGTCAGCTAACGTGCGCGAGCTACAATTGATCATCGATGAGCACGGTATTGACCCGAAACAGCTAGTCTTTGAGTTTAACGAAACCTCATTGCTGCAAGACGGCCGTCGCTTGTTATCGAGCATGCGCCATTTAAGCCAGTTTGGTGTTGGGCTGGCGCTAGACGATTTTGGCCGTGGTTCGGGACCGTTGCAATTCATATACAACTATCCGTTCGATATCATTAAGTTAGATAATCAATTTATCGCGCAACTGACGCACAGCGAACGAGCGCAAGCGATGGTGCGTAACGTCGTACAGCTATGCGAAGAATTAAAGATCGATACTTACGCCGAGGGTATCGAGAGTGATCAGCAACGTATTCTGCTGGAGAGTTTAGGCGTACGTTTGGGGCAGGGTAACTTGTTAGGAGAAGTCAGGCGTTTAAAGTCGCCAATCAATGACTTGTCGGCGTGCGCTTAGTGGGTCGACGGCTCCCGCACTAGCTATCTTTTTTGTTCAATGCGTTACGCAACATCGATAATCCTTGTGCTCGTTGCTGCGCTTTTTGTTCCTCATTGGGTTTTTGTTTGCTGTCTTCCCAGACCAAATCATCTTGTGGCAGCTCATGTAAAAAGCGGCTCGGTTCGGGCCGATAAGTCTCGCCAAATTGGCGCCGTTCGCGTGACAGGGTAAATATCAATCGTTGTTGCGCTCGGGTAATGCCCACGTAAGCTAAGCGCCGTTCTTCATCGACGCCGTCTTCATCAATACTGGTTTGATGCGGCAACAAACCTTCTTCCATACCGATCATAAACACAAAAGGAAACTCTAAACCTTTCGAGGCGTGCAGCGTCATCAACTGTACTTGATCGAGGACTTCGTCGTTTTCGTTGCGTGACAGCATATCGCGCAAACTCAAACGGCTAACGGCTTGCTCTAACGATAATGGCTCACGCTCATCGTTACCCTTGATCATGTCATTGATCCAGCTATACAGTTCGCTGACATTTTTAATACGCATCTCTGCGGCTTTGGTACTGGGACTGCTTTCAAACAGCCAATCCTCGTAGTGGCTCTCTTTCAGCAGTTGGCGAATGACCTCAATGGTATCGTCGGGGTGGTGTGCGGCACGTGCCAGCTGGCTTAACCATTGCTCAAATTGTTGCACCGCCTGCAGCGCTCGTGTGCCCAATCGAGTCTCTAACTGTGGCAGCGCACAGGCCTGTAAAAGGCTGCAACGATGTTGTTGCGCCAAGTTGCCAATGGTTTCCACCGTTTGCGGACCGATACCTCGGCGTGGCACATTAACTACGCGTAAAAAGGCGGTATCGTCGGTTGGGTTTACCAATAATCGCAGATAAGCCATGATGTCTTTGATTTCTGCGCGTGCAAAAAACGATTGCCCACCGGTGATTTTGTAGGGAATACGGTTATTCATTAGCGCTTTTTCAATCACCCGCGACTGATGATTACCACGATATAACACAGCAAATTCATGGTAGGGAGTACGCGCTAAAAAGCGTTGTTTAACAATTTCCGCCACCACCCGATCTGCTTCATGTTCTTCATTACGGCCAAAAATCACCCGTAACGGCTCGCCATATTCCAACTGTGAAAAAAGCTTTTTCTGAAAAACATGAGGGTTGTTGTCTATCAAAATATTGGCCGCCTTCAAAATTCGGCCGTGTGAGCGATAGTTTTGCTCTAATTTGATGACCTTTAACGCCGGAAAATCCTCTTGCAGCAGCGCCAGATTTTTTGGTTGCGCGCCGCGCCAGGAATAAATCGACTGGTCATCATCGCCGACCACCGTAAAACGAGCGCGTTCGCCGACCAATAACTTAACTAATTGGTACTGGCTGGTATTGGTGTCCTGATATTCGTCGACCAGTAAGTAACGCAGTTTGCGTTGCCATCGTTCGCGCACATCGGCGTTATCGCGTAATAGCAGCGTGGGCAGTAAAATTAAATCGTCAAAATCCAACGCATTACAGGCTTGTAAATTGCTTTGATAGCGCGCATAAGTATCGGCAAAAAAACGTTCGTCGTCGTTGTCGGCTTGCGCTTGTGCCTGCTGTGGCGAGAGCATGGCGTTCTTCCAATTACTGATCGCCCATTGCAGGTTATTGAGCAGCTGTTTATCGCCATCAAGCTGGTCGTCGGTGAGTGCTTTTAACAGGCTCAGTGCATCTTGCCCGTCAAACAAAGAAAAGCCGGGCTTCATGCCTAGCAGCGCCACTTCTCGCCGAATAATGTTTAACCCCAGTGTGTGAAAAGTACACACGGTTAAGCCTCGGGCTTGTTGGCGGCCCATGGTTTTTGCAACCCGTTCTTTCATTTCGCGCGCGGCTTTGTTGGTAAAGGTTACCGCCGCAATATGGCGCGCTTGATAGTCGCAATGGCGCACTAAATAAGCGATTTTTTCGGTGATCACCCGAGTTTTGCCACTGCCGGCACCGGCCAGCACCAATAATGGCCCGCTAATATAATGCACGGCATCATTTTGGCTGGGGTTGAGTTGCATAAGTCACCTGTAACGGAGCCATGGTTGGGGCATTTGCACTGCTGCGCGAGTTAAGACAGGCGATTTTAGCGCAAACTCCTGCTAAGCTAAATGAAACTTACGTATTTGCACTCAAGGCAAGGAGATGTACTGTGGTCGACGGCAAAAAAATCGAAGAAATTGCTAAGCAAATCAATGATGCCATTCCAGCTGGCGTAAAAGAAATGGCTGGTAATGTCGAAAGCCGGGTCAAGCAAGTGCTGCAACAGCAATTGGCAAAACTTGATTTAGTGACGCGCGAAGAAATGGACGTGCAACAGCAGATGTTATTACGTTTACGCCAGCGCGTCGAACAACTAGAGCAGGCGCTGGCCGCACGCGAAGCGGCAGCCAAGCCGGTTGCCGAGACTACCGATAAGAGCGCCCCCGATAACTAAACCACTGAACGAAATCATCCGTTGCTGCGTAGGCTAAAGAGATAGTCCAAATCATAGCAACAGGAGGTTTTATGATTCCGCAGTTGGGGTTAGGTACATTTCGTATTAAAGGCCAAAAAATAACCGATATCGTCGAACAAGCGATCGATATCGGTTACCGTCACATTGATACTGCGCAATTTTATGAAAATGAGGCCGACGTCGGTAAAGCGCTGGCTAACACCTCGATTAAGCGCGATAACTTATTTGTTACGACCAAGGTTTGGCATGAAAACCTCAAGCGCCAGCCGTTAATCGATAGTCTTAAGCGCAGTTGTGACCACTTACAAGTTGACCAAGTTGATTTAGGTCTAATTCATTGGCCATCACCCGACAACGAAGTGCGCCTCGAAACTTATATGGAAGCCTTGATGGAAGCTAAGTCGCAGGGTCTGACTAAGCACATCGGTGTGTCCAACTTTCCGACCGATTTATTACGCAAAGCCGACCAAATTGTTGGTCCGGGCAATATCCTCACTAATCAAGTTGAGTTGCATCCGTTTATGCAAAACGATGCGGTGCAAGCAGCATGCAAGTCGTTAAATATTCAGGTGACCGCTTATATGCCGTTGGCGGTCGGCAAAGTGATGGAAGACGATACCTTGAAGCGTATAGCCGTCGACCATGATGCCAGTGCTGCACAGGTTGCTATTGCGTGGTTACTACATAAGGGCATCATTGCGATTCCTTCAACCACCAAAACCTCTCATTTACGTAGCAACTTTGATGCTCAGCAACTGAGCTTAAGCGAAGACGAAATGGTCGCTATTGATCAATTGAATCGTAATGAGCGTATCGTCGACCCCGATTTTGCGCCACAATGGGATAACTAAGTTGATTGAATCATCAGCGAATAGATGATCTGCAATGATTAAAAAGGAGGCGCTATGGCAGATTGGTTAACAGGGCAGGTGGTCGAAAATTATCAGTGGCATCCTGATTTGTTTAGCCTGCGTGTCATGGCACCTCGCTTCGAGTTTACCGCAGGGCAGTTTGTGCGCTTAGGTTTAACCCTTGATGAGCAACGTGTGCAACGCGCATATTCATTATGTAACGCGCCTGACGATGCGGTATTAGATTTTTTAGTGACCCGTGTGCCGCAGGGTAAGTTATCAACCGCGTTAGCCGAGTTAAAAGCGGGTGACAGCGTTGCATTAAGTCAACCAGCGACGGGTTTTTTTACACTGCAAGAAGTACCGGATGGCGATAGTTTATGGCTGCTGGCTACCGGCACTGGTATTGGACCCTATTTGTCGATGCTGGCTACCAGTGAACCTTGGCAACGTTATAAACGCATTGTGCTCGTACATGCCGTGCGTTTTGCTGCCGATTTAGCTTATCAATCATTAATTAATAGTTGGCGCGAAAAATACCCGCAGCAGTTTCATTATCAACCTATTGTTAGCCGTGAAAATGTGCCTGGCGTATTACGTGGGCGTATTCCACAATTAATAAAAAGTGGTGACCTACAGCGTGCTTGTCAAACCGACTTGAATCCGCGTTCGCAAGTCATGATTTGTGGCAATCCCGATATGATTCGGGAAACGCGGAAATTATTGGATGAGTTGGGATTACCCAAAAATTTACGCCGAAAACCCGGCAATGTTACCGTCGAGCAATATTGGTAGTTTGCTGAGTACGGTCGTTAACGAGGTGGCGGTTTACTAAGTCGCTCAGCGACAAGGAGTCAATATGTTAATGCGGACGTTAATGCGGACAAGTACGGCCATGTTGTGTGCGCTGTTATTATCGGCTTGTGCCGGTTCTAGCAGTGAAAATAGCCAAAGCGAAGCGGATATGGAGCAGGCGGATCGCCCTGAGCGAGTGGAGATTCAGGGCGCTAGCTTAGAGGATTATTCGGCTGAAGAAGAGGCTTTATTGAGCCAAAGTCGGTCGGAAAAATGTCGTGATGCGCAGGTCAATTTAGCCGAGGCACAAGCACGCGGTAATAAAGATGCCGAAAAAGCCGCTCGTGCTGCGGTGAAAGCACTGTGTAAACGTTAACACCAGTGCGAAAAAAATAGTTGTTAAAATATCGGTTGCGGTGAGTTCACCAAGCTCACTACAGTATGCGTATGAGTCGTGAGCGCAGCCGAGCCAATGAAAATTACCGACCAACCTACCATAGCGCGTTATTACCAAGCTTTATTAGCGCGTGATGCCAGCTATGTCGGCAGCTTTGTCGTTGCCGTTAAAACCACCGGTATATTTTGTATCGCGAGTTGTCGTGCGCGCAAACCCAAGCTAGAAAATGTCGATTTTTATAGCACTATTAAAGATGCTTTGTATGCTGGCTATCGACCCTGCAAAGTTTGCTGCCCGACGGAAAATGCCAGTGCAGCACCGGCGTTGGTGCGGCAGGCGTTAGCGCTGCTTAAGGCTGAGCCGAAACGGCGCCTCAGCGATAGCGAGCTGAGACAACGGGGGCTGAGTCCCGCTAGTTTAAGGCGCTGGTTCCAACAGCACTACCAGATGACCTTTCAGAGCTTCCAGCGTATGTATCGGGTCAACCTCGCATTAACCGAGTTGAAGTCAGGCCGGGCGCTGTTAGATACTGCACTAGACAGTGGCTACCAATCGCTCAGCGGTTTTAATTACATGTTGCGTCAGATCACGGGCGCATCGGCTACACAGCAACAGGAGCGCGGCATGATCGTGATGAAGCGTTTAACTACCCCATTAGGGCCAATGTTCGTTTGTGCCAGTGAGCGCGGTGTGTGTTTGCTGGAGTTTGTTGAACGGCGAGCGTTGGAAACCGAGTTGGCGGAACTACAACGACGCTTAGGAGCGACCGTGGTGGCCGCCGAGAATACCCATACCGAAGCCGCTGAACAACAACTGGGAGAATATTTTGCCGGACAGCGGCAGCGTTTTGAACTAGCGTTGGATACCCCCGGCACCGAGTTCCAGCGCCGAGTCTGGCAAACCTTAACTGAGATCCCCTATGCTCAGACTCGTAGTTACCAACAGCAAGCTGAGCGTTTGGGGAATGCGCAAGCGGTGCGTGCAGTCGCCAGAGCTAACGGCGCCAACCGCGTAGCCATTGTGATTCCTTGCCATCGCGTGATTGGCAAGGATGGTCAGTTGACCGGTTATGCCGGAGGGCTGGAACGCAAACGCTGGTTACTCGCTCACGAGCAACAGTTTAGCGACTAAAGTTTCAGCCAAGCTGGCCGATAACAAGCCGTGTAGGTTTATTCTGGGCGGCGTTTTATGAAAATTGGTCTGGCTTATAACAGTCAACTGGCAACGGCAATGGCGGCCTCTAACACGGCGGCAACCTCGTCAAGCAGCGTTAACAGCGGTGCTGAAGCGGTTGCTCAGCCTGATCGCGTCACGCTATCCCGCATTGGCCTTGATAAATCCAAACAAGCTCAAGCCAAGCAAGCCGAACAGCCTAGCGACCCCTTGGAAGCCGCCATCGAAAAACTGAAAGAGCGTATCGAAGAAATCAAAGAAGAACTACGTAAATTGCAAAGTGACGATAGTGAAGCCGGTGAACAGCGCCGCCGCTTACTACAAACCGAATTGCAACAACTCAGTCAGGCCTTGCTTCAGCTGATGGAGAAGCAGCTCGAAGGTCAAGCTTGAGCCATTGATCACGGACGCTTATAGAAGCTAACGCTTAACAGCAAGGTTGCCTTGTTACGGCTAAGCTTTATTCATCAATTACGTAACCCAGATGGATAGCCGTGGCTCTGGCTCGAATTCATACCCGTGCGTTGGTCGGTGTGCAAGCGCCGGCAATTATGGTTGAAGTTGACTTGGCTCGTGGTATGCCCGCGTTTGCTATTGTCGGCATGCCGGAAGCCAGCGTCCGCGAGGCGCGCGACCGGGTGCGCACGGCGTTGCTCAATGCAGGTTTGGAATTTCCTCAAGGCACTAAAATCACTGTGAATCTGGCGCCTGCCGACTTACCTAAACAGGGCGCTCGCTATGACTTGGCGATTGCTGTCGGCATTTTAGTGGCATCGGGACAATTGTCGCCAAATTGCGTCGAAAATACCGAATTTTATGCGGAGTTAGGCTTAAATGGCGAACTCCGGCCGGTGCGTGGTATCTTGCCGGGACTGTTGGCTTGCCGTGAGCAACAGCGTGATGCTGTCATTGCCAGTGGCAACCTGGCCGAAGCGCAATTGTTGCAACAGCAACACTGTGTCGCCACCGATAATTTAGCGACCTTATTCGAACATTTACATGGTCATCAAGCGCTGCCAAGGGTGGCCCACCAAGCGCCAGTCAGCGGCGGCGTTGCCGATTGCGGTGATATCGCCGATGTGGTCGGTCAAGCGCAAGCGAAGCGCGCGCTATTACTGGCTGCAGCAGGTAATCATCATCTGTTGTTAATGGGCCCACCGGGTACCGGTAAAACTATGTTGGCGCAACGACTGCTTGGTTTATTACCGGCGCTGACCGAGCAACAAGCGTTAGAAGTCGCTTCGCTTTATTCTATCCGGCCGGGCGCTGAGGCGCAGCTTAAACCACAGCACTGGCTTACCCGTAAACTGCGTGCGCCGCACCACTCATGCTCGGCGGCGGCATTAGTCGGTGGTGGTACACCGTTGCAGCCGGGTGAAATATCGTTGGCACATCACGGTGTGTTGTTGCTGGATGAAACCCCCGAATTTTCACGCCATGTGCTGGATGCATTGCGAGAGCCGCTGCAATCCGGCTACGTGTCTATCAGCCGTGCCGCGCAACAAAGCCGCTTTCCGGCACAGTTTCAGTTAATCTGTGCGCTTAATCCGTCACCTTGCGGGCAATTTGACGGTGATTTAAATAGCTGCCGTAGCAGCCCCGACCAGATTTTACGCTATTTAGGCAAACTGTCGGGACCGCTGCTTGACCGTATTGATATGCAGGTCATGGTACCGCGTCAGCAACAAGCGCTGCAGCAGCAGTTGCAATTGCATCAGCCAGGTACAGAAACAGAGCGGCAAAGCGAAACCAGCGCTGACTGGCGGCAGCGAGTTATAGACGCTCGGCAGCGCCAACTAGCACGGCAAGGGTGTTTAAATAGCGCTCTAGTGGGCCAGGCGCTAATCGGCCATTGCCAGCTACCGAGGCAAGATCATGACTTTCTATTCAAAGCGTTGGATAAGCTGCAGTTATCCCATCGTGGTGTACACCGCACAATGCGTTTAGCACGCACCATCGCCGACTTAGCGCAGAGCACGATAGTACAGCGTCAGCACATCGCCGAGGCCATCAGTTATCGTGCGCTGGACCGGTTACTGCAGCAATTACAACGCCTTTAACCTGAACCAGCTTGCGCTGCGATATCGCGATTCGAGAAGTCGACCACGTGCGCGCCCGCCTGCTTAAATAGCGTAAGTAAGCCATGTTCGCCGCCCAAGTGGGCTGAGCCGACGGCAATAAAAATTTGTTCGTCATCGCTTTGTTGTAAGTGAGCAAACCAGCGTCGATTACGGTCGGTTAGCAATACATCGCGTGTGCTGACATCCATTTCGTTCATGACCATTTGCGTAATTTGGTTAAGATCGCCAGCAATCCAAGCATCGGTAAGCTGGTTTACTTGTTCGGTTAGTTGACCCACCTCTTGCAATAGCTGCTCGATCAATGCGTTTTCGCCGGCTTGTTGTTGAGCTTGGGTTAACGCACTAATTTGCTGTTCGGCGGTTTCTAAGCCCTCGATATGCAATTGCTGCTGCTGTGCATAGGCGATGATTTGACTCTCTACGCCACCGTTACTGGCATAGCCTTCTTGCGCCACGGCTTGCGATAAGATCACCAGTTGCACAAACCAGGCCTCAAACTGATTGAGCATGGTTTCAGGAATGCGATATTGCTGTGCCAAATTGACTAACGCTTGCCACTGCTCGGCACTCAGTTGGTCTTGTAACTGACCTTGTTCACGCTTGCCAGCCTGCAAAATAGCCATTTGGCCGTTGGTCAGTTCTTCAGGACTCATTTCCAGCAATATCTGTTCGCTGGCGCGTAAAGCTTGCCGAGCCGTTGCTGATAGTTGCAGGCTATCGGGCTTACCTAAATGCAGCGTCCCCATCAGCCAATAGGTGCGGTCATTATCGGTGACTTTATATAACACCTCGGCCTGACTTGAACCGCAGAATATTAAAAGTAACGCGATAATTGTTAGTAAATTGCGCACATCCCTGTCCTTAATTTGAGTTTACAGCAACCCGCTGTAGCGACTAAAGCTGATAGCTTAACGCGCTTCAGCGCTGCTGACTATAGCCAAGCCACCGGTTGTAATTACGTTCATGTTCAGGAATAATTGTAAAAAAATAGTAAATAAATTGACCATTTTGATTAGTTGAACAGGGTCGTTGTAGCGGTGAGGGAGCAGGGATGAAGCGGTTGGTAATGCAGTTATTGGTCGGCCTGATGTTGACCAGCCAAGTTAATGGTGTGGTGCTGGCGAATGAAGTGGTGGGTGCGGTGGATACCCAGTTTCGGGTGACCGAACAAGGCGATGCTAGTTTTACTATTCCCATCAACTTGCCGCAGGCTCGTGGTGAGATGCGACCGGAACTCGCACTGTCCTACAACAGTAATCAACTCGCCGCTGGCGTGATGGGCATCGGTTGGTCGCTATCCGGCACGCAACGCATCCATCGTTGCCCGCCTACGCCTTATCATGATGGTCGCATCAATGCGGTTAATTACACGAGTAGCGACCGCTTTTGCTTAAATGGCCAGCGCCTACGCTTGGTGTCCGGGCAATATGGTGCCTCGGGCTCCAGTTATGCGGTGACTAACCAGCCCGGCTGGCGTATTACTGCGCATGGTGGTAGTCAAGCAAATGGACCTCGCTATTTTAAAATTGTCACACAGGCGCGTGACACACTTTATTTTGGCGATACCAGCAGCGTGCTTAGCAGTACTCGTGGTAACCGCGCGTTTGCTGAACCTGGTGGCGTCAGTAACGGCAATGTCGCCAGTGCTTGGCTGCTGAGCTCGATTGAGGACGGTGTCGGTAACCATATCGACTACGAGTACGGTGGCAACAGCGAGCTGGGCGCTCAGCAGTTGATCGGTATTCAATACGGCGGCTATCGCCCCAATGCGTTAGCTCACTATATCAGCGTTAAATTCCATTACAGTGCTATCGCACAGCCCATCAAAGGTTATTACGCCGGATACCCGGTCGGGCGTGATAAACGCTTAAATCGCATCAGCGTCAGCGTTGACGACCAAGCGAGTGCAAATTGGTATTTGAGTTATGATACCGACTCAGCCGATGCGCATGGCGAGCGTTTGACCTCGGTGACTGAATGCGCGTATGCCTCGAATGCTCGCGAAGACTGTAAAAAACCCGTGCGCTTTAATTGGCAAACTGACGGTTTAGATGGGCGTTTAACTCATGTCGACACCCTGGGTGCTTTATCACCACCCGGTGCGGTCAAAACGCTGGATTACAACGGTGATGGCGTTACCGATTTAGCCTTTGTTTCTGGTGGCCAATGGCGGGTCAGTTATGGCCCTGATTTTAACGATACCGTTACCCTCGGCAGCGTTGGCGTCGACCAACCCGGCTATGCATTAACGCTAGATATCAACAACGACGGCCGTATGGGGTTATTGGTACCGGGTGAGCGAAACTGGGTACTATACCGTCAAAAAGAAAACCGCTCGCTTTTTGTCGAGAAAACCGGCTATGCCGGTAAGGCCCGAATTCTTGATGTTAACGGCGATGCCTATCCTGATATTGCGTTTATCGAAAATCAGCAATTAAAAGCGCACCTGAATAACGGCAAAGGCAACTATACTCAAACGGTTGTTCTGCACAGTTTTAACGGCGCCGGCGAAACACGGTTTGTTAATAACAACCAAATGCCGGACTTTTTGCATTCATCGCTGGTTGATTTTAATGGTGATGGTCGCTCTGACATATTAATACCAGTGACTACCTATAAGCAGGTTTGCCGTAAGCCTAATGGCAGTACCTTGCCACATGCCGATGCTTTTACCTGCAAGGAATGGGGCGGCACGTTTACGACCACGTCAACCGATACACTTAACCTCTTCAGTATGGCTGGAACGTTAACGAGTCCAACGACCGCTTCATTTTACACCGCTAACATTGATAGCAGTTTGATACGTTCGGGAGATATTAACGGCGATGGCCTAACCGATATTATTATCTATCATGGGGGCAAGTGGCGCTATAAACTGTCTAATGGTGAGGCGTTTGAAGCTGAAGTTGAATTACCACTTTCGTCCAATCAATCTGTCAGCGACACCTGGTTTATCGATCTGAATCAGGACGGCCGAGCTGACGTGTTATTACCGACTAGTGCAAATAACTGGTCGGTTTATTTAAATCGTCGAGGTGATGACGGTGAAGTGAACTGGGTATACAACGGTACCATCCCCCGTTCAGCAAACGCGCCGCCAATAGTCGGCTATTTCAATGACGACGAAGGTCTTGATGTGATGACTTATTATCAAGACCGTTGGCGCATTTACGCCAATCGACAGTCGCAACCGCAGAACCGTATTCATCGTTTTACTTCGTCTACCGGTGTGGTGACCGATATCGAGTATGCGCCGATGACGGACGATAGTGTGTATCTGGGCGCGAATCCAAAGGCTAACGAGAGCGAGAGCCTGATTTCACCGCGATCGCATCAAATGCTGGTTAGTCGGGTTAGCACCGACATCACGGCTAACTCCCGCGGTTCGGTTAGTTATCAATATGAAGGATTACTACTTAACACCGAAGGACTGGGTAGCTTAGGTTTTTCGGCGTTAACTACCACCGATGAACAGACCGGTATAAAAACCACAACTCGTTATTATCAGTCCGAAGATCCGGTGCGATCGGTTCTCAATGGTTTTCCGCTAGCCACTGACCAATACCTTAGCGGCGTACGTTTGCGATATGCAACACATATATTACGCACACGCTCAGACCAACACGGTGGTCAGTTTGGCTATATCCATACCGCCGTTGATGGTAGCTACACGCTGACCAGCAACTTGAGCAGTTCGATGACGACGCACACCACCACCGAGACGCGCTATGACAGTTACGGCAACGTTACTCGCTTGGTGACCAAGGTAAAAGACTACAAATCTGGCGTGGCTCGTGAGACTGACACGACCAACAGCTACAGCGATGCCCGTTATGGTCGCTTAAGTCGCACCCAAGTGGACTTTTCACAGAGCAATCGTAGTGACCATTACCTGCGCGTGTCGACCTTCAGCTACCAGAGTAATGGTTTGCTCAAGCAAACGGTGCTAGCGCCTGACGACGACGATCACCGTTTGACCACCACCTATAGCTATGACGCTTTTGGTCAGAAGACTCAAATGAGCAAAGTTGGTAATGCCGGACCGGGGCAGGGCAGCCAACAACGTCTCAGCAAGACTCAATATGGCAGTAACGGCCGCTATGTAGCACAGAGCGAAAATGCGCTGGGTTTGCAAACTCAATATCGTTATAACGGCCAAAGCGCGAACAGCGTTCGCGGGCCGGTGTACCATATCACCGCCATCAATAGTAATAACGAAACCAGCCAAGAATGGTTTGATGCGTTTGGGCGCACCATCAAATCCCAGGCTGCCGATGGCGTTGATAGCCTGACGCTGCGGACTTTTTGTGCGAACTGCCGTAACGGCTCGTATAGCAAAATCGAACAACGTCATAGTGGCTCGCCCCGTGTGGTGATTTATCACGATCGCTGGGGCCGAGAAGTGGCGCAAGGTAAAGAGCATTTTGATGGCAATTGGCGCTTTACCGAGGTCGATTACGACAACCAAGGACGGGTCAGCGTAGAGCGTGCGGCTAATGGCGCGGCCACCAGTTATCGCTATGATGTTTTAGGGCGCTTGACGCAAACCACCGATGCCCAATCGGCGCGCACCCAGGTGAGCTACGGTAGTAATTATGTAAAAACGACTAATGCGCTGTCACAGACCCGCACCGAATACCGCAATGGCTATGGTGACGTGACGGCAACCCAAGATGCCATGAACAACCGCGTCGAGTTTAGTTATGACATCATGGGGCGTTTAATCTCTAGCGAGGTCGATGGCAGTATCAACGGTGATAGCGGAGCAGGAGGAGGCGTGGTCGACCCTGGTTACGGGACCAATCCGCCGAAAAATCCGATTTGGGATTTAACACCGAATAATCATCACCCTGACTATGCTATTGCCGAACAACCAACCGAGCAGCTGATCAGTTACGACGTTTGGGGCAACAAAGTGGCGATGGACGATCCGGTCAAAGGCCGCTGGCGTTACCGCTATAATGCTTTTGGTGAGCTGGTATCGCAGACTACCGCACACGGTGAAACCCAAACCTTCAGTTATGACGCCGGTGGCCGTTTGGTACGTCGCTATAGTCCGCGCGGGGCGACCGTTTGTCGTGAGTATGGCAACGACGCCAATGCCCACAATCGTGGCCGCTTAATTGCGGTTAATACCTACAATAATTTAAATCTGGCCTGTAATACGACTCGCGGTAAATCGCATCAGGTGCGTTATGAATACGACAGCGCTGGCCGCAAAAGCGCTAAGCATACGCGTATGTATGGTCAGCTTTATAGTGAGCACTATCGTTTTGACAGCGCAGGCCGGTTAGCCAGCACGCGCTATCCGGACGCGGGTGATCAGGCCGTTACGGTGGCATATCGATACAACAGTGTCGGCTATCTACACCAACTCGTTCGGGTAGAAACTAACACAGTATTAAAGACGTTAATGAGCGCCAATGATTTGGGACAGGTTACGCAAATCAAGTATGCCAACGGTCAGCTAGCTAATCGCGCCTACAACAGCCTCGGCTGGCTACGCCAGACCTCGGCCAAAGTTGGCGGCAGTAATGGTGTGCTGAATAGCATCGAAATTGGCCACGACCGTTTGGGTAACGTGACCAGCCGCATGAGTTATTTTGGCCGTGTGAGTGGCGCCACCGAAGTCACCGAGAGTTATCAATACGACGATATTAATCGCTTACTGTCATCCAGCGGTAGCATTAAGGAGGGCGATAATGTTGCCCGCTTTGATAGCGCGCAACGCTATGACGGTTATGGCAATATCGTTAGCCGTGACGGCGTCGGGCAGTATATTTACAGCGATGACCGCGCGCGCGTTTTGGTGGCCATTCGAGCGCCACAACCTGAACCCGAACCGGAGCCCGAACCGGAGCCCGAACCTGACCCTGATCCCGAGCCCGATCCTAAGCCGCCGATATGCGACAAAGTCATTCCTATGGATGCTCAAGAGCCATGGATGCCACCTTATAATCCGTGCGAGGAAGAGCCTGAGCCTGAACCGGAGCCAGAACCCGAACCTGAACCCGATCCAGGCGACGACTTTGATCCGCCAATAGAGCAACCGGGTCCGGTAGAGCCCCCGTGTTTATTCTGTTTCAACACGCTAATGGCGAATTACAGCCAACTGAATAGCAGTTCAGCGGCTAGCTACGGTGACCGTGATTTTAGCTACGACGCCAGCGGTAATGTGTTGTCTGACGGGGTGCGTGAGTTCACTTACAACGGTAACGACAAGCTGACTAAGGTAGTCGCTAACGGTAATCGTTCGACGCTGCTGTACGCGGGTGAAGCGTTGTACTATCAGCTTGATGAAACCACGGTCAACGGTCAACAAGTCGAGTACGAACGGCATATTGCTGGAGCCTTCGAGAAGAAGGTACGTGCTGGTGGCGCCAGCAATCGCACCGAGTACCGTTACACCATCGCTGACGACCTAGTTATTGTCGAAGATGGGCAGGGTGCTCGCGATACCTATATCTT
>NZ_AMRG01000010.1 GCF_000299895.1 Idiomarina xiamenensis 10-D-4
CAAGAATAATGATTGATAACGCATAAGCTGGGCATAGCCAACTGGGGCGATTAAGGTATCCGCTCAGCGCCATCAATATAGCAAAAACGAAAAACAATCCAGGCAGTAACAACAATATGGGGGCAAACAGCGCGCCTTCGAACCCGGCTATAATCAACCAAAACGCCATAGCGGCAAGTAGAATTTTCGTGTGATGTTTTTTTAAATCAGTCATAGAGATTACTTTCTTAAGAGAAAATTGATAATTTCTTAAACCGCGATATCTGCGATTCTTGTAAATAAATGCTAATAAATCAATCTGTTAAATTTGGTCTTTTTATTTCGTAATCTATTTTGCTTAATTAATACCTTAACTAAATTTAAAAGATCTAAAAATAAGGCGTTTAGTAGTTAAAAGTGCGCTATAGAACAACTGAAAAAATAATTAATAATGACGTACCGCCATACGGTTGTTGTCAAATTCTGACACGCGATGCAGACTGGCATTATTGATAACCGTTATCCACAGTAAGGCAGAGCAACAAGATGGAGATTCGACAGGCGAGCTTAGACGAGCTGCTGGCGGTATTGACGCAAATTCCCGAAATGCAGCAGCTGAATGATGTCGCCGCGTTGCAGGCTCGTATCGGCGAACGTCCGTATTTGGCGTTAGTGGCTTACCGACAGCAACAGCCAGTAGCGTGCAAATTGGGCTACGAATGGGATCAGCATACCTTCTATAGCTGGCTCGGTGGTGTGCTGCCAGAGCAACGGAAAAGCGGGTTGGCGCAACGGTTGCTAGAGCAACAGCAGCTGTGGGCGCGGCAACACGGCTATCAAACGATGCGCGTAAAATCGATGAATCGCTACCCGAACATGCTACGCTTATTGATCAACAACGGTTATCAAATCGTCGATTACGAGCATCGCGGTTCGCCCGATAACGCAAAAATTTACTTTGCTAAAAGCTTGTAACCCAGGTTGTCGCCAGGCCGGATATCAGCAGCACAAGGATGTTTATGAAAATCAGTAAAAATCAGCTAGAGCGTGCCGCACAAGCACAACTGATATCGACCGAGCAGGCTCGCGAGTTGTGGCAGTTTTTACAACGGCAGCAGGCGCAGCAACCACAGTTTAACGCGACCCACGTACTCTATTATTTAGGCGGCTTACTGGCTATCGCGGCCATGACGTTACTGATGAATTTAGGCTGGCAGAGCTTTGGCGGTTTGGCACTGATCGGCATTGGCCTGATTTACGCCGTGCTCGGCATTATCCTGACCGAATCGTTTAGGGCGAAGCAATTGGCTATCCCGGCGGGTATTTGCGCGACCTTCGTGGTGTGCCTAACGCCGTTGGTGATTTATGGCTTACAAGACTATTTAACGGCTATTCCCGCTGGCAGTGACTACCGTGATTATCACCGTTATGTTAGTTGGTCGTGGTTTTACATGGAAATCGGTACCTTGCTGGTCGCTGCGTTATTAGCTTGGCGCTATCGTTATGGTTTTTTATTGATGCCGGTGGCAGTGACACTCTGGTATCTGTCGATGGATGTTGCAGTCATGATTTACGGTCAAGACCTCAATTGGGATTTGCGCAAACAGGTGTCGATGTATGTCGGCTTAGCCATGATAGCGTTGGCGTTATGGGTGGACATACGTAGTCGTCACCTCGCTCAGGCTGATTATGCGTTTTGGTTATACTTGTTCGGCGCATTGGCCTTCTGGGGCGGGTTGTCGCTGCAAGAGTCTGACAGCGAACTGGCAAAAGCCACCTTTTTTGTCATTAATCTGCTGATGATCGGTGTCGGCGTGCTACTAGCTCGTCGAGTGTTCGTGGTACTCGGCGGGTTGGGTAGCTTCGGCTATCTTGGCTATTTATCTTACCAGGTATTCGCCGATAGCTGGCTGTTCCCATTGCTATTGACCGTTATCGGCTTATTCGTGATTTACCTTGGCGTTGTTTGGCAGAAGCATGAGGCGCGGATTAATGCTCGCTGTCGCGCATGGTTGCCGCTGGCTTGGCAGCGTTGGTTAAAACAATAAGGCAGAACCATAGCGGCACTTAACGCCAACCATGTAAAACTGACTACGGGCAAGAGCAGGGCTATGGCGCTTAGGTATATGCCAAACAATGCCGTCACCAAGCTACTAGCACCGACCAAACGCGACACTAACGCTGTACTTTTCCCACCCTAGTCAAGCCGTTGGCGTACTAGTTCGTTATTGCTTCTATTGTGTTGAACAATTGTTGGTTTATTTGGCTCAGGTAGAAAGCAAAATAATAATAAAAACAACCGCTTCATCATTTTTTATGGTTTTTTAGCAAAATTTCCTCGAAATCACCTAAAAAATGCTGTTTTATAGAAAATTAACGCAATCCTTACATTGTGGTTATTTTGTTGGTTTGTATCTCTAGTTTATGGCTAATGTTATTAATTAAGAAATAGGGGAAGCAAATGAAACAAGCTATCGGCTTATTATTCTGCGCTTGTTTAACGCTGGTTGGGTGTTCAGGGGCTAACGAAGGTGCATCGGCTGACGATATCGAAAAGGCCTTGATGCTCGATTTAAAAGCGGGTTTATCGGTGGATGATGTCGAGATTCAAGTCACAGAAAATGTGGGTGACAAAATTGACCCCAAATGGCGAACGCGATCAACCGTCAGCATTCGTTTTGATGAGGATTTTTTCGAACGAGTGGGGAGTGTGGCTGATACGGCGGTAGTCAGAAAAGTGGCATCAGCTGGCGACACGCTCAGTGGTTCTTTGATAACTCGCTCGACACCTAGAGGGGAGGATAATTGGAGCGTTACTATCGAGCGTTTGGACATGGCCGCTATTCCCGGTAATGCAGCGAGTCAGTTTGGCGTGAATGGCTTTGTCGTGGAGGGTTCTAGCGAACATGAAACCCTGTTGGCGCAAGCCGAGCAACAACGTCAGCAAGCCGAAGCGGAGCGCTTGCAAGCACAACAGCAAGCGCAAGCAAAACGACAGGCGGCGATTCAACAACTACGGCAACAGCTTAATGGCACCTGGTCGGCGACTGGGCCGATGCTGAATAATGGTGCCATCTGGTCGAATAATAGCGCGCAAAAAATGGCGCTTGAAGTGGTGCTACCAGCAGGTGATGAAGCTATTGGAGAGGGATCCTTGGTGATGTATGACTATGACTCGCCGTGGATTCAGACGGTAGCGCCGATGTCGTTCAAAATCGCTGACGACGGTAGCGCAATGAATATTAATTTAACCCGTGACACGCGCTTTGATGCGCTTAATTTTACACTCTATCGCGGCACCGATATTACTCTGAACGATGATGGCCTATTGCGTTTTCCAAGCTCGCGACGAGGTCAGTTTTTTACCAACACGTTGCAAAAGGGCGTCAATGAAGCACGGCAACAGGCAGTCCAGCGCTACGGTGAACTGTTAACCACGCATAAGCCATTGGTCGCCTCGGGTAGACTGGAGCGTTTACCCTTGCAAGATAACACTTACGCATTGTTTATTTTACAGGCGAATATGCGCGGCACGGTAGTTGGTACAGACTTATACAACGGTAATTCTGATGTTGCTACAACGGTTGTGCATCAAGGCTTACTGAACGACGGTGAGGTGGGCGTGGTAAAAATCACTCGCCGTGAAACCAGTCAACGCTGTGTCAATAGCGGCGGAACCACGCGTCATGGTGTCACCTCACGTACCGACCGAGTCTGTTATCGCGGCTACCAATTAGAGCTGGTGGAGAAGATGTGAGTGTATTTCGTCAATGCTCCATCACTTGTTAAAGCATCTGCCGTGGCTAAAAGATAGTTTGCCACGGCAGAGGTTTGTCGATCTAATGAAGTCCTTTTTAAGACAAATCTCTTACATAGTTTTGCTGCACAAAATTCCAATTTACCAATGCCCAGAATGCTGCTAAGTAGTCTACCCGAGCGTTGCGGTGGTCGATGTAGTATGCGTGTTCCCAAACATCAACAGTCAGAATGGGAGTGATGCCCGCGTGAGTCAAAGGTGTGTCGGCATTAGCGGTATTAACAATACTGAGTTTACCTTGTTCATTGTTAACCAGCCAAGTCCAGCCCGAACCGAAGTTAGCGATAGCTTGTTCGGTAAATTGTTTTTTAAAGGCCTCGAATGAGCCCCATTTATCCATAATCGCGTTTAGCAGTATTGATGGCGGCTCACCGCCACCCTGTGGAGTCAGGCAATGCCAGAAAAAATTGTGATTCCAGATTTGTGCGGCGTTATTAAATATTACCCCTTTTGCCGACCAGATAATGTCTTCTAAAGAGTGATCCTCTAATTCGCTACCGGCAATCAATTCATTGAGCTTATTGACATAAGCAGCATGGTGTTTGTCGTGATGGTAGGTCAGTGTTTCTGCTGACATATAGGGCTCAAGTGCTTGTTTATCGTAGGGTAACGGTGGTAATTCGATACTCATAATGATGACTCCGGTTGAACTTAAGGTTAGCAACCGCTGTAGCTTAGCGACTGCGGTTGGTCTCGTTAACAGGCTGACTTGTTGAGACCGGTCGCAAACGATACTATTAGCTCAAGTATACTTGAGGTCAATAGCGTGAATCGAAAATCTATAAGGCTAAGGAGCAACATATGCCGAAAGTCAGCTCGGCGCCGCGGGTACTCAGTGTCGGGGAAGTGGCTAAACGTAGTGGGGTGGCGGTGTCGACGATCCACTACTATGAAGATAAGGGCTTGATAAAAAGCGCCCGTTCCAATGGTAATCAGCGTCGTTACGGACGTGGTGTATTGCGTCGTATCGCCATTATTCGTATTGCTAAGCGCGCCGGTATACCGCTAAAGACCATCAAGGCGCACTTGGATAAGCTACCTGATAAAGCCATTAGCCAAGAAGATTGGCAACACATCAGTCAGGCTTGGCACGATATGCTTAACCAACGTATCACCAGTTTACTGCAGCTACGCGATGAATTGGGTGGTTGTATTGGCTGCGGTTGTTTGTCTTTGGCCGACTGTCCATTGCGCAATCCAGACGATGTCTTGGCGGCAGAAGGGCCAGGCGCGCGTATTTTGATTCACCAAGCTCAGGATGACCCCGAGCCAAGCGGTAAACAGGACAGTCCGAACCGTTAAGCCAACTTCATATTTTTGGTGTTAACCGGTAACTCACGATACACCCAATACTGGTCACGGCCATTGTCTTTCGCCTGATAAAGTGCGGCGTCGGCATTGGCCATGACTTCGGCGCTGTTTTGCCCGGTTTGCAACATGGCAATGCCAATACTGCAAGTAAAGGCGACGTCGTCGCCGCTAGGAATACGTACACGACTATCACGACAGGCGCTCAGGAGTTTGGCAGCAAAGATTTCGACTTCTAATAGGGTTAACTCGGGCAGCATCAATAAAAACTCTTCGCCGCCAATACGCCCGGCGAGTTGGCGCTCACCATCGACGTGCGACTTTAAAATACTGGCGAACTGTTTCAAAACTAAATCGCCCGCGGCATGGCCAAAGTTATCGTTAAATTGCTTGAAGCGATCCAAGTCTAGGATCAGGATAGCGAGACTGCTCTGATTTTTATGACTATGGTCGATTTCACTGTGCATATGTTCGAGTAATTCGCGCCGATTACACAATTCGGTCAGCGGATCGTGAGTGGCTTGTCGATATAGCGTTAACAACATCGCCAACTGGTTAGACGCGGCCCAGCCTGCAATGGCGCCAAGCACGGTCATTAGCCATAAGGTATTAATACCGTGCACGCTGTATATCTCACCAACGCCAAATTGGGTCAGTAATTCAATGGTCAGTAGCGCTAACAAGGTCAGTGTGACTTCGACAATACTCAAAGGAAACATGGCCAGTAAGCTGACCAGCATATATGGAAAGAATTGATAACCGGCGACTTCACCGACCAATCCTTGCTGTTGTAAATATAAATCGGAATAAGTTTGAAAGAGGCTAACCAACAGCAGTAATGCTAGCAAGCGCAGGCGCGAACTATTCAAGCGATAAGCCGAGCTTGGCCATAGCGCGACGCTAGCCAATAGCATGCCGCAGCCGATGCGGGCCCAACTTAAGTGCTGCCAGATTTCACGTGGTAATAACAACGCATCAATGGCGATCCATAACACCATCATCAGTGCCACCAACCCGGCTAATAAGCGACTACGACGATAAATATAATGGCTGCGGGTTTGCTTAAAGTAATGGGTATGACGCGAGCCACTAGTAATATCGCGTAGGGTCAGTATCAGCTCAGAAATATTTAGCATGTTGTTTTATTGAGTTCGCTACCAGTCATGCGCTGTAGCTTAAATCAGCGTTTGTTAAGTGTTATTGATCTAAAACGACTTTTGCTGAATTCCCAGCCAATAGCCGATATTCATAGATATTTTTTAGCAATAGTGTTCAGAAAACCTTCGTTGAAGTCGATAAGTAGGCACTTGTCGCCTAATCTACCCCGTATGTTTTGATGCGATAACTTCGATTTTACCAAGGCTGGTACTGATTATGTTTAACACCTCACTTAAACGCGAATTGCAGCAAGCACAGCAACAGCTAACGATTTATCAGCAGATTTTTCGTAGCTTAGAAACGGAAATGCTGCACCTATCTCTTGATAGCGGCGGTCATATCGTTTCGGCGAATCGTTTATTCGAGCAAGAAACGGGGTTACTTGAGAACAACATTAGTGGCTCGCGATTACTTGCTTTGGTACCAGAGGTGGGACGCCAAACCGAGCACTTTAAACAGCTGCAAGCCGCGATTAGCAAAGCTCAACATTGGGCTGGCGCAGTCGAGTTGGATAATGGTCAGGAGGGCGGTTGTTGGATACGCATCATCTTGCAACCGATTTTTAATTCGCATGGCGCGTGTGAAAGCTTTGATATATTTGCCAGTAATCTCACACGTACAATTACGACATCTCGGGAATACGAAAATTTAGTCACCGCTATTAACCGGTCGATGGCTGTTATTGAGTTTTCGATGGATGGTATTGTGCTAAAAGCTAACGACATTTTCCTGCGCACTATGGGTTATCAGCAACAACAGGTGTTGGGCAAACATCACCGGATGTTTTGTCCGGATGAGTGGGTAAAAAGTGGCGAGTATCATCAGTTTTGGCAACGTTTAAATCGTGGTGAGTTCGCCTCTGAGCGCTTCCGGCGTATTGATAGTAATGGTCGTGAGGTTTGGTTAGAGGCCACTTATAATCCAATTTTCGACAACTATGGGCAGTTGTATAAGGTGGTCAAATTTGCCACTAACGTGAGCGACGATGTGGAACGGGAAAAGCAAGTCAATCGGGCTGCGAATATTGCCTACAGTAGCTCTCAAGAAACCGATGAAAACGCGGTACAAGGTGCTGAGCTGATGCAGCAAACTGCAACGGTGATGAACGCCTTGGCCGAGCAGATGGCGCAAGCGTCAGACAATATCGATGCATTGGAGCAACAATCAAAAACCATCAGTAATATTATTCAAGCCATCAGCGGCATTGCCGACCAAACCAACTTATTAGCCTTAAACGCGGCTATTGAGGCGGCGCGAGCGGGCGAGCAAGGACGCGGATTTGCGGTAGTTGCCGATGAAGTCCGTGAGTTGGCGGCGCGCACATCACGTTCCACCGACGAAATTGTTGAGGTGGTGACTAAAAACCAGACCTTAACGGCGCAAGCGGTAAAAACCATCAATACCGGCAAGCAGACCGCCAGCGACGTCGCCGAGCGAGTGCAGCAGACCTCGCAGGTGATCACTGAAATCCGCGAGGGTGCCCGTAAAGTCTTAGATGCCGTGTCAGCATTTGCCAGCCGTTTGGACGAGCAGCGCTAGTCAGCGCTAACGTAGAGCAACTATTTTACAGCAAGTTTACGCTTCTATTTTTGCGTTCTGGCCGGGCTTTACTAGCCTTTAAATAGGCGCTAGGAAGATGCTAGCGGTTAGAGTTGATAGACGCAGGAGGCGTGACCATGACTAACGCAGAACAGCAGCAAAAAATTTGGCAACTGATTAAGCAAGCCAAAGTGGGTATGTTGACCACCTTGCATGATGGCGCGTTAAGAGCACGACCGATGCAACTGGTGCAAGACGATTATGACGGACGCTTGTGGTTTTTCACCCAACGCAGTGCCGAGAAAGTCATCGAAACCCAGCAAGACAGCCATGTCTGTGTCAGTTTTGCCGACCGCCATCACGACCACTATGTCTCGCTATCGGGTCGTGCCCGCTTAAGCAACGACCGTCAGCGTATCGAAAAGTACTGGAGCGCTTTTGTCGAAGCTTGGTTTAGCCAAGGTATCGATGACCCAGAGCTGGCCCTGCTTGAAATCGATGTCGAGTTTGGCGAACTGTGGAGCGCCGATGACAACAAAGCCCTGCAACTCTACGAAATCTTGAAAGCTAATATTAAAAAAGACGACCCCGATATTGGTGAACATGAGCGGTTTGGTCGGAGCTAATTATTTGGTTTAGCTCCGACTCAAGTATTAGTCAGCCTATAGCTCACTCCATGACGTCAATGAGTTGGCGATCCACCATTTATTTGAATTAGGGTATATATTTTCGGCTAACTCCCCGATAGTGGTCGGGTTTTGTGGAGGAGGGGTGGATATTGAAGAGCTAGAAAAGACTCGCCTAAATGGTGTTCGATCAATAAAGCTGTTTGCTGATGCCCACCCACCGGTCGTCGAACTGAATGACGATGGAATACCCTCACCATGAGATATTATTGCTGAATTTTGTCCACCAATAGGAGAGCCTCCCGTATTTGCTCCGTCGATTGCATAGCTGTGACAATTTGAGAACTTTAATCCAACTGCCTGAGGCCATTGTTCGTCAGGCCTTGATTTATTGAGCAATGTACGGATTATCGGACCGCTATTAGGCGCCGACTGATAAATAAAATTTATACTAAAAACGGAACCTATATATCCGTCTAAGAATGGTGAGGTAGGACCTTGTCCTAGCTCAATCGGATAGCCATAACATGCCCACGATCCCGAAAGCTTCGATTCTACCATCGCCCAATTTCTAAATGTGGGTATTCCTGGAGAAGTAGGGAAGTTTGTTAAGTTTATTTCTAGCTCGCTATTAAAGATGAAAAACATATAGCCTACACTACTGGCTCTATCTCTTATGTTTATGTTTCCTGAGCAATTAACTAAAAGTGGAGTTATATTAATTGCTCCTTGAGAAACGGATGAATTTTGTTCACCGATAATAGCCATTTTACCAAAGTCAACATTCTCAATGCTGTAGGGGCGGGTTGATGAATAAGTTACCGAGGTTCGTTTCGACTCATTGAACCCAGCGTTCCGAATAGGTGATGAATAAGTTAACCATTTTCCTTGTGAGTCAAGAGCATAAGTTGATTGGTAACCACCAGCTATGTTGCCGAAAACAGCTCTTTCTGCCATACCGACAAAAATTAATTCGCCTACGCCAAAGATGGCATCTCGGAGGATTGGGTTTGGTCGTCGTTCATAATATTTTGTTATTGATCCAGTTACTATTTTTGTATAATAATTACCATCATAAGAAAACTCTCCACTGCTCCTTTTTTCAACTATTTCGGAATTTGAACTAAACATGTAAAAGTCTTCAAAATTGAAGTTTAGTGGTGTTTTAGCCCTTATCTTATAAGTGTCAATAAATAGCGAACGGAAGTGAGTAATGTTTAAGCCCGTACCAAAGGGATTGTCGATCTCTAGGTGGTTAATTTTTAAATCGCATGACTCATCAAACTCTTCAGATGCTTTAAATCGTATTGTTGCAAAATTTGATTGTAGATTTCCAAAATAATTATTTCTTGAGCCGTAGCCAATACTGATGCCAAAAGTAGCTTCAGTGTCATTACTGCCCAGATATTTAGCATTTTTCACATTAAATGCTACGACATGCTTAAACTCTAATCCTGTCGTCTTCGCTCCTTTACTTACCCAACAGTCACCCTTAAATCCATAACACCAGAACCATAGCGCGCTAAATGTGACATTTAGATTTCTCGGCATGATGAGGTTGGGAATATCTAAATTTGAGCAGAAAAAGCATCTTAAACCATTTGATGCTACAGGAGATCCTTGCCATTCAAATTCAACATCAAGCTGCCCACCATCAACTCTCATAAAATCGAGATATGATGTACCACCTGCTCCTCCCATTATAACCGTCAAATTTTTTAGCGTAGGATTTTTAATCCTAGGATTTTCGTTATCTGCTGGGCTAAACTGATTTTCATCGAAATAGTCTATAGTTCCATCATAAACAGGAAGGTTATCACTTCTGGTATCTGTTAGAATTCGCTTTCCAAATCTGAATCCTATTCCTGAGTTATCTGAGTGATCGATATGAAGGTATGTTTTTCCTTTTCCATGACCAATGAAGCCGATATTATCTCGTAAACCATTAAAACCGGAAACCTTTACCGTTCCCTCAGGTAATTTAATTAAAACTCCAGAAGTAACTGAGTCATAAATGTGTTGAATAATTTCTGACTGATAGATGTTTGGATTGCTTATGACGCCAAATATACTACTTTCTACTATGCTGTTATTTTCTGATCTAATCCAGCAGCCATTTCCTGAGCCATTCCACAAAACAAAATTCAATAAGTCTGTTTGTTCACCGCTCCAGTCAGTTAGTGCTTCAGGCGCAATAATAGTTCCGCCATTATGCATCGTTTTTTCGCAGTTTGAATCGAATGAGAAAGTACCTCCTCCACTAAAACCACCATAAAATCCATTTACAAATACTTTGGTTTTGTTGTTCTGTGGAACCTCAGATAAATCTTTTATTCGATTAATTAAAAATGAGTTATTTTCTGTTTGTGTCATTTTTTCTATTGCCTTTAGATTTATGTGTGTTTATTAACGTCTGTTTAAAACAAAATGTCATAAACTAGCAGATTTTTCCAGAAAGAAATGAATAGATTTTGTGTTAAATTATCTTTCCTCGAACATGAAAGACAGATGATTTTTTTAGGTTATCTTACTACGGGGTAACTACATTGAATAAATTGAATGTTCTAGTGCTATTTGTGAAGGGTATTCCTTCGAGAAGCCCGCCATCACGAGTAAGCTGCATTTTCATGAGCTATTCGTTCTTTCACCCAAAAAACCGATAACCACTATTGGTAAATTGCGTTATGCCTGATGGATCTGGGCTGCTACTTTGACGGTATAAAGGTTTAACGATTGCTTGAACTTCTGCGGCTTTAGGCCTAGCTTTTTGCTAAGCGAAGCCTCTTAAAGTCGCCGTTATAGAATAATAAACTGTACCGTGAGGACCCCTGCAATGAGTAAGCAACAACAGCATCCGGCTGGTCAATGTCCGGTTTTACATGGCAGCCATAGCCACAGCAACGAAAGCCCAACGGCATGGTGGCCGAAGGCGCTGAATCTCGATATTCTGCACCAACACGACCATAAAACGCAGGCGATGGATGACGATTTTGACTATCGCGACGCCTTCTCTAAGCTCGACTATCAAGCCTTAAAAGCCGACTTAACTCAGTTGATGACCGACAGCCAAGACTGGTGGCCGGCCGATTGGGGGCATTATGGTGGCCTCATGATCCGTATGGCTTGGCACTCCGCCGGTAGTTATCGGGTGGCTGATGGTCGTGGTGGTGGCGGTACCGGTAATCAGCGCTTTGCGCCGTTAAACAGTTGGCCAGACAACGTCAACTTAGATAAAGCCCGGCGCTTATTATGGCCGATCAAGAAAAAATACGGCAACGCTATCTCGTGGGCTGATTTGATGATCTTAGCGGGTAATATCGCCTACGAATCTATGGGGTTGAAAACCTTTGGTTTTGCTGGTGGCCGTGAAGACATTTGGCATCCTGAAAAAGACACTTACTGGGGCTCTGAAAAAGAATGGCTGGCGCCGTCTGGTTCAGAGGGAACGCGCTACAGCGGTGAACGCGATTTAGAAAATCCGTTAGCCGCAGTAATGATGGGGTTAATTTATGTCAACCCAGAGGGCGTTGACGGTAATCCTGATCCGCTGAAAACCGCGGCCGATATTCGCGAAACCTTTGCTCGCATGGCGATGAATGACGAGGAAACCGCCGCTTTAACCGCCGGTGGTCACACCGTGGGCAAATGTCATGGTAATGGTGACGCGGCTAATTTGAGTGCAGAGCCGGAAGCCGCTGATATCAGCGAACAAGGATTGGGCTGGAATAACCATAAAACGCGCGGCATCGGTCGCGATGCGGTAACCAGCGGTATTGAAGGTGCTTGGACCACGCATCCAACGCAATGGGACAACGGTTATTTTAAACTGTTACTAGAGCACGATTGGGAACTGAAAAAAAGTCCAGCCGGTGCCTGGCAATGGGAACCGGTCAACATGCGCGAAGAGGACAAGCCGGTCGATGTTGAAGACCCGAGTATTCGCCGCAACCCGATCATGACTGACGCCGATATGGCGATGAAAATGGACCCGAAATATCGTCAGATCATCGAGAAGTTCTACGCCGATCATGAATACTTTAGCGAGGTTTTCGCGCGAGCTTGGTTTAAATTAACGCACCGCGATCTGGGGCCGAAAAGTCGCTATTTGGGGCCAGAAGTGCCCGCCGAAGACCTACTTTGGCAAGATCCGGTACCGGCGGTTGACTATACGCTGTCGGATGCCGAAATTGCTGATTTGAAAAAGCAATTACTGGCGCTTGAACTGAGCCCACGTGACTTGATCAACACCGCGTGGGACAGCGCACGGACTTTCCGTGGCTCGGATTTCCGCGGTGGCGCCAACGGTGCGCGCATTCGCTTAGCACCGCAAAAAGATTGGGTGGCGAATGAGCCTGAGCGGTTACAACGGGTGTTACAGGCTTTAAGCGCCTTGCAAAAAACGCTGAGCAAGCCAGTCAGTCTGGCCGACTTAATCGTATTGGCAGGTTCGGCGGCGGTAGAGCAGGCGGCAAAAGCGGCTGGCGTGGATATTGACGTGCCATTTGCGGCTGGCCGTGGCGATGCCACTGCCGAGCAAACCGATGTGGAAGGCTTTGCTGTGCTTGAGCCTTTGCATGATGGTTTTCGTAATTGGTTGAAAAAAGACTACGAGGTAGCGGCCGAGGAGCTGTTACTCGACCGCGCTCAATTAATGGGGTTAACCGCACGCGAGATGACGGTGTTAGTGGGCGGCATGCGAGTGCTGGGTAGCAACCATGGCGATGATCAGCAGGGCGTCTTT
The DNA here is from genome assembly GCF_000299895.1 of Idiomarina xiamenensis 10-D-4. Lineage (GTDB taxonomy): Bacteria > Pseudomonadota > Gammaproteobacteria > Enterobacterales > Alteromonadaceae > Idiomarina > Idiomarina xiamenensis. The sequence continues at coordinate 13,169 of NZ_AMRG01000010.1, forward strand.
ACCGATCGCGTCGGTGTGCTCAGTAACGACTTTTTTGTTAATCTGACCGATATGAAATACCGTTGGCAAGCATTGTCGAAGAACCAGTTCCAGCTGGTCGATAGAGCCACCGACGAAGCCAAGTGGACGGCCAGTCGGGTTGATTTGGTGTTCGGCTCTAACTCGATTTTACGTGCTTACGCCGAGGTTTATGCGCAAGACGATAATCAGGAGAAATTCGTGCGCGACTTTATTGCCGCTTGGGTAAAAGTCATGAATGCGGATCGTTTTGACTTAGCGTAAGCGTTAAATTGTTCAGCTAAACGGCTCTACGGAGCCGTTTTTTTATGGTTTTTTGACAAACGCAACGTGCCTGCTTAGACGCCGACGGTTGGCGGCCGACGGCTAACCGTTTATGATAGCCGCATGAAACTTTCTTATGCGCTGATCATCGTGATGCTTTTGCACAGCTTTTTTAGCTGCGCTAAGGCTGTGGGTCATGTTGATGACCCGCTACATAGCGTTGACAGCGTGTTTGATAGCGATCATAACCTGAGCAATGACATTGGCTTATTATGCTTAAGCGCAACGGCTCAGAACAACTGCGCTCAGGTTGATCGTCAGGCCGTTAGTCATTCCGACAGCCAGTTCGACAGTCATTCCGACACTGAGCAGCCGCATCAACACACCTATCATGCTCACGTCAGTTGCTTTATTGGGTATCAGATTGGTTTATCACCGATAACACCCATGTTCTCGCACAACAACCGCCTCACGGTACAGCGTAATAGTTTAACCCACCAACCACCGGTGCCCCCGCCCAACCACGATTTCTCTATCTGATTAAAACGTTAAGTAATTTCTAACCGTCTTTTTCAATGGAGAATTCCATGAAGCATTCCCAAGTGGCGTGCTGGGCGATGGTGTTTGGCCTAACTGCGGCAGCCGATGCGGCAGATGCCCAGTTGACGCTAGCGCAGGCGTTACAATATACGCTGCGCAGTAATCCGCAATTAACCCGTGCCGACTACCAGCAGCAGGCGGCGCAAGGGCTTTTGCAACAAGCCGCATTACGGCCAAATCCAGAGTTGGGTATTGAGCTCGAAAAGTTAACCGTTAACGGTCAGCAAAAAGGCTTAGAGCAAGCCGAAATCACCGTGTCCTTCAGTCAATTGCTCGAGTTGGGCGATAAACGCCAGCAACGTGTCGTTGCCGCCAATGCCGAACAACGTGCGCGTCAGGCCGAGTATCGCTATCAGCAAATCGAGGTGCTGGCAGAAACCACGCAACGCTTTTATGACTTGCTGTTTCTACAGCAGCAGCAACAGTTGCAGCAACAGCAACTTGACCGAACCGGGCAATTGCTAAGTATCACTCAACAACGCACTGATGCAGGCGTGGCGCTACCCTCGCAATTAACGCGGATGCAGTTGCAACATCAGCAGCAGCAATTACAGCAGCAACAACTGCAAGCCGAACGCGAACAGGGCCAGCAGCGTTTAACCGCGATGTGGGCCAGTAGCCAACCGGTAACCGTGGTGCAAGGCCAGTGGCAGTTACCGTCGGTTTGGCCGAGGCAACAGCAATTACTCGAAGCGGTCAACCAAGCTCCGGAGTATTTGCGGTTACTCGATTCCGAGCGTTTGTTGGCGGCACAGTTAGCGTCATTACAAGCCGACGCTAGTGCCGATTTAACCATCGGTGTCGGTGTGCGCTATAACAACGACGTCGATGCTAGCGATGTGATAGTGCGCGCCTCGATGCCTTGGCAATGGCAAAACCCCAACGCCGGTCGGCTCACCGAGCAACGCATTCAGCAACGCCAAAACTGGACCCTGCAACGGTTGCTGCGCGAACAGCTAAGAGCTCGCGTTAACGTACTTTGGTATCGGCTTAGCAACGCCCGACAACAGTTACAACGCATCGCCGAGCAACTATTGCCGCTGGCACAGCAGTTACTACAACAGGTGCGTCAAGATTATCAGCGTGGCACCAGTTCATTGCTCAATGTGCTAGATGCGCAGCAACAACTGGCGCAGTTAGAGCAACAACAACTGGCGCAACAACACCTCATTTTTACCACTTTCATTGCATTAGAACGGCTGACCGCTACGCCGTTGCTAGGAGTTCGACATGATTAAGTTAACCAGCAAGGCGAGCCTGATTGTAGGTTTATTAGTGACTATCAGTGCGTTGAGCACGAACTCGTTAGCGGCCGCTGATGATAGCCATGCCGAAGCTTTGGCACATACCGAGTTGTCGCAGGCTGCGATGACGCGCATGCAAATCAGCACGGCCAAGGCCACCGCCGGGCAGTTGGCACTAACGCGCCAATTGTATGGTGTGGTGGTGCCACGACAAGGTGACTTGGTTGCGCTGAGCTCGCCTTATCGAGCACGTATCATCAAGGTCACCGTACAACAGGGGCAGCACGTCGATGCTGGCCAGCAGCTAGCGTTATTAGAAAACCTTGTCAGTGGTAGCCGTTTTCAACTGCTAGCGCCGATAGCCGGCGAGGTTGTCTCACGGCAGGCCAATGTGGGTGAGATTGTCGAGCAAGCGGTGTTGTTCGAGGTGCTTAATAGCCAACGGGTTTGGGTCGAGTTGTCGGCATTTCCTGCCGACGTCGAAGCACTCGAAGTTGGTCAAACGGCAACCCTGAACGACTTGCATCAACATCGTCAGGCAAACGGCACCGTGTCTTACATTTCTCCACAAATGAGTGCTGGTCATATTGCTAAGGCGCGCATCGAGCTGGCTAACGAGAGTGGTCATTGGCGCCCCGGTATGCACGTTAGCGCTAACGTTCGAGTTGCGCAGCGAGACGCTGAGGTGGTAGTCAAGCGTGCGGCTATTCAGACCCTCGAGCAACAGACCGTGGTGTTTGTCCGACAAGATCAGCGTTTTATCGCACAACCGGTCACGCTGGGTATACAAAGCGGCGATTGGGTCGAGGTGACAGATGGTTTAGCCGTGGGTAGCGAATATGTCGACGGCAACAGCTATTTGCTCAAAGCCGATTTACTGAAACAGGGCGCAAGCCATAGCCACTAACAGGAGAACGACATGATCGATAACCTTATTCGGGTTGTGGTTGAGCGGCGTTGGCTGGTTTTGTTGGCGACCTTGATCATGGCTGGCATCGGCGTTTATAGCGCGCTGCGTTTACCCATTGATGCGGTGCCCGACATTACTAATGTGCAGGTACAAATCAATACGCAAGCACGCGGCTACTCGCCGTTGGAAACCGAGCAACGTATCAGTTATCCCATCGAAACGGCGATGGCTGGGTTACCGCGATTAGCTTATACCCGCTCACTATCACGTTATGGTTTATCGCAAGTAACCGTGGTGTTTGAGGAAGGCACCGATATTTATTGGGCGCGCCAGCAAATTAGCGAGCGTTTACAACAGCTCGGTGCCGAACTGCCGCGCGATATCAAACCCAAAATGGGGCCCATCGCCACCGGTTTGGGGGAGATTTACAATTATCTGGTGACCACCGAAGCTGGCGCTAGCAAAGCCGATGGCAGCCCCTATACCGCCGAAGATCTGCGCACCATTCAGGATTGGATCATCGAGCCGCAGTTAGTCACCGTGGCTGGTGTTACCGAGGTCAATACCATTGGTGGTTACGCACGGCAGTACCAAGTGTTACCCGACCCAGCGAAAATGCTCGCCTATAAGGTGACGTTACAGCAATTGGCGACGGCGCTGCAGTTGAATAACCGTAACGCCGGTGCTGGTTATATTGAGCACAACGGTGAGCAGTGGTTGGTGCGCTCAGCGGCGCAATTGAAAACATTGTCTGACATTGCTGATGTGGTGGTGGTCAAGCGTGACGATACACCGATTCGGGTGGCTGATATCGCCGAGGTTAGCTATGGCAAGCCATTACGCACCGGTGCGGCGACTGCCGACGAGCAGGAGGTGGTGTTAGGCACCGCGATGATGTTGATGGGTGAAAATAGCCGCGTGGTGGCGCAGGCGGTTGCCGACAAGCTTGAGCAGATTCAACCAAGCTTGCCTGACGGGGTGCGCATCGAAGCGGTTTACGATCGCACCCGGTTGGTTGATAAAACCATTGCGACGGTCGAAAAGAACCTGTTCGAAGGCGCGCTATTGGTGGTGGTGGTGTTATTCATTTTACTCGGCAACCTGCGTGCCGCGTTGATCACCGCCTGCGTAATTCCACTTAGCCTGCTGTTTGCAATGACCGGCATGGTTGCCAATAAGGTCTCTGGCAACCTGATGAGCCTGGGCGCTATTGATTTTGGTTTGATTGTCGATGGTGCGGTGATTGTGGTGGAAAACAGCCTGCGTCGACTGGCCTTAGCTCAGCAGCAGGTTGGCCGTGTGCTGACACCTCAAGAACGGCTCAGCACGATTATAAAAAGTACCCGGGAGGTGTTTAATCCGGCGGTGTTCGGGGTGCTTATTATCATGGTCGTTTATCTGCCGATATTTGCCTTAAACGGGGTCGAGGGCAAGATGTTTCAGCCGATGGCGTTTACCGTGGTGGCTGCCTTACTCGGTGCGTTATTACTGGCTATCATTGCGGTGCCGGCGGCGCTGGCGGTGTTGATGAGGGGCCGTATTAAGCACGCCGAGAACCCGGTCATGCGGCAAGCTCGACGCGGCTACCAACCGCTATTACGACTCGCGTTGCGCTGGCCGCTGTTGATGGTCGGTGCGGGCGCATTGGTGTTTGCATTGTCGTTGTGGCAAGCCGAACAAATGGGTAGCGAGTTTTTGCCGCAGTTGGATGAGGGCGATATTGCTATGCACGCGTTACGTATTCCTGGCACTAGCCTGACACAGTCGGTGAGCATGCAAAAGCATTTAGAGGCAGTAGTAAACAGCTTGCCTGAGGTGGCTCATGTGTACTCTAAAATTGGCACGCCGGATATTGCTACCGACCCGATGCCTCCCAGTGTCGCTGACACCTTTATTATATTAAAGCCGCGTTCACAATGGCCGCAGCCGGATAAGCCGAAGGCACAGTTGGTGCAAGAACTGCGTAGCAAAGTGCAAGATTTACCCGGTAACCAGTATGAGTTTACCCAACCCATCGAGATGCGCTTTAACGAGCTGATCGCCGGTGTCCGTGCCGATTTAGGGGTACGTATTTACGGTGATGATTTAGCCACGCTGAAAGAGTTGGGTGAGCAAGCGGCACAGATTATACGTCAACTGCCTAGCGCGACAGACGTTAGGGTCGAACAAATGAGTGGTTTGCCGACTCTTTCTGTAACGCCAAAACGCGATCATTTAGCGCTGTTAGGATTAACGGTCAGTGATATTCAGCAAAGCCTACAGCAAGCCACCGGCGGTATTCAGGTTGGTTTGATTTACGAGGGCGACAAACGCTTTCCGCTGATCATCCGAATGGCCGACGACTGGCGTGGTGATTTGTCACGACTGGGGCGTTTGCCGGTTGATGTACCGGCATCGGCTGACCCTGATTTACGTTATGTGCCATTGGCCGAAGTCGCCGATCTGACGCTGAGCAATGGGCCGAATCAGATTAATCGTGAAAGCGGCAAACGTAATGTCATCATAAGCGCCAACGTTGGCGACGGTGATTTGGGCTCTTTTGTCGCCGATGTGCAGCAGGCATTGAGGCAGCAGTTAACGCTGCCAGCGGGCTACTGGATCGGTTATGGCGGTTCGTTCGAACAGTTACAGTCGGCGACGCAACGCTTAAGTTGGGTGGTGCCGCTGGCGCTACTGCTAATTTTTGCTTTGCTGTACAGCGCGTTTAGCTCGCTCAGCGCAACCTTGGTGATTTTTACCGGCGTGCCGTTGGCATTAAGCGGTGGTATTTTTGCACTGGCATTGCGGGATATGCCGTTATCGATTTCGGCGGCGGTCGGTTTTATTGCCTTGTCCGGCATTGCAGTGCTGAACGGTGTGGTTATGCTGTCGTTTATTCGACAGTTGCGAGAGCAAGGGCACAACTTAGCAGACGCCGTATTTGAGGGCGCGCAACAGCGTTTACGACCGGTGTTGATGACCGCTTTAGTTGCCAGCTTAGGGTTCGTGCCGATGGCTTTTAACAGCGGTACCGGTGCTGAAGTACAACGGCCGTTAGCAACGGTGGTGATTGGTGGCATCATTTCTGCCACCTTACTCACCTTGGTGTTGCTGCCGGCACTGTATTACTGGTTAGAACGTCGACGTACGACGCAGCCATAGTGATGATTCCGGCAAGTCAGTAAACAACCGCTGACTTGCCGGTTTATTGCGAAGCGATTGAAGCTTAGCCGAGTTAAGCCGTTGGTCGCATACGACTTTAATGGTAAAGCTGGTAATATAACGGGCAAATTGTATTTGTTATTAGCGTCAGCGCAATAGCCGACTACTGACGCTACAGTCGTAGGGAGTCAGTATGCTTGCCGAGCATTTACAGGGTTTAGAACAAGACTGGAGTAGCGCCTTAAGGCAGGTTGATCAGGCTGTGCATGACGCGGTGCGTGAGAAGGTCAGACAAGCAGCGCCGACGTTGGCGGCAAGCTTTTATCGCGAAATGATGGCGCAAGCCGATGCCTCGGTATTTCTCAATAACGATATCGTGCATCAACGCTTATCAAGCTCATTGCAACATTGGTTGCAGGATTTATTTCAAGCCCGTGATAGCGACGAAGATATCAAAGCGTTGATTGCTTGCCAGGTTAACATCGGTGAAGTACATGGCCGTATCGATATTCCGGTGCATCTGGTGCAGCGCGGCGGGCGTATGCTTAAACGGACATTTAGCGAGCTTTACCAAGCGCCGTTTGCTGAATATCAATTTTTCTCACAGATGGTTGATATTGCGATTGAAGTCATGTCTATCGCTTACCACAAAAATGATCAGCGCAATACTCGGACCGAAGAAGCTTATCGGTTGTTTTCGATCACACAAAATATCGGTCGTGAGAAAGAGTCACAGCGAGCGGCGCTACTAGATTGGGAGAACCATCTGCTTTATGAACAAGCCGTGGGTAACGCTTCGAGTCGGCATTTGCTGTTAGCGCAGTCGGAGTTTGGCTTATGGTTCCGGCACAAGGGCATCCATGCCTTTGAAGGGGCGCCAGAGTGTGACCAGGTCTTGCAGCAGATCAGCCAGATCGATACGCAGTTATTACCGCGCTTATTACGTAGCGAGGCGGGTCATAGTGATCGGCTCAGTGCGATTTTTGATATACGTGCAGCGTTAAAGACGACGTTGTTTTGTTTGGACAGTTTATTCCAACGCAGTGAAGAACTGGAAAACGGTAAGGATGTGTTGACGCGGCTGCTTAATCGTAAATTTCTACCCGCGGTGATGACCAAGCAATTAACGATGGCGCGGCAGCGTAATGAACGTTTTGCGGTACTGGCCGTTGATATCGATCATTTTAAGTCGATCAACGATCGTTATGGTCACGATAACGGTGACTTGGTGCTGCAACAATTTGCGTTACTGCTTGCTAATGTGACCCGCAGTGGTGATTATACTTTCCGTTTAGGTGGCGAGGAGTTTTTAGTGTTGCTGGTGGATGTCGACGAAACGGTCTGCATGACCATCGCCGAAAAAATTCGGCAACAAATTGCTAATGAAGTCTTCCGTTTACAACCAGAACAATCGATTAAGGTTACCGCAAGCATTGGCGTGTCTCTCTATGCTGGTCATCCAGACTATCAATATAACTTAAAATGTGCCGATCAAGCGCTTTATCAAGCCAAGCAGGATGGCCGTGATCGTGTGGTGATGGCCTCCGGCATGATGCAAGAGGGTGAAGCTCCGGCTGTGTAAAGAAAAGTTAAGGCCTTTGTCAAATCAGCGTTACAGTCACAATGCTTATCACGCTTTGTAACATTTTAAGACTAGCCTATTGCCATTGTTGTTATGTTATAACTGATATTGCTCAGGATTGGCAGCGGCGTCTGCTGTTGTTTTTTCATGAGTTCATGATGTGCTTTTAAGCACCATAACAACACTTACAGTAATGGGAGATTATCATGGCTAGAATGACAGCCAGCGCTATCTTTTGCGCGTGTGCGTTAACCATGACCCCGGTTCTCAGCCAGCCCGTCTTTGCCGCTAGCGAGGCGACCGAAGCGGCTACCTCGCAAAGCGCTGTACCGGCAGAAGAAGCCTCAACCACCGAACATTCGGTGCGTATTAACGGTGATAGTTTTGATTACAAAGCCACTGCCGGTAATCTGGTTATCAAAGACGATAAAGGCGATCCATCGGCGAGTGTATTCTATGTCGCCTATACGGTGCCTAGCGACGACGACGAACCGCGTCCAGTCACCTTTTTGTTTAACGGCGGCCCAGGTTCGGCCAGTCTTTGGCTGCATATGGGCTCGTTCGGGCCGGTGCGGGTAGCGACCGAGAATGCTGCGCCCACGCCACCACCGCCTTATGAGCTGAAGCAAAACCCTTACAGCTTGTTAAATAAAACCGATTTAGTCTTTATCGACGCCTTTGGCACTGGCTTTTCTCGCGGTTTGGCGCAAGAAGGTGACGACAAAGGCAAAAATCCATCGTCTAAATTCTGGGGCGTTGACCAAGATGTTGACGGTTTTGCTCGCTTTATCACGCGTTATGTGACGGTCAATCAACGTTGGAATTCACCCAAGTTCTTGCTGGGTGAGTCTTATGGCACGGTGCGTGCGCCGGCGTTGGTTAATCATCTGCAAGATCAGGGCATGGGCTTTAACGGTGTCATTTTGGTATCGAGTATCCTCAACTACGGTGCCGATGCTCCCGGTTTAGATCGCGAGTATGTGGGGTTACTGCCGACTTTTGCCGCGACCGCTTGGTATCATAATCAGTTGCCACAAAAACCAGAACAGTTGGCAGGCTTTTTGGATGAAGTTCGTCAGTTTGCTGAGGGTGATTACGCGCAAGCACTGGCGCAGGGTCACAATTTACCGGCCGAGCAACAGCGACAAATTGCCGAGCGAGTGCATCAATACACTGGCCTGAGTGTCGATTATCTGGTTAACGCTAACTTACGTGTTGATCAGTCTCACTTCCGTAAAGAGCTAATGCGCGATAGCGATACCACCCTGGGTCGTTTTGATACGCGTTACATGGGCTTGGATAAAGATGCGATTGGTGCGCGCCCCGATAGCGATCCATCGGATACCGCGGCTTCGTCAGCATTTATTTCGACCTTCAACAACTATTTGACCGGTCAGCTCGATTATCACGCCGATCGGCCGTATCAGGTGTTTAGTCGTGATGCCATCATGACTTGGGATTGGTCGCATCAAGTGCCGGGCTCGGGCTGGCCAGTACAAATGCCGTATGTGGTTGATGATTTGGGCAATGCTATGCGCACTAACCCCGGGCTGAAGGTGTTTTCGGCAAACGGCTATTATGACTTAGCGACGCCATTTCACGCCACCGAGTACGATTTAGCACACATGCAACTACAGCCGCAATTGCAAAAAAATGTGCAGATCGAGTATTACCCGTCAGGTCATATGATTTACTTAAATGAAAAAGCCTTGGTCGATTTACACAAAGACTTAGAGCAGTTTTATGACAATGCGGTGAGCTACTAATTAGGCCTTTCATTTTAGGCTATAAGCAAGTAAGCCGGGCGTTTTCGCCCGGCTTTTTGCGATTAAGAGTCGCTGTTACCTAGCTGAAATTGCTGCTCAACGACTTGCTGTAGTTGCTCATAAGGGACAAAACCGGGTATCACTTGTTGACCAATGATGACGGTTGGCGTACCACGAAAACCTAGGCTGCTAAAGGCTTCCAGATTTTTCTTAATTACCTCGTTGCTGTGTTTCGATGCGGTTAGTAAGCTTTCCGTTTGTGTTGTGCTAGCGACTTGTTTTAGAGATTTGGCATCGTGCATGCCCGATTTCTTCATCATTAACTCATGCACTTGTTGGAACGCTTGGCGGTCGTCACGCCAAACCGACAAGGCATAGCTGGCTGAGTTGGTGTTTAAACCGGCAACCTGCTGTTGTCTTAAAGGTACATAAATATTAATGACTTGCAGCGATGGATAGTCAGTCACCAGCTTTTCTAAAGAGGGCTCTAAGCGTTTACAGTAAGGGCAATTGTAATCGGTAAAGACGACCACTTGATGAGGACTGTTAGGGTCACCTAACCGCGGGTGTGAGGGTTCGTTAAATAACCACTCCTGCTGCTTATCTAACGCTGCTTGTTGTGCACTGAGCTGCTCGACGTAGGCCTGTAGGCTGCTGTTGACGCTAGCAATGATTTGCGGATGCTCGTGCAGCAACGCGTTTATTTCGGCTAACGCCTGAGTTTGTTCTTGAGTCATCGATTGCGCCTGACTGGGCAGGCTTAAGCCGCAAGCCAATAAGAGCGATAAAGCACTTAATGAGGTACGAATAATGTTTTGCATGGTATTTTCCTAATCGTTAATAATTTGCTGAAGCCATAGCCGAAAACGTAAGCCTGCAGAGGTTGTGACACCGCTGGTGGCCGATACAATTTCGCCGTGCTGAATGATCATGATGGTGGGGGTGACGGACACCCCCCAAGTAGCACTTAATTGCCCGTTTTGGTCGTTAATCACCGGGTAGTGGTAACCGTTGCGTTGTTGATAACGGTGTAATTCGGTGTCGTTACCCGAGCTAATGGCGACACTGATAATGGTCGCCTCATCGGGCAGCGCATTGACGCTTGGTGAAACCACTTTGCACACTGGGCACCACGTTGCCCACCAATAAACCAGTACGGGTTGATCTGCGCTGAGTTGTCGCAAGTTGTAGGTTTGTCCGTCTACTCCACGCCAAACAGCATCAAGTTCGGGGATTTCACTGACGAGCTGACGATTACGCCAAGCGTCCACTGCGGCCACCACTACTGCCATCAGCAACAGGTAGCCAGCAAGGTTGCGCAGTTGGCGCCAGCGCCGATTGCGGGTTTTAGTGTCGGCCATTGGCTTGCTCCAAGGCGTCCATAACCGCGCGCTCGGTCAGCAAGACCGGTAGTTGAATACCCTCCGGTGCGCCGGGACCGTAAACCTTGTTAAAGGGCACGCCAAAGGTATTGTTGTCCTTCAGATAACCGGTGATGGCGGCGCTTGGCACCGTCCAATCGCCGCGCACACGAATGATATTATCGGCCGCTAAAGCTTGATAAACCGGCTGCTGTAGTAGCACACCGAGCTTATTAGCCTTACAGGTAATACACCAATCGGCGGTGACGTCGACAAACACCGTATAGCCGGCGTCCACGGCCGCGCTAATATCGGTTTCTGGTAACGCTTGCCAATCCTGCTCTGGCGGTAATGACGGCGCCCAACTGCTAGTGTTTAGCAATAACACCAAGCTCAATGTGGCGGAGCTGAGAAACAAGCCACTGACGCCGAGCAGGAAGCCCTTGCGGCCATAGTGCCAAGCTAACAACAGCAGCACGAGTAACGCGAAGACGGCGGCGATCAAGAGTACGCTGGAGAGTCCGATAAACCGTACCATCAAGCTCAATAACCAGCCACAGGTCGCTAATAATGGCAGTGCCAGCAGCGGTTTAACGTAGGCCAGCCAGGGCCCGGGCCTGGGGAGCCAACGCGCCAGTGAGGGGCGGCTGGCAATAACCAGCCAGGGGAAGGCCATACCGATACCCAGCGCGCTAAACACCAAGGCGATGCTGAGGTTGCTGGCGGCTAATGCGAACGCCACAGCGGTGCCCAGAAAAGGGGCGCTACAAGGTGTCGCCAATAGCGTTGCCAGCATGCCTTGCAAGAAGTGACCACGATAGTGACGTTGCTCACCATGGCTGCCCGCCCAACTACTGAGGTGGCTGGGCAAGCGCACTTCGAATAAGCCGAGTAAGTTGAGGCTGAACAGCGCGGTAACGACCACCATTGTGGCGATAAAATAAGGGTTTTGAAATTGAATACCCCAGCCAATACTGGCGCCAGCACTTCGTAACCCGATGAGCAACGCTGCCAGTAGCCAAAAAGATACGATGATACCCGCCGCCGTGGCTGCAAATTGTCCGCGAACCCGCCCGCGCGGACTATCGCTAGCGGCAATTAGGCTGTGAACCTTAAGTCCCAGTACCGGTAACACGCAGGGCATGATGTTCAAGATCAAGCCGCCGACTAGCGCCAGCAACAATATCATGACTAACCCCGGCATAGCCTGCGATGGCGTGCTATTGGCTAGGTTTACCGCATGCGCGCGCAAGGGCTGTCGATAATCACCTGCAAAGTCGCCATCGCTGACCGTAATACCCAGTTGCGCGCCGTTTAAGTTGGGCATTTCTAGCCAGTGTGATAGGGCTACGGTGGCTTGCAGTTGGTTGCCGTCAATGGTCATGCTTTGCAAGTCGAAAGCCACATCCTCAAGCTGCTCGCTGGCGTTATAAAAAAATAGCTCGGGCTGTTGCCATCCCTGTTGTCGCTGCATGCGTAATTGCAACAGTTGTTGTTCGGCATCCCAGTCTGCTTGACTGACGCTGACCTCGGATAAAGGCTGTGGTACCTGACTCATCGCTTGGCTAAAGCGAAATGCACGAACGCTATCAAGGCTGAGCGTGTTCAGGTCGATATCGATTGAGATGGCATAATCGGTAAGGACGCAGATAGTTGTACAAGATGAGAGCGTTAGCGTGCCACGTAACGTCGCGGTGGTGCTATTGGGGGATAGCTTAACTAGCAGGGGAAAGCTGATATCGCCCTGATAGCCGACGGTTTTGATACCTTGCAATTGATAATGTTGCGGCACTGGCCAAAACCAATTGATAGCCTCGATATTGCCTGATTTGGACCAGTCCAGCGTCGGCGGGATACCGCCTTCGCCAGGCGCACGCCAGTAGGTTTTCCAACCTTGATCAAGTTTCACCTGTAAGATTGCGGGGAGCAAGCGCCGCTCGGCTTCATACTGTCCGGTGAGAGCCAGCTCTAGCTGTACTGGAGGATGATCGGGGTTACTTAACCAACCGGTTGTCGGGGCGTCTGCATACGCCAGCGATAGCTTGCCGATGATAAGCAACACCGACAGCACCAGCCTCTGCATCAGTGTACGCAGCGGTATTACTGTTTTTTTCATTGTCTAATTCCTTGAATAATTAAGTGATTTGTAATGAAACCAGTCACTCGTTATTCAAGGAAACAGCAACAGATAAGATGTGGTCGTCGCCGTGGCCGCCATAAAGGCGCCAGCCAGGGGCGCTGCTGCCGACTGTCGATGATGAGTGGCAGCAGTAATAACAATAGGATAGTAAGCAGCGCTGCGCTGCTATCGGGTTGATTCTGTTTCAGCAGGTGACTGGTCTTGTCGCAGTCGTGTTGTGAGGTGTCACTCGCTGCCGCAGCCGCAAGCTGCGAGCTGTGTTGTAGTGTCGAGGCTTTTGTACAACCTTGCCAAACACCGAGTTGTTGTCCCCAGCATAAGGCAAACACGATCAGCAATAGCATACCGATGTAGCTACTGTGGCGATAATTTTTACCAAATGCGTATAACATGATGAGTCCGGTTGACGGCTAGCGCATCGATTCTGACCTGTTCGCAAGGGCAGATCAAGTTAGTTGTTGCTAATGTCGATAGTCAAAACCTGATAAGCCCGCGTTTATCACTTATACTGTTTGCTCAGCTGAAACTTGATCGATAGGGAGCTTTCACTTGCCTTGGTCACAACGTTCGTTGGTCGATAAAATCCGCAGCCTGTCGGGTGTGCTGTTATTGTTTTTGTTTGTGGTTATTGTCTATTCCTTTTTTCAGTTGCGGGCTATTGATGCCGAAATGCGCGAAGTGGCTAATGTCGATATTCCGTTGTCACAACAAATGGATCAGCTCGCGCTGATTCAATTGCATCAACATTTATTAATGGAAATGACCCGACGTCAGCTTGAGCACGTCGAGCAGCAACATAAAAAGGGGCAACTACTTAACGAGCTAGAATCTTATAGCCAGCGCCTGGTGGACAGTGCGGCAGCAACACAGCGTATCATTCAGCAGGGCTTAGCGGATGGTGATATCGTCGACAAAATGGTTGAGCATCGGCGCGCGTTAAAAGCCATTGAGCAAATTGAGAGTCTGCACGAAACCTACGAACAAACGTTGTTGTCGGTCTTCCAGCAAGCACGATTGTTGAATGAGTCAGAATGGCAACAGTTGGAGGCGTTAGATAGTCAGTTAGATGAACAAGTTGAGACGGTCGTGCTGCAACTACAGCAGCTAACCACCGAAATAGCTCATTATGCCGAAAAACATGAACGTCAGTTTTTATTAATAAATACCTTGCTTGGCGTCACCGCATTATTGGTCGGCCTGTTATTGACCGCTCATATAATTCGCTCATTCCGGGCCGCGATAGGAGCCTTACACCAGCAACTCGATAGTATTCGTAATGCCTTTCGACAAACACCGTTGCCTGAACATTCTTGGTTAAAACCTGAGGACGAATTACAGCAGCTACAGCAGAATTTAAAAACGCTTTCTGAGAGCCTCTCAAAAGAACTGATAAACCGCGATCAAGCAGAGCAAGAATTAGTTGAATTAGCAACTAAAGATGCGTTGACGGGCGTTTATAATCGCAATAAGTGGAATGATTTACTAAAAACAGAGATCAGCTTAGCGACTGCCGATAATAACTTAGCAGTCTTAATTATCGATGTTGACCACTTTAAACAAATCAACGACCAATTTGGTCATGATGTTGGTGATAAAGCATTAATCGTATTGGCTCAAAAAATTGAGCAACTATTAAACCGGGATGGTCTGTTATTTCGACTTGGCGGCGAAGAGTTTGCGGTCTTAACTCGTACTAATTCAGCGCCAGATTTACGCCTGTTAGCCGAACGAATTCGACAAAATGTGGCAGAATTGCAGGTGGACAATGTACCGCCGATGACTGTCAGTATCGGGGTAACCTATTTACGTGAACAGGACACCGCAAAGTCATTTGTAAAACGCGCTGACAATTTGCTTTATCAAGCAAAGCAAGCCGGTCGAAATCGAGTATTAATTGAATAGTTGAGATAAACGCTAGGGTAATGAGTGGATTGTTTATTTAATACTCAAGATTGACTAATTAAAATATTTTTTTGTTAAAAATCTGGACGGCAATTCGATCGAACATTATAAGTGATAGGAGTTTCATCTCATTCGCTTTTATTGGATAACGACCATGATCATTCGCCGTGTTTCTATCGCTAAACGTTCCGCTATTGCTTTTGGTTTATTGGGTGTCATTTTTATCGCGACGGTTACTTTTTCGTTGCTAAAATTGATGCAACTAAACGATGAAGTAACCGTTATTGCTGAACATCGAGTGCCGGCGCTTAATGACGCTTCGGCGTTGTTAGCATCGTTTTTGAATATACGCTTGCAAACCGCTAACGTATTGGCGCAAACCGGTCAGCAGCGCGAACACTTTATGCAATTATTGCGAGAAGCCGAGGCTAACTTTGAACAGACCCGGAATTCGTTAGAGCAATTAGCTGAAGCTGAACAGGCGCGCCGACTGCTCGTCGATATCAAGGCCGATATTGACGTTTATCATCAGTTACAGCGACAATTATTTAGCTTAATCGACAGCGGTCAAAGCGGCGCGGCTGATGCGTTGCAGTACGGCGATTTACAAACTGTGCGCGAAGATCTGACCGATGATATACGCTCATTGGTGGCGTTTCAGCAACAACGTATTGATGATGCCAATACCCGCACCGATCAGTTGTTAGATAGCTCGCGATTAATTCTGATCGTGATCAGCGTGGCGGCATTATTATTAATGGTGTTCTTTGCTTGGGTGTTCACCCGCAGCCTGACTCAGCCGATGGCACAAGCGTTGGCGATTGCACAACAGATTGCCGACGGTGATTTGACGCAGGAATTACACGATCAGGGTCACGATGAGACCGCCGCCATGTTAAGGGCGCTAATGGTCATGCGCCGCCAGCTACGCGATACTATCAATCAAATTCAGGATTCCGCTAATCAGCTGGCATCAACGTCGGAGCAACTGAGTACGGTTACCGAACAATCCTCGCAGGGGATTCATCAGCAAAATGAGCAGTTGGAGCTTGCGGTGTCGGCGGTGACGGAAATGACCGCGGCGGTAGAAGATGTGGCGCGCAATGCCGAAGAGACCGCGCGCGAAGCGGATAGCGCCGATGGTACGGCACGTGACGGACAAACTCAGGTTGAGGATACCATCACCACTACCGAAACCTTATTGCACGAATTCGACGGCACCATCAAGGGCGTCGGCACGCTAGCCGAACAGGTGGCCAATATTGGCAAAGTCTTGGATGTGATTCGAGGTATTGCCGAGCAAACCAACTTATTAGCACTAAATGCGGCTATTGAAGCGGCGCGTGCCGGTGAGTCAGGGCGTGGCTTTGCGGTGGTTGCCGACGAAGTTCGCGCGCTCGCACATCGTACCCAGCAATCAACCGGCGAAATTGAAAGCATGATTGCTGCCGTGCAAAACCATACCGATACCACGGTCAAGTCGATCGAGCAGGGCCATCAACGCGCTCAACAAACCTTGCAAATGGCCGCTCGGGCCGGAGAAGCGCTAACCGCCATCACCGCGGCTATTGCTCGCATTGCCGATAAAACCACCGCAATTGCGAGTTCATCTGAACAACAAGCCAATGTTGCCAAAGAAGTCGACCAGAACTTGTTAACCATTAAAGATATTGCTACCGAAACCGCTTCTGGTGCTAACGAAACTAGCGCCTCAAGTCGCGAACTGGCGCGTCTGGCCGAAAACTTGAGTGCATTGACTAATCGTTTTACAGTCTAGCTTGGGCTATGGCGATTTGTGTGGTGAGGGTCGATAAATGAAGACCATCGGTATCATTGGCGGTATGAGTGCGGAGTCGACAGTGACTTACTACCGCACCTTAAACGGTTTAGTACAACAACGTTTAGGCGGCTTATCATCGGCGAAAATTGTGCTTTATAGCGTTAACTTCGCGGAGATCGAGGCACTTCAACATCAAGGTGATTGGCCAAAAACCGCACAAATATTGGCGGCGGCGGCGCGTTCGTTGGCCGCCGCTGGCGCCGACTTTATCATCTTGGCGACCAACACCATGCATAAGGTGGCGGATGAAATTGAGCGTGCGGTAGCGATACCGCTATTGCATATTGCCGATGCCACAGCCGCGCAGTTACAAAGCGATAAGGTGCAACGAGTGGCATTACTGGGCACGCGCTATACTATGCAGCAGGATTTCTATAAAGCGCGTATACAGCAGCGCTTTGGTTTGCAAGTGAGCGTGCCTGATGAGGCGCAGCAGGCGTTGATTCATCGGGTTATTTTTGACGAGCTTTGCCATGGCGTGGTTAAGCCAGAGTCACGCCAGCAATTTGTCGATATTATCGAACAGCAAGCCAGTAACGGTGCCGAAGCTGTGATTTTAGGGTGTACCGAAATAGCCTTGTTAGTTGAACCGAAGCACACCGCGGTTGCGATATATGACACCACCGCATTGCATGCGCAGGTGGCGGTTAAGATGGCGCTTAGCAACTAAAGACCTTCCAGCAAGCCCTTGAAATAGCAGACGAATTGCATAGAAATTACGACTAATGGTGGAATCTTGGGCAGCCACCTCTTGTTTCATTCTGACGCTTAGTTGATAATGCTTATCACTTGAAGCATGGAGTCGCGGTTTATGACACTGTGGGAAATGAAAGCAAAACAACAAGCACTGATTCATTCATTGAGCGCTAAGCTATCGCCAGCGGTGGCTGGACGCTTACATGAAATGGGTTTTAATGCCGGCCAAGCCATTTTGTGCCTACGCCGTTCACCATTACGAGGACCGTTAGTGGTGCAGGTGGGCGATTGCGTGTATTCACTCGAGCAAGAAGTTGCTCAAGCGGTATTACTGGAACAGTCCGCCGCTAGCTAAGCCTTGTTCGTATAAAGCGAATCATGAGTTACTCTGACGGCGAACGCCGTTATCGCTGCGTCATGATCCTGTAGCGCCATGGCGGTGCTATCGATGTGCGCGTAATGCATTCAGTTGAAACAGTTTTAGGTTGTTTATGAAACGTATCATCTTGGTTGGTAAGCCGAATAGCGGTAAGAGTTTATTATTTAATCAGTTAACCGGTTTACGACAAAAAGTCGCTAACTTTCCCGGCGTCACCGTAGAGCTAAAAAGCGGGCAGTTTGAAGATCTGGAGGTCATTGACTTCCCGGGTACTTATTCCTTGCACAGTTTGTCACGTGATGAAGAAATCGCTATCGATAAACTCGGCGAAGCGGTTCACGATCAACAAACCAGCTTGGTTGTCTGTGTGCTCGATGCTACGCGGCTGGAACGTAGTTTAGTGTTTGCTTTGCAAGCACAAGCGTTAGCGCGCAAGAACAACAAGTCGGTGGTGTTTGTATTGAACATGATCGATGAGGTGCATCGTTATGGCGAATCTATCGACACCGAAAAGTTAGCGGCCGAGTTAGGTGGCCCGGTGTATGCGTTGTCGGCGAAAACCTTAGAGGGTGTAGCGGCATTTAAGCAGGCGTTAAGTGAACTGGGCCAGCAGCCTCCGGCGATACAACAACTAGATATCGATGCCGATGATGATCAGCAATTAGTACAACGCGCGCAGAGCTTGAGTAAGCGCTTTGGTATGAAGGCGGATTTAGTGCTGAAAAGCCAAAACCGTATCGATAAATTCATGCTCAATAATGTGTTGGGTGGTGTGGCGTTTTTAGCCATCATGTTCTTTTTATTCCAAAGTATTTTTACTTGGGCGACGCCGTTAATGGATGGCGTTGAGTTTCTCTTAGCCGAGTTGGCGCACGTTATTACCAGCTTTACCGGCGAAGGTATTATTACCGACTTTCTCAATGACGCTATTTTTGGTGGTATCGGTTCGTTTTTGGTGTTTGTACCACAAATTATGGTACTCACCTTAATTATCGGTATCTTGGAAGACAGTGGCTACTTGGCGCGAGCGGCGCTTATTTGTCACAAACCGTTGAGCTTTTTCGGGCTTTCCGGGCGCAGCTTTATTCCTTATTTATCGGGGCACGCTTGCGCTATTCCGGCGATCATGGCGGCGCGCACTATTGAGTCACCGCGTAAGCGCTTGATCACCATGATGACCATTCCGTTGATGTCGTGTTCGGCAAGGCTACCGGTTTATGCGCTATTAGTGGCGGTATTAATTCCCGAAAACGCGACCTTTTTAGGCATTTTTAACTTACAAGGTGCCGCATTTTTTGGGTTGTATTTGTTTGGTATTTGTATGGCTCTGATTGTCAGTTTGGTACTCAACGTATTTACCAAAAAAGACGAGAATCTGACCGATATGCCATTCATTTTGGAATTGCCATCTTATCGTTTACCGCATTGGAAGCCCCTGATCCATCGTGTTTGGAACAGTGGCATGCAATTTATTAAACGTGCAGCACCGATTATTTTCATGGTGTCGTTGGGTATTTGGGTGTTGGGTTACTTTCCGGTTGGTGCCGATCTTGAGCATTCGTTACTGGGTAAAATTGGACACATCATCGAGCCCATTTTTGCGCCGTTAGGACTGGACTGGCGTTACGGTGTCGCCATATTAATGTCATTTTTGGCGCGTGAAGTGTTTGTTGGTGCTCTGGGCACGTTGTTCGGTATTGCCGGTGCCGACGAGAATATCAGCGGCCTGGCAGCCAACATTCAAGCCGACGGTTTAAGCCTAGGTTCGGGTATCGGTCTACTACTATTTTACGTGGTGGCGTTGCAGTGCGTAGCAACGGTTGCTGTGTTAAAGGGTGAGACGGGTAAATCGTCAATTGCCTGGGGGCTCTATGCCGCTTACGGTATTCTTGCCTACATTATCGGCGTAACCGCAGCCCAGCTTATTGGGGTGTGATCGGTCGCAGCGCATCAGCATATTTGCTTTGCTGGTGCGCTTGTCTTTCCCAGCATTCAATCACGTTTAAAATCTAGCAAACGATTATTGGCTGGCATGGCGTTATTGGCCACTAGCTGAA
This sequence comes from Idiomarina xiamenensis 10-D-4, assembly GCF_000299895.1. Classification (GTDB taxonomy): domain Bacteria; phylum Pseudomonadota; class Gammaproteobacteria; order Enterobacterales; family Alteromonadaceae; genus Idiomarina; species Idiomarina xiamenensis. The sequence goes on from NZ_AMRG01000010.1 coordinate 33,069, forward strand.
AGCCTTGTGCTTGAGCCAGCGCGGCTATCCATTGTTGGTCACGGATCCCCATCTGAACGTCGCGCGAACGTAAATAACGGTCAAAATCGGCGTTACTGGCGCTGCTATAATTGCCATCATCATTAAATGGACCATAAATACACAGGCGTTTAACGGCACCTAAATCGCTGCTGAAATGAGCAAATAATGCCTCTACTGCGGTGGTTGGCATGATGTGACAGGTATTCGCGCTAAATAGCGCGTCAACATCGGTGACCGGTGCTTGCTGCATGACATCAAACGCCTTCGCTGCGGGTAATTGCGGGGCTTCGGCATCTAATCGTGCCTGTAAACCGCGCAGGTTGATCTGCCGGTCGCTGCATTGCCACTGCAGGTGCGGCAACTGCTGCCTAAAGTAAACGGCATGCTGGCCGCTACCACTGCCGACCTCAAGTACTTTGCTAGCTTGCTGAAAGGTATTTTTTAGGCAGGTTAAAATGGCTGCTTTGTTATTCTCGCAGGCTTGGGAAAAGGGTAATGTCATGACCAATTGAGCTCCTGTATTGCTTTGCTGAGTGGATTATCTGTGGGCGCGGCTGGTGTTGATGGTTGATTGTCGTTATCGCTATCGTCCGTACTCGCGCGGTCATGCTTTGGCGCGGCTTGCTTAGCGTCTGCTGCGTCGCTGCCGCCATTATTTTGCTCCTCATCCACGGCGATATCGGTGTCATCGACCTCTATCAGGTTTTTATCGTCTGCTGCTTGGTCGGGCATCAGGCGTTCAATCAAGGTCTGCAACGCCGCTGCAGCGACGATCTTGATGTTATCTCGGTCACTATCATCACCCACCTCATAGGTGACGGCGGGGGCGCCGTAATGGTCAGTAATAAATTGTTTAAAAACGCCACTTTTGGGGTGACTACCGGCCTTGTAGTCCAGTTCGACCGTTTTAGACACCATATTGATGACTTCATCCAGCCACTCGCGTACGCGCTCCGGCTGTTTCAGCGGAATGCCGGTACTCGGCTTATAGTCGCTGGGCATGGTATAAAACACATCGCGCCGGGTCGAGTGAAAATCAATCGCCAATTCAATCCGTTCACCGCGTTCATAAAGGGCTTCTAAGTACTTAAATAAGGCTTGGGTTTCGGGTTGCGTGCGGGCTTGCCAGTCGCGGTTCATATCAACGCCGGTGGCGGTTAGTCGCCAGTTGCCATGATAAACCCCATCGGGGTTCATATTGGGAACCAGCAAGATATTATAGCGCTGCCGAAAGGCTTGCGCGTTAGCATCGTCGCTAAACAGTAATTGGCCAAAGTGTTGCAGCGCGAGGGCGCCGGTGATCTCCGGTGGATGTTGGCGTCCGATCAAAATTAACCAGCGCTCGCTATCCGGGGCACGGTGCTCTATCGCGGCCAAGTTACGGCCCTCGCTGGATACCCCCAAAGAGATGACTTGTTGCTGTTGTGGGTTTTTGAGCAAGGTACTGAGCCAGTCGATATAGCCGACATTGTCCATGATTTCTTGCCCGGCGACGTAAACTTCACTGTCACCCGCTAGGGTAATATCGAAGCTAATACGGCCGTCACCTTCTTCAAATGATAACGCTTGCCAGGTTTTTTTATCGTCACTACGCTTTGGCGTGTAGCGACCAATACCACGGCTGGCGACGATGGTTAACTGATAGGTAGTGGTGTTTTCGGCATGGTTTTGGATACGAAAAGCGTACCAGGGACTCGGGTTGATTTGTTCGCGTTCGGGGCGCAAGTAAAGTATATAACCGTTGTCATCAGCGGCTTGGCAATGGTGCAAGCGACCAGCGGCGAAGTCAGTGGTAAAGCTGACTTCGTCAAACTGGCAATTTTGCGGTTGCTGCTTTTCGGTTAACGGCTCAGGTAGCGTAATCTGTGCCAGTGTTACCTGAGTCAGCAAGGTAGCCGTTACCACTAACTCCATACGCGCACTCCTGTGTCATTAAAAGCTCCATGTTAATGTAGCATACGTATAACGACCTAAATTGGAGTGTACATTGGAGAAATAACCAAAGCTTTCGTCTGCTAACGGTGGCGCTTTATTGCCAATGTTGCGCGCACCAATACGTAATTTGACGCCGTTTAACCAATCGTCAAAATGATAATCTAGGTAAGCGTCGGTAGTCGTCCAGCTGGCAATTGGCATCATATTTCCGTCGCTATCGGTAACGCTGGTTTCGTAAAAATCACCGACGTAATTAACACGAATGCCCGCGCCCCAATTACCATAGTCCCAATCTAAACGGCTGAACGCACGCCATTTCGGATTACCATCCATTTGCCGTAAATCACCAGCGCCCACCACCGTAATGTCGATTGGCACTGCTGGATTGCCTGCGGCTTGTTCGGCTAATACTTCGGCACTGATCGGATCGGGAGTTTGCTCAAATTTAGCCAGATAAGCGCCATTAATGGCGAAATCAAATTGACCAATCGGGGTGTCGTTTAAGCGATAGCTGATGCTGATATCGGTACCGGCGATGCGGCGTTCGTCGAGATTGGCATATTGATTATTAACGTAAATTACCTCGAGGTCATCATCACGAACCACCGCCGGGTTAGCAGAACCTTGTGCCCGTAATAGCGAATCATACAGCAGATGGGTTTGGCTATTAAGTATACCCACCACACCCTCTTGCTTGATATGCCACTGGTCGATACTGATCAATAAGTTGTCGAGTGGTGCGATAGCGACGCCGTAGCTATAAATTTTGTCATCTTCAGGCTCGAGTTGTTGGTTGCCGCCGCGCACCTCGGTGATGCTATAGCTGTCATCCAATACCGGGTCGATACGCGAGTTGGTGCGCGAGACGCCTTGTTCGACCACTTGCGGTAGGTTGGGGGCGCGAAAGCCGCCAGAGTATGAGGCTCGAAACTGAATAATATCGCTGGGCGCCCAACTCCAGGCGACTTTCGGTTTAAGCACATCACCGACGTCTGAGAAGCGCTCGTAGCGTAACGCCAACTGCACGTCCATATCATCCATCAATGGCACCAATAATTCGGTATAGGCCGAGAACACGTTGCGGCTACCTCGGCTATCGGGGGTTGCACTACTACCCAGTACATCGGAATCGGTCAGCAGTTCGCCGGTGATTTGATCGTAAAAGGGGGTTGAGCCATCCAGCAACTCATGGCGGTCGTCGGCATAGGATTCGTAGCGGTATTCAATGCCCGCGGCCAGGCCGATATCTCCCGCATACCAAGAGGTCAGTATCGGGTTAGATATTTTGAAGTCCCACAGTGCCAGTTCGGTGCTGCTATCGCGAGTAATATCGGCAGTTAAGCCGGCGATGACCGCAGCGTCGTTGTAAACCGCCGTGCCACTATTGAGGTTATTTGGATCGCCACCAATAAAGGGATTATAAGCATTGGCAGCATCGCTGGCGTTAATGGCTTGCTGTAACGCACTGACGCGAATGCGATTGTAGCCAGTATCGAGGGTATCGGCGCGGGAGTACAGCAGTGCCGATTCCCATTCCCAACTATCGATATAGCCACGCAGACCGGCGAGTAAACGGTAGCTGGTATCTTCTACTTCAATGCGTCGAGGACCGACATCCATGGGGCGAATGTTGCGCAAAGTCACGGTTTCCCCGAACGGGTTATAGTAGGCATCTGGGCTGATGGTAAAGCGTTGCGCAGTGAGGTTGGCATTTTGTTCACGGCGGCGTTTGGAGTTGGCTTGGTAGTACAGCGCCTCGGCGAATAACTCCATATTGCTGCCGAGTTGCTGGGTGTAATAGCCAAACAGGTTAAAGCGGTCGATGGCCGAGGTCATACTTTGATCCTGTTGCGGCGCATCGTACTGCATATTGTCTGGGAGTGAGCCTGGCGCTGCACAAACACCGTCGCCGAGCGTTTGAAAACAATCGCCCATGGCTTCCGGCCGAACATGAAAACGACCGATGGTGTCACCGTCAAAGATGGCCCAGGGGCTAGACAGCGAACGGTTATCAAGTTGTGAATCACCGCTAAATCCGGCGGGCACGCGAGGGTTGTTACGGCGATCCTCGGAGGCGGAATAAGGGCGTTCATTGGCGCCAATCTCGTCGCGCGTATAGTAGGCTGCCGATAAACTCAAATGACTTTTATTGTCATTAAAATAAAAGCCGGTCGAGCCGTTGACTAAATATTGATTCATGCCGGTACCGCTGGCATCACCGGCATTGACCGTTAACTGACTTTGGTTCAAGTCTTTCTTCAATACATAGTTCACCACACCGGCTACGGCATCGGTGCCGTACAGCGCGGCAGCGCCGTCACGCAATACTTCTAAGCGGCGTAAGCCGGCCACCGGCAGGGTATTTGAGTTGACTGTTGTTACCGGAACAAAGTTTTCGGTTTGTGTGCCCGGGTGCAGCACCAAGCGACGGCCATTTAATAGCGTGAGGGTATTGCCCGTGCCGATACCGCGTAAGTTGATCGAGGCAACGTCGCCGCGGGCATCGTTGACGCCACCGATGGAACGTTCGTTATTAAAGCTGACATCGCCGACTTGCGGGATCGAGCGTAACAAGTCGTCGCCGGTGATGGCGCCGGTGTTCTCGATATCTTCTTCGCTGAGCAGCGTTACCGGCAAGCGCCCAGCGGCTTGTGCACCACGGATATTACTACCTACCACGGTGATTTTCTCGATGTCGTCTGGATCATTATCGGCATTGTCGCGTTGTTGCTCGGTTTGTTGGGCGATGGCTGCCGGCGTGCTGCTTAAGCCAGTTAAAGCAGCGCATAAACAAAGTGTGAGATAACCGCGTTTAAGCGTAGGTCGCCTGTTATAGAACATAACTTATCCTTATTATTTTCATTAGCTTGATGGGCTGCTGTAGTCATTTTCCAATAACGACTGGTTAACATTCAGGCAGCCTTTAGTGGCGATTGCCAGTTTTTTTACATTCTTTTTGCATTATTTGAGCGGCAACTTGCTTGGCTGAATGGTGTTAGCGGGAATTGTTGATCGGGGTCAGGGAATTGTGTCGGCGCTATTTGGCATACTGTTGGCAGTCAATTATTGAGGAGGTGTGTCATGAGTTTATGGCAACAGTTTATGCAAGACCCGGTGATTTTCTTTTCCTTTACCGGACTCGCGATAGTGCTGGGTTTATGCATGTTTTATGCGATTTATTTTTGGGTAAAAATCAGTAAGGCTGACACCCCCAAATAACCATTGTTATGGTGGCGAGCGTGATGCAAGCGTATAATCTGGCGCACTTTCTGGTTCACTTTGGCGGTGTGATTATTCAGGGTTATGCGCATCAACAACGCTCAGCAAACCGAATTGGGTCAGTTTCGACAGCTTTTCCGGCATTACACGGATGTTTTGCTGGAATACCGCGGTTATTGGCAGCTTGCCAGCTTTCAGCAGACGCAATTGCCTTGGCATAACACCGAGTTATGTCGATATATACAACAGCCGTCGGGCGTCGTTAGCGACGCTGAGCTGTTGCGCTTTTTTCCCGCTTTACAGTCACTACCGGCTATCAGCTCTTGCAACGACGACGCGGCTAGCGCTATCAAAACTAGCGAAGCGCGTTGGCCGTTTTGGCTGACTAGCGGTATTGGTGGGCGTAAGTTAGCACAAATTACTGCTTTTTTGGATGCGGTAGACGAGCCGTTAACGCCGTTAAATACTAGCTCGGCGCTAGCTGACACCCTAGAGTGGTGTGCTGGTAAAGGTCATTTGGGGCGTTTATTGAGTTTCCAGCGGCAGCAGGCGGTCACCAGTGTTGAGTGGCAAGACGACTTGTGTCAGCAAGGGCAACAGCTGGCTGAACAACATCAAGTCGCACAACGGTTTGTGACTATGGATGTGCTTAGCAACGACAGTCGTCTGTTGTTAAGCCAACACCGGCGGGTACTGGCGCTACATGCCTGTGGGCAGCTACACCTAAGCTTGTTGCAGCAGGCGGTAAGCGCACAGACCGCCGAGTTACACATTGCCCCTTGTTGTTACCACCTGATTGACGGCGATAGTTATCAGCCGTTGTCGCAGGCTGGCAAACAGCGTGATCTAAAGTTATCGCGTTTAGATTTGAAGTTGGCGGTGCAAGGGGTGGTGACTGGCGGTCAGCGAGCGCAGCGTTTACGTCAGCGTGAATTGTTATGGCGTATGGCTTATCAGTGCTGGCGGCAAAGCGCTAGCGGCGATAATCAGTACCGGCCGCTTGGTGCCGTGCGAGCTGCGCAATTACATGGCGAGCTCAGCGAATTTGTGGCTTGGGCGGCGTCACAGCAAGGCTTAAGCGTGACCACACCGATAGTCAGCGAGGCATTGTTAAAGCTCGCTGCAGCCAAAGTTGCCTTGATCCGACAAATTGAGTCGGTGCAGCAGTTATTTCGGCAGCCTTTGGAATTATGGCTGTTGCTGGATCGAGTTTTATTCTTACAAGAACAGGGCTATGAAGTTAACTTGCGACGTTTTTGTGCGCCGCAGTTGACCCCTCGGAATTGGTTAATTCAGGCTCACCGAGTCGTTCCCCGGGCGGCCGCAACAACCGCTCAACCGTGCTCAGTAAAGTAGCGCTGAGATCGCTGTCGAGTTTGACCGTGGCGATATCGTCGGCGCGATTCTTGCCGCGATTGAGTAAAATTAGTGGTTGCTGAGCTTGCACCGCTTGACGGGCAAAGCGATACCCCGAAAACACCATTAATGACGAACCAATCACCAATAAGCCGCCGCTATGTGCCAGTGCCTGCTGCGCTTGCTCAACCCGGTCGCGCGGCACATTGTCACCAAAATACACCACATCGGGCTTTAAAATGCCGTCGCAACTTCGGCAAGCAGGCACCTGAAACTGGCTAAAGTCGACCTCAAGATTGGCGTCGCCGTCGGCTAACACGGATGCCTCATGATCAGCAAAAGTTGGGTTAAGCTGCAAGCTACGCTGGTGCATGTCTAAGCGTGGTGTCAATTGACCACACTGCATGCAACGCATTTGGTTGGCATCGCCATGCAAATTAATGACTCGGTCGCTACCCGCGCGTTGCTGCAAACCATCGACATTCTGAGTGATGATGGTGCCGATATAGCCAGCCTGTTGTAGCTGTTGAATGGCCTTATGGGCGAGATTAGGTTGCGCCTGATAAAGGTTAGGCCAGCCATGAAGACTACGAGCCCAATAGCGTTGCCGGACATGGTGATGCTGCATGAACTGTTGATGCTGCACCGGTGGCGATTGTTGCCAGTTGCCATTTTCGTCGCGATAACTAGGGATACCGGAGGCGGTACTTAAACCGGCACCGGCTAGAACGGTGAGTGGCCGGTGAGCTTGCAAATACTGACTTAACGTGGCAGCACATTGGTTAATGTTGGTTATGTGCATATGTGTTGTTCTCTAGTAAATACCAGATCAGCTTAAATTAGCATAAAAAAAGCCACGCGAGGCGTGGCTTTTTAGTCAGTGCTTAGCAATTAATTGCCAACTTTCAGCTCGTTCTCGACTGATTTCACGCCTTCGACCATTTCGGTCAAGTTTTCGGCGGTATCAATATCAGCCTCTTTTGCGACTGTACCGGTCAAGCTAACCACGCCATCGGTAGTTTCGACGCTGATGTCTGAGTTATCCAGATTATCATCGTCCATCAATTTTGCTTTAACACGAGCGGTGATAACTGAGTCATCAATGTACTCGCCCGCTTCGTTCATACCTTTTTTGGCTGAATCAGCAACGTCATTAGCGGTTTGTTCAGCAGATTCCATGGCTTGCTCAGACTTCTGTTCAGCAGAGTCGCGCTGTGCTTCAGAACACGCTGCTAGCGTTAATACCGATAATGCCATTACACCACTGGTTAAAAGTTTGCTACGTTGTTTCATCGGTCAACCTTCCTGTTTTGTCAATGAATCTTGTTTGTTGGTCATCCTGCGACCACATCTTTACTATATAGCGGTTAGCTTAGAGGCGCTTAACATTTACGATAGCTTTAAACTTTGCTCAATATTGCCGCAATTTTGGCAACGTTTTATGAACTCTAAAACAGGCTAACGTCCGTTGCAGTGCCTGTGTTGCTAACGCACTGTCTATCAATAGTGGTTAATGACCAAAATGGATCACAACATCGGTACCGATAACGCGCTGCGCTCATTCTGGTGCAGGCCGCCAACCGATAAAATAACCATAGCAGGTTCCTAAACAAGCGCCATAGCATAAGTGCACAATTAAGGTGGCTACCGCTGGTAAGGGGCCTTGGGAAATATCGGCAATAAATAGCCCAAAACCTAATGCAGGCATAATAAACAACATGATCACCAGCCACCCTAATAAGCCGACGACAATACCGCGAAGCACATAGTTATTGTCTGCGCTGTGTGCGTTTAACCAATAAAACAGCACGCTGTAAAGTAGGGTAGCGACTACGCCGTGCAACCACCAAGCGGCGCCATCGGCAATTTCTAGGTGGGCGGCAATGACGCTGATGATGTTCAGTTGCGGTAAAATTTGCCAATATGCTTTAAGCCAAAGTAGCGCGCTAAGAAGTACGCTAGCAATAGCTGCCGCCAGTAAGCAAGCGATGCGTTTATTCATGCTGACACCTCCAGTGGCGCGAAGCTATCGGCTTGAGCCTCATCATAGTATAGCCGATACTTATCAGGTATCTCATCGCGTAAAAAACAACCGGCGGCTTGTACAGGGTAAATCTCGTCAAACCGTAGTACCGTTGAGGCGGTTACGCGGCGAAAGATATGCTTACGTTTCACTTCGGTCACACTGTGCAAGCCGACCGAGCTTAATAGTTCGTTGGTGGCTTTAACGGTTTTCTCATGAAAGTTTTTCACCCGTACCGACTTATCGCTAACGACTAGGCCCTTAGCTAAGCGCGGATCTTGGGTAGCCACGCCGGTTGGGCAGCGGTTGGTATTACAGGTCAGGGATTGCACACAGCCCAAGGCAAACATCATACCGCGTGCGCTATTACATAAATCGGCGCCTAAAGCGATGTACTTGACGATGTGAAAGGCGGTAAAAATTTTACCTGAGGCAATGATTTTAACGTGCTCGCGTAAGTCGAAACCACGTAAGCAATCATCGACAAAAACCAGCGCGTCACGCAGTGGCATGCCGATGGAGTTGCTATACTCTAATGGTGCCGCGCCGGTACCACCTTCACCGCCGTCTACGGTAATAAAATCAGGATAAATTTGTCGCTCGCGCATGGCTTTACAGATAGCGATAAATTCTGATTTATTGCCGACACATAATTTAAAACCAACCGGTTTACCACCACTTAAATCACGTAATTGTTGGACAAATTCCAGCAAGCCCTGCGGTGTCGAAAATGCGGTATGCGAGGGTGGTGATAACACGTCGGTACCCTCGGGAACTTGCCGAATACGAGCGATTTCTTGGGTGTTTTTAGCCGCTGGTAAAATACCGCCGTGACCGGGTTTAGCGCCCTGCGAAAGTTTTATTTCGACCATTTTAACGGCGTCTAACTGTGCTTTTTCTTTGAACGATTCGGCGTCAAAGTTACCGTCTTTATTACGGCAACCAAAGTAACCCGTGCCAATTTGCCAAACTACGTCTCCACCATGTTCCAAATGATAGTCACTAAGGCCACCTTCACCCGTGTTGTGATAAAAGCTACCCATTTTGGCACCTTTATTTAGCGCCCGGATGGCGTTATTACTCAACGCACCAAAACTCATTGCCGAAATATTTAATAAGCTAGCAGAGTAGGGCTGCTGACATTGCTGGTTACCCACCTGTACACGATTATGATGGGGATCTTCTTTAGGGCTATGAGCGGTGATGGAGTGTCCTATCCATTCGTAGCCAACGCGATTTGTGTCGACTTTGGTACCAAAAGGAATGGTATCCAAACTGTTTTTTGCGCGCTGATAGACAATCGAACGGTACATGCGGCTAATGGGCCGTCCTGAGGTTTCTGATTCCATCAGGTATTGACGAAAATAAGGACGTATGGCCTCGGTAAGCCAGCGTGCATGCGCAAAAAAGGGATAGTTGCGTAATAGCGAATGTGATTTCTGCAAACGGTCACTGAAGGCTATAACCAGTACTGGAATGCTGATCAATAACAGCCAGCCAATGTGGTAGTTATAGTAGCTGCCAATTGCGGCCAAAATGGTCACAATCAAAGAGAGATAAAGTGCCGACTTACGCATACATCAAAGTCCTTAACAAAGTTGCGGTTTTTATGCTTAACCATAGAGTCTTTATTGATTAAAAACAAATACTCAGGGTTGCTCTAAATAGTTTTTAAAGTCAGCTTTTAAATACAGTGAGAGAGTGCTAATGCGAGTTTTTATCAAGCAAAGATAAATTGATTTTACAGCAGAACTGCTTCGACAACGCCCGTTCAGCGGCGTAAGATGGAACGACCATAACGCTGATAATAGTCGTTTTAAAATTATGCAATTGACTCAGCTTAAAGTGCTTAATATTGAGGACATTACCCCGCATATGCGGCGTATTCATTGCCGTTACCAAGGCCATTCGTTAATCGCTGCGGATGCCGGCGGCTACGTAAAGTTACTCTTTAACCAGCAGGGCGGTACCGACATTAGTACGATGCTGGCGAACGGTGACAGGCCCATCATGCGCACATATACCTTGCGCACGGTCGACCCTGAACAGCAGCAACTCAGTATCGACCTAGTGCGGCACACGCCTTTTGCCGGACCTGCGGGTCCGGCGCTACGTTGGTTAAATTCGGTAATGCCCGGCGATCAGTTGCAAATCGCTGGGCCGGGGCATAGCCAATATCCAACCTATCAAGCCCAGCAACGTTATTGGTTAATCGCCGATATGACCGCGTTACCGGCATTAAGCGTTTTATTGGCGCAGTTGCCTAAAGATGCGCGTGGTGATTGTTTGATTCAAGTGCACAGCGAGGCTGATATTCAATCGTTAAATGCACCTGCTGGTATCGATATTCGCTGGCTGGTTAGCGCCACCGCAGATAGCCAACAGCAAGCTAAAATGGCGCAGCAATTACCCGCGCCCAATGCGCACAGTAATATTTGGGTAGCGACCGAATTTGACGCCATGCGCGCTATTCGACGCTACCTTACTCAACAACTCGGGCTTGACCGGCAGGCTATGTATATTAGTAGCTATTGGCGCGCAGGGCGTACTGAGGAAGGCCATAAAGTCGATAAACGCGAGGATATGGCCGAACTGTCGTGATGGTCACTAATCAGTGGTTAACGGCTTGTGCTTGACCGACTTTATCGAACCATTTTTTTAAGCTAGCAATCGCTGCTTTAGTTTTAGCCGGCACCGAGTGGCGCTGTGGTGTTACCGCATAGACGCTGAACATCGGTGCTTGCCAACCGCAAGCGGGCGACAACTGACAAAGCCGGCCGGCCTGTAGGTGATGACGTACTTCCGGCTCTGGTAATAACGCATAGCCAACATTATCCAAGGTTAGCTGGATCATGCCATTCATATTGTTCAGGGTGAGTCGTGGCGCTGGTAATTGCGCCTGCGACTTATTATTGCTGGTTAATAGCTGGCGTGTTTCGCTGATATGGCTAATACGCGGCTGTTCGCTGAGTGCTTGTATATCCACTGACGACTTTGTGAGTGGGCTATCGCTACTGCAACATAGCACCATATTCCAGTCGGCCAGATGTCTGGCAACTAAACTAGAGTCCTGTAATGGTCCGATGCATAAAGCGATGTCGGCGCCGCTGGCAATGATATCGACCGGTTCGTCGGTGAGCGTGATTTGCATTTGGATCTGGCTGAATTCGTCGATCAAATATTTCAGCGGTTGACTCAATAAGCCACCGCCAAAACCAACCGGCGCAATGACTTTTAATTCACCCGAGGGTGTCTGTTGTAATTGCTGTAGCCGTTGCTCGGTTTGATTGGCTGTTGCTAGTAGTTTGACACTGCTTTTGTAATAGATCTCGCCTGCTTCGGTCAGCGTTAGGGTACGCGTATTGCGATTAAATAGCGCTAACCCAACCTCTTGTTCCAGCTTTTGAATGTGCTGGCTGACCGCCGATGTAGTCATGTAAAGCTGTTTGGCGGCGTTGCTCATACTTGCCGATTCGACCGTTTTTACGAACACCGATAGGGTGCGCATTAACTTTTTATTCATAACGTTAAGAGCCGTTAAAAACAGAGTTAAAAATAACTCGGTTGAGTGTTAAGAACTGTCAGTTTATCTTGCGAATGAAAATAATTATCATTTGGATATTAACCTATCTTTAAGCAGAGGTAAACAATGGATAAGCAAACGCGAACGGTTCGCACAAAACTGGCGAGCGCCGTTGCCGCACTATTAGCGACCGCCAGCAGCCCGGCAGTTTATGCCGCGGCTGCCGATATGGCGCAGGATATGGAAGTGATCGTGGTCACGGCTTCGGGTTTTGAGCAACAGTTAAAGGATGCTCCGGCATCTATTACCGTCATCGACCAAGAGGCGTTGTCGGCGCGTTTTTATCAAGATTTAACCGATGCGATGGCCGATGTCCCCGGCGCTATCGTAACCGGCGGCGGTGACCGTCAGGACATTAGTCTACGCGGCATGAGTAGCCAATACACCTTGATCTTAATCGACGGTCAGCGGCAATCGTCGCGTGAAACCCGACCCAACAGCGATGGCCCCGGTGTCGAAAGCGGTTGGACACCGCCATTAGCGGCGATCGATCGTATCGAAATTATTCGTGGCCCGATGTCGTCATTGTATGGTTCTGATGCCATCGGCGGTGTCATTAACATCATTACCAAGAAAACGCCCGAGCAATGGCGTGGACAAGTGCGAGTCGATGCCACCTTGCACCAACGGGACGAGTCGGGTGACCGTTACCAAGCTAATTTTTATACCGCCGGTACACTGATCCCCGATACCCTTGGCTTACAGTTATATGGACAGTGGACGCAGCGTCAGGAAGATGACATCTACGAAGGCTTTCGTGGTCGTCAGGCTGACAACGTGAAAGCTAAACTGGCATGGACGCCATCTCATCAACACGAGTTTATGTTCGAGGCTGGACAGGCTGTACAACGCTTAGATTCGACGCTGGGTAAAACCGTCGAACCGCTCGCCGAGGGCGAGAGCTGTGGCCGTAGTTGTCCGGCGACCGCTTATACTGAATACGATAGCAAGAGCTTTTCTATCGCACATAATGGCTTGTGGGATATCGGCAGTTCACGTAGCTACCTCAAGTACGACGAGTTTGATAACAAATCGCGCTTAATGACCATAAAAAATACCGACTTTCAGACGTTGTGGTCGTTGCCGTTAGGGCTCTCTCATAGTGCCAGCGTTGGTGCGGCTTATTTAAAAGAAGAATTGCAAGACCAAACCAGCAACCGTATTAGTGATTTACAAAACATCAGCAATGACCAATGGTCGTTGTTTGCCGAAGATGAATGGAAAATGAATGCTGCATTTGCGCTGACATTAGGCTTACGCTATGACCGCGACGAGCAGTTTTCTGGTCATTTTAGTCCGCGCTTATACGGTGTTTATACGTTGTCAGGCGATACCGTCATTAAAGGTGGTATTTCTAGCGGCTATCGCGCACCGAGCTTGCGTCAGACCGAGCCGCAATGGGGGCAAGTGAGCCGTGGCGGTAATATCTACGGTAATCCTGATTTAGCACCAGAAAAATCGCTAAACTACGAACTCGGTTGGTATACCAATTGGACGGCTGATTTTAGTACCTCTGCCAGCATCTTTTATAACGAGTTTGACGATAAGATCTCGCGCGTACAGTGCCCGGCGACACAATGTACCGACGGTCCTAACGAGTTTGGTTCAGACCCCACGACCTATATCAATGTCGACGAAGCTATTACGCAAGGAATAGAGCTGACTTTCAATGCACAGCTGAACGACCAGCTAAGCTGGAGCGGTAACTATACCTTTACCGACTCAGAGCAAAAAACGGGTCAATATCAAGGCGAGCCGCTTAACCAATTACCGAAGCACTTATTACAAACCAACCTTAACTGGCAAATATCAGACGCGTGGCAAAGCTGGGTTCGGCTGCACTTCCGTGGCGAGGAAAGCCAACCAACTACCGGTCCTTCGAGTGGCAGCTTGGTCGCGCCGTCCTATACCTTGGCCGATCTGGGGGTTAATTACCGCATCAACAATGACTGGAAATTAGGTGTAGGTATTTACAACTTATTCGACAAAGACATTACCGAGCAAGCCTATGGTTACGTCGAAGATGGTCGACGCCTGTGGTTATCGTTGGCATGGGATTTTTAAACCGGCGCCGCTGGCGGCGAGCCGATTCGGTTGCAGGTGTTGATGAACGGCGAAGCGGCGCTCAATGCGCAAGTAACCGTGGTGCAGGAGGGCGAGCGTTAGCGTGCGATGGATTCGATGTCGTCTATAGCGACTAAATCCCACTGTTTATGCGCACCGATCAGATTGCGATATAGGCGTTTACCTTTTTCTGGATAGTCTGATACATCTTGTGCCAAGCGTTGCCCGATAACCAAGCAACGCAATGTTTCGCTGCCGTTATTGAACAGGTCGTGCGCGCTACCATCAATCGGACAGCTGATAAAGTCGCCGACACCGACTTGATGAATATTGTTGCCTTGTCGTAAGCGAGCACTGCCTGCTAATACGTAGATACATTCTTCTTCAAAGTGATGGCGATGAAATTCAGTAGAGAAGTGTCCGGGCGCAACCTCGATAATATGCACGCCGATATTTTTTAAGCCACCGGCATCGCCCAACGACTTGTTTAGTCGTACCGCTAACGGATTTAAAAAGTGAGTTTTTTGTTCTGCGGGCATGGCCGCGATAGCTTCTGCAGATAAGTACATGATTTTAATATCCTGCATCAATTTGACCCGAATATTTTACGTGATCTTTTCATGAACGTTAGCGTTTGCAGCAAACTTTTTTTGCAAAAGCGTCGTAAACTTAAGAGTGAAAAGCTAGCCATTTAACTAACAAGGAGGTGTTAAATGCCAGATGCATGGAGCGATAAAGACGAGCGTCAGTACCAGCATATTAAGCAACAAATGCGAGATGACGGTAAAACTAACGATGAGGCTGAGGAAATTGCTGCGCGCACGGTCAATAAACGGCGTCAGCAACAAGGTCGCACCGATAATGCGACACCACAAGGCAGTGGTAATCCGAATACGCCGTTACCCGAGCGTACGCGTCAGGAACTGTATAACCGCGCTAAGCAGTTATCGATTGCCGGACGTAGCAATATGAATAAAGAGCAGTTAGTTAACGCCATTCGTCAGCGTCAAAATGGGTAGGGACACGTTATGCAAGTATTCAATCATGTAGCGAGCAGTATAAAATGGGCGGTGGTGGCAGCGTTTAAATTTGCGGCCGTGTTATCGCTGGTCTTCAGCGCTTGGTTTTGGCTGGAAAATCCGGATGGTTTGGTTCGTGATATCTACGGTGGAGTGGCAACCACGCGCTGGGATTTACTGAGTGACAATATCGTCAGCTGGTTTGTGCCGACATTTATTTACAGTACGATTTTTGCGTTTGCACTTCGCTGCGGCATTGTCATTTATCGCTTTGGCGTGATGCAACGCCAAGCAGCATCACGGCACTCACGTTTTTAGCCACATTACATTTTCTAATCAATAAATAGGCTAAGCTCGGTGATTGGCAGCCGAGCTTAGCTGAGCAAATTGTTTATGCCATTATTTCGAGGATACCTGTTATGCCTATCATTCGTCGTGAAACCGCTGTAGCGCTATGTATTGCGTTGCTCACGGTGGCGCTGGGCGTTTATTGTGCTTACGCATTGACCGCTACTGAATTAAGTTGGCAAAGTTTGCCGTGGCTATTTTTAGGCTATCTCTATCTATTGTGGTTCATGCGTAGTCGGGTTTTTCCTGCTGGGTTAAGTCATCACATTGCTGCCAGTCGTCAGCGTCTTGTAGCTGGTGCGGTTTGGTTATTTGTCGGCGCTTTTACTAGCGCTTGGCTATCGTGCATTCCGCAAGGGCTATTTAACGATTGGGTTTGGCAATGGTTGGAGTTCAGCTTGTTATTAGTGCTAGTTTGCTGGGGGTTATGGCAACGTCAACCCAACGCTAAAGCGGGTGCAGCAGGCTAGGCGCTCACTAACGCGCTAATTGAGGATGTTGCCG
The DNA here is from genome assembly GCF_000299895.1 of Idiomarina xiamenensis 10-D-4. Classification (GTDB taxonomy): domain Bacteria; phylum Pseudomonadota; class Gammaproteobacteria; order Enterobacterales; family Alteromonadaceae; genus Idiomarina; species Idiomarina xiamenensis. The sequence goes on from NZ_AMRG01000010.1 coordinate 49,141, forward strand.
CTATGGTAAAACCAGCGGCCATCCACCTGCTCAAAATCCGAGATTTCTTCTAACCAATCGAGTTGCCCTTGAACTAAGTAAAACGCCCGGAAATGAACCTTTTGTTGCGTTTCATTGATGATCTCGTGGTGTAGGATTTGTAGCCGCCGCCAAGCGGGAGAATCGTTTCCATCTAAATGCGCTGGGCGAGTTTGTGGATGCCAGCTTTGCAGCAAGTAATCGGTCAAATGAAGGTAAAATGCGCTGTAGCGTGATCGCATCAGTTGTTCGGCGTCGATAGCCAAGTGCTGACCTTGATGCAGCGCCGCACAACAGTCTGCGTAGCTCAACGGTTGCGCTGACCCTCGCCGACAAGGGCAAGGGTCGCTAGCCGCGATGGCGGTCGGTTTGAGCACATTGCTCGGTTTTTGGGTCACGGTTTTTTAACCCAATCGCCGTTGATTTGTACGTAATATCCCGATTGCGTACGCTCGATGGCGCGTTTACCTGCCATTGCTTCAACATCTGCGACGGCGATATTGTTTTCTTCGGCAATACGGGTATATTCCTGACGACGAGCGTCATTAATTAACTCAACAATTTGCTCGGCGCGTGCTGAGTTAGTGACAGCGCCTAAATAACCATCAGCTTTTTCGCCAACGGTACCAGCCGTTTTGGCTTCGCTTAGTGCCGACATCGCTTGTTGTAAATTCATCGATTGCGCTGCAACGGGCAGGCTAAGCACTAACATCAACGCCATCAGGCAGGTTTGTATAGTGGTTTTCATGGGGATTTCCTTAATTAATTTCTGTAATGCGCTATTGATCATTCAACGAGTGCCTAGATGGTTAGAATAAACCACTGGATTCGCTGAACAATTTATCTAACTCTTTATCAACACGAATATAAATTTCATGCTCGATCTTAACATTTAAGTTGATGGTGATCGGCTCTTTCGGCGCCGCCACCTGCACTGTTGGGGTACAGCCCCATAAGGTGGTGACCGCCGCGGCGGTTAATAACAGTAAATATTTCATATGTCCCTCTGTGGTTAGCTTCCTATGACCCGTCAACAGCGTGTTATAGCTACTGCTTGACGATATTTCCGCTTATTTAATGACATTACTGTTTGCGCAATTGCATCACGCGTTCCTGCACTCGCTTCTGAATCAACTCACTGACGCTATTCGTCAGTTGCAAGCCAGTAATTAAAGCGGGCAGATCTTCCTCAATGTTAATCCGCAACTTTACCGGACGGCCGCCTTCTAATTGCGGATTATAACCCTGTAAATCCAACCCTAAGACCAATGTGCCGTCATCCTGATAACGAATTTGGCTGGTCAATACAGAATAGTGAAAGTCTTCTAACGCCTCAACGACAACTTTCACACCCTGATTAGACTGCGCTAACTGCTTAGCTTTGTTAGATTGCAGTTGCAGCACCCCACCCGGAGGTAAGGCAGATACTTCACCCTGCGCAATAGATACGCCGCCAGCACCAATCTGGATGGGCAGGTAACCCGATATTTCACCATTTGCCTGCATCTCGGCGGCCGGATATTGTTGTAAAATTTGTGCCAATTGCCAGCGGCTGATTTGTACTCTAACGGTGATCGGTTGAGCTAAGTCATAGACCCGATTGGGCACGTGCAGTTCACCACCGAAAACGGCTAGCTGGTTGTCGTGAAGGGTCAATTGTCCTTGTAATGGGGCTTGCCATGGTGCTTGATAAGCCAGCGCCAATAATAGCTGGCCGCTGCTGACGCCTTGACTCAGCGACGCTGCTTTGAGGTTTGCTGATTGCAAGGTAAATTGCTGCGCATTGAGATTGAGCTCAAGGTCACCGTTTAGCTGCGTTAATTGACTGGTGTCGTAAACCGCGTCGACATCATTTAGGTTAACAGCGGCGCTGAGTTGCCACTGCTGAGGATCTTGCAATGGCAGGCTCAATTGACCATGGGCAGCGCTGCTACCGCGTTGCAGCACCAATGCAGCAGGCCAATGGCGCCACCATTTGGCAATGGCATTACCAGCCAGCCAGTAGAGTTTGTCGAGCTGCCATTCCATTTGCAGCGTTTTAGGGTCGAGCGTGAGCTGATGGTTCAACGATAACCCCGCACTATTACTCAGATTGCCGGTAAGGGTCAGTTGTTGGCGACTTAGATGACTATCTAGTTGTGTTTGCCACGACCAATTTAACGGCTTAACTTGGGCATCAATAGCGGCTATATTCAATTGTTTAACGTCGGCAAACAATTTTGCTTGTAGATGTTCGGGGTTTGGTTTGGCAAAGCCGCCGCCGCTTAGCGTTAACGACGGTATACTTAGACTCACGCGCGGGCTGTCGATATCTTTACTTTGCAATCCAGCTTGTAAACTGGCGGGAGCTAAACTGCGTAAGTGCCATTCGTCAGCAGCGAATTGAAATTCGAACAAACCCTGCCCATCAAGCGCCGTTAATTGCCAGTCCTGCCACTGCCAGCGTGGCTGCTGCCAAGCGAGTTGTAGTTGTTGCGCTCGAACTTCAGCAGCCATCAGTTGTGGCGTATGCCAGCGGCCTTGCTGCCAAAGCGGCTGAGCTAATTTGATGGTGGTGTCGCCTTGCAGTGATAGTTGACTAGCACCTTTTGTCGTCAGTTTAAGGCTCAGTGGCCAGCGCTGAAAATCAAGCTGTTGTTGCTCGCTTTGTAGCTGCCAGTCGACGCCGTCAATGGCAATTTGTGCGTGACGCAATTGCTGTCGCCAAGCCGCTGCTAAACTGTCGGCGGCCACATGCCCACTGGCGGTTATGGCATAAGATTGTGGCTGTCCAGAGGCTAGCGAGAGTTGCATCTGCGCTTGCAGCGTCGACGCCAACTGTTGCTTAAGGGTCAGTGGGCTGCTGCTATCCAGACGAATTTGCACATCACCGGAGAGCGCCTCGCGTGGTGGCGCCGAGCCCCGTTTAATGGCCTCTTGTACGCGGCTTTGTGGTAGCTGTAAATGCCATTCGGCATCGATGCTTATCGGGTTATCGACGGCGACTAACCAGTCATCCATGGCCGCCGGCAGCGGTAATTGCCAGCGTTGCAGGTGTTCAACTAATTCTGGTTGCGGTGGCAACAGCCGCAATTGGCTACTGCCATCTAGCTGATACTCAGCATTTGCGCGATTGGCGAGCTGTTGTTGCAGCTTGAGCGTGAGCTGTTGCTCGAGGTCAACGTCAATCGCAATGGTGGGCAGCGTATCGACAACTTGATAATTTAGCATCACGGTTAACTGCGGCAGCGCTGAAACCGTTGTTTTCGCTGGAGTGTGCGGGTTAACGTTAAGCTGAGCTTGTAATTGCGCTGCGCCGGTTGAGCGTCGGATAACATGTAATGACGCTTGATAGTGACAGCGGTCGTCATTGACTTGTGTCGTAGGTTGGCAGGGCAGGCTGAGCTGCAGCTGCGCAATCGACAGTTTATGGGGTAAGACCTCGGGTAAGTGCCAGTTGCTAGGCCATTGCCAGCCAGATGAAGCGTTACCTTGGTCGGCGGTGGCTGCCGCCGAGTGGCTCAAGGCTAGCTGTAACCGTGAGGCTTCAACGGCTTGTAGTTGAGGTTGCCAGCCTTGTTGTGGCCATTGCCAAGTTAAGCGTAAATTGTTCAGTTCAACCGGCGTTTGCCAAGCGCCTTGTTGATAATCAAACGCCAGCCGTTTGAGGTAAAGGTGACGCCAGCCAGCACTTTGCAACGACCACTGTAGGTTGCTGACGCCAAGCTGGTTCAGATAACTGGGTAACAGAACGTAGTAACCGTAAACAACAGCGGCGGCCGACAGCAATATAATGCCGCCAAACAAGACCGCTAGACTGATGCCTACACGCTTCCACATAGTGTTGTTAACCGTCCTGATCTGTCCGTGATCCGTTGTTCATGTTAACATTCCGCCGACTGATTGCACCAGCTCGTTAACTCGTTTATTCGCAGGGTCCTGCTATGCCAAATGACAATGCCGTCGGCCAATATTCTGCGCTTGACGATATCTTACGATGCCCTCTCTGCCAGCACGCGCTGCAAGTTGATGCGCAACAACGACAATGGTGTTGTCAGCAGGGGCACAGCTTTGACCGCGCACGGCAAGGCTATATTCATTTACTGCCAGTACAACAAAAGCGATCAAAGCAACCGGGCGATAGTCGCGATATGGTGATGGCACGACGCCAGTTTTTAGCGCTCGGCCATTATCGACCATTACGCGATGAGATAGCACGGCTATTAGCGGCTCATCAGGCGACTACGGTTAACCGCGGTGCTTATCGTTTGCTTGATGCTGGTTGCGGCGAAGGCTATTACTTATCGGGCATCGTGGCTGCTAGTGATGGTCATCAGCGAGGTTATGGCGTCGATATTTCTAAATTGGCGGTGCAGGCCGCTGCGGCAACCGATAAAAATCCCGATATACGCTGGTTAGTGGCGAGCAATGCGAATCTGCCAATACACGATGAAAGTATTGATGGCTTGCTATCGTTATTTGGCTTTCCGGTTTATCGCGAGTTTGCGCGTGTTCTAAAATCGGCAGGCATCTATATACAAGTCGATACCGGCGAGCAGCACTTGCAGCAATTACGGCAGATTATTTACCCACAAATCATCAATAAAGCCGCGCCTGAGGATAGTGCGCCTGCGGGCTTTCAATTGTTGCAGCAACAACGTTTGTATTACAGCGTTAAATTAACCTCCAACAGCGCTATCCAGCATTTACTGAGTATGACGCCGCACCGTCATCGCGCCAGCCAAACCGGGTTGCAACGCTTATCGTTGTTAACCGAGTTAGCGCTAAGTGTCGATTTTCAGATACGAGTTTACCAACGCCAATCATAAGCCCGTTCTCGGCTTAGCGCTTGCAGTGAAGATTAAGCGGGTTACACTGAACGGAGTTGGTTTTGACTACCGTTCGGTAGGGTGGAGTGGACGTGCTCGCCAACACAAAAGGAATTGCGATGACGTTGCTGACGATTATATTGATGACTTGGGTTGCCGGCTTATGTGCCGTTATTGGCGGCTTTTTTGCCAGTCTTTTTGACCGGGACCAGCATCGCCGCGGCGAAGAGTTGCGGCATGCCATCGTTGCCTTCGGCGGCGGTATTTTACTCGCTGCGGTGGTTTACGCGTTGTTACCCGAGGGGCTTGAGTCGTTGCCTTTAGGCCTAATGCTATTGTGTTTATTGGCCGGTGGCGCGGCCTTTTGCGCGTTAGATATTTATTTGGCTCGGCGTGGCAGTAATAACGCCCAGTTTTTAGCCATGTTAATGGATTTTATTCCTGAAGCCTTGTCTTTAGGGGCGGTATTTGCGGTTTCGCCGCAGACAGGAATTTTACTGGCTTTATTTATTGGCGCGCAGAATCTGCCTGAGGGCTTCAACGCCTTTGCCGAATTACGCGGTAAAAGTACGCAGGGTCAGGCAGCACGCAGTTCGGGTCGGGTGTTAACCTTACTTGCGCTGATGAGCTTGCTGGGGCCGTTGGCGGCATTGCTGGGCTACTACACCTTACGTGATGCTACGGAAGTGACTGCGGCTATTATGACATTTGCCGGTGGTGGCATTATTTATTTAGTTTTTCAGGACATCGCGCCAAAAGCGTCGATGCCCAGACATTGGTTACCGACATTGGGTGCGGTTGCTGGTTTTAGCGTAGGCCTTGTTGGCCAACAATTATTGAGTGTGTAGTGCGCCTAAGGCCACTGCATAGCTCCCAAATTAAGAGGGGATAGTGATGGTAAATCAGGCTGGTCGTTACGGCTTACGGTGGTTGTTGGCGAGCGCGTTGAGTTTGCCGGTGACATTGCCAGCGCTGGCTCAGGTTGCCGAGAAAATGCCCGCCACCGTTGATGCTTATGCCGCTGGTTATCGCGCGGCGTTTACCTGCAGTGCGGTATTTAACGCCGGTAAGTCTTTAGAGGCCATTGAGCGAGATGAATTAACCGGTATTTATCCGGCGCTGAGCGAGCGGGTGAAGCAGTTCGACGCACAAGTCGACCATCAACATAAGCGCGTTACAGTGACTTATAGCGAGCAGATGCCACCACGTATTGCATTATGGCGACCACAGTTAGGTTGTGTGCAGTTGCCGGTTGGAGCGAGCTTGAGTAAAGCCCACTTCTTGCCACAAATCGCCGCCGACGAACAGCCAGCAACTGATACTGGCGAACCCTGGCAGCAGCGTGCCGAGGTCAATGGTAGCAGTGGCAATCAGGCTTTAGACAAGGTTATCGATAAGGCGTTTAGCAAAGCTTATGGTGCCGGGGCGCGGACTTCTGCGGTGCTTATTGCAACTCCCGATGCCATTATCGCCGAACGCTATCAGCCTGGCTTTACGCCGGAAACCTCACAGCGTACGTGGTCAGTGGCTAAAAGTATCGCGGTGTCGGTGGTTGGTGCGGCGGTGCAGCAAGCACTGATTGATGTGAAAGCGCCGACGGCTATCCAGCGTTGGTCGCATGCGCTAGACCCGCGTGGCGCAATTAGCGTCGAGCACTTACTGCATATGAGTTCAGGATTAGACAGCAATATTGCTGGTAACCGTACCGACCGTTTATATGTTGGTGGCGGTGCCTTGGTTGATACCGCGTTGGCGCGGTCGTTAGAGGCTGCGCCCGGTACGCGCTGGAAGTACGCTAACAACGATACCTTGTTAGCCATGCGCAGCTTGCGCGAGCGGTTCGATAACGTCGAAGCTTACTTGGCTTTTCCGCACAATGCGTTGTTGAACAAAATTGGCATGCAGCATACCCATTTAGAAAGCGATTGGCAGGGCGATTATGTGATGTCCTCGCAGGTCTGGACAACCTCACGGGATCTGGCGCGCTTAGGCTTATTATATTTGCAGCGGGGTCAATGGCAGGGGGAACAAATACTGCCAAAGGATTGGCTGGCTTACGTCAGTGCAGCGGCACCGGCACAGCCTCCGGAACAGAACAGTCAGGGACAACCGATCCCAGGTTATGGTGCACAATGGTGGTTATATAACCAGCGCTTTGCCGATTTGCCTGATGATACCATCGCTGCCCGCGGCAATCGGGGTCAGTTTTTATTTGTTATCCCATCTAAGCAACTGATCATTGTGCGACGTGGTTACGACTTAGCCGCTAAACCAAGCTTTCAAGAACATCAGTTCGCTGCCGACGTGTTGGAGGCGCTAAGTCAGTAACGCGTATTACGTCTGGGATCAGTTAAGATAACCCTGCATAACGTTGCTGTGAAGATGAACCTGATTGAGCAACGATAAGTCATGATCTTGCTGATCCCAAAAGTGCGTAAACTCCCAAACTTCATCGGCTAATAGTGGTTTTGCAAAGTAATAACCTTGATATTTACGGTAACCGCATTGCTGTAAAAAGTTGAACTGTTGATTATTCTCCACACCTTCAGCGACTACCGCCTTACCTAAGCGTTTGGCAAGCTCAAGAAACCCACTTAAGAAGATACGGGTATTCTCGCTGTTTTCAATTTGTGCAATCACCGAACGATCTATCTTCAGGTAATCAACCGTATCATCTATAAGCGTAGAAAAATTGGCGTAGCCGGTCATAAAGTCGTCAATGCCGATACGAATGCCGAGGTTTTTAACTGCAGTTAAGTTGTGCTGCATGATCTGGTAATTGCGCCATGATACACGCTCGGTTAATTCAAAAGATAACCACTGTGGTTGGATGTTGGCATATTGTGCTAATAATCGATGAGCAGCTGGAATAAAGTTGCTGTTGGCTATTGAGTCGGGACATAAATTAATCGATATACGGGGTGTTGACTGGCCAGTCAGTTGCCAATGAGTGAGTTGTTTCAAAACGCATTCGAAAATATACAAATCAAAATCAAAAGTTAACTGATGAGCCTCAATAAGCTCAATGATTTGCTCGGTATGATAGCCCTTATCAATAGCGTCAGGCCACCACATTAAAGCTTCATAGGACCATATCGTCTGGTTTTGAAAGGTGCTGACGATGGGTTGAAAGCGCACTCCAATATCCTGCTTGTTCATGGCGCTCAGGATATAAAGCAATGTCTGCCGATAAGTCATGATTAACAACGTTATTTATGCGTATACGCAACATTAGTATGCATATACGCATAATGTCAATAACAATATTGTATACCGAAAAGCAGTTACTTACTTGTTTCCTCTACGAATCGGTAATGCGGAAACGCAAAAAAGACTTTTTCTTTATTGCGTTTCCGCTTTGCAGAATCTGCAGTTGTACTGGAATCTATATTTCAGATTACGGGAAAAGTGTATCGAGAATGAAAGTCGGTGAGTTATTAAGAGAATATCGAAGAGCGGCGGGCTTCACATTAGAAGACGTGGCGCATAGAGCGGGAACCGATGGTGGTAATCTCTCGCGTATTGAGCGTGGCGATCAGCAACCGTCGGTGGATTTAACGCGGCGCTTATTATTAAGTTTAGGCGTACCTTACCAAGCGTTTTTCGAAAAGCTCGATCAAGATGAGGGAAAGATAACTCATATGACCGATCCGCGACTGGTGAAATTACAGGCAAACTATAAGTTACTCGATAAAGAAAAGCGTGACTTATTGTTAGATTTTTCTGACTTGTTAATTAAGCGTAAATAAAAAAGCCGGACCAGGGTCCGGCTTAGTCAATTATCATTAATGATTAAAGCAGATTGCCATCACTATCCACTACTTGTACATCGGCAATGCCTAGCGCTTTAATATCATCTTCGATTTGGCTGCGGTCACCAACAATGACCCAAGTTAACGCATTCGGCTTCAATACCGAGCTTGCGGTTTGTTTTACCTCGCTTAGGGTAATTGCTTTCACACGCTGAGCGTATTGCTCAAGCCACTGCACGTCGTGTCCTTTATCTAAAGTATCAACCAAGGCCGACAATAACGCTGACTTAGTTTCGTAAGCCCCTGGTAATTTGGCCGTTTTATTGTCTTGAACTTTTTTTAACTCGTCCGCTGTCGCAGGCTGTTGTTGTTGATATTGCGACAGTTCGCGCAAGATCTCTTGCATGGATTCAGCGGTTTTATCGGTTTGTACCGGTGCCATCGCGAACCAAAGTCCTTCCGCTTCGGCATCGAACCAAATGCTACGCGCGCCATAAGACCAACCCTTATCTTCGCGCAAGTTCATGTTCAAGCGACTAGTGAAGCTACCGCCTAAAATGGTGTTCATCACATCCACTTGTTCGGCATTAGGAGCTTCACCGTTGGGTGCTAGTTGACCGGCAAAAATAGTCGATTGCGGCGTACCCGGTTGATCAATCAAATAAATTCGCGGTTGCTGCGGTGCAGTGACTGCGGGGAATACTTTTTCGGGTTTTGCTGAGGCCGGTGCTTGCCAATCACTGAGATATTGCTCAAGTAACGGTTGCAGTTCGGCGACGCTGGTATCACCGACCACCACCAAACGCGCATTATCAGGCCGTAACCAAGTTTGTTGATGGGCGACCAAATCATCACGCTGTAACGCGCTAATCGATTGCTCGGTGCCAGAGCCGGTTAACGGCACACTGTACGGATGATTAGCGTCAAACATCAGCTTTGGCAAAATGCGTAAAGCTTGTGAACGCGGGTCGGCTTTTTCTTTGCTGAGGTGGGCTAACCAGAGCGCGCGCTTACGTTCGATTTCGTCTGTTGAAAAAGCAGGGCGCATGATTACGTCGGCAAACACGTCCAAGCTGGCAGCTAAATTAGTGGTCAGCGCGTCCAGTTTTACCGTCGAGCGGTCAATACTGGCGTTACTGCTAATGCGCGCCCCTAAACGCTCTAGTTCAGCGGCTAATGTCAACGCGTCGCGACCCTCAGTACCCTCGGTCAGCATATCCATGGTAAAGCTGGCCGCGCCGGCTTTGTTATTGATATCTGCTGCATAACCGCTATCAAATACTAAGCTCATTTGCACGTTAGGAATATCATGACGTTCGGCCAACGCTACTTGCAGACCGTTACTGAGTGTAAATTGCTCAAGCGCTGGCAATGCTAATGTTGGTAGCTCGCCAACAGCGGGTAATTGACTGCGGTCAGCGCCGTCTGCGCTGGCTTGATAACGCGGTTGTGGCTCGACATTCAAGATAAAGTCGCCGTCACTTAACCAAGTGCGCATGGCGTTTTGAATGTCGTTGCCAGAAGTCTCGTTGATGTACGCTAGCTCTTGTTGATAAAAGCCGGGATCGTTGTGATAAACGGCACCCGAAGCCAAAATGTCAGATTTACCACCAAATCCACCGATACGTTCGGCGCCACGAACAAAACCGGCTGCGGTGGCGAACTTAACGCGGGCTAGTTCCTCGGCGGTAGGCCCTTCTTGCATTAGTCGCTGCACTTCTTCGTCGATAATCTTCTCAATTTTCGTCAGTTCGACACCCGGCAAGGCATCGGCTGCTAGAATGAATTGACCGGCTAATAAACGATCGTATTGAAAAGCAAACACACTAGACGCTAATTGCTCGTTATAAACCAAACGTTGATATAAGCGGGAATTCTTTCCGTTACCCAAAATATCGGCCATCAGCGTTAAGTAGGTGGCGTCGGCCTTACCCATCTCAGCGGTGTTCCAGACTTTATAAATACGTGCGGCAGGCACGTTATCTTGCATAGTCATGCGCTTCGTTTCATGGCGCTTGGCGACCCAGCTGTCTTGTTTGATCAGCGGCTTGCCCGGCGCGATGTCGCCAAAATAAAGCTGTGCTTTTTCTTTCGCAGTAGCCAAATCGATATCACCGGCTAAAACAAGTACTGCATTGGCGGCGCCGTAGTAATCGGTAAACCACTGATGTACGTCGTCTAAGCTGGCCGCATTGAGGTCGTCCATGGAGCCAATGGTAGTCCAAGAATAGGGGTGGCCTTCAGGAAAGGTTTGCTCGGCAATATAGGTAAAAGCGCGTCCGTAGGGTTGTGCTTCGCCTTGACGTTTTTCGTTCTGTACCACACCGCGTTGTTCATCCAATTTGGCTTGTGTGATGGCAGCATTCATATGACCCATGCGGTCTGATTCCATCCACAGTGCCATGTCTAATGCCGGGGTTGGAACGTTTTCGAAGTAATTGGTGCGATCGTTGTTAGTGGTGCCATTCATGTCGGTGGCGCCGGCACGCTCAAATGGCCCAAAATATTCGTCGTCGTAGTTTTTGCTGCCGTTAAACATTAAATGTTCAAATAAGTGGGCAAAGCCGGTTTTACCGGGTTTTTCGTCTTTAGAGCCGACCGCATACCACACATTGACGGCAACAATTGGCGCCTTATGATCTTCATGGACGATAACGCGTAGGCCGTTATCCAAGGTAAAGCTTTGATAATCAATGTCGACAACCGGTAATTGTTGTTGATTAACAACGGCGCTGGCTTGCCCAGTTGTTTGTTGTCCGGTTGCTTGACAGCCGCCTAATAAAACCGCGGCAATGGCGACCGCGGTCAGTGTTTTCATAGGGCGCATTGTTGTTCTCCGTTATAGCGATGAAGTCAGTACTATAACGGCCTACAAGGGGGTCGCAACAATGAATTTGTGAAGAAATGTTACGGTTTTTCAATATTCATGATGGACTGCTCAAAAACGTCAATAAACCGCTCAAAATCTTCTATTTGTGGCAAGTGGCCTAAATCGGATAATTCATATAATTTAGCGTTCGGGAGTTTGTCTGCGGCTATTTTTCCTAGCTGATCATACTGACCTAACTGATAATCGCTGTCCTGACGTTGCCAACCACGGCCGGGACCCGTGGTGTCACGAGTACCAATAATAAGTGCTGTCGGGGTCTGTAAGCGATCAAATTCGGTGATCACCGGTTGCGTAAATACCATGTCGTAAGTTAAGGCGTTATTCCAAGCAACTCGCTCCCAATCAGGGCCGTTTATCCAACCAGCTTGCATATCGACCCAAGGCTGATAACGGTCGGCCCATTTGCCATCGTAATAATTTTTTTGCTGATACTGCTTAACGCTGTCGGGCTTAGCCGCGAGCTCTTTCTGATAGAAAAATTCAATGGGCTTATAGTGCACATGCGCTAAATAGTTCTCGAGGCCAATCGGATTGATCAAAATAAGCTTTTCGCTGGCGCTGGGATAATTTAGCGCAAAGCGACTGGCTAACATGCCCCCCATGGAATGACCGACAACCATGACCTTGTTGATATTTAGGTGGTTCAGTAAACGTTTGGTGTTGTCGGCTAACCCACTAAAAGTAAATTGATAGTGCACCGGTTTGCTGGATTTACCGAAGCCAATTTGATCGGGAATGATCACCGTGTAGCCGCGCTCATGTAACCAGCGGGCTGTGGTTTCCCAGTAAGCCCCGGAAAAATTTTTACCATGTAACAACAGTATTGGCGGCTTTTGATTGTTGCCTTCAAGCAGCATGTAAGCCATGTCTAATGATTGTTGCTGGCTATCAAAGGTGAAGTACTCGACGCTAAACGGGTAATCAAACTGAGTTAGGGTAGCATCGTAAACGGGTTTATCGTTATTGCCCGTATCGGCCACAGTTGGTTGGCTGACAAATACCGTAAATAGCCCACCGATGCAGGCTAGTGTGAGCACAATATATCGCATTAATAATTCCTCATAATGATAGTAACTGTTTGTAGTTACTTAACAACAAACGATAATGTTCACCTTGATGGTGATGGCTAACCTGTTTAGTGCCGATAATCAAGCCTTTTAATTTGCAGGCTAATCAAGGATAATTGCGCGCTGTTATTGGCCAACCTAATGATGAATGCGCGTGGGTAAGACAACTATTATTGCGATAGCCGGAGCTTCTGCTTCGGGTAAAAGCTTATTTGCATCGACGGTTTACCAGGAGCTGGTGGCCGAGCTAGGCAGTGACGGTATTGCCATTTTAGCCGAAGATGCCTATTACCGTGATCAAAGTCATCTGACTTTGGAGCAACGCACGTTAACCAATTATGACCATCCTTCCGCTTTCGAACACGAATTATTAGCTAATCATTTAGACGCACTGCATCGCGGCGAAGCCATTGCCATGCCGCAGTATAGTTACACCACGCATACCCGCTTAGCAGAAACTATTCATGTTCAACCTGCACGGGTGATCATGGTCGAGGGTATTTTGCTACTGAGTGACAATGCCTTGCGTGAACGTTTCGATATTTCTGTGTTCATGGATACGCCTTTAGATATCTGTTTGTTACGCCGCATGAAGCGTGACTTAGAAGAACGCGGTAGAACAGTGCAATCGATTACCGAGCAGTACGAGCAATATGTGCGGCCGGCGTTTTTTGATTTTATTTTTCCTTCAAAACAATTTGCTGACCTCGTCGTTACTCGTGGCGGGCAAAACGAAATTGCTATCGACATTATAAAAACGAAGATTCGTCAGTTGCTGGCGGAGTAACCCGGGTTAAGATTTATGAATAGTATTATTGGCATTGCCATCATCTTTTTGATCGCCTATTTATGCTCGGCGCATCGTCGTCATATTAATTGGCGAACCGTTTTAGGCGCACTGGCCATTCAAATTGCGCTCGCCGGTTTTGTCATTTATGTGCCAGTTGGGCAGCAAGTATTGGCTAGCGTCGCCACTGCAGTATCTACCGTTATCGCCTTCACGAATGCCGGTATTGCTTTTATGTTCGGCAACTTGGCGGCAGAAAATATCGGCTTTGTGTTTGCTATTCACGTATTGAGCGTCATTGTCTTTTTCTCCTCATTGATCGCGGTGCTGTATTATCTAGGCATCATGAAATGGGTCATTCGCATTTTGGGCGGTGGTTTACAGTGGATGCTGCGTACCAGCAGACCCGAATCGATGTCGGCGGCGGCTAATATTTTTGTAGGACAAACCGAAGCGCCGATGATGGTAAGACCCTTTATTGCGTCGATGACACGTTCGGAATTGTTCGCTGTGATGGTCGGCGGTATGGCGACCGTATCGGGTTCGGTATTAGCGGGTTATGCGGGTGTTGGGGTAGAGCTTAAGTATTTGATCGCGGCAAGCTTTATGGCCGCTCCTGGCGGTTTTTTGATGGCCAAAATGCTCATTCCAGAAACCGAAAAACCGCGCAACGATTTAGATGAAGTTGAGGTTGACGAAAGTGCAGTCAACATCATCGACGCTGCCGCTTCTGGCGCATCTAGCGGCCTGCAATTAGCGATGAACGTAGGCGCCATGTTGCTGGCGTTTGTTGCCTTGATTGCGTTGATCAACGGCATTTTTGGTTGGGTTGGCGGCTGGTTTGGTTATGACGACCTGACTTTACAAGCTATCTTCGGTTATGTATTCCAGCCGGTTGCTTATGTGCTCGGTGTTGATTGGCAAGAAGCCCAATTAGCCGGTAGCTTTATCGGGCAAAAATTGGTGATCAACGAGTTCGTTGCATTTCTCGATTTCGTCAAATACAAAGACGTGCTGAGCGAGCATTCGCAAGTCATCATTACCTTTGTGTTGTGTGGCTTCGCAAACTTCTCTTCCATTGCCATTTTATTAGGTGGATTAGGCGGCATGGCGCCTAGTCGACGCCATGATATTGCGCGCTTGGGTATGCGTGCGCTATTAGCGGCGACACTGGCCAACATGATGAGTGCCGCCATTGCAGGCTTCTTTGTCTCGTTGGGCTAACGCCGATAGCGAAGTCATTCTTCGAAACTACTCAAAAGCCCCGTTTGTCCGGGGCTTTTTTGTCTGTGGCGTGCCACCTTGGGGTCAGGGCTTTCTCTGCTCACGCTGACGAATGACACCCTCTTGTGCGGTTGAGGCAACCAGCTTACCGGCACGGTTAAAGAACTGCCCGCGCACCAGTCCACGGCCGCCCGAGGCGCTGGGACTATCAATGGCGTAGAGTAACCAGTCATCCAAGCGGAACTCACGATGGAACCACATGGCATGATCAATGGTTGCGACCTGCATGTTCGGCTGCGCATAACTGACACCATGCGGCTGTAATGCGGTTGGTAAGAAATTAAAGTCGGAGGCATAAGCCAGCAAATATTTATGGATGCGCGGATCGTCGGGCATGTCACCATTAGCCCGAAACCAAACATAACGTTGCGCAGGCTGAACTTCGGGTTTGAACGGGTTGCAGGCGGTCACAAAACGCATTTCGATGGGCTTTTCGGCGGTCAGTTTATTACGAATGCTCGGTGGTATTTGATCGGCGTGTTCGCGATATATATCTAAATCGGAAATGAGGCCATCGGGACCCGGCACGTCAGGCATACTGTCCTGATGTTCAAAGCCTTGCTCCGGTTCTTGAAATGATGCCGTCATGTAAAAGATAGGTTTGCCGTGTTGCACGGCTTTGACGCGCCTGGCCGAAAAGCTGTGGCCATCACGGATCACTTCGACATCATAAACGATGGGTTTAGTGGCATCGCCGGGGCGTAAAAAATAGCTGTGCAAGGAGTGCGAGTGACGGTCGGCGGGTAGCGTCTCTTTAGCCGCCGATAGTGCCTGACCGATAACTTGACCACCAAACACCGCACCAAAACCTAAATCCTGACTTTGACCTCGATAAATGCCTTGTTCGATGGTTTCTAAACTTAATAAATTGAGTAAGTCGGTAAGTACCTTGCTCATACTTTCTCCCTGTAAGTTGCTGCACCTAATCGTGGGCCGGCAACGCCGATTTCAGCCATATTTTAATGGTCTCGTAAAGAATCTGTAAAAGCGCCCTGAAGCGCTGAACTTGCTGCCTGTGCTGGACTCTCTATCAAGAATACCCTGATTTACCTTGGTCAGACAAAATTTCATTCGCTAACGATTTTTATAAAAAGCTACTTACTTCAATAAATAAAGTTGGGCAATTACGTAATGCGCTACCAAACCCTATTGTTAAACACCGATCGAGCATCGTCGCGCTTAGAGCAAATGCGTACTCAGTTTAATCGAGCCGGTGTTCATTACAGTCGTGTTGAGGCGGTGGATCATCGTCATCTGAGCAGCGACCTCATCGAGCAACACGTCGATTGGCAACGTAACCGCCAAGATTATTTTCACGACCTACGACCCGCCGAAGTGGCACGCTATTTAAGTCATCGCCGAGCTTGGCAAGAACTGTTAGATAGTGGTGTTGACTACGCCATTATTCTGGAAGATGACGTGGTATTGAGTGACGGCTTTAACTTATTACCGAAACGTATCGCCGATATTAACGTGCCTTGGAACACCATTAAACTGGCCGAACCCTATGGGCGCTCACGAACCAAAGCGCATGCGCCGAGTGGCGGTGCTACTGTGGTTCGTTATGATGTGGTGCCGCGCGGTTGCTGCGGTTATGTGGTCAATCGCGAGGCGGCCACATCGTTGCTACAACGGACCGAGCAAATTTATCGGCCGCTGGATGTTGATATGCAGTGGTGGTGGGAATTTGGTTTAAACGTAGTCGGCTTGAAACCCTATCCGGTTAAGCTAAGCCATCGTTTAGGCCGCGATGCGCATGTCGCTGACTATATTCCGCGAGTTAAGCGTGAACGCACTTATGTCAAATGGCGCCAGTGTGCAAAGTTTTGGTGGTTGAACCGCCAGCGTCAGACCATTCTGACCAGCAGCGACGTCGATAATTAACCTTATCGACGTCAGCGGTTTAGCCATCAGCAGGGCCTAATAACCGAACGCTATGCTCCATAGCCAAACAAACTAAAGCGTTGTCGTTAATTCTGAGTACACTGCTATCCATTAATCGTGTGATGACAAATGGATGAGTTGTGGCCTCAATTAAGCATTATCAAGTACAACAAACCAGTATCGAACTGGCATTAGCAGAAACCGTGTTTGAACCCAGTCAACACGGGCGTTTATTCGCCGAGCATTTACCCATCAATAATGGCGAACGCGTCATCGACATTGGTTGTGGTGCTGGCATTTTAGCGATTTATGCTGCCTTGCAGGGCGCACAAGTGTGGGCAACCGATATTAGCGCCGATGCGGTAGCATTAACCGAAGCTAACGCACGTCGCAATGGTGTTAGCGTCATGGGCCATGCTGGTGGCTTTTTTGCTGGTTTAAGCGAGAAGCTGGATGTCATCGTCGCTAATCTGCCGCAAGAAATCGTTGCTAGCCAACACGCCAGCCAACTCGGTGCGGCGGCGATGGCCATTGATGGTGGCCAGCGAGGTAATGACCTGGTGTTAGAATTGTTACGACAAGCGCCGGATTATATGCACCCAGAAAGTCGCTTGTACTTGCCACTGCATACCTTAAGTGATTATCAGCACACGCTAACACAAGCACTACGGCGTTATCATGTGAGTTTGGTGGCGATGAACGACTTACCGGTCAAAGCCTTTGTTACCGATAACTTAACGTTTTATCAAGAGCTGGCCCAAGCTGGCGTGATGCGCATCTTCGAACGTAATGACGTGTGGTACAGCACTGTGTATGTGATTGAATTACGTTTAAAAAAATCAGAAAACCGCTAAAGTTATTGATCCTGTTCAGAAAATTATGCGTAACTGATAAATAGTTAAACTCTAATCAGCGCCATGATCTATTATAAAAGTTACTGATACCGAGCATAATCGACGACAGCGTTGCAGATTGGCGTTGTCCCCCCGATTATGTTGTTATAGGTAATGAGGATGGCGTCAGCTCGCACCGACCAAAGATGAATGTAATAGGCGGCTGATGCAATGACGCACAACACGCGAACAGGAGAGTACGATGTCAGGTAATGATAAGTCAGGCAACGATAGTCTGAAGACATTAAGTACGCTGGAAGTCAATGGAAAGACCTTCCATTACTACAGTTTGCCAAAAGCCGCCGAGCACCTCGGTGACATCAGCAAGCTACCGGCGTCGATGAAAGTATTATTAGAAAACCTGCTGCGCAATGAAGACGGCACCACGGTTAGCAAAGATGACTTTGAAGCCATGGCGGCGTGGTTAAAAACGCGCAGTTCTGATCGCGAAATTCAATACCGTCCGGCGCGTGTATTGATGCAGGATTTCACTGGCGTACCCGGTATTGTCGACCTAGCGGCGATGCGAGATGCGGTCGCTAAAGCGGGTCAAGATCCCGAGCAAATCAATCCGTTATCAAACGTCGACCTAGTTATTGACCACTCGGTCATGGTCGATAAGTTTGCCTCTCCCGAAGCGTTTGAAGAAAACGTGCGCATTGAGATGGAACGTAATAAAGAGCGTTACGAGTTTTTACGTTGGGGACAAACGGCGTTTGAGAACTTCCGTGTAGTGCCGCCAGGTACCGGTATTTGTCACCAAGTTAACTTAGAATATTTGGCTAAAGTGGTTTGGAGCCATAGCCGCGGTGGTAAAACTTATGCGTATCCAGACACCTTAGTCGGCACCGACTCGCATACCACCATGATCAATGGTTTAGGCGTATTGGGGTGGGGCGTCGGTGGTATTGAGGCCGAAGCCGCGATGCTGGGGCAGCCAGTTTCGATGCTGATCCCGGAAGTGATCGGCTTCCGCATGACGGGTAAATTGAATGAAGGCGTGACGGCAACCGACTTGGTATTAACCGTCACCCAGATGCTACGTAAAAAAGGCGTAGTGGGTAAATTTGTCGAATTTTATGGTCCAGGCTTAGATAACTTGCCGTTAGCTGACCGCGCGACAATTTCTAACATGGCGCCAGAATACGGTGCGACCTGTGGTTTCTTCCCGGTTGACCAAGAAACCATTAATTATCTGCGTTTATCGGGTCGCGACGAAGACACCATCGAACTGGTCGAGCAATATAGTCGTGCTCAGGGGTTATGGCGGGAGACTAAGAACGAGCCGGAATTCACCGATACCCTAGAGTTAGATTTAAGCCAAGTGACGGCATCGCTGGCTGGTCCAAAACGCCCACAAGACCGGGTCAATATGGAGCAGTTGGGTAGTAATTTTGACTTATTGCTGGAAACCGCCGGCCAGAGCGCCGAAAAAGATAAAGCGGTTGCGGTGAAAGGTGAAGATTATAGCTTATCACATGGTGATGTGGTGATTGCTGCCATTACGTCTTGCACCAATACTTCAAACCCCAGTGTACTAATGGCTGCTGGCTTGGTTGCGAAAAAGGCGGTAGAGAAAGGCTTACAGCGTAAACCTTGGGTCAAATCGTCATTGGCGCCGGGCTCTAAAGTGGTTACCGATTACCTCGCGAAGGCTGGCTTTACTCCTTACTTAAACGAGTTGGGCTTTAACCTGGTTGGTTACGGTTGTACTACGTGTATTGGTAACTCAGGTCCGTTACCTGACCCTATTAGTGCGGCGATTAATGAAGGTAATTTAACCGTCTCGTCGGTATTGTCGGGTAACCGTAACTTTGAAGGTCGCGTTCACCCCGAGGTGAAAGCTAACTGGTTAGCGTCGCCACCGTTGGTCGTTGCTTACGCGTTAGCGGGTACAACCCGTACCGACTTAAAAAATGACCCGTTGGGCGAAGATAAAGACGGCAAGCCAGTATATCTCAGCGATATTTGGCCTAGTAGCCAAGAAATTGCCGACGCCGTGCGTGCTGTTGATGGCGATATGTTCCGCAAAGAATACGGCGAAGTCTTTAAAGGTGACGAAACCTGGCGCAGTATCAGTGTCGGCGAGGGTAAAACTTACGATTGGCAAGACCAGTCAACGTACGTGAAAAACCCACCCTTCTTCAGTGGTATCGATAAGCCGTTAGAGACTATCGGTGACGTCAAAGACGCACGGGTACTTGCGGTGTTCGGCGATTCCATTACCACCGACCACATTTCACCGGCCGGTTCGATTAAACCCGACTCTCCTGCGGGCAAGTACCTGCAAGCCAATGGCGTCGAAGTGAAAGACTTCAACTCCTATGGTTCACGACGGGGTAACCACGAAGTGATGATGCGTGGCACCTTTGCCAACATCCGTATCAAGAACCAAATGCTTGACGACGTTGAGGGTGGCTATACCCGCTTTGTGCCATCGGGTGAACAGATGTCGATTTACGACGCGGCCATGAAGTACCAAGAGCAGGGCACGCCGCTGGTGGTACTAGCCGGGAAAGAGTACGGCACCGGCTCGAGTCGTGACTGGGCCGCGAAGGGTACACGTTTACTGGGTGTTAAAGCCGTTATCGCAGAAAGTTTTGAACGTATTCACCGTTCAAACTTGATCGGTATGGGCGTACTGCCGCTGCAATTTGTCGACGGTGAAGGTATCGCTAAACATGGCCTGACCGGTGATGAGCAAATTAGCATTATCGGTATCGACGGCGACTTGAAGCCGGGGCAAACCCTGCAAGTTATCGCTAAGAAAGACGACGGTAACGAAGTCAAGTTTGAGGCTAAATGCCGCATCGACACCGGTAACGAAATGCAGTACTACAAAAACGGCGGTATCTTGCATTACGTATTACGCCAAATGCTAGCCGCCTAACTCAGCGCGTTAGCCCTGACCAAAGCCAGTCTTCGGACTGGCTTTTTTGTGCGTGGAAATAATTAATTGAGCAAAATTATTGCGGTGAGAAACTAAGTCTGATAAATATGTTTGAAACATAAAATAAACATAATAATATGAAGTTAATTTTTTCTGCTGCTAGCTTTCTCGTTGCAATGATTCAAGTTAACGTTGCATTTGCTCAATCAGTTGAGGTCGATGTCGACACGCAAGTACAGCCTACGGCTATCAAGTTGCCTGGCGATGGTGGCGGGATTCCGAGCACGCCTTCACAGGTTGCGCCGGTGAATTTCCCCTCGTCCAGCAATACCGGCTCATTCACCATCAGTTGGAAAAATGTTGGCGCCTCGGTTTATGAGCTTTGGACATCAACGGACAATAAGAAATACTATAAGCAGGTTGATACTACTCGCACGAGTTACAAAGCTGTCGGCATGCCGCACGGTAAACTCTGGTATCGGGTGACCGCCTGTAATAGTGCAAATCGAGCTTACTGTTCACATACGTACGCTGGGTACACCACCATCACTTTGCCGAAACTAGGGGCTCCGACTGCTTCCCCTAGCGCCGCAACGCGTTATAACGAGCGTGTTAGCGTGACGTTGAAATCGTCGACGTCGGGTGCCGATATTTATTATGCGCTGAATAACAGCCCCGCGGAAAAAAAATACAGTGCACCGCTCACCTTGACGCAGCCGACAACCATCAAGTTTCGCGCCCGCAAACTGGGTTACCAAGCCAGCAACACCGTGACCAAAAACTTTAACGTCACCGCCGCGCCACCGTCGTTTTCCATTAACGCGGGGACTTATGTGGGAGAAGCGACGTTACGTCTATCGACGGCGTCTAGCGGCGCTACGATACATGTCACTAATAATGGGCAAACATCGACTTATAATGGCTCGCCTATTCGGCTCAGTAATCACGGCTCGGCCGATAAGCAGTTCAAAATTACCGCTTGGACGAGTAAGTCGGGAACCGCCGACAGCGCAAAAATAACCAACACGTATACGGTCAAACCGACCTATGCGGTGACCACCCGCTTGATTGTCGGCGGTGGCACGTTATCGCCGACGTCGAGGATGGTAGAGCGCGGCAAAACCGCAACTTTCACGGTGACGTCGCAGCCTGGCTATATGGTGAATGACATCGTTGGCTGTGGTGGTTCGCTATCAGGTAATACCTATAAAACGGCGGCCATCACTGCGCCTTGTGAAGTTGGCGCGCGTTTTATTGAGCGTTATGAAATTAGTACGCAAGCTGGTAGCGGCGGAACCATTTCACCGACTTCTCGAGTGGTTAAGCTTGCACAGCGATCAACCTTTTCAATCAAGCCAAATAGTGGTTATCGTATCGCTCTGGTCACTGGTTGTGGTGGTCAACTTTCGGGCACCACCTATAGCACCGGAGCTGTTGCTGATAACTGCCAAATAAAAGCGACATTTATACGTCAGTATCAATTGACGGCCAAGGCAAATGCCGGAGGAGCAATATCACCTACCTCGATAACGGTCGACAGTGGGCAAAAAGCCGTTTTCCAAGTGACACCCAATAATGGTTATCGCGTACTTAAAGTCAGTGGCTGTGGTGGCTCATTAAATGGTAATCGCTATACGTCGGCAGCCGCTAGCGCTAATTGCCAAGTTGAAGCGAGCTTTATCAAGAGGATTAACGTAGCTGCATCGGTTAACGGACCGGGTCGGTTATCTCCTGATAATTTGGTGGTAGACGCTGGCAGTTCTGCTGAATTTACTGTGCTGCCTAATAGCGGCGCCAAGCTGGTCAACATCAGCGGTTGCCAAGGTGTTTTGCTAGACAATATCTATCGAATCAACACTGTTACCAGTCATTGCACGGTACAAGCAAATTTTGCTCGATGGTATCGAGTACAGGCCTTGGCCTCACAAGGTGGCACCGTTAGTCCAAGCTATCAAGAAGCATTTGCTGGCGAACAGGTTAATTTTACCATTCATGCCGATGACGGTTACCAAATTAAAAATGCGCTAGGTTGCGATGGGGTACGCGATGGCAGTCACTATAAAACAGCCCCTGTTGCTATGGACTGCCAGATTCGAGTTTATTTTGAGAGTCTTGACAGTGCTAACGAGGTCATTTTTATTCACAGCGATTTGTTGGGCTCTCCGATAGCCGAATCTGATCAGCAAGGAGTGCTGCAATGAAATTCTTAAAACTCACACTGTATTTAATGTTGTGGATGTTGCTTCAGTCGCCATCAGCGATGGGCAAAGATATCAGCGAACGTTGGTTAAATTATGTGGCATCGCGCACCAGCAGCCACGTCATAACCGCGAACGGGCTAATGCAACCACAAGCGCCGCCGCAAGGCGGTTCGATCAATTTTGATAATTATATTGATGAAAGTGCCATTAGCTTAATGAAAGTCGATGAACGGCAGACGCCAGATAACAGTCAACTACTGGGTGAGCGCATTGATTTGAATAGCGGGGGTTTGAGTTTTCAGCATACCGACGTTGCGGTACCGGGAAACTTTGCATTACCCGTTGAGGTTACGCGAACCTATCGAGGTCGTTATTTAGCCGGACAGAGTTTACGGAATTTAGGCGACTGGTCGTTAGAGATCCCTAACATTCATACTAACGTCATCGTGGTGCCGGGCGGTATGTCTGGCAGCTGGGGTAAAGGGAAAGCATGTAGTGGGGGATTAAACCCGGGATATTTTTTATATAACAGTCAAACCGTCAGTAGTGCTCAGTATTGGAACGGTGACTCGCTAAATGTTGCAGGGAAAACCAATGAAAAGCTGTTAAGGCCAAATGGCCCAGCACCCGAGCCAGAGGCTAACGAGCGTTATACTCGTCGTACCAAAACTGGTTGGATAATGTCCTGTATTGATATTTATGATGGCCAAGGACAAGTCACTGGCGAGGGGTTTAAGGCTCGCGCTCCCGATGGCAGTGTGTATTATTTTGATGTCCCTAAGATGATTGAAACGCCGTTAAGAGCGGGTAAGGTTTATGGTGCCACCAGAAAGTACGATCTCTTTATGCTGGTTTCGCGAGTTCGTGACCGTTTTGGTAACGAAGTAACCTACCACTACGATGATAGTGCTCGTTTACTGTCAATTTCTGCTTCAGACGGGCGCGCGGTGCAGTTTACCTATCATCAAGGAGCGGGCCAGACACAACTAATTGCCTCGGCACAAGTCGGCAACCGAACTTGGTATTATCAGTATGACGGCCAGTACCAAAACGCCCAATTAACATCGGTGCAATTACCCGACGGTAACGCTTGGCAGTTTTCGCTAGCCGCACTTAACCGAAAAAGCCCCATCGGGACTTTTGACCAGAGTTGTTCACAAACACAAATGTTGGGCGAAATTTCAGGCACCATTACCAGTCCAACCGGGCTAACCGGAACATACACGGTGAAAGAAGTCCGACACGGTTGGGCGGGTGTCAGTACTAACTATATGATGACGAACGAGCCTCACGGTATCTGTTACTCAACGTTATCTTTGGTGAAAAAAGCGCTCAGTGGCTCTCATTTTGAAACGCAACAATGGCGCTACCAATACTCGCAAAATATCGGTGTTTACAGCGATAAAGTGGCGTCGCCGCCAGCAGCTGCCCGACTTAGTAACGTGCCCGCCGGTGTGGATCCGGTACTCAGTAAATCGGTCACCGTAGTAGCGCCCAACGGCCGTAGTACCCGTTATTTCTATAATCGTGATGTTCGTAGCTTTCTGGAAGGCTCGCAGATAGCAGTGGTTGAGTCGGACAGCGCCGATTCAAGCGATTATCGTACGACAATCTTTTCCTATCAGCAGGGCGAGAAAATCGGCGACGTTGATTTGGAAGTGCCGTTCCAGAACATTCGCGCATTTAATCATCAGGTTAATCGTCAGTCGGCGGTCATTTCATTGGCGGGTGGGCAACAGTTCCGCACCGACTATCTTAATTACAATGTGTTTGGTCAGTATGGTACCAAGGTAGAAACCGGTCCTTCGGGGAAGCGCTATACAAGCTATACCTATCTGCACGATTTAGCGGCCTGGCAGCTCAACCTGTTGACCAACAAAGTCATCGGCAGTAGCAGCAGTAACGAGTTGGATAGCAGCGCAACCAGTTACCGTCGTTTGGCGGCGAGCAATAATAACACGCAGTACAATGTGTTAGTGCCGGATAAGACGCTGCATAACGGCGTCTGGCAGCGACGGGCGGTCAGTTATTGGCCAGACGGTAACCTTAAAAAGGTCGAACGGAACCGCGCCTTGCGGGGCGAAAACGGGCAAACCACGGGTACTAATTCGTATATCCTATTTGCTGACTACCACAGAGGGCAGGCGCAGCGGATACAATTACCTGCACGTTATCACAGCAGCAACACCGTTGAGTTGGTGCGCGACGTTAACGACTATGGCGAAGTGACCCGTATTACCGACTTTAAAGGCTACACTCGGCAACTGTATTATGACTATATAGGGCGTTTACAGGGTATACGCTCACATCAAGACGGCAACCATTGGCTAGATATTGCTATTACATGGGATTTTGCTGTACAGCCACAGCGCACCATTCGCCACTGCCGTCTAAACAGCACGGGGAACGCCTGTTCAGGCTCGATTGCGTTGACCCAAAAAGACCGTTTTGATAACCAGCTAAACCTGCTGCAACGACAAGAAAGTGATGGTCAGTACAGCCGTTATCAACAATACCGCTGGAACAGCGACCAGCAACAAATCTTTAAAAGCTATTGGTCGACCTCGCCGTCGAATGCCGATGGTTTGAGCCAAGTTTATGACGCGTGGGGACGTTTGTTGTCACAGTCTAGCAGCGGTGGCGGCACACGCCGGTACGGTTACAGCGATGGCCACCAAACTCAGATTACGGATGAGCGCGGCTATATCACTACCAACCGTTATCAGGCCTTTGGACAACCGGCTTATGAGGATGCGCTATCGATAGACTCGCCCGAAGGCGTGCAAACGTTTATCGAACGTGATGTATTAGCACGCCCGACCCGTATTACTCAGTCCGGAGCAAGCGTCTCGGCCAGCGAATATCGCACTTATAATCAGCAAGGGCTGCTTTGTAAAGTGAGCCGCGACGATGTCGGCACACAGGTGCTCGAATACAATGCGCTGGGCGAGGTCGTGAGGCTGGCAGAGGGGGTTAGTAGTAATAGTCCATACAGCTGTGCAGCATCGACGTCGGCGAGCGATTTTACCGAATATCGCTATGATAACGTAGGTGGTTTATGGCAAGTTGATTATCAGGATAACCTCAGCGATAACGTAACTTATCAATATGACGCTTTGGGGCTATTAGTGTCGGTGAACACGCCCCGAGTAGAACGACACTATTTTTACAACAGCAAGCAGTTGTTAACTGCTGAACAAATGAGTGTTGGTAGCTATAGTGCTAACGTCGTTTATGAGTACGATGCGTTAGGAAATAAACGGGCGCTAACCTTTCCCAATGGTGAACGAGTCAATTATGCGCCCAACGGCTTGGGTCAAGCAACACAAGTAACTGCAGCCGCTGCTGATGATGAGAGCGAACAAGTATATGCCTCGGCGGTTACCTATCATGCCGACGGCCAACTTAAATCGTTTAGCTATGGTAATGGTATGCAATACCTGCGCATGTTGGACCGTCGTCAGCGACCTTCTGAGCTCAGGGTCGTCAAAGGTAGTCAGGTTGCCGTGTGGAGACAGTATTACTATGACTCACGAGATAACCTGATAACTCGTCAAGATGTCGCTGAGTTTGAACAATCGTTGGTAGCACTAAGTTATGATGGCTTAAATCGTTTAGTCGGTATCAATATGGCACTCATTGAGGGGGATACTGAGTTATCTTACGATGGATTAGGCAATATTCTGCATTATCAAAGCTTAGGACGGGATCTGAGCTACCATTATAATGACCGTCAACAGCTCATATCAGTTGACGGGCTAGCCAACGGTACGATGAACTTTAGCTATGATAGCCGTGGTCGGGTGGTCGATAATGGTCGCTATAGCCTAACTTATGATAAAGCCAACCAGTTGATACAGGCGGGCAGTCATCATTATCGTTATGATGGCCTAGGGCGCCGGGCGCAGATTCAATATAGTGGCGGTACGCGCTATCCATTTTATAGTCGTGATGGGCAACTACTAAGCGAGTGGCGCAACGGTAAAACAACCAATTATATACATTTACAAGGACAGTTGATTGCCAAAAGTGGGCATATCGACGCTTATGCCGGTAAGCAACATTACCGCGCCTTTGGCGAAAGCATCGAAGGTAGCATCAACGACGTCGGCTACACCGGCCACGTCGCCGACAGCGATACTGGTTTAGTGTATATGCAGGCACGATACTATGATCCAGTCATAGGTCGGTTTTATTCGAATGATCCGGTTGGTTCAGTGGGGCATTTGAATCAAGGAAACATCGTCAACGGGTTTAACCGTTATACATACGCCAACAATAATCCTTACAAATATACAGATCCTGATGGTCAATTTGCATTTCTACTAGTACCTATTATTGAGTGGGGAATCACAGTAACTGGAGCTGATTTACTTATTGGTGCCGGAATTGCTGCAATTATGTCCACACCGGGTGATACTGATCAATCAACAAATAATGGGGATGGAGCAACATCATCGGATCGAGAAGCTGGTTCAGATGGTAAGAAAGGTTCAACAGGGGGACCGGGAGCGGGGAAGAGATTTAAGCCAGAAACTCCTGAGCAGAAAGCCGAAAATGAAGGCGCACCTTGTCGATACTGTGGAACCGAGACAACGAATGAGCCGGGACATCCAAACTCTAGAGAAAGAGATCATATTGACCCGAAAAGTCGAGGTGGTAATAATTCATCAGAGAATGAAGGTCAATCTTGTCGGACTTGTAATAGATCAAAAGGAGCAAGAAATCCTGATGAGTGGAAACCACCACAAAGAGAGCAGCATTAAACATGGTAGATCGAATTAAAGTAAAATTTCCGTTGGAAGAAGGCAGCCAAGAAATCGAAGTTATGTATGCCATGCCTACGGATGAGAACTGTTTTGTTCTGGATAATTCACCCTTTTACGCATTTGGAATTAGCTATTGCGATGAATTTAGAGCGAAAAATGTAAACGGTGAATTAGTATTTGATGGTGTTAGTGCCCGTGCTGGGCATTCTACTTATCGGATTCGTACACCATCTGGAAAGGATCATCAGTACTTTTTGGAGCATTGGAAACCTCTCGAAGAGCTAGGATGCTCATTTGAAGGCTCTTCTGCAAGTAATAAACGGCTCTATGCCATCGATATGCCTCCAAACGTTGATGTATTCAAAGCGTACAATATCATGGAGGAAAAGGAGAGTCAGGGCGTATGGGAGTTTGAAGAGGGACACTATTGTGGGTCTGGGAAAACTTCCGTGAACTAGATAATTCTCACTGATAGAATTTAATTTTGAATCCAAAGCCCCGCCTTAGATGGTGGGTTTTTTTCGCCTTGGAATGCTGGTGAGGGTTGTTACCAAAGCCGGGGGAACGGGCTTTCCCGAATTGAATCCAATTATATCGCATTGCACTCGCGGGGCTTTGTTTTTCTGTTTAATTCCGTACCAAGCATTTTCCAAGCATAATCGAGGTTAGGTTTAGTTTATAATTAGCCCTAACATCACTTCGTTATGTGGCATTTTAATAATTTAAAAACGAGGTGCATTTGAAAAAAGTAGTATTAATAGAGACCATTCTTGTAATGATCACGGGAGTACTATTGACGCTGGTTAGGTACAGTGAAAATGGAATGATATCAGTAAACAGTATGGCTAAAGGGGTAGAAACTAATTCAACAGTAATTTACACGTTACTTGCTTTTCTTGGACTAGCCATTGTTAGTCGTTGGATAAGGCGAACGTACGGAAACAGGGTATATCACTTTAGAGATAACATGCTGTTTGCAGAGGAAGTGTTTGAGGGAGTAGGCTCTGGCCTGCTAGGTATTTATCGTCTCATGAGCGGAATAGCAATAACGGTTCCATTTATCTGGTATTTTGCGGAAAGAGATACTTTTGATTTCGGAAGAGCGATAGCCATTCTTGTGACCGGGTTATTGTTTTTTGCTGGACTGGCTATGTTGTCGTGGTTGAATGACAAATCAAAGGGCTATTGAGCGAGTGCTCCATAATATTCGAAAACTTCGTGCTCAGGGAGCGAGGTTTTGTTTTTTCTGAAAAGCAATAAATGGCAGTCTATTCCCGCTTTGGAACTTTGGTTTCAAAGTGTATTGAGGGGGCTAAAGCTGTCTTCGACTCACCTGTAACTGCGTACTATAATACCAGTAAGGCAATACACTAATGGTGGCGCGCGATGGATACCAAAACCTATAATCAGGTAAAGGCTGGCAGTTGCCGCGGACCATTTAAGTCAAGGAGATATTAAAAGCGCTACTTTGACAATGTTGCCGGGAGCAACTGGTGAAGCTGTATCTGTGGCTCATAAAGCTACAAAAACAGCTGTTAATGTAGCAGAATCTGCTAAGCGAGGTGCTGCTACAAATATATTAACAAATCAAGCGGTAGGTGATACACAAGAACATCAAAATAAGAAAAAGGAAGATAAATAAATTGAAAGCACTAGTACTAATTAGCATTTCATTTTTACTCTTTTTCTTGGAAGGTGTGTATGTTGCTGAAAGGACAATGTCAGAGGACTGGGTCTGGGCTGCAATATTGTTCTTGATTGGCTATCAGTGGGTTCATTTATTTATACTTAATAAGAATATGTACACTCTATATGTGGGAGAGCCATTATATGCTGACAGTGATAAATACAAATCATTACGAGTTTTTCACTTCGTAATAGGATTGATTATTTGCATATCCTCTTCATTAGTTTGAATCCAAAGCCTCGTCCTCGCGGAGCTTTGCTTTCTGCTCACATCAAGAAAAATTATAACTGTTCAATATTCAGATGAGACGTGCATGGCTTCGTGACAATGCCATGCTGGATGGCAAAGGACTGAGCTTTTTTGCCGTAAAAGCTCATATCCGGTGGTAGCGGCAAAAGAATTTTATGACTGCATTCTCTTCATTATAGATAGCCCGAATACCGTTTTCCCCAACATCAATCGCGAAAGTTCCATCGTCAAGCTGATAAGCGGATTGGCCTCCGACAATGCTTTCCTGCATGAAACAAGCTAGTAAGTTTTAAACCCGTCCTTAAACAAAGAACGAAACTAGCACATCCACCAATCTGTACTATTTTTAATCGATACGTTTTACCGCCTATTATGCTGTTGGGTCTTTCCGTTCGCTATCATTTTACTTAACGAGAGAGGCAGGTCATGAACAGATGGATGCTTTTTTTTACGGTTTTCAGTGTACTGGCCGGCTGCTCGGCGCGGCAGCAATCGAATCAAACAAACGATATACAAACTCAGGCCGCTACTGAGGTTGTGATGACCAGTGCCTACGACGCGCATTTTTTACGTTGTCGCGGTAACGACGCGGGGCAATTACAATCGGTGCTAAATAAGGCCCTATCGTCTACGGGCGTGATTCTTTACTTTCACGGTGGCTTAAGCTCTGATAACTATATGCGCACTAACCTAGGTCCAGCGCTGTTGGAGTCGATGTTTACCGAGGCCAATTTAAATGGCTTATATCCGATTTTTGTCAATTATGATGCCGGTGTGTTAGACGATGTTTCTGTGGGGGACTTGATCACCAGTGCTGCCTATCAAAACTTACAAAGTCGAGTGTTATCACGACTCAATCTTGAGTCAAATAATAAGGGCTTGAAACTCAATAATCAGGTTGACGTGCAACAAGCGGCGATGAGTGTATTAATTGGTGTTGGTGCCGATGGTAGCAATCTGAAAAGTAACTTTAAACAAAACGCTGTGGACGACAACGAACGTTTTGCTGCAGCGGTATTGGCAGAGCAAAAGGAGTTAGCGATTGCTGCCAGTAATATTCAGCAACGTGACCCTGAGTTGTATAAAGCGGCGCAACAGTTTGCTGAGCTGTATAACGAGTTAGAAACCGATCCTGCGCAGAAAAAAGCGAAAAGCTTATTCATTGGTATCAACGCGAGCAAGATGCTGGCAAAGATTTTTGCGCGCTTTGCATTGACCCTCAACCATCAAATTGAACCCACTATTTTTGAAGAAGTCGTTAGAGAGCTGAGCCTGTTTAATGTGATCAATGCGGGGGCGGTGATGCAGTCACATTGGACTAAGGTTAAAAAGCATAGTGAAGAATGTTGGCAAGATGGCAGCAATGGCGCTCGTTTAATAGCCCAGTTACTCGCTCACCAAGCCGAACATAGCGACTTTAAGATCAGCGCCATATCGCACTCGGCGGGTTCGATTGTTATCGGCGATTTACTAAAACATTTGGCCGCTAACGGTGACGGTAAATTAGACAATACGGTGTTATTGGTGCCCGCCATCAGTTTAGAACTATTCCAGCAGTCATTTATGAAGTATCCCGAGCGGGTGGGTAAGTTAAAGGCCTATGTTTTAGCCGACAGCTATGAACGCCGCGATGAGTTATTTGGCGGCATTTATGCCGCATCGCTACTGTATGGCGTTTCTGGTATCGGTGAAACAGATGGCTTTGGCGATAAACCGTTACTGCTTGAGCGTCATTTGGGTAGTAAAAAACATCCTTACGACAAGTGGTATTATCGTTTATTGCTAGGCGAAGATATTCGTCCAGTATGGCAGTTTGTCGAGCAACATCCGGGCTTGGTCGAGTATTATCCTTTTAATCCGGCTAACGACAGCGGTGCTACGCATGAGTGCACGAAATATCCATGGCGAGTGGCTGATTTAGCAAAACTTAGCATGGCGCAGCTTAGTGGTTTAGCCGCAGAAAATGTGACCATTTTAGTACCGCATGATGCGCCAACGTGTAAGCCCGCGGGCTATTGACGGCATAGTTAGATCATCGTTAGATCATCCAGCTTCGACCGCCATCGACTTTAATGCTGGTGCCGGTAATGAACTGATTATCACGCAGGCTAAAAATAGCATCGATAACCGGCTGTAAGCCGCCTTCGCGTTGTAGCAGGGTTTCAGACAAGACTTGTTGTTGGTGCTTATCGTCGTGTTCTGGCAAAAATAAAATGGGGCCGGGTTCGATAGCGTTAACCCGCACCGCTGGTGCTAATTGCTTGGCAAAGGCGGCGGTTAAACTTGCCAGCGCCGCTTTTGCCGCACAGTAAGCGATATAGTCGGTGTTAGGCCGCGCTGCATATATGTCAGTGATATTAATAACTAAGCCGTCGTCAGCGGCTGCAAGCAACGGCTGGCAGTCGCGGATAAGTTTATAAGGGGTCATGGCATGTACGTTGAATAGCGCTTGTAGGGCGTGCTCGTCGTCATCGACCCGCTGGTTGTTAAAAAAGCACGACGCATTGTTGACCAGCAAGTCCAACTGCTCGCTATGCGCTCGCAAGCTACTGATTAAGCGAGTAACGGCATCACTGTCGTTAAAATCGGCCTGAATGGCGATAGCGCCGCGCTCGGTCAGTTCATCAATGCCATCACGTGAGCGATTATAGTGCGCAAACACTTGGTACGATTGGTCGATTAATTGATGGGCTAAGGCCAGCCCTAGGCGCCGTCCAGCGCCGGTAACAAGTGCCGTTTTACTCATGCGCAAGATGCTCCTAGCTGTGTTTTAATCGCTGCGTAAAAGTCCTGATAAAGCGCCTGTAAATAATCCGGCACTTGGCGATTATCGTGAATATCGTCGCTGAGAATATCAATGTCGATAGGTCTATCTTTTTCGCTACAACGAGGGTCATCACGGTCGCGCCCTTGAGCAATTTCAATGGCGTTAAAATACTGTTTTAATTGTGTCGCGTTGAGCGGGGTATCGATAATAAATAACGCATTTAAAAAGTCGTTATCGGTATCAATAGCCACCGGTTTGGTTTTGATCACCGCGCTAGTGTATAGCTGTCCCGGCAACTGAGCCAAGGCTTGCTGTGCCCGCTCAATATTAAAGGCCGCTTGCAGGTTGCTGCCCAAACTACATAAATAACGCATAGATGAATTCCAGAAACGGCTAAAGTACGCAAATCAATAGATACTCATACGACGGCTAACAGCATACCGTTTTACATGCCGTCGAAAAAGTTTTTCCACGGCAGTTGTTTGTCGCAGGGATTTCACTCGCCTGTCGTAAAACTGTCATATCAACAGCTTAAGCTAAGCGCCGTCATCAATTGCATGACCCGGTTTTCTGTCTCCCTGGAACCTTTCAGATAGACCGTGCTTTTCGCAGCCCTTTGCGTGCATACAGCAACGCTTAAAAGGGCTGCTTTTTTATTTCTATCGGGTTCTTTCTCGCCTTTATCTTGTTTAAAAAACAAGCATTCATTTCGTAAAATGTTTTGAGTTGAAAATAAATCGATGGGTTGTTAGCCTGAACTTAACTATTCGCTGCCAACGGACGGGTCAGACCATGAGGCGACCATTACCATGGTTAGCATTGTGGGTATTGTTACTAAGCTTGCCTTTGCAAGCGCTATCTCAGCGGACTGATGCTAACAATGAGTTAACATTGAGTGGGCCCGGGGTGGTCAGCAAAGAAGGCTATTTTACCTTACAGGTAGGTGTACCCGTGTCTGTCGGACAAGCCGCTCAACCGCTGCAAATTGCCATGAGTGAGCATGCTGACATGAGCGCGGTAAGCGCCACTTATCGGCCGTTAGGTGATTTTCAGCAGTTGACATTAAGTGGCTTTGCCGACGGTAGTTATTACTTTCAAGCCCGTCTAGACGATGCGGGTAACGACGCTGCCGAGCCTCTGTTAAGCGATATCGTTCGTGTCGACGTTAAACATTATTCTCATGCTCAAGCTTACGGTTTGTTTATTGCTGGCGCATTGTTATTTTCCATTCTGGTGATCCTGGTACTGTGCTTACACCGTACTCGAAACACGGATAATCACGGTTAACAGGGACGTGTAATGACCGAATTTGCGTTATCCAGTCAATTAGCCTTTACCATCGTTGCCGTGTTTGGACTGGCTTGGATAGCTTTTGGCTGGTGGCTTGGGCGCGCTAATAAAAGCCATGAAGATTATGCCTTGGCTGGGCGTAACGTCGGTTTTGCCTTTGCCGCAGCGACCGCTATGGCGACTTGGGTGACCAGCAACACCACTTTAGTTGCACCGCAGTTGACTTATCAATTCGGCGTCTGGGGTATGATCGGTTACTCCTTTGCGGCACTCGGCTTGATCTTATTTGCGCCGCTGGCAAAACGTATCAAAGAGCTGTTGCCGCATGGCTATACCTCGGGCGACTTTATCCGTTTACGCTATGGCCGCGCAGCTTGGTATGTGTTTATTGTCATTTCGACGGTTTATGCGTTTGGCTGGTTGGTCAGTCTGGGCATGGCTGGCGGTATTTTGTTGCAAGCACTCAGTGGTCTCGAGTATCACATTGGTATGAGTGCGATATTGCTCATTTGTGTGTTCTACACGTTATTCGGCGGCTTGCGTGCCGTTATCGCTACCGACTTTATTCAGGCGTTGATCATCATCGTAGGGGTGGTCTTAGTTGCTTATTTATTGATGGATAAAGTTGGACTTGAATCTATTCATCAAAATCTCAGTAATGACCATCCGCAGTTATTAGATTTGTTGTTTCCGGCGGCGATGATGTTTCTCTTCAACAACATCTTTTTTGGCTTGGGTGAGATTTTTCATTCCAACGTTTGGTGGTCTCGGGCGCTAGCGTTTAAAAAGCGGGTCGCGTTTAAAGCGTTTTTCCTCGGTGGCTTATTATGGCTACCAATCCCGATTGTTACCGGCTTTATTGCATTAGCGGCGCCACAATTAGGCATCTTCCCACCTAGCCCCGATATGGTCGGGCCGACGGTGGCGGCATCGGTGTTAGGTGAAGTGGGCGCGGTGATTGTTTTTATCGTGGTATTTTCGGCATTAGCCTCGAGCCTAGACTCGTTATTGGCGGCTACCGCCGACTTATTAACGCGAGATGTTTACCATAAATTACTGAAACCACAGGCTGGCGATGCTCAGTTGCTAAAAGTTAACCGCTATACTGTGTTGCTATTAGGTGTACTAACTTGGCTACTTTGTTTGCCACAGTTATCGTCATTGGGCGCGTTGCTTAATTTCACTGGCGCTTTTGTGGCAAGCACCATTTTTCCGATTTTATTGGGGTTATATCAGCGTCGACTGACAGGCCGCTATGCCTGTGCCGCAATGGTATTAGGCACCGCTATTGGCTTGACCGGCTATTTCGTGATTGGCTTTTACGTCGCAGCCTTATTGTCGGCGGCGGTATCCGGCGCGGTTTGTGGTGTCGGTGTGCTCCGCAACCGGCAACCCTTTGATTGGCAACGCCTGAGCGAGCAGGAGCCAAGCGCATGATGATGTCAGCCGAGACTTTCCAACTACTTATTGTGACAGCACTGATACTCAGTTCGCTGGCGCCACTCATTTTATTGGCGCTGTATGTTAAAGATTTATTTGCAAAAGACTTATGGTAACCCGTTATGAACATGAATGATGTTTCGTTACATCGAGAGCGGCCCGATGTGTGTGGTGACGCACACCCAAAGGCGTTATTGCGCGCGGTGCAAGAAGACGGCGATTTTTTACTCAAACTGGCTGATCAGCACGTGGTATCGGTCGACCAATTTAGCCGTGAGACGCTGCGTCAGTTGTTTCGTTTGGCGGCTAAATATGAGGCCAACCCGAACCGTTTTAGTACCCCTCTGCAGGGTAAAATCTTGATCAGTGCGTTTTATGAGCCGAGCACTCGCACGCGCTTATCGTTTGAGAGTGCTTGGCATCGTCTAGGCGGCGATATCATGTCAATCACCGACCGCTCCACGACCGGTATTGCCAAGGGCGAGAGTCTCTCTGATGTTGCCGAAATGTTTAATAATTATGGCGACTGTGTGGTATTACGCGATAACAACGAGCATTCCATCGAAGAAATGTTAGGCTCGCTGCGAATTCCGATCATTAACGCGGGTAATGGTGCCGATGAGCATCCGACCCAAGCCATGGCGGATATGTACGCGTTGTTTAAATGGCGCCCCGAGTTAGTCAGTGATGACGAGCAAAAGCAAAAGATCCGCATTGGTGTGGTGGGTGTGCCCAACAAAATGCGTACTGTGCGCAGCTTTTTAAAAATCTTATCGAAGTTTCCCGATGCCGTTGAAGAGTTGGTGGTGATTCATGCGCAAGGTAACGCGGATGAGCTCTTTGGTGCCGATCAACGTGAACAATTGGAGTCGGCAGGTATCCGTATTAGTACCAGCCAAGACATGAATGCCGAGTTGCCTCGTTTAGATGTGGTGTACATTAATGCCATCTCTTGGGAGGGCGACACCTTTAGTACCTATGGCAGCGAGTTTCAGCTATCGGCGGCGTCACCGTTAAAAGATGACGCCATCATTTTGCACCCATTGGCGCGCGGCGATGAGTTGTCGTGTGACCTCGACCAAACCCCACACAACTGGTACTTCAGCCAGGCACGGGGCGCGGTATTTTTGCGCATGGCGTTGTTAACCTGCATGGTACAACGCGCTGAGCGTGTCATTGACGTGGTTTAACCGGTGAAATATTTCACGCAAAGATTCATCAAGGGAGAGTAGTAGCCTATGTGTGGCATTGCAGGCGTTTTTAATCAGCAGTCAAACAGCCCGATCGACGCGCAGACATTGGTCAATATGGCCGCGATCATGCACCATCGTGGTCCCGATGGTTTTGGTTACCAGGTTTTGGATGAACACGGCGTTGGTTTTAGCCATGCGCGTTTATCTATCATTGATTTAAACGAACAGCGCGGACGGCAACCTTTTATGTCAGCGGATGAGCAGCTGATGTTGGCGCATAATGGTGAGTTCTACGATTTTCAGCGCATTCGAGCCGATTTAACCGCGCAGGGTACGCGTTTTCAGAGTAAGAGTGATTCCGAAATTGTCATCCACCTGTATCAACGTTATGGCCTTACCGAAACGCTTAAGCATCTGCGAGGCGAATTTGCTTTTAGCTTTTACGATAAGCAAGAGGATGCCTTGTACTTAGTGCGTGACCGTTTTGGTATCAAACCGCTGTATTGGACACAAACCGAACAAGGCGTGGTATTCGGCTCTGAACTCAAAGTGTTGTTTGCACATCCTGCGGTGAAACGCCAGTTCTCGGCCGAGGGTTTATACCATCAGTTAATACAGGTCATGGTGCCAGGCTCGACCGCTTTTGAGGGGGTACAGCAGGTGATGCCCGGGCATGTAGTCAAAATTACCCGGACAGCAGACGGCTTAAATATCGATACGAGTAAATATTGGGATGTAAACTTCCCGCTTGCTAACGAGTATCCTGGTGATGAGGTCGATGAACAGCAATACATCGACGGTGTGCGCGAACACTTGCTTGACGCGGTTCAGCAACGCATGGTGGCCGACGTGCCGGTGGGTTGTTATTTATCCGGTGGTATCGACTCTTGTTCAATTTTGGGGTTAGCGGCGGCGGCCACCCAGTATTCGGTGAAAGCCTTCACCATCGGTTTTGATTCTGATGCCTATGACGAAACGCCGATTGCTCGCGAAATGGCCGAGGCGACCGGCGCTGACCATCATATCATGGCGCTGAA
Source organism: Idiomarina xiamenensis 10-D-4 (assembly GCF_000299895.1). Classification (GTDB taxonomy): domain Bacteria; phylum Pseudomonadota; class Gammaproteobacteria; order Enterobacterales; family Alteromonadaceae; genus Idiomarina; species Idiomarina xiamenensis. The sequence goes on from NZ_AMRG01000010.1 coordinate 86,047, forward strand.
GGCGAACGATTTATACGATCATTTTGTACAAACGCTATGGCACACCGAGCGCACCATCTATAACACTTTGGGTGTGGCAAAATATTTGATGAGCCAGCAAGTGAAACAAGCCGGTTATAAAGTGGTGATGACTGGCGAGGGTTCTGACGAGTTGTTTGCTGGTTATCCGGCGTTCCGTAAGGATATGTTCTTACACGGCTTGGACCATTTACCTGAGCATGAACGGCAGGGGGAGCAAGCCATTTTGGAAGAGAGCAATCAACTGTTTAAGGGCGCTATGTTGGCGCGCGAAGAGTACGTCAGCGAAGCCTTTAACGAAAAAATGGGTTTTACTCCGAGTTGTGTACAGCCGTGGCTCTCGTGTTCGCCGGTAGCGTTGCAATTAGTGTCGGCATCACACCGCGAGAAACTGCAACATTACGATGCCGGTAAAGCCATCGCCGATACCCTCGACGCTGACATGTTAAGTGACAGACATCCGCTCGACCGCGCGCAATATGTGTGGATAAAAACCATGTTAGAAGGGCAAATCTTAACCTGGGGCGGTGACCGCGTGGATATGGCCAACTCAATGGAAGCACGCCCAGCGTTTTTAGACCATCACTTAGCCGAGTATGCGTTTACCGTACCACCACATTTACGTATTAAGGGTAATAAAGAAAAGTACGTGTTACGTGAGGCGATGAAAGGTCTGTTACCCGAGACGCTTTATAAGCGCGAAAAGTTTGCCTTTATGGCGCCACCAGCGCATACCGATCCAGAAAAGTGGAAAGCGGTCGAGTTGTTAGCTGAGCAGTTTCTTAACCGTGAAGCGGTCGAGGCCGCCGGACTATTGGACTACGATGAGGTGGTACGTACCTTTGCACGGCATGAAGACCCGGATGTGCCTAGTGAAGAAAAAGTGCAGCTTGATGCGGTTATCAACCACCTGCTTGGCGTGCAGGTTCTACATCACCATTTCGTCGAGACCGACGTGCCGGCGATGGCCGCTGCACGAGCGCAGGAGCTAAATTGGCGAGCCTAAAACTCGACCTTTGCGTAACCTTTAGCCGCGGCATTGACCGCGGCTTTTTTATTCACGACCCTTCACACTTCTTGTCATTATTAACAAATGTAAACTGATCTGACACATTGTTGACTACGTAGCCTAGATCGACTCGGTTATGCTAGCTGAAGCCGTATAAGACACCGTTTATTGATGGATTTTAACATGCCAGACATGCTTTCACGTTCGTTGACCACCATTGTTCATGCCAGTGTAGCGCTTGGCTTAACGTTGCTGACTACGTTGTGGGTCACGCCAACACAGGCTCAGCAGGGAGCCGATCAACGTCTGAAAGTGACCGTTGAACGGGTACAATTTAAACCCGAGCAATTTAGTGTCGAGGCGGTAGGCTCGGCGCGCGCAAAACGCTCGGTGACCATTTATCCAGCCGTTGCCGATAAAGTGGTTGACGTTAATTTTAGTGCCGGGCAACGCGTTCAAGCCGGTGATATTCTGGTCGAGCTGGATTCGCGTCGGCAACAGGTAGCGGTAAATCTGGCTAAAGTCCAATTAGCCGACGCTCAGCGCAGCGTTGAACGCTTGCAACGTTTACGTCGCCAACCCGGTGAGGGCGCCATCCCCCAACAAGAATTAGACGATGCCATTACGCAGCGGGATATGGCAGAAATCGAGTTGCAGCGCGCGCAAACCGAGTTAGAGGATCGCTATGTACGCGCACCCTTTGATGGGGTGGTCGGCATTACCGATATTGAAGTGGGTGATCGTATTAACGAGCAAACCGTTATTACCAGCATTGATGATCGGTCTTCGTTATTGCTCGACTTCGTTGCCCCAGAGTCGGCTTTGAGTCTGTTACAAACGGACAACGCATCATTAATGGTGACTCCTTGGCAACGTCCCCAACAGCAGATTGCGGCTGAAATCGTGCAAGTTGACTCCCGTTTAAACACCGATACGCGTAGCATTCGCGCCCGCGCCGAATTGCAAAACCCCGATGAACAGTTGATCCCCGGTATGAGTTTTCGTATTCGCCTGCAAGTCAAAGGTCGTCAATACGCGTCAATCCCGGAGTCGGCACTATTATGGGGGCCGCGGACACCCTATATTTGGGTGGTTGAAAAGGGGCAGGCGAGGCGCGTCGATGTGCAAATTCAGCAGCGTCAGGCGGGCTATGTGTTGGTCGCCGGTGATATTGCTCTGGATGATTTATTAATTGTCGAAGGGGTGCAGCGCTTACGCCATGGTCAGCCGATTCGTTATAGCGAAGCGGCGCTGGAAAGTAACAACAGCGCCGACAGTTCGCAACCACAGGCGTCTTTGGGAGCACGACAATGAGCACGGCTAAGCAGCATGACGACAAAGGTTTAGTCAATCAAAGCCTGACCGACTTACCGTCGTTGTCGATTCGTCGACCAATCTTGATTGTCGTTATTAACTTACTGATTGTATTAGCGGGTTTTGCTGCAGTATTTGGCGTTGAAGTGCGTGAACTGCCTGACGTCGATCGGCCAATGGTAACGGTACGGGCGGTGTTACCTGGGGCATCGCCAGAAACCATGGATGCTGAGGTCAGTAGTAAGCTGGAAGGCGCAGCAGCGCGAGTGAGCGGGGTTAAATCGATTCGCTCGTCCAGTGAAGAAAACTCTAGCCGTATTGTGGTGGAATTTCAGCCCGGCGTCGATTTGGATGACGCCGCATCAGAGATGCGCGAAGCCGTGGCGCAGGTGGAACGCGAATTACCGGACGATATTGAACAGGTTGGGGTGGTCAAGGCCGACGATGACGCCGAGGCGGTGGTGAGTTTGGCTATTTCTAGTGAAGCTTATTCTACCGAAGCGTTAACGCGTCGCGTCGACACCGATATTGCGCCGGAATTTTTATCCATATCCGGCGTTGCCGACGTACGTTTAAACGGTGATCGCGAACAGGTCTTACGGGTAGTCATTAATCCATTACGTTTATCCAGTTACGGTTTGTCGATTAACGATGTGGTTGAGGCTATGCGTCAGGCGCCTTTTGATGTCCCCGCAGGCAATCTACAATCGGTTGACCATCAGTTAATTGTACGCGCCGATGCCACCACGGTCACCGCGGAGCAAGCCTCGGCAATCATTCTGCGCGATAATGTTCGAGTGGGCGATGTTGCCCAAGTCTATTTTGGTCCGGCTGATGCCAGTAGTTTGGTGCGTCTGGACGGGCTACCGGTTATTGGTCTCGGCATCATTCGTCAAGCGGGCTCGAACACTATTGAAATTTCTGACCGGGTATTGGCAAAGGTTGAGCAGCTACGTGAACGCTTTCCTGAAATGTCGATCACCATCACCAATGACGATGCTGAGTTTATTCGCGGCTCGGTCAGCGAGGTGTTAACCTCGTTAGCGTTTACCATCGTGCTAGTGATCGGCACTTTATGGCTATTTATCGGTTCTTTTCGTGCCACGCTAATTCCTGCGTTAAGTATTCCTGTGGCGCTGGTCGGTGCGGTAGCCGCAATCTGGCTGTTTGGCTTTTCCATTAATATTTTGACACTGCTGGCGTTGGTACTGGCGACCGGTTTGATTGTTGATGACGCTATTGTGGTGACCGAGAATATCCAACGTCGCCGCGCCATGGGCTTAGGGCGTCGGGCGGCGGCGGTGATTGGTACGCGAGAGGTGTTCTTCGCCGTAGTCGCGACCACTGCGGTATTAGTCTCGGTGTTTGTGCCGATTGCTTTTCTGCCATCAACGGCTGGTCGCCTGTTCCGCGAGTTTGGCGGTGTATTAGCCGCCAGCGTGATCATCTCGTCGTTTGTGGCTTTGTCGTTGGTGCCTGCCTTCGCCTCGAAGTTGCGTATCAGTGAACGGCGCAATCGCTTGAGTGATGTTGGCGAGCGCTGTTTAAGTTTGTATCGGCGCAGCCTACGTTGGGTGCTACAGGTACCGGCGTTAGTGGTGTCGTTATCGTTATTAGCCGCGGTCGGTGCCGGTGTCACTTACCAGTACCTTAATAATCAATTATTACCGGATGAAGATCGCGGTGTCATCAATGTCTTTGCCCGCGGCCCGGACGGGGTTGGTTTAGATTTCATGAACCGTCAAGCGCGTCAAATAGAGGATGTCTTGCGTCCTTATGTAGACAGCGGTGAAATCGAGTCATTGTTTACCGTTGTTGGCCAATGGGACCCTAACTTAACCTTTATTACGGCACCTTTAGCCGATTGGTCGGAACGCGATAAGAGCCAACAGCAAATCATCAGTGAACTACGTGCACCATTAAACGATATCGCTGGCGCACCGGCGCGTGCTTTTGGTTCGAATAGTTTGAATATTCGCGGTCAAGGTGGCGGCTTAGAGTTAGCCTTAACCGGCGAAAACTATGAAGATATCTATCAGGCAGCGCTAACGTTTCAGCAAGCGATTCAAGAGCAAATGCCAGAGTTAGACCAACCCCGTATTTCTTATCAACCGACTCAGCCGCAATTACGTGTCAATATTGACCGTATTCGTGCAGCCGAACTCGGTGTGCCATTGACCGAGATTTCATCGACCTTACGAGCGGTCACTAATGGCTATGACGTGGCTGACTTAAACGTGGGTGATCAGGCGATTCCAGTGATGGTGCAGGCGGAACGGATGAATATCCGTGATCCGAGTGATTTAGAGAATCTGTATGTTAAAAGTAACAGCGCTGAGTTGGTGCCGCTGGCGACGTTAACGAGCATCGTCGAAGAAGGCGTTGCTGCTGAGTTAGAGCGTCATGCGCAGCGTCGTGCTATCGAAATCAATATGTCGCTACCCAGCGATGTCCCTATTCAGCAAGCGGTAGATGGCTTGCGTGAAATCGGTCAACAAGTGTTGCCTGACGATATCGGCGTGGTGTTTTTAGGCGAGGCGGCGACGTTTGAAGATACCGCGCACGAGCTAACATTAACTTATGTATTGGCATTTTTGGTGGTGTTGCTGGTGCTCGCAGCGCAGTTTGAAAGCTTTAACTCAGCAACCGTGGTTATTCTGACCGTTCCTTTTGGTATTGCAGCGGCAATTTATGCGTTATTTTTGACGGGCACGTCGATCAATATTTATTCGCAAATTGGCCTCGTCATGTTGATCGGTTTAGTGGCTAAGAACTCGATTTTGATGGTGGAGTTTGCCGACCAGTTGCGTGACCAAGGATACAGTGTCGCCGACGCTACCGAACAAGCGGCGTTGATTCGTTTACGACCTATCACCATGACATTGATTTCCACTATCTTGGGTGGGTTGCCGTTGATTCTATCCAGTGGTGCCGGTGCTGAGTCACGCAATGCCATAGGCTGGGTGGTGTTTGGTGGCTTAGGTTTAGCGGTTTTGTTTACCCTTTATCTGACGCCTGTGCTGTACCAATGGTTAGCGCGTTTTAGTAAACCGCGCGCCGATGAAGGTGAACGCTTGCAGCGCGAGATGGATGCCGCGCAGCAATTGTAAAGTTAACAGTATGATCACACTTGCTACTCGTTTTGTTGCGTCAGCTATGCTAAAACGTTAACAGGCCTAAACAATAACAATAAAATAGGAACTGGCATGGATGACGCTGGTGAAAAGGCGAGTAGCCGGGTGAAGCGACATGGATCATCGTAGTCTGGCGGGTTGCATGTTTGGGCTGCTGACAATCACGTCGGCAGTTGCAGCCGAACCCGCTCAACAAAAAGCTACTGATAATCAACAACAACAGGAAAAAGACGGCGATCAAGCGTGGTTGGATGACTTTCGTAGTGGGTTAAATAACAGTGTTGACGCCACCGCACGTTGGTTAGACGATTTTTTTGGCGATAAACGAAGCTTTGATGATAGCCAAGGCAGTACCGGGCGTCTGTCGGTGGCGCCGCAATGGGACCAATACGACGGTTTCGAAGTCGATACCAGCTTACGCGCGAAAGTCCGTTTGCCGCAGGCTGAGCAACGTTTCAGTGCCTTCTTCGGTAGTGATGGTGAGGACGATTTGCGCGGCCCTTCCAGCGCTAGACGCTCGGTCGTTCGTAGTAGTCGTGACGACGACTGGCTATTGGGGTTTGGTTTTGACCCTTATCTGCATGATGGCAATCCGGTCTCATTCAGTGTCGGTGTGCGTGGCGGTATTCATTTAGACCCTTACACTCGGGCGCGTTATCGCTTCGACTTACCCTTTAACGATAATCATCAATTACGTGCTCGTTCCGATGCATTCTGGCGTGATAGCGACGGCTTTGGCGTCGAGCAATATATTGATATCGAACAGCAGTTTTCTAGCCTCTGGTTGGGGCGCTGGTCGTTACACGGTAAGTTTGCCGAACGCACTAAGGGCCTAGAATGGTACAACGGCTATACCATTTTTTATTTGTACGATGAACAACGCGCAATATCGTCTGAGTTTTGGCTCTACGGGCAAACCGATAACGAGGCTGAAACGCTTAACGATTATGGTTTTCGGGTTAATCACCGGCAGCAGCTTTGGCGTGAGTGGTTCTATATCGAAACGTGGGCAGGGCTACATTGGCCACGTTATGAATTTGAAGACCATCGCTCGGCCAAGTGGATGCTGGGTATCGAGTTTGAACTGCATTTTGGCGCCGATTACTATGATTAACCAGCGCTAAAGTGGATTTATCATATTGGGGCTGTCGCTGGCAGCCCATTGCCGTGACTAATAGCTGTTATTGTGGCTTGTGCGTGCTAGCTTGTTGATAACTGCCGACTTCTAATACCGGTGCAGCTTCCAGTCGCTCGGCATCCATCATCGCCGCGACACGTTGCATCGATGACAACAGCTGCGACTGTTCCCATTCTTCCAACGCACAGAACTTCTCAATAAAATGCTCTTGTAGCGGCTGTGGAGCGTTGTTGAGTAGCGCTTGTCCTGCCTCGGTTAAGTGTAGCGAGACACGCCGCTTATCTTGATTACTACGCTGTCGTTGCAACAGTTGGCGGTGTTCCAAGCGGTCAATGATATTACTGACCGTGGCAGGGCTTAAGTTAATGGTATGCGCGATGTGGCTCGCGGTAATGCCGTCATGAGCGTCAATTTCGCGCATGATCATCAGTTGCGGACCGGTCAGGCCTGAGTGTTTATTTAACTGCTTCGAGTACAAATCAATCGCGCGAATGACTTTGCGCAATGCGAGTAACAGCTCTTCGTATTTTTGCATTGCCTTCACCACCTGCTAAACCTAGCTAACAAGCTTACCCAGTAAGCGTCCGATACTGGCTAATTTAACCAGAAAGTGGGCAAAAGTGAACCGCAAAGTGGTTATCGTGGCAACTATTTGAGGACTAATCGTCGTGCTTACCGCAGTTATGAGACGTCATTATTGCCGTCGACGCCCAGACACTCACTAAAAAAGCAAAAAAAAGCCCGACATTGTGGTCGGGCTTAGTGTTGATAGGTGGCGATTTAACTAACCTTTTAATTGGCCTGACGATGATTCAATGTGCGCTCGCACGAACCATTGGAATTGCTCTAAATCAGCCAATTGGCCGGTTAATATGTCTTCCGACACCGCATCGAGTTCTGCCAATTTCTCGATAGCCTGACGATGGTCAGCGTTAACGCCGTTATAAACTTTATCGAGCGCCGTTAAGTGTTCGCTCACCAAACCTTTACCGACTTCATAGTCTTGCCATGAACGACGTTCGACTAACGCTTTTGGTGTGCCGACTGGGACACCACCCAAAGTCGCAATGCGTTCGGCAACGGTATCGGTCATTTCACGAATGGTCTCTACTTGCGGATCGAGCATCTCGTGCACACCAATAAAGTTAGGGCCAACCACATTCCAATGGATGTGTTTTAACGTCAATTGCAGGTCAATCAGTGCTACCATGCGCTGATCTAATAACTCAATGACCTGTTGTGCAGCCTTATCGCTCATGCCTGGGGCAGTAAAACCTGCGACTTTGCTTGATGGATTACCCTTGCTCATCATTCCTCCTTCCATTGATTTACAACTTGCTCTTAGTGTTACGCAGCAAGCTAAGGAATGGATCTGAATGAGCCCGCAAAGCCGATTCTTGACACTAACGTCTGGCGGATAAATCAGTACGACGAATTTGCACCACAACGCCAAACTTGGGATGGTCAAAGTAGTGCGTTTCGTGACTGATCACACGGCGTAGCTGAGCAAAATGATAAGCGCGTAGGAACCGTTGCTGCGCTGTTTGCCCAGCTAATGCTTGTTCTGCTTGCTCGGCGAGCGTGCCTGCTGCGGGTGTCGCAAAGGCTTCTTCCCGTAAGTTTAAATCACTATCAATATGCAAGTAGTTGCCGACTAGAAAAATATGCATTAAACCGTCTAGCTCCCACACTTGTTGTGGTAAACCAGCGCTACGGTAAGCCGGTTTGGGCGGTAAGGCAGGGCTGTTCAGCGCTGAATTATGTTCGCCCAGAGTAAAGTTCAACTGTTGCTGATCGACGGCACTGAGCAGTTTATCAATACGCTGCATCCGCGTCAGTGGTTGCTCACCGTTTTGCTGAGCCATGGTTGATAAGTTATCGGTATCATCTCGTTGATAACCTAAATAATCATAATCCTCGCTAAAATTGACACCGCCAAACAGTCGAATTTTATTGTTGCTGTTACGATTAAACACCGGTTGCCGCCAAGCGAGGTGCAAAATGGGTTCAGCCTGCCCTGAACGTACCAGCTGCTGCCGCATATCATCGAGTTCTAAGCTATCCGCTGGCAGCAAAAATGGCCCTTGAGCCTGATAGATATCACCGCCGGCACCGTCGATGACAACGTCAGTTTTTGCAAGGCCACGCAGAGCGCTGGGCTTTTCGCCTTGCCATGCGCCAGGTAAAGGCAATAACTCTAACTCATCGTGATAACGGCAGCTCAGTAGTGGCGTTTCTAACATTAACTCGGCCACTTGGCAGTCATCTAAACCAGCCAACAGCGCACGGCGATAGGTATCTTCAAAGTAGGGGCTGAGTAAATCGTCGCTACCACTGATTTTTTGCGGCTGAATGGCGAGTGGAAAGCGTTCGGCAACGGTTTGTCCGATAGTGTGACGAAATACCAGTACTTCAACTTCAAACCAGCGCCAGTTATTGGTGGGCGTTGCTGGTTGGGTCGTCGACGCGGCGCTTTGTGCACTAGCGGTAGCCGGTACTAGTGGCAGTAGCAGCGAACTGGCTGCCACTAGCAACGTTAAACATAACCGTCGGGTAGATATTGTCAGGGTCATATTAATCAGCGTTTCCTTGCCTGTTAGCATCAAACTCGGCTAGCAGTGACTGTATCAGTTTTAAACGAGCTTGAGTATCTTCAACTGCCATTGATAGGCGCAAGCGGTTGGGACCGTCGAGCTTATATCGATTAGGCGCTTGTTGTATGAGTGCAATGATGTGCTGAGGTTCAATTGACGTTTTATCGGCGAACTCAATGGCCCCGCCTTGTCTGCCCATATCAATTTTACGAATACCTAGCGCTTGTGCTTGATTACGAATACGGGTGACTTCGATAAGTTGCTTAGCCGCTTGCGGTAACAACCCGAAGCGGTCGATCATTTCAACTTGCAGCTCATCAAGCTGAGCGTCATCCTCACAACTGGCTATTCGCTTATACAGACTTAGGCGGATGTTCACGTCGGCGATGTAATCGTCCGGCAATAATGCAGCAATCCGCAAATCAACTTCAGCTTTGTGACTTAGCGCACCGTTTAAGGATGGTTCACGTCCTTCGCGCAATGCCGCCACGGCGTCATCTAGCATATCCATATAAAGGGTAAAACCAATCGATTCGATTTGACCACTTTGATCGTCGCCCAGTAATTCGCCCGCGCCGCGAATTTCCAGGTCATGGGTGGCTAACATGAAGCCAGCGCCTAAATCCTCAAGCTGTGAGATCGCTTCCAAGCGCTTGCTGGCATCTTTGCTCAGGCGCTTCGGATGTGGCGTTAATAAATAAGCATATGCTTGATGGTGTGAACGGCCAACGCGGCCACGCAATTGGTGCATCTGTGCTAAACCTAAGTGGTCGGCTCTATCCATAATGATGGTATTAGCACTGGGAATGTCGATGCCGGTTTCAACGATAGTGGTACAGACCAGAACGTTAAAACGTTGATGATAAAAGTCTGACATGATGCGCTCTAGCTCGCGTTCACGCATTTGTCCGTGGGCTACGGTCACCCGTGCCTCGGGAACCAGTTCGGCAATATCCCGCGCTGTCTTATCAATAGTGTCGACATTGTTGTGTAAAAAATAGGCCTGACCGCCACGCAATATCTCGCGCAGAATCGCCTCGCGGATCAGCGCATTATCGTATTCCCGGACAAAAGTTTTGACGGCTAAGCGTTTGGCTGGTGGCGTGGCAATGATAGATAAATCACGAATGTTATTCATCGCCATATTCAGCGTACGTGGGATAGGCGTTGCCGTCAGCGTAAGAATATCGACATTGGCGCGCAGTTTTTTGATGGCATCCTTTTGGCGTACGCCAAAGCGGTGTTCCTCATCGACAATCAGCAAGCCCAAGTCATGACTGACGATATCTTTTTGCAGTAACTTATGCGTACCAATCAAAATATCAATTTTGCCATCGGCTAACTGCGCCAGAATTTGTTGAGTTTGCTTGGCGGTGCGAAAACGCGATAACACCTCAACTTTCACCGGCCAATCGGCAAAGCGGTCTTTAAAGTTTTCGTAATGCTGCTGTGCTAACAGCGTAGTAGGCACCAATACTGCGACCTGCTTGCCGTCGTTAACGGCGACAAAGGCGGCGCGCATGGCGACTTCGGTTTTGCCAAAGCCGACATCGCCACAGACTAGGCGATCCATCGCCCGCGGTGCTTGCATATCGGCAAGGGTGGCTTGAATCGCCTGTTGTTGGTCGGCGGTTTCTTCAAACGGAAAGCTATCGGCAAAGCGTTGGTACTCATTAGCGTCTACGGCAAAGGCATGGCCTTGCTTGACCGCCCGGCGGGCATATATATCCAGTAATTCGGCGGCAACGTCGCGGATTTTCTCGGCAGCACGGCGTTTGGCTTTTTCCCAGCTATCGTTACCCAGTTTATGCAGTGGTGCGCTACTTTGTTCGCCACCGCTATAGCGACTGAGTACGTGTAGGGAGGACACCGGTACATATAGGGTCGAACCGCCTGCATATTCGATGGTGACAAATTCGGTGGTAATGCCGCCAGCATCTAACGTTGTTAATCCCTGGTAACGGCCAACACCATGATCGATATGAACCACCGGTTGGCCTTGTTGTAGCTCGGCTAGGTTGCGTATTAACGTGTCGGCACTGACGCTGGCCTTTTGTTCGCGGCGTCGCCGCTGCGCAACTTTTTGGCCCAGCAACTCGGTTTCGGTAACAACCCAAATGCCTTGTCCTTGTTCGTCATTACCGCTAAAGAATGAGTTAACTACCGCACCAATGGTTAAACCGATACTGGCGTCGGCGTTATAAAAGGCGGAAAAATGTTCGAACTCGGGAGCGCTAATATGGATGCGCGATAAGAGTTCTCTTAAGGTTTCGCGGCGGCCCGCGGTTTCGGCATAAAATAAAATACGCTGGCGCTTAGCAAGACTGCTCTCAATAAATTGCCGCAACGCTTTGAGAGGCTCTTTACTGCGAGTATCGGCGGCGATATCGTCGATGGCCTGAGTGTTAAAACTAATGCTACCGGGTTGCGCCTGTTGCTCGGGTACCATCGCCCGAATACGTTGCAGGCGTTTAAATCCGGCATGTACTTGGTCGGCGGCCAAAAACAGCTCATTGGGTGTCAATAATGGCCGTTGAATATCATAACGGCGTTGCTCGTAGCGATAATTAATATCGTGCCAAAGGCGCTCCAAACTACCTTGAATATTACCAAAGCTGACCAGCAAGGCATCGTTGGGTAAGTAGTCAAACAAGGTGGCGGTGTGCTCAAAAAACAGCGGTAAGTAATACTCAATGCCGGCCGGAAATAAACCTTTGCTGACTTGTTGATAAATTGACTCGGCGGCGTTGTTGGCATCAAAGCGTTCGCGATAATTGGCGCGAAAACGCTCAATCGCAGTCTTATCGGTAGCAAACTCACGAGCTGGTAATAGATTAACGCTGTCGATGGTCTCTTCAGAGCGTTGTGTTTCTGGATCAAAACGTCTGATACTGTCGATTTCGTCATCAAAAAAGTCGATGCGCAGCGGCGTTCGTGAGCCCATCGGAAACAAATCTAAGATCGCGCCGCGAGCGCAGAACTCGCCATGCTCCATGACCTGTTCGACGGCACGGTAGCCAGCGCGTTCTAGTCGCTGGCGTAAGGCAATGCCATCTAAGCGCTGGCCGGTCGCCAACTGCAACGTCTGCCCGGCGACATAATCAACCGGCGACAAACGATGCAACAGCGTGTTCAGCGAGACAATCAGCGCGCCACGGTGAGTTTCAGGCAAGCGTGATAATACCGTTAAGCGCTCCGAGGTAATGTCTTGATGCGGGGAAAAGTTGTCATAAGGAAGCGTTTCCCAATCAGGGAATACCATCACATTGTCGCGTAGGTGTGGTTGATGCGCTAAAAAGCTTTTAATTTCTTGTTCCAGCCGCAGCGCTTGTGGCGTGTCGGCGGTAACCACCAGTAGCATCTGTTGCTGCTGCGCGATGACTTGGGCTAAGGCTAGTGCTGGCGCACTGCCATGCAGGTTTTGCCAGGTGATATCTTGATTAACGGACGGTGCGATTGGCGGCGTAAAAATCGACGCTGTGCTCATTGATACATCTCGTAACGGCATTTAAAGAGGCTATTATAACGAAAAAATGCCGCGAATGGATGCCTTGCCAGCCTCCCGAGCATTCATCGTTAGTCGAACTTATTCTTCGTTATTCAACGGTTGCTCGGTATGCTTGTCATCAACCACTGCATCGCTTTGTTGCAGGCGCTTTTGCTCGGCACGCTGCTTCAGTTGACGCGACTGACTGTGCAAGCTGGCGCGAATGATCAGCTCCTGATCATCTTCACGAATACGAACAAAGGCTAAAGCTGTTTGCGACAGTCCCGCTTCATCGGCGCTTTGGCTATCGAGAACATAGACATAACTGTACAACGCGATAGCGTCTTCTTGAATAAATAGCTTGCAACGGAAAGTGGCACCGACCTGAAGCGGTTTATCGCTATGTACGCGAATACCGCCGGCACCGAAAGCTATACCCTGATATTGCTGCGCAGCATCTTGCTGATGGCGGAGTAAATAGCCCAACATGATATTCAAGCGTTGGCTTTGTTGCTGCACAATATCAAACAGTGGCGCAAGCCGTTCGTTTTCATAGCGTAGCCGGCTGAGCGTGGCTTGGTCCCCTTGCTGCATATCGCTAGCTAAAATAAACACCTCGGGAATATCGTCAATGAACGCATGTGGCGCAGGTACTTGCGCGGCGTTAACGGGTTCAAGCGTGACCGTGAACGGCTGCTGCACCATAAAATATTCGTCAAATTGCTCGCGTAATTGCTGCTCATCAATTGGCGCTTGATTGGACTGCTCGCTAGTTTGCTTCACCTTATGCTTCACCTTGTTCTGTTAAACAGATGCGTTGCTTTGGCTTGTCAGCTCGAACGCAACTGATTATCCTGCTACCCCTACTGTAGCAATTTCCTCTGATAAAGGTAATAAAACATGTTTCAACCAGCGGCGCTTTACATCGGTTTACGCTATAGCCGCGCGCGTCAGGGGTCTGCTTTTACCGCCTTTATCAATCGTTTTGCCTTGATTGGCATCGCCATCGGTGTGTTTGCCTTGGTGGTAATGATGTCGGTGATGAACGGGTTTGAACAGCAACTTAAGCAGCGTATTTTAGGCGTGGTGCCGCAGGTTACTATTAGTACCGCTGCGCAACGCCTCGACAATTGGCAGCAGTTACGTCAGCAACTGCCCGCTAATCGACATATTCAAGCGGCCACGCCATTGGTCAGTGCGCAAGGGGTGGTGCAACATGGCGATCGTCTGCAAGCGGTCGCCATTAACGGTATATATCCACAGTTGCAAAGTGCTGATCCGATTGTGGCGGAAGCGATGGTGGGCGGTCGCATCGATAATTTAAAAGCGGGCGAATACGGCATTGTGATGGGACGTCCGTTAGCGCGCCGCATGAACCTAGCGTTAGGCGACCAAGTGCGTCTGATTGCTGCCGCTGGTGGTGTTTATACGCCATTGGGAATGATGCCAGCGCAACGACGATTTACTTTAGTCGGTTGGTTTGAGCTGGATGCCGAAGTGGATACTCAATTGGTGCTGCTACATGGCGACGATAGCGCACGCTTATTTAGAATGGCGCCGGGCCAGGTCAGTAGTCTACGCTTGTTTCTCGATGATGCGTTTCAAGCTCCCGCGGTCGCCGCGCAATTACGGCAACAATTAGGCGCCGACTATCAGGTGGCTGATTGGCGGCAGCGCTATGGTCGTTTGTTCGATGCTGTCGGCATGGAAAAACGCATGATTTGGCTGATGCTGGCACTGATTATTGCGGTAGCCGCTTTTAATGTGGTGTCGGCGTTGGTAATGGTAATCAACGACAAGCGTCAGGATATCGCCATTTTACAGACCATGGGCATGGCGCCAGCACAGTTGCGCCGGCTATTTTTAGTACAAGGTTCGTTTAACGGCGTGGTGGGCACCTTGTTGGGCTTACTATTAGGATTGATCACCGTGTTTTGGTTGAATGATATTTTGGCGTTTTTAGGGGTTGAAGTCATTCAAGGTAGCCAACAACCGCTACCGATTAAAATTGAGCCGTTACAAGTCTTATTCATCTGCGTTGGTGCGGTGCTACTGACGTTGTTAGCTACTCTCTATCCAGCCGCGCGCGCCGCGCGCATCAAACCGTCTGAGGCGTTACGTTATGACTGATGTTGAGCAGACCAGCCCGTTATTGCGAGGCCGGCAATTAAGTAAAATTTATCAGGACGGCGAAGGTGAAGTGGCGGTATTACGGCAAGTCGATATCGATGTTCAAGCGGGTGAGATGCTGGCTATTGTTGGCTCATCGGGATCTGGCAAAAGTACTTTATTGCACTTATTGGGTGGGCTTGATAACCCGACAGCCGGCGAGGTCTATTTTCAACAGCAAGCGATTTATCAACAGTCGGCCGCTAATATTGCTAAGTGGCGTAATCAGGAACTGGGTTTTATCTATCAATTTCATCATTTATTACCGGAATTCAGTGCGCTAGAGAACGTTGCGATGCCGCAGCTTATCGCCGGTCAAACGCCTGCTCAAGCGTCAACTAGAGCGCGCGAGTTGCTTGAGCAAGTCGGCTTGAGCCATCGCGCCAAGCATCGTCCTAGCCAGCTTTCTGGCGGCGAGCGACAGCGTGTGGCGATTGCGCGGGCACTGGTTAATCAGCCGCAGGTGGTGTTGGCCGATGAGCCGACCGGTAATCTCGATGATCAATCAGCGATCGCCATTTATGAACTCATGCGGTCACTCAATCAACAATTGCGCACAGCATTTGTGGTTGTCACCCATGACCGCGCACTGGCACAGCGCTTAGATCGTATTGAAACTCTGCAACAGGGGCGTCTGTTGGAATTAGCGCCGGTCACCGAGGTAGCGCCATGAGCCTGACTTGGCAACTGGCGCGGCGATTTCGTAAAAGCCGCAGTAAAACCGGCTTTTTGTCTTTCATCTCGGCCTCTTCAACCTTAGGTATAGGCCTCGGCTGTGCGGTATTAATTGCTGCTTTGTCGATGATGAACGGCTTTCAAAAAGCCTTGGAAGAACGGTTACTGCAATTGGTCCCGCAGGTAGAGTTTAGTGCGGTGGAAGGCCCATTAAAGCATGCCGCGCAACTGTTGCAAGTCAGCCGGCAACACCCTCAGGTAGTTGCCGCTGAACCTATCATCAATACCCAAGGTATGATTCAGCGAGGAAGTGAGTTTGTCGGTTTACAATTGACTGGCATCGATTTACAGCAGAATCAGACCGTAACGCAATTGCACCGCTATACCGACCAAGCCAGTTGGCGACGTTTGCAAGAAACCACCCATGGCGTGTTATTAGGACAGGGTTTAGCCGAGCGCTTACAAGTGTCGCCGGGTGATGGTGTCACGCTGTTAACGGCGGCTAAAAGTTCGGCTAAGGGCGCGGCTAATAACTGGCAAGCACCGCGCCGACAGCGGTTAACCGTGGTGGGTACTTTTGCCTTTGGCGGTCAGCTAGATTATCAGCAGGCTTATGTCAGTTTAGCGACGGCGCAACAATTAACCGGACTTGGCGATCAGGTTAGTAGTGTGCGGCTACTCCTCAACGATGCTTACCAAGCGCCAAAAGTCGCGCGTGAATTGGGGCGTCATGTGCAGGACTTTGTCTATTTAGACGACTGGACTCGCAGCCAGGGGCATGTTTACCGCGATATTATGCTGGTCAAGCTCGTCATTTATATTGTCTTGGTGCTGGTGATGGCCGTGGCTTGTTTCAATATTGTCTCAACCTTGGTCATGACGGTGCAAGAAAAGCAGTCACAAATTGCCATACTACGCACCATGGGGATGCAGCGACGAGCGGTTATTCGGGTCTTTATTTGGCAAGGGTTGCAAAATGGCTTGTGGGGAACGGCTGGTGGCGTGCTAGTCGGGGTATTGCTGGCCTGGCAATTACCCAACGTGATTCAGGTTATTGAGCAGGCGCTACAGGTTAAGCTGTTGGCGGCGGATATTTACTTTATTGCACAAATTCCCTCTCAGTTACGCTGGCTAGATGTGCTATTAGTCGCCGCCGTTGCTTTGCTCATGAGCTTACTGGCGACACTTTATCCGGCATGGCGTGCGAGCCAGCTACAACCTGCACAGGCACTACATCGGTAACCCAATAGCGCTCTATCGTTTGCCTGTGCAAGCGATGACTTAGGGTTCCATCAGGTCGTTGCTAGCCGATTGTGGGCGCCGCCGCCATGAGCGCACCACTGACCATCGCCAGAGTAAACGAATGGCGATGTAGCCGAGTAAGCTGCAACTGATAGCCATGACCAAACAACCGATTAAGAATGCCGGGCCAATGCTGCCAATACTTTCAACTAACCACTGCCAAGTGGGAGAAAAAGCAAAATGCTGCGCGGGTTTACCGAGCACTAAAGTGCCGATCACATAACATAAGTAAAATAACGGCGGCATGGTAATCGGGTTGGATACCCAAACCAAAGCAATGGATAGCGGCATATTAACTCGAAATAAAATAGCCAGAGCTGCTGCTAACACCATTTGAAAGGGAATGGGGATAAACGCGCAAAATAAGCCAACGGCAAAAGCCCCCGATGCCGAGCGCCGATTAAGATGCCATAAATTAGCGTCTTGCGTTAAACGACCAAAAAACCGCAGGTTCTTATTGTCCTTAATTTTTTGGTGGTTGGGCATTAATTTTTGAATGAATTTTCTAGCCATTCAACTCACTTCCGGGCAAATCGGGTTCACGCCTGGTGTTGGCTCGGCGACTTAATATGTAGGCCTAACATCGATGGAACGATGCCTGTTAGCTGGGTTAGTGGGTGCTACATTAGCACTTTATTTAGCGACCCAACCCGCTGCACCACAATTATTGGTTTATAGCCTGTCATTATCACTGTCATTAACTGTAATTTCTGCTTGGCTAAAGCGTGCTACTTGGCTAAAGCCTTACAAGCTCAAGTCATGCTGTGCTCGTAAGACAGTACTGCCTCACCATGTCTATTGGCTTATGATGGCCGCACTAATAGGCTTTAGCTATATTCAATGGCAGACGTTGCGAGCGACACCGTTACCCTTGGCGATGCTCAACGCGCAGTCTGCAAGTATAACATTGCTAATTGATGACATCCCAGCAAAAAAGCCGGGTCGTTTAATTATCTACGGACGTTTACAAGATCCGGTTTGCTGGCCGTGGTGGGCAAGTGTGCCGCGCGTACGTTTGACTTGGTATGTTGATCAGCAAAACTTGGCGCAAACTCCTCAAGCAGGGCAGCAATGGCGTTTTAAGGTACGTTTAAAAGCTCCGGATGGTCTGTTTAACCAAGGAGGTTTTAACTATCCTCGTTATCTTTGGCGACATCAAGTTCGTGCACAAGGCAGCATTCGAGAAGGTGTGTTACTGCATCAACCGACGGCCACTAACACGCTCCGACAACGTCTTTATCAACAGTTGCAACAAGCTGATTTAAAGCTGCCGTGGTTGGTTGCAGCGTTAGCCATCGCTTATCGTGGCGATATTGATGACAGTACTTGGACGATATGGCAACGCACCGGGGTTGCACATTTATTAGCGATATCAGGCTTGCATCTGGGATTGGTCGCTATTGGCGTCAGTTATGGCTTGCGATGGTTATTACGACGTTTAAGTGGCCGCCGTCGTGCGGCGCAGGAAGTTAGCCAAGTATGGCGTTACACGCTAATACTGGCATGGTTGATGGGGTGGTTTTACGCTGGCTTAGCCGGGTTTCCGACATCGGTGCTGCGAGCTATGGGGTTATGGACCGTACTGTTTGCTACGCAATTGCTCGGTTTAACCTTCACTCGGGTACGACTCATACTGGTAGTACTTAGCCTATTGTTGCTGCTAGACCCTTGGTTATGGCTCGACAGCGGCTTTTGGTTATCACTGACTGCAGTCATCGCTCTAATGTGGAGTCATTGGCGCTGGCAACAACAGTCATCGAGCGCTAGTTGGCGATGGTTTAAACCGGTGTTGGCCTTGCTACGCGTTGAATTTATTTTATTACTCGGCTTATGGCCTTTGCAGAACAGCTTATTCCATGGGGTATCGCCGCTGGCGCCTTGGATTAATCTGCTTTGGGTGCCGTTATTTAGCTTTTGGTTAGTGCCGTTAGTGTTAATTGGTAGCTTGCTCGCGTTGGCTGGAATACCGCTTGCAGCACAGTTCTGTTGGCAGTTGGCTGAACAACCGATGATTTATCTGCAACCATTGCTAAGTCATGTTGCCGAGCAGCCATGGAGTTGGTGGCCGCTGGCTCAGCAACCGTCGTTGTGGCTGGCCAGTGCTGCGATAGTGGTGCTAGCCATGCCGCTAAACTGGCGTTTGCGTTTAGCGATGTTGACCTTACTTAGCGTCATACAGCTGAGTATCACTTATCGGCGCGAGCGCGATCCTTATCTGCGCCTTCATGTCTTGGATGTGGGGCAAAGTCAGGCTTTGGTGATTGAACGCCAAGGCAAAGCCATGTTGGTCGATACCGGGATTGCTTATGGCTCCGGCTTTAGTATGGCCGCCGCGGTTATCATACCGTTTTTACAACAGCGGCAGTTGCAACCCGAGGTAGCTTGGTTATCGCACCATGATCGCGACCATGCAGGTGGTTACCTACGCTTAACTGAACAATATCCTCAGTTGCGCTGGTCTGGCGACCAGCAACATCCTTGTCAACAAGGGCAGGCGGGTGTTTGGCGCGGAGTACAATGGCAAGTGCTGTGGCCGCAGCAAGCAAAATACCCAGCCGCGAATGATGATTCTTGCGTCTTAGCATTACGCTTCCATCAATTTAAGTTACTGCTACCGGGCGATCTGCTGCGGACAGCAGAACAGCATTTGGTCAAAACTAGACCACAACAACTCGATAGTGACGTGTTGGTGTTACCACACCATGGTAGCCGTAGTTCCTCTAGCCAGGCTTTTCTACGGCAGGTCAAACCGTCCTTAGCACTGCTTAGCCGAGCTGCAAATAATCGTTATGGTTTTCCACACGCCGCCGTATTGCAGCGCTTAGCGGAGCAATCGGTAGTCGTGGCCGATACCGCGCGTTGGGGTCAATTAAGCGTGATCAGCGATGGCTATCGTTGGCAATTGCAGTTGCCTTACGCGAGTCAAACTCGGCGATGGCGTCGGCTAAACTAGCCACACCTGTGACAAAGCAGGTAGAATAGCCGACATCATTAACGTAACGACGTTTTACATGGACGCTACAGAACAAAAACAGCAAGTATTTAAACGCTTGCTCAGCTACATTAAACCTTACCGCGCAGCCTTTATTGGCGCCATTTTAGCAATGATGGGATACGCCGCGGTTGATACTTTATTCTTCTCACAAATCGAGACTCTCATCGACGAAGGTTTTACCGAACAAAATTCCTCGGTGCTATTTTATGCCGGTTTGATCGTGCCAGTGTTCTTTATTGTACGTGGCATCTTGAACATTGCTTCTAACTACTTGCTTAACTGGGTCGGTTTTCGGGTTGTGATGAGCATGCGTCAGCAATTGTTTGAGCACATGATGCGGCTACCGGTTAAGTTTCACGATCAACATTCAACCGGCGATCTGATTTCAAAAATTACTTACGATTCGCAGCAAGTTGCGGAAGCTTGTAGCCGTGCACTACTTGTGTTGGTGCGCGAAGGGGCGTTTGTTATCGGCCTAATTTTTCTGATGTTTTATCAAAGCTGGCAACTATCGTTGGTGTTTTTAGTGATCGGGCCGTTGATTGCCAAGGTGGTGGCCAGCGTGTCTAAGCGTTTTCGCAAGGTCAGTGGTCGAATTCAAGTGGCAATGGGTAATGTCACCAGTACTTCCGAGCAAATGATCAACGGTCACAAAGTGGTTATGATGCACGAAGGGCAGCAGCGTGAAGCCGAGCGTTTTGCCGAAGTGAACAATGTCACCCGTAACCAAAATATGAAGCTGGTGCACACGCGCGCGGTCAGCACCTCGGTGATCCAATTCATTGCCTCGCTAAGCTTAGCCACGGTGTTTATTATTGCTAGCTTTCCGGAAATGCTGCAAACCCTCTCAGCGGGGGCGTTTACGGTGTTGTTGACGTCGATGATCATGTTGTTGCGGCCGTTAAAGCAGTTAACCAGTGTTAACAGTGATTTCCAGCGCGGCGTAGCGGCTGCGCAGAGTATTTTTAACGTGCTCGATGAACAAGCCGAAATCGATAACGGTACTAAAACGATTCAACGGGCAAAAGGTGATATTCGCTTCGAACACGTAAGATTTTGGTATAACGACGATAAAGAGCCCGCTTTAGCCGATGTCTCTTTTGCTGTTGATAGCGGTAAAACACTGGCGTTAGTCGGGCGTTCAGGCAGCGGTAAGTCGACTATTTCTAATTTATTGACCCGTTTTTACGATATTCAGGACGGCGAAATTCTACTCGATGGCGTCGATATTCGTGATTATCAATTAAAGTGTTTACGCCGCCAATTTGCCGTGGTCTCGCAGCATGTCACGTTATTCAATGACAGTATTGCTAACAATATTGCTTATGGCGCTCACAGCGATGTCGGCCCTGAGGATATTCGTCGAGTTGCTGAACAAGCTTATGTAACCGAATTCACCGATAATCTGAGTGAAGGCTTAGACACCATTGTCGGCGAGAATGGCGTGATGCTCTCGGGCGGACAGCGACAACGTAT
This sequence comes from Idiomarina xiamenensis 10-D-4, assembly GCF_000299895.1. Lineage (GTDB taxonomy): Bacteria > Pseudomonadota > Gammaproteobacteria > Enterobacterales > Alteromonadaceae > Idiomarina > Idiomarina xiamenensis. The sequence goes on from NZ_AMRG01000010.1 coordinate 107,358, forward strand.
CGCCATCGCTCGGGCGCTATTACGTAACGCACCGATCCTCATTTTAGATGAGGCGACATCAGCATTAGACACCGAGTCTGAACGCCATATTCAAGAAGCGCTTAATGCGCTACGACAAGACCGTACCTCGATTGTCATTGCTCACCGTTTGAGCACCATTGAAAATGCCGATGAGATTTTGGTCATGGATCATGGCCAAGTGGTTGAACGTGGCAGTCACCAAACCCTGATTGAACAGCAGGGCGCTTACTATCAGTTACACAGTTTGCAGTATGGCGGCGTGATGTCATGAAGTGGCTAGAACAAGCTTGGTATCGACCACGTTTAGCGCCATTTTTATATCTATTATTGCCGTTATCGTTATTGTTTTGGTTACTCAGTTCGTTACGCCGTAACCTTTATCGATTGCGTATACTGAAGCCTTATCGAGCGCCGCTGCCGGTGGTGGTGGTTGGTAATATCTCGGTGGGTGGTACCGGTAAGACGCCAGCTGTGCTAGCGATAGTGAAGTCATTACAGTCACAGGGCTGGCAGCCTGCTATTATTAGCCGGGGCTACGGTGGGCAGGGGCCGTTTCCGCAAACCGTCAGTGCCACCAGCGCGGCCAGCGCGGTCGGCGATGAACCCAAACTATTGCAGCGTCGGTCACAAGTGCCGGTAGTCGTTGCTCCAAAACGTCGCCAAGCGATTGAGCATTTACTGCAAGAAACCCCGAACATCGATGTCGTCGTCAGTGATGACGGTCTGCAACATTATGCGCTGTCACGCGACGCCGAAATTATCATTATTGATGCTCAACGCGGTTTGGGTAATGGTTTATTGCTGCCAGCTGGGCCATTACGCGAGCCTGCGGCGCGTTTGAAGCAAGCCGAATGGGTGGTGGCAAACTCTGCGCAGCACCCGTTTGCGCGCTTTGAGATGCAATTGCAAGCGTTGCCATGGCGGCGGGTAAAAGATGACCGCGAAATCGAACTACCGGACGGCGAAGCCGTTATCGCTATCGCGGGCATCGGTAACCCCCAGCGCTTTTTTAATACGCTAAAGCAACAAGGCATCGAGATCGTTGAAACCGGTATTTTTGCCGATCATTATGCCTACAGTCAGGTCGATTTTGAGCGTTTTAATCGTCGTTACCCGATCGTAATGACCGAAAAAGACGCGGCTAAGTGTGCGGGTTTTGCGCCATCTCACTGGTATTATTTGCCGGTCGAGGCGCAATTACCTGACGATTTGTTGACCGAACTAAATACCGCGTTACGGCGTAAATATTCTCATCAAGAGTAAGTACAAGGACTTTTTATGGCCGTTGATAAACAAACATTGGCATTACTGGCGTGCCCTTTATGCAAGGGCAAATTGGTTTGGTATGCCGAAAAACAAGAATTAGTTTGTCGTGGAGACCAATTGGCGTACGCCATTGAAAACGATATTCCGGTGCTCATGGCGAGTAAAGCTCGGCATTTAGATCAGGCCGAACTTGCGCAGGTGCCATCATGAGTTTTACCGTTGTTATTCCGGCACGTTATGGCTCAAGTCGATTACCGGGCAAGCCGTTGGCTGACATCAACGGTAAGTTGATGATCGAACATGTTTATCAGCGGGCGCAAGCTAGCGGCGCCGCTGAAGTGATCGTTGCTACCGATGATCAGCGTGTGTTCGATGCGGTACAGCAGTTTGGTGGGCATGCCATGATGACCGCTAGCGAGCACCAGTCCGGCACCGAGCGTCTAGCCGAAGTGGTCGAACAATTAGCGCTGGCGGAGCAAGAAGTGGTGGTGAACGTACAAGGTGATGAGCCTTTCATTCCGCCGGAAATCATTCGCCAAGTCGCCGATAATCTCGCTAATCAACGTTTGGCACCAATGGCAACCTTGGCTGTGCCGATCAGCAACGACACTGAATTATTTAACCCGCATTGCGTGAAAGTGGTCACCGATGCCGCTGGTTATGCGCTGTATTTCAGTCGGGCACCGATTCCTTGGCAACGTGGCGGGTTTGAGCAGGGCGCCAAGCAACGTGTTTTAGATAGCGACATTTATCGCCGTCACATCGGCATTTATGCTTATCGTGCAGGTTTTATCGGTCGTTATGCTGACTGGTGTGCCAGCCCTATTGAGGGTATTGAGTCGCTGGAACAGTTACGAGTGTTGTGGCATGGCGAACGCATTCATGTCGCCGAGGCTATTTTACCGCCACCGGCAGGCATCGATACGCCTGATGATTTAAGCGATGCTATCCAACTCGCCAAAAGCAGGGGATGGTAGTGAGATAAAACAGTAGGTAGTGAGGAACAAGCTTGCTAGTGACTGATTAAAAAGCCCGGTGAAAACGCTTCACCGGGCTTTTTTAGTGATGTCGATGGCGTTTAATCCATCTGCGACATTTGTGCATACTCGTCTTCGAAAAAGAACTTTTTCTCGCCGAAAGCGGGCTCTAAATGATGCAACCAAGTGGCATCAGGATTGTATTTAGCAAAGAATGGGCGCTGAACCCAGTCGGGGTTACGACCTTGAATAAAGCGCAGTGCAAATACCTTTTCGCCGGCAATCTCGGTCACACCCTGTACTTCGACCTTGCCCGGTCCTGCACTCATTGACGGACCGCGTACGGTACGAGCAATACCCGACACCTGCTTATAGGCGTCACGGAAGATCTCCCAAGTGCGTTCCAGCGGCACCTCAAAGTAACGTTTAGCGCCGGTATCGCGCTCGACAAACATGTAATAGGGCACCATACCCAGTTTCACTTGTTGGTTCCACATTGTCGCCCAAGCGTCGGCATCGTCGTTGATATGGCGTAAAAGCGGTGCCTGACAACGAATTTGTACGCCGGTTTTGCGCAGTCGGCGAATGGCTTCTTGGCAGACGTCGGTACGCATTTCGTGGTGGTGATTAAAGTGCGCCATGATCGAGACGTGCTTGCCAGCGTTGACTAAGCGCTCGAGTAGTGCCAGTAATTGATCGGCATCAGGATCGGTCAAATAACGGTAAGGCCAGAAGGTTAATGACTTAGTACCAATACGAATGGTTTGAACATGCTCAAACTCAGGCTCGGTCAGCTTTTCTAGATACTGTGCCAATTTCCGCGTCCGCATTACCATCGGATCGCCACCGGTAACCAGCAAATCACTGATTTCTTTGTGCGAAGCTAAGTAGCGGTGCAATAGTTCGGCGTCATTAGAGTTGAAGCGCATCGCTTTACCGACAAACTGCGCCCAGCGAAAGCAAAAGGTGCAATAAGAATGGCAATACTGGCCTTGCGAAGGAAAAAATAATACCGTTTCACGGTACTTATGTTGCATACCGGGTAACGGAATACCATCGACATGCGGCACATTCATTTGCATTTGACCGGCTGGATGCGGGTTCATTTCCTCGCGTAATTGTGTCGCCAGATCAAACACATCGTTAGTGCTGTGCTTAGCCGACATCAAATCGGCCATCCGTTGGTAGGCCGACGGGTCGAGCATATCCTTTTGTGGAAAGGTTAGCTGAAATATTGGATCGTTAGGAACGTTTTCCCAGTCAATTAACTCGTTAAAGACGTATTCGTTGACACGAAAGGGTAGTACATTGGCGACCACTTTCATTTCAAAGCGCATGTCGTCGGGTACACGTTGCAAAGCCTCGATTTTATCTAACTGACGATGCTGATAAACCTTAAACTTGCGTGGCATTATTTCCGGCGGCTGTACGTTAATAACTTGCTGCATAGGCTCTAACTCACCTTTAAATCGCGTTGCTGGCTGTGCGTTGATCGACCAAGAAGCTCACCATTAGGTTGTATTCTAATCAATCAACAATACTCAGCGGACTGAGAATAAAGCGCCGCATTATAACGGAGTTAAGATCAAATTTCAGTCAGTTTACGGACATTCGCCGGAATTAATCGATTGACTACATACTATTTCCCTGGTCGGCAGCGTGCAATATCCGGCTGACCTGACGACGGCTACGCTGCTGTAGCTGCCGCCAACCATCACGCCAGGCAATTAAACGCACATAACTATGCGGTACTAAATATAAACTGGTGATGGTTGAAAATAACAAACCGCCGATAATGGAGATCGCCATGGGAGCGTAAGGAGGGCCGTCACCCCCCATTTGAGTGCTACCAAAAGCCAGCGGCAGCAGCCCCAATATGGTGGTCGCGACAGTCATCAGAATCGGTCTTAGTCGGCTGGCACAACCCTCTATGACAGCCTCGTGCAGGGTCATACCCTCCTGTTGCAGCTGATTGATTCGGTCGACCAGCACAATGCCGTTATTCACCACTATGCCCATTAGTATTAAAATCCCAATCATCGCCATAATTGACATTGATTCACCGCTTAACATCAAGGCCCAGAAGACGCCGGTGGCCGAGAGCATTAACGAGCTTAAAACCGCGGTAGGCAGCAGTACGGATTCGAATAGCGCCGCCATCACAATATAAATCATGCAAAGTGCCAGTAACATATTCACCTGCATGACATTTTCGGCTTCGTGTTGACGTTTAAAGGCGCCGTCTAAACTCCAACGATAGCCGCTGGGTAGTTGCAGTTGTGATAGCACCTCGGTAATCGCTTGGCGGGCGTCAGCTAGTGGCATATCGCCACGGTTAGCACCAATGCTGATTGAGGTTTGTCGATCTAAGCGGCGGATCTCGCCGAGTCTGGGAGCGACCACAAAATTAGCTACGGTTGCTAAAGTAATCACTTGCTGTTGCTGGTCGATGACTAGCCCTTGCAGGCGTCGTAATGAGCTTTCAAAATCTTTATCCAGTGCGACATAAATATCAATTTCACCATTAGCATCGGCTCGATATGAACGTAAACGCTGGCCTCGTAAAGCGGTGCCGACTTGGGCTGCAACCGTGGCACTGCTCAAGCCTAACCGGTGTACTTGCTGGCGGTTGATATGAATTTGTAGTTCCTTTTGCGCGCTTGCCATTTCTGAGCGCACATCGGTTAAACCATCAATACCGGCTAGCATTGCTTCCACTGTACTACTGAGTTGCTGTAAGACATCGGTCGATGGACCACTTAGCGTGACTTGCACATTACCGTTACTGCCGCCGTTAAAGCCAAACTGTGGCTTACTGCGCGATAATGCTGGAAAGCCCTCGCGAATTCGTTCCATCAGCTGCGCCACGGGTTCACGCATAGGCTCGACCAAAATCACGGTAGAAGTGGCTTCGGTACTGTTGTAGTAGCTATACACCGAGTCGATGCCGAAATCTTGTTGGTGAGCATATAGGTATTGCTCCATACGTGTCACCTCGGCCTCGACGTCAGCCAAACGATATTGTCCTTGTAAGCGATAGTCGATGAATAGCCGATTGTTAAAAGCACCATTATCTTGATCGCCGCTAACAAACTGCAGCGGGATAACGATGCTGCCGAACAAGAGTAAGCCCAGAAGGGTAGTGACTTTGCGGTGGCGCTGGGTCCACGCCAAACTGCGCCGATACCAGCGATGTTGTGCTGGTGCTTGCTGGGTGTTGGTTTGACGCTGTTTGAGTAAGCGTGTGGCCAGTAGCGGAATAAGCGTTTGCGATAGTATGAGCGAGGCTAGCAGCGAAATACAAATCGCCACCGCGACGTGCTCTAAAAAGATAGTCACGTCGATTTTTTCACCGACAATGTTAGGCAAAAATACAATGGCTGTCGTCAACGTGCCCGCAATAACCGCCATCGCGACTTTGCTAATACCGCGTTGTGTGGCTTGCTCACCGTCGTAACCCTGGTCGCGTTCGTACTGAATACTTTCGGTGACGACCACCGCGTTATCAACCAACATACCTACCGCTAGCATTAAGCCCATCAAGGATAGAATATTGAGGCTATAACCGAGCAGGTACATCATGCCGAGCGTAATGAAAATCGCAATCGGCACGCTGGTGACAACGATGAGGGTCGTGGTGATGTTACGCAAAAATGCATACAGCACGACAAAAGACAGTAATGCACCGAGTAAGCCGGCGTTTAACAAATCGCTAAGCGATGTCGTGACACCGTTTGCCAAGTCATCCATCACATACAAATTAATCCCGTTAAATTGCGGATCGTTGCGGACCTCGTCAATGACAGCCATCACCCGTTGCGAGACGTCGACTAAATTGGCGTTAGACTCTTTAAACACGTTCATACCGATGGCGAAAGTCTGGTCAAGATGACGGCCTTCAATCGCGCGCGGACTTTCCATGCTGACCTCGGCGATGTCTGCCAGTCGCAGTTGCGAGCCGATTGGCAGCTGCCGAATATCATTCAGCGAGCGAAATTCGCCAACCGGATTGACCCGGATCTTATCGCGTTCGGTGCGCACATAGCCGGCACTTTTGGCAAAGTTACTGGCGCGTAGTAGGGCAACGATAGTATCGCTATTCAAGCCGTGACTGATCAGTTTTTCGTGTTGCAAGCGGATCATGATCTGTGGTTTTTGCACACCATATAGAATAGCGCTGGAAACACCGGCGACTCGTTCAATCGGTTTACGCAGGCTACGATCGAGTAAATCGTAGGCGTAACGCAGATCGCGGTTACTAGAAATACGTAATTGAAAAATGGGTAAATCATTGGTGTTGAATTGGAACACATGCACCCGCTCTAAGTCGTCGGGTAGCAGGTGTCGCACGCTATCGATCTTCTCTCGTGCTTCAATACTCTTGGCATTGATGGCGGCATCCCAGTCAAATTGAATACTGATATTGCTGCCATTCTCGGTCGAACTAGAACGTATCTCGCGGATCCCTGAAATAGTGGCTAAACCCTCCTCCAGTGGGCGTGTGATCAAGCGCTCCACTTCGGCGGGTGTGGAATTAGGATAGGGGGTTTGCACCATGATTTCGGGAATTTCGATACCCGGAAACTTTTCCAGCGGCAGTAAACGGCTGGCAATAGCGCCGAGTAGCAAAAACGACAGCACCAGCATGAGGGTGGTCACCGGCCGCGCCAACGCCGCCTGCGCTAGGCGCGCGGCAAAATTGCTGCTAGTCATGGCTCACTCCTTGAGGATGCATTGAGGGTGCTGAATTACTGTCGCTTTTACGGTCAGCCAGCAGATATAAAGCGGGAATTAAAAATAACGTCAATAAGGTCGCAAACAGCAAGCCACTGATGACTGTAATTGCCATCGGCGTCCGAATTTCGGCACCGTCACCGCCGCCAATGGCTAGTGGTAACAAACCCAGTACAGTGGTAAGCGTCGTCATCAAAATCGGCCGTAGGCGACTCGCTGCCGATTGGTAAACGGCTTGCCAGCGCGATTCGCCTTGTTGGCGCAATTGATTAATACGGTCGACCAACACGATGGCGTTGTTTACCACAATACCGGCGAGCATGATCAGGCCGATAAATACGATGATACTGAGCGGGGTGTTGGTTAACACTAAGCCGAGTATCGAGCCTGCTGCGGCTAAGGGTACGGTGAATAGAATCAACAATGGGTGTAACAGTGATTCGAACTGTGACGCCATCACCAAATAAACCAAAAATACCGCTAGCGCTAGTGCAAACTTAAGTGAGCGGAACGACTGCTGCATTTCTTCGTTTTGGCCAGCGATGCTCGCTTTTACGGTGCTCGGTAGGGTCAACTGTTGAAGTAATTGCTCGGTCGCACTGGCGGCTGCTGCCAAGTCACCATAATTTAAGTTGGCTTCGACAATCGCGGTACGTTGCTGGCCGATGCGGGTAATTTCGCTGGGGCCGTTGATAACACGAATATCAGCCACCGCTGCCAAACTGATTTCTTGTGCTTGACCGGGGTTAATGATCAATCGTTGCATATCGGCGACGCTATCGCGGTTCTCTGCTTGACTGCGTACCAATACATCAATTTTTCTATCGCGTAAGTTGTATTGGGTCGCCACGTTACCGCCGACTTGACTGGCAACGACATCCGCCACCGCTGGCGCGGTAAGACCATAAGCGGCAAGGCGATCATGGTCAAAGTAAATCGCAATTTCGGGTTGGCCGGCGGTCATATTAACGCGAATGTCGCTGAAACGTTTGTTATCGGCTAGCGCATTGGCTAATTGATTGGCGCTCTGTTGCAAGCTAGCGAGATGATAACCGCGCAGTTCAACCACTAACGGACTACTGAAGCTAAATAGCTCGGGTGTACCAAACTTTACCATCACGCCGGGTAAGCGTTGTGCCTGCTGGCGCAGTTGCTCGATAACTTGCTGTTGTTGTTCAGCGCTGCTTGAATCGGCCATCACGACGTTTAAGCGCCCCCAATAATCACCACCTTGCGCCGGTGATGCATTTAACAAACTCCCGGTACCCGCCACCGCGTAGCTGCGGGCAACGGCTGGATTGTCATCTAGGCTGGCGCTAAGTTGCTGTAATACTTGGTCGGTGCGGGTAATGGCCGCACCTGGTTGCAGGGTGACTTCGGCGTAGAACTCACCCTGACTCATGGCTGGGATCAAGCTGACCTGCAAACGTGGTAGCAGGGCAAAGCTGAGACTGGCGAGCACAGCCACCGTTAGCAAGGTTAACCAAGGCCGCAGCAGGGCACCGCGTAATGCAGTCAGATAACCGCTTTCGACGGCTTGGTAGCCGCGATTAAAGATCGCCAATAGTGGCTTACTTAGCCACAAGAAGGCGTGTGCGAATAGACGCCAGATGAGGGTCAAGAACATGGTCACAGCCATCGGCAACCATTGTGTTAAAAAGCGCCAAGGTGCTAGCAAGATAGCGCTGATCAGGCGGCCTGCGCGCTGTCTTGTCGTGACCGTGCTGTGGTCGCTGATGGCGCTGCTGGTATTAGCTTGGCGATCAGCTGTGACATCTGCTGGTGCTTGGCTATTGTCGGCCTGGCGTTGTCGAGCCGATAGCATCGGAATGACACTAATCGCGACCAGCAACGATGCGGCAAGCGCAAAGGTGACGGTCAGTGCTTGATCACGAAATAATTGTCCGGCTAAACCATCGACAAACACTAACGGAAAAAATACCGCCATGGTGGTTAGGGTGGAGGCGATGATAGCGCTGGTTACTTGTTGTGTGCCTACTGCCGAGGCGCTAGTGGCGTCGCTGCCTTGTTGCCGTTGACGGGCAATATTTTCTAGGACCACGATGGCGTTATCAACTAACATACCGACGGCTAAGGCGATGCCGCCTAACGACATGATGTTGAGGCTAATGTTGTTGGCGTACATTAAATTGAAGGTCGCGATTATCGAAATCGGGATCGCCAAGGAGATCACGATCGTCGGCCACACCCGCTGTAAAAAAAGGTAAATAATTAGCATGGCAAGGATGCCGCCAGAAATCGCAGCGGCTTTAACTTCGCTGATGGCATCATCGATAAACAGCGATTGGTCATAAATATTGGTCAAGCGATAGCCATCGGGGAGCTCATCGGTTAACTGACTTAGACGTGTCTTAATGGCTTTAGCGACGGCAACGGTATTGGCATCGCCTTCTTTATAGAACGATATTTCGACGGTTTCAGCACCGTCGACGCGAGTGATCGCGTCGCGCTCTTTGTAGCCATCGCGTATGTCGGCGATATCTTGCAAGCGAATATGTCGGTCATCGCGGCTGGCTATGTAGATATTGGCGATATCGTCTAACGATTGAAACTGGTTCAGGGTGCGAACTAAAAACTCTTGCCGTTGGGTTTCGATACGGCCACCCGACAGGTTGATGTTTTCATCTTTTAAGCGTTGGTTGATTAGGCTGTAGGGGATTTGTAGCTGGCTAATGCGGCGATTATCGACCAATACCTGAATTTCATCTTCTAAGCCGCCACCCAAGCGCACCGATGCGACACCCTCAATGGATTCGAGCTGGCGCTTTAGCTGTTCGTCAGCGTAACGGCGTAAGCGTTTTAGTTGGTCGGCGGTTAAACTGTCGTCTGCGCTACTCAGTGCGCTTCGAAAAATCGGATCTAGCGCTGGGTTAAAGCGCAAAATCAAGGCGTTATCGGCGTCTAACGGCAGCTCTACGGTATCCAGCTTCTCACGGACGTCCAAACTGGCCATGTCCATATTGGTGCCCCAGGCAAATTCCAACAACACATCCGATTGTTCGGCGCGTGAAATCGATTTGACACGACGGATGCCTTGTACGGTGCCGATAGCTTCTTCAATCGGTTTGCTAACCAGTTGCTCGACTTCTGCCGGGGCGGCGCCTGGGTAGTCGGTGCGAATGGTCAGCGTGGGGTAAGATAAGTTCGGTAATAAATTGACGGCTAAGCGCGATAGCGCCACCATGCCGAACAACATTACTGCCAATGTGACCATGGCGATGGTAACCGGGCGCTTAACCGCCAATGCTGCAATACTCATGAGCGTCTTTCCTTGCTGCTAAAAGAGGCGGATTAACCGGCGTTAATAATGTCGACTTTGGCTTGGTCTTTTAAATTGTTTTGGCCAGTGATGACAATTTTATCGCCATTGTTTAAGCCGTTTAGCACCTCGAAGTGGGTGTCGTTGCTGTAACCTAAATGCACGTCAATTTTGTGTGCCACGCCGTTTTCATCGACGCGAAATACGCTGTGTTGGTTGTCCAAGCTGACTACCGCATATTGTGGGATCAAGGTGGCATTACGGTGGGTGTTGTATTGTAATTTCACCGCCGCATACATGCCGGATTTCAAGTGTTGATCGGCGTTGTCTACTGCGAGCACCACTTTAAAGGTGCCCGAGCGACTATCGACCACCGGGCTAATTCTTTCTACGGTGCCATGAATATCGTCGGCTTGGCTGGCAACGCGTAATGATGCTTGTTGACCGATAGCAATGCTGGCCAGTTGTTGTTCTGGTAAATGAATGATGCCTTGTAAACGCGTCTGATCGACAAGATAAAACAGCGCATTGGCTTGATACTGAGTAACTAAATTACCGACTTTGACATAGCGGGTGGCAACGTGACCGCTGATGGGGGCGCGAATTTCGGTTTCGCTAAGATTCAGCGCAGCCATGTCGTATTCAGCTTGTTTAACGTCGCGTTGCGCACGTAATTTGTCGTACACATCGGCGCTGACCAACTGTTGCTCGGCCATTTGTCCAACGCGTTTTAATTCTTGCTCTATGCCAGCCAGTTCGGCTTTGGCGCGAGCCAACTGAATACGGTACTCATCATCGCGTAAACGTGCGATGACGTCGCCTTTGCTGACCGCGTCGCCTTCCTCGACATAAATTTCTTCGACTAAGCCGTTCACTTTACTGATGACGTCGGCTTCTTCACGAGCTTCCAATGTGGCGGTGGTTTGATAGGCCTGAGTAATGTCGCCCTGACTGGCATTACCGACTTCAACGGGGATCCGTAGTTCGGTCACCTGCTGCGGTTTTTGGTTACCGGCATCGGCTTGCGTACAGCCGGTTAAGCTGGCTAGGCTAGCAACACAGAAGATAACGCCAAGCGCTTTTAGTGATGATTGTGATGGCATGGTGGTTGTCCTTCGCTAAGTTGGTCAAATTGACAAAATGATGTTTCCTTAGCGGTGATAAGTGCAGCTAATATGCCAAAATATAAAAATCTATATTTATCAGTGTTTTATTGGTTATTCTCTGTGTTTTTTGATGCGCTGAATTGGGATTCGATGGTGAAAATGGCGATTGTTTAGTATTTTTTAATGATTGCTTAATCAAATTGATGATGGTGGTGGTCGGGCTCAGCTATACTCAGCTATAGTTGCAGTTGCGCATAAAAAAACGCCTCGAGTGAGGCGTTTTTACTAATTGCTTTTTACGGCATGCTTTATACGGCTATTTATTGCATAAATCGTTGCATAATCCGTGATTAAAACATCACCAATATTTATTTTTTCAATGGTGAGAATTTACGCTGTGTATGACCGGTATACAACTGGCGAGGACGACCAATTTTCTGGTTTTCTTCGCTCATCATTTCATGCCAGTGAGAGACCCAACCAACCGTGCGTGATAAGGCAAAAATGACCGTGAACATGCTGGTCGGGATACCAATTGCCTTAAGAATAATACCAGAGTAGAAGTCGACGTTCGGATAGAGTTTCTTCTCGATGAAGTACTCGTCTTCACGCGCGATGCGCTCCAATTCCATAGCGACATCTAACAGCGGATCGTCGATATCTAGTTCTTGTAACACTTCATGACAGGTGTCACGCATGACGGTGGCGCGAGGGTCAAAGTTTTTATAAACACGGTGACCAAAGCCCATCAGACGGAATGGATCGTCTTTGTCTTTAGCTTTCTCGATATACTCAGGGATCTTGTCAACTGAGCCAATCTTCTCCAGCATGCGCAGGCAAGCTTCGTTGGCGCCGCCGTGTGCCGGTCCCCATAAAGACGCAACACCGGCTGCAATACAAGCATATGGGTTGGCACCCGAAGAGCCCGCCAAACGTACCGTTGAGGTTGATGCATTTTGCTCATGGTCAGCGTGTAAGGTGAAAATACGATCCATCGCTTTAGCGATAATCGGATTAACTTGGTACTCTTCAGCCGGCACCGAAAACATCATATTCAAGAAGTTTTCAGAGTATGACAGGTCATTACGCGGATAAACAAAGGGTTGACCCATGCTGTATTTATAAGCCATAGCGGCGATGGTTGGCATTTTCGCAACTAGGCGATAGGCACTGCGTAAACGTTGCTCTGAATCGTGAATATCTAAATCGTGATGATAGAACGATGACAGTGCGCCGGTGACGGCACATAACATGGCCATCGGATGCGCGTCACGGCGGAAACCGTTAAAGAAGTTATGAATGCCTTGATGCACCATGGTGTGTTTGGTGATGGCATCTTTGAATTCGGCATAGGTTTCTTCATCAGGGGCTTCACCGTGTAGCAGCATGTAGCAGACTTCTAGGTAATCAGCCTGAGTTGCTAGCTCATCAATCGGATAACCACGATGTAGCAAAACACCCTTGCCACCATCAATAAAGGTAATAGCCGATTCGCAAGAACCCGTTGCTAAGAAACCTGGGTCAAAGGTGAAATAACCGTGCTTACCAAGCGAACGAACATCGATTACATCGTTGCCTGCAGTCGGTGAAATAACTGGCAAATCAATAGATTGGCCATCAATCTGCAGGGTGGCTTTACGATCAGCCATAAGGAAATCTCCTCGCTTTTCTGCTTCGTCTAGAACGTTAAAGTGCGCTAGTTTTACTTGATCTGAGTGACCAATGTCAATTTCTGTAAACGCGCGTTTGAAATTGTGCATGTTCAATAATCATGCAAGAAAGTCGCAAAAACATGCCAAAAGTGGTGAACAATTATACGTTATAATACGCCAAATCGGATCATCAAATCCGACTATTGTCGCATTGCCATCTAGAAATCTTTTTAGCTGCGGTGATCGAACACAAAAAAGGAGTCGTTATTCAGCTAAGGAATTGTAATTATTCGCCATGCTGGATATACTCTCGTTGGATCAGATAGGCTGTCGTTCTTCGCTTATCTGGCTGGTTGAATAATTAGGGGTCCAGTTCCGGACCAGAAGTCCTGAGCATGTCTCAAATGCTTTTATATAAAAGGCAAACAACCGTGAAGAAACAAAGACCAGTAAATTTAGCTTTATCAACAATTCAATTTCCTGCTCCTGCAATCGCTTCAATTTTACACCGTATCACTGGCGTGATCATGCTAGTGGCGTTGGTGTTTTTAACTTGGGCATTAGTCACATCCTTACAAAGCGAACAACAGTTCAATTGGGTGAGTTCTTTAATGGACACCTTTTTGGCTAAATTTATCGCTTGGGGAATTTTGACCGCACTGGGTTATCACTTATTAGCGGGTTTGCGCCACCTAGTGATGGATATGGGTCACTGGGAAGAGCTGCAGTCCGGTAAATTAAGTGCCAAAGTGGCTATGGTATTAGCCATCGTATTATCAGTTTTGGCAGGAGTTTGGTTATGGTAAGAGTTGCATCAACTTTCGGACGCAGTGGTACCCACGATTATGTGCTGGTACGCGCAACCGCGATCATCCTGACCTTATACGCATTGTTTATGGTTGGTTTTTTCGTGGCCACGCCGGAGGTCACTTATCAAGTGTGGACAGGGCTGTTCGCTAATTTATGGGTGAAAGTATTTACCTTGCTAGCGTATACAGCGGTATTGATTCATGGCTGGATTGGTATTTGGCAAGTACTGACGGACTATGTCAAAAAATCTAGCCGACGTGCCTTTGTCCAATTGGTTGTCAGCGTAGCGTTAATCGTTATGTGGTTAACCATCCTGTTCGTACTGTGGGGTGTTTAAGTGACTATGCAAACATTAGAATTTGATGCCGTAGTGATCGGCGCTGGCGGCGCCGGTATGCGCGCTGCACTGCAAATCTCAGAATCAGGCATGAGCTGTGCACTGATGTCAAAAGTGTTCCCAACTCGTTCGCACACAGTATCGGCGCAGGGCGGTATTACCGTCGCGTTAGGTAACGCACACGAAGATGATTGGGAATGGCACATGTACGACACCGTTAAAGGGTCGGACTACATCGGTGACCAAGACGCCATTGAATATATGTGTAATGCCGGTCCAGAAGCGATTCTGGAACTGGAACACATGGGATTACCGTTCTCGCGTTTTGAAAACGGCAAAATTTATCAACGTCCGTTTGGCGGTCAGTCGAAAAACTTCGGTGGTGAGCAAGCCGCACGAACGGCTGCTGCTGCAGACCGTACTGGACACGCGTTGCTGCATTTGCTGTATCAGCAAAACGTGAAAAACAAAACCACCGTGTTATCAGAATGGTACTCGCTCGACTTAGTGAAAAACCAAGACGGTGCGGTTGTTGGTACCACCGCGTTGAATATTGAGACCGGTGAAGTATTTTTTATTAAAGCCAAAGCGGTAGTTTTGGCTACCGGCGGTGCTGGCCGTATTTTCGCCTCAACCACCAACGCACACATCAACACCGGCGACGGCGTTGGTATGGCCTTGCGTGCGGGTGTGCCGGTGCAAGATATGGAAATGTGGCAGTTTCACCCAACCGGTATTGCCGGTGCCGGTACGCTGGTAACCGAGGGGTGCCGTGGTGAGGGTGGCTACCTGCTGAATAAAGATGGCGAGCGCTTTATGGAGCGTTATGCGCCAAACGCCAAAGACTTAGCATCACGTGACGTGGTTGCGCGCTCGATGATGATGGAAATTCGAGAAGGCCGTGGCTGTGAAGGCCCTTGGGGCACTCACTTAAAACTGAAGTTAGACCATCTGGGTAAAGAGGTGTTAGAAAGCCGTTTACCTGGCGTTTGTGACTTGTCACGAACCTTTGCTCACGTCGACCCAGTGAAAGAGCCGATTCCGGTTATTCCTACCTGTCACTACATGATGGGCGGTATTCCAACTAACATTCATGGGCAGGCATTGAGCGTCGACGCGAATGGCAATACTAAGCCTGTAGCTGGCTTGTTTGCCTGTGGCGAAATTGCTTGTGTATCGGTGCACGGTGCTAACCGTCTGGGCGGTAACTCGCTACTCGATTTGGTGGTCTTTGGTCGTTCAACCGGTTTACATTTGGGCGACGCCTTAGCGGCTAACAGCGAAGCGCGTGCAGCCAGCAAAGACGATGTTGAAGCGGCGATGGCGCGTGCTAATCGTTGGGAGAACACTCAACAGGGTGAAGATCCGGCGCAAATCAAGAAAGACCTGCAACAGTGCATGCAATTAAACTTCTCGGTATTCCGTGAAGGTAAGGCGATGTCAGAAGGTCTGGATGAGCTGAAAACCATTCGTGAACGTCTGAAACATGCGCGTTTAGACGATACCAGTAGCGAATTTAACACTCAGCGTGTTGAATGTCTGGAACTCGATAACCTGATGGAAACCGCTTATGCTACCGCGGTAGCGGCTAATTTCCGTACCGAGAGTCGCGGTGCGCATAGTCGTGAAGACTATCCTGACCGTGACGATGAGAAATGGTTGGTTCACAGTGTTTATCGTCCAGAAGACGAAAGCATGACCACTCGCGAAGTGAATATGAAACCGCTTTCGCGTGATGCTTTCCCGCCAAAAGCGCGGACTTATTAAGGGTAGAGGTAAACGATGAAAACATTGAAAATTTCGGTTTATCGTTACAACCCGGATGTTGATAACGCACCGTACATGAAGGACTACAGCCTGGAAGTCGAAGAAAACCAGGATATGATGGTGTTGGATGTATTGCTGAAGCTGAAAGAGCAAGATCCAACCTTGGCGTTCCGTCGCTCATGCCGTGAAGGTGTGTGTGGTTCTGACGGCGTCAATATGAATGGTAAAAACGGTTTGGCTTGTATTACCCATGTGTCAGATTTGGGTAGCAACAAGATTGTCATCCGTCCGTTACCGGGGTTGCCGGTTATTCGCGATTTGATTGTTGATATGACACAGTTTTACCAACAATATGAGAAAGTGAAGCCGTACCTGATTAACGACGACAAGAATCCACCGGCACGCGAGCGTTTACAGTCGCCGGAAGAGCGAGAGCATTTGGATGGGTTGTACGAATGTATCCTCTGTGCTTGTTGTTCAACGTCTTGTCCGTCGTTTTGGTGGAACCCAGACAAGTTTATCGGTCCTGCGGGCTTGTTACATGCCTATCGGTTCTTGGCTGATAGCCGTGACACCGCGACTGAGCAACGCTTAGATGATTTAGATGATGCCTTTAGTGTATTCCGTTGTCACGGCATCATGAACTGTGTCAGCGTTTGCCCGAAAGGATTGAACCCGACCAAGGCTATTGGTCATATCAAATCTATGCTGTTGAATCGCGCCATTTAATCATGCGCGTGAGTCTGCTACAGTCATAGTTGAATGCTGAAATAGCCATCCCACCCACGGGTGGCTATTTTTTTGTTGTTATAGACGGTTGTTATTTCCGCAGTTTGCAAAACGAGTGTGAAGGAAAAGCAATGCAAGATGGCGTAATGCGTGCCTGGCTAGAATCGTCTCAATTAGCTGGGGGCAACTCGGCTTACATTGAGGCGCTATTCGAAGCCTATCTGGACGACCCGACGTCAGTGAGCGACGAGTGGCGAGCCTTTTTTAAATCGTTACCCGACGTTGACGGCGCGACGGATATTAAACACAGTCAAATTCGCGAACAGTTTCGTGAAATGGCGAAAAACAAGCTGAAGCAAAGCTCATCGAGTAGCGCCCCGGCACCGGACCAAAAACAGGTACGCGTGTTACAGCTGATCAACGCTTATCGCTTCCGCGGCCATCAACACGCCAAGCTCGACCCGCTCGGTTTGTGGCAGCAGGAACAGGTTCCTGATTTATCGCTGGCTCATCATGACCTTTCTAAAGATGACTACGACACCGAGTTTAATGTCGGTTCGTTAGCTGTCGGTCAAGAAACCATGAAGCTGGGTGATATTCATCAGGCACTGGAAAAAATTTACTGTGGCTCGGTCGGTGCAGAATATATGCACATCGTGTCAACCGAAGAAAAGCGTTGGATCCAGCAACGTTTAGAAAGCGTGCTGGGCACACCGTCTTTTTCCAAAGACGAACGTCAGCTAATTTTAAAAGCGCTGACCGCCGCTGATGGCCTGGAAAAATATCTAGGCTCAAAATTTCCTGGCGCTAAGCGGTTTTCGCTAGAAGGCGGCGATAGCTTGATCCCATTGCTAAAAGCACTGATCAACCGCGCTGGCGAACAGGGTTCAAAAGAAGTTGTTATCGGCATGGCGCACCGCGGTCGTTTAAACGTGCTGGTCAACGTGCTGGGTAAAAAGCCGCAAGATTTGTTTGACGAATTTGCCGGTAAACACGCCGAAGGGAAAGGCTCAGGTGATGTTAAATATCACATGGGCTTTTCATCTGACTTCGAAACACCGGGCGGTAACATTCATTTGGCGTTGGCGTTTAACCCATCGCATTTGGAAATCGTTAACCCGGTAGTGATGGGCTCGGTACGCGCGCGCATGGATCGTTTGCAAGATCCTGAGGGCGCCAAAGTACTGCCAATCACCATTCATGGTGACGCCGCCATCGCCGGTCAAGGCGTGGTTCAAGAAACCTTTAATATGTCGCAAACCCGAGCGTTCCAAGTGGGCGGTTCGGTGCGTATCGTGATCAACAACCAAGTTGGCTTTACCACCTCTAAACGTGAAGATTCACGTTCGACGCAATATTGTACCGATATCGCGAAGATGGTGCAGGCGCCGATTTTCCACGTTAACGCTGACGACCCTGAAGCGGTAGTTTTTGTCACTCAATTAGCCTTAGATTATCGCAACACCTTTAAGCGTGATGTGGTTATCGATTTAGTCTGTTATCGCCGTCACGGCCATAACGAGGCCGATGAGCCGAGCGCTACACAACCGTTAATGTATCAGCAGATCAAGCAGCATCCGGTGCCGCGTGAACTGTATGCACAACGCTTGGTAGAGCATAAAGCTGTTGACGCTGACCAAGCACAACGCTTCATCGATGATTATCGTGATGCGTTGGATCGAGGTGAAGTGGTCGTCGACGAATATCGTCCGATGAAAGCGCACTCTAGCGACTGGTCACCCTATATCGGTAACGATTGGGATGTGGATTATGACTCGGCTATTAGCCGCGATGAGTTGCAGGCACTCGGCGAGAAAATTTGCGACTATCCCGACAGCTTCCAATTGCAATCGCGTGTGGCTAAGGTGTACAGCGAACGCTTGAAAATGGCGAACGGTGATAAGCAAGCCGATTGGGGTTTTGCCGAAACCTTAGCTTATGCCACGCTAGTCGATAAAGGCGTACATATTCGCTTGACCGGTCAGGATAGTGGTCGTGGTACGTTCTTCCACCGTCATGCGGTGCTGCACAACCAAGACGACGCATCGGTTTACATGCCGTTGAATAACCTACGCGACGGCCAAGGACAAATCGAAATTTATGATTCGGTGCTATCCGAGGAAGCGGTAGTCGCGTTTGAATATGGCTATGCTACCGCGGAACCGCATGCCTTAGTGATGTGGGAAGCGCAGTTTGGTGATTTCGTCAATGGCGCGCAAGTGGTTATCGACCAATTTTTAAGCTCGGGTGAGCAAAAGTGGGGTCGTTTGTGTGGCTTAACCCTATTGTTGCCGCATGGTTACGAGGGGCAAGGTCCAGAGCATAGTTCGGCACGTCTAGAGCGTTTCTTGCAGTTGTCGGCTGACCATAACTGGTCAGTGTGTGTACCGACTACGCCAGCGCAGGTGTTCCACATGATCCGTCGTCAGCATTTACGTCCGGTACGGCGGCCGTTGATTGTAATGACGCCTAAGTCATTATTGCGTCACCCGTTAGCGGTATCAGGCATGGATGAATTAGCCGATGGCGTGTTCCAAAACGCGATTGGTGAAATCGACGATATTGATGCGAAAAAAGTTAAGCGCGTAGTGCTTTGCTCCGGTAAAGTTTACTACGACTTGCTAGCCCAACGTCGCGAGCGTGAGCAAAACGATGTAGCCATAATTCGTATTGAGCAGTTGTACCCGTTCCCGGCTGAAGAAGTCGCGGAAATTATGAAAGATTATCAGCACGTTAAAGACTTTGTCTGGTGTCAGGAAGAGCCGCAGAACCAAGGTGTTTGGTATAACAGCCAACATCATTTCATGGCTGCGATTCCTGAGGGTGCGAAGTTAACTTACGCAGGACGTGCGGCTTCGGCTGCGCCAGCAGTGGGTTATTTATCTGAGCACAATAAACAGCAGCAGCAATTAGTTGATGATGCGCTAACCATTAAATAGGTGAAGGTCTACCATGGCGATTGATATTAAAGTTCCTCAATTACCTGAATCTGTTGCTGATGCAACAGTTGCCACATGGCATGTAAAGCCAGGAGACAAGGTCTCTCGGGACCAGAATCTGGTGGATATCGAAACAGACAAAGTGGTGCTAGAAGTTGTCGCGGAAGCTGACGGCGTCATCGGCGAAATTATTGCCGAAGAAGGTACCACTGTCGGTGCCGAGGAAGTCATAGGCAAGCTTGAAAAAGGCGATGGCGCAGCGGCCAAAAGCGATGCTAAAGCGGACACTAAAAGCGATAGTAAATCGACCAGCAAGGACGAGGCTAAGGCCAGTTCAGACAGCGGCGAGAAGCTAGAAGTGAAAGTGCCACAGTTACCTGAGTCGGTATCTGACGCGACCATCGCGGCTTGGCATGTAAAAGCCGGTGATGCGGTTAAACGCGACCAAAACTTAGTCGACATCGAAACCGACAAAGTGGTGTTAGAAGTGGTTGCACCGGCTGACGGTGTGTTGCTGGAAATTAAACATGATGACGGTGCCACCGTCGGTGCCGAGGATGTTATCGGTATTGTTGCGGCGGGTGCCAGTAAAGGCCGTAGCGGTGATAGCCAAGCGACAACCGATAGCAGTGCCAACGACAGCAGCGAAGATAGTGATGTTGCCGGACCGGCAGTACGTCGCCTGTTAGCCGAGCATGGGCTAAAAGCCAGTGACGTTAAGGGCACCGGCAAGAATGGCCGCGTCACCAAAGAAGACGTCGAAAAACACGTCAAAGAAGGCGCCAATAAAGCGGCTTCTGCGAGTACTGACAAAGCGTCAGCAGCAGCGCAAGCAAGCAGTGGCGACCGTGACCAAAAACGTGTACCGATGACGCGCTTACGTAAACGTATCGCGGAACGTTTGTTGGATGCGAAAAACTCGACGGCAATGTTGACTACCTTCAATGAAATCAACATGAAGCCGATCATGGACCTACGCAAGAAGTACAAAGATGTCTTCGAAGAGCGCCATGATACACGTTTAGGCTTCATGGGCTTTTATGTCAAAGCGGTGACCGAAGCGCTGAAGCGTTTCCCAGAAGTCAACGCATCGATTGACGGTGACGACGTCGTTTATCATAACTTCTTTGATATCAGCATTGCGGTATCGACGCCTCGCGGTTTGGTAACACCAGTATTGCGTGACACTGACCGTTTAGGTTTGGCTGATATTGAGAAAGGCATCAAGGCGTTAGCAATTAAGGGCCGCGATGGTAAGTTGACGTTAGACGAAATGCAGGGCGGTAACTTCACCATTACTAATGGTGGTGTGTTCGGTTCACTGTTGTCTACGCCGATTTTGAATCCACCACAAAGTGCCATTTTGGGTATGCATAAAATCCAAGAACGGCCAATGGTGGTAGACGGTAAGATTGAGATTTTACCGATGATGTATCTGGCTCTGTCGTACGATCACCGTATTATTGATGGCAAAGAGTCAGTGGGCTTCTTGGTGACTGTTAAAGAGTTACTGGAAGATCCACAGCGTCTGATTCTAGACGTATAAGTTGGCGACAGCCGCAATCGATATTGCGGCTGTTTTTTTTGCGCCGTAAGCGTTAAAATGCGGCGCGTAATTCGGGTTAGCAGCAATTTGCTGCTTTTGTTGTTCAAACGAATTGGAAGAGCATCATGAATTTGCATGAGTATCAGGCCAAACAATTATTTAAAGAGTTTGGTTTGCCAGTATCTGAAGGTTTTGCCGTAGATACTGCAGACGAAGCTGTCGAAGCAGCAAAACGTATCGGCGGTGACAAGTGGGTTGTTAAAACTCAGGTTCACGCTGGTGGCCGCGGTAAAGCTGGCGGTGTTAAATTAGTTTCAAGCACTGACGAAGTGCACGCATTCGCGTCCAACTGGTTAGGCAAAAACTTAGTCACTTATCAGACTGACGCTAATGGTCAGCCGGTGTCTAAAATCTTGGTAGAAAGCCTGACTGATATCGCTTCTGAGCTGTACTTGGGCGCGGTTGTTGACCGTTCTACCCGTAAAATCGTTTTCATGGCATCAACCGAAGGTGGCGTGGAAATCGAGAAAGTGGCTGAAGAAACGCCAGAAAAAATCTTAAAAGCAGTGATCGACCCGATTGTCGGCGCGCAACCTTATCAAGGTCGCGAGTTGGGCTTTAAACTGGGTTTGAACGCTGACCAAGTTAAGCAATTCACTAAAATCTTTTTAGGTTTGGCGAAGATGTTCGAACAGTACGATTTTGCACTGTTGGAAATCAACCCGTTGGTGATCACCGAGCAAGGTAATCTGCATTGCTTAGACGGTAAGGTGAACATCGATAGTAATGCGTTGTATCGCCAGCCTAAAATCAAAGAAATGCACGATCCATCACAAGAAGATGAGCGTGAAGCACAAGCGGCTAAGTGGGAACTTAACTACGTCGCGTTAGACGGCAACATCGGTTGTATGGTTAACGGTGCTGGTCTGGCTATGGGTACCATGGACATCGTTAAATTGTCTGGTGGCCAACCCGCTAACTTCCTTGACGTTGGTGGTGGTGCAACTAAAGAACGTGTATCAGAAGCGTTCAAAATTATCCTCTCTGACAAAGCCGTTAAAGCGGTTCTGGTCAACATCTTTGGTGGTATTGTTCGTTGTGACATGATCGCTGAAGGTATCATCGGTGCGGTCGAAGAAGTTGGCGTTAAAGTACCGGTCGTGGTTCGCTTAGAAGGTAACAACGCTGAGCTGGGAACCAAGAAACTACAAGACAGTGGCTTAAACATCATTGCAGCAGAAAGCCTGTCTGACGCTGCCGATAAAGTTGTCGCTGCAGCAGGAGGTCAATAATGAGCATTTTGATCGATAAGAACACCAAAGTTATCTGCCAAGGTTTCACTGGCGGTCAAGGTACCTTCCACTCTGAGCAAGCGATTGCTTATGGCACGCAAATGGTTGGCGGTGTCACCCCGGGTAAAGGCGGTCAAACTCATTTAGGCCTGCCAGTATTCAATACTGTGCGCGAAGCGGTTGAAGCTACCGGCGCTACCGCATCGGTGATTTATGTACCAGCACCTTTCTGTAAAGATTCGATCATCGAAGCTGCAGACGCGGGTATCGAGCTGATCGTCTGTATTACCGAGGGTATTCCAACTCTGGACATGCTGTACGTTAAAGAATATTTAACGCATAAGAATGTTCGTATGATTGGTCCTAACTGCCCAGGTGTGATCACCCCAGATGAATGCAAAATTGGTATTATGCCAGGTCACATTCATAAGAAAGGTAAAGTGGGTATCGTATCGCGTTCAGGTACATTGACTTATGAAGCGGTCAAGCAGACGACTGATGAAGGTTTTGGTCAGTCGAGCTGTGTTGGTATCGGTGGCGACCCGATTCCAGGCTCTAACTTTATCGATATTCTGGAACTGTTCGAAAAAGATCCAGAAACCGAGGCTATCGTTATGATCGGTGAGATCGGCGGTACTGCGGAAGAAGAAGCGGCTGAATACATTAAAGCAAACGTGACTAAGCCGGTTGTGTCTTACATCGCGGGTGTGACTGCTCCTCCGGGTAAGCGTATGGGTCACGCTGGTGCCATCATCTCTGGTGGTAAAGGTACTGCTGATGAAAAATTCGCAGCGCTGGAAGCCGCAGGCGTTAAAACCGTGCGTAGCTTAGCCGATATCGGTAAAGCGATTCGCGAGAAAACTGGCTGGTAAGCGAGTTTTCGATAATACTTAGAACCGCGCTCCGGCGCGGTTTTTTTATGCCCGTCTACGGGTTTAAGATACTCGCTAAAGATGGTCGAAAACGCAATCGCTGACGTAATGGTTAAGGTTAATGAACACAAGCAAAGGAGAGCATCATGGCTCGTTACCCATTGAACCGGTTTTGGTCTACGCTGCTATTCGCTGGCGGCGTTACGGTTGCGGCACTGGCAGGCGGTTACAGTGCTGCTGTCGCGGCTAAAGCGCCAGCTCAATTTACGCAGGCTCCGGGGTATTATCGTTTGGCGCTGGGTGATATTGAAATCACGGCTTTATCAGATGGTGTTAATCCGTTACCCATGCATCAATTATTGAGTTTAGATGCGGCGGAAGTCCGTCAACGTTTGGCTGAATTTTATTTGCACAGTCCGTTAGACACATCGGTCAATGGCTTTTTGGTTAACGACGGCAAACAATTAGTGTTAATCGATACCGGCGCGGGTGATCTGTTTGGCGACAGTGTCGGGCGTTTACAGCAAAATTTGCAGGCGGCAGGTTATAGCACCGACGCCGTCGATGTTATTTTGTTAACCCATTTGCATAGCGACCACGTGGGCGGCTTACTGAAGGGAGACAAGCCTCGTTTTAGCCACGCAAGCGTTTATGCGCGCGACGATGAAGTCAATTATTGGTTAAGCGACGAACGCTTAGCGCAAGCCAATGATGAGCAGCGCCGCAGCCTAGAAAAGGTACGTCAATTATTGGCGCCTTACCAAGCACAAGGACGGTTGGTTGCCTTTAGTGCGGGTGACACCTTAGCGGCCGGTATTCACGCTGTAGCCACGCCCGGTCATACGCCTGGGCACACTAGCTATCGTCTGCAGCGTGACGGTCAGCGGCTTTGGATTTGGGGCGATATTGTTCATGCCGCCGCCATTCAGTTCGCCGACCCCAGCGTCACCATCGCCTTTGACAGTGATGCTGAGCAAGCGCGTCAACAGCGACAACAGTTGTTTGCGGAACTCGCTAAGCACGGTGATTGGATTGCCGGTGCGCATTTGTCGTTCCCAGGAATCGGTCATATTCAAGCGCTTGGCGATGGACACTATCGTTGGCTACCCGCTAATTATACGCTGCCTCAGCCAGCACCGGACAATAAAGACGCTGCTGAATAATATCGAGCGTTACCGTAAGCTATGGTGATTGTCTGACGTAAACGATAGGAACTGATGTGATGGCAAGGACAGCGACAAAGACGCGTCAAGTTATTTTGATTAGCGGTGCAAGTTCGGGGTTAGGTGAAGGCATGGCGCGACAATATGCGGCCTTGGGTCGCGATTTGGCGCTTTGTGCTAGGCGTATTGAGCGGTTACAGCAATTACGTGACGAGTTAACTCAGTTGTACCCCAACATTCGCGTCGCTATTGCGCCACTGGATGTCAACGATCACCAGCAAGTATTTGATGTTTTTCAGTCATTTAAACTGGAGTTTGGGCAATTAGACCGGATCATCGTCAATGCTGGCATGGGCAAGGGTGCTGCCTTAGGTAAAGGCCACTTTGCCGCCAATCGACAAACCGCTGAAACCAATTTTGTCGCGGCGTTGGCGCAATGTGAAGCTGCCATGAACATTTTTTACGAGCAAGGTCACGGTCACTTAGTGACTATCGCGTCTATGAGTGCATTACGTGGGTTGCCCGGTGCGATGACCGTTTATGCCGCTTCTAAAGCCGGTTTAAGGGCGCTAAGCGAGGGCATCCGAGCTGAATTGCTTAAGCGTCCGGCGCCGATTAGTGTCAGTTGCATACTGCCTGGCTATATTCGTTCAGAAATTAACGAAAATTTGCCAAAAACGCCATTTATGGTCGATAACGAAAGCGGTTGTCGCGCGCTGCTTAAGGCGATAGAAAAAGAACCCACCGAGGCCTATGTGCCGGGTTGGCCATGGCGCTTGGTGGGCTTTTTGATGAAGCGTTTACCGTTACGCTGGGTGTTGAAATTAACCTAGGCGCTGGCTAACTAAGCAGCACTGAATTCATCAGCCACCGCTTGTTCGGCCGTCTGCATCGATTGCTGACGCTGTTCTGGGCTTAAATTAACGCCTTCAGCGCGGATCGTGCTGACTTCGGTAATACCGATAAAGGCTAAGAACTGTTTGACTAAGCTCTCTTGATGATCCATGCCCGCTGCCGGTCCTTCACTGTAAATACCGCCGCGGCCTGAGACTAAGTATGCGCGCTTACCGGTTAATAAACCCTGCGGGCCTTGCTCGGTATATTTAAAAGTACGGCCAGCCTGAGCAACGCGATCCATCCAGGTTTTTAATTGGCTGGGTACGGTAAAGTTATACATAGGCGCACCGATGACCAAGACGTCGGCGGCGAATAGTTCATCCAGCAGAGTCTCGGTTAATGCCAATTGCTGGCGTTGATAGTCGCTACGTTGAGCGTCTTCGGTAGCGGCTGG
>NZ_AMRG01000011.1 GCF_000299895.1 Idiomarina xiamenensis 10-D-4
CATATTATGGTCCTTGTTCGGCAACCGCGAACTGGCTGACATCATTGATGTGTTGTTGTTGCTGTGAAGCCAGTTGGAGCAGAATTAAGTTGGAAGTTAAGGTCGGTTGCGCTGGCTTTTCATCGGATTCTTTGTCAGTGTTTTGCGAGTCACTGTTAGTCGCGCTCTGCGTATCGCTCAAGAAAACCGCGCTAGTCGCGTCTCCGGTAAAGCCGGCACGCTGGATAGCCGCAAAAACTTGTTGCTCACCGCTTTGCAAATTAACCAGCACCGCCGTCGCTGCTGGCTTATCTTTCTTACCCGCTTGCTCACGTTCGAGTAACGGCGCCAGCTGCTTGACCAAGCCCCATTGGCGGTCACTAGCGATTTGCGGCGCGGTACCCCGCTCCACTCGCCACTCGGTATCGGCTTGCAAGGCACGAAATATGGCCTCGCTGTCACCACGGTCAGGACGCGCCTCGTAAGCTATCCAGTCGCCCTGGTCGCTGAGTTGTAAACCCTCAATAGCGCGAAACTTCATGATATCAGTCACCGTGAGCGGTCGCTGCGTATCACTTGTTGCGGTTGCTGCTTGGCTGGCGAGGCCATCGTTATCGATAGCGCTAACGGGCGCGGCCTGAGCTAGCTGTAGTGAGCCGCTAAGGCAAATTGAGGCCAGCCAAAACCGCCTTACCGGGGTAAAAAAACGTTGCCGTGACATAGTGCATCCTGATGCTTTTATGATGGTAATTGCATCATACCAAAGCCGGCGTTGATACCGGCATCAACGCCTCGCCATTAACCGCAAGATTTGGTCGATAAGTCGCAACACCGGCACTCGACTGGGGCTAGACGCCGTCAGCGTTGCTCAATATTCGGTGTAATTTGGGTGACATCGCCACATTGGGCGCGATGTCGCAAGTAATGATCGATAACCACCAGCGCCACCATGGCTTCAGCAATAGGTACCGCACGAATACCGACACAAGGGTCGTGCCGCCCCTTCGTCACAATAGCTTGTGGCTGACCAAAACGATCAATGGTTTGGCCGCTTACGCCAATGCTTGAGGTTGGTTTTAAGGCTATGTCAGCAAGCAATGGCTGTGCCGTTGATAAACCACCCAGCACACCACCACTATGATTACTTAAAAAACCGCTGGGTGTTAGTTCGTCACGATGTTCACTACCGCGTTGATTGACCACTGCAAAGCCATCACCAATAGCCACCGCTTTAACCGCGTTAATGCTCATCAGCGCTTTAGCAATATCGGCGTCGAGGCGATCAAATACCGGCTCGCCAAGACCCACGGGCAAACCATGAGCTTCTACACGCACTTTGGCGCCGACCGAGTCACCGGCTTTCTTCAACTCGCGAATAAGCTCTTCCATAGCGGCAACGGCGTTACCATCGACACTAAAAAAAGGATTTTGGTTAACTTGCTGCCAATCCCATTGCTCAGCGATAACCGAACCCATTTGGCTCAAACCAGCACGAATGCTGATACCCTGCTGTGCTAAGAACTTTTTCGCGATACCCGCAGCCGCCACCCGCATAGCGGTCTCCCGCGCCGACGAGCGGCCGCCACCCCGATAATCACGAATGCCGTATTTATGTTCATAGGTATAATCGGCATGGCCAGGACGAAACAGGTCTTTGATATCGCCGTAATCTTGCGAGCGCTGGTCGCTGTTTTCAATCAGCAAGGCTATCGGAGTGCCAGTAGTTACGCCTTCAAACACGCCCGACAGAATACGCACCTGATCGGCTTCGCGCCGTGCCGTGGTAAAACGGTTACTACCGGGTTTACGTCGATCGAGGTCGGCTTGTAAATCGGCTGCCCCCCGGCGGGCAGCCATCAACAATAGCGCCGAGCGCCTCGCCATGACTCTCGCCAAAAGTGGTAACCCGAAATAATTCGCCAAAACTATTGCCCGCCATAAACCGTTATGACTCCCTTAACAACGCTTGTGCTTGCAGCAACTCGTCGCGGGTCAGCAAGAACACGCCATCGCCACCGCGCTCAAAACTCAACCAAGTAAACGGAATTTGTGGATATTTCTGGCTTAGCGCCACCATCGAATTACCCACCTCACAGATCAGAATACCACCCTCATTTAGCTGGTCGGCTGCTTGCCGCAAGATACGCTCAACCAAGATCAAGCCATCGTTACCAGCGGCTAGGCCCAGCTCGGGTTCATGTCGATACTCGGCCGGCAGATCAGCCATGTCTTCGGCATCAACATAAGGCGGATTGCTGACAATTAAATCGTAGCGCTCTTGTCGAATGGCGTCGAATAAATCGGACTGTAGCGGTATCACACGCTGACTGAGCTGGTGTTCTTCGATGTTGCGCTCGGCAACGGCTAAAGCGTCCTCAGAAATATCGACGGCGTCGACTTCGGCTTGGTCAAATGCATAAGCACAAGCAATGGCGATACAGGCGCTACCGGTGCAAAGGTCCAAAATACGCTGTGGCGGCTGCTGCAACCACGGCTGAAAACCCTGCTCTATCAGTTCCGCAAGCGGTGAACGCGGTATTAACACCCGTTCATCGACATAAAATGGTAACCCGGCAAACCAGGCCTGATGAGTTAAGTAAGCGGCCGGAATACGTTCACGGATACGACGAGCAAAAAGCTCGACCACGGCAACGCGTTCACGCTCAGTCAGGCGGCAATGGCGAAACTGTTCGATCGCCTGCGGCTCTATTTTTAAAACGTGCATGAGTAATACCATAGCTTCGTCGTAGGCGTTGTCGGTACCATGGCCAAAATAAACTTGATTGCTGTTAAAGCGACTGATGCCCCAGCGCAAATAATCATCGATAGTTGCTAAATCGGCTACCGCCTGTTCTAAGTACACTCGTTCCAAAATCTCTCTCCGCCCTGTTGTGCGCTGCGCAGTTGTTCTATACTGCATGAACTATCGCCATAAGATACCCCAAAGCGGGCTCGGTTTACATCAAGCAAGCGACCAATCATGAAAAATTCCGACCAACAGCCAGAGAGTGACGCGACATTATTTCGCCAGTCGGTCAAAGGAACTCGGCGTTTAAAGCAGGATAAAGTGGTACATCCTCCCGCCAAAAAGCGTCAATCACCGCTGTTAAAACAACAACATGAACGTGCGCAACGCAACGCCAGCCATCACTTTTCCGATGTTTTCGAAGCCCATTTTGGCGCCGGTCCACTGAAATATATTGCCGACGGTGAAGATCCTTATTTAGCCAAGCAGTTACGTCGTGGCGATTTCGAACCTGATTTATTACTGGATTTGCACGGTCTGACGCAGGCTCAGGCAAAACGCGAGTTAGCGGCTTTGTTAGCCAGTTGTGAACGCGAATTAGTGGCCTGCTGCAGTATCATGCACGGTTATGGCGAGGGAGTCTTAAAACAACGGGTGCCGCACTGGCTAGTGCAACACCCATTAGTGAGAGCTTTTCATCAGGCGCCGCAAGCTTGGGGCGGTGATGCCGCTATTTTGGTACTACTGCGGGTACAAAGCTAAAACAGCACTAACGCCGTCATCAGGTTAAGAAAAACAATGAGCAGCGCTATGCATTTGCAATAAACGGCCACGACCGGTGCTGACATCCAACTCAATTTCAGCGATCGCCGCGGTGGAGAAAATCGGTGGCTCTTGCGCACTGTCTAAACTTCTCACCAAATAGCTAACAAACGGCATATGCGACACCACTAACGCGGTCTTTGCACCACGCGCTGCCAAATCGATCAATAGCCATTCAGTAAACAAATCAGCGTTGCTGTCTGGTGTGACATCGGCGTCATTCACACGGGCACTTGTCGGCACCGACTGTAGCACGATGTTTGCCGTTTGCTGAGCGCGAATTAACGGACTGACGTAACAACAATCTAACTCGGTCAGCGATTCAGCCTGAGTCGACGAGCCTGTGGCGTCACTGGTTAGCGCTTTACGCAGGACATTTGCTTGGCAGTCAACTTCGTCTTCACCGGCAACCGTTAAGCGCCGGTCGGCGTCACTAGCGCCAGCGACTGCAGAAGCTTCACCATGACGCATAATATAAAGTTTCATAAGCGTTTTACGATGTTTCGGTTAACGCCCCTTCCTAGCTCGCCGCGTCATCCGTTTGACTGCGACGGGGATTGGGTCGTCCACCGGTTACTTTATCCGCACGCCCTGACTCCTTGGCCTGCTCAGCTCGTTTGCGTCTAATTGCTTTCGGATCGGCAATCAGTGCGCGATAAATCTCAATACGGTCACCGTCGCGCGGCTCGGCATCCAGTTTAACGGTTTTACTCCAAATGCCGACTTTCTGTTCGGTTAAGTCAATCTCGGGAAAATGCTGCTGAATCGCCGAACGCTTGATGCAATCTTCAACGGTGCTACCTTCAGCTACACGCACGGTAACTATTTTCTGCTTGGCCGGTGTGGCATAAGCGACTTCAACGGTGATCATGGCTTCAGACATTAGCGCTCTTTATCCCGATGTAAATCAGACTTTAGGTGTAAACTTGGTCGGCACGCTTAACAAAAGCATCGACCATACGCCCGGTAATTTCGTTAAATATTTTACCAAAAGCCATGCCCAATAGGCGGCTGGAAAATTCAAAATCTAACTCAAAAATGATCTTACAAGCGTGCTCGTCTAAGGCCTCAAAACGCCAACCGCCAGACAGGCGTTTGAACGGCCCATCAACCAAGCTCATATCGATGCGTTGCGGTCGCAACAGGTGGTTGCGAGTGGTAAACGATTTTCGAATACCGGCTTTACTAATCTGTAATTCGGCAACTTTTTCGTCGTCTGTTTGTTGCAATACGCGTGCGCCAACACAACCCGGTACAAACTCCGGATACGCGTCAATATCGTTGACTAAGTCGAACATTTGCTCTGCGCTGTATGCTACCAACGCGGTGCGCTCTATTCGCGCCATAATTTTGGCTTCCACGATGAAAATTGAGCGAATGATAACGCAACTGACGCAACATTGAAGCCCCGAAAGCAATTTTCTTTTTGCCAGTCACTGGTATAATGCGCGCATGAGCAAAAAAAACAATAGCACCGGCGGCACTATCGCGCTGAACAAAAAGGCGCGGCACGAATACTTCCTTGAACATAAGTTCGAAGGCGGTTTAAGTTTGCAAGGCTGGGAAGTCAAAAGTATACGCGAAGGTAAAGTGAACATTCGCGACAGTTACGTCATCATCAAAGATGGCGAAGCCTATCTACTCGGCAGTCAGATTCAACCGCTGAACTCGGCCTCGAGCCATGTGGTTTGCGACGCTGAACGTACTCGTAAGCTGCTGTTAAAGCGGCGCGAACTGGATACCCTCATCGGCGCCTCGGAACGCGAGGGCTACGCCATTGTAGCCACTGCCATGTATTGGAAAAAGTGTTGGGTCAAACTAGAGTTTTACTTGGCCAAGGGTAAAAAGTCACACGACAAACGCGATACTATAAAAGAGCGTGACTGGCAGCGCCAAAAAGAACGCGTGCTTAAGCATGCGGTTCGTTAACGATGCAAGCGCAGCGTATTCGGTGAGAGACTCGTAGCCACTCACCGCTCGCTTGGCAACGGAAGATAGCCGAGCATCGTCTAATCGGGTCACCACCAGGGGCGTTAGGAAAACATTGAAAGGTCAACGGCCCAGTATTTTGTAATTGACCAACATTGCCGGCACTCATTTGTGCGCTAAGTACCTGTAGTGGTGAGCTGTTGAGTACCGTCACGCTAACACGCTGCGCCGGGCAAGTCTGAATAGACCGCTGCCAGTGCAAGGCTAACCGCCGTTGGCGTTGAGCGCTCGCCTTTTTACCGCTTTTCACCGTTAACACCAGCTCCCCCTCAATCGCGGTGGGTAACGTCAGTTGCCCGCTTAAACGACAATGGGCGGTTAATGCTGGCGACTTAACTGCGGCAATACGCCCATTCAGCGGACAATCGCTATGCACGCCCTGCGGCAGGCTTAGCTGATAATCGCAACCGTGCACACAAGCCGCTAATGCAATGCTTAATCGAGCGCTAAAATCGGTGCCTTCCTGCTGTTGTTGACAGCCTTCACAAGTCAATGAAAAAGTGGGCGTTTGCGGGGCTTGGCACCAACCATCAGCGGCCATACAACGCTGCATTTGCTGCTGTAATTCGGTTAGTTGCCGATAATTTTCATCAACACTAGAAAATGGCGTGTCGAGTTGTTTGCCATGCAATGGATAAAGGCTGATTAAACGTTGTAGTTCAGCTTGCTTAGCCTGCAGCGCGTGCACTTGACCGCGCTCAGAGCGCAACGCTTGCGCAAGCAACTGTTCACTAGCCACCGCGGCTATCTGCGCCGCCTCAGCGTTAACGCGCTGCACCTCGGCTTGTTCCGCAGTCAATTGCTGGCTGGCCACATCTATCGCCTGTAACTCATTAATTTTTACGGTATCTGCAGCTATTGCTATGGTGGTAGCGGGCTGACTAAAGCTCAACTGCGCTAGTTTGGCTTGTTCGACCTGCAAGTCATCGCTTCTGGCTTGTTCGATGCGAACTCGCTTTGCCGTTACCGTGGCACTGTTGCTTATCGGATGATTCGCTAAATCTAGCGTCGTCAACATACTCGCGGATTGCTCGGCATCACGTGGCAGTAATTGCGCTAATTGATTAACCGAAGTGGTTGATAACTGCGCGGGCAGCACCAACCAATCACCTAACTCATCGCTAACGACCTTAAAATAAATTGCCCAGTCGGACTGGTTAGGCCATTGCTCGGGTAGACGTAAGTGTAATGCCGAAGTCACCGGCTCTGGCTGCTGACGCCAATGCCAACTTGCATAAGACAACGGTGCTGGCAACCAGTCATTCAATACCTGCAAATCACTTGGCCATTGTCGTTGTTGTTGACGATAGCGGTACAGCGCTTGAATCACCTGCAAGAGTTGCGACTGACGATAGTGTCGTTGCGACGACAGCTGCAGTGACGGTGTTGTCATGAATAGTGCACTGATAATGGTGACTAACAGTAACACCATCAGTAAAGCGAAACCTGTCCTTGGCAATGGCTTAGTCATTTGCTAGCTGCTGACCTCGTTGCAATCTTAGCAGCAGTTGTAACAGTCGTTCGCCGTCTTCATCCAACACTTGCTGTTGACGCGCCGACAGCAACGACGCAGTAGTTTGTCGAAGTTGTACGATGGCTAAGTTATGCCAAGCAGTTGAGTTTCGACTATCAAGCCGCAACACCTGCTGGTAATTCTGCTGCGCGGCATCCAATCGGCCTTGCCTGAATTGCACATTGGCTAGTTGTAGGCGCGTGATGATATCGTTAGGTTGTTGCTCTAGATAAGTTAACCAAATTTGCTCAGCGCTTAATAAATCGCCTTGCTGGTAAGCACGGCGGCCCTGCTGTTGCCATTGTAACTGCTGTTCGGCGCTAGCGGGCGCACGCCATGCCGCAGGCAGATAGCTGACTACGGGTAGCGATAGCGAGCTACATGCCGTCAGTTGCGGTAACCACAGTAATAGCAGCAAACGATTAAGCTTCATACTTAACGTCTACTCCTTGCCTGGCTAGTTCGGCGTTGCTATCGGTATGCTTGGCAGCCAACGGTGCCTGAAACAGCAAACGGCGGCCTAGCCAAGCCGACAGTGGCCATGGTTGTCCAGCGATACATTCAATCAAACTATCGACGCGGCCAGTTAAATTCGATCTGGCAGTGCGCGGAAACTGTTGCAACTGGCGCACAGCCAAGTGCCTAACCACCGCTACGATGCGGCGCTGCTTATCTAACGCGATGATATCCAGCGGGGCGCGCATACCAAAGCTATGAATACGCCGGCAATGTGGCAGCCAAATCACCGATTGCTGGCAGTAGGGCCAGCGAGTTAAGCCATCTAAACGCGATAAATAGCGCTGCTTGATCGCCACCTGCGACCATAATAACAAGGCTCGGGATGCGCTGCTGGTTGCAGCTAAGTCAGCATTTTTCGGTGCCAGATAAACCGACATCATAAGCCCCCTCCTTGGGTTAATTGAATAAAAATGGGTCCCAGCAACACGATGAAGTTGACAGGAAAAAAGCACAGAACCAACGGCAGCAACATTTTGATGGTAGCTCGTTGGGCGTGACTCTCAGCGCGTTGCAGTTGCTCCCGCCGCAGCTCATCAGCCTCAAAAGCCAGTAAACGAGCACTGCTGTGGCCGCTCTGTTGCAGTTGAATCAATAATTGCCGTAGCCGTTGTAAGCGCGGTAACGGGTATTGCAAGACCAAACGTTGCAAAGCCTGAGATAACGTCATACCTTGCCGCAGTTGTACCGCCGTGCGGGCCAACGCTTGATGAAAATGGCCTGGTCGTTGCCCCAATTGCTGAGCCAGTTGTTGTAGCGCCAAACTGATGGGAGCACCGGCGCTGATTAGCATCATTAATAAATCAAGTAATGCTGGAAGCTGCTGTTCCACCAACGTTAAGCGTTGTTGCAAACGTCTTTTACCGCGCGCTAACGGCAACACCATCAACAACAATAGCAATAGATAAAACGGCGCTAGGGATAACGCAGATACGGCTAAGATTAACAACAACAGAGCCACTGCTGTTTGCAAAAACCAGCGCGCTAAACGGTAGTCAGCATGACAGTGTGTTAAATATAACTGCCAGCGCTCACATAATGCTCTCGGCAAGTGCTTTAGCCGCTGCTCGGCGGCGTCTTCTGCCCAGCGCCAGACTCGCTGCGGCCAATGCAGATAGCGCATCAACCAATAACCGCCAAACGTCAGCACAAGCCAAAACAACAGGATCACCAGTAACATGCTTAACCGCGCCCGTCTTCGATCATGCGCTGCATAAGCCAGCGACCCAGTAACATCAATATGACACAAAGCGCCAGTAAGCATTGACCGATACGATGCTGCCAGAGTAGCCCAATGTGTTCTGGCTGTATCCACCAAAGCGCGGCTGCCAGTAGGAACGGTATGGCGAACAAGAGCTGTCCTTGTAAGCGCGCTTGCGCAGTCAAACTTTGCTGCCGCTGAAACATGGCCAGACGTTGCTCAAGAGTATTCGCCAATTGTTCAAACACTGGCGCTTGTTGACCACCATAGCGCTGCCCAAGCATAGCGGTGTGCACAAACATCATCATGCAATCGGACGGCGCACGCGCCGCCAACGCTTGTAATGCGGCTTGCCAGCCTTTGCCATAACGAACCTGTTGTAGCAACAAACCGATCTCTTGTTGTAGAGGCTTGAGTAAACCCGGCTGCTGTTGTTGAATCGCTAAAGTCAAACTACTACCACTGCGCATTGCACCAGCTAAGCTGAGCAGATAGCGCGGCAGTTGCTGTTGCAATAGCTGTTGGCGACGGCGCCAGAGATAACCAAATAAGCGTCGCGGCAAGAACACGCTGAGCAACAACAACGGTAGTTGGAGTGACCAAGGCAGTAACAATAATGCCAGCCCATGTAGCAACAACAGCAGTAGTAACCAATACAACATGAGCCGTTTAGCGGGGGTAAACATAAATAGCTCTAACAAGCTCTGTTGCGTACTTTGCTCAACCCGATGCCACATATTAAGCCGCCAAAGCAGTCGCACAGCCAACCACCACAACAACAGCGATAACGGCAACAAACTCGCCATCAACCACAACGCGGAAGACGACTGTGGTGCTGCACCGAGGTCTGCGATAAGTAACATTTAAAGTAACCATGCCAGCAATTGCTGACGTTCATGATGAGTTAACTGTTCGGCGTATGGTGGTAGCATTCCGGTGGCATTAAGCGTCATATCGCTTGCGTAAGCGTCGCCCGCGGAAGGCGCTAACTCAAATAATGGCAGTAGTTGAATCGCCTGCTGTTCCATGCCGGTGATTTGACTAATTGCTGTGACCTGACGTAAGCCATGACTGTGACGTTTCAGTTGCACCAACAGGTCAACGGCACTGACAATCTGTTGCCGAACCGCCTGTACCGGCAACTCAAACCCTGCCATTAACACCATCATTTCAAAGCGTTTCAGCGCATCTTGTGGCGAGTTAGCATGAATGGTTCCCAACGAACCATCATGACCGGTGTTCATTGCTTGCAACATGTCCAGCGCTTCGGCACCTCGACATTCGCCGACGATGATACGATCAGGCCGCATGCGTAACGCATTGCGCACCAGCTCACGGATGCTGATTTGTCCGGCTCCCTCATGATTCGCCGGTCTCGCTTCCAAGCGCACTAAGTTCTGCTGCTGCAGCTGCAGTTCGGCGGCATCTTCGATGGTGATCACCCGTTGTCGAGCAGGAATCGCCTGCGCTAATGCATTCAGCAGGGTCGTCTTACCACTGCCAGTACCGCCAGCAACAATGATGTTGTCGCCCTGCTCTACTCGCCAACGCAAAAACTCAGCCGCCGCTTGCGATAAACCATCATTGCTTAACCAGTCCTCTAAGCTCATGACATCGCGCCGAAACTTACGAATGGTGATCACCGGTCCGTTAAGGCTGACCGGGGCTAACGCGACATGAATGCGAGCACCGTTACTGAGGCGACCGTCTAACAACGGTGAGGCGTTATCGACCTGCCGTCCGAGCGGCGTGACCATGCGCTCGACCACCGCCAGCAATGCGCCCTCGCTAGCAAATGCTTGCGCTTGTTGGGTGATTTTTCCACCTCGCTCAACGAATAACTGATCATAACCGTTAATCATGATCTCGCTAACCTCGTCATCGGCCAGCAAAGGCTCTAACGCACCTAAGCCGACAACGTTAGCGATAGCCGCTGCTACCTGAGGAGCTAACGACTGAGTCTGCGGCAGGCGGAATTCGCTGTGTAAATACTGTTCAGCAAAACACCGCAGTTGCTGCTCGTTCATCATCGCTAGCTGCGGATCGCGTTGATCGAGCCGCCGCTGCAAGCGCTGCTCCATGTATTGCTGCTCGGCGTTTAGTTTTTTTAGCGCTGAGCTCTCGGCTACGCCATGAGGCGTTGTTAAGGTAGACATTCAGTTTGGCTTCCTTTGCTAAGTGAATGATCCATTAGTCACTAAGTACGCTATGTGACTCGGCATCAACGTTGACCTCACGTAGTCCATTACACCCCATCGCCGCCTCAATCTGCCGTCGATGTCGTTGTGCCTGAGTCACCCTAGCGAGTTGCTGCTGACGCTCCTGCAGACGTTGTGGCGTGACCAAAATGACCAGCTCGCGCTGCTCGGTACGCGTTTGTTGCTGACTGAAAAAGTGCCCGATAATCGGCACATCTGCCAACCCCGGAATACGCTTTAGCGATTCACTTTTTTGTTGATTCAATAAACCCGATAGCACCAGCGTACTGCCACTTTGGGTATCAAATTCGGTGGTCGCTTCACGGCTGAGTAAGCCAGGAATACCGGCGACGGTAGTGGCCGGATCGATATTACTAACCTGCGCTCTAACTCTGGCATGAATAGTTCCGGCTGCAGTCAGTTTTGGACTGATCGATAACTGCACGCCATAACGCCGGAAAGTAACGCTCTGTAATCCCTCACTACTAACCTGCGGAATCGGCAATTCACCACCCGCGAGAAAATCAGCGCTGGCGCCATCCTTACTCAGTAACTGTGGTTGCGCCAATAATCGTGCTTGGCCGCTTTGCTGTAGCGCTTGCAGTTGCGACATCAGAGCCGGACGCCACTGCAATAAGCCACTTTCCATCAGTGCCGGACCAAGCACCGGTTGCTGCCAATCTACCCCCAACTGCTGTAGCTGTTGCCTGGCCATTTCATAAACCTGAACTTGAATGGTGATCATCTCGGCCGCCGTTACCTGTTGTTGGGTTTGGTCGAGCACGTCTGGATAGTCACTCACCAACTCAGCTAGCTGAGCCTTAGCCTTTGCAGTTAGTTCGCCAGTTAGCAACCAGAAACCTTGATGTTGACGCCAACTTAATTGTGGCTGTTGCTGCTTCAAGTGCTGTAATTGCAGCAGCAACCGGGGCTTTAATTGCGCTTGCACATGGACAATATGGCGCGTACTCACTTGCCCCTGACTGTTAACTTGTAACACCTCAACCACACCGCTTTGCTGTGGTAATAGCGCCACTTGTGCAGCACCGATGGGGTGTATTAATAGCGTTTCCTGATCGGCAACAATAAGTTCTGCGGCGGACATCGACCAAACGGCAACATCGCCAACCGTCAATTGATGCTCAACGACGCTTATGGTAGCTATTGGCTGACTATATTGGTCGTTATCCGAACGCCCTGAGCTCATTGGTTCAGCGGCAACAGTGTCCGCTAACAACATCAGCGCCAGCCAAACGGGTATCCACGTTTGTAGCCGCGTCATCAACCCGCCGTAGCGAACATGACAGCTATCGTTTTGCATTAATCCGTCACCTGTTTTAGATAACTAATACGGATAGGCGCAGCGGATTCTGCCGTTGCCACCTGTTCGACGTTAGCCGCCATTAGCCGACTGCGTAACCACAGCCGTACACCGGCAGTCGATGCGCGCTGGTATCGTCGACGCTGTTCAGCGGTCAATGCCAACGTTAGCGACTGTGGAATAAAGCCACCGCTCAAGTCTGCTGATGAGGCACTGCTGTACCGTGGTGATAGCGCGGTTTGCGATAAGTGCTGATCGATGGCGACCACGGGTAGCGCCAATATCGGCGGTTCAGCGCCATCTAAGAATTCCATATCAAGCCGATCTCCCAGTTGAATAAGGCCATGATGGCTATTCAATAAATCCGCACTCAACGTCAACGCATAATGCTGCGCTTGTAGCACCTCGGATAGCGCTGCTGCGGCCGGTTGCAATAGATTAAATGCCAACGGTTGTCCAGCTTCTACAGCAACGGCCAAGCGTCTGCCAAGCAGTGTTGCTGCATGTTCAGGGGCTAGCCATTGACCGGCTAATCCGTTATCGGGTAAACGTCGCTGACGCAAGTGCTGTTGCTCGATACGCGTGCCGACAGCAAGAGCGTCGGCGGCCACTACCACCGTCAACATGGTCGGTTGCTGCGCGCTTAGCGCTTGCTGTTGTTGCCGTTCGACATAACGACTAATTAGCGTTACCGTGAGTACCGTCAGTATTAACGCCGCGATAATAACCACCATGAAGGTTTGATAGGGTTGCCAACGCATGACGTTACTCCGTTGCGCTCAGTAACGTTAACCGCTGTTGCAACTGCTGGTGCTGTATTGCCCAATCCTTACTCGCTACCGATAGCTTGGCAACAGACTCCACCACCGATAGCGGTTTTTCTGTAAGCGCCTCGTCAATCGTCGACATCGATGCAGATAATTGCCACAACAACGCTAATAGCACCATATCGACGAGCAACAGCAATAGAAATTCGAGGCTACTCTGGCCGCCATTGGTCAGGTTGAGACCTACGCTTATTATCGGTTTTGTTGCTGCCATAACATCACCAAACTTCCTTGTTGTCCGACTAGCGGCGCCGCGAATATTTGCACCAAGCCAAGCGGACGCTGTAACTGAAACTGCAACACCGTTGCTGTTGGTAACAATGGACTACTTGCTAGCCTTCGCTGCCAACGCATCTGCAAATGTTTAGCAACTTGCACGGGCGCGCGACGCGGTAGCCAAAGCAACGAATAACTGAAGCCCTGTTGTTGCCAATGATGTAAATTAATGCCCCGCAACCCCGACAACATCGATGTTGGCCGGGCTGCGGATGGCAGTTTAGGCAACTGCCGTAACCACCACCGTCCTTGTATTTCGGTCCATAACCACCACCGTTGTCGAAAACGACATAATCGAGCCCTTGACTGTGGTTGTTCAGGCGCGCCCAAACAGTGCCAGTCAAGCTCTGCCAAAGCAGCCCATAAGGGCGTATATGGGCGTTGTAAAAACCAGTAACCAGGGTCCTCAAAAGCGTCTATCAACTGCCAATCAGCCGGCACCGTTAGCTTGGTCGCCGTAGCCGATAGCCAAATCATGGCTATTAGCGTTAACAATTACTCACCACCAACACCTCCTAAGTATCGGTTGCAGCCATGCTCACGGTTGTATAGCTCACGGCTTGTAGCTTACGGTTGTGCAGTGCCATGCGAAAATGGTCGGCACGGCGCCTGTTGGCACAATGATGTATCGGGCACGACTTCGTCATCGACATAGCCCAAGCGCAAACTGTCCGGACTAATTTCCCGGGCTAGCGGTAACCACGACAACCAACGTAAGGGTTGCTCAATTGGCAATAAACGCGATGCTTGTCCAGTCAACGTTAATCGCTTAGCGACCTGTAACCCCTCAGCATCACTGCGCGCCGACCAACTGTCCAACCAGCGATACCAAGCGCGCTCTTGGTCGTTACTGGCGTAACGGTATTGGCGCTGAAAATCGATGGGTAACTCGAACCATTCCCGTAGCGGCCGCAATGCTCCTTGTGTGGAATGAGCCAAGCGATAATCGTCATCGCCTTTAACCAAACCCAGATCTAAGCGCCGTAATTGCTGCCGATAATGCTGCCACTGTTGTTGCTTGGCCGTTGCTATCTGGTGAAGTTGCTTGGTTGCCAATAGCAGCGCCGCCAACAACGGTAGCAGTAGCAAACTGTGTACTATTGCCTGTCCTTGACACTGACTCAGACTTTGTTGATTAAGCTGTTTGCTGTTCATCGATTTAACTCGCCCGCTCGGCGACCTCAAATGAGGCGACTCTGGCCTTATCAATCGCGCTCAATGGTCGCAACTGTACGAACCACAGCGGATTAAACAGGTTGCCTAACTCAAGTTGCTGATCAGCACGGGGAAATAACCGCCGCGGCCGGCTATAACGAGCATCGGCACGGGCTGCCACTTGCTGTTTACCATTATCTAATGTCACCACTAAGGCGCTGGACGACTGCTGACCAGCAGACTGTTGCAAACGGTAAAAATAGAAATTGGTTTGACGTGCTAATAAGCGACGATATAACCATTGTGCTTCGGTAGAGGTATTCGGATTTACCGAGCGGCTGCCACCGAAAT
Source organism: Idiomarina xiamenensis 10-D-4 (assembly GCF_000299895.1). GTDB lineage: Bacteria > Pseudomonadota > Gammaproteobacteria > Enterobacterales > Alteromonadaceae > Idiomarina > Idiomarina xiamenensis. The sequence continues at coordinate 14,895 of NZ_AMRG01000011.1, forward strand.
CCTGCCCATATCCGTGAAAGCGCCCTTGCCCGCGGCTACCCCGGCCCCAAGCCAGCTCATCGTGATCGAACAATAGATCAATATGCAGAGCTAAAGTATCCATTGCTTGCCACTGCCATTTTCCCTGGCCATCGATCAGTAAAGTGCTTGCACCTGCCTTTTCAACCTTCGCAGGTCCGGCCTTTAGCCAGCGGTAACTGCGCCGTCGACTAAAGGGATCGCGACTGCGATTGACCAGACTAGCGAATTGCTTGCCATGCGTTGCATGATCATTTCGAAACCGCCGAATATTACGTAGCCAAAGTACCGGGAAAGGTAACAACGAACCGCTATGCCATAGCTGCCAATTGTAGTCGCCGTGCTTAGCGACAAACTCGCTTATGGAGCTTGGCAGCATACTGGTGAAACTCGCCTGTAATAGTAACTGTGACGTCGATAACGCACTAATAATTAGCTGTTGTAAACGCAACGCTGCTGGCAATAAACGGTCCATCACCGTCGACACTCGATCGAGCACCACCGCTAATTGCCGACTGAGCACATTAAGATAGGGAATGACGCTGGTCACCATTGCCATACGTTGGCTTGCGTCGGCCAGCATCGCCAACCAACTGGATAAACCGGTCAACTGTGCCATCACCACTTGATTGGCAATCAGGGCACGATTACTTAGCGCCAGATAATTCAGTTGGCGAGCCAGAATCAACGCACCGGCCTCCGCGGCGTTGTCGGCAATATTCTGCATGACCCACCGCTCACGACTGTCGCTACTGACGCGATGCAGACTGAACAAGGCTAAACTGAGTATGGCGGTTAATAGCAAACCGCTAAACAACAACCAACCCGATTGTTGTTGCGTCAGGCTCATTGCTGCTCACCCGCCTCGGTCGCTTCGTTATAATTACCCAGATTGATGTCTTGCTGAGCCACCGTACCAGCACGGCGAGCGGCTTGTCGCGCCCGATTTATTTGTGCGTTGCTGGTTTGTCCGGTGATTTCCTTGGCAATACCTGCCACTTGGTTGCGCACGCTCTCGCCCAGCAGCGAGTAAACACCGATTGCGGCAACGGCAATCAAGGCAACAATAATGATGTATTCGGTCATGCCTTGACCGAGTTGACGATGACGGTTCGCCCCCTGAGAAGCAAACAACGCGAAGATTGACAGCTGCATGGCTACCCCCTACCGATGACAATGTCGTTCAGTATAGGCGCCAGTCATAAGGCTATTTTAAAAAGGCGTTAACGCTTATTCGATATGGAGATATTTGTGCAGTTGTACCGATAGCCGCCAATTGCGTTCGATACACACTTGCATGGCTAACTCTGTGGCTCGTGGACGCTGACTAATCGGTTGTAAACTGATCACCACGTTGGCTGCCGGCGGGTATTGCGCAAGGAGGGCGTCTAGCGCGTCAATGTGCTTTTGCATAGCCACCGGATGCTTAATTTCATTCGCGCGTGCCATGCAGTCGGCGCGCACCAGATAGCCACCGGGCATATCCAGTTTAGGCGATAGCGTCACCCAAGTTTGCGCAGAGACCTGTAGCGCAAAGGTGCCACTGGTTTCAATTTGCAACTGATAACCACGCGCTTCGAGCAGCTCGGCTAGCGGACGCCAATCAACCATAGCCGGTTCACCGCCGGTAATGACCACGTGTTTGGCACTATAGCCCTGCTGCTGAAAGCAATCGACGATAGCTTGCGCCGATAGTTCCGCCCATTCAGCACTGGCAGTCGATTTACTTAGCATTCGCTCGACACTCACTTGCTGCGCTGGGTCGATGTCCCAGGTATGCTGCGTATCACACCATGGACAGCCCACCGGGCAGCCCTGCAAACGCACGAATATCGACGGCGAGCCGGTAAACACACCCTCACCCTGAATGGTTTGAAATATTTCGTTAATGCGGTAAATCATGAGTTCCGTTACACTATGCGGGGCAAGCATTATAAAGAGGATCGAGCATGACGAAAAGCGTTGTCGTTATTTATTCTGGCGGTATGGATTCGTTTACCGTGTTACACCGTGCCATCGCCGACGGCTTTGACGTTTATGCACTTTCTTTTGACTATGGACAGCGCCATAAAAAAGAACTCGATGTTGCGGCTAAAGTTTGCAAAAGTAATGGAATTTCGCATAAAATCGTCGATATTACAGCCATAAACAGTTTGGTCGGCGGTAGCGCCCTAACCGACGATATTGATGTCCCTGAAGGTCATTACCAAGAGCAATCGATGAAATCGACTGTGGTCCCCAACCGCAACATGATCTTGCTTTCGCTGGCTATCGGTTATGCCGTATCGGTCGGCGCCGAAGCGGTTTACTACGGCGCCCATTCTGGTGACCATGCCATTTATCCGGACTGCCGCCCCGAATTTGTCGAAAAAATGAACGACGTTAGTCTAATCGCTAACTACGAAGCCATCCGCGTACACTCGCCTTATTTATATCAAGACAAAAGCGACATCCTCGCCGATGGCTTGGCGATGGGCTTAGACTATGCCAATACCTGGACTTGTTATAACGGCCGTGAACAGGCTTGCGGCCGCTGTGGCGCCTGCGTCGAACGGCTCGAAGCGTTCGCCGCGCAAGGTGTTAGCGACCCGCTCAGCTACGCAGCGACCTGACCTCCTTGCACAGAATCGTTTAATAACCATGGCGCTGTCCGAAGAGCAGCGCCCATGTGCTGCTAGCGCCTTCTCGCCAGTAACTGAGCTTTAAATAACTGATACCGCGGTTATATTTTCCAATGCGCCAATATCTCTTGCGCCTTAAGCCAACGCGGGTGGTTACGCAAGGTATCAATGGCTAATCCCGCTTGCCGCGCTAACCGCTGATACACCTTATCGTTGCCATCATGGCTACTGCCAATACTGTCTAGCACTTGCTCAGCACCAACACGGTCGTTACAGGCCAACACCATGTCGCAACCAGCGCTTAACGCCGCCGCCGCGCGCTCGGCCATGTTACCGGCAACAGTGGCGCCCTGCATGGCTAAATCATCGCTAAAAATCACGCCTTGAAAACCGAGCTGTTGACGTAGCACTTGTTGCAACCACAACGAGGAAAAACCGGCCGGTTTATCACAGACTTGTGGATAAATGACATGTGCTGGCATGATTGCATCGAGCTGCTTAGCGAGCGCTTTAAAAGGCACTAAGTCAACCTGCTCAATGGTATCCCAGTCGCGCTCATCATAGGGAATATCGATGTGTGAGTCGGCAACCACCGAGCCGTGTCCCGGAAAATGTTTACCGGTGCTTTTCATGCCTGCTTGATGCATACCGCGAATAAAGGCGCGAGCCAACGGAATAACCGCCTCAGCATTATGCGCGAAGGCGCGATTGCCAATCACATTGCTGCAGGCATTGATATCTAACACCGGCGCAAAGCTGATATCGATATCCAACGCTTGCACTTCGGTGGCCATTAGCCATGCTAATTCTTGCGCCCAGTATTGTGCTTGTTCAGCATCAGCAGCACGCTCGGCAATTTCGCCCATGGCTGGGATTTCGCTGAAACCTTGACGAAAACGCTGCACTCGCCCACCTTCATGATCGACAGCTAAAATTAGCGGCTGACGCGCCGCCGCTCGAACCTGTCGCACCAACTCAGCCATTTGTTCACGGTCATGATAGTTACGGGTAAAGAAGATCACCCCACCCACAGCCGGATGGGCAAGCAACTCACGTTCTTCGGCTTGCAATTCTGTATTTTCTAAATCGACCATTACCGCGCTCATAACCACTCCTCTAATTGGCGATGCTGGCAGTGTGCCAAAAGCCACGGCAATCGTCATCTATGCCGACAAAATTCTCGACGAATAACTCAATATAACGGTCTATACCCAGCTACGATGGCACATCAGCGGCTAAAAAACGCGCGATATGACGGTCAGCATCGGTCGCTGCGTCGGCGTTACTTTGCTCGGTGCCACCTAATGGATAAGCCGGATCTAAAATATGGCCGGCATTGGGATAATGTTGTTGCAAACAATCATCGCCACGTTGATGCTGCTGCATACGTTGACAAATCATGTCAGCCATACGCTTTGCTGGCCATACTTCATCTTCGCCGCCGGTGATCAAAAGCAGCGCCCCAGCGCTTTGTTCAACGTTAATTCGTGCCTCAGCAACCGCCTCTTGTTGCGCCAGCGACTGCTCATATAAATCACGCAAACCGGCTACCTGGCCAGTTGGTTTAAAAGGTACGAAAGCCAATACTTCACCATCGTCCTGCCAGCTAGAGGATGGCGTTTGGGTCCAGTCTTTCAATATACCAGCCCATACCACGGCACTTGGCGATATAGCGACCACACGCTGATAAGCATCATCGCGGGAGGCGAGCAACAGTGCTAACTCGGCACCCTTCGACCAACCGACAACATTAATTCCCTCGGCATTGGCAGGGTGTTGCTGTTGTAACCAACTTTTCACCGCATCGAAATAGTCCAATGGCACTTTTTCGAGTTCGGCTGGCAAACCGTCGGCTTTAAAATAAGCGACCGCTAATACCGGATAGCCAAGCGCAGCAATGCGCTTAGCTAAACGGGTAGGTTTACCGCCCTCGGAGCCTCCCAGCACTAATACCGCCGGTTGCTGTTCGCTACCTTGAGGCTGATAAAAATCGGCGACAAAATCGACCCCGGTCAAGGCTTTCTGCGAGACCTCAACGGCGTTAGTCGAGGTATCACTGCGCTCAGCCGCAGCCGCAGTGTTAACGAAAAATGTCATCATACTCATGGCGGTCAACATCAGCACTTTTCTCATCATCTGGCTCTTCTTGTTATTGATTTAACACCCAGTTAACAAGGTTGAGGCGATAGATACAAGTGACAATACTCACTTTTTGCCATAAAAAAACGCCAGTGACTAAGCACTGGCGTTGGTTCTTTAAGCAAACGCACAAAAAGCAATCTTACGCTTCTTCTGCAGTACTCGATTTACGACTGCGTTTAGTCGGCTTTTTATAAAAGCTAACATTTTCAATCGTACCCGGTTTAAAGCTATCAACCGCTATGGCGCCTTTACGTAAGCGCTCTGTCTCACGTAATTTATCGGCCTCTGTGGCGTCAATCAACTCCGCCGCGATGGCCGCGTCTACCAACGCATCACCGTGTAAGTCGGCGCCTATATCACCACGCTTTTCGGCTTTGCGCAGTGTTTTATAGACCTCTTTCATCGCCAACATGCTGATGAATGCTTTTTCCATATGCCCGGTCATGTCCTCGGCGTCATCTTTCCAGTAGCAGAGGAAAGTATGGCGGTCACGGGTTGCCCCTGGTTCCATCATACTCTCACTGATCTGCTGTAACACCTCGTCACGGGGCTCACGAAAGCGAATACCAAATGGAAAAGCGATGAACTTCAAGGTATAAGCAACGACTCGATTCGGGAAGTTATCGAAGAAACCTTCGAAGGCTTTACCGATCGCCGCTAAATGATGCTGCAAGGCATAATGAACAAAGGCTAAATCGCCCTGCTGACGACCATCGTCTTCGTAACGTTTGAGCACCGCTGACGCCATATATAAATGACTTAAGACATCGCCTAACCGCGCTGAAATCATCTCTTTGCGTTTTAAGTCCCCCCCCATGATCAACATAGACACATCCGCCGCCATTGCTAAGACTCGGCTCATACGCGTTAAATGTTGATAATAACGGCCGGTTTCGCCGCTAACTGGCGCTTGATTAAAGCGCGAACCGGTTAATCCCATAAACAAGCTACTAAAGACATTGCTTACCGCAAAGCCGATATGCTTCATCAGCAACTTATCGAATTCGCGTAATCCCGCTTCTTCGTCAGGGTTAGCTGCCGCATCCATTTCCTGCAACACGTACGGGTGGCAACGAGTCGCGCCCTGCCCAAAAATCATCAGGTTACGGGTTAGAATGTTGGCCCCCTCAACGGTAATCGATACCGGTGTCGCCATGTAGCCTTGGCCTAAGTAGTTCTTCGGCCCCAACTGAATGCCCTTACCGGCATGAATATCCATCGCCGCATCCATCACTTCACGGCCCATTTCGGTCATGTGATACTTGGTCATGGCGGTGACCACTGACGGACTCTTACCTTGGCATAAAGCATTAACCGTCAACCGACGCATCGATTCAAGGCTATAGTTGGTGCCGCCGATTTTACCCATCGCCGCTTGCACCCCTTCAAATTTACCAATCGGTAAACCGAACTGTTGCCGCACGTAGGCATAGGCACCGGTCATACGCTCTGCGGTGTGGCCGGTTGCGGTAGCCAACGCCGGTAATGAAATACCGCGTCCGGCTGACAAACACTCGACCAGCATACGCCAGCCTTTACCCGCGTATTCGACCCCACCGATGATCCAGTCAAGCGGAATGAAAACGTCTTTGCCCGACGTGGTACCATTCATAAATGCTTGATTTAATGGGTAATGGCGGTCACCTGTAACCACACCCGGGTGATCTGTCGGGATCAAGGCACAGGTGATACCAATGGCCTTTTTCTCGCCCAACAAACCATCTGGATCGTACAACTTAAACGCTAAACCCAGTACCGTAGCGACTGGCGCTAAAGTGATATAGCGCTTATCCCAATTTAAACGAATACCGAGCACTTTCTCACCATCATGCTCGCCTTCACAAATCACACCGGTATCAGGAATAGCACCTGCATCCGAACCTGCCTCAGGGCCGGTCAGTGCAAAACAGGGGATCTCGTCGCCCTGCGCTAACGCCGGTAACCAACGTTGTTTTTGTTCATCGGTGCCGTAATGGCTTAAAAGCTCACCCGGGCCTAGCGAGTTGGGTACCATCACCGATACCGCGGCACTCAGCGAGCGCGTAGCAATACGCGCCACAATGTGCGAGTTAGCCGCTGGCGAAAAATCCAAACCGCCAAACTCTTTGCCGATGATCATGGCAAAAAAGCGCTCTTTACGCAGGTATTGCCACACCTCTTCGGGTAAATCGCGATCTTGTTGAACGATGCGAAAATCGTCCAACATGGCCAATAGCGTTTCTAATTGATTGTCGATAAAAGCTTGTTCGTCATCGCTAAAGGTCGGTGGCGTCATTGCGTGCAACTGGTGCCAGTCGGGGCGACCGCTAAATAGCTGGCCATCCCACCAAACATCACCGGCTTGCATAGCTTCGCGCTCGGTATCTGACAACGGCGGTAAAATCTTTTTAAAGATTCTAAACACCGGTCGCGTGATCAGGCTGCGGCGCACATCGGTCACAGCAAACACGACAATCACCAACACCAGCAGTAAAATCAGAATTTCCATCTTCTTCCTCCGAAGAAAAACAACGTGTCATTAACTGTAGTTCATCATTGCGTAAACAGCATTAGCCTGCTGCGGAACTATCTAACCCGCCCGCAATAAACGGAATTAATTTGTCGATAATATGTTCGGGATCAACCTGTTCATCGAAATCAGCGGCGGCAATTTCAATCAACGCCTGACTGGATACTTGTGCAAATACGGTTGCACCTAAAATAAAGTGTAAGCGCCAGAACAACTCGGCATCGCTTAATTGCGGATTAGCACGATGTAGCCACTGCAGCAGCTGCTCGATAACCGTACCAAATTCGGTCATGGTGTACTTACGCAAGTGGCCCTGAATTTCGGAATAAGCAAAACCCAGCAAACGTAAAAAATTAGCCGGCCCCTGACGACTAACGTCGGTCAGCGCCATCAGTGGTTGTCGAAAACAATCAAACACTGCCCGGCTGGTCACTTGTTGGTAATTTTCAAGCGACTGTAACTGGCGCGCTAAAGCGGGCATAAAGCGACTTAAATAGCGTGCCATCACCGCTTGAATCAGCGCTTTTTTTGAACCGAAGTGATAATTAACCGAAGCTAAGTTAACACCGGCTTCACTGGTGATTTGACGTAATGATGTTTGTTCAAAGCCATGCTCTGCAAATAAGGCTTCGGCAGCGTTAACAATTTTATCTTTGGTCGTCATCGACGGTTAAACCCGAACACATATTTAAAACATGCGTTTAATTTAAACCAGCAGACGTTTGAACTCAAGAAAAGAAAACAGCTGTTCGCTGAAAGTTTCGGCCTAATATTGCCAATAACGCTTATGCAATAAAATCAGCACCGTAATGATTTCTAGACGGCCGCAAAGCATGGCAAAAATCAGCGTGATTTTAGCACCATCCGGTAGACTCAAGAAATTGCCCGCCGGTCCGATGATTTCACCTAACCCGGGTCCTACGTTACTGACCGCCGTCGCCGAGCCAGAAATTGCCGTCATAAAATCCAAGCCAAATAGCGTTAACACAAAAGCCACCGCCGCGACCAAAATAAAATACATGAAGCAAAAGGCGACAATACTACCCAGCAGACTGTCGTCGACTTGTCTATCCTGATAACGCTGTGCGCTGATCAAGCTAGGATGAATCAACTTCAAAAACTGTTTGCGAAGTAGTAACTGCGATAATTGAAAGCGGAAAATCTTCATGCCGCCGGCGGTTGAGCCGGTACAGCCACCGACAAAGGTCAAATAAAAGAAAGCCATCATCGCCCAGCTACCCCAACGTGTATAATCCTCGCTGGCATAGCCGGTGGTGGTAACCACCGAAACCACGTTAAAGGCGGTATGAGTCACCGCGTCAAAACCGCTCCGGCCATCTTCCTCGAAATAGTCGATAAGACTTAATGCGGCAATCACTACCAACAAAAACAGCAAGAACGCGCGAACCTGAGGATCTTCTCTTAACGGCCGCGTTTCGCCTTTTAGCAAACGGATATATAAAACGAAGGGTAAGGCGCTGGCCGCCATAAAAAGCGTGCCCAACCAGACTAACGCCGGTGTATCGTTAAACGCGCCAAAAGAGGCATCATAATTAGAAAAACCACCGGTCGCGACGGTGGTCATCGCGTGCACAAACGCATCAAAGCCGGACATGCCAAACACATAATAACAGAGCACGATAAGCGCCGATAATAACAGGTAGATGCGTGCAATGGCCCATACCATATGGCTTGAGCGCGGCATAAACTTACCCGAAATATCCGAAGACTCGGCTTGAAACAGACGCATGCCGCCTACTTGTAAGAACGGTAGAATCGCCATTGCCATAACGATGATACCGACCCCACCTAGCCACTGCAAAATGCCCCGCCACAGGAGGTAGCTTTGCGGTAACTGGTCGAGACCGCTAACCACCGTCGAGCCGGTCGTGGTGATCGCTGACATGGCTTCGAACCAAGCATCGGTCCAAGACAGCTTAGCGCCCGCTAACATCAACGGTAGCGCGGCAAAAAGACTGGCGTACAACCAGCATAAGGTGGTTAACATAAACACTTGGCGAGCGCGCAACTTAGCGTCGCCAATGTCACGTATAAACAGCAAACCACCAACAATTAGACCAATGCCAGCAATGCTCAGGTAGGTCCATTGGTCACGCTCGTTGTTGAGCACCGCAAAAGCGTAAGGCGCTAATAAACTGAGCGACATAATGGCAGTCAAGCCACCAAACGTCTTGCTGAGCACATTGAGGGTGTTAGCCCGCAATGTTGCTTGCTCCACGCGACTGAACGCCATCTTGCTGCCTCCGCTATCGCTAACCTTGGTTGGTTAACGGCTTATTGCGTATCTAACTCGGGGAGCGCTTTAACCAACTCATCCAGCGCTTTCATTTGGCTTAGGTAGCCCTCTAATTTAGCCAGTGGTAAGGCACAAGGGCCGTCACATTTTGCTTGCTCAGGGTCTGGGTGAGCCTCGATAAACAATCCCGCTAAGCCTAATGCCATGCCCGCTCGGGCTAACTGTGCAGCTTGCGCGCGGCGGCCATCGGCGGAGTCACTGCGGCCACCAGGACGCTGTAACGCATGGGTGGCATCAAAGAGTACCGGTGCTTGCTGCTTCATATCGTCCATGCCGAGCATATCGACAACCAGATTGTTGTAGCCAAAGCTGCTGCCGCGCTCACATAGCATGACTTGTTGATTACCCGCTTCGGCAAACTTTTTAATGATATGACGCATCTCGTGAGGTGCTAAAAATTGCGGCTTTTTAACGTTAATGACATTACCGGTTTCTGCCATAGCGACCACTAAATCGGTTTGTCGAGCCAAAAATGCAGGCAACTGAATAACATCGACCACTTCCGCTACGGATGCGGCTTGATAAGGTTCATGCACATCGGTAATCAACGGTAGCTGAAACTGCGCTTTTATTTCTTCAAAAATTTTCAAGCCAGCGTCTAAACCCGGTCCCCGATACGAATGAATTGACGACCGATTAGCTTTATCAAAGCTGGCTTTAAAGACCAAAGGAATACCCAAGCGCTGCGTCACTTCGGCATAATGCTCGGCGATTTTCAGAGCCAAATCACGTGACTCCAACACATTCATACCACCGAACAAAACAAACGGCAGATCATTTGCGACGGTAATATTATCGCCGATTTGAATGCGCTGTGTATTCATGCCTGTTACTCCTGATTAAGGGTCGTTTTACCGTGCCAGTGTTAGCTACCGATGACGCGCAACACCTGACCACAAATATAAGCCGCATAAGTGCCGACAGCATAGCCAAGCACCGCTAATAACACGCCCACTGGCGCTAACGACGGATGAAAAGCCGATGCCACCACCGGTGCCGATGCGGCACCACCGACATTGGCCTGACTGCCTACCGCCATATAGAAGACCGGTGCTCGCAATAACTTAGCCACCAGCAAAATAAGGCTGGCATGAATGACCATCCAAATCACACCGATCAAAAAGAACTTAGGCGCTTCGGCAATTTTCGTAATATCCATGTGTAAGCCAATACTGGCAACCAGAATATAAACAAACACCGAGCCAAATTTCGATGCACCCGCCGCCTCATAGTTACGCGCGCGGGTACAAGATAGAATAATACCGCCAGTCGTGGCTAACACGATGAGCCAGAAGAACTGGCTATCCAAACTAAACTTACGTAGTTCGGGATAGTTTTGACCAATAAAGGGCGCAATGATGTCGGCGGCAAAATGGGCTAGGCCAGCGATACCGAAGCCAATAGCCATGATGATCATAATATCGGCCAGTGATGGATTGCGTACGTGTTGTTGCTGATAGGTTTCCATGCGCTGCTTGATATCGTCGATAGCACTGGTATCGGCTCCTGTGCGCGTATCGATTTGGCGACTGTTAGCCGCCATATAAAGCAACACCGCCATCCACAAATTAGCGACAATGATATCTACCGTCACCATGGCGGAAAAAATATCGCCACCGACTTCAAACACTTCTTTCATCGCCGCTTGGTTAGCACCACCACCAATCCAGCTACCGGCGATAGTGGTCATGCCCCGCCATACCGCATCCGGACCATCAACGCCCAGCATTTCAGGGAAAATGGCTGAAACAATCAATAATGCGATGGGTCCACCGATAACAATACCCAGCGTACCGGTTAAAAATAAAATCGGCGCTTTGATGCCCAAACTAGCAATAGCTTTTAAATCTAAGCTCAGCGTTAACAGCACCATACAGGCAGGCAAAAGGTAATCCATGGCAATATCGGTAACCGCTGTGCTGTTGCCATCGACGATACCAAAAGTGTTCAGTAATGACGGCAAAAAATAACACAGCAGTAACGCCGGTACGTATTTATAAAAGCTTTGGAAAAATCGGTTTTGGCTCGATGAGGTATAAAACACCGCACCCAGAATCACCATAAGCAAACCGAATACGACACCGTCGTTCTGTATTAAAGCTGTGCTGGCCTCCATGAACTCTCCTTATCTAGCTTGGGGCACTTATTATTATGTTGTCTAGCTATAACGACCTGCGCAGAGGTCACTAAGCAGTAATGATTAATGCTGGTTAGTGCAATATCTGCGCAGGGGTTGACCAACTATCGATTTGCAAGCGCAACAACTGTGCGCTGGGGTCATCAGGACATTGCTTTAAAAAATACTCATAATCATCAACCGCGACATGCTGACAATCCAGTTCTTCATACACATAACCGCGATCTCGAATCTCGTATGGGTCGTCAGGCAATAAGGTTAACAACATATCAATGGCGATCAGCGCTTGTTCAAAAGCACGCTCGTAAATCAGGCTATGTTTCAGCTCACCCAAATAGCGCACCAACATATCCTGCTGGTTAGCGGCATCTAGCGCTTGCCAACTAAACTCGCCGTCGGCTAAATCATCGCTGTCATCAAGCTCAGAGAAACGTTGCTGTAATTGTTCGGTGGTCATCAGCTCACCGCTTAACGGATCGATGAAATGACAACGATCACCCTGCTCTAAGCGCAAAATCGGATAACCGGGAGCATCAACCAATGCCAACGTTAACCCCGCGTAGGTTGCCGCCTCTTGCAATAAAAAGGCTAAGCTAACCGGCAAGCCGGTGCGCATTGCAATGACCCGATCGATCAAAATACGTTGGCTGGTGACGACCGCTTCCGGCGCATCACTGTATGCTTGCTTGATGTAAAAAAAGTCGCAAAGCGCAACCACTCGTTGTAACAAATCGGGTTCATCACGCAGCGCCTCTAACTCCGCCACAGAGCGATAAAAATCCGCAATAAAGTGGTCTGCATCACGATGAAATGCACGACTAATTTCCCAAACAATATCTATCGTAGGCAGCAGCTCGCGTTGACACTGCTGTAAATAGGAGAACGCCATATAACCTCAGCAATTACCCAAACATGATCGCTTGTTTTGAGGTTGCCACGTGAAACAGTACCGCTAACCAACCCATCGCTACCAAAAAACCAAACCATTGCCAAAGCTTCTGCCGAGCTTTAAGCGCAATAGCCGCAAATACGATGTAGCCAACCAGTCCCACCAATTTATCGGTGAGCCACGCGGTTTGAAACGGATAAATACCTAAGTAAACAATCAACGCGATAGCGCTGATCAACAACAAGGTATCGTTAATATGCGGAACAATCTTCACCCACTTTTTTTGTAACATGGGTGATTGACGCTGCAACCAAAAAAAACGCAGCAAGAATAATATCACAGTTATGCCGACAAACGTCAGGTGGAAGTGCTTTAACATCGGATACACAGCAAGTTTTTCCTTCTCGTTAACTGCCTTTAAATAACATCGCGCAATTGCGCTAAACGTCCAGCAACATGTTGCTGCACATCGGGGGCGTAATACTGGCCACTTTCGGCCTGCAAGCGAGCCACAATCCCCTGCTCACTGTCCTGCCCCTGCTGCCAGCCCTGTAACCAGCAATGCAATTGCTGCACCAGCATAATGATTTGGCTACTTAAAGCAATTTGTTCGCCTTCTTTGCCTTTCGGTAACCCCATGCCATCCCAGCGTTCTAAACGTTCATGTAGCGCCCGATGGGCTAATTGCGTCGCGCTACTATGGCCCTGCTCTAACGCTCGCAAAGAGCGACTAACGCGCTGCTGACAGGTAGCCATTGAAGCTGCCGGTTGGTCATCACGACAGGTCAACAAGTCTTCTGCTTGTTGATATAAGTAGGCAGCGCAAGCGATATCCTGACGTTGCTCGGGTGCTAATTCAGCAGCAATGGCATCGGCCAAACGAGCCACCGGTTGCTGCGCCAAGAAGCTGTCATAGTCGGTGCTGACACGACCCATTAATTCATCGGTCATGGTGGCTAAAAAACGGTCGGCGTCTTCTAAGCAAATCACGTTATCATGCGCTAACTGGACGTTTTCGGCGAATAGTTGCAGTACATGATGGTCGTCATCGCTCAACGAACGAGAGAAACCCTGTAGATATAAAATCGCCCCACGTGGACGACAATGACTACGGCAATAAGCCAAAATAAAATCATCACCATAATGAATGCTGTGGTGTTTAATGACCGTATCAACTTCGGCCAACGCTTCCGCCGGAATAACCGAGCGTAAAGTATGGCCAATGGCCGGCTGGGCGTCATCGCCATAGGCTGCACGGACGCGATAATCGTGGCTGCTATCGTCGTCGGCACTGGCGTATAGTGTCTGCCGCGCGCCACCAATGACCCAACTGAGTTGCTGCACTAAGCCATCAACAAAACTATTCATCGATTGTAAGGCGTATAAATCGGTAGCAGCCGAAATGATCTTCTCCAGCCCTTGACGGCTTTGGTCAATCGACATGATATCGCGATAAGAGCGCAACGCTGACATCACCGCAGTAAACAACTTTTGTGCAGTCAGTTCGGTTTTTGATTTGTAATCGTTAATGTCGTAATTGACGATTACTGTGCGTTCAGGCGCCTGGCCCGGCTGCCCAGTACGTAAAATAATGCGGGTAAAGCGGTTAGCTGCTTCTTCGCGAATAAAGCGCGCCACATTAAGACCGGCATCGTCGGTTTCCATGACCACATCTAAAAGCACAATGGCAGCATCGGGATGATCCTTGACCAATTGTTTTGCTTCACTGCCCGAATGTGCCGAAAAAAACTGTAACCCTCGACCAAGAAAACTGAAATCACTTAACGCCAACTTAGTCACCGCATGCACTTCGGGCTCATCATCGACGATCAGAACTTTCCAAAACTCTTCGGGTAAATTGGGTACTTTTGCTGCACTATCGTCAGCAAACATAAACTGGCTACTCATCGCTAGTCACCAATCCTTGATCATATTGTGCGGCTGTTATCCGTTCCACATTAGCATAATCTACAACGCTATTAACCTTTTTATAACCTGATTCGACAAACTTATCTCTAACTGCGGCAGCCTGCGTATAGCCGTGCTCTAACAACAACCAAGCAGCGCTTTTTAAGTGCTGTCGAGCATGCTGAATGAGGTAAAACAAATCGGCAAAGCCGTTATTTTCGGCAACTAACGCTGAACTCGGCTCAAAACGCACATCGCCTTGCTGTAAGTGCGGATCGTCGATGTCGATATAGGGCGGGTTAGCAACAATTAAATCAAATCGGTCAGTCGCCGTTTGTGGCAACCCAGCAAACCAACTACCTTGATAAAAAGTCACCGCCAAATCAAGTTGTTCAGCGTTACTTTTAGCAACCGCTAATGCGGCTGGGCTTTGCTCGACAGCATGCACTTGCCAAGCCGGTCGCTCGTGCTTTAGCGCCAATGCAATAGCGCCGCTGCCGGTACCTAAATCTAATACCTTTGCGGTCGCCGGTAATGCCAATGTTAAGGCGTGTTCAACTAACACTTCGGTATCCGGACGCGGGATCAGCGTGGCATCGCTAACTTGCAAGGGCAGCGACCAAAACTCACGCTGGCCAGTAATATAAGCCATCGGTAAGCCGCGCAGACGGCGCGCTAATAAGGCCTGAAATGCCTGCTGCTGCGCTGCCGTTAACTGACGCTCTGGCCACGTATGCAAATAGCTGGGGGCTTGCTGCAACACCTGGCAAAGTAAAATCTGCGCATCTAAACGTGGCGTTTCCGAGACACGCTTTAACTGCGTAGTCGCCTGCTGCCAGACGAGCGCTAAGGTCGGTTGATGCGGCTCAAGCATTATCCGCCAAGGCCGCTAATTGGTCAGCTTGATGCTCTTGCACGATGGCATCCAAAAGCAAATCCAGACTTCCCGCTAACACTTCGTCTAAACGATATAGGGTCAAGTTAATGCGGTGGTCGGTAACCCGACTTTGTGGGTAATTGTAGGTCCGAATGCGCTCTGAACGGTCACCACTACCGACTAAATTACGGCGTGTACTGGCTTCTTCTTGCTGGCGTTTATCGTCTTCTAGCTTTTGTAAGCGCGCTTGTAAAACCGACATCGCCTTGGCGCGGTTTTTATGCTGCGAGCGTTCGTCCTGACATTCCACGACGACACCGGTCGGAATATGGGTTAACCGGATCGCCGAATCGGTTCGGTTAACATGCTGACCACCAGCGCCTGATGCACGGTAGGTATCGACTCGCAAATCGGCCGGATTGATCTCGATAGCTTCCGCTTCAGGAATTTCTGGCAACACGGCAACGGTACACGCCGAGGTATGAATACGCCCCTGCGATTCAGTTTCGGGTACACGTTGCACGCGGTGACCACCAGACTCAAATTTCATGCGTCCGTAGCAGCCTTCGCCACTCACATGAGCTATGACTTCTTTATAGCCACCATGTTCGCCGTCGCTGGCACTCACCATACTGACTTTCCAGCCACGCTGCTCAGCATAACGGCTATACATACGGAATAAGTCGCCGGCAAAAATAGCCGCCTCATCACCTCCCGCACCGGCACGAATTTCGACATAGCAAGACCGGTCATCGTTCGGGTCGCGCGGCAGCAATAACACTTGTAAGCTTTGCGTCAATTGCTCTTGTTGCTGCTTAGCTTGGGACAACTCGTCTTCGGCCATGGCGCGCATTTCAGCATCGTCTTCTTGCAACATTTCTGCGGCGGTTTGCACGTCTTCCTGAGCTTGCTGATAACGGCTAAACTCGGCGGCAATTTCTTCTAACTGCGAGTATTCCTTGGACAACGCCCGAAAACGATTCTGATCGTTGATAACAGAGGGCTCGCTCAGTAACGCCTGCACCTCTTGGTAACGTTCGAGTAAGCCCTCAAGCTTACGCATAATGGATGGATTCATTCGCTGACTACGCCTTATTGTTCGCTGTCATAAAGATGTCGGAACGCCGCAAGGGCATTCATATCACCGCTCTCACCGGCGTTTTTGATGGCTTGGGTAGGACGGTGTAATAATTGATTCGATAAACGGTTAGCCAATTCTGCTAATACTTCATCGGCGGCTTTACCGGTTTGTAACTGTTGTTGAGCGCGCTGCAACTGCTGCTGCGCTAACGCCATACCCTGTTGCCGGTAGGCGCGGATCATATCAACGCTGTTCAAAGATCGCAGCCAGGCCAAGAATTCTTGGCTGTGCTGCGCAATAATCGCTAATGCTTGCTGCGCCGCTTGTTCGCGATTGCGAATATTCTCACTGATGATGCCCTGTAAATCGTCGACGGTATACAAGTAAGCATCGTCTAGCTCGTTAACCTGTTCTTCAATATCGCGCGGCACCGCCAAATCAACCAGCAAGATAGGTTTATGACGGCGTTGTTTTAATGCCGTCTCGACCATTCCTTTGCCAACAATCGGCAAGGTGCTTGCGGTAGAGCTAATGACGATATCGGCACGTGGTAACAACTGCGGTAGCTCGGCAAGACTATGCGGTTCGGCTTCAATGCGTTGGCTTAATTCCTGCGCCCGCGCCAAGGTTCGATTAGCCACCATGATTTGCTCGACGCCCTGTTCTTGCAGATGCTGAGCAACCAGCTCAGCGGTATCACCGGCACCGACCAGCAACACCCGTGACTGACTTAATTGAGCAAAGATGTGTTTCGCCAAGTTCACTGCCGCAAACGCCACTGACACCGCATTTTGACCCACATCGGTATCGGTGCGGACGGTTTTAGCCACGCTAAAGGTGCGTTGAAATAAGCGTTCTAGCACTCCCCCGACAGCAGCTTGTCGCTTCGCCATTTGATAGGCTTGCTTAACTTGTCCTAAAATTTGCGGTTCGCCTAAAACCAGCGAATCTAAACCACTGGCAACCGCCATTAAGTGGCGAATTGCGTCTTCATCGCTATGTAAATAGGCGTGTTGCTGGATCTGCTGCGGTGCCATGCGGTGGTAACCGGCCAACCAGCCGATAACGATATCTGCGGACATGGAGCCATGGCAATACAGCTCGGTGCGGTTACAGGTAGACACAATGACTGCCTCGGCGACACCCTCTAGCTGACATAATGCCGCTAGCGCTGTATCTAGCTGCTCGGCATTAAAAGCGACTTTTTCTCGCAGCTCTACCGATGCCGTTTTGTGGTTTATACCTAAGGCTAAAATGGTCATAACAGCGCTAACAAATACCTGTAATGCACGCGTTAATTGGGGCGCTTATTGTACGTTAAAGGATTAACCATTGAAAGCACCTAGGATTTCTGGTGAACTATTTGCCACCAACAGCGCCAGCTGTGCTTGCTTGTTAACCCATAAGGACCCAGCCTGTTCATGCGCCTGCTCATCTGTACTTGCTTGTTATTGCTGCTGAGCGCCTGTGCCAGCCGCCCGCCACAACCTAGCTATCAAGCGAATCAAGTCGATCAACACTTGATCGCTGAGCAACAACAACGCTTAGCAAACCTTAACGATTGGCAGCTCGACGGCCAAGTCGCGGTATTCGATCTTGTCGCCGACGAGCGGCATGCGGTTTATCTCCGCTGGCAGCAAACAGCGACACATCTTAGCATGCGCTTTTCCCACCCTTTAAAAGGCACGTTGGCCACCCTTGAGGCGTCGGCTAAGGGTGCCATTTTAACCGATGATGAAGGCCAACAATGGCGTGATCGCGATGTCAAACGTTTGTTAGCGCGGGTTTTGAACCTGCAATTACCCATTGCCACCATGCAGCAACTGGTGATTGGTCGCCAACCAAGCGCCGCTGAAAATTTGCACTATTATCAGGATGGACATATCGCTGAACTCGCGCTAACCCTGTCAGATCAGCGTTGGAGCGCCCAGCTACAAGATTACCGAGCAGTGCGTAACGATTTGTTAAAACTACCGCACGCGGTTGAATTGACGTCGCCACAATACCGTATCAAAGTAAAGGTTTCGCAATGGACGCTAGCACCACAATAACGCTACCTGCACCGGCAAAACTCAATCTATTTCTACATATCACCGGACGTCGTAACGACGGTTATCATCAACTGGAAACGTTATTTCAGTTTTTAGACGTGGGCGATAGGCTGCGCTTTCAACCGCGCTCAGATCAACAAATCGAATTGCTTGACGATAGCGGTATCGCCACCGACGACAATCTGGTGATGAAAGCGGCACGTTTGTTAAAGCACTATGCCGAACAACATCAACAGCCTGTTACTGGGGTCTCTATCGGTTTGCAAAAACTACTACCCGCTGGTGGTGGTTTGGGGGGCGGCTCTTCCGACGCGGCGACCACCTTGCTGGGGTTACGACATCTTTGGCAATTATCCATTAGCGATACCGAGCTGCGACAATTGGCGCTAAGCTTAGGTGCTGACGTACCAATTTTTATTTATGGCCAAGCCGCTTTTGCGCGCGGTGTCGGTGAACAATTTTTCCCGGCATCACCAGCCTGTCCATGGTATCTGGTCGCCAAGCCCAATGACCTCCATATTGCTACCGCTGAGCTGTTTCAACATCCCGATTTACCGCGTCAAACCGCGTCTATCGACTTTGCCGATTGGTATTTTGCCAATAGCCATAACGATTTTCAGCAACTGGTCTGTCAGCGTTACCCGGAAGTTGCCAAGCTATTAAGCTGGTTGTTAGAATACGCCCCGGCTCGGTTAACTGGCACGGGAGCTTGCATTTTCGGCAGTTTTGCCACAGAGGCGGAAGCGCGCGCAGCACACGCGCAGTTGCCGGCAAACTGTAGCGCTTTTGTAGCTCGCGGTCTCAATCAGTCACCCGTTATTGACGCACTCGCCAACGCTGCCGGCGCGTCTTAATCAGCGTAGCGCCTGATGCGCTGGTACTCCAAATTAACCCAAAAAGGTCGAGGTTTACTGTGCCTGACATGAAGCTTTTCGCTGGTAACGCAACACCAGAACTAGCCCGTAAAATTGCTGACCGCTTATACATCAAACTTGGCGAAGCCGACGTAGGCCGCTTTAGCGACGGTGAAATTAGCGTACAAATTAACGAAAATGTACGTGGTTCAGATGTCTTCATCATTCAATCGACTTGCGCGCCAACCAACGACAACCTGATGGAGCTGATCGTCATGGTCGACGCATTACGGCGCGCCTCTGCAGGTCGCATCACTGCCGTAATGCCTTATTTTGGCTATGCTCGTCAGGATCGTCGTGTGCGTTCAGCACGGGTACCCATTACCGCCAAAGTCGTTGCCGACTTTTTATCCAGCGTTGGTGTAGACCGAGTACTGACCGTCGACCTGCACGCCGAACAGATTCAAGGCTTCTTTGATGTACCAGTAGATAACGTCTTCGGCAGCCCGGTGTTACTAGAACATATGCGCCAGCAACAATTTGATCGCCCGGTGGTAGTATCACCGGATATCGGTGGTGTAGTACGTGCTCGCGCAGTCGCCAAACTACTTAATGACATCGACTTAGCCATCATCGACAAACGTCGTCCATCGGCCAATGTTTCGCAAGTCATGAACATCATCGGTGATGTTGAAGGGCGCGATTGTATTATTGTCGACGACATGATTGATACCGGTGGCACCTTGTGTAAAGCCGCTTCCGCGTTGAAAGCTAATGGCGCCAAGCGGGTGTTCGCCTACGCCACTCATCCGGTCTTTTCTGGCAATGCGGTAGCCAACATTAGCAACTCAGAAATCGACGAACTGATTGTTACCGATAGCATTCCATTATCTGACGATATGAAAAGCAGTGGTAAAGTCACGCAATTGACCTTAAGCGGTATGCTTTCAGAAGCCTTACGCCGAGTCAGCAACGAAGAATCGATTTCGGCGATGTTTGAATATTAAATAAGCCGCGCCACCCGCGTTAGCTGAAATCACTGAAACACCTCGCTCTCGCGGGGTGTTTTTTTAGTTATCGCAAGCGCTCGTTATTGCTTTTGGCGGCTTGCGGTGGTAGTATGCCGCGCCCCTGAATACTCGGTGTTTTATTGCAGTTAACAGCAATCAGTATTTGCTTTGCTAAAGCATCTCCATGGGGGTTACCAAAACGGGTTTTGTATTTGGTCGCGAATACAAAACAAATCATGATCTTGCGGAGATAATCCAAGATGGCAGAATTAGATTTTACCATTAAAGCAGAACTACGTACTGACTTAGGGAAAGGTGCGAGCCGCCGCCTTCGTCGTGCTGAAAAAGTACCTGCTATTTTATACGGTGGCGAGAAAGAGCCTTTAGCGTTGACCTTAGACCATAACAAGGTTAACAACATGGCTGACTACGAAGCGTTTTACTCGCACATTTTAACGCTCGACGTTGATGGCAAGAAATATCAAGCCATCGTTAAAGACATGCAGCGTCACCCGTACAAACCGAAATTGACTCACATCGATTTCCAGCGCGTTGAAGCGGGCCACAAACTGCATACTAACATCCCTCTGCACTTCTTAAACGAAGCGACAGCGAAAGGTGTTAAAGATGAAGGCGGTATGGTAGTTCACCACGTCACTGACGTAGAAATTACTTGCTTGCCTAAAGACTTACCAGAGTATCTGGAAGTTGATATCGCAGCATTGGCGCTGGGCGACACCCTGCACTTAACCGACCTGAAACTGCCACAAGGCGTAGAATTGGTTGAGTTAAACAAAGGTGAAGACCACGACCAAGCGGTTGTTTCAATCGCTGCACAACGTAAAGAAGCCGAAGAAACTGAAGCATCAGAAGAAACCTCTGCTGAAGTACCTGCGGCTAACGTGAAAAAAGACGAAGAATAAGTCTCTATCCAGCCATGGATAACGACATTCGTCTGATTGTGGGCCTGGGTAATCCAGGCCCCGAATATCAACATACCCGTCATAATGCCGGTGTTTGGTTCATTGACCAACTGGCGCGTCAATATCGCCTCACGCTTACTCCTGACAGTAAATTTTTTGGTGCTTCGGTGCGATTACAACAAGGCAGCAGTGATGTTCGCCTGTTAATTCCCGATACCTTTATGAACCTCAGTGGTAAAGCCGTTGCCGCGATGGCGAATTTTTATAAAATTGCGCCCGAGCAAATTTTAGTGGCTTATGACGAATTGGACTTGCCACCTGGCGTTGCGCGTTTTAAGCGCGGCGGTGGTGCTGGCGGTCATAACGGTATTAAAGACATTATTGCAAAACTGGGTAGTCAGCAGTTTTTACGCTTACGTCTGGGCATCGGCCATCCGGGCGACAAAAGCCGCGTTACCGGGTTCGTATTAGGCAAGCCACCCAGCAGCGAATTTGAACTCATCGCAGCAGCCATTGATGAGGCCTGTGCTAGCGTACAAATACTGCGCGAACAAGGTTTAGCCAAAGCCCAACAACGACTACACAGTTTTAAAGCAAACGCATAAAAGGTAAACACAAAATGGGATTCAAGTGTGGCATCGTCGGTTTACCCAATGTGGGCAAATCGACCCTATTTAACGCATTAACTAAAGCCGGCATCGAAGCTGCCAATTTTCCGTTTTGTACCATTGAGCCAAATACCGGCGTTGTACCGGTGCCGGACAGCCGTTTACAAAAGCTAGCTGATATCGTCAACCCGCAGCGCGTACTGCCCACCACCATGGAATTCGTTGACATTGCAGGCTTGGTGAAAGGCGCGTCTCAGGGCGAAGGCCTGGGTAACAAATTTTTAGCCAACATTCGTGAAACCGATGCTATCGGGCACGTTGTGCGCTGCTTTGAAAACGATAACATCGTGCACGTTAACGGTACTATCGATCCGCTTGATGATATCGATACCATCAACACCGAGTTAGCCTTGGCCGATCTGGATAGCGTCGATAAAGCGTTACTACGTCTGGCCAAACGAGCCAAAGGTGGCGATAAACAAGCCAAAGCTGAAATTGCGGTACTCGAAAAGGTTAAACCGGTACTGGATGAAGGCAAAATGGCGCGTTCGGTAGGCTTGGATAAAGACGATTTAGCCACTATTCGCTCCTATAACCTGCTGACCTTAAAACCCACCATGTATATCGCCAACGTCAACGAAGACGGGTTTGAAAATAATCCGTTTTTAGACAAAGTACGCGAGTTAGCTGCTGGTGAGAATGCTGTCGTGGTACCTGTTTGTGCGGCTATCGAATCAGAAATTGCCGAACTTGATGACGAAGAAAAGGCCGACTTTTTAGCCGAGTTAGGGCAAAGCGAACCCGGTCTCAATCGCGTCATTCGTGGTGGTTACGAGTTACTTAACTTACAAACGTACTTCACCGCTGGCGTTAAAGAAGTGCGGGCCTGGACCATTCCCGTCGGTGCCACAGCCCCACAAGCCGCAGGTCGCATTCATACCGACTTTGAAAAAGGCTTCATCCGCGCCGAAGTCGTCGGCTATCAAGACTACATCGAATTTAACGGTGAGCAAGGTGCTAAAGACGCCGGTAAATGGCGTTTAGAAGGAAAAGAATACATCGTTAAAGATGGCGATGTGATCCACTTCCGCTTTAACGTTTAATCATGGCTGCCGTCGACAGCGCTGTCGACGGCAACTTTTCTTACCTGCTCCCGCCCCTCTCCCAGCACCCTAGCACTGATCCAGCGCTGACAATCGGCAGTACGCTGTTATAGTCTAAGCTGTTAACAGTTATCCGTGCAGCCAACCTAAAAACCGGCTAGCCAATCTGGTCAGCAGCGGTTTCAGCAAAGGAGTGATGGTGATGAAAACTCGTATCGAAAAAGATTCAATGGGCGACATCGAAGTACCAGCAGATGCGCTCTACAGCGCTCAGACACAGCGTGCAGTCAATAATTTCAAGATCAGCGGTCTGACCCTGCCGGAGGGTTTTATTAAAGCACTGGCGTTAGTTAAATATTGCGCCGCGCAAGCTAATTTAAAGCTGGATAATATCGAGGCTGACAAAGCCAAGGCCATTCAGGATGCGGCGCTGACCATTTACGACGGCCGCTGGCTCGATCAGTTTCCGGTCGACGTGTTTCAAACCGGCTCAGGCACCAGCAGTAACATGAACGCCAATGAAGTCATCGCCAATTTAGCCAGGCGCGAGTCGAACATCGACATCCATCCCAACGATGACGTTAACCGTGGACAAAGCAGTAACGATGTTATTCCAACCACGATTGCTGTTAGCTCAGCCCTAGCGGTTGCCGAACAGTTGCTACCAGCCGCCGAGCACCTGATCGACAGTATCCGCCATAAAGCCGGCCAGCTTAGCCACGTGGTTAAAACCGGACGCACCCACTTAATGGACGCGATGCCGTTAACCATGGCGCAGGAACTGGAAAGTTGGGCACAGCAATTACAGCTCAGTGTAGATCAAATCAAGCAGCTACAACCGGCGCTACAGCGTCTTAGCCAAGGCGGTACCGCTATCGGCACCGGCATTAATGCACCGCAAGGCTTCGCCGAGGCGTTCAACGACGCCTTATCTGACTTTACCGAGCTATCATTTACCGCGCATGACTGCTTATTCGCTGGCATCGCCGGTCAAGAGACCAGCTTACTCTTGTCCGGTCACCTGAACACGCTGGCTGCTACGCTGATGAAAATCAGCAATGATTTACGTTGGATGAATAGCGGGCCTTTAGCCGGTCTAGGCGAAATCAGCTTGACCGCACTGCAACCCGGCAGCAGCATCATGCCCGGTAAAGTTAACCCTGTCATCCCGGAAGCGGTGACTATGGTGGTGGCGCAAGTGAGCGGCAACCACAGTACCATTACCACGGCCGCACAAGCAGGTAACTTCCAACTCAACGTGATGCTGCCAGTTATCGCCTATAATTTACTGCAAAGCATTGAGTTACTGAGTAACAGTTGTCATGCGTTAGCCGACCAAGCGATTGCTGACTTCAGCGTGAACGAAGAGCAAATCGAGCACGCACTGGCTAAAAATCCCATTTTAGTCACGGCTCTAAACCCGGTAATTGGCTATAACAAAGCCGCCGACATCGCTAAACGCGCCTATAAGGAAAAGCGCGCAATCATCGATGTGGCCGAAGAAATGACCGATCTATCACGGCAGCGATTAAGCGAATTATTGGACCCGAAAAAACTGACCCAAGGTGGTCTGTCGGACGATTAAAAAGGAGTTTTTCGATGAGCAAAAAAACCGTACTGATCACCGGCGCCAATCGTGGTATCGGGCTGGCACTGACGCAGCAATTTTGCGCCCGCGGTGACCATGTGATTGCCGTGTGTCGACGGGCATCCAGCGACTTACATGAAACCGATGCCGACATTATTGACAGCATCAACCTGACCCGCGAAGCCGACTTATTGAAACTACAAGAGCAGCTTGCCGATAAAAATATCGACATTTTGATCAACAACGCTGGCTTGTTACATGATGGCCAGCTGGGTAACGTCGATGCGGGCATGGTGCGAGCACAATTTGAAGTCAACGCGTTGGCGCCGCTCAATGTCACCGAGTTCTTGTTGGATAACCTTGATGACGGCAGTAAATTAGTCTTTATTACCAGCCGCATGGGTTCGATGGCTGATAACGGCTCTGGCGGCTATTATGGTTATCGCATGTCAAAAGCAGCGCTTAACGCCGCGGCGGTGTCATTAAGCCATGATTTAGCCGATCGCGGTATCGCCGTTGGTTTATTCCACCCCGGTTTTGTGCAAACCGATATGGTTGGCGGTAACGGTGACATCAGCGCCAGCGAAGCAGCCGAGCGTTTACTCAAACGTATTGATGAACTTAATCGCGACAACAGTGGTCAATTTTTACATAGTAACGGAGAACAGCTACCTTGGTAGTTGTTCTGCTAAAAAGGAATTAAAGCATGTCAAAATCCAATCTGTTGTTAGCGGTGGCGGTCGTTATTGCTAGCCTGATTTTAGGTTACAGTGCAGTACGTAGCGTCGATACCTTGCAAAGCTATTCGCGTACAGTCACGGTAAAAGGGCTAGCCGAACGTGAGGTAAAAGCCGATACCGCGATTTGGCCGGTGCAATTCGTCCGCGCTGGCAATAACTTGAACGAGGTTTATCAGCAGTTAGAAAGTGATGCCGCAGCGATAAACGCATTCTTACTTGAGCGTGGTTTTAGCGCCGACGAAGTGTCTTTAACCGCACCACAAGTGACCGATAAGGTGGCGCAAGCTTATAGCAGCAATGACGTCGGGTTACGCTATTCGGCGCAGCAAACCATCACGGTTTATACCAATCAAGTCGACGCCGTGCGTGAAGCACTGCAACACGTCGCCGAACTCGGTAAAAAGGGTATCGCCATTAGCGGTGACATGTACAGCAGTCGAATTGAGTATTTGTTTACCGGTTTAAATGACATCAAACCCACCATGATCGAAGAAGCCACCCGTAATGCACGTGAGGTAGCAACCAAGTTTGCGGCTGACTCTGGCAGTCAGGTGGGTAAAATTAGGCGTGCCCAACAGGGTATCTTTAGTATCGCTGATCGCGACTCATCGACCCCTTATCTGAAGAAAGTACGTGTGGTTTCGACCGTCGAGTATTTGCTAGTCGATTAATACCGAAGTGATGCCAAAAACTGCTATTTATTTGACCGATTTAAGCATTTTTTGAGCAAACAGTCATTTTCAGCGGCTTTTTATGAAAAAGATACTTGACGCTATCGATCCTGATTTGCATAATACGCGCCGCACTCAAGGAGCGCGAAACGTTATCGGAAAGGCTACGTAGCTCAGCTGGTTAGAGCACAGCACTCATAATGCTGGGGTCGCAGGTTCGAATCCCGCCGTAGCCACCAATAATGCGGAAGTGGTGGAATTGGTAGACACGCTGGATTTAGGTTCCAGTGCCGCAAGGCGTGAGAGTTCAAGTCTCTCCTTCCGCACCACGCGTTCTTGCAAGTCAGATTGTAGGGGTATAGCCAAGTTGGTAAGGCAGCGGGTTTTGATCCCGTCATTCCCAGGTTCGAGTCCTGGTACCCCTGCCATTGCAAGCAACCTGAGCGCGACATTGAAAGTCTTTGTAGGGGTATAGCCAAGTTGGTAAGGCAGCGGGTTTTGATCCCGTCATTCCCAGGTTCGAGTCCTGGTACCCCTGCCAAGCTTCCAAGTAGTTAAGATGTAAACGATGTTGCGGTGGTGGCGGAATTGGTAGACGCGCTAGCTTCAGGTGCTAGTGAGCGAAAGCTCGTGAGGGTTCAAGTCCCTCCCTCCGCACCAATTATCTTTGATAATTAGGTGCCTATAGCAACAACAAGAACCGCCAGCAGGCGGTTTTTTTGTCTCTAAGTTTTTTGTCTCTAAATTTTTTGTCTCTAAATAACGCATTTCACCGACCAGGGTTCAAGCCAGCCCGACCGCGTAACGCAATACTTGCTGCTTCAACAACGGCACACGTTGCAACGTAGCCAATCCGGCTCGACGTAACAGCGATACCCCCCATTGTTCGCTGCGAAAGCCCACGTGGCAGGCGTCCATGGCACGCATCATCTGCTGATTCTGGCGCATACGCTGGCGTTGATAATCTGCTAGCGCTGTATCTAACGACGGCTGCTGTAACGCCTTCGTCAAACTACGTACATCGGCAAAGCCCAAGTTAACCCCTTGCCCCGCTAACGGATGGATACTGTGCGCGGCATCGCCTAACAACGCGATGTTTTGCTGAAAATACTGCAACGCGCGCCAGCGCGCGATAGCAAAACTGGCGTGATGCAGTAACTCAAAGGCACCGACTCGCTCATGAAAGGTATGGTGTAGCTCGCTTGCCACCGCCTCGCGCCCCTGCTCCAATAACGGCTGCCATTCGACCTGACTGCGGTAATCGATTAAACAGGCTAAGCGTTCGCCTAACGGCAGGATGGCATACGGTCCTTGCTGGCGAAATACTTCCCATGTATGCGGCGCTAACGGCTGTTGACAGCGTACCGTCGCCAACAAACAACGTTGCCCATAGTCCCAACCGCGATAGCCGATACCGGCGGCGCGCGCCACCATAGAATTATGCCCATCGGCACCCAGTAGCAACTGATACGGTAGCGACTCACCGTCAGCCAAATGTACTCGCTGTTGACGGCGGTCAATGCTATCCACCGCCGCGGAACTTAATAAACGCAACTGCGGCTGCTCGCTTAATCGCTGCCATAAAGCAGCCTGAAGCGCGCGGTTTTCGATCATGGCACCCAGCTGGACAATGCCTAACTCATCGCTGTGAAAACTCAACTCAGCGCCATCGGCGGTGGTTACTGACAATTGCTGATAGTCATAGTAGCGCGTCGCGGGTATGGCGCTTAACACGTTTAGTTGCGCTAACCAGTTCAAATTACCATGATGAATCGACGAAATACGTAGGTCCCAATCACCATCGTTAGTTTGCTGTGGCGCGCGGTCACGCTCAACCAGAGTTATCTGATGACCGGCTTGTGCCAAACTTAAAGCCGCTGCGGCCCCCACCATTCCACCACCGATAATGACTATTTGCATTGCCGCCTCTGTCGTTATGTTTGCCTGCTCGGCACCCCTCGCTTAATGCCGTCATCATAGTGAAATTTGGCAACGGAATACAGCCGCATAGTCGCCAGAACTTTGATACACTACAAGCCTGCTTAGGTTAACTCATGGAAGTCGTCATCCAGCATGTCATCTCCTGCACTTTTTAGTCGTGACCATCCGTATGCGGTGATCATCGCATCAGCGCTGGTGTTAATGGCAGAATTGAGTTTCGCTAGCGTCAGTGCGCTGGTCAAATGGCTCAGCGACGACGTTAATTTTGCGCAATTGGTGTTTTTTCGAAACCTGTTTGCGTTATTGGTGTTATTACCGTTTTTATTACGCAAAGGCGTAGGTAATTTACGCACCCGGAAGTGGCACCTGCATTTGTTACGCGGCAGCGTCGGCATGGTGGCCATGTACTTATTTTTTTACGCTATCGCCAACATTCCACTGGCACAGGCCACCTTGGTACTGCTGCTAGCGCCGTTTTTAATTCCCATCATTAGTCGCCTGTGGTTAGCCGAAGCCATCAGCCGGCAAACTATTGTTGCCATTGCTATCGGCTTTAGCGGCGTTTTTATTTTTCTTGACCCGTTACATAGCGAATTATCACCGATTGTTGCCGTGGCGCTTATTGCAGCCTGCTTTGCCGCCTTGGTAAAAACCGTTATTCGACGCTTGTCAGATACCGAATCGACCTCTGTTATTGTGTTTTATTTTTCTTTGTTAGCCACCGTTTTTTCAGCGATTCCACTCATTTGGCAATGGCAAACGGTCAGTGCCGATAGCTGGCTGGGCATCGCCGCCATGGGCTTGCTGGCCGTCATAGGTCAATTGGCGATGACCCGCGCGTTCTCTATTGCGTCGCCGTCGCAAGTGGGAGTATTTACCTATAGCTCGGTGCTCTTTGCCGCGCTGTTTGGCTACTGGTTTTGGCAAGAGCCGCTATACTGGCATATGTTGTTCGGAGCGCTGGTGATCATGCTGGCTGGCTACCTAGCAATTCGCGGTCAAGCACGTCGTCCCAGCTAATGATTGGCAAAGCCCCCCGCTTCGCGATAAAATATGCGCCCTGCGCATCCTGATCAAGGTTGCATGCCATTCGCATCGGCGAATTCGGCAATACATGTAATAGGCACGGTGGTAAGTAAGCGATCATGAGTAAAAAGTTATATATCAAAACCTGGGGTTGTCAGATGAACGAGTACGATTCGGCAAAAATGGCCGATCTACTGCAGGCAACTCACGGCTACGACGTGGCTGAAGAGCCGGAACACGCCGACCTGATCTTGCTCAATACCTGCTCGATCCGTGAAAAAGCGCAAGAAAAAGTTTTTCACCAGTTAGGCCGCTGGAAGCATCTCAAAGATAAAAAGCCTGAATTGGTGATTGGTGTCGGTGGCTGTGTCGCCTCGCAAGAAGGCGACGCCATTCGCGCCCGCGCCCCATTCGTGGATATCGTGTTTGGACCGCAAACCTTGCACCGCTTGCCGGAAATGGTGAAAAGCGTGCAAAACGATAAAGCACCGATGGTTGATATTTCTTTTCCAGAAATCGAAAAATTCGACCGCTTACCCGATCCTAAAGCCGAGGGTCCCAGCGCCTTTGTGTCGATCATGGAAGGTTGCAGTAAATATTGCACGTTCTGTGTTGTACCTTACACTCGTGGTGAAGAAGTCAGCCGTCCGGTGGACGATGTGATATACGAAATTGCGCAGTTAGCCGAGCAAGGCGTGCGCGAAGTTAACCTGTTGGGGCAGAACGTCAACGCTTTCCGTGGCGAGCATTTTGACGGCAGCATTTGTCGCTTCGCCGAACTGTTGCATTTGATCGCCGC
This sequence comes from Idiomarina xiamenensis 10-D-4, assembly GCF_000299895.1. Classification (GTDB taxonomy): domain Bacteria; phylum Pseudomonadota; class Gammaproteobacteria; order Enterobacterales; family Alteromonadaceae; genus Idiomarina; species Idiomarina xiamenensis. The sequence continues at coordinate 44,708 of NZ_AMRG01000011.1, forward strand.
CATTGATGGTATTGACCGTATTCGCTACACCACATCGCATCCGGTTGAGTTCACCGACGATATCATTGAGGCTTACAAAACCATTCCGGAATTGGTCAGCCACTTGCATTTGCCGGTTCAGAGCGGCTCTGACCGCGTGTTAGCATTGATGAAACGCGGTCACACAGCGATTGAATATAAGTCAAAGATCCGTGCGCTGAAAAAGGCCCGTCCGGATATCGCCATGTCGTCAGACTTTATTATTGGCTTTCCCGGTGAGAGCGACGCTGACTTCGAAGACACCATGAACCTGATTCAGGCGATTGATTTCGATTTGAGTTTTAGCTTCATTTATAGCGCACGCCCTGGTACACCGGCTTCGGATTTACCCGATGACGTCAGCGAGGCGACCAAGAAGCAACGCTTACAGCTGTTACAACAGCGTATTAACCAACAGGCACAAGCCCATGCGCGGCGTATGTTGGATACCGAACAACGTATTTTAGTCACCGGTCCATCGAAGAAGAACCCGATGGAACTGAGTGGTCGTACCGAAAACAATCGTGTGGTTAACTTTGTTGGTCAACCACATATGATCGGTCAATTTGTTGATGTCCGCATTGTCGAGGTGCTACCCAACTCGTTACGCGGCGAACTGTTGCGCGAAGAAAAAGACATGGGCTTACGGGTGGATACATCACCACAAAGTATTTTGGCTCGAGCGCCGGCACAAACCGACGCCAACGAGCTTGGGGTTGGTCAATTTACGCCAGCCGTCAATCAATAACGAGGTATGCATTGACTCAATCGTTAACCACTGTAGATATCGAACTTGAGCCGGCCGATTTAGGCCGGCTTTCGCACCTTTGCGGTCCCTTTGATGATAACATCAAACACATCGAACGCCGTCTGGGTGTAGAAATTACCCACAAAGGACATCAGTTCCGCCTCATTGGTGAACCGGCGACGGTGGCTGCGAGTAAGAAAATCTTACTCGATTTATATGTCGAAACAGCGCCAGTCAAGGGACAGCAAAACGCCATTGAGCCACAGCAAGTGCATTTGGCGATTCAGCAGGCGAAGGTGTTAGAGCAAGATCAAGGCGACCCTGCCGCCGAAAAGATGACCCATATCAAAACCAAACGCGGCATTATCAAACCTCGTAACCACCATCAGGCACAATATGTGCGGGCGATACTCAGCCATGATGTTAACTTTGGTATTGGTCCCGCCGGTACCGGTAAAACCTATTTAGCAGTGGCGTGCGCGGTCGATGCGTTAGAGCGGCAAGAGATACGCCGTATTCTGCTGACTCGTCCAGCGGTTGAAGCTGGCGAGAAGTTGGGTTTTTTGCCAGGCGATTTAGCACAAAAAGTCGACCCTTATTTGCGTCCGTTATACGACGCCCTGTTTGAAATGTTGGGCTTTGAAAAAGTAGAGAAGCTGATTGAACGCAACGTCATCGAAGTTGCGCCATTGGCTTACATGCGTGGTCGTACACTCAACGATGCCTTCATCATTCTGGATGAAAGCCAAAATACTACCGCCGAGCAAATGAAAATGTTTTTAACCCGCATCGGCTTTAATTCACGCGCAGTCATCACCGGCGATATCACCCAGATAGACTTGCCACGAGGACAGCGTTCAGGGCTACGTCACGCGATTGAAGTGTTACGTGAGGTTAACGATATCAGCTTCACCTTCTTTCAGGCTGGTGATGTGGTGCGTCACCCGGTTGTACAGCGTATCGTAGAAGCCTATGAGCAAGCCGACAGTCTGCGTCAACGGCAACAGCAGCAACGCCAGCAAAAACAGAGCGGTGAAGATGACAATGCTTGAACCGAGTACGGCCATTGCGGTCGAGGTTGATGTACAACGAGTAGTCAGCCCCGCGCAAGCTCCTGACGATGAAACTATCACCCGTTATGTGGCCGCCGCCTTAGCAGCGGCCGGTTACCAGCAAACGCAAGCAGAACTCACCGTGCGCATGACCAGCGCCGAAGAAAGCCAGCAACTGAATCGCGACTACCGTGGTAAAGATAAACCCACCAATGTGCTATCTTTTGCTTTTGAAAACCCAACACCAGAGCCCTTGCCGTTACTCGGTGATTTAGTCATTTGCTGTGCGGTGGTAGCCGCAGAAGCGGAACAGCAAGGCAAGGCCGAAGCGCACCACTGGGCGCATATGATTGTACACGGCACCTTGCATTTGCTAGGTTATGACCATATTGAAACACAACAAGCCGAGCAAATGGAGCAATTGGAACGCGACATTCTGGCTCAGTTTGCCATTAACGATCCTTATTAACCTTTAGATCAAGAGCATGTGGAGTATTAACAGCTAATGAGCGACGACAGTCCCCACTCTAGCAACGGTTCATCGAATAAGTCATGGGCAGCACGTTTGCTGCAAGTCTTTACCGGTGAGCCGAAAAGTCGAGAAGAACTGGTCGATTTAATTCAGGACGCCGAAGAGCGCGACCTGATTGATAACGACACCAAGGAAATGATCGAAGGCGTACTGGATGTCGCCGAATTGAAGGTGCGGGATATCATGATCCCACGCTCGCAAATGGTCACCATCGATAAAAGTCAGCGTGTCGAAGAATTCCTACCCATCGTTATCGATAGCCAACATAGCCGTTATCCGGTAGTCAGTGATAACAAAGATCATGTCGACGGTATTTTATTAGCTAAAGACCTGCTGAGTTATGGCTTCAATTTGACCGACGACGAATTCTCGTTGGACAAAGTCATGCGCCCAGCGGTGATTGTCCCCGAGGGCAAACGCGTTGATGTGTTACTGAAAGAATTTCGCTCTCAACGTTATCATATGGCCATTGTTGTTGATGAATATGGCGGTGTTTCTGGCCTCGTCACCATCGAAGATATTTTAGAGGAAATCGTCGGTGATATTGAAGACGAGACCGACCACGAACAAAACGATAAGGCTGATATTCGCCGAATCAATAAATCGCGCTTTGCTGTCAAAGCATTGACCACCATCGAAGATTTTAACGATTATTTTAATACCGATTTTGGTGACGATGAGTACGATACCATTGGCGGTATGGTGGCACATGGTTTTGGGCACCTGCCCCAAGCCGGTGAAGAAATTACCTTAGCCGGTATTAATTTTAAAATCACCAATGCCGATAAGCGTCGCATTCAGCAATTACAAGTGACCATGCCTGCGGCTGACAGCGAGCAAGGAACCGATTCGTGAGCCAGTGGCTGCGGCGTAGCTGCCGCTTTGTTGCTCAACATGGCACCCTGCGAGTGCTGCTCGCGCTGTTAAGCGGTGCCGCGTTAAGCTTGGCCTATGCCCCCTTTGGACACGCCTATTTAGCGTTTATCATCCCTCCCTTACTGATCGCCTTGGCTTGGTACTGTTCGCCACGTTCAGGTTGGCGCTTGGGTTATGCCTTCGGCTTTGGCTGGTTTGCCGCCGGTCTTAGCTGGATTTATGTCAGTATTGACCAGTACGGCGGTATGCCAGAATTTGCTACAGTCGGTATTTTGCTGCTGTTATTCGCTTATCTTGCCATTTTCCCGGCTTTGGCATTTTGTTGCTGGCGTGTATTTGCCAAACGCCATGCCGCCGCCGTATTTTTATTGCCGACATTTTGGTTAGCGTTTGAATTACTGCGCGGATGGCTATTTACTGGCTTCCCGTGGTTGGGCTTGGGTTATACACAAACTGATACCCAGTTCGGTACGCTGGCACCACTGCTGGGTGAACAAGGGTTAGCGGTATTAATCTGGTTGGCTGCAGCCAGCGTCGTTTATGGCCTAACTCAGCGGCGTTACGGGTGGCTGGCAATCGCCATCAGTATCGCTATCAGCCCTTGGTTAACGTCATTTTACCAGCCCATTCAAAGCACCGGCGAGAGCAAGCAAGTCTCGCTCGTACAAGGCAACATCAAGCAAAGCTTAAAATGGCAATCTGATCAGCAATGGCCAAGCTTACTACGCTATTTAGATTTAAGCCGTCCACATTACGATAACGATCTGGTCGTCTGGCCCGAATCGGCCATTACTGCGCTCGAACCCTTTGCTGGCGACGTCCTACACAACATCGACCAAGCCGCACAAAACAGCCAAACCAGCATTGTCTCGGGCATTATTGATTATGATCGCGACCACGATGCATTTTTTAATAGCATCATTGTGTTGGGTAACAGCCACACCGATAGTGAGCAAAATGGCTACCGCTATGGCAGCAGCAATCGTTACTTGAAACATCAATTGCTACCGATTGGTGAGTTTGTGCCATTTGAAGAATGGTTACGACCACTGGCGCCGTTATTTAATTTACCCATGTCGTCGTTTAGTCGGGGTGACTTTGTCCAGCCTAACTTGGTGGCTAACAATATCCATCTGGCCGCCGCTATTTGCTACGAAATTGCCTTTCCAGAACAAGTCCGTGCGGGCGTGCGCGCCGATACCGATTACCTGCTAACCATCAGCAATGACACTTGGTTCGGTGACTCGCATGGTCCATGGCAACATATGCAAATAGCTCGCATGCGTGCTATTGAAATGGGTCGACCACTGTTACGTGCAACCAATAACGGGGTTTCGGCGATAGTCGATGCGCAGGGTAAAACCTTAGCCACCGCGCCGCAATTTGAGGCCGCGGTGATCAGTGCAGAAGTGCCTTTGGTCAGCGGCGAAACGCTTTACCATCGTTACGGTTTGCTAATACCGTTACTGCTCGCCGCACTCAGCACGCTGTTTAGCCTACTGGCTTGGCGCCAAAGCACGACAAAAAAGCAAAAAGCTGATGCAGGCCAATAGTCAAAGCGGCTTAAAATCAGTAAACTATTAACCTTAATTTTGATATGACTTATTTCGGGAACGATCACCATGAGCAATATCGTTGACGCGTTAATTTTCACGGTTTTAGTGGGTGCCGGTGTATTAGGCATCAGTAGCCTTATTATGTTTTTAGTCCACAAAAACCCTGTTGACCGCGAAGTTCAACAACAAGAACGCATTGAGTACAGCTTCTTTGGTATCGCAGGCATCGTTATCATGCTGCTAATGTGGTACGCATTAAGCTAAAGCAGCCATTAGCGTAGGAATACCGTATCGATAGCGGCTGCCCCAGTCTCTTTAGACTTGATTGCGCAGCCGTTAGTCGTTTTAGATTATCCATAATTTCAGTAGTGACCAGGTAACCGAATGACCGGATCTCAACCAAAAGCCATGCAAGAACAATACGATCCCGCCGCCATTGAACCAAGTATCCAGCACCGCTGGGAACAACAGCAAGTATTCAAGGCGAACGAAAATCCCGAGCAGGAAAAATTCTACTGCTTATCGATGTTTCCCTATCCCAGCGGCAAGCTGCATATGGGTCACGTGCGTAACTATACTCTTGGTGATGTGATCAGTCGTCATCAACGCATGCTCGGTAAAAACGTACTGCAACCGATGGGTTGGGATGCTTTTGGTTTACCCGCAGAAAACGCCGCAATCAACAATAAAACGGCGCCCGCGGCCTGGACCTACCAAAATATCGACTATATGCGCGAGCAGCTTAAGCGCTTAGGCTTTGGTTATGATTGGAGTCGCGAAATCGCTACCTGTCATCCCGACTATTATCGTTGGGAACAGTGGTTCTTTACCAAGCTTTATGAGAAAGGCTTAGTATACAAGCGTAACGCTACCGTTAACTGGGACCCTGTCGACCAAACCGTACTCGCCAATGAGCAAGTGATCGATGGCCGCGGCTGGCGCTCTGGAGCTAAAGTTGAACAAAAAGAAATTCCACAGTGGTTTGTGCGTATTACCGCATACGCCGACGAGCTGTTGGACGATTTAGAGCAATTAGACGGTTGGCCAGAACAAGTTAAGGCGATGCAACGGAACTGGATCGGTCGCTCCGAGGGCTTGGAAATTGATTTCCCGCTAGCCCACAAAGACAGCCATCTGACAGTTTATACCACCCGCCCAGATACCTTGTATGGGGTCACCTATCTAGCGGTTGCTGCACAACATCCGCTGGCACAACAAGCGGCCGCCGATAATGCCGAATTGGCAGCATTCATCGAAGACTGTAAAAATACCAAAGTTGCCGAAGCTGATTTAGCGACCATGGAAAAACGGGGCATGGCGACCGGCTTTTTTGCTCGTCACCCGTTAACCGGCGAGCAAGTCCCGGTCTGGGTCGCTAACTTCGTCTTGATGGGCTACGGTTCAGGCGCTGTGATGGCGGTACCAGGTCACGACCAACGCGACTGGGAGTTCGCTAACCGCTACCAATTGCCGATTAAGCAGGTTATTGAGCCCAGTAGTGGTGCTGGCGACATCGCCCAAGCAGCCATTACCGAAAAAGGCCAACTGGTTAATTCCGCTGATTTTAACGGCTTAACTTCAGAGCAAGCGTTCGACGCCATTGCCGAACAATTACAACAGCAGCAACAAGGCCGTCGGCAAGTTAATTATCGTCTGCGTGACTGGGGCGTATCGCGGCAACGTTATTGGGGTGCGCCGATCCCGATGCTGAATCTGGCCAACGGCGATTCGGTGCCAGTGCCAGCAGATCAATTGCCGGTGCGGCTACCGGAAGATGTGGTGATGAACGGCGTTACCTCGCCCATTAAGGCCGATCCGGAATGGCGCAAGACCACGTACCAAGGTCAACCGGCTGAGCACGAGACCGATACCTTCGACACCTTTATGGAGTCGTCTTGGTATTATGCTCGTTACTGCTCGGCTAACCACCAAGATGGCATGTTAGATCCTGAACAGGCGAATTACTGGTTGCCGGTCGATCAATATGTCGGTGGCATTGAGCACGCCATTCTACACCTGTTATACGCCCGCTTTTTCCATAAGTTGCTGCGTGACACGGGTTTAGTGGCGTCGGACGAACCGTTCAAACGGTTATTGTGTCAGGGTATGGTGTTAGCCGACAGCTACTTCCGTGAAGACGAAAAAGGCGGCAAAACCTGGATCTCGCCATTGGATGTCGAAGTACAACGCAATGAGCGCGGTGAAGTCGTTAGCGCCGTATCGAGCAAAGATGGCCAAGCTGTCGAAGCGGCTGGCATGAGCAAGATGTCAAAGTCCAAGAACAATGGTATCGATCCGCAAGTGATGGTCGATAAGTACGGGGCCGACACGGTGCGTCTATTCATGATGTTCGCGGCTCCGCCAGAGATGACCTTGGAATGGTCAGACTCCGGTGTTGAAGGTGCGCACCGCTTCTTACGCCGCGTTTGGAAGCTATGTTACGACTTCATTGAGGCTGGCGGCAGTGATGCTGCGGATCCCAGCAGCTTTAATAGTACGCACAAGCAGCTGCGCCGTGAGCTTCATCGTACCATCGCTAAAGTCAGCGATGACGTTAGTCGTCGACAACACTTTAATACCGCCATCGCGGCCATTATGGAGCTACTCAACCATTTGCAAAAAGCACCGCTAGAAAGTGCTAACGATCGTGCTTTAATGGCTGAAGCGTTAGATGCGGTGGTGTTAATGTTAGCGCCATTTACCCCACATATGTGCGAACACCTGTGGCAACAATTGGGGCATCAGGATAATATCGTGCAGGCGGCCTGGCCGACGGTTGACGATAGCGCCTTGATCGAAGACGAAAAACTCATTGTGGTACAGGTTAACGGTAAGGTACGGACAAAATTAACCGTCGCTGCCGATGCCAGTGCAGAACAAGTCGAGGCGATGGCATTTGCCGACGAAAACGTGAGTAAATTTGTCGACGGTAAAACCATTCGTAAGAAGATTTACGTTCCCGGCAAAATTTATAATATTGTCGCTAACTAACCGCGGAAGATAAGCATGTTGCGTATGACATCGGTTATTCACTGGCGCTGGCTAAGCCTGACAACACTGTCTTTGGTGTTACTCAGTGCCTGTGGCTTTCAACTGCGTAATAACTACCACCTGCCAGAACAACTGCAACACGTTTATGTGCAAGGTAGTCAATTTAATCAGTTATTGAAAACGCTCAAACAGCGACTCGTGATTGCCGGTGCCGAAATCAGCGATAACGCCCAACATGAGACTCAACTTCGTATCCTTAACGACACCTTGGATAGACGTACATTATCGCTGTTTGAAAGCGGCCAAGTGGCTGAATATGAGCTGATTTATCGTGTTCAGTATGAACTAGTGGTAGCCAATAAAGAGCCCGTGGCGGGCGAAGTCGAAGTATTCCGCGATTATCAAGATGACCCCAATTTTGCCTTAGCAAAAACTCGCGAACGTGAGATTTTGGTGTCAGAAATGCGCCAAGATGCCGCTAATCGCATTATTTACCAGTTAATTAGTAGCCTGAGCGACGATTAAATGACGTTATACCCAGAGCAGCTCGACACCTATTTGCAAAAGCAAGGGTTGCCTGCGGTATTGCGTATTTTTGGCGATGAGCCTCTGCTGCAAGATGACTGCCTGCAAATTGTGCGGCGCTTTGCCAAGCAACAGGGCTTTGACGACAGGCAAAGCTGGCAGCAACAAAATGACTTTGACTGGCAGCAATTAAACCTCTCGCAACAGAGCATGAGTCTGTTTGCCGAGCGCCGTTTAATTGAGCTGTGCTTGCCCGAGGCTAAACCGGGTAAAACTGGCGCCGACGCCTTAAAGCAATACGCCGCACAGGTGCCCGAAGATACTTGCTTGGTGCTATATGGGCCGAAACTCAAACGTGAACAACAGCAAGCCAAATGGTTTAAAGCATTTGACGCTCACGGCCCTTTATTGCTGACACTGAGTCCAGATCGTTCACGTTTACCGCGTTTTATTAATCAACGTGCACAACGCTACCAATTAAGACTCGCAGCCGATGCCGTCGAGCACCTTGCGGATTGGTACGAGGGCAACTTATTGGCACTTGACCAAGAGCTTGCCAAGCTGTCGTTGTTAGGCATCAACTCGCCTATCGAGCTGTCACAGATCCAACAACAACTGCAAGACAACAGCCGTTTTAGCGTATTTGCTATTCAAGAAAGCTTACTGCAAGGCCATTTCGAACAAGCCTGTCATCGCTTACAACGTGTACTAGAAGCCGATGGCGAAGCCGCCATTGTCGCTTGGCTATTAACTCGTGAGTGGCAACTATTGAGTCAAGTTAAACAAGCGCAAGCGTTACAGCAGGATCCTCAAGCTTGTTTTAAGGGCACGATGGTTTGGAAAAACCAGCAACCGCTCTATTTACAATGGGCCGAACGTTTAACCATGGCAACGCTGGTTCAGCTCGGTGATCTGCTGACGCGAGTGGAGCTGGCACTAAAACGAGACAGCGGTGAGGACTGGTCAACCTTAGTGGTTCACATCATGGCGCTGCTTTGTCAGCCGACCGCGGTCAGCGAAAGCTTACAATGTTATAGCGAATACCGACCTGCCAGCTCATTATGAAATCTTCGGACATCCCTTTACGCGCTATTTTTGGCGGCACTTTTGACCCCATTCATCAGGGCCATACCGGCGCGCTGTTGAGCTTGGCGGCACAACTACCGATCAGCCAAATCCACTTACTGCCAAGTGCGATACCACCACATCGAGCACAGCCACAAGCTTCCGCAGAACAACGCTTTGCTATGACTCAATTAGCCGCGCAGCAAGATCCGCGTTTGTTAGCCGACGACTGGGAACTGCAGCAACAGCGACCATCTTATAGCAGTGTGACATTGGCACAATTTGGTCAGCGCTTTGCGGGTCAATCGCTACTATTTGTGATGGGTATGGACGCATTTTTAGGCTTACCCAGTTGGCATCAGTGGCAGCAACTGTTCGTACACGCGCATATCGTGGTAATGGCCCGGCCGGGTTACCACCTCAGTGATGCCGAACCGACCTTACAGCAATGCCTGCAGCAGCGTCGTTGTAGCGCGGCTCAATTGCAGCAACAACCAGCAGGTGGGATTTACCTTGCTGATACACAACTGATCGATATTTCCGCCACCGCCCTACGGCAAGCCCTGCGTCAGCAGCAAGGTCATAGCCAAAAGCTACTTTATCCCGCAGTTTTTGACTATATTCGTGCTCACCACCTCTATCAGTGACTGCTATTTGCTCGATGAGCGTGGTAAACTACCCTTTTTTTGTGTCCGGAGATGTAGTCCTTTGCAAACCGATATGTTGCGCCAATTTGTTATCGATAAAATTGAAGAGTTAAAAGGCCGCGATATCCGCGTGCTTGATGTTCATGAAAAAACCGATGTCGCCGACTTAATGATCGTCTGTTCGGGGAACTCAAAAACTCATGTTAAGAGTATTGCCGAGCACGTAGCAACCGAAGCTAAACATGCCGGTATGCCACCACTGGGTGTTGAAGGTGGTGAGCAATCTGAGTGGGTGTTAGTCGACCTGGGTGACGTGGTAGTGCATGTTATGCAAGAAACCACACGCGATTTTTATCAACTCGAAAAGCTGTGGGATTTATAACACCGTGCGCATTCAGATTGTCGCTGTCGGCAGCAAAATGCCAAACTGGGTCAATCAAGGTGTTAACGAGTATTTAAAGCGCTTTCCACCGGAGTTACCGGTCAGTTTTAGCGAAGTGACGGCAGGTAAACGAGGCAAGAATGCCGACATCGCAAGGATCTTACAGCAGGAAGGCGAAGCGATGCTGGCAGCCGTGCCTAAAGGTAACCGCATCATCTCGTTGGACGTCACCGGTAAACCTTGGGATACCCATCAAGTCGCCACTCAGTTGAGCAAATGGCAATTAGATGGACGCGACGTGAGCTTACTGATTGGTGGCCCCGAGGGCTTAGCTCCAGCTTGCCAGCAAGCGGCTGAGCAACGTTGGTCGCTATCGCCGTTGACGCTGCCACATCCGTTAGTCAGAATAGTGGTTAGCGAATGTTTGTATCGGGCTTGGAGCCTGAATAATAACCACCCCTATCACCGCGATTAACCCCATATATTATCATGAAAAGACGCGTCACCATTCGAGACCACAGCGCCGAAGCAGGCTTGTTCAGTCGTCGAATGCTGTTTTGCGCAATTTTTGTGTTGCTAGCAATGCTAGGTTTGCTAGCGAATATGTATCACCTGCAAGTGCAAGAGCACCAGGCACTACAAACTCGCTCTAACGATAACCGTATTAAACTGCTGCCATTAGCCCCCAATCGCGGCCTGATTTATGACCGTAACGGCGTGTTGCTGGCGGAGAACATGCCGGTCTACAGCTTAGAGATCGTGCCTGAAGAAATTGCCGATATGAGCGTGCTGTTAAATGATCTTAAGCCGCTACTATCGCTTGATGAAGAAACGCTAAATCAATTTCGCGAGCAACTAAAACGGCAACGACGCTTTGCCCATGTCACCTTAGTCGATGAAATGAACGAGCAACAGCTCAATATTTTCGCCGCTAACCAGCACCGTTTTCCCGGTGTTAGCATTGAAGCGCGACTAGTGCGCCACTACCCTTACGGCGAGTTGTTCACTCACGCATTGGGTTATGTCGCCAAAATCAACCGCCGCGACGTAGAGCGCTTACGCGAAGAAGAAAAGCTCGCCAATTATGCCGCTACTCGCACTATCGGTAAGTTGGGCGTGGAGCGCTTTTACGAGGATAAGTTGCACGGCGAAGTCGGCTATCAGCGTGTTGAAGTGAATAACCGTGGTCGCGTCATTCGCACCGTGGATATTGAACCGCCTAAGCCGGGACAAGATATTTATTTAGAAATAGATAGCCGCTTGCAGCGTAAAGCTACCGAACTGTTGAAGGGCCGGCGCGGCTCAATCATCATGATGGATGCCCGTAATGGCGGCATTTTAACCATGGTCAGCGCGCCAAGTTACGATCCAAACTGGTTCGTTAACGGCATTTCTTATAAACATTACCAGCAACTGTTGAATTCCAGCGATAGTCCACTGCTTAACCGCTCAACCCAAGGCGGCTACCCACCCGCCTCGACCGTCAAGCCGATGCTCGCCATTTTAGGCTTAGAAGATGAGATCATTACCCCCACCACTCGTATTTGGGATCCTGGCTGGTTTGAAATCAAAGGCGCCAAGCGACGTTATCGCGATTGGTTAGCTTGGGGCCACGGCTGGGTGAATGTCTCGAAAGCGATTATTGTTAGCTGTGACACCTTTTTCTACGACTTAGCGTTAAAATTAGGTATTGATCGCATTTCCGAGTTCATGAACAAGTTCGGCTTTGGCGACTACACCGGCATTGATATTGCCGAAGAAACCGACGCGGTCATGCCATCTCGCGGATGGAAACGCGCGCGCTTCAACCTGCCCTGGTACGCCGGAGAAACGGTATCGGTCGGTATTGGTCAAAGTTATTGGACCGCTACCCCCATGCAATTAACGGTCGCCACCGGCATTTTAGCGACCGGCGGCAGTCATTTTGTACCACGCTTGCTGCACAGCAGCCGTCAACAGGGTGAACGCGTGTTAGCTGCGCACGAAGAATTCCCGCCGATCGTGTTAAAAAACCCCAGTAATTGGGATGTCGTTCATGATGCCATGGTCGAGGTCAATAACGGTGCCGAAGGCGGTGCCCGGCGCGCGTTTAAAGATACGCCGTACATTTCGGCCGGTAAAACCGGTACTGCACAGGTGCGTAGTTTAGGCGAAAACGAGGAGTATAACGCCGAGGAAATCGACGAGCGTTATCGTGATAATGCCATGTATGTGGGTTATGCCCCCGCCGACACCCCCGAAGTGGTCATTGCCATCGCGCTGGAAAATACATTAGGTGGCGGTGGTAGTGTCGCGGCCCCCGTTGCACGACAAATGTTGGACGCGTATTTTGATAGAGAAAATCAACCCACGCCAAGCGAGATAGACGATGCAGACGACTGAAGAACGTCAACGAAATCCCTGGCTCCACCGCTTTCATATCGATGGACCACTGTTGTTCGCGTTAGTCTGTCTGAGTCTGACCAGCTTATTCGTGGTTTACAGCGCCAGCGGTGAAGACTTGGCGATGATGGAACGTCAGGCAATGCGTATAGGACTTTCTTACCTGGCCATGTTGGTGGTTGCACAAATTCCTTCACTGACGGTAGTACGCTGGTCTGCACCCATGTATTTATTGGGCCTGTTGCTACTGGTGGCGGTGCTGGTGATGGGCGAGATCGGTAAAGGCGCACAGCGCTGGCTTGATATCGGCATCATGACCATTCAACCCTCAGAGTTGATGAAACTAGCAGTACCGATGATGATGGCATGGTTTATTGCTAAACAGGGTATGCCGCCAACCTTTAGCCGCATACTTGGCGGCTTACTGTTAATCACTGCGCCGACGTTGTTGATCGCCAAGCAACCCGACTTAGGCACTTCATTGCTAATCGCCTGCTCGGGCATTTTTGTGCTGTTCTTATCCGGTTTAAGTTGGCGTTTAGTGGCGGTTAGTGTCGGCGCCTTGTCGGCTTTTGCGCCGGTGCTGTGGATGTTTTTAATGCACGATTATCAACGTCAGCGGGTACTCACCTTTCTCAACCCTGAGCGCGATCCTTTGGGGTCGGGCTATCATATTATCCAATCGAAAATCGCTATTGGTTCAGGCGGTATCGAAGGTAAAGGTTGGTTACAAGGCACGCAATCTCAGTTAGAGTTTTTACCCGAACGCCATACCGACTTTATTTTCGCAGTATTTAGCGAAGAGTTTGGGCTGATGGGGGTATCGTTACTCTTGCTGCTTTACGGCTTTGTCATTTTTCGCGGCATGATTATCGCGAATCGCGCCCAAGATACTTACGGCAAGCTGTTAGCCGGCAGTTTAACGCTGACTTTCTTTGTCTACGTATTCGTTAATATTGGTATGGTGTCGGGATTGTTACCGGTGGTCGGCGTACCCTTGCCGTTAATCAGCTATGGTGGCACCTCAATGGTGACGCTAATGGCCGGTTTCGGCTTGTTAATGGCAATTGCTACGCACCGACGTCTGGTGATGCGAAAAGAGTGATGAGAATAGTGTAAGCACGCAAGCTTATTAGCCACACTAAAGCGACTCGACACTCAACCGCTGTCGTTAATTATTCTATGATAAGTAAAAGGACGTCATCATGTCGATTTTCACTCAGTTAGCTAGTAGACGCGTTACCACTGGCATTGTCCGAACCTTAGCCGTGCTCAGCAGCGCTTGTGCAGTTGCGGTACAGGCGGCACCGCCTAAACAACCTACAGACTTCATCGACTACATGGTTGAACAGCATCAGTTTAAGCGTGACCAGCTGCAACAATTACTCAACCAACGCACACCGAACGAAAGCATTTTAGAGGCGATTCAACGGCCCTGGGAAGCGAAGCCCTGGCACCAGTATTACCCGATATTCCTGACTCAAAAACGCGTTGATGCCGGCGTTAAATTTTGGCAACAGCATCAAGCGGCGCTAGCGCGTGCCGAGCAAACCTACGGTGTCCCCGCTGAAATCGTGGTGGCTATTATCGGCGTCGAAACTTTTTACGGTCAATATAAAGGCAAGTACTCGGTACTCGATTCATTGTACACGTTGGGCTTTCATTACCCGCCGCGCGCCGACTTTTTCCGCAGTGAATTAGAGGAATACCTGCTATTAAGTCGCGCCGAGGGCTGGGATGCTGAACAACAAATGGGATCTTATGCCGGGGCTATGGGCTTGGGCCAGTTTATCTCGTCTAGCTATACCCATTATGCGGTCGACTTTGATAACGACGGCCAGCGTGATTTATTGCAAAATCCAGTTGATGCCATCGGCAGTGTGGCTAACTATTTTGCCGAGCACGGCTGGCAACAAGGGGCGCCGGTCGCGCAACCCTTAGCACAAGATAACCATGGTGATTTAGCGCGCTTTGTCAGCAAAGGATTAAAGCCGCAACAGACCACCGCCGAGCTAGTTAGCGAGGGTTTACCGTTAGCGGCGGAACTTGCCGACCAAAACAAGGCCAAAGTGTTTGCGTTTGAACAACCGGATTCACAGGAGTATTGGCTTGGCTACACCAATTTTTATGTTATCACCCGTTATAACCACAGCCCGCTTTATGCCATGGCGGTCTACCAGCTTAGCCAACAAATTAATGATGCTTACCAAACCAGTCAGGTTCAGTAGCCTGTGTTTGGGGCTACTGCTATTAAGTGCCTGCAGTAGCTCCAGTGGCCCCAATAGCGGTCGTTACAAACACGATAACGATAGTGCCCCAACGCGCATGCCGACAGCGGCTGAATTACGCGATCCTATCCCTAAAGTGGAACCGCTTAGCCGGGGTGGTAATCGCCAATATGAATTATTTGGTAATACTTACAGCATCATCGAAGATACCAACAATTTCGTACAAGAAGGAAAAGCCTCATGGTATGGCCGCAAGTTTCATGGGCATTTAACCTCCAGTGGCGAATTCTACGACATGTACAGCATGAGTGCCGCGCACAAACGGCTACCGCTGCCGACCTATGTCCGGGTAACCAACTTAGACAACAATAAAAGTGTCATTGTCCGAGTCAACGACCGGGGCCCCTTCCACCAAGACCGTATCATTGATGTGTCCTATTCGGCGGCCTACAAGCTGGGCATGTTGCAAACTGGCACGGCCAATGTCCGTATTGAAAGCATCGCTGCCGACCAGCAACCAGCTACGCCGGTACTACCGCTCCCGCAAGGCGGCACCGAAGCGGCTAGCGTGACGCAAACCCATTACTTTATTCAGGTAGTCGCGGCGGCTAATCAACAACGTTTATCGACGATAGCCGACCAGTTATCGCAACAGCACAATGTGCCTGCAACTACCGAGCAAGATAATGGTCTATACAAAGTCATGTTAGGTCCCTTACCAGAATTGGCGGCTAATCGATTATTAACCGCGGTTCGACAGCAGGGCTATGACGGTGCCTTTCGGGTAAAAGCGGCGGATAGCGCTGCCGCGGCGCCCGAAAAGTGATACCATTAGGGCGCTTTCCGTTAACAGGCCGTGCGCCCCGGAACAAAACTCACGCGTTACCGCATCACTCACAGATATAAATGACAATGAGAACCATGGATACGATGTTTAGCCATTGCAGAAAATTGCTCACCACCGTTGCCGTTACCGCGTTCAGCGTCACCTTTAGTATGAACGCCGCTGCGCAATCGGTTGTACCTTCCGCTCCCAACATTAATGCCAAGGGACATATCCTGATCGATTATACAACGGGTAAGGTGCTGTCATCAGAAAACGCCGATGAACAATTGGCACCAGCCAGCCTAACGAAAATGATGACCAGCTTTATTATTGGTAAAGAGATGCAAGCGGGTCGTATTAATCGAAGCGACATTGTCACTGTTAGCGAAAATGCTTGGGCCAAGAACTTTCCCGAGTCATCGAAAATGTTTATCGAAGTCGGTAAACAAGTCAGTGTCGAAGACTTGAACCACGGCATTATCATTTCGTCGGGTAACGACGCCTGTGTGGCAATGGCCGAACACATTGCCGGTAGCGAGTCGGCATTTGCCGATTTGATGAACGCCTACGCCGAAGAACTCGGCATGAGCGCCTCGCACTTTGTTAACAGCCACGGTCTGCCCGATCCGCAACAATATACGTCGCCACGTGACATGGCCACTTTGGGCTCGGCGTTGATTAAAGAGACCCCGGAAGAATATAAAATTTATTCGCAAAAGTCGTTTACCTTCAACAATATCAAGCAATACAACCGCAACGCCTTGCTCTGGGACCGCAGCATGAACGTTGACGGTATCAAAACCGGTCATACCAGCGAAGCCGGTTATAGCTTGGTGTCGTCAGCCGTGGAAGGCGATACTCGCCTGATCGCGGTAGTGATGGGTACCGACAGCGAGCAAGCACGTAAAATCGAAAGCAAAAAACTGCTCAATTACGGCTTCCGTTATTTCGAAACCGTCACCGCTTATAAAGCTGGCGACAGCTTTGTTAACCACCGCATTTGGGGCGGCGACATCGACGAAGTCGAATTAGGTGTAAGTGAGGATGTGGTGATCACCCTGCCGCGCGGTCAGCGTGAGAATTTGAAAGCCAACTTTGAGCTAGAATCGGAACTGGAAGCACCGCTGGCTGCCGGCGAAGTAGTCGGTCAGGTCTATTTACAGCTTAATGGCGAAGACGTTGCCAGCTTCCCATTAGTGACCCTACAAGCGGTAGAAAAAGGCGGTATCTTCAAACGCTTTACCGATTACATTAAACGCAAGTTTGATTAAGCGTTAATGACAAAGTCATAAAAAACCCGCTCAATGAGCGGGTTTTTTATATGAGATGTAAACCATCTAACTCTTATTGAACGCCTTTGCTTACAGCTTACCAGCGTTCTTTTTCAAGTAAGAAGCAACACCTTCCGGGTTGTCTTGCATACCTTCGTCACCTTCATTCCAACCGGCAGGGCAAACTTCGCCGTGTTTCTGGTGGAAGTTCAGTGCATCGACCATGCGCAACATCTCATCGATGTTACGGCCCAGTGGCAAGTCGTTAACGACTTGATGGCGAACAACGCGATCTTCATCGATCAAGAATGAACCACGGAAAGCAACGCCCGCTTCTGGATGCTCAACGTCATAAGCGCGGCAAATGCTGTGCTTAACATCGGCAACCAATGGGTATTTAACTTGGCCAATACCACCGTTGTCGGTATCCGTATTACGCCATGCGTTGTGGGTGAATTGTGAGTCGATAGAAACACCGATCACTTCAACGCCACGCTTTTTGAATTCGTCTAAGCGCTTATCAAAAGCAATTAGCTCTGATGGGCAAACGAAGGTGAAGTCTAATGGGTAAAAGAAAACTACCGCTTTTTTACCTTTGATGTGGTCAGACAGTTTAAAATCTTCGACGATTTCGCCTGAACCTAACACTGCCGCCGCAGTAAAATCAGGTGCTTTACGACCTACTAATACAGCCATGTTTATTCTCCATAATTGTTTGCGAATGTCACACGCGTAAAAAGCATGGGGATGACCCGAGCAAAAAACAAGGGCTCCCGGATAAAAACTCGTTAGTCAGCCTGTGGTGCTGGGTGACGTTCCGCCACTTCTTCAATCAGCGGCTGCAGCTCACCCTTTTGGAACATTTCGATGATGATGTCACAACCGCCCACCAGCTCGCCTTCTAGCCACAACTGGGGAAAGGTCGGCCATTCGGCATATTTCGGCAGTTCCGCACGAATATCAGGGTTTTGCAAAATATCGACATAAGCGAAAGCGTGACCGCAGCTCATTAGCGCCTGCGCAGCCTGCGCCGAGAAGCCGCAACTCGGTAACTTTGGTGAACCTTTCATGTATAACAAAATGGGATTTTCAGCAATTTGCTGTTTAATTTTTTCAAGCGTTTCCATGACAACCTCAAGGTGTTACACACTGCCAACCAGTGTGGTTGCGATAAATGACAGCCTGCAGTGTAACACAGCCAGAGCAGTGAGGTGAAAAGGAGAAATTTACAGATTTTTTCGCGCTAAACCTTGAAACCTTGGTCTGCTATCGCCATTTTTACGTATACTAGAATAACGACCGATCCCAAATAGGGACTTTTACACGCAACAACCGACAAATGGAGAGGTACTATGGCTTTTGAACTTCCTGCACTGCCGTACGAGAAAAATGCACTGGAACCGCATATCTCTGCAGAAACCCTTGAGTATCACTATGGCAAGCACCACGCAGCCTATGTCAGCAAATTAAACGACGCGATCAAAGGGACTTCGGACGAAAACAAATCGTTAGAAGACATCATTAAGTCATCGAAAGGTGGTCTATTTAATAATGCGGCTCAAGTTTGGAACCACACGTTCTACTGGCATTGCTTAAGCCCGAATGGCGGCGGTAAACCTTCAGGTGATTTAGCTCAGGCTATCGACAAAGCTTTTGGCTCATTCGATAAATTCAAAGAAGAGTTTAGCGCGCAAGCTGCTGGTAACTTTGGCTCGGGTTGGACTTGGTTAGTGAAAAAATCTGACGGCTCAGTGGCTATCGTTAACACCGATGATGCAGAAACGCCCGTTACCGATAGCAGCGTAACCCCATTGATGACTGTTGACGTCTGGGAACACGCTTATTACATCGATTATCGTAACGCTCGTCCAGATTATCTAAAAGCGTTCTGGAATTTAGTCAATTGGGAATTCGTTGCGAAAAACTTCGCGGCCTAATTTGCTAACGCATAAAAAAACCGCTGTCTCATGACAGCGGTTTTTTATTATTCGATTCGCCAATCTACTGATTTAATCGACCAAATCAGCGGGAATATCAGCACGACGCCCCTGCCATACTTTAGCCGACTCATAACCATACTTGCGCACCGCCGAGACGGCTTCGTTATACTCACTAGTTTGCGCCAATTGCGCCAACCGGGCATAAAATTCACGCGCTAAACGGCGTGCTTCTGGGTCACTGAAATAAAAGTTACCCACACGCGAATATAAGCCTTTAAAGCCGTTCAGAATTAATACATAAATCGGATTACCCGATGCCATCGCCAAATCGTGATTAATGCGGTAATCGAACTCAGTGAAAGCCTCGGCAACATCCTCTAACTCGGCAGCCGCGGTTAAAATCTCGACCACTCGCTGCGGCTGATGACGCACGGCAGCGCGGATATAAATAGAACTGATGTTGGTTCGCGCCGACAGCAACTGGTCGACTAACTCCGGCATGCCATCTTCATCCAAACGCGCCAGGGTTTCTAAGATATTAAGGCCAGAGGTCTCCCAAAAGTTATTCACCCGAGTTGGCTTACCATGTTGAATGGTTAACCAGCCGTCACGTGCTAAACGCTGCAAAACTTCTCGTAACGTGGTACGCGTCACGCCAATCAGTTCTGATAACTCACGCTCAGCGGGTAAAATGGAGCCCGGCGCAAAATGCCCACTCCAAATGGATTTAACGATATACTCTTCAGCAAAGCCCGCGGGACTTTGTGCTTTTATGATCATAACCTGCTTCGCTTGTTGTTATGCGTATATAATTTGCCTGTTGTAGCCAGTTGGCTAAGCATACGCTGAGTCGATTGACGACGGTAGTCAAAAATTAATCGTCGATTTTATCAGGGGTCGGTGAGGTCGGACAAGTTCTGCGTCGACAAATCAACCGGCTTTGTTTATCTTGCATAGTCGTTAACCCATGATCACGGCGTTGTTGGCAGCCGCACAACGCTGCCGCCACAACCCCATCAACAAAAAGGACCCTCATGTTACACGCTGTTAGTCTTAGTGCCGAACGTCGTAGCGCTTGGTTTTTACTGTTACTCAGTGCCAGCGCCTTATTCGGCTGCGCGTTGTACTTCCAATTTGGTTTAGCGCTAGAGCCTTGCGTTAAATGCGTTTACCAACGCGTTGCGGTAGTCGGTATTGGTGCTGCTGCTCTACTCGGATTTATCGCGCCACGGCTCGCACCGGTGCGCTTTTTAGCCTTTGCCTTATGGTTAGTCAGCGCAATATGGGGATGGTTCATTGCCAGCGAACACCTCGCATTGCAAAATGCTAAGAACGCGTTCTTTATGACCTGCGATAGCTTCCCTAACTTTCCTGATTGGGCGCCATTACACCAGTGGTTTCCGACATTATTTTCGGCGCCTGGCGTGTGCGGTGATATTGAATGGAGTTTTGCCGGTTTATCGATGCCAGCCTGGATGCAAATTATTTTTGCCGCCTATGCGCTAATCGGTATCGCAGTGGTGCTACTTAGATTGCTACGTTTACATCGCATTTAAGTCAACGTGACCGGCGCAATGAGCCGCCGGTCATCGCTTTTACAGCGGCCAACTGACAATTCTGTCTTCTAAATCGCCAGCAAAGTCACGCTCACTGATACAACGCCCTGCCGCCGAAATACCGGCGCGTTTCATCGCCGCTTTGTCACCACCGTGCCGTAAAGGATGCCACGCGGGTAATGGTTTACCCTCGGCTAACAGTCGATAAGCACAAGAAGCCGGCATAAAATAAACGTCAGCCAGATTCTCTGGCGTTAATTTGACGCAATCCGGCACCCGCTGCAAACGATTATCGTAGTCGCTACAACAGGCGTTATCGGTGTCCAATAAACGACAAGCGACATCGGTAAAGTAGACGTGCTCTTGGCTTTCCTCGGCATCGCCATCGATCAGTTTTAATAAACAACACTTACCACAGCCATCGCACAATGCTTCCCACTCGCTACGCGACATCTGTTGTAGCGACTTGTGTTGCCAAAAGCCACTCTGTGCCAAGTTTTGTTGCTGAGTCGACTGCGTCATTACGGCGTACCCACATAACTTTGCCAACGCCACTGTTGCTGCTCGTCGCTGAGCACCAATTCTAACTTGTCACCATTGTGCAATGCCGCGACACCGGCCGGTGTTCCAGTCATCACGATATCACCGGGCTGTAAGCTAAATACGTGACTGATGTCGACCAATAAATCGACTATCGAGAAAATCATTTGTTCACTGCTACCCTGTTGCCGTAACTGACCATTCACATACAGTGCCAGCGTTAAGTTTTGACAGTTAGAAAAACAACTTGGGTCGATGAAGCGCCCCATTGGACAAGCACCGTCGAAAGCCTTAGCGCGCTCCCAAGGTTGGCCGGCTTGGCGGAGCTGCGTTTGTATCTCACGCAGGGTTAAATCTAAACCCAAGCTAATCCCCGCGATGGCTTGCGCTGCGCTGGCCATATCGGCGTTTTTTAAGGGTTGACCAATGAGTAAGCTGATCTCACATTCGTGCTGACACTCACCTTGCCCATGTGGTAACTGGAAGCCACGCTCAAGATTGACTAAAGCGGTGCTAGGTTTGATAAATAGCAGTGGCTGCGCGGGAATATCGTTGCCCAGCTCTTGCGCATGGGCAACATAATTACGACCAACACAGACAACTTTGCCGACCGGCAAAGGTAATGCTTCACCTTGCCGGTTGAGATGTTGATAAGCCATTAGCCACCGAAACGAATACGGTCGGACAGTAAACCTACCGCGGCAACAAAGTAATTAGAACGGTTCCAACGCATTAACGCGTCGTAATTAGCATAAGCGAGATACACCCGGCCATGCTTATCATCAGGGATGATCACCGACGCTTCAATGTCGTCACGTTGTGGCAAATTCTCACCGTCATAGCGGCGAACGCCCAATGCCTGCCATTCGGCTAATGATTTTTTGGTCTTTAATGTCGCTAACTGTTCGTCGAAATCCTCAGGGATCTGCACCTGACGTCCCCAAGTGACGTCGTCACGCCAACCCACCGAGCTTAAATAATTGGCAGCCGAGGCAAATACATCGGGCAAACTCCCCCAAATGTCTTTTTTACCGTCACCGTCGTAATCAACTGCGTATTGCATAAATGATGATGGCATAAACTGGGTTTGACCCATCGCACCGGCCCAAGAGCCTTTCATATCGTCAGGCGCAATGTGGCCTTCTTGAATAATGGTTAATGCCTGCCACAATTGCCGTTTAAAAAACGCTTCGCGACGGCCATCGTAGGCTAACGTGGTGAGCGACGATATTACGTCAAAACCACCGGTAAATTTACCAAAATTGGTTTCGATACCCCATAAGGCGACGATGAAACGTGGTTGCACACCATATTTTTCGCCGATTTCGGTCAGCAGGGGTAAGTGCTCTTGGTACAGCTCCCGCGCTTGTTGCGCTTTCCAATCCGGCACCGCGCGAGGTAAATAAGTATCTAGCGTTAGCTTAAACTCCGGTTGATTTTTATCCAGTTCCACCGCGCGCTCATAATACTTCACCTTGGCAAAAGCGGCTTGCAGCGTTTGCTCGGTAAAGCCCTCCGCCTTGGCTTCGCTTTGCAATTGCTCAACATAAGCCTCAAATGTGGGCTTGCTCGGTTCAGCGGTTTCTGCTGTCGCTTGTGTTGCATTATCTTGCACTAGCGCTGGTTGCATACCGGTCAGCAATAATGGTTGGGCGGTAACCCAAGCAGGGGTCAACGAGGTCATGGCAATAACCATGGTGGGCAGTAATTTACGCATGCGCCTTACTCCTTAGCTTTAGATTTTGGCAGGGTATCAAGCAAGTTTTCACTGGCTGGTGGTAATTGCACATAATAGCCTTGCTCGGTTAACCGTTGGACTAATTCGACTGATGTCATTCTGGCAAGGTTCCGCGGTTTCGCTAAATTTACCGTTAATACCTGCGTAGCACCAGCAAACAGTTGCTGCAACGATTCGGGTAACTCGTCAAAACTGGCACCATGAGGTAAATAAAGGTAGGTATCGAGTTTTTGCCGACAGCGGTAAACAACACACAACATAAGCGGAGGTATCCATTAACAACCCATAAAGAGCTTAGCAGTTTAGCGAAGAATCGCTCTAATCTCAGCCCCTAATAACTGTTCGCGCCAGCCTTGCAATAAGTCTGGCGGGTTAAGCTGCGCTTGAATACTCGGTTGATACTGCCAGCACCACTGCATGGCATCATTAATTTGTTTGCGAGAGGCGATTTGCGCGGTACCAATTTGTAAGCGTTCAGCTTGCTCGGCAACCAATGCTTTAATGCGGTCAAAACACTCTTGATAGCGTGGCATGTGGGTTAAACGCTGCAACACAGGGGGTAGCTCATCGTCATTCAAACTCAAACCACGCTCGACGCAAGCCATCATCTCATCGGCCGCATATTTGCGTGTGATCGGCGGTAGCCCCTCGATTTGATATAAGTGCTGTTTCTGTTGCGGTGGACGCTTCGCCAATGCCATTAACGCGCCCTCTTTCACCACAAAGTTTAATGGAATATCTTGCTGCTGCGCACGACTAACCCGCCACTGGCACAACTCTCGTAACACAGCCAGTTGCCTTGTATTAAGCTGCCAGGCGTTGCCCACATCCAAATAACGTAACGCCAAAGGTGGCTCGAAGCAGCGCTTATCGACCTGTTGTGCCGACTCTTGTAGAGTTAATTGCAAGCGTTCTTCGCTGACTAAACGTTCACGCAAATCGGCATAAAAGCGCGCCAGATAAATCACGTCATCGGCTGCATAAGCCAATTGCGCCTCGCTAAGCGGACGTGCCAACCAATCGGTTCGTGATTGCGACTTATCCAAGCTGATATCGTAATAACGTTCGACCAATGCCGCGTAACCGAGCGAATCACCCCACCCCAAAAACGCCGCCGCAATTTGTGAATCCAATAAGTGCTGCGGTTGTACACCACCTTGCTGCCAAAAAAGCTGGATATCTTCACCGGCAGCATGCATCACTTTAACGATATCGGCATCACCGACTAAACGCCAAAATGGTTTTAAATCCAAGCCCACTAACGGATCAATGAGCACCGCACCGTGACCGCAATTAGCTTGCAATAAGCCTAATTTAGCGTAATAAGTGCGGGTGCGAACAAACTCACTGTCTATCGCCACCCAACCTTGCTCACGCACCTGCTGACAAAATTCCAGCAACTGCGCTTGTGCAGTAATGACTTGGTAAGCTGTTACCTGATTATTTGTTGTCGGCGATACGCTCATCAATGCTTATCTTCATCGCGTAATTGACGACGTAGAATTTTACCCACGTTCGTTTTTGGCAGCTCATCACGGAACTCGACCAATTTGGGGACTTTATAACCGGTCAGGTTTTCTCGCGAAAAGTCGATAACTTCACGTTCCGTCAGTGACTTATCTTTGGCCACAATAAACACCTTAACGACTTCACCCGAGGAATCATGCGGCACACCGACTGCCGCCACCTCTAACACTTTGGGGTGCGACGCAATGACGTCTTCAATCTCATTCGGATAAACGTTAAAGCCGGACACCAAAATCATATCTTTCTTACGGTCGACGATGCGGAAATAACCACGCTCATCGCAATTACCGATATCACCGGTGGCGAACCAGCCGTCTTTAATTGCTTCAGCAGTATCATCTGGACGATTCAAATAGCCCACCATCACCTGCGGCCCCTTGACTTGCAGTTCACCAGATTTACCCAATTCAACTTCTTCACCGGTATCCGGATCAACGATGCGAACATCGGTGCTCGGAACGGGCAAACCAATACTTCCGGTATAGTGTTCAATGTCATACGGGTTGACGGTAACTACAGGTGCGCATTCGGTTAACCCATAGCCCTCTAGCAGGCGCGATTTGGTTACTCGCTCCCAGTGCTCAGCGACTGAACGTTGTACCGCCATACCGCCGCCCAACGCCACCTTCAAATGAGAAAAGTCGAGATTCTTAAAGCCTTGAGCATTTAATAAGCCGTTGAACAGCGTATTAACCCCCGAAATCATCGAGAATTTATGCTTGCCAAGCTCCTTGACGAAGCCCGACATATCACGCGGGTTGGTGATCAATACATTGCGACCGCCATGTTTGATAAAGGTCAAGCAGTTCGCCGTTAAGGCAAAGATATGATAAAGCGGCAAGGCGGTAATAATGACTTCTTCACTATCGCTCATTAACGGCGTGATGACCGCCGACACTTGCTCTAAATTAGCCACCATATTGCGATGGCTCAGCATAGCGCCTTTCGCTACACCAGTAGTGCCACCGGTGTATTGCAAGAAGGCAATATCGTCACCTTGCATACCGGGTTTTTGGTAGTCGTGTTTAGCGCCCTGAGTCAGCACCTCACGGAAACCGATCGTGTTGCTTAATTGGTAGCTGGGCACCATACGCTTAACGTATTTTACCACCAAATTCACCAAGTAACGTTTTGGCGCCGGCAGTAAGTCACCAATCTGGGTAGTGATGATTTTATCCAGCTTCACCTCATTTTTAATTTTATCTAAGGTGTGCGCGAAGTTCTCTAAGATGACAATCATACGCGCGCCAGAGTCATTTAACTGGTGCTTAAGCTCGCGCGGGGTGTATAACGGATTAACATTAACCACCACCATGCCTGCTCGCAAAATGCCAAACAGCGCAACTGGGTATTGCAACAAGTTAGGCATCATGACAGCCACCGCATCGCCTTTTTGCAAACCTTGCGCTTGCAAATACGCAGCAAAATCGCGAGAGCGCTTTTCTAACTCGTTAAAACTCATCTCTACATCCATATTGATGAATGCAGTTTTGTCCTGATAGCGATCGACGCTTTGCTCGAAAATGTCGTTCAGCGACACATAATGATCAGCATCGATAGTTTCCGGTACACCCGGAGGGTAATGTTTAAGCCAGATTTTTTCCACAGTCTTAGCTCCTGCAACGCGTTATGTTCTTATCGTTATGTTGTCGTTGGCAACAAAATTGGCGTCATCATCGCATATCCGACCAGTGAATCCTAGTCGCTAACGGCGTCGATGAGACGATAAATACCCGCTAATTGTTGATGATTTGCTTACTTTCTTAACCTTTAATTACGCAATAATTGAACAATGAGTTCAGCCAACCTAGGGCCTTGCTGCATATGCACATGATGGCCTCCCGGCCAACACTGTTGCAGACATTGAGACGCTGGCAATGGCCAGCGCTGTTGCGCAACCTGCAGCTCCTGAAAGCCTTGCTCGCCTCGAATGACGTGCATTGGACAAGCGATATGGCGCATTAATGAGGTCACTTGGTCAGCAACAAAACGATAAGGTGACGTGGTTCTAACGGCACGATCGGTACGCCAAACAAAGCGCTGAGCATTGTCATCGACCGCTTGCAGTGCGCGATCCACGAGCAATGCTACATAACACTCCTCAAAATCCGCCACCGCCGCTCGTGCGCTCAGCGCTTGCGACCGCGACAATGGTCGTGGCGGCGACTGTTGCGCTGGCGTTGCTTGCAAACCGGCTTTTTGCTCCCAATTAAAGCGACTCTGCATACCCTTTTGTAGTTGCCTGACGGTATCGTCAGCCTCGGCAGCCAGCAAGCCATAAGCCTCTACACTGACTAATTGCTGTATGCTAGCGTTACCGGTTTCGGCTTGTTGCAAACCGTCCAGACTGGCTAACATAGTGGCGACATAGCCACCCATAGAGTGCCCTAACAGGAGCGGCAAGGGCGACTGTGCCGCAATCCCTAATTGCTGTAATACCGACCAGCTATCGTAAACATAATCGACAAAGTGATAATGCACACCGCGGGGGCGTTTGTCGCTATGCCCATGTCCGGCAAAATCGAGTGCTAGCAGCGATACTTCAGCCGGTAGCGCCGCAGCTAACGGTATAAAACTCGCGGCATTGTCTTGCCAACCATGCAACGCCAACACTTGCGGCACCTGCTCTTGCGGCCCCCACCGCAAGCCGCGTAAACAGCCCCACGGTAGTTGAAACGAAACAGGCTCAGCATCTTGCTGAGCCTGTGCTAGTTGTTCGACCGATAATGTCGTCGCTGTCATCTTACTGCTTGTTGCCTGATGATTTCTGAGTGCGAGCCGGCACCACTCGCGTGCGCGGATAGTAATAATAAGGCGGTGCATAAAACTGATGGCGGAACCAGAGCGGTGAGTAATCCACCTCAACACGAGTCTCTTTAATTTCCTTCCACAAGTATTTGCCACTGACATCTATGACCGGATACAAATAACGGTATTCATCAATTTTGCCTTGTTGCGGCTCGGCAATAGTACCAATCACCGTAATTGAGCGACCTTTTTTGTAAACCATAGGGTCGACAAAACCGTCAATTACGGCACGAAAACGACCATTACTTTGATCACTAGCTAGCGGCCGTCCCCACGACTGCAAGTCAAAATTAACCACTTCAATAACAGTACCTTGCTCGCTGTTATTGACCGCCGCAATGACGCCACCCCAGCGCGCTCGCTGACCGACCGTTTGCTGCGGATTTTCTAAAGCCTGGGTGTAACTGACCAGCGTTTCGCCGTCGTTAGCTTTAATCGGATCGGGGATTGACGAGCAACCACTAAGTACCAACAATGCCGCTATTGACCATAAAACTTTCATCATTAACTCCTCACGGCTAGCATCTTAAGCATAAACATCCACGCCGAACATGGCGCCGACTTGCTCACGACGCTCTGCCGTTGCCACCGCCTGATAAGTTGCTAAAGCCTGACGTGCGGTACCCGCCGGCTGATCATAACTAATTTGCAAACGTTGCCAGCGTTGTGCCTGCTGCGCCGCTTGCGTCACCGACGGCAAGCTGGGCTTAGCCTCAGCACGGACATCGCGATCGACAGTTGACGCGGCATTCTGCCGCTGCTGTTGTGAGTTAGCGCTTGCACGCCAACCTAACCCGTTAATTTGCAAAATTTAGTACACTTATGGCGTTTGACCTTGATTTATTATGGCGAGTTCCAGCCGGCTTAGCAATGTTCTGCCACGCTAAACTTGCGCTACCGTTTAGCCCCGCCCCGGTAACTTCTTCCACGTCACTTCGTTACGTACGTATAAAGGCTCCAAATGGATGGCTTCAACACTGTGCCGCGGCCAGCTTAATTGTGCATATTGCAACATATCCAATGCTCGTGGTAAGCGTATCTCAGTCTGTTGCGTAACTCGCTGTGGGTCCAGTTGCGCTGCGTAAACTGGCCACGCACTGCCGACCGCCACGCTATCGGCACTGACATCGGCGAGCGCCGTTGGCGCACACACACAAGGCGCCAGCGTCTCGATTAATTGCCCAGCCGCGTCACTCTGAAAACGGGCGAGATAGATTTCACTCATGCGCGCGTCAATTGCCGCGATGATGTCACTATTAGGGTACGACTGCGCGGCACGATAGGCCATTGCTGTTAAGGTAGGTACCGCTAATACCGGTACGCCCACACTAAAAGCCAACCCCTGAGCAATCGCTATACCAATACGTACACCGGTAAAGCTGCCAGGTCCAGCGCCCACCACCACACCATCAATGTCGCGCAAGCTCAGTTGCGCCTCGGCTAAACACTGGTCAACCAAACCCAGCAGGCGCTGCGAATGCTCACGCGGAGCTTCTTGTTGGTCATGCCAGTATTGCTGACCGTTAGTCAAGGCTACCGAACAGTTTTCGGTAGCCGTATCAATTGCCAATAAAATTGTCATGTTGTCTGTCGAGATTGGGTTAAAAATTGACACGCAGTAGCCAGTGAACGAGTACGCTGCATGGCTGGTAAACTGCGTAAAAAGATCTGTCCATATTGTCGCGTAACGATGCGGTTGTCGCAAACAATCAAGACGCCGCTATCGTCGGCGTCACGGATCAAACGTCCGGCTCCCTGTTTTAACGCGATCACCGCTTGCGGTAACTGAATCATCGAAAAGGCGTCGATACCACGACGTTTGGCATCTTCGATGCGCGCTTGTAATAACGGATCGTCGGGCGCGGCAAAAGGCAACTTGTCGATGATCACACAGCGCAATGCATCGCCACGTACATCAACGCCTTCCCAAAACGACGAGGTGCCCAACAAAATGCCATTACCTGCAGCACTAAATTGCGCCAGCAGATCGCGTTTTCCGCTAGTACCTTGTACAAATAATGGACGCGTACTGTGTTCGCTTAGTGCCGTTGCCATGCGTTGTAACATGCGATGACTGGTAAACAGCACAAAGGTACCACCGTCATTATCGCGCGTTGCCGTTAAAATCACCTCCAATAAGGCGCTTTCCATCTCACGCTCATGCGGTTGTGGCAGCTGGCGCGGCAAGCAAAACATGGCTTGCTCGGCAAAATTGAATGGGCTCGCCAACTGCAATGTCTGAGCGGGCTTTAAGCCTAAACGATCGACATAATGACTAAAGTCGTCAGCAATAGCTAAGGTCGCGGAGGTAAACACCCAGCTCATCTCACTCTCTTGCAAGTAACGGCCAAAGCGCTCAGCAACGCTAAGTGGCGTCTGATGCAAAATGACATGCC
The DNA here is from genome assembly GCF_000299895.1 of Idiomarina xiamenensis 10-D-4. GTDB lineage: Bacteria > Pseudomonadota > Gammaproteobacteria > Enterobacterales > Alteromonadaceae > Idiomarina > Idiomarina xiamenensis. Next base: position 74,312 of record NZ_AMRG01000011.1, read on the forward strand.
GAGCGGTGGTTTCAAACCAAAAGCTATAGCCGTTGCGCTCGGTATCTTGTAACTGCTGCCACTTATGCATGAAACTGACACAGCGCTCGTACAAGTTATCCAGCGTCTCGTTCCGACCTAGTGCTGTTTTCATCACCGTCATCAACAATTCTAGGTTTTCTTGCAAGCGCTGCCCAGCCGCGGTAATGCTCGGCTGTTTGACCCATTCTCGCCAGTTGCCCCGCATAGCATCATGGGGGAACGCCAAGCGCCAGTCTTTCACGCTGCTGATGAGCTTTTCGCTAATACGGCTGAGTTGTGCAAGATCTTTTAATTCGGTCATGTATAGCAAGCGCAAATCTTCTGCCATATCGCTCAGCTGTCGTGTCGACAACGCCTCACCAAAATAATCACTGGCGATATCGGGTAGCTGGTGTGCTTCGTCAAAAATGACAGCGTCAGCGGCTGGGATCAGCTCACCAAAACCAACGTCTTTTAATGCCAAGTCAGCGAAAAACAAGTGGTGGTTGACAACCACCAAGTCGGCTTCCATGGCTTGCCGACGAGCTTTCACCAAATAGCAATCTTCATAAAACGGGCATTCACGACCCAAGCAGTTATCTTGGGTGCTGGTCACTTGTGGCATGATACTCGCGTCTTCCGCCAACAAATTAAGCTCACCCACATCGCCGCTGCGGGTACGTTGCGCCCATTGCTTGATGGTTAATAGCTGTTGCTGCACGGCTTTTGACCATTGCCCGCTTTCCGCAGTGGCTTGCTGCAAACGCTGAATGCAAAGGTAGTTAGCACGCCCTTTTAGTAAGGCGACTTGTTTATTCGGTGCCAGGCTATCGCGCAAACGCGGTAAGTCACGGTAGAACAACTGCTCTTGCAGATTTTTGGTACCGGTCGAAATGATTGCTTTTTTGGGATGCAGCAACACCGGTGCCAGATAGGCAAAGGTTTTGCCGGTGCCGGTCTCGGCTTCGACCACCAGTTGCCCGTGCTGCTGCAGCGCAGCGGCGACCGCAGTGGCCATTTGCTGCTGAGCTAAACGCGGCTTGAAGCCATCGATGGATTGTTGCAACGCGCCCGCTTCGGCAAATACAGCAGCGACACGTTCGGCTAAGCGCGACATGAAAACCCAATTGAAAATAACGGTGAGTATTGGCCGATAGTATCGCACAGCCAGGCGCTGCTGATAAGTCGTTTAACCTCGTAGTGCCATCGTTGTTAGCTGCAAATTTAAGTTCATGAGCTATAGCAACAATCATTAAGGATTGCGCCGCCACCGTCTTACACGGCGAGAGCGCTTGATAGCTTTACATGCTTACACAAAGGTGTCGATGTGATTGCCCTTAGTTGGCTCTAATTCGTTATCGGTCGTTTCTGGCTGTGGGATCTGCGACTCTGGGCTCGCCTGCTGCTCGGCTTGGCCATCGTTGCCATCGCCAGCGGCACCGTAACCGCCACCATCGAGCTGTTGCTCGTCAAGTTTAGCTAAGCGCTCAGCGGGGCTAATTTGATGAATACGCAGCGTGTCACGCGTCACGGTTCGCTGCGTGTCGCGCGGTACCAGGGGTAATATTGCGTCTAAGCTTGGCATGGCTTGTCACCCTTGCTGGTTAACCAGCACTCACTTCATCGGTTTAAACTGCCTACCTCGCGCTGTTATCCGGCGCCGGCTCGATCACGGCAGTTGACTAGACAACTTTTTTACTCAGTATAGCCTGATATCGGCAATACGGCATAAAACCTAAGGGTTGCATTTATTTTTTTAATCGATACAATCTATACAACTTAATCAAAACAACGATGAGAGCAACCCTATGTACGTCCTTAATAACTGGCATCATCACCATCTATTATTAAGCTAGCCGCACATTTGTTGCGTTGAAGGCTAGCCACTGGTGCTTGCCTTCCTCAACTATACAACCCCTGGAAGGCCTACCTTTCGGGGGTTTTGTTTTTTTACAGGAGTGACTATGTCGGAACGATTAACGATTGCCATCCAAAAGTCGGGGCGCTTAAGTAAAGAGTCCTTAGCCTTGTTGCAAGCTTGCGGCGTAAAATTCAGTATTCATCAGGCGCGCTTGCTGGCCCACAGCACCAGTCACCCTATCGATCTTTTGCGCGTACGCGATGATGATATTCCTGGTTTGGTGATGGATGGCGTAGTGGACGTTGGCTTGGTCGGGGAAAACGTACTTGAGGAAGTGCGGTTAGAACGTGAAGCAACCTCACAACGTGCCGACTACATCGATCTGCGTGCCCTCGATTTTGGTCAATGCCGATTATCGTTAGCGCTGCCCAAAGAACAAAGCCAGTTATCGCTAGCGGATCTTGCCGGCAAGCGCATCGCTACCACTTATCCATTCTTGTTACAGCGCTTTTTAAAAACTCAACAAATTGATGCCCAAGCGGTCATGCTGACCGGCTCGGTCGAGGTTGCTCCGCGCGCGGGTTTAGCTGACGCCATCTGTGATTTAGTTTCAACCGGAGCCACGTTAGAAGCCAATGGCTTAGTTGAAACGCAAGTCATCTTTCGCTCACGCGCCAAACTGATTCAACGAAAACAACCCTTGTCACCGGCAAGGCAGCAACTACTGCAACAGTTATTACCGCGTTTAGATGGTGTGCAGCAAGCCAAAGAAAGCAAATATATTATGCTGCACGCGCCCAAACAGCGCTTAGACGAGGTGGTAGCGTTATTACCCGGCGCCGAAGCCCCCACCCTGTTGCCCTTGTCGGATCAGCAGCAACAAGTCGCGGTACACATGGTCAGCACCGAAACGCTGTTTTGGGAAACCATGGAACAACTAAAAGCCATCGGTTGTAGCTCTATTTTAGTGCTACCCATTGAAAAGATGATGGGGTAAACGATGCAAAGCATAATTTGGAACGACCTCAGTAACGAGCAACAACAGCAGCTACTGCAACGTCCCTTACAAAGTGTGTCGGCACAAACCCAGGCGCAGGTCGACGACATCATCGAGTTGGTGCGAAGCCAAGGCGACGCCGCATTAAAGGCGCTAACCGCGCGTTTTGACGGCTGCCAACTTGAACAGTTGCGCTATAGCGAAGCGGATATCGCCGCGCAAGCGGCAAAACTGGATAGTGACAGTCGTGCGGCGATTGATTGCGCTTACCAAACCATTAGCCGCTTCCATCAGGCCCAGCAACCACAAGATATCAAGGTCGAAACCGTCAAGGGCGTAACCTGTGAGCTACGTTATCAAGCGCTAGAGTCCGTGGGCTTATACATTCCTGGCGGTAGTGCAGTGCTGCCTTCGACCGCCTTGATGCTGGGTATACCGGCGCAGTTAGCCAACTGCCGTCGTCGCGTTTTAGTCACTCCTCCCGCCGCCGACGGCAGCTTATCACCGGCCTTAATGTATGCCGCACAACGTTGCGGTATTAGTGAGGTGTATCGGGTTGGTGGTGCGCAAGCGATTGCCGCGCTGGCTTTTGGCAGCGAGAGTATCGCTCCGGTCGATAAAATTTTTGGTCCCGGTAACAGTTATGTCACGACCGCCAAACAGCGGGTCAGCCAGAGCGCACGAGGCTGTGCCATCGATATGCCTGCCGGCCCCTCAGAATTATTGGTGATCGCCGACGCCAAAGCCAATCCAGCTTATGTTGCCGCCGATTTGCTGTCGCAAGCAGAGCACGGCGCCGATTCACAGGTTATTTTGCTCAGTGATAACGATGCGCTGTTAACCGCAGTTAGTCGTCAGCTAAGCCAACAACTGCGCACTTTAGCGCGCGCGAGCATTGCTCAACAGGCCCTGACCCACAGTCGCTTTATTCGCGTCGACTCGATTGCCGAAGCGGTAGCCATTAGCGAGCGCTATGCGCCCGAGCACTTATCCTTGCAAGTCCGCGATGAGCAACGTTGGTTAGCTCAACTCAGTCGTGCTGGCAGTATTTTTGTTGGACCTTATACGCCCGAATCGGGTGGTGATTACGCAACCGGCACCAACCATGTATTGCCTACCGACGGTTTTGCCGCGAGCTATAGTAGCTTAGGTTTACTCGACTTTTATCGTCGTTACACAGTGCAGCGCGCCAGTCGCCAAGGCTTAGCCACTCTAGCCCCGGCTATCACCCGCTTAGCTGAACTAGAAAGTTTGGATGCACACGCACGCGCGGTCAGCATCCGTTTTGCTGCAGTGGAGGTGAACTCATGAGTCTTGCTCAGCAATTGCAACGCCAACATTTATCCAGTTTGGTCCCCTACGCTTCGGCGCGGCGCAATGCCAACAGCGACACGCCAGCATTATGGCTGAATGCCAATGAGTCGCCCTACAGCACGGATTATACGCTTGATTGCAGCGACTTGAACCGCTATCCGGCATTTCAGTCAGCGGCATTAAATCAGGCTTACGCCGCGTATGCAAAGGTTGCCGAGCAACAAGTATTGAGTTGCCGCGGCAGCGACGAAGCTATCGATTTACTGATCCGAGCGTTTTGCGAACCAAACCGTGACGCGGTGATGATCACAACACCAACCTATGGCATGTATGCCATCTCTGCGGCGACGCAGGGTGCCGCCGTCATTGATGTGCCGTTATTGCTGAACGCCAGCCAAAGTAACGCAGCCGGACAACTGGATGTCGACGCTATCTGTCAACGTTTACAAGACATCAATGCTGACCTAGCTGTTAAATTGGTTTTTCTGTGCAGCCCCAGCAACCCGTTAGCTAATGACCTACAACCAGAGTCATTAAAACGTGTGCTAAATGCCGCTAGCGAGCACGCCTTGGTGGTGGTTGATGAAGCTTACATCGAGTTTAGTCAGCAACCCTCAATTAGTAGTTGGTTAAATGATTATCCAAACTTAGTCGTGTTGCGCACGCTATCAAAAGCTTTTGGCTTGGCCGGCGCGCGCTGCGGTTTTGCCTTAGCCAATAGCGACGTGATTCAAGTACTCCAAAAAGTACTGGCGCCCTACCCGTTACCAGAACTAACCCTGCAGGTCGCGCAACAAGCGCTAGAAGCCAGCGCTATAGCGCACATGCAAGCGTCTGTGCAGCGCACCGCCGTTGAGCGTATGCGCTGGCAACAAGCGTTGGCACAACTGGCGGGAGTAGACCACGTTTATCCGAGCGTGACTAACTTTATCTTGCTTGCCGTCGATGATGCTAACGCGCTGGTTAACCACTGCCGCGCCGATGGCATTTTAATTCGTGACCAATCGGCGCAACCGGGATTAAACAATTGTGTCCGCATCAGCATCGGCAGTGCCGACCAGAATCAACGCTGCTTAACCAGCTTGCAGCGCTACTTTGCTGACCGTCATGCGGCTATGGAGAAGTAATGAGAGAAGCCATATTATTTATCGACCGCGATGGCACCTTGGTGCAGGAGCCACCCATTGACAAGCAACTCGACAGTCTTAGTAAGTTGGCGTTTGAACCGCATGTCATACCGGTATTGCTGCGCTTGCAACGCGCTGGCTATCGCTTGGTCATGGTCAGTAACCAAGATGGCCTAGGCAGCGACAGCTTTCCACAAGCTGATTTTGACGCGCCGCAGCAGTTTATTTTGCAAACCTTTAGCTCACAAGGCATTAACTTTGACGAGATCCTGATATGCCCACACTTTGCCGAAGCTAACTGTAGCTGCCGGAAACCCCGGCTCGGCTTAGTTGAGACGTTTTTGCAACAACAACGTTTAGACTTTGCTCGCTCCTATGTTATCGGTGACCGCGAGACCGACCTGCAGCTAGCGCGTAATATGGGCATTCAAGGGATCCGTTACGACCGCCAGCAGTGTCATTGGTTGCACATCGCCGAACAACTGTTAGAGCAACCGCGCACGGCATCAGTGGTGCGCACCACGCGCGAAACCGACATCCGCGTGGATGTTAATCTGGATAGCCCGACGCCGGTTAAGATTCAAACCGGTATCGGCTTTTTTGACCATATGCTCGAGCAAATTGCCACCCACGCGGGTATTGCACTCAATGTAGCGGTTAGTGGCGACCTACACATTGACGACCATCACACCGTTGAAGATACGGCGTTGGCGTTGGGACAAGCGTTGCGCCAAGCACTAGCTGATAAACGCGGTATCGCTCGTTTCGGTTTTAGTCTGCCCATGGACGAGTGCCGCGCCGATTGTGTATTAGACCTGTCGGGGCGTCCTTACTTACAGTTTTCTGCGGACTTTAGCCGTCCACAAGTGGGGCAAATGAATACCGAGATGGTGCCACACTTTTTTCGCTCGCTGACCGATGCAATGGCCATCAGCTTACACTTAAGTACCACCGAGGGTAACAGTCACCATCAAGTGGAAAGCTTATTCAAAGTGTTTGGCCGCGCGTTAGGCCAAGCCATTGCTCAGACCGAACAAGACACGCTGCCATCCAGTAAAGGAGTATTAGCATGAATGAGCGAGCGTTACCGGTGGTTATCATCAATACCGAGTGTGCCAATTTAGCGTCGGTGGCTAATGCCGTTAAACGACTCGGTTATCCAGCCCTAGTCAGTGATGATGCCGGTCACATTGAGCGTGCTGAGCGTGTCATTTTACCCGGTGTTGGCAGCGCAGCAGCGGCCATGCGTAGCTTACAGCAAAAGCAGCTAGTGCATGTCATTCAACAACTGCAGCAGCCATTATTAGGCATCTGTTTGGGGATGCAGCTACTCACCGACTATTCCAGCGAGGGTGATGTGCGTTGTCTAGGCGTGATCCCGGGCCAGACCGAACGCCTGCAAGTGGCGCAGCAGCAGGAACAAACCCTGCCATTACCACATATGGGCTGGAATACGTTGCAGCAATGCCACCCCGCTCAGACAGCTTTACGTGACAACGATTATTACTATTTTGTCCATAGCTACGCCGTGGCGGTGAACGATTACACGTTAGCGAGCTGCCATTACGGCCAGACATTCGCTGCGGTCATCGGCCATAACAATTTTTACGGTACGCAGTTCCACCCTGAGCGCTCAGGCGCTGCGGGCGCGAGACTACTACAGCAATTTTTGGAGAATGGACAATGCTGATCCCTGCTATCGATCTGATTGACGGTCAAGTGGTGCGTTTACGACAGGGCGACTTTAATCGTCAGACCACCTTTGCCAGTAGCCCGTTGGCATTAGCGCAAGACTATCAACAACAAGGGGCGGAATGGCTACATCTGGTCGATTTAGACGGTGCCCGAAACCCCGCACAACGACAGTTGCCATTAATCACTGAAATCGCGCAGACAGTTGGTTTGCGCTGTCAGGCTGGTGGCGGAGTGCGTAGTCGTACCGACCTTGAACAATTGCTGCAAAGCGGTATTGAACGGGTAGTGGTCGGTAGCGTCGCGGTGCAGCAGCCACAGCTGGTTAGCGCTTGGCTACGCCAGTTTGGTGGCGAACGGATAGTGGTCGCCATCGACGTCAATATCGCCGCCGATGGCGTCGCCTATGCAGCCACCAACGGCTGGCAAGCCGCCAGCCAACAGCCCATCGAAGCGGTATTAGCGCCGTTATTAACCAACGGTTGTCAACACGTACTTTGTACCGACATTAGCCGCGACGGCATGCTCAATGGCAGCAATGTGGCACTCTATCGGCGCTTAAAACAACACTACCCACAATTACAATGGCAAGCCTCTGGCGGTGTCGCCAGTGTTGATGATTTGCGCCAGCTAAAACAACAAGGCTGTGATAGCGTCATCCTCGGCCGCGCCTTGTTAGATGGTCGTTTTACTCTGAAGGAGGCATTAGCATGCTGGCAAAACGCATAATTCCTTGCTTGGACGTACGTGACGGACAAGTGGTTAAAGGCGTGCAGTTTCGCCAGCACCAAGTGGTTGGCGATATTCTGCAATTGGCCCAACGCTATGCCAACGAGGGCGCCGATGAACTGGTGTTTTACGACATCACCGCATCGACCGAGCAGCGCGTAGTCGATAAATCCTGGGTTTCTCGTATCGCCGAGTACTTAGACATTCCGTTTACCGTTGCCGGTGGCATTCGCAGCCTGCAACAAGCACGCGAACTATTAGCCATGGGCGCCGATAAAATATCGATTAACTCGCCCGCGTTGCAGCAGCCGCAACTGATCGACAAGCTGGTGTCCGAATTTGGTCAACAATGTGTGGTTATCGGTATTGACAGTTTTTATGACAACGACAGCCAACGCTACCAAGTGTATCAATTTACCGGCGACGAGAGCCGTGCTCAAGCGACGCGGTGGCAAGCTGCGCAGTGGCTACATGAAGTGGTTGACCGTGGCGCTGGCGAGGTGGTGTTAAACTGTATGAACCAAGACGGTGTTAGAAACGGCTATGACATTGCACAACTGCGTGCCTTACGGCCACACTGCCCGGTACCGCTGATTGCCTCTGGCGGCGCCGGCACCATAGCGCACTTTATTGAGGTGTTTCAGCAAGCCAACGTTGATGGCGCGCTTGCTGCCTCGGTATTTCATAAGCAACTGATCGCTATCGATCCGCTTAAGCAGGCGTTAGCTGCAGCAAATATTAATGTACGCCCCACTTGTTACTCACCCCAATAAGGAAGTCAACATGACAGTACAGCGACAATCACTGACTGACGCCGATTTAGGCAAATTGGCTTGGCAAAAAGGTGCAGGTTTGCTGCCCTGCGTAGTGCAACACGCACTCACCGGGCAAGTGTTAATGCTCGGTTATATGACCCGTGAAAGCGCCGCAATGTCGCTACAAAGCGGTAAAGTGACATTTTTTAGTCGCAGTAAGCAACGACTCTGGTGTAAAGGCGAAAGCTCAGGCCATTTTTTGCTATTGCAACACTTATATGGCGATTGCGACGACGATAGCCTTTTAGCATTAGCGTTGCCCGAAGGACCGACGTGCCACTTGGGTAGCAATAGTTGCTTTACCGATCAGGCCCAGCCTACGTTAGCGTTACTGCAACAAACCATAACCGAGCGCGCGACAAACGTAAGTGACGACAGTTACACCGCAACACTGTTACAAGGTGGTGTTAAACGGGTTGCCCAAAAAGTCGGGGAAGAAGGGGTTGAGGTGGCGCTCGCGGCGGTTGCCGAGGACGACCAGTCTCTTTGCAACGAAGCCGCCGACTTGCTTTATCACCTATTAGTTACTTTACAAGCACGGCAGCTAAGCTTAACCGATGTGCTAACGGTGTTACAGCAGCGTCAGCGTTAACGGCATTATTCAACAGTGGCCTCGCTAGCTAAGCTATGGTCACTGTTGCGGTGATGTTTAACGATATAGCGTAAACGCCAACTCAGTAGAATGGCAGCACAGGTTAGCCCGGTAATAAAACCGATCCAGAAGCCAGCGGCTCCCATTGCCGGCACCAGCCAGTCGGTTAAGCCGAGAATAGCACCGACCGACAAGCCAAATGGCCAATACGAGACAAAAGTGATGAGCATTGCCATATTGGTGTCTTTATAACCGCGCAAGGTACCAATATTAATCGCCTGAAAGGTATCCGACAGGGTAAAAATTGCCGCTAACCCCATTAACTGCGCGGCCAGTACGATGATAGCTTGATTGTCGGTATATAAACCCGCCAACCAACTACCGCCTAAGTACATGCCAATACCATTGACCGCGGCAAAGCTCATGCCCAGCACCATGGCTAAACGGTAACTGCGCATCGCATTGGCTGGCGTACCAGCGCCAAGTGCAAAACCCACCCGCAAGGTAATCGCCATCGACAAGCTCATCGGCACCATATACACCAACGCCGAAATATTCATCGCTATCTGATGTGACGACACCACTTCAGGCCCTAACGGGGCAATTAATAATGCCACGGCAGCAAATAAGCTGACCTCGAAAAAAATCGCCATAGCGATAGGGAAACCCAAACGGATCAGATAAACCACGTCATCCCAATTTGGCCAATAAATGCGGCTAAACAATTTAATCTCGCGAAAGCGTTTGGCGCTGTAGACATAGAGCAACATGCTCAGCCCCATCACCCATAACACAATGGCAGAGGCTAAGCCGCAACCAGCGCCGCCCATCGCTGGCACACCAAAATGGCCGTGAATAAATATGTAGTTGGCTGGAATGTTGACCAGTAGACCGATACTGGAAATGACCAACGATGGCATGGTGTGCGACAAGCCCTCACAGAAATTACGTAACACCACATAAATCAATAGCGCCGGTAACCCCCAAATAATATAACCCAGATAGTCTAGCGTGACCGCGCGAAACTGTGCTTCGACATCCATCACATCAAGCAATAAAGGCGCGGCTAACACCGTCGCGACAGCTAATAAACCACCTAGTGCACAGCTGTAAAAGCCCTGCTGGGTGATATTGGCGATACGCCATTGTTCATTGGCGCCATGCAAATGCGAAATGACCGGCGCTAACGCTAGCGCTAAGCCAAACATCAACAGTATCGCTGGTAGCCAGATACTACCGCCCACCGATACCGCCGCTAAATCGACCGCTCCAGCCTGCCCAGCCATCAACGTATCAACCACGCTCATGAGCGTTTGTGTCACTTGCGCAACGAGGATCGGACCGGTGAGCTTGGCCAGTTTAATCAATTCACTGCGATAACTACTGACGACTTGCAAAGTGATAACTCTCTTGTTGTTGGCTAGCCACACTAGCCCAGATTTACTCAATAAATAGTTGGTAGGCTTGATCAAGGGCATCTACCACGCGTTGCATGTCGTCATCCCTATTATTCAAGCCCCATGACAAGCGTACCACCGAACTGAGACCGAGTTGCTGTAACAGCGGCTGCGCGCAATGCTGGCCAGCACGTACAGCAATGCCCGCTTCGTCTAACATGAAAGCCAAATCCTGACTATGAATCGACTCACAGTAAAGACTGAGCAGCGGAATTCGACGGCTCGTGTTGGCGGCCACTCGCTGTAACCACGGTCGCTGCGCCAACTGTTGCTGAAGCCAGTTAAACGATTGCTCGACTTGTGCTTGGTGTGGCGCTTGTTCAGCAAACCATTGCAGCGCATTGGTTAAGCCGACGGCTGCGGCCACGTTGGGTGTACCGGCCTCAAATCGGTGTATATCCGGCAACCAGCTGGCACTGAACGGGGTAACTTGCGCGACCATACCACCACCCCGGATCTGCGGTGTTAACTGCGGCCACCAGTCGGCGGCTAAATACATTACCGCGACCCCGACTGGGGCATACACTTTATGCGCTGAAAACACCAAGGCATCACACTGCAACTGGTCAACGTCAAGCGCTAAATGAGCAGCGCTCTGCGCCGCATCAACAATGACCCGAGCGCCCTGTTTATGGGCATGCCGACAAATCTCTTCAACGGGGTTGATAACGCCCGAGACATTGGACACATGAGTGATCGCGACTAAATCGGTATCGCTATCAATCAATTGCTGCCACTGTTGTATCTCGCCACTTTCGACAGCAACCGGCAGCACCACAAACTCGGCGCCGCAACGTTGTGCTAAATATTGCCAAGGCAGCCAATTAGCGTGATGTTCCGCAGCACTAACAACAATTTTACGTAAATCAGGTTGCTGCTCCGCCAACATCAAGGCCAAATGATTGAGCGCTTGCGTAGTACTGGTTTGTAAGCTCACATCGGCAGCGTTAGCGCCGATGAATGTGGCAGCAGTTTGCCGACACCGTTCCCACGCTTCAGTCGCTGAACGGGCGCGTTGATGGGCGCCACGGTGAGCGTTAGCGTGCGCGTACTGCCAGTATTGTTGCTGCGCGTTCAACACCGATATGGGTAATTGGCTAGTTGCAGCGTTATCCAGATAGATCAGGTCACTATCGGTTAAATAGGAAAACTGTTCGCGGCAGCTCAACATGACAAGCTCATCGGGGTTACTGACGGTTAGCCTGCTAGTATATCAGGCTAACCCCAGCACCACACACCTTAGTCTCACTAAACGCCGGCCTATTTTGACGCCAGTAAAAACGCCAACAAATGCGTGTTCACCTCTTCGGCGTGAGTGATTGGACCCATATGACCTGCTGCGATAGTCACTTGCTGCAAATTAGCTAACACCGTCGACAATGCTTGCGCGACGGCATGAGCACTACGCCGACTATAACGTCCTTGCAGTAATAGCGTGGGCTGTTCAATCGCGGCGTAATCAGCTAGCCCCAAAGGCTCATTGATCAAGGCCTGAAAATCCAAACTGACCTTGGCATTCTGTTGCACCATCAAAGTTTGTATGCGACTGGGTAACGCGTCAAAAAAGCCGGCATCGTTCCAGTAATCGACAAAAGCGCGGGTGGCACCGCGTTCATCTAAGGTTTCGACTTGCTCGCTAACACTAAATATTTCAGCACGCGCTGGCGAGTCCTCAGCTAATACGTTGAATGCTACCGGTTCATACACCGCTAAACGGTCTACAGCAAAAGGCTGCTGCAGCGCCAATTTCAAGGCCAGCGCGCCACCATAGGAGTGTCCCACTAGCGTCAATGGCTGGGTAATCGCTAAAGCCTCGATGATCGCCTGTAGACGCTCTACCTCGACGCTAAAACGAAAAAAATCGCTAGCGGGTGTGGCGGGTGCTTGCCCATAGCCGTATAGGTCGACAGCGATAACAAAACGCTGTGTCTGTATCTGTTCGATTAACCCCCGCCACTGTCCGCTATTACTTTGCGAACTGTGTAATAGCAGTAACGGTGCCTGCTGTCGATCACCGTAACAATGTACGCCAGGCAATTGCATTGATTTGTCCATTTAACGCTAAGCCATTAAACGTTGTATGGCGACGCCCAATAAATAGCCGCTACTTAATAACAACACGGTGAAATTTAACAACACGCCAACGCTTCTTGCTAGCGACACGCCGGCATTGCTGCTCAGGCCAATCGCATGGAAAACACGCGCGATGAATAACCCAGCTCCTAAGCTATGCAACAACAATGGCGAAGCACCTAAAAAAGCCATTAAAGTCAAAATCAATAACAGCAAGGGTACATATTCGATAAAATTACCGTGCGCACGAATGGCCGTTTGTAAAGATAGTTCTTTACCACTACCAATGCCCACCCGATAGCGCCAACGCAAACGAATAATCCGAGCCGATAGCACAAACAATAATAACGCTAACAGCGATGCATAAAGCCCGACGATAGTTAATGATTCAGTCATGTGATGCCTATTGCTTATGATTAGAAGTATTAGCTTGCAAGATAGCATAAAAAAACCCAACCGGAAGTTGGGTTTAGCGATTTAATTTGGTTTTAATACGACCATAAAAAAACCTAGCGAACAATTGTCGACTAATTAAATAATTGTGCCAGTTCTTTGCTGATTTCAGCGACAGGCTGGGTACCATCGATACGATGATAGTGAGTTTTGTCTTGCTCAGCCAAGCGTCGATAATAATCCACTAACGGCTCGGTTTGCTCGTGATAAATTGCCAAACGCTTACGTACGGTTTGCTCTTTATCATCATCACGAATGATCAGTTCTTCACCGGTAACGTCATCTTTGCCCGCTTGTTGTGGGGGGTTGTGCTCTACGTGATAAACTCGACCTGAGCCTGGATGCACGCGGCGACCGCTCATGCGCTTAACGATTACATCGTCAGGCACAGCAAATTCCAGCACATAATCAATTATAATACCTTCTTCTTGCATCGCATCAGCTTGCGGGATTGTGCGCGGAAACCCGTCTAGCAAAAAGCCGTTTTTGCAATCTGCTTGCGCAATACGCTCTTTCACCAAGCCTATCATAATGTCGTCAGACACCAGCTTACCGGCGTCCATGACTTGCTTGGCTTTTTTGCCTAGCTCGGTGCCGGCACTTATCGCCGCACGCAGCATATCGCCAGTAGAAATCTGTGGAATACCGTAGTTCTTCATTAAGAACTGCGCTTGGGTGCCTTTGCCTGCGCCGGGAGCCCCTAGCAAGATAATGCGCATGTATAACCTCGTATTTTTGACATTAACAGTCATTTGACATTAACAGGAAAAAGATATGCCCGAACTTTACCGAGTTGTCAGCCGCTTTACAAGTCTGTAAACAGCGCCAGTACAGGGCTTTAGACTATAGTCTCAGTACTGACGCTGGTTACCATGCGGGTTATAGCCTGCTATCAGGCGTTTTTGTCACGCAGCTGTAACATTAATTTGTTAAGCCGCGATACATAGCTGGCGGGATCTTTCAGGCTACCTCGTTCGGCTAGCGTGGCCTGATCAAGCAATACCTCAGCCCACTCCGCGAACAGACTCTGATCGTCAACGGCGCTAACATGTTGCACGAGCGGGTGAGATGGATTTAACTCAAAAATATATTTGGTTTCCGGCACTTTCTGACCGGCGGCCTCCATCAGCTTCGCCATTTGCGTGCTCATATCATTGTCATCGGTAATGATACAGGCCGGTGAATCGGTCAAACGATGAGTGACACGAACATCTTTGACGCGTTCACCTAAAGCGGTTTTAAAGCGCGTTAGCTGTTCGGCAAAGTCTTTCTCGGCAGCTTCCTGTTCGGCTTTATCTTGCTCGTCATCTAGTTCGCCCAAGTCTAAATCGCCACGCGTCACCGACTGCAACGGCTTGTCACTGTATTCGTCTAAGTGACTCATGAGCCATTCGTCAATGCGGTCAAACATCAATAAGACTTCGACGCCTTTTTTACGGAAGATTTCCAAGGCCGGGTTGTTCTTAGCCGCTTCATAGCTATCAGCAACGATGTAATAAATCTTATCTTGGCCATCTTGCATACGGCCGATGTAATCGTCTAACGAGACCTGTTGTTGCGAACTATTTTCGTGGGTAGAGGCAAAACGCAGTAGGCTGGCAATCTTTTCTTTGTTGCCGCTATCTTCTGCTGGCCCCTCTTTAAGCACATTACCAAAGGTATCCCAGAATGTCTGATAACTGGCTTGGTCGTCTTTCGCCAGCTTACTGAGCATCTGTAGTACTTTTTTGGTACTACCGTTGCGCATCGAGCGAGTGATTTTGTTGTCTTGCAAAATTTCACGCGAGACATTTAACGGTAGGTCATTAGAGTCAACCAGACCGCGCACAAAACGCAGATAGGTCGGCATCAATTGCTCAGCATCATCCATAATGAAAACGCGCTTCACGTATAATTTAACGCCGTGTTGCTGATCGCGATTCCAGAGGTCCCAAGGTGCGCGTTTGGGTACATACAATAGGCTCGTATACTCGGTTTTACCCTCGACTTTGTTATGGCTCCATAGCAATGGGTCATCAAAATCATGGGCAACGGTTTTATAAAACTCTTTGTATTCGTCATCGCTAATATCGCCTTTATCGCGAGTCCATAGCGCTTGACCTGAGTTTATGGTTTCCCACTGGCCGGGCTCAGCCGGGATTTTTTCGCCATCCGGGCCGTCACGTTCAGGGGTTTCTTCGCGCCACATTTGAACCGGAATACTAATATGTTCTGAATACTTATTGATGATGCCCCGTAAGCGGAAGTCATCCAGAAACTCTTGGCTGTCCTCACTAATAAACAAGATCACATCGGTGCCGCGGTTAGCTTTATCGATGGTCGCCAGCTCAAACTCGCCCTCACCTTGCGAGCTCCACTCAACTCCTTCGCTGCTGTCGCTAGTGGCAGCGCGTGTGCGCACCACGACTTTATTGGCAACGATAAAAGCAGAATAAAAACCCACACCAAATTGGCCAATCAGCTGACTGTCTCGCGCCTGGTCGCCTGATAACTGACTAAAAAACTCGGCGGTGCCCGACTTGGCAATAGTACCCAAGTTGCGGATCACATCGTCACGGTTCATACCGATACCGTTATCGCTGATAGTGATAGTACCGGCTTCTTTATCGACGCTCAGGCGCACACGTAGCTCACTATCACCTTGATATAAGCTATTATCGCTCAGCGCTTTAAAACGCAGCTTATCGGCTGCATCAGAGGCGTTGGATACCAACTCGCGCAGGAAGATTTCTTTGTTCGAATACAACGAGTGGATCATCAGGTGAAGTAATTGCTTCACCTCGGTTTGAAAACCGTGCTTTTCGGTTTCGCGGGCTTCTGCCATGGCAGTCTCTCCTTACTTACATTGATAACGTATTATCAATGTAAGTGGGGGCTGACCTTAGCTTTTCAAGGGTTATTCGAGGCTTTTGCGACCACTAAAAGCGTGCGTCAGCGTGGTCTGGTCGACGTACTCCAACTCGCCGCCAACCGGCACGCCATGCGCGATGCGACTGGCTTTGACTCGGTACTGACGGGCAATATCAGCGATATAGTGAGCGGTCGCTTCACCTTCAACGGTCGGATTAGTCGCCAATATCACTTCATTAATGGCGCCTCCAGCAAAACGCTCAGCCAAGTTATCTAAGCCGATGTCTTCGGGGCCGATACCATCAAGCGGCGATAAATGCCCCATCAAAACAAAATATAGGCCCTGATATTGACTGGTTTGTTCAATAGCTAACACGTCCGCTGGCGTCTCGACCACACACAGCAAGCCGCTGTCTTGGCGCCGCACGTCTTCACATAAGCGGCAAATGTCGGTTTCGCTAAAGGTTCGACAACGTTGACAACGACCAACCCGCTGACAAGCTTGTTGCAGCGCATCGGCTAAGCTTAAAGCGCCCTCACGATTGCGTTCTAACAGCTGAAAAGCCATCCGTTGCGCGGTTTTTTGACCGACACCGGGCAGCTGCCTCAAGGCTGTAATAAGCTTATCAATAAGCGGACTGATCACCGTCATAACGTGCTTCTCAACAAGGGTTAGCGGATGCCTTAAAACGGCATTTTAAAGCCTGGTGGTAATCCCATACCACCGGTCACTTCAGACATTTTCTCTTTACTCATTTCCTCGACTCGACGCACCGCATCGTTGGTCGCGGCGGCGATTAAATCTTCTAACATTTCCTGATCATCATCAGCCATTAACGATGGATCGATAGCTACGCGACGCACATTATGATTACCCATCATGGTCACTTTAACCATGCCGGCGCCGGCTTCACCGGTCACTTCCATTTCAGCGATCTGCTGCTGAACCTGCTGCATGCGCTCTTGCATTTGTTGCGCCTGCTTCATCATGTTACCTAAACCACCTTTAAACATCGGTTTCTCCTTCGTAAAACTTATAAAGCGTTAATTGATTCGGTTAACAGTTGCGCGCCAAAGCGCTGCTGCAACGCTTGCAGCCCAACATCATCGGCAAGTTGCTGTTTAGCCCGTTGCAGCCGCAACTGATTAATACGTTGTTGAATTAAATAAGGCGTCGGTTGCGCTGGTTGCTGTGCGATAAGCTGTAACTCGCTATCGCCAATCAACTGTTGTAACTGCTGCCTGATTTGCTCTTCGTTCTGCGGTCCAATTAAACGCGCCTGATCGGGCGCGATGAGTAATTGATAAACATCACCGCTTTGCTGCAATTGCGAATGTATTAGTATCTGGCGTGTTAAACCTGCAATTTCAAGGTTATCTAACACCGCACTCCAACGATCGAGCTGAGCAGCACTGCGAATATCGATATCAATTTGCTCGGGTAACTGCGCTAATAAAGCGGGATCGGCTGCTTCGGTCATGGCTTGAGCTTGCTCGGCAATCGCTTCTGCCTGAGTCAGTTCCGAGTTACTAGCAGCTTGCTCAGCGTTGTCCGCGGGGAAATCGGCTGTCAGCGTGGAAGCTGGCGATGGCGTCGACGGCGGTGGCGTATTTAACGGTTTGTCTTTGTCAGCATTTTTTTTTTGCCGTAATTGACTCCGCGTTGCCAATAATTGGGCTAAATCATTTTCAACGCCATCGCTATGGGTTGAGTTAGCCGCCACCGGCTCGGTGGTGACTGCCGGTGTAGCACTGGCCGATATCGGCGCTTGCTGAGTCAACTGCTCAGCCTCTTGCTCAATCGCATACATTTGTTCAGCCAGCTCGTTCCCGGCGTCGTCGTCAGTCTCGGCGTCCGATTCGCGTTCTACGTCGACTTCTGACGATAATGCTGGTGCTGCATGCGTAGCTGCTGCTGTTGGCGTTGACGCCGTGGTCGAGGTGGCGCTGGTTGGTGTTGCGCTTAAGTGACTACTTAAGTCACTACTCAAGTTACGACTCAAGCCACTGGCTGGCGGCGTCGAGGTCTCGGCATCAGTTTGCTCGACACTTTGCTTACTGGCTTGTTCCACCTCGCCGTTATCCTGATAAGGGCGGAATGCCAATAAACGCAGCAAGGTCATTTCGACGCCACTACGCACGTCCAGAGCATGCGCAAGCTCGCGCCGCCCCTCTAAAATGATGCGATAGTAAACCTGCAATAAGGTATCGGGTAATTGTGTGGCTAATTGGCGACTATCATCGCTTAAATCAAACACGCTATTGGCCGCCGGCACCACTTGATATAGCGCTAACTGATGCACAAAACGTTGTAGTTCATCGAGTAAACCGGATAAATCAGGGGTAACCGCTGCAATACTATCCAGTTGCTGAAAAACATCGATACTATCACCGTTAATCAGCGCTCGTATCAGTTGCTGCAAATCGGTTTGCGGCACACTGCCTAACATCGCTTGCACCGCCGCTTCGCTAACCTGCTGGTCGCCTTGCGCTATAGCTTGGTCGGTTAAACTTAACGCATCACGCAGACTGCCTTTGGCAGCGCGCGCTAAGGCGGCAACAGCAACCTCAGCAAAGGGGATCGCTTCTTGCGCCAACACGTGCTGTACATGCTCGCCAATTTCAACCGGCGTCAACGCCTTTAAATTAAATTGCAAACAGCGTGACAATACGGTGATTGGTAGTTTTTGCGGATCGGTGGTAGCCAGCAAAAACTTAACGTGCTCGGGTGGTTCTTCTAAGGTTTTTAGCAGTGCATTAAAGCTGTGTCTTGATAGCATGTGCACTTCGTCGATCAAATAAACCTTATAGCGTCCGCGCGTCGGACGATATTGCACGTTATCCAATAGTTCACGGGTATCTTCGACTTTGGTGCGCGAGGCGGCATCGATTTCAAGCAAATCAACAAAACGTCCGGCATCGATCTCTTGGCAGGCAGAGCACTGACCACAAGGCGTTGCAGTAACGCCGGTTTCACAATTTAGGCTTTTTGCCAGAATACGAGCGATGGTAGTTTTGCCCACCCCACGAGTGCCGGTAAACAAGTAGGCATGATGCAAGCGCTGGTTAGTTAACGCCGACAACAACGGTTGTAACACGTGCTGTTGGCCTACCACTTGCTCGAATGTACGCGGCCGCCATTTGCGCGCCAGAACTTGATAACTCATGTCGCCCCTACCATGACAAAGTAACTGCCTTAAGGTACCTTAAAAGCGACACAGGGTATAGCTTGGTAGCCCAGCTTGTGCAAGTTTACTCACACCGGGTAGGTCGTTTAGGGTAATAATGAACGCCAGCTCTTGTAGTTGCGCGCCGCAATCTTGTACCAGTTGAGCCGCAGCTAAAGCGGTGCCTCCGGTGGCTAAGAGGTCATCAATAACGACCACCTTATCAGCTGTCGTTAGCGCGTCACGATGTACTTGTAACTCGTCGTCACCGTATTCTAACGCGTACTGACGGCTATAAGTTTGTCGTGGTAACTTTCCGGGTTTACGTAATGGCACAAAACCCGCACCAATACGATAGGCCAAAGCCGACGCAAAAATAAAGCCACGTGCCTCGATACCGCAGACCTGCGTGATGCCTTGTTCGCGATAACGCTGCGCCAACACATCGATGCAGGCAGCAAAAGCTTCGGCATGCGCCAACAGCGGCGTGATATCACGAAAAATAATGCCCGGCTTAGGATAGTCGTCAATACGGCCGATATTATCGGCAATGAGCGTCAATGCTTTATCCATATTCAAGCCGCTATCTGCTTAGCCCACTGCCGTAACACATCCAGCAACTGGACTTGTGCTAGCGGCTTAGCCAAGCACTGCACAGCACCGGCTTTTAACGCCAGCGGTTCGATATCGGTCAAGTTTTGCGTGGTCATCAGCAGCAACGGTTGTTGCTGATAAGTCGGCAAATCGCGCAGATTACGCAACAACGTGATACCGTCCATGAGTGGCATTTTATGGTCACTGAGCACGATATCAAAGTGCTGCTGTTTAGCTTTGCTAAAGCCATCCAAGCCGTCATTGGCGACCGTCACGTGAAAGCCACTATGCGCTAACATGTCTTGTAATTGCGCTTGAGTTCGCTGGTTATCTTCAACCAGTAACAACGATAAAGTCATTGCAACCTCATAAACTACCTAACGCTTAGGCAGTAAAAAATTTGATGAGTGTCAGTACTGCAGGCAATGATGCAATAAAGATAAAGCAAAGTACTGCCACACCTAAAAAGCCTACGCCGGCAGATTCTTTAAACGGTTCTTGTGAGTGATGAGCCATGCTGGATAACCTCTTGTCACAGCGGATGGTAGAAAGGCCACTGACGAAATAAATGGCGTTTGTCGCCTAGGGAATCAATGACCAATAAAACGGTCGCGATCATACTGGATCTCGCTAAGGGTTGAAAGCCTTTATCGGTGAGCGGGCTTTCAGGCACTGCTTATGACTACTCCAATAATAAAAAACCCCGTCATTTGACGAGGTTTTTAGGGGCATTTATCAACTATTAGCCAGCGCTTATAGCTTCACGCCCTTACGTTCTGCCGCAGCTCGGATATAACCGGCCCAGCTACGCGCGTTACGACGAGTGTTGTCGTAATCAGCAGCTTTATTGGCATAGTTCAATGCACGACGGAAATCGCCAGCATGATAAAATGCTTCGGCTAACGACATATAGACTGAACCGGGACGCTCGTAACCATTATCCAAAGATTTCATCAATGGATCAGCGGCAGCAACATACTGCTCGTTGAGTAATAAGATATTACCCTGCTTACGATAATACTCGGCTTTGTCTTCGCGATTATCGGCTAACTCGGCAGCTTTACCATACAGTTCAGCGGCTTCGTCAAACTCTTTCGCAATGTGATAGCTATTGGCTGCAGACGCATAGTTAGTTGCAGTTTTCTCGATATCGCCGTTCTTCAAGTGCTTTTCCATCACTTGACCCGCTTTATACGGAACATTGTTGTTCGCATAAAGTTGAACCAACATTTTATAGTGGTTCTCGGTATCCAAATAACCGGCTAGATAAGCAATTTCCATGGTTTGCAGAGCTTTGTCATACTGCTCGTTCAACATGTAAAATTGACCTAACTGAGGCCACCATTTGGTGTTACCCGGGATAGCATTGATACCTGCTTCTAATGTCTGAATCGCTTGCGGAAACATCTTACGTTCATAGTAAGAGGCCATTTTCATAATATAAGGATTCTGATTTGGCTCCTCATAATACTCAATGGCTAAATCCGCAGGTTCAATAACATCTGCATACTGCTCTAACTGATAGTAAGCATTAGCAATACGAGTAAAGATCTCTGGATCACGGTTACCCGTGAACATTAACCATTTACCGTAGTATTCTAACGCTTGCTGGTACTGCTCTGCTTGTAAGCTTAAATCAGCTAACAAGCGCAGCGCGGCACCATGATCAGTAAAGCTTAGTACGTCAGGAGCTACCGCTTTCTTTAAGCTTGCGATGGCTTCGTCAAAACGCTCGGCACCGGCGTACAAGTTACCTAAAAAACGAGAAACATAAGCTTCATCATAAGTCGCACTTGTCGAAATATCTTCAAGTTCGCTGATAGCTTCGTTAATTTTCTCTTCTTCGTATAACTCATAGGCGCCCATGATGGCACGCCCGACACGCTCGGATAGTGCTTTACCACCACGCGCTTGCTTTTTAGCTTCAACTTGTTCGGCAGATGGGATTTTACTGTAATCAATGGCTGCGTTGGCAATCACTGGCGTTAACGCCAGTGATGATGCCAGCACCATTGCAGACAGCAGTTTACTAAGATTCATACTCATACTTAGTTACTCCCCTGCAAGTTAAAGTCTAGCTGAACAGTTTGGCCAGTTTGACGTACGGCTTTACCGTCGACAACTTTAGGCTTGTACTTCCAGCGCAACAAGGCGCGACGAGCTTCACGGTCGAATACACGACGCGGCTCAGAGTCGATAATTTCGACGTCGGTGACACCGCCGGTTTCATCGATAGTAAAGCGCAAACGCACCCAACCCTCTGTACCGTCACGTGCCGCTTCTGGCGGATAGCGCGGTTCGATACGAACAATCGGTGTCGCATCACCATCACCACCTAATGCACCAGGACCGCTTAAGCCTGTATCAGCACCACCAACATCAACATCAAAACCCATGTTCATGTTCAGATTAGAGCTATCTGACGTATCAGGCTGCGAATCTGGCGTCTGTGGTGGCTGAGCCGGCGGCGGTGGCGGCGGCGGAGGTGTCCGTCGACGTTCCTGCACATCGGATTCAGGTGGCGACGTTACGATGTCAATGACAGGGCTTGGTGGCGGTGCCTCAGCACTTTTGTCACCGCCCCCAATCAAGTAAGCCATAAAGACAAACAACGCAAACGTAACGGCGGCACCTAGTAATAAAGATACTAGTAAGCGCACCATATTAGTTAGTCTCCGCGGCTATGGATATCTTATCGATACCCGCTTCCTTCACTTGATCCATCACTTCTACGACAACACCGTGTTCAGCTTTCTTGTCGGCCTGGATCACAACGATATCGGTAGGCTGTTCAGCCAGCATACGTTCGATGTTGGCAGCTACCCGCTCGACATCAACCATACGCTTGTCCATCCATACTTCGCCATTGGCGCGAACGGCGATAAAGATGTTAGCTGATGGCTCTTTAGTCGCTTGGTTCGCCTCAGGCTTATTCACCTGAATACCAGCTTCTTTTACGAATGACGTGGTTACGATGAAGAAAATCAACATGATGAAAACGATGTCCAGCATCGGCGTCATGTCAATTGCTGCTTCTTCGACATCACGAACTCTATTACGTGCCATAGTTTTACTCTCTTAATGATGTGGCAAACTATCGATTAGGGCTTCTTTTGCCCGGCGTACACGTGATTCAAGACGTGTCGCAAAAAACATGCCTGATAGCGCTGCAACCATACCCGCCATTGTCGGGATTGTTGCCATAGAAATGCCCGATGCCATCAAACGAGGGTTACCCGTACCTTGTACCGCCATAATTTCAAATACGGCGATCATACCGGTTACGGTTCCCAACAGTCCGACCAACGGACATAAGGCTACACATGTTTTAATCAATAGAATGCGCGCATTCAATTTATCATTAGCCTCAGAAACCCATGCATCACGGATTCTATGCGCATACCACGAGGTGGTATCTGCGCGGGCTTCCCAGCGCGCGATAATATCGCGCTTAATGCGGGGAAACTCGCGTAACAGAAACCAGTAGCGCTCAATCATCAAAATCCACATCAGAAAGAGCACGAACATGACGACATAAAGTACGTCACCACCGGTCGCTATAAAATCCCTGACAGACTCCCAAAGCTCCATCAGGTAGTACATAGGATTACTCCTTATTCTCCGCGTGAGCGGCCACGATACCTGCAGACTGTTCGTCTAGGATGCTAAGGATAGATTTGCTACGCGATGCCACAACACTGTGAACCAGAATCAGTGGGATAGCAGCAATCAGACCCATTGCAGTGGTTACCAACGCTAATGAAATTGAGCCAGCCATGATTTTCGGATCGCCAGTACCGTAAAGGGTAATTTGTTGGAAGGTTTCGATCATACCAACAACGGTACCTAACAGACCTAACAATGGCGCGATAGCAGCGAAAATCTTGATAACGTTAACGCCAGAGTCGACTTTCGGAATTTCGCGCATAATGGCTTCGTCAAGTTTCAGCTCAAGAGTTTCAGTGTCAACATTGCGGTTGTCCTGATAGACCTTCAAGATACGACCCAGTGGGTTACCTGATGAAGGCTTGTCTTTGTTCTTAAGCTGCGAACGAATTTTGCCGCCAGTCACGGTCAAAGTGATGAACTTGTAGATAGCAATCAAGATACCGATGACAAACAAGCCAGTAATTACGTAACCGACGGTGCCACCTGCTTGATAGTGCTCAGCTAAAGTCGCTTTTTGCGTTAACAAGCTCAAGATTTGGCCACGTGAAGGATCGACGTAGAAGCCCGCATAACCGCTATCGGTATTCTCGAACGTTTCCGCTTGCGAAGTGATGTAACCTTCTGGTTGACGACCCAACGGTTGAATTTGCTCAGACTTATCGTTGTAAGTCAGGTACTGACCGTTAGAAACCAAGTTGAAGACACCAACACGCAATACTTCACGCTCTTCAGAACCACCACCTAGCAGGGTTACGTCAGCGTTAAACTTAACCACTTTACCCGACTCGGTCATTTCGGTTAGCAGCGCAAACCACAGCTCTTCTAACTCTTCCAGAGTTGGCAGCTCTTTGGCTTCGGCGATGCTCGACAATACGTCTTCACGGTCAGGGTATTGAGCGCTGACGATTGAAGTCGCGATACGACCAACGGTTTCGTTAGCAGCACCACGGGCAACACCCACGATTTCACCTAACGTACCTTGTTGGTTAACCAATTCTTGTTCTTTATTGGCTAATTCAATTTCGTTTTCAGAGAAAGCTGTTTGTAGACGTTCGCCACGAGCTTTTTCGTCACTCAATTGCTTTTTAGCACGATTCAACAAGGCTTGCTTGTCAGCACGAGCAGCGGTGAATTCCGCTTCACGTTGCTTGTCGATTTGTGCGCTTGAGACACGATTTTGTTTAACCGCTTGCAACAACTCGTCCAAAGACTTGGCATCGTCCATACTTTGGGCTGACGCAGCGAAAGTCGTGCCGGCGGACAGGGTGACTGCTGCTGCGACCAGTACATTCTTCACTAGTTGTTTCATTCTGCATTCTCCGCTGCGAAGATTGGAAGTTTAACGACATCATATGCCGTTTGCTTACGCGACATACGAATAGCGGTAGTCAATGGACCCAAATATTCATCTTCTAAAGCGGTCCACTCGTCAGTTTCGTTGTTATAAATCCACGCATTACGTAAATCCAACGACTGAGCTAAGAATGCAACACGACCCAGGTGGAAGAAATCAACAGCGACTTCTTCACCGTTAACATCTAGGTTACCTTGGTAAGAAATCAGACCTGAACCGTAATCCAGTTCAGCTTGGTAAGCTTCGATGATCTGACGGAATTGCTCAGAGGTACTAACGCTTGAGTTACCCATGATGCTGCGCAGACGCTCGACACGTGCTAAACGCTGCTCTTTATGAATTGGAATGTCCAATTTCACAAAGTCTTCCAGTGAGTCAATCATGCGGTACATCAATGGCACGATACCTTGCTTAGTACGCTCAACGCCGTCGATTTGCTTCTGCAACGAAGCTAATTGACGCTCTTGGTCATCGACCAAGCTCTGTACGTGATCGTTGTAAACTTTCAGGTTCTCGTACTCCGCGACTACTGTACGATACTCACCCAGTAAGTCCTGGCTTTGCTCGAACAGTGAATCGATTTTCACTTGCGACTTAGCCGCAGCTTCAATGGTACGACTGTCTTCTTTTTGAAGAGTTGCCAGATCTTGAGCAGCTACTACACCGCTTCCGGCCATCGCCAACGCGCCAGCTAAGGCTGCAGCGATTTTAGTTCTATCGATTATTTTGGTCATAGTTCCCAACCAATTTGACTTAACTTCCATCTAACGTAAACAGTTACGCAGACACCAGTTACATTGAGTGACGAAACGAATCTCTATTAATAATTATTGCATTGATTGCCAATTTATAGGCAATAACCTAGCAATACTCCCACGATAGCCTAAACCTGTCAATAAAGGCCTAGCGCCCCTATTGCGGGTTTTAACAGCAACTTTTAAAGCACAAAATGGCGTTAAAAGGACTACTGCAGCATACCTGAGTCGCGATAACTCCATCGCTGCCTGAGCATAGTGACTTTGAGATGAAAAAAGTACGCGAACGTACAACGTCATCTCAGGGTAACTACGAGCAGGCACTGCCGCATCCTGATGACAGCTTTTGCATTGGCAGCGCATAAAAACGCTAAAAATGCATGTTCTTGCATACTATCACTTTTTAAAACGCGAACAACACTCGCCACCGCATTTCAACATTAATAATACAAAGTGAGCTTAGCGGTCTGATTATAGTAGAGTCAGACGTTGTTAAAATGTAAATTTATTGCCAATTTTCAGATTCCTACGGCGATATTTGAAGCAAAAAAAAGCCGCTTTATAAAAAAGCGGCTTTATGCATTTAAGCGTTAGCTTTAGAAGCTGATGTCATACTTCGCGTAGAAGAAACGACCACTGTTGCCATACAGGCTTTGGTCGTAGAACGGCCAGCCAAATGCAGTAGAAATTGGCGGGTTCTCATCAGTTAAGTTACGGATACCAACACGGATGTTTTGGTTGGCGTTGATGGTGTAACCATAATACACGTCTAACTGCGCGTATGAGTCGACTTCAAGGCCTTCGGCGTTATATGCACAGCTACCAACAGCGCGGCCACCGATGTAGTCGTTAGTCTCACCGACATATCGTACGTATGCACCGGCAGTGTGGTCACCTTTGCTCCAGTCAGCACTGAAGTTAACTTTCCATTCTGGCTCTGAGGTGCTACCGATATCGTCACACAGCGGTTGTGTGTTTGACGTCTGACGCATGTGCTCTAATTGGTGGTCAGCTTTTAAGCCCCACTTCATGTCGCCATACTGGCCCAGGCTTGATAGATAGTTCATGTCAATGGTCACACCTTTTGCAGACTCTTCATTCAAGTTCTGCAGGTTGGTCAAGACATAAGCCTCATCACCCACACCGGTCAAACGACCGTTAACACGGTTTACCAAATCTGGATATTGCTCTTCATTGTTGATGATTTCCTGAATGCTCAGTGAACCAACAATGTTTTCAACTTCTAATGACCAGTAGTCGATTGAGATGTCGAAGTTTTCGAATGGGCTCGCAATCAAACCAACGTTGTAGTTAGTTGACTCTTCTGGTTCTAGGTCTGCGTTACCACCGCTACGGCTATTTAGCTGTTGCTGAGGGCAGTCGGCCGCTGCAATACCATTGTTCTCACAGTAGGTGTAGTCGATAGCGTCGGTGACACCAAACGACTGACCTAAGAACAGATCGTGTAAATCAGGGGCTTTAAAGCCTGTACCGTATGACGCACGAACCATGTAGTTGTCGTTGATACGGTAAGTCGCACCTAACTGGTAAGTCGTTTTTGCTGCATCACCACCAGTCCAGTCGATATCATCACGACGTACCGCTGCTTTTGCTTCAAAACCTTCAAATAATGGCGCTGACAATTCTACGTAATAAGCCATGTTGTTACGTGCACCAGCACCGTTTGAACCAGCACCACCGATAACCTGACCATCTAAGGTTGCTGGATCAGAACGGTCGGTGAAGGCTTCGCGACGCCAATCGATACCACCCGCGACACCTAAGTAACCGCCTGGTAATTCGATATCGGTCATGCCGCCAATGGTGAAACCAGCGAAGCTTTGCTCTGACTCACCGGTACGGTGAACTGAAGCTTGTAAGCCTTGTAACACGGCTAATTCTTCGCGAGTTTCGAAGGTATTGTATTCAAATGGGTTGATGTCGCCCGCGGCGATAGCGTCAACGACTGAATCTTTTAACAACTGACCGCTAGCGCCAATTTGACGGTTAGTCAATTTAGTATGACCTACGTGGAAATCCCAGTCATAGTTAGCGCCGATGTAACCCGACATGCCAACGATGCCCGAGAAGGTCTCATTGATATTGTCTTTTTCACGATTCGGAAAGTCGATGTAACGACGACCCATCAAGAATGAGGCATCGCCGTTGGCAGCCGCATCTTGGTACAACGCATAATCGGCCGCAGAAAGGTTATTCTGCAAGAACTGATCAGCATATGGGCTAGCAGATACATCTAAGACACCTGGTGCTGGAGCGTTAGAGGTACGAGTGTACGCACGTGAGTAACGGAACTCACCATAAGCGCGTACGGTAGAGCTCAAGTCATGGTTGATGCTGGTGTAGATTGACTGACGGTCACTTGCCGGTTGAATCTGGTAGCGTGACGCGAAGTCGTACAAACAGTAACCATCGCTAACATTGCTTGGATCACATGATGGATCGGCAAAGCGAGTTTGCAACTCTTGGTTATTCGCCTCTGCGCTGATTTCGTAGAAACCTGGTAGGCCATAAGGAGAACGGCCGTCACCATTGGTTACACCCGGTAAGTATGCAGTGCTACCCAATTCACGATCGCTCGCGGCAACTGGCTTACGTTCAAAATAGTCAAACGCGAACAAAATACTAGTGTTGCCTGATTGTGCACCAGCGGTCAGCTGTGCAGAGATCTCATCACCGTCGTGCTCTTCCATGTTAGTTCCGTAACCAACATTTAAGTTAACGCCTTGATAATCTTTTTTAGTAATGATGTTGACAACACCGGCAACCGCATCAGAACCATAAATCGCTGAAGCACCGTCGGCTAAGTATTCAATGCGCTCAACCGCGGCCATTGGGATCTGGTTTAAGTCAACAAAGTCAGATGCAATCGCGTTGACTGGCAAACGACGGCCGTTTAACAAGACCAACGTATAAGATGAACCAAAGCCTTTCGCATCGACAGAACCTGAACCGGCTACTTGGCTCAGTGTTGCAGCTTCGGTGTTCCCGCCTGGACCTGAAGCAGTGGTATAACGTAAGAATTCAGAAACCGTGTTAACACCGGTATTAGCGATGTCTTGTGCATCGAACACAGATACCGGTGAAGAGGTTTCCAGATCGGCACGCTTGATGCGTGAACCGGTAACAGAAATTTTTTCGATTTGGCCAGCGCCATCTTCCTGTGCAAATGCGCCAGCAGAAGTTACCGCTGTTGCAGACGCACCAAACATCATGGCTAAGCGAACCGCTTTCGCCAATTTAGTATTGGTATTCATTGTGAGTTCTCCCTGGATCACGTAACGTGATAACTATTCGAATTACCGAGTCTTATGGGCTCGGTTCCGTTAACAAGACCTGGAACCCTTGTTAACAGTGATTCGATAGTAAGCAAAAATAAGCGGGGTAGCAACCACTGAAACCTTAACAAATAAACACAATCACTCGCTTTATTAACAAAATTGCAAAAAATAACGAACCAGCCTGTTGCAGCTGTTTACAAAACCTTTAGCAAACAAAAATAAAAACTTAAAAAGCAACAAGTTAACAATATAAAAACATATTGATATTTTTCACCCAAAAACAACATTCATGAAACATAATCTTAAATAATGAGCTTAATTCACTATGTTACAGGCAGATTTTCGGCAAGAACGGTTAAAAAAAATCGTTGAAGCGTTAAAAAAGCAAGCTCAACAAATTGATCAGCAGCTATCTGAACGTA
The DNA here is from genome assembly GCF_000299895.1 of Idiomarina xiamenensis 10-D-4. GTDB lineage: Bacteria > Pseudomonadota > Gammaproteobacteria > Enterobacterales > Alteromonadaceae > Idiomarina > Idiomarina xiamenensis. Next base: position 103,532 of record NZ_AMRG01000011.1, read on the forward strand.
TCGAACATTGGTTTGATGTCCACCTATTTAGCTGCGACTCCAACAAAGCGTTAGATTATGTGCTAGAAGTCGAACGAAACCTAAATCGCTTGCCACAACTCAGCGGCAACGCACAGCATTATTTAGCACAACAGTTATCGCTGCAAATAGAAGCGCTAGTAGTCGCCTTACGCCCGGGAGTTATCGACAAAAAACAGACCGATAAACGCTTAACCACCGCTGCCACGCTGGCTAGTCAGCATCAACGGTTGGCGCAATACCATGAATATGAACGTCGTTTGCAGCAAAACTTATTAGACGCACAGCAACTGCCCTCCTCGCCGCAGCAAATACTGCACTGCCAACAACGATTAAATCGTTGCCAGCAAGCAATAATGCAACTAGAGGAACGTATTCGACAGCAAGAAGAAGGCGCCGAGGTTAATCGACGCTAACGTTGTTAAATCAGTTACTGTGTTTGATGACTAAAATAAAAACCTAAAGCGCGTTTGACTTGTTGCGGCAAAACTGGCATCGCCGATTTAGGTAGCAAATAGGTTGCCATCGAAAAGAAGTCTTTAAAAACACGATTAGATTCGGTTGTTTTGCGCAGGTAATCGTGCCCCGATGAACCACCAGTACCAATTTTTGAACCCAACATACGTTGCACCATCATGGCATGCTTATAACGCCAAATAGTGAGCTTTTCATCGACCTCAGCCAAACTCGTAATGACCTGAAACGGTAAATGAAAAACAGGCTCTTCGCGATACAACGAAATAAATAGTGCACTTAGCATGGCTGGTTGACTTAACTGCACAGCGCCGCTGTCGCGTAATTGCTGGTAACGTTGCTGATCGAAAAGCGCAGCAAAGTTCTCTCGAGTTTCGGCAATGCCTTTTAATTCTTGCTGTTGTTCAGCATCGGTTAAGGTGGCGTTGTTACGCACCGTTTCAGAATCGGCATCTAACATATCGTTAACCGCCTGCTGATAAAGCGACCAAAAGCTAAAATCTTGAAAACGCAAAAATGGCATACGCGCTAACCAATCATCAACACGATCGAACAAACTGGGTTGGGCTTCTAAGTTTTCTAAATAAGCACGGTCATGGTCGTTTAAGCGGTTATAAAATGACTGTTGGTCAAAGGCTATACGCCGTTGCCGATTTAAACCTAGCAAGATTTCTAACTCTTTAAACTGAATACTCTGAAAACCCGACGCTGGCACCAAGTAATCCCGAAATGCTAAAAACTCTTGCGGCGTCATGGTTTCGATAACTTGCACTTGTTGATTCATCAGTTCTTGAATAGTCAATACCCGACGTAAACGATGTCCAACTAATGCTAACGACTCATCGGCTAATTGCGGTTGCGCAAATAACCCATAAATAGAACGCAATTCATGTAGCACTTGTTTGAACCAGAGTTCATACACCTGATGCACGATAATAAACAAGGTTTCTTCGTGTGCTTCATCACCATAGCGCGGGCTATGTGGTTGTTGCGCGCCCAGTAGTTGTTCTAATTGTAAATAGTCGCCGTAATATACCGGCTCGACATTCTTCGCCATAATTGCTCTCCTCGCGGTTACCGCGATTACAGCAATTGCCGCCGCACAAGTAAAGTGAAGTTAGACTGGGTCAGTCAAGAATAGTGGGAATACTGCATTAAAAACAGTCAATCAGGATTGGGTGGTAACCTCACCAGCCACACCCCGGCACACACGTCCCTGACTACGGCTGCTCCCTTCCGGGCCTGACCGGGTTTGCCAGTTAGCGTTGCGAGGGGACCAATGAGGTCACCATAACGTCTTACGGCTCGCGTAAGATGGGCGCATTATGCGTGATCAAAAGCAGCCTGACAAGGTAAGTCGGCCGGAAAAGCTAGGTAAACCCGTTCAGCTGCTTATTTTTTCTTCAATTTAGCCGCAATTGCCGCTTTTGCGGCATCTGAGTTGAGCGCTTTAACAAAGATCTGCCCTTCTCTTCGAATGCGATCAGCAACGGATTCTGCGGGCATTTGCAGTAGTTGCTTGGACTGTCGTAACGCCTGCCGCGGTCGTCGCGACAGCTGCTCGGCAACCTCATTGAGTTTGTCGGCAAGCTGTTCGGCCCCAACCACGTCATTAACCAAACCGATACTAGCTGCTTTTTCAGCGCTAAAGGTATCGCCCAACAGCAATAACTCAGCCGCACGTTGACGTCCGCAAAGCTGCGGTAGCAACTGACTGGAGCCCGCTTCAGGCACTAAACCAAGGTGCACAAAGGGTAAACAGAATAACGCTTTATCGCTGGCGTAGACCAGATCACAGTGCAGCAGCAAGGTGGTGCCAATACCGATAGCGAGGCCATTTACACCAGCCACTAAAGGTACTGAAATTTCGGTCAAGGTTTGCAATAACTGAAACGCTGGCGAATCTAAATTAACCTCACCTAGCTGTAAAAAGTCGTGTAAGTCGTTGCCGGCAGAAAAACTGTCGCCACTGCCATGCAAGAACACTGCGGCAACCTCACTGTCGGCGTCAGCATCGCGCAAGGCTTGGTTGAAACGCTGATACATGGCCTGCGTGAAGGCGTTCTTTTTCTCAGGACGATTAAAGGTGATGTGTACAATGGCATCTTGGCGATGCACAAGAATGGCGTCACTCATGAGTTCCTCTCAACTGGTTGTACCACTTTGAGAGTCACCTTATCACCAGTGACGCAGACTGTCATTACATGCGGGTTATTTTTTAGCCTCGGCGCGCGCTTGCCAAGCCGCTTTAGTTTTTTCGTGCATCGGCACAATCATATCTAACGCGGATAACTCACCTGCTGGTAACTGCTCTTGATTTGGTTTAATCGGCGTCACCCGTTGGCCCCACTTGATCATACCCGCACCGCAGGTCAAGCCACCACCAAATACCGCAGAAACGATAGTGTCACCGGGCTTAATAACGCCGCTATCAACCGCTTCAGCAAACGCGATCGGTAGAGTTGCCGATGACGTATTGCCGTATTTTTCGATATTGATCACCGTCTTATCAGAGGGCACTTTACACAGTTTCGCTAGAAAATCGATCAACCGCTTGTTGGCCTGATGCGGGATCAGTGCATCAACATCGTTAGTGGTCATGCCGGTTTCGGCAAAGACTTTTTCTAACGCATTGCTCATGCCTTTCACTGCGCGTTTGAAAATTTCCTGACCAACAAAATCAAACTGCATAATGCCGTCAAACTCAAAGCGATTAAAACTGGTACCAAAATCCAACGATAGGACATCACGTGCATCGGCATCACAGGAGATGTGTGACGATAGCAAACCGCTTTCAGTGTCACTGGCCTGTAGCACCATAGCGCCAGCACCGTCGCCGAATAACACCGCGCTTTCCCGCCGAGTCCAATCGAGTATTCGCGTCAACCGCTCTGCACCAATCAGTAAGACATTGCGATGCGCGCCGGTACGGATGGCTTGCGTGGCCATGTGCATGCCGTACAAGAAGCTGCTGCATGCCGCATTTAAATCAAACGCCGCCGCATGTTTAGAACCAATTTTTTGCTGTACTGCCGAGGCCACATTAGGAATGACTTCGTCAGCGGTACAAGTGCCGACAATGATCAGATCGAGCTCATTAGCATCTAGACCCGCCGCCGCTAGCGCGTTACGCGCCGCAACCGCGGCCATCTCCGACGTGCCTACATGACTGACACGACGCTCTTCAATACCGGTTCGTGTTCGTATCCATTCGTCAGATGTATCTAAAAACGTGGCTAAATCATCATTTGTCATGATGGCCGGTGGCAAACACTTACCCCAGCCGGTAATTTCCGCATATGTCGTCACAGAGCAAACCTTTCAGTACAGCAAACCAGTATGACACGACTATGAAAAGATTAATCTTTAACCGACGTTAAAAGATTTTAGTCGCGCGCCGTTTTTCCGTATCATAGCACGATTGTTAGAGAGATAAATATTTTACTATGAGCAACACAGAAACGGCCTTACGCACGCCTTTCGGTGATTTTCAGCTACGCCGTATACCGTACTTTAATCGATCCACGCTACGTGCTTGGGATGCTGCCGATGAATGGCTAATTAATAGCGTAGCTGAATCCCCCAGCGATAAACCATTACTCATTATTAACGATAGCTTTGCCAGCTTAGCGACGGTGTTGCATCAGTTTCAACCGACGGTTAGCGGTGACTCCTATCTCAGTCAATTAGCCATACAAGAAAACGCCCGCTTAAATCAGTTGACTGATAGTGCGGATTGGCAATATCCGCTGCCCCAGCGGACGCAACCACAACGTGTCCTGATGAAGTTACCGCAATCGCAAGCATTGCTTACTGCGCAGTTACAGCAACTCAACCGTTGCTTAGCGCCAGCCAGCGAAGTCTTGGTTTGTGCTCGCAGTCAATACTTCACGCCTAAGGTCAAACAAGCCTTTGCTGACTATTTAGGTGAACCTGAAGTGTCGTTAATTAAGCGCAAATGTCGGCAATTACGACTAATAAAAACTCGCGAGGCTGTAGCCCATGAGACCATTGATAGCGAAACACAATCGCAATGGCGGGTGCCTGAACATGACTTAACAATGGTCAATCATGCTGGCGTATTTGCACAACAGCAACTGGATATTGGCGCCCGCTTTATGCTGCAACATTTGCCACAAAAGTCGGTGCAACAAGTCATCGATCTGGGTTGTGGTAATGGCGTTCTTGGCCTAGCCTACGCACGTCAACATCCAACCGCGCAAGTCAGCTGGGTTGATGAATCATACAGCGCTATCGCCTCAGCTAAAGATTCGCTGCTGGCAAGTGGCCTGCAAGCGGAACCAAAGCGCTATCAGTTTGTCCTTGATAATTGCTTGAGCAAACAAGCAAACAGTAGTGCTGATTTAATTTTGTGCAATCCACCGTTTCATCAAGAAAACGCCATTACCGACGGCGTTGCGCGACAGATGTTCGGAGATGCCAAACGCGTTTTACGACCCGGTGGTGAGCTACGTATCGTCGCTAATCGACATTTAGGTTATCATCAGCACCTCAAGCGCTTGTTCGGCGGTTACCGCAATGTGGCTGGTAACCCTAAATTTGCGATCATTTCAACGACACGGAAATCACTATGAAAAAATTATTATCGACTGCAGCGATGTGTCTCGTGTTAAGTGCTTGTCAAAGTGCTGCGCCACCGCCTTTGACCGTTGTCCCGCAGGCCAATCAAGGTGTGCAAATCACGCAACCGCTGCAACTCAGTATCAATGACAATCGTTCTCACAATTATTTGCTGCGTATCGAACACGGCACCGACTCAGCACAGTTTTCGCCCAGTAATCCGCTCATTTCGGAGGCGGTAAAAGGCTATTTAACAAAAACGTTAACGCTAAAAGACAATGCCTCATCCAGCTTGCACATTGATATCGACGAGGCCATTGTTCGAGTCTCACAAAAAACCATGAGTTATCAAGCCAACCATGAAATCGCCATTCGTACGACGCTGCAATATGGTAATAAAACCTTGCGTAAAACCTTTAGCGGCAAGAGCCAATCAGAAGGCGCCTTCAAAGCCGATCCTGCGGTACTAGAGCGAGAGTTCAGTGATTTGCTTGCGCGTATTCTCAACGATATGCTGAACGACCCACAAATTCGCCAAGCGTTAAATTAATCAGTACTGATTAATCAATAGTGATTAACTACTTTGCGCTCGAGGATAACTGATGAAGAAACTTTTATTAGCCGTTGTGACACTGACTACCATCGGAGTTCATGCCTTCATAGCAAAGGCATACGCGGAAATTCAACCCGATAACCTTTTTCCTCGAGTGGTGATGGTGACCAATATGGGTGAGATCACTGTCGAATTAGACCGTAGCAGAGCGCCTCGGACGGTCGCTAACTTTTTACGGTATGTGGAAAAAGCTAGCTATAACAACACCATTTTTCACCGCTTGGTACCAGGTTTCGTGCTACAAGGCGGTGGTTACGACAAAGACTTTCAAGAAAAGCCAAATTTTGGCGAAATCGTTAATGAGTCGGGCAACGGCTTAAAAAACCAATACGGCACCATTGCGATGGCACGCGATAACGCGCCCCACTCGGCTACGCGTCAGTTCTTTTTTAACTTGAATGACAACAGTTCCTTGAATCCGAGCGACAGCCGTTGGGGTTACGCCGTATTTGGTCGGGTCGTTGCCGGTGAGGCTGTGTTGGAAAAGTTGGCTGCGCAAGAATCGCAACCTTATGATGATACGACGGGGTGGGCTGACGTGCCGACCGAGACATTACTACTCGAACGCGTCAAAGTCGTTCCTGAAGCACAATAACAACAGCCTGTTACACTTTGAAAAACTCATCATCAACATCGTGGCTGGCCGATTTAAGCGTTTATAAACAGCCACGCCTAAGAAATATCTTTTTGCTGGGCATTGCCAGCGGCTTTCCTTGGGTGTTAATTGGCTCGGCACTGACCGCTTGGCTACAAGAAGCCGGTGAGACGCGCTCAACCATCGGCCTGTTCGGTGTCGTCTTTACCATGTACTCGATCAATATGCTGTGGTCGCCACTGGTCGACACCGTGCGCATCCCATGGCTAACCCAGCGTCTAGGACAGCGTCGCAGTTGGTTGGTGGTATGCCAATTGATCATCGCTGCTGCCTGCTTTTGTTTAGGTAGCGTCGATGTCACTCAGCAACTGTGGAGCGTGGCGCTACTCGCCCTGATTATCGCCATCGCTTCCGCCACGCAAGATATTGCCATTGACGCCTACCGTATCGAATCATTTAGCGAACACGAAGCGCGTCTACAGTCAGCCGGTGCCGCCATGGCAACCGCCGGTTGGTGGACCGGCTACAGCGGCTTAGGTGCAATACCGTTTTTTATTGTCGGCGATAGCCAGTGGCAGTGGCAAGATGCCTATCAAGTATTAGCCGCTTTAACGCTGTTGTTCGTTATTCGCACCCTGCAAATGAAAGAGCCATTAGCGACTCAGGTACGCGCTCATCTGGTGCCGCCGTCAACAACCAATAAAGCGGCTTGGCGAGCCATACTGATTAACTTAGTGCATTGGCTGAAAAATCATATTTACGCACCGGTCGCCGAGTTCTTTCAGCGCAGCGGCTGGAAAGTGGCGCTGTCATTATTGCTGTTTATTTTGCTATTTAAAATTGGAGAAGCATTTCTCGGCAAAATGTCCATCGTGTTTTATAAAGAGGTAGGCTTTAGCAACGAGCAAATTGGCTTCTACTCAAAGCTAGTGACTTGGTGGATAACCATTGTTTTTTCTATCCTCGGTAGCCTAGTTAACCTGCGTGCTGGTATTGTTAAAGGCTTATTTATTGGCGGTTTAGCAATGGCAGCGAGCAATTTACTGTTTGCCTGGATAGCCGTCATTGGCCCCAAAGAATATGCCTATGCTATCGCGGTGCTGATAGATGGCTTTACCAGCGCTTGGTCTACCGTTGCTTTCGTCGCGTTTATTAGCTTATTGTGCAACCGTGCATTCACAGCCACGCAATATGCGTTATTGGCATCGCTCGGTAATTTAGGACGGACGCTGCTGTCGTCATACAGCGGTTTTGTGATCGATGGCTTGGGCGGTGATTGGACCTTATTCTTTATTATTACCGCACTGATGGTACTACCGAGCTTGCTACTACTGTTCTGCATTCGTAAAACCTTGTACGCGCTCGAACAAGCCCATTATCAGAAGAGCCAGTATGACGGATAACGCGACACAACACTGGGTCATGGTTGGTTGTGGTGCTTTGGCGCAATGGTTAGGCTGTTCTCTCATACGGCGGCAGCCAACGCTATCACTTAGTGTATTACATCGCCAGCAACGGCTGCGTAGCTGTAACTACCGCCTGAGCACCAATAACTCTGAAATGACGATTGAGCTACCCACGCAACATCATGATGACCGCGTTGCCGATGTCGTCATTGCTGCGGTTAAAGCTTATCAGGTGAGCAGCTTGCTCAGACAACTTAATCAGGCGCCTTGGTTTACCGATAAAACGCATTTGATCCTAAGCTTTAATGGTATGCATAGCGAGCCGCTAACGCCTTTAGTGTCAGTCAATCAACAGTTTTTAGTGACCACATCGGGTGTGACTCGAGACCATCAAGGTGCCCATTTGCATGGTATCGGACAAAGTTGGTTAGGTCCTATGGCGACCAACAACGTCGATGTCGACAATGTTTTCGACACTTTAGCCGAAGCCATTGCACCTCTACAGGGTGTTGATGACATTGAGCAAATACGCTGGCAAAAACTACTCATTAACTGCGCTATTAATGCGCTCACCGTGGTTGCCGATTGTGTTAATGGTGAGCTGCTAAAAGCTCCCTATCAAGCCACATTACATGCCTTGCTGAGTGAAGCTTGTGACATCGCTGCACAGCATGGTTATCATTTTGATGTCGAGCAAAGCCTACAACAAACGCAGCAGGTACTGTCGCAAACCGCGGCAAACAGCTCATCGATGCGCCAAGACGTGCTTGCCGCACGACCTACCGAAATCGACTACCTGAACGGCTTTATCACAAAACGGGGGCGACAACTTGGCATTGTCACCCCCGTGAATGAGCGCTTGTGGCAACAGGTTAGCGCAATTAGCTGCGACCATCCTCAATAAAATCGACCACTTCAAGACCGAAACCTGACAATGCCGAATAACGCTTAGGTGAACTCATCAGGTGCATTTGGCTAACACCTAAATCCGCCAAAATTTGTGATCCTAAACCGACATTGCGCGAGGCATCTGAAGCCGAAGCGGTAACACGTTGCTCGCCTTTGTCTTCCAGCTCAAAGTGTTTCACCTGCTGAATAATATCATCTGCAGTCTCATGACGTCCGATGATGACCAGTACACCGGTATTCTCGGCGATAAACTGCATCGCATGCTGCAACGGCCAACTACGCTTGGTTGCCCGATCGGTCGTAAACAGATCGTTAAAGGTATCTTGTAAATGCACGCGCACGTTGGTGGGTTTATCGGCGCTCACTTCTCCTTTAACCAGTGCATAATGTACTTGCTGTTTGATGGTGTCCTGATAGGTAACCAAATCGAACTGACCATAACTAGTAGGCAAGCGACATTCAGCGACGCGCTTGATGGTTTTTTCTTTAACCGAGCGATACTCGATTAAATCGGCAATAGTGCCAACCTTAATGTCATGTTCGGCGGCAAATTTTTCTAAATCAGCACGACGCGCCATACTGCCGTCTTCGTTCAATACCTCAACAATCACCGCCGCCGGCTCAAATCCCGCTAAGCGGGCTAAATCACAACCCGCTTCGGTATGCCCAGCGCGCGCCAAAACCCCACCTTGCTTGGCCTTTAACGGGAAAATATGACCCGGCATAACCAAATCAGACGGCTTTGCTTGCTGGGCCACTGCGGCTTGTACGGTACGCGAACGGTCTGCCGCAGAAATACCGGTAGTGACGCCACTGGCGGCTTCAATAGATACGGTAAAGCTGGTCGCATAGGGCGCGCTATTTTTATCAACCATCAATGGCAACTGCAACTGCTCGCAGCGCTCCTCGGTCAAGGTTAGGCAGATTAGGCCACGACCAAATCGCGCCATAAAGTTAATCGCCTCTGGCGTCACACAATCTGCCGCCAGTATAATATCGCCCTCGTTCTCACGATCTTCGTCATCCATCAGAATAACCATTTTACCCTGACGAATGTCTTCAATGATTGCTTCAGTACTGTGTAACGACATCACTCACTGCCTTATTGAAGTTGCTGATTATTCGGCGCTAGCCGAGTTTAACCAAAGAGTATCGGGGCTGTGCGATAATACGCAAGTCAGTCCCCACATAGCGAACATCACGGATGTCCAATTCAGGCACCTCATCCATCTGCTCAAATTGCGGGAGTTGTAGCAACTGACGTGCACTGGCTCCCATAAGTTTTGGTGCCTGATAAATAATCAATTCGTCGACCAATTGCTGCGCCAATAAAGCGCCAGCTAAGCGCGGCCCGCACTCGCTCCATAATTCATTAATACCGCGCTCGGCTAGTTGCTGCATCAATAGCGCCAAATCAATGAACTGACCGCATTGGGGTACCACTAAATCCTGGGCATCACGAGCACTGGGGGAAGCCCGCCAAACTTCAGCTTGGTGTTGATAAATACGTGCCTGTCGAGTGACTCGCTGGCGGCTATCGACAACCACTTTTATCGGTTGCCGCAATTGCTCAGGGACTGGTTTGCAAACCCCTTTGGGCCACTCATTCAAGCGTACAGTTAACTGCGGATCATCCATTAGCACGGTATCAGCACCGGTCAATATAGCATGGCTTTTAGCGCGCCAGACCTGGACGTCGGCTCCCCCAGTTATCCACTGACTTTCACCATTCGCTAACGCGGTAGCGCCATCCAACGACGCCGCTAACTTGACGCGTAACCATGGTCGTTGACGTCGCATGCGTGCGCAAAACCCCTGATTAAGTCGCTCTGCCGCCGCACTTTGTACACCGCTGACAACATCAATACCCGCAGCTTTCAAACGCGCTAAGCCGGCTCCTGCTACTTGTGGATTAGGATCTTCCATCGCCACCACAACCCGCGCAACTTGCGCACGAATTAAGGCATCAGCACAAGGCGGCGTACGTCCATAATGGCTACAAGGCTCTAAGGTGACGTAGGCAGTTGCACCGCGCGCGCGCCCGCCCGCCGCTTGCAAGGCGTGCACTTCGGCATGTGGCTCACCAGCACATCGATGCCAGCCTTCAGCGACTAACTCGCCATCTTTAACCAAAACACAACCGACATTAGGATTAGGCGCCGTAGTGAATTGCCCTAACCGCGCAAGCTCCAGCGCGTGCAACATCCATTTATGGTCGGCAGCAGAAGCAAAATCAGTCATTGAGACGCGCGATCTCCTCGCCGAATTCACGGATATCTTCAAATGAGCGATAAACCGAAGCGAAGCGCACATAAGCCACTTTATCGAGTTGCTTTAGGTTCTCCATCACCAAGTTACCGATCACATCGCTAGAAATTTCACGTTCACCGGTAGCCCGTAAGCCTGACTTAATGTGATTGATGGCCTGCTCCATAGCTTCTAAGCTGACAGGACGCTTCTCTAGCGCGCGCAATAAACCATTGCGTAACTTATCTTCGTTAAAGGGTTCGCGAGAACCGTTCGACTTAATCACGCGCGGCATGATTAATTCAGCCGTCTCAAAGGTGGTAAAGCGTTCATGGCAGTGATTACATTCGCGCCGCCGACGCACCGAGGCGCCATCAGCCACTAACCGTGAATCAATAACTTTGGTATCTTGAGTGCCACAAAATGGACAGTGCATGGGTTTCCCTCAAGCTGACAAAATTGGCCGCGTAATGGCGGCCAATCTGCGTATTGCGCGCGTGCTATTTTACCTAAAAATAGCACTTAACGCATGCTAACCACGAACGAAATTACGCGTACACAGGGAACTTAGCACACAACGCTTTCACCTGTTCGCGAACCTTGCCAATGGTGGTTTCGTCGTCGATATTATCCAATACGTCACAAATCCAGTTAGCCACTTGCTCGGCCTCGGCAGTCGCAAAACCACGACGGGTAATGGCTGGCGTTCCCAAGCGTAGACCTGATGTCACGAACGGTGAACGAGGATCGTTCGGTACCGAGTTTTTATTAACGGTAATAAAAGCACGGCCTAACGCCGCATCAGCATCTTTACCGGTAATATCTTTATCGATGAGGTCGACCAAGAATAAGTGATTATGGGTTCCGCCCGAGACAATTTTATAGCCGCGCGACTGCATCACTTTAACCATGCTTTGAGCGTTATCCAGCACCTGCTGCTGATAGTTTTTAAAGTCGTCCTGTAAGGCTTCTTTAAATGCAACCGCTTTGGCCGCGATGACGTGGCATAAAGGACCACCCTGATTACCCGGAAATACCGCACTGTTCAGTTTTTTGTGCAAGGCTTCGTCGTCTTTACCCGACAAAATTAAGCCACTACGTGGACCCGCCAAGGTCTTATGCGTGGTTGTCGTGACCACATCGGCGATAGGCACAGGATTAGGGTATAAACCAGCGGCGACTAAACCAGCAACGTGCGCCATATCAACTAGCAGATAAGCGCCCACTTCGTCAGCGATATCACGGAACTTCTGCCAATCAACAATGCCCGAGTAGGCAGAGAAACCCGCCACAATCAGTTTAGGCTTATGCTCACGCGCCAAGCTGGCGACTTCTTCATAATCGATTTCACCGGTTTCTTCGCTCAAGCCGTACTGCACAGCATTATACAGTTTGCCCGAGAAGTTCACTGAAGAGCCATGGGTCAAATGGCCACCGTGTGCCAAACTCATCCCTAACACCGTATCGCCAGCATTCAACAGGGCCATAAACGCCGCCGAGTTAGCTTGCGACCCCGAGTGCGGCTGCACGTTGGCGTACTTGGCGCCAAATAATTGTTTGGCGCGCTCAATGGCTAAATCTTCGACTTTGTCGACGAACTCGCAACCGCCGTAGTAGCGTTTGTGCGGGTAGCCTTCGGCATATTTGTTGGTTAATTGCGAGCCCTGAGCTTGCAGTACACGTGGACTGGTATAGTTTTCTGACGCAATCAATTCAATATGTTGCTCTTGGCGTTCTACCTCATCGCTCATCGCTTGCCATAAATCAGCATCATAATCAGCAATGTTCATATCGCGTTTTAACATCAGGACTCCCAAGTATAGGTTGTTTAAAAGCACTCGACAGCAACGCCGAAATGAGTATGCAACCATTTTAACCTGAAATGGCTAGCGCTGCCTACCTTGTCGGGTCGTACCTGTACGCAGTTTAAGGTAAGCATTGCGTGACAGCCGCTCGACAACCAACAAAAACCACGACAGTACAACGATCACGACTTTTTTTAAAACGAAGGCTTGGGGAGTCTGGCAATAACCAGTAAACTTGAGCGCATTATTTAAGAACACCGCAAGGATACCGAATTGCTATGGCGCAATACATTTATAGCATGTCGCGGGTGAGCAAAGTTGTTCCACCTAAGCGTACCATTTTAAAAGATATTTCATTGTCGTTCTTTCCTGGCGCGAAGATCGGTGTGCTGGGTCTTAACGGCGCCGGTAAATCGACGTTATTACGTATCATGGCGGGCGTCGACCAAGAGTATGATGGCGAGGCGCGACCGCAGCCCGGCATCAATATCGGCTATTTGCCACAGGAACCGCAGTTAGATGAGCAAAAGACCGTACGTGAAGTCGTAGAAGAAGCGTTAGCCGACGTTAAGCATGCGTTGCAACGATTGGACGAAGTCTACGCCGCTTACGCGGAAGAAAACGCCGACTTTGATGCGCTGGCAAAAGAGCAAGGCCAACTTGAAGCAGTTATTCAGGCTAAAGATGGACACAACATCGATAATATTTTGGAACGTGCCGCCGACTCACTGCGGCTGCCACCATGGGACGCTAAAATCAGCGTATTATCGGGTGGTGAACGCCGCCGCGTAGCAATTTGCCGTTTATTATTAGAAAAGCCCGATATGTTGCTGCTGGACGAACCGACTAACCACTTGGATGCAGAGTCGGTAGCTTGGCTTGAACAGTTCTTACATGATTACAATGGCACCGTAGTTGCCATTACCCACGATCGCTATTTCTTAGATAATGTGGCTGGCTGGATTTTGGAGCTCGACCGCGGGTACGGCATTCCATGGGAAGGCAATTACTCGTCATGGTTGGAGCAAAAAGAAAAACGCTTAGCGCAAGAAGAAAAGCAAGAACAAGCCCGCCAACGCTCCATTAAGCAAGAGCTTGAGTGGGTGCGTACTAACCCGAAAGGTCGCCAAGCGAAAAGTAAAGCGCGTATGGCGCGGTTTGAAGAACTGCAAAGTGGCGACTACCAAAAACGTAACGAAACTAACGAACTCTTTATTCCACCGGGTCCACGCCTGGGTGATAAAGTGTTAACCGTTAATCACATCAGCAAGGGCTATGAAGGCCGTCAATTAATCGACGACTTAAGCTTCAACGTACCCAAAGGTGCGATTGTTGGCATTATCGGCCCTAACGGTGCCGGTAAATCGACCTTGTTCCGTATGATCAGTGGCGATGAACAACCCGATAATGGCACCATTGAAGTCGGCGAAACCGTGCATTTAGCGGCAGTCCATCAATTCCGCGACAGCATGGATGACAGCAAAACCGTGTTTGAAGAAGTTGCCGACGGCCAAGATATTCTGAAAATCGGCAACTTTGAAATCTCCGGGCGGGCTTACGTTAGCCGCTTTAATTTTAAAGGCACCGATCAGCAAAAACGCATTGGCGAGCTATCTGGTGGTGAGCGTAATCGTGTGCATTTAGCTAAGCTATTGCGCGCCGGCGGTAACTTACTGTTACTCGATGAGCCGACCAACGACTTAGACGTCGAAACCCTACGCGCCTTAGAAGAAGCGTTGTTAGAGTTCCCCGGCTCGGCCATGATCATCTCGCACGACCGTTGGTTCCTCGACCGCGTTGCAACTCACATTTTAGATTATCGAGATGAGGCGCAAGTTAACTTTTACGAAGGTAACTACACCGATTACGAAGCTTACATGAAAGACAAACACGGTGAAGATGCGATGCAACCTCACCGGATGAAGTACAAACCAATTGGTTAATATATACCGCATATATCAGCGCCCGCCAATATCTGGCGGGCTTTTTTTATACGGCTTCAAGCGCCTCTGCCAGATTTTTTACGGCAGTTACCTGCATCCCTTCGATAGGCTGTTTAGGCTTGTTCGCCAGCGGTACAATAGCACGTCGAAAGCCATGCTTAGCCGCTTCGCGCAAACGCTCAGAGCCATTCGGTACGGGGCGTATCTCACCAGCCAAGCCGACCTCACCAAAGACAATCAAATCGCGCGCTAAGGGATTATCTCGAAAGCTCGATACGATAGCCAGCAGCAGTGCTAAGTCGGCTGATGTCTCCGCGACTTTAACACCGCCAACAACGTTGACGAAGACATCTTGATCGGACACATGCAAACCACCATGGCGATGCAATACCGCTAACAGCAATGCCAAGCGAGTTTGCTCTAAACCCACCGCCACACGACGCGGATTTGCCAGCTGTGAATGGTCAACCAAGGCCTGAATTTCGACTAACAACGGTCGTGTGCCTTCCCATACCACCATCACCACGGAACCATTGCCGTGTTCCTCACCACGCTGCAAGAAAATCGCCGACGGATTGGTAACCTCTTTCAAGCCCGCCGAGGTCATCGCAAATACGCCAAGCTCATTCACCGCACCAAAGCGGTTTTTATGACCACGCAGGGTGCGGAAGCGCGAATCACCATCGCCATCTAACATAATTGAGCAATCGATACAGTGCTCCAATACCTTCGGACCAGCCAAACTACCGTCTTTGGTGACATGTCCCACCATCACAATAGCAACACCATTTTGCTTGGCGTAACGGGTCAGGTAAGCGGCGCTTTCGCGCACTTGCGACACGCTACCCGGAGCCGACTGAATATCGGTTAAGTGCATCACCTGAATCGAGTCAATCACCATGATGGCCGGTTTTTCTTGGTCGGCAAGATGACAAATAGCTTCTACCGAGGTTTCTGCCAGCATGCGCAGCTTATCGCTGGGCAGGCTCAATCGCCGCGCCCGCAGTGCCACTTGTTGTAACGATTCCTCGCCAGTGACGTACAACGCCCCCATACGCTCGGCTAAGTGGCACATCATCTGTAATAACAAGGTACTTTTACCGGCCCCGGGTGAACCGCCGATCAGGATAGCGGAGCCAGGCACTACCCCGCCCCCGAGTACTCGATCAAATTCCTGATATCCGGAGCTAAAGCGCGGAACATCACTAACATCGACATCTTTTAAGGTTTTTACCGTCGCCTGTGTGCTACCGCTATAACCACCACGGCCACTTTGGCTGACGTGCTGTCGCGTTACACTCGGCGCAGTGCGTACTTCGGTCAGCGTATTCCACGCTTTGCACTCACTACACTGGCCTAACCAGCGCGGAAAATCGGCACCACAGTCACTGCATACATAAGCGGTTTTCGCTTTCGCCATCTCTAACACCCTAAAGTTTTATCTTATTACGTCGTTATGCTAACCAGTGTAACGTGCTTTACACCATGCAGGCAGACGCATAGTCATTGCCTTATACAACTATTCTACGCTAAGTTAGCGCATTAAGAACCAAGCAGAAGACTTTGGATACATGGACGCCGAGCACTTCCAGCAACTGATCGATCAATTAAAGCCGATTGCCAATGAGCCTGAGTTTGACAAAATATTTCAGCGCTTAACGCAAAACGAAGATGGCCCAACTCGCTTCAAACTAAAAGCCACCTTGAAAGAACTCGCGGCGCCTTGCCAGCGCATTTTAGATTTGCGCAAACGCGTAGACGGTCAGTGTCGTCCCTATACCATTAACGACCGCACCCACTATTTAGACGACGTTGCCATCACCATTTTAGAGCAAGGACTTAAGCTTTATAACGGTGTATTTACTTTCGATACCTATCAACAAATCTTAAATGCCGATAATAACCTGCGCGTCATGCATCGTCGTGCACAGCAGCAAGCGCTGCTACAGCGCCAACAAGACGATGATAACTTAGCCAGTGATATTAACAGCGCCGACGCCACCACACTCAACTATCCGGCGCATGTGTTACAGTTCGCCGACTACCGCTTGCGCCGCGAAGAGCGGATGAACTTTGTCATCGACGTGGAGCTGTTGCTGGAAAATGGCAAAGTCTATAACGGCGTTACGACGGATATCTCTTTAAGCGGTCTACGCCTAAAATTAAAAACCAAGAAGATCGTTAAATTTAAGGACAAACAACAATTAGCGATTCGCTTTAATGGTCTGGCGCGGGAGTTTACCATCGATCCGAATATGCAGGTGCCATATATACTGGTAAACAATGACATTCGTGACCAGCAGCAGTATGTCAGCCTCATGCTATCTCCCGAGCATGACAATCAAGCCTTTAGTAACTTTTTGACCGGCTTTATTAATGGCTATAAACGACGTTATAAAGTTAATATCGATAACACCTTTGAAACCGTCGAAACCAAAGCGCATGAACAGTTTTACCTGCCACGCATGGACCACTTGCCGATTTACTTTAAGCGCACAGAAAAACTGGTGTATGCGGATATGGTGTTACAAACCGATAATAATCGACAATTAATTGATTATTGGCGCGACCACCGTAACCAGCCGATGTTAGGTGCCCTATTTAACGGCAGTCGCCTAAAACAGCTACTCACGTCAAGCCAACTTGAGCCTTACTTGGTGCTGTATTGTTTTAGCCTGACAGTGGCCGATAAGGTTGTATTTTATTCGGCAACCGAGGCCGAACTAGAACAACATCAGTGTCGTGAGTGTTACTTTAGTATCGGCCAACGCCGTCAAAGCTGGCGGGTATTGCGCTTAAGTTTAAGTCAGGCCGATTTAGCTAAAGCTTGGCAACCGCTGAGTGTCCCCGAACACATTCAGCAGCAAAGCCGCGAACGCCCACCCAGTGCTGCGGTAATGAAACGCTTACAAGGCATTAGCCATATTGGTTGTTTAAGTGATATCACCGCCACCTGTCAGCCTGCCGAAGTCAACTACAGCGGTGACCGGCGCTTAGAGCGCCTACGCCCGTTCATGCATCCGCTTAACTTGCCCTTTAAAACCAAGGCTATACCGCTAGAGTTTGTTAATTTGCGACGCGAACAGCGTTTTAGTCATCGCTCAAAAATCATCGTACATATGAGCCAACGCAGCCGCGATGCAATCACTCGTGACTTTTCGGTACGCGGCTTGCAAATCGACAGCGAATTGCCTATTCACTGTCGTGTCGGTGATACCTTAACGGTTGATTTACCCGATTTACAAAAGCTCACTAAGCAATACAGCTTAAAACAACTGCCCTATACCGTTGTCGGGCGCAGTGATGACGGCCGCAACATTAATTTGCAAACCACAGATATCGCCGGCGAGCACCCCGCCGAAGCTTTTTTTAACGAGTTAATCGCCAATAACCAAACCAAACTGCGGCAAGCCCAAGAGTCGGGCCAACGTCATGGTGTTGAACTGTGCTTACGTAACCTTTATTGCGACGCCATGATGAGTTCGCCGATGTTTATCTATAAACAACAGAACCAATATGAAATCGGTAGTATCGCGTTTTCGCAACAGCCGCTGAATTTAGCTGCAGCGTTACGGCAAACCACCCCAGGAAATCGACACGATACCGTATCGCTACAAATGCTGTTCAACGACGACATGATACATCAACAGTTGTTACCTCAGTTACACGAACTAAGCCGCCAATCGGCTCCCGACCAGAGTCTGCTACTGATTAAACTATCACCTTATGGCGAACGGCCGATACAGCGTTGGTTGTTGTCTCATGCAAACGACGAAACGGCGGCCATCGTATTACAAGGTGCTCGCGCTGATGACGTGTTATTAGCCTTTCAGTTAAGTTTGACTCGTACCGGCCGACCGGATATTGAATTTATTACCAACGAACTACATTATCTGGCTGGCTATGCTGCGCATAAAGCCAAACAACTTGAGCAAGAATTATGGCGTGTTTATGGCATCATTGATGCGTTAGAAGTTACCGATGCCGTATTACAGGCGCTAGCTCAATCAACCACTTTTATTGATAATCAGCGGCAGCGTCGTCATCAGTTATTTACCCAAGCAGCAACCCGCAACAACTAAGCTTTTGCTTGAGCGTCGATTAAACGCGTGGCTAACGCGCTTAAATCACGTTGATCATAAATAATGTCAGCAATTTGATTCAATGCTGGCTTAGCGCAATAGGCAACGCCGGTACCCGCCGCCAGTAACATATCACGGTCGTTGGCTCCGTCGCCGACAGCAACGGTTCTCGATATCGGTATTTGCCAACGTTGCGCCAGCATTTTTAGCTGTTGTGCTTTGACCTGAGCATCAACGATACGACCCAGCACTTTACCGGTTAAGCGCCCAGCTTCAATCTCAAGTTGGTTAGCCACCACAGCATCAAGTTGCAGTGCTTGTTGTAAGCGTTCAGCAAACCAAGTGAAGCCTCCCGACAGCAACACGCAGCGCCAGCCGGCCTGCTGCAACGTTGCGATACACTGCTGTACACCAGGGTTAAAAGGGATAGGTTGAAACAATTGCTGTAACCGAGTTTGCTCGACACCAGCGAGTAATGCCACTCGCTCCCGCAAGCTTTGCTGAAAGTCGATGTCACCGCGCATGGCCGCTTCAGTCACCTGACTTACCGCTTGTTTACAGCCCGCCAAGGCGGCAATTTCATCGATACACTCAATACTGATTAGGGTCGAATCCATGTCAAAAGCAATTAACCCAGCACTGGCTGTTAACTCATTCATAAAAATCCTTATTGGCGATATCTAAATCAGCCTAATCATTCACATCAGAATTGCCAGCGCCGCAGCAGCGTCGTATAGTGAGCGCCATGTACAAAGTCAGTCCTAATATCTTAGCCATCGGTCGCCTGCTCTCCAAGCGACTTTTACGGCTTGCCATCGCCGCCCTGCTGGTTTTTTCGATTATGCAGGTGTGGAGCGGTGCGGTATTGCAATCTCAACAACGCCTATTACTGCATAGTCAGCAGCTATTACGTTTAACTGTCGAACAAACGGCACACGAAGCCACTCGCTATTTACGCAATAACGACGCCCAGAGCTTAACCCAGTTAGCCGATGATACCATTCAACGGCCGGGTGTCATGAGCGTAGTGATTCGCGACCGTAATGGTGAACAATTAGCGCTGGCTGGCTATCCTACCTCATTGCTTGATTGGCCTGCTCATCAACAACAACAGCCACTAACGTTATTAGGCGAGCTTGGTACTCGAGACCAAGTTGAGGGTTATGTACAGATCATCTTTGACCAGCAACAAATCGTGCATCAAAGCGACAGTGCGTTGCAGGATTTAATTAGCCAAGGTCGCATTTTGCTGCTGCTGGCAGTATTGGCTGGCGTATTCATTATGCTTGGCTTTAATCGTGTGCGTGACCGCTACTGGCCCGTAGCAGAGAACGACAAAAAATCCTGAGTATTCTGCCACAACTGCTGGCGTAACTCCGCTTCGGGTTGGCCCAGTATAACAGCCAACTCTCGCACAACCCTTGCTATTCGCGCCGGTTCGTTTCGTTGGCCTTGGTAACCCGACAACGGCATGTCTGGCGAGTCAGTTTCCAGTAGTAAGTGTTTGCTACCAACTTTAGCTATTGTGGCACGAGTCTTTTTTGCTCGTGGATAAGTAATAATACCACCAACGCCCAAATAAAAGCCGAGTGATAGATAACGTTGTGCTTGCTGAAAGTTACCACTAAACGCATGGACAACACCGCCTACCAGCTGCTGCTGACTAATCAACGCCGACATTTCATCCAGCGTTTTGCGGTGATGCAAAATCACCGGTCTTGCCAGCTCAGCGGCCAACTGCAATTGCGCATTGAAGAACCACCGCTGCTGTTCATGGTTGTCGCAAGTGGCATCTAAACCGATTTCGCCAATCGCACTTCGCGGAAACTTTAACAATTGTTCACGCAGGCGCTCGATGTCACCGCCTTGGTGCTGTTGGAGAAAGTAAGGGTGAAGACCAAAAGCATTATGCAGGCCGCCATACTGTTCCGCTAGGCGTTGCTGTTTGGGCCACTGTGCAGCGCTGACTCCGGGTATCAATATATCGCTGACACCAGCATCCTGGGCGCGCTGTAACAACGCTTCTCGATCGTCATCAAACACCGCAAAGTCTAGGTGGCAATGACTATCGAAAAGCGTTTGCATAGTTAGTGCTCGCGCGTGTGGCTAAAGCTGATTTCGGGATAACGCTCTTGTGCCAAGCTGAGATTAACCATACTGGGAGCAATATAAGTCAGGTTATCGCCACCATCTAACGCCAAGTTAGCCTCAGCTTTGCGGCGGAACTCATCCAACTTGCGTTCACTATCGCTGCTTACCCAGCGCGCGGTAGCAACGTTAATGTTCTCGTAAATGGCTTCCACGTTGTATTCTGATTTCAAACGATGCACGACTACGTCGAACTGCAGCACCCCCACCGCACCGACAATTAAATCGTTATTGATAAGTGGACGAAACACCTGCACCGCGCCCTCTTCGGATAGCTGCACTAAGCCTTTTAACAACTGCTTTTGCTTTAACGGATCTTTCAAGCGGATGCGGCGGAATAGCTCTGGGGCGAAGTTAGGAATACCGCTAAACTTAAATTTCTCACCACCGGTAAAGGTATCGCCGATTTGAATCGTACCGTGATTATGCAGACCGATGATGTCGCCCGGGTACGCTTGCTCGACATGCGACCGATCGCCGGCTAAGAAAGTTAAGGCATCGCTGATGCGGACATCTTTGCCGACGCGCACCTGATGCATTTTCATACCTTTTTCGTATTGTCCTGATACGATTCTTAAGAAAGCGACACGGTCACGGTGCTTAGGGTCCATGTTGGCTTGAATTTTAAACACAAAACCCGAGAATGCAGCGTTATCGGCAGCCACTGCCTGACCGTCATCGGTTTCACGCGGTTGTGGTACTGGCGCCCAATCAACCAAACCATCCAGCATATGGTCAACGCCAAAGTTACCCAATGCGGTACCAAAAAATACCGGCGTTAATTCTCCCGCTAAAAATAACTCTTTATCAAAGCTATTTGAGGCACCATTAACCAACTCAATTTGCTCACGCAAGTCATCAGCATACACACCAATACGTTGGTCTAGTTCGGGGTTATCTAAACCCTTGATAATATCGACTTCCTGAATACGGTGGCCTTGCCCAGTCTTATATAAAATCACCTCGTCACGTAGCAGGTGATAAACTCCTTTAAAGTTTTTCCCGGAACCGATTGGCCAGGTAATGGGGGCGCATAAAATATTAAGCACTTGCTCAACTTCATCCAAGAGTTCTAACGGATCGCGAATATCGCGGTCGAGCTTGTTCATAAAGGTCAGGATTGGCGTGTCACGCAGTCGCGTGACTTCCATTAATTTAATGGTGCGATCCTCAACGCCTTTAGCGCCATCGATAACCATCAAACACGAGTCGACGGCAGTTAGTGTGCGATACGTATCCTCTGAGAAGTCCTCGTGACCCGGTGTGTCCAACAAATTGACCAAGGCCTCACCATAAGGAAACTGCATCACCGACGTGGTCACCGAAATACCCCGTTCTTGCTCCATTTCCATCCAGTCTGACTTAGCGTGCTGGCCTGATTTTTTACCTTTAACGGTACCGGCCTTCTGAATTTGATGGCCGTGCAATAGCACCTTTTCGGTAATGGTTGTCTTACCGGCATCGGGGTGCGAGATAATAGCGAACGTGCGGCGCTTGGCCACTTCTTTTGCAATCAAGGCGTTTGACATGAATTTCGATTCTTTTCCATTAATTCGATACGGGGTTATGCTGCAGGCGTTTTAATCTTACAAGTAGCCTGTACAAACCGATAGGTATGCCGCTATTTTCGCTTATCTTCATGAGCGAAACAATGCTTGTGTTAACCAATTAAAATGGCCTCCACAAAGAAATAACAGCAATGCAACATATTATTATCGCAATATATTAAGCCTGATTTTTCAAAAGTTTTATCAAAAATAAAATAACTGTGATAAAAGGCGCGCTAACTACACTAACGAGTTGTAGTTACAGGTGGCCGTAACCTTTCGGTGTTGTCACAACTATTTTTTTGCTCTTGGTAATAACATGAAAAATTTAAAATTAAGTACGCTGTTGTCGCTAAGTTACGCCTTTATTGGCTTAGGGCTGTTAGTGGTCTCGTACTTCGCATTCACACGCATGGCAGTCATTAATGATCAGTCCACTGTGATTTCTGATAAGTGGTTACCGTCGGTTGCTACGGTCGGCTTAATTGATACACAAACGGCTGAGATTCGTGCGTTAGAGGCACTACACATTATTAGCGTAACGGCGAATGACCAAGCCACTGTCGAGACACGCTTGAAAGCCCTCAACAATAACGTCTCGGGCAGTATCGAGCATTATCAAGCGCTGATGACAACCGATGCTGAACAACGTCTGATGAAGCAATTTATTAAAAGCTATCAGAATTATTTGAGTATTCAGCAAGACGTGCTTGCATTATCAAGACAAAACCAAAATGACCAAGCTCGAGCGCTGTTCACCGGTCGTTCACGTAATGCTTACGATCTATATACTGCAAACTTACGCGAACTATCAGAACTGATTGCTAGCAATGCGCGTCAAGCCAGTGAATATGGTGACAGTATTTATGCGCAATCGATTACAGTAGTGAGCACCATTGTGGTCATCGTGATCGCCTTGCTGGTGTTGATTGCAATTTACATCACACGCTCACTCACGCAGCAAATTCAGGTCTTGCAAAAAGCGATGACCCGCTTAGCCGATGGCGACTTAACGGTACAGTTGACTGACCTCAGTAACAATGAGATCGGCACCTTATCACGCCACTTTAACACCACCGTCAACGCATTTTCGAAAACCATTACCGAAATTCAGGACTCCTCGAACCAGTTAGCCTCTACCTCGGAAGAACTGAGCACAGTTACCGAACAATCGACACGGGGTATTCACCGTCAAACCGAAGAGCTGGAACAAGCCGTATCGGCGG
>NZ_AMRG01000012.1 GCF_000299895.1 Idiomarina xiamenensis 10-D-4
TACTGGCTTGTTGCAGGATCTGCGCCTGAGTCAACTTAGCGGTTTCCGCGGCAAAGTCGGCGTCTTTAATACGCGAGTTGGCTGCTTCTAAGTTTTCCGCGACGTTCGACTGGTTACGGATAGTCGACTGGAAGCGGTTTTGCACGGCACCCAGCTCGGCACGCTTTTTATCAACCACGGCAATCAGTGAGTCCATACCCGCCAATACCGCTTGCGCATTGTCCTGTGTCGATACCGAGATAGTACTCGCGACATAACGACCAGCGAATGTTAACGCACCCGAAGCCGTGCCCGCCAAGCCGCTCAAGGTATTACCGGTCACACCTGAGGCGACGCTAGCGATGCCTGATAAGGTAAAACCGCCATCGGTCGCTACCGAGTTAGTGGTCGCACCAACTGTCGCCATACTAAAGCTGATGGTTTGGTTAGCGTCAGCACCGACCTGGAAGCTGGCTTCATAAGTACCATCTAACAAGTTCTGACCACCGAAAGTGGTGTCAGAGGCGATGCGGTTAACTTCTTCCATCATCACGCGGATTTCTTCTTGGATCGCTAAGCGGTCTTCATCGGTGTTAGAACCGTTAGCCGCTTGTTGTGCCAAGGTACGAACACGTTGGAAAGTATTGGTGATTTCGTCTAACGCACCCTCAGCGGTTTGCGCCAAAGAAATACCGTCGTTAGCGTTACGGTTACCTTGGTTCAAACCCATCACCTGAGAAGAAACCCGGTTAGAAATTTGCAGGCCAGCAGCATCATCAGCCGCGCTGTTAATGCGGAAACCTGATGATAAACGTTGAAACGCCTGATCTAATTTGTTGCCTGAGCCCATTAATTGACGCTGTGCATTTAATGAACTGACGTTGGTGTTTACGTATAAAGCCATGTTGCTGACCTCCAAACAAGTAATCGTAGCTTGAGACTTGAGCAAACCCAGCTCAAGCGCTGACATCGTTAATGTCTCTTGATTACGTTATCGGATAGCGAAGCGGAAGCTTTAGACGTTTTTTAAACTTTTTTGAGGGCTTTTCCGTCGCCCTAGGAGAGTTTTACAGAAAGCCCGTCAACGCAATGCTGACGGGCATTTAACCGCACATAAATCGCTTATAAATAGTCGAATAGTGACAAGCTAGTAACGCGAGTAAAGGTCGCTTGAATACTTTGCAGGCTAGTTTCGGTTTGGATCAGGCGTGAAATACCCTCCGCCATGTCCAAGCCAGCAACGCTTTCGATGGTTTCCTTATCGGCAATATCCTGTTCGCCTAAGGCATCCTTAACCGACTGCGCTAGGTTCATTCGCGAACCAATTTTTGAGCGGTTACCGTCAATACTATCCATGGCATTCTCGGCATGTACGTCAAAGTCGACGTTAGCCTGCTGACGCTCGGTTAGCGTTGAGGTTTGCGACAACATTTGCTGCGATAAATTACGCAAACTGGTTAAAATGTTGCCTTTAGGCTGTTGGAACGAAAACTCCACCGTACTACCAACGGCATTATCGAGGGTGATAGCAGCACCATTAAAGTCTATAGCTTCACCATCGGTATAATTACCCGTTTGAATAACGGTACCGTTTTGGCTAATTTCATAGGTATCCGGTGCTCCCGCTATCACGCTGATTTCGAAGTCATTGCTGCCGTCATTCGCGGCACGATAATTACTCGCGTAAAAACTATCGAAGGCTTGCTGGTCGGTGATTTCCACCCGGGTAACGTCGGCGGTACCGGCACTGACTTGTGGTGGGGTAATATTGGCCCGCCGTTCGGCGCTTTCAAAAATCGCTGCACCGCTACTCGATACCTGCAAACTCAGGCTATTAGAAACCTGTAACTCACGATGGCCAGAGTCGCCGTTGTAGCTGTAGGAACCAAATGGAAACTCGGCACTTGCAGGCTCTAACCCAACCGGCTTTTGGTCCCCCTGAAAGCCCGAGAACAAATAATTACCAAATTCATCTTTGGTATTCATCAGGTCCAGGATTTCCTGCTCAATACCGGCCAGTTCGGTGCCGACGGCCACCCGATCTTCATACGCTAAAGCGCCGTTACCCGCTTGTACCGACAGCGTTTGAGCACGTTGTAACGCTTTAGTAATGCCATCTAACACCGACTCTTGTCGCGATAAGCTGTTGGCAACCTTATCGGTATTTTCCATGTACTGTGCATTCAGTGCGACGCGCTCGTTCAGCCGCAACACCGTAGCGGCACCGGCAGGATCATCACCCGGTGTTAAAATGCGGGTTTGTTCCTGCAACATATTTTCATCACGCACTAGCTTCGCTTGCGTATTCAATAAGCGCTGCAAGTTGTTGTTAAAAATCTGATTGGTACTGACTCGCATAACTAACGTGCCGCCTGTAATAAGGTGTCAAAAATGGTTCGCGCCGATGCGATAATTTGCGCCGACGCCGCATAAGCTTGCTGATACTGTAGCAAGTTCGCCGCTTCTTCGTCACGGCTCACGCCCGATACCGATTCGCGCCAATTGGTTGACTGCTGCAACAGATTGCCAGAGGCCTCGGCGTTAACCCGCGCCCGAGAAGTTTTTTGCCCAACGAGGCTAACTAAATCTGAATAGGCTGCGGTAAAGCTTTTACCGTTACCATCACCGGCGGCAACAGTACCGCTGCGACGCACGGTGGGGTCGGTCTGTAACTGCGCGAGAGCCAGCCCGTTTTTGTTATCAGAAAAGCCATTAGTATTATAGCCAATAGTAAATTCGTCACCGGCATTGGGCCGCCCGCCGATGTTAAAGTCGTAGCCTGGATCGGTAGCAATCACACCCGGCACTGCTTGCGAAACGATATTATCCAAATCGTCAGTGACGAAGGTACCTAAATCGGTGCCATCTTGCTGATAGACGCGGATAGTGTATTCGCCAGTAGTGTCATCATAAGCATCAATCACAAAACGTCCCGGCGCATTAGCGTCGAAACCATCCGCAGTCGGGTTGATAGCGCTAGTAGCCGGATCGGTATTGGTCATCAGCAAGCCATCGATGACACCACCACCGGTGTTATTACTATTGGCTTCACCGCGAACCGGCGAGGCATAGGCTAAATCCTCAGGACGGATGTCTAACAAAGTGATTTTAGCCGTCGCTTCTTTAGCTGGACGCAACACAAAGCTATCGCCGTCGGCATAGTTAGCCGCCGCATCGCTCAAATCTAGCGTGACGCCAAAATCATCACCAAAATCTACCGCGCCATCAGGCAAGGTGGTGGTTTGCGTGGCGCTAGCGATAGGGTTACCCGCTGCATCTTTGCGAGCATAGCTACCATCAGCATTGAGCAGATAAATATTAACGTTGTACTCGTTTGGATTACCGGTAGCCTCAAGCTCAACGCGTAGGTCCTGCTCCACCACATTTGCTGCCTGACCATCGTTAATCGAATAGTTGAGTGTGCCGGTACCATTATTACTTTCGTAGTCGTAACCGCTAAACTCAAACGCACTAAAATCAAAAATATCACCACCGATTTCGCC
The DNA here is from genome assembly GCF_000299895.1 of Idiomarina xiamenensis 10-D-4. GTDB lineage: Bacteria > Pseudomonadota > Gammaproteobacteria > Enterobacterales > Alteromonadaceae > Idiomarina > Idiomarina xiamenensis. The sequence goes on from NZ_AMRG01000012.1 coordinate 3,483, forward strand.
GTCTAAATCCATGCCCAAACGATTTTGTTGGTTCATGCTATCGGCCATCGCAATCATGATCTGGCCAAGTTTGGCTTGTGATGGTTCAAGCACTTCATCGCGAAACGCCAATAAACCACCCAACTTGCCGCCTAAACGGCCATTGTCCGGTGACATCACCAATTCTCTACCGCCCGGCGCGGTGAGCTTTAATTTTAACTGGTTGAGTTGGTTAACCGGGTTGCCATCGGTGGAAAACACATTAAACGCACCGCCTTTCATCACTAGCGCTTCGCCAGTTTGGGTATAAACCAACGACTCGCCCGACTCCGATTGCACCACGTTGACACCCATCAATTCGGATAGCTGACGAATCTTTTCTTCGCGTTGGTCTAGTAAAGTCAGCGGCTCTTCACCGGCACCGGTATTAGATTTTGAGGCGATAGCTTTGTTCAGGTCGGCGATACCCTCAATCAAGCTATTGGCTTGTTCAGAGTAAATCTTCAATTGCTCGTTGATCGACTGAGTTTGATCCAGCACTAAACTGGATAACGTCGAGGCTCGGTCAACCACACCGCCAAGTTCCGATAGCACCAGATCACGATTAGATTCTGAAGTCGGGTTATTAATCGATTCCTGCAGCTGGTTAAAAAACGAACTCAAGGCTGTCGATAAGCTATTCGCGTTCTCGCTCAGGAGGCGGTCAATGACATTCGCTTGCTCCAAATAGGTACTGTCATAAGACGCATTGGAGGTATCACGCAAAACCATTTTACGAGCGAATTCGTTAGTGATGCGCACCGTCTCGACACGCCCGACACCACCTTGCAACTGGGTAAAAATGTCGTTGCGCTGGCGGGTGTAGCCCGGCGTATTGATATTGGCAATGTTATTACTGGTAGTCAGCAAGTTCTTGCTCTGCGCAAGCAATCCCGACACACCTACTTGAAATAAATCGCTCGACATACGGTCGCCCTTTATCCTTTACTCACCCTGTTATCGGCAGCCATGCGGCAATATTTAGCCGCTTTTGGTCTGTCGTCCTATAACCCTTTAACGGCACTATCATTAACCCTATCGGTAACCCCATCATTAACCGTGTTTTGCAACCACTGGCTTTGCATTAAGCGCTGCAGCTTATTGGCATACGCCGGGTCGGTCGCGTAGCCGGCTTGTTGCAAAGCCTGCGCAAATTGTTGCGGATCAGCGGCTACCGCTAATGCTTGCTGATAACGCGGTTGCTGCTGCAAAAACTCAGCGTAGTCATGAAAACTGTCGGCAATCGAATCATAAGCGCGGAACGCCGCTTTTTCGCGTTTAGCCACCTGGCCGTCATATTCCAGCGTGCTGATATGTGATTTATCACCTTGCCAACGGGTATCGGCTTTAATGTTAAAGAGGTTATTACTGCTGCCGCCCTTCTCACCGGGAATGATACGCTTGCCCCAGCCCGTCTCCAGTGCCGCTTGAGCCACCATCACCAGTGCTGATAAACCGGTTTTCTCGGCCACTTTTCGCGCATAAGGCATGAGCGTGTCGACAAACTCCTGAGGCGACTCAAAACGCTGAGTTCCTTCAGCGGTATGGGCCTGATTGACGCGCTGACTACCATAATAATAACCAGCCGGCACACCACCCGTATCGCTTACCGGCGGCGTCACCAGCGGCTCGGATTGGGTTGCCGCATGCTGCTCAAATTGCTGTTTAGCTTGCGCGCGAGCTGACACCAAATCGCCGTCGTTACGTAACAATGAAGCCGGCGTAAACCCCTCAGCGCCACCCAATTGCTGAACGATCAAATCGGATAAGCCCAGACTACCGGTACGCGATAACTCAGCACTGAGTTGTTGGTCGTACATATCGCGATACATGCCACCATAACGGCTGTGCAAAGGGTTATCTTGTTCGAATACGGCGTTGGCATCGCGCATACTTTTCAGCAACATGCCCATAAATATCGACTCGAATTGCTGCGCCGCCTCGCGCAATGCCCCTTGTTCATTGCGTAAGCCACGCTGACGCAGGCCATCCAAGCTTTGCGTGTCTAACGCCAACTGTGCCTGTTGCAATTGCTGCCAATTAGCGCCTGCGCGGTCCATGGTTAAATCACCACCAACTCACCGGTGATGGCACCAGCTTGCTTTAATGCTTCAAGAATAGCGATAACATCTGAGGGTGCAGCACCAATTTGATTAATCGCACGCACCAAGTCATTCAAAGTGACGCCCGGGTCAAACACGAAAGCGCGCGCATCGTCTTGTTGGACGTCGACAATCGACTGCGGGGTGACTACGGTTTCACCATCGCCAAACGGGTTCGGCTGACTAACATTGACATTCTCGGCAATGGTCACCTGCATGTTACCGTGGGCAACGGCGGCAGGCCGTAATTCGACATTCTGGCCGATAACCACGGTACCGGAGCGGCTATTAATAATAATTTTAGCGGCGCCGTCGGCCTCCTCGACACGCAGGTTTTCCAGCGTTGATAAATAACTGACGCGTTGGCCGCTATCGCGTGGCGCCATGACCCGTACCGAAGCAGCATCTAAAGCCGTGGCCGTGCCCTGTCCTACCAGTTCGTTAATGGTCCCCGCCAAGCGTTTGGCGGTGGTGAAGTCGGGCTTATGTAGGTTAAAGGTCAAGTAGTCGTTGGCGGTGAACGAGGTTTTCACTTCGCGTTCAACCGTAGCACCGCCTGGAATGCGACCTACTGTCGGAGTATTGACGACGATACGTGAGCCATCGGCCCCCTCAGCACCTAAGCCACCGACCACCAAGCTACCTTGTGCCACGGCATAAATTTCGCCATTAACGCCGCGTAAAAAGGTTTGTAACAAGGTGCCGCCGGTTAAACCATTGGCGCTACCCACCGACGATACGGTGACGTCAATCAATTGTCCGGGTTTAGCGAAGGCCGGTAAATCGGCATGCACGGCCACCGCTGCCACGTTTTTAATTTTCGGACGCTCATTGGCGGGGATATTGATACCAAAGTTGCGCAGCATGGTACGGAAGGTTTGGTCGGTAAACGGCGTTTGTTCACCCGTGCCCGGCAAACCCACCACTAGCCCATAACCGATCAATTGGTTAGAGCGAATGCCAGCAACCGAAGCGATATCTTTGATCCGCGCAGCCAACACTGGCTGCGCGGTAAAGCTACATATCACCCACACCAGAATACTTCGTTGCCAGACTCTCATGCGTTAATCTCCCAAACCATCATAGCCACCTAAAACGGCCACCAACTACTGTTAAAAAAGCGCGTTAACCAGCCCGGCTCTTGCACCTGTGCGAGCGCACCGGTGCCACTGTATTCAATGCGCGCGTTGGCTACCCGAGTCGACGGAATGACGTTATCAGACGAAATATCTTGCGGCCGGATTATGCCCGTTAAACGCAAAAACTCGTCGCCGGTATTCAGCTTCATCCACTTCTCGCCGCGCACAATCAAGTTACCGTTAGGCATCACCCGGATCACCGATACGGTAATGTCACCCACTAACCGATTACTCTGGTCAGCGCCACCATCGCCCTGAAACTGGCGATCTCCGCTTAAGCTTGCCGATAACGGGTTACCGCCAATCGTGATAGGGCGACCAAAGGCCGTCGGTGCCGCTAACTCGGCACTACTACTTTTGCTGGTATTAGTCGCTGCCGATTTAGATGCGGTGGTTTGCTCTTGCAAACGCACGGTAATGATGTCGCCCAAACGCCGTGCCTTAATATCCGAGTATAACTCGTCGGCATACCGCGTCTGGAACAAGGAACCATCGGCAATCACCGGCTCGACCCGCTGTTCCGGCTGTACCGGCGCATAAAACGGGTCATCCGGCATGGGTTGGTGCGGACTACTAGCGCACGCGGTCAACAGCAGACTCAAGGTCAGCAGTGCCAGACGTGAGGTTAATGAAGACAGTTGCCGAGTCATAATCTCACCTATAACTGCTGGCTAATGTAGCCCAGCATTTGGTCGACGCTAGAAATGACTTTCGAGTTCATTTCGTAAGCACGTTGACTCTCAATCAAGTTCACCAGCTCCTCGGTTACATTAACGTTCGAGGTTTCTAACGAACCCTGGATAGTGGTTCCCATACCATCGACACCCGGCACCGCCTCCAGCGGAGCACCGCTGACGGCCGTTTCACGATAAAGATTCTGGCCAATCGGCTCTAGGCCCGATGGATTGATAAAATCAGCGAGGTTGATCTGACCGACCACCACATTATCGGCATTACCGGGTTGTTTAACCGAGACTTCACCCTCTTGCGAAATCGAAATCGCGGTCGCATCTTCCGGCACTACAATCGCGGGTTCAAGCGGGAATCCTGCACCCGGCGTGACCATGCGGCCTTCTTCATCAAGCGTAAATTGGCCGTTTCGGCTATACGATAACGTGCCGTCTGGCATCAAAATCTGGAAAAAACCTTTGCCGTTGATCATGATATCCAGCGAGTTATCGGTGCTCTGCACATTGCCTTGGCTAAAGTTCTTTTGCGTGGCAACCACTTTGGTACCGGCGCCCAACATCAAACCATTGGGTAACTCGGTATCTTGTGAAGACTGACCGCCCGGTTGGTTGATGTTCTGGTACAACAAATCTTCAAAAATCGCCCGGCTCTTTTTAAAGCCAATAGTACTGGCATTCGCCAAGTTATTAGAAATCACCGAAATATCGCGTTGCTGTGCGTCTAGACCGGTTTTACTTATCCATAATGCGGGGTTCATAATCTTTCTCCCAGACTTAAATAGGTTTAACCGACGCGCATCAGCGATTCTGAGCGCTGAGCGTTTTCTTCGGCGGTTTTCATGACTTTAACGTTCATATCAAACTGACGTTGTAAGGCAATTAAATGCGTCATTTCTTCGACGGCATTGACGTTACTCATCTCTAACGCGCCGCTTTCTAGTTGCACATTGGCCGACGCCAATGCTTGATCGCCGGTTTTCAGACTAAACAAACCGTCCTCACCTTTTTCCATATTGCCGTTAGGCGGATTGACGAGTTTGATGCGGTCTACGATTTCAACAGCGTTAGCCGGGGCGCCTTGCGGCCGAATCACGATTGAGCCGTCATTACCTACCTCAACTTTGGCTACCGGTATCGGCAGAAAGATAGGGCCAGCGTCACCGACAACGGGCTGTCCGCTAGAGGTCTGCAACATGCCCTCACTGGACAGTTGTAGGTTGCCATTGCGGGTATAACGCTCGGCACCATTAGCGTCTAAAACGCTGATCCAGCCTTGCCCTTTAATGGCAACATCCAGATCACGTCCGGTGGTACTCAGCGCGCCGCTGGCAAAATTTTGACCAGGTCGCTCGGTTAACGAGAACACCCGCGTCGGTAAACCGTCACCAAAAGCCTGCATTGACCGTGCTTGCTGCAAGTCAGCTTTAAAGCCTGTGGTTTTGGCATTGGCCAGGTTGTTCGCCCGCAGCGCCACGCCAGTCATGTTTTCTTTGGCGCCGCTCATGGCGACATACAACATTTTGTCCATACCGATCCTCCAGCCAGAATTTTGTCGGTGAAACGTCTATAGCAGAGTTATACAAGATATGTGCCAAACCACTCGATTTGGGTGCAGAAGACGATTAAATCTGAACCAACAAAAAGCCCGCCGAAGCGGGCTTGAATCATCACAGTAAAAGCGGCAAGCGCTTGCCGTTTAGCGGATCTGTAAGACAGTCTGCTGCAGCGTACTGTTCACTTCTAACGAGCGTGAATTAGCTTGGAAATTACGCTGTGCCGAAATCAAATCAACCAACTCTTGGGTCAAGTTGACGTTCGCATTTTCTAGCGCCGACGCTTCAATCGCACCGTAAGTACCGGTGTTAGGTTCACCAGCCAACGGTTCACCCGATGAAATGCTTTGTCGCCAAGCAGTATTACCCACTTGTGTTAAGCCCTGCTCGTTTGCAAAACGTACCAACGCCACCTGACCTAGATATTGCACATCACCGTTCGAATAGGTCGCAGCCACTAAACCCGACGAGTCAATCTCAACGTTGGTTAAACGCCCTACCGTGGTACCGTCCTGATCCAACGACTCTTGTGTGAAATCGTCAGCAAACTGTGACGGCACTTGCGTACCCGTTTGATCTTGGAAGTTCAGATTAATGGTCTGAGTATTGTCGGCACCGTTAGTTAAATAGGGGTCGCCGTTCGGGTCGGTACCGCTGAGGTCTAATTGCACCGGCGGGAACGATACATCAGGTGGGGTAATGTTAGGCGTACCATCGGCATTAAAGGTAATGCGAGTACTCGTTGCACCAGCCGCTGAGGTAGCACCCGCTTGCGCACCGCCAGTCAGGTCCATGTCGATTTCTTTACCGTCAAAAGTACCGTAGATATCCCAAGTATTTGGACCACGTTTAACGTAATAAGTGGTCACCACATGCGATTCACCTAACGAATCATAAACCGTTGCCGAGGTCGAATTACTGTATGAAGATGCGGTCGCCGGATCAAAGTTAGACGCTGGCGGTGTCGCACCATCGTCTGGAATTGAGGTCAAGCGGGCATCGACGTTAAAGGTGGTGTAGATATTACTAGTGGCTTGCGGCGCACCGGCAGTATCTGGGATTCGAATCGGCTGCGTAGTGGCCAAACTGGTTGACGAGGTATTACCACTATTGCGATCGACTTGATAGCCCTGCAAATAATTACCCTGATTATCGGTGATAAAGCTGTCTTTGTTCAGCTTAAAAGCACCAGCACGGGTATAACTGAAGTCACGCGAACCTAAGTTATCGCTGGTAACAAAAAAGCCGTTACCGCTAATCGCCATATCCAACGAGTTGTTGGTAAAGCTTAGGGTACCTTGACTAAACTGCTGGGCAACCTGCGACGTTAACACACCATCACCCACTTTAGTTTTGCCGGAGTTAAAAATACTGGTTGCATAGACGTCGGCAAATTCTGCGCGCGACTCTTTAAAACCCGTAGTTTTTACGTTGGCAATATTGTTAGCTGTCACGTCTAAGTCTTTCTGTGAAGCCGCTAAACCGCTCAAAGCAATATTAAATGACATAAGTCACCTCATTTATTCAGGCTACCCGACAAACGGGTAACTGCGTCATTAACTAATTTCGGAAATATCGCTTAACGCGACACCGCCTAACCCTTTCAGATTCAAAATGATGCCTTGCTGACTACCCATGCTGACACTGGCCACTTTAGCGCCCATTTGAATCGGTAATTCTTCGTTACTGTCACCAATGCGAGCGTTAGCGGAAATGGTGTATTTGCCTTCCGGCAATAATTCGCCGCTTTCATCTTTGCCGTCCCAGGTGAAGTCTTTTACACCTTTTGGTAAATCACCAAGCTGAATGGTGCGTACCACGGCACCCTTCTCGTCTTTAATGGTTAATTTAGCGTTGCTAGCATCTAACGGTGCAGCAATCATGCCAGATGCTTGTGCACCCTCTTCCAAATAAACGTCACCAGACGGGATCATGACATTACGTCCAACCAGGGTAGATGCCTGCAAAGCTTGGTTAGACGCCATACTCTGCGCAAACTCGTCAAACTTTTGCGACATGTTGGTGATGCCTTCGGCCATACTAAAGCTGGTCATCTGTGCGATCATTTGATCGTTATCAACCGGCTTAGTGGGGTCTTGCATATTCAACTGCTGTGTTAACAACTGGAAAAAATCTTCCTGTTCTAACTGTTGTTGACCGGTCGCATCTTTAGGTTGGGTGCGAGTTTCTTCGTCCCAACGATACTTATCCAGTATCGAGTTGTTATTAACCGTAGTCACCGTTTAGTCTCCCGCTTAACTGCCCTGGCCCATGCGAATTAAACGCATGACCATGGACTTGGCTGTGTCGGCTACTTGCACATTGGATTGATAAGAACGTGATGCCGAAATCATGTCTGCCATTTCTTCCATGACGTTAACGTTAGGCCGATAAATATAGCCCTCGGCGTCCGCCATCGGGTGATTAGGCGCGTATTCAACTTGCAATGGCTTTTGGTCCTCGACCACTCCCATTACGCGTACGCCTGCGCTTTGTCCCAGCTGGCTTTGGCTACCATTATATTTAGCGTTGGCCTGCTCTAATGCCGTCGCAAATACCGGATGCCGGGCACGATAAGTTTCATCGACGCTACTACTCACCGAATTGGCGTTCGCCAAATTACTGGCGGTGGTGTTCAAACGAACCGACTGGGCGCTCATGGCCGAGCCACTCACGTCAAAAATCTTAAATAAACTCATAGTTAACCTCCGGACGATCCCAGTGCTTTTTTGACGCCACTGATGCGACCATCAAGAAAATTCATGGTCATTTGGTATTCCAGTGCATTTTGCATATACAAGTTTTGTTCCAACTGCGCATCGACGGTATTACCATCACCGGTATCGGGTTGCGTGGGAACGCGAAACTGTTCGCTGCCTTGCGGTTTTATTTCGACGGCAAAATGCTTTTCGTGGGTGCGGCTCAGGTGATAGCTTTGCTGACCTCGCTGCGCCTGTTGTAAGGCTTGCTGAAAGTCTAAGCCTTTCGCTTTAAAGCCGGGGGTATCGGCATTCGCTAAGTTGTTGGCAATCATTTCTGCACGCTGAGTGCGCACCCCAAGGGTGTATTGATGAATGCCCAACAACTTATCCATGGTGATTGCCATAAATTTGTCTCCACAATGCAATTGCAGAGAAATCATGCAAAACCAATGCCAAGGTTGGTCAATAAACTAGCAAATGATGAAAGGAATCATTATTTCTTGCGATAGATAATGCCAGGACTGCAACGGATCATCTCGAAGTCTTCGCTTAAACCAGAAATTGACTCTGATGCACCAAGAAATAAATAACCACGTGGGTTCAGTACTTGCCGGAACTGGGCCAAAATTTTCCGCTTTACGTCAGGGGCAAAGTAAATCAGTACGTTACGGCAAAAAACAATATCGAATTTACCCAATAACGCGTAGCTATCTAGCAGGTTCAAATGGCGAAATTGTACCAGCCGCTTAACGTCGGTCTTGATGGCCATGTGGCCGTTATCGCGAGCCTCAAAAAAGCGTTGCCGACGTTCTTGTGATAAGCCTCGTCCCAACGACAAGTTGTCGTATTCAGCAACGCGGCATTGCTCTAATACTTTATTAGAAATATCGGTACCAACGATTTGAATACCGCCAGGTAAGTGCCCCGGATTCTTCAGCTTGTACTCCAAATAAGTCATCGCTATCGAGTAAGGCTCTTGCCCACTGGAGCTGGCTGCTGACCATATTTTTAACGGCGTACGCTGGTCTTTAAACTCGGGAAACATCCGTTGCGTCAATAATTCGAACGGGTAGCTATCTCGAAACCATAGGGTCTCGTTAGTCGTCATGGCGTCAATCACGGCCGAACGCAGGGCGCGCTCAGAGAACTCCATTGACCGCTTGACCAACTCCGACAGTGATTTGATGTCAAACTTCGCCATCAGTGGCGTCAGTCGACTTTTCACCAGATACAGTTTACTCTCACCCAGCACAATACCGCACTGGCGTTCCAAAAACTCTCGGAAAGTATGATATTCCGCTGGGGCTAACTCTCGTTCAGTCACAGTAATGCTGCTACGTCCTGTTTAAGCAATATCGTTCAGCCATTTTTTCACGGCTGACGCTAGTTCGTCCGGATGAAATTTAGCAATAAAGTCATCGGCACCGACTTTTTTAACCATTGCCTGATTAAAAACACCGCTTAACGAGGTGTGTAAGATCACGTGTAGTTTACTCAAACGTGGGTCGGCTTTCACCTCTGCCGTTAAGGTATAGCCATCCATCACCGGCATTTCAACGTCTGATACCATGACTGGCACGAGACTATGCACCGACCCATCCAATTCGTCAGCTTTCTGACGCAACCAGTCTAATGCCTCTTTGCCATTTTTCATCAATTCCATTTTGATGCCTAACGGCTCTAATGCACGCTTGATCTGATTACGAGCAACCGCCGAGTCGTCGGCGATCAATAAGGTAATCGCTTCTTTATCGATAGTCACCGGTTGATTAGCAACTTCTTCGCTGATATCGGTACTCAGCGGCGTGATGTCGGCTAAAATGCGTTCGACATCGATAATTTCAACCAACTCTTTCTCAATTTCGGTAACCGCTGTCAAATAACTGTCACGCCCCGTGCCTTTTGGCGGCGGCATGATGTTTTCCCAGTTAATATTGATAATGCGCTCGACGCCGTGTACCAGAAAGCCCTGCACCGTACGGTTGTACTCAGCGATAATAATGAAGCGATTGTTAATATCGTCAATCGGCGGACCACCAATTGCCATACTTAAATCGATGACCGAAATAGGTTGGCCACGAATATGTGCAACACCACGCACCACACGATTGCGCTTCGGCATCGCCGTTAACCGCGGGCACTGCAACACTTCGCGCACTTTAAAGACGTTAATGCCGAACCGTTGGCGACCGCTGAGGCGAAACATCAACAGCTCTAGGCGGTTTTGTCCAACCAGCTGTGTGCGTTGATTAACCGAATCCAGAACACCTGGCATAACTGACTCCCGCGCTTGCATCACTTGACGGCACACTCTTTGCATCATTCCGCATTAAACGGTTAAGACAGCGCTGAAAGCGTGTTCAAGTGTCGATGAATTGACACAATTTCTATTGTTATAACGCTTTTTTCGGCATTAGCCCAGCGAACATTAGCATTATTTAGGTGAATATTATGACAGTAAAATCGATGGCTCAAATGCTTATTTGTTTAATAAGTCTGAATTTTCTTGCGCCAGCGCAGGCAAACGCGCAAGCCGATGCCCCCTCGATGAAGAATGCTGATGGCAATTTCCGTTATGACCATAAGGCTTTGCAGCAAATCGCCGAACAATTTATTCGGCAACAAGTCAGCGCCCCAGAAAATGGCGAAGTGCGCATTGAAGCTAGTGCCCTAGACCCACGTTTAGTGCCTAAAGTCTGCCAACAATCCGCCGATATTAGTCTGGCTAATAATGCGCGTTTAGACCGTTACACCACGGTAGAAATTCGCTGTGAGCTGCCGACACAGTGGCGTGCCTATGTGCCAGTGCGTATTTTTATGATGGCGCCGGTGGTGGTCGCAGCTCAGCCGCTGACGCCCGGCACGCTGTTAAACGCCAGTGATTTGAGTATCGCAATGGTCGATACGCAAGCCATACGAGCGGGCTTGTATCACGACATTGAATCGTTGGTCGGTGCGCGCGTCAAACGCCGTATTAGTGCACAAGAGCCAATTAAAGCGTCGTCGACCTGTCTTGTTTGCGAGGGCGAACGCGTTACAATAGTGGCTGGACAAAAAGGTATGCGCATTACCGCGACGGGCATCGCGTTAGCGGATGGCCTACAAGGCGAGTCGGTGGTCGTTAGAAACCAGCGTTCGAACCGTGAGGTACACGCAACCGTTGCCGGACTGAACGAAGTCACGGTAGAATAACTGATTACAAATCAATCGATTGCTTACTTTTTCAGCATTTTTAGCGTTTTTTCACAAAAACCGCTAAAGTTTTATAGCCTATGGGCCGATAGAAAGCTGCAATACCTTTATTTTGGCGGGAAATAAACATGAGTATCAATGTGAATAATAACGGCGTGAAGAACACCGCCGTGGACAGTAAGCAAAGCGACACACAGTTACGTGCACGCTCGGAAAATACAGCACAAGCGCAAGCCAGCAATCCAGCGCCGGCTAAAGATGCCGTTTCGATCACACCGCAGGCACAACAATTGAACCAGTTACAACGTAAAGCGGCGAACAGCAGCGGCGTCGACCAAGAGAAAGTCAATAGCATCAAAGCGGCCATCGAAAATGGCTCGTATAAAGTGGATGTTGAGCGTTTAGCGGCCAAATTAGCGCAATTTGAAAGCGACTTTTTTGGTACTGAGGACGCTTAATGAGCGAAACAGCGCCAAAACTTAGCGTCTTACTGCAGCAATTAGCGCAGCAGTTAGTCGATCTTGACGCTGTGCAACAACAAGAATTACAGGCTATCGCCAATCGCTCACACCGCCATGTAGCCGAATTGGCCGCCGCCAAACAGCAACTGCTGGACGCAATTCAAAGCACCGACCAGCAGTTAGCCGCTCACCCCGATAAGCAGCAATTAAACGACGATACAGAATTGCGTCAACAACGCCAGCATATCGAACAGTTACTGCAAGACTGCCAACAACGCAACGATGTTAATGAGCGCATGGTCGCCTCGACCTTGAACGACATCGAGCAATTACGCCAAGCGATCTTAACTTCGGTAAAAAGTGACCAAGTGACCTATAACCAAAAAGGCAAAATTCGCTAAAGATTTTGCTGTTAACGCCGTTAATAAATTAACTCAGTTTTTGGCGTTACAGGTGACTTCGCATGAGCAAATCACGTTTTTTCAATCATTCCGTCGGTAAGTGCGTCAGCAGCCTACTGCTGGCATTTTCGTTGAGCGCTTGCAGCGTGGTTTACGACCAACAATATGTGGAGTGGGAAACGGTTAAGCCGAAACAGTTCCCAGTGCTGTCTGCGGTCGGCTATGCACCGATTGCGAAGCAGCCTGGAGCCAGTAACGAAGAGCAAATGCTGGCCGCCATGCGCGCGTCAAAACTCGCGGCCTATCGCGAACTTGCCGAACAAGTGTATGGACAACGCATTAGCGGCAACAGTGCCGTAGCCGATTGGGCTTTGCAAAGCGACAGTTACCAAACCTCGGTCGATGGTGTTATCCGCGGTGCTGAAGTAGTACGCACCTATAGCGCTGGCGAATTTTATGCCACCGAATTACGGCTCGACTTCGAGCGCGTACATAACCTCTATCAAAGCATTAACCGCCCGCAACGCGTGAAAAATGTGGTGTACTATTAAGTAGTGTACGACTCAGTGGAGTACGACTACTAATAGGTAACCCAGAGTAGTGGGTTTCAGCATACCGCGAAACACTGGCTCGATTCTGCAGTGGGCAGCACATCAACCGCGTCCGTATGGCGCGGTTTTTGCATTGTTTATCGCCAGTAAACCCATTAGCCTCAACAACGACGGCTTTCTGACGACTTAAGCAACTGGGATGATGCCATGCGAGTAGTGACTCTAGCGTTTTTTATTAGCTTAGCGGCCATCGGCCTGCCAGCTCAAGCACGTTGGATAGAGGCTCAGGGGCAGGCTCCGATCATTAACGGTAACGTCAGTGACGCGCGCGCCAAAGCGATAGAAAACGCCATTCAGCAAAGCTTAATGGCCGCTGGTGGTGAGGTATCCAGTGTGCAACAGATTGTCGATGGCGTACTGCAAAATACGCAAGTGCAATGGCGCGGCCAAGGCAATGTCGATCAGGTCGATATTGTTAGCGAAGAAGTCCGCGATAACCGCATTTATATCACTGTACGGGCCGATATATGGCAACGCGATAAGCAATGTCAGGCGAGTGAATATCGTAAGAGCGTAACCGTTGCGCCATTCGAACTGGCGCGCCGCGAGCAAGCTAATTACGGCGATATCTATGCCATCGGCGAAGTTGCAGCAGAGCGCTTTGCGCGGGATTTGTCCTCGGGTAATAGTCACTTATTGGTGAAGCATACCTTGCAACGACCGGTGGGGTTAGACGAAGCATTACAACAGCTGAGTCTGCAACAACTGGGAGAAATCGCCCGTCGAGTCGGCGAACATAACGATAGCCAATACGTCATCACCGCTATTTTTGACGACTTATCGGTTGCGAGCGAACGTGGTTGGCTATCCACTTGGAGTAATCCGCAACGTCACTTCGCCCTCACCTTCTACTTACTGGATGCCTACAGCGGCGAAACCATCACGCGAGCCCGTATTAGCGAAAATGCCGAGTGGACCTATGCCCGTAACGCGAAAGTTGACGTTGCTGCCGATCAGTTTTGGCGCGAGCCATTCGGTGCGGTGCTGGCGCAGAACATGCAGGACGTGGTACAGGGTTTTGACGCTAAGCTGCGCTGCCAGGAAACCCGTGGCCGCATTGTGCAAGTCGATGCGCAAACTATTCAAATCAATATTGGTCGCGTTAACGGCGTGAAAACCGGCGATCAATTAAAAGTGGTGCAAGAGGCCAACTTTATCGATCAGCAAGGCCACTATCGTCAAAAGTGGCACGTCAGTGACTATACTGCCGTGGTGCAGCAAGTTAACGATACAACTGCGGTAGCCACCATCGGTAATGCCGGTTTCTTGGGCAACGTGCAAATCGACGATTGGGTCGTGCCGGTCATCAAACGCTAACTCAACGCGTAAAAATCCACCAAACAGTCTTAAAGACTTAACGCTTTAATCGTTAAGTTATGACAACGCCCGCATTTTTTACTATTATCGACTGCCCTCAGCCCCCGTAGCTCAGCTGGATAGAGCAGCCCCCTCCTAAGGGGCAGGTCGCAGGTTCGACTCCTGCCGGGGGCGCCAGTATTGAAACGCCAAACGGATAAGCGGGCAAGTTAGCGTGTTATAGAAAACGCTCGAAAATATTTCGAAGAAAATCGGAATGTAAGCCCTGCGCGATGATGCCAGTTGCCCAAGTATAAGCACGTTGCATCGGATAGCCACGGAATATCCAGCGCTTTCTGACATGATTGAAACGTTTTAAATAGGTTTCTTTACTGGGTGGCAACGACTGTTCTGAAAGTTTGCTCCAGGCTTTATAGACCCCAGAAATATCAGAGCGACGCATAAAGCGCTGCAGCCACTTAGGAAAACGTGCATAACTCATCGACGACTGGAAATCTATTATGTACGGCTTACCATCGGCACTACATAGAATGTTACCTAAATTACGTAGATCTAAATGCACAACGCCGCGGCGATGCATAGCACTGACCATTCGTTCTAACTCAGAAAAAAAAGCTTTAGGTAATGACGCTTGCTGGTTCACCAGGGTTCGTAACGACTCGCCATCAATATAATCATAAGCTAGCGCTACCGGCGACAAACGGCAAAAGCGCGCCGCCACACCAGACACCCCAGCTAGACGACTTAAACCTTTATACTCTTGATTAACCGATAAACGAGCAAAACTGCGGCGAACCCACCACGGACTATGCTGAAAGTCTTTGATAATGAGATCGAACTGCTCATCGTGATAACGAAACACAATAGCATTAGCAAAACGACCTTTATGAACCACCGTCAGGTTCTCTGCACTGAACTGGTGCTGAGGAAACTGACTATTGAGTTGCTGCAATAATGTGGTTGTCGCCATGATAAACCAATGCCTGCCAATAAGTGCCTAGGCAACTATATTAGCAAACTTGGCTTCCTGTCGGCAATCACCGCACCTATTTTAAGTTATGAATAGCGCGGAATAATAGCTCTACAAACTGTTGTTGCTCGGTCTCGGTAAAGCCCGTCAGCGCTTGCTGATAAATCTGATTAACCATAGGTAAGATTTCTGGGTGAAGCTGTCGCCCTTTTGCGGTCAGATAAAGCAGAGTTGAGCGTCTATCTTGCACCGACTGCTGCTTGGTAACTAAGCCTTTGTCTTCAAGTCGAGAAAGTAATCGACTCATTGCTCCGCGATCATAAACCATGTGGTCACACAGTTCGGCCAAGGTTTTCACCTTGCCTCGCGCTAGCAGCACCACCACAATATACTGTGCAGCGGTTAAATCCATTGGTGCTAAAGCCGCATCAAGATGGCTTACCAAGCTCGAACGCAAATATGAAACTAAACGCCCTAAGTCTTGAACGGCATCGAGATCTTCAATACGACATTGCTGAAGTGTGGCAGCTTCTTTCATAATTCCTCATACATCAACTAACTCATTCAATTGTGTAGGTTTCACTGTAGCGTCGGTAAAAGCTTAACAATAGCATTACACAATAAAATTTTGATAAAGCACAGCTAGCCAGACTAAGCAAAGAATAAGAATAGTGATAAAAACGCCAGCAGAGGCTAGATCTTTTGCCAAACCGGAGAGCTGGTGGAGCTCTAAACCAATGCGGTCAATCGCTGCCTCAATCGCCGTGTTAGTGATTTCGGCAAACATAACAAGCAAAGTCGCACAAATAATAGCAAGCTGTTCATACAAGCTAAACCCCAGCAATGACACGATTACGACCGTAACAACGAGCAGCAACAACTCTTGTCTAAACGCCGATTCGTGCGATATCAGCCAACGTAACGCGCGAAACGAGTGGCCCATGGCACGCGCTAGGCGGATAAATCCTTTCGGTTTATTTAAGTTATCAAACTGCATGCTAGTCTCCGTGACATCAAGTACGTCATTAAGGCGCTGTTAAGCTTGCTGACAGACGCCTAAAAAATCTTGTTCAGGTTGGTAGGTACGGCTTTTCACACCAGTCATACCCAGCAACGTATCATACAAATTATCGTGTGATAGTGGCCGTGCTAGCTGTTTATCAATGCACTCACTATAGGCGCTATTCGTTAATTGTTTACTCCAATAGATCAAGGGCACATGAGTTTGTTGTGACGGCGCCAACTGATAAGGAAAGCCGTGTAGATATAAACCATTTTCACCCAACGATTCGCCATGATCAGAAAGGTAGAGCAGATTAACTTGCTGACGTTCGCTTTGCTGTAACAGTTCGATGATTTTACTCAGCACGTAATCGGTATAGACCAAGGTATTGTCGTAACTGTTCAGCAGTTGTTGTGCGGAACAGTTTTGAATGTCGCTACGCGGACAGTCAGGCATAAATTGCTGTTGCGCCTGCGGATAACGCCGATAATAAGTGGGTCCGTGGGAGCCGATTAAATGCAGTACAATTAACTGCGGTTGGTTAGCATCGGCACGACTTAACTGTTCACTTAGCGGTTTAAGCAGCACTTCGTCAAAACAAAACTCTCCGTCACATAGCGCTTGTTTTGCATCGGTATCGATGGTCATTTGCGCGACACGCTCACAAACACCTTTGCAGCTGCTATTGTTATCAAGCCACAGCACTTCGACGCCGGCTCGATGAATAATGTCTAAAACATTTTCTTGGCTCTGGGCAACGCGCGCGTTGTAGTCATCGTGCTTGAGTCGCGAGAACATGCACGGCACCGAGACAGCCGTGGCCGTACCGCAAGCACTCACCTGACTAAAATATTTAACCCCCAAAACACTGGTATAAGGATTAGTTACGCGACCATAACCACCCAAGGAGAAGTTCTCGGCACGAGCCGTTTCGCCCACTACTAAGACGGTCAAACGGTTATTGTTCGGATTGATTAACTGCGGCTGTCTATCCAATAACTTAAATGGCAGGGGAGGATAGAAGTATTGATCGCGCAGTTGCTTAAAGGCCGAAATATAAAACGAAAAAGGCGTAATATAGCGAGTTAACTCACGGTGATTACGCCCAGTTGCCGCATAGTTTTGATAAAAACTAGCGGCAATGGCAACGATAACGACCGCCATTCCAACGTTAATCACCACGAACTGCTTTACTCGCCGACGTAGCGGTTCTTTATGCTTATCACGAATCAACCACCAACCAGGCAAGACGCCGAATAACAACACGAACACAACTAACGATAGGCTAAAGTACGATGACGCCTCACCACTATTAGTTTCAAAAATATTTTGCAGCATGTTTTTATCAAACATAACGCCGTAATTGACACTGGCATACAGCAGAACACTGGACAGTACGACACTGACGAAAATCACCGGACGGATAAATATAACTAACGACAACCAACTCAATAACAACGCACTGAAAGCAAATAATAGTAACGGAACAGTTAACAGAAAAAGCACACTTTTTGCGCCTTGAACATCCACGACGGAATAGACTTTCATCAAAAAGAACGCGTTGCTAACCAGCGTTAAATATAAGGTCGCAAACAGTAATCGTTGTGAGTATGTTTGTGGTGTTTTAATCTTGCTCAACAAGCGAAAAAATAAGTGCTTCATAACGCCTCGACAAATAACAAAGTCGAGGCCAGATTACTATTCAAGTCTTAGGATCAGCTTAAGTTAAACTGAAAATTATCATTTATTGCGCAACTAAGTGATAACGCTGTTGTTGATAAGCTAAAACGCTAAATAACGCATGCGCTAAGGCTTTCTGTGCTAACTGTTGGCGCACCTCTGTGATGGCGCTATCGGCAGATAACGGGGTTTGGACGCGTGCCGTTTTATCATACTGCCAATAGCTGACCTTATCGCCGGGTTGCAAAATCGCGACCCGGTCATTTTCGATATAGGCATAATTATCGTAATACTGCATCATGGCTCGCTCATTCGGATACTGTTTGGTTAGATCGCGGCCAACCATCGGCGTGGCGGCCTCTATGCCCATCAGCGATAACAATGTTACCGGCAGATCAATTTGGCTACTCAGCCGTGCATCACGTCGCGGAGCAATATCGGCATTGAGTATCAGCGCCGGAATATGAAATGACTTGATTGGCACCGGCTCAGATCCGTAAACGCGAACGTCGTGGTCGGCTACCACCAGGAAAATAGTGTTTTTCCAATAATCGCTCTGTTGTGCAGTGCTGATAAATTTACCTAGCGCAAAGTCGGCATAACTGATCGCTAAATCTCGGGCCGCATTATCGGTCTGATAGCCATCAGGCAGGCGCACTTTATCGACAGGAATATCAAATGGATCGTGGTTACTAGAAGTAAAAATCAACGAAAAAAACGGTTGCTGACGTTGCGCCAGTTGATTTAGCTCCTGATCAGCTTGCATAAATAAGTCTTCATCGCTAGCCCCCCAAGACGCAACAAACTGCGGTGATTTAATGTCGTTAGCGTCAACAATATCGTGAAAACCGTTGCCTAAAAAAAAGCTCTTCATATTGTCAAAATGGCTCTCACCACCGTAAATAAATTGCGTGCTATAACCCTCACGCTGCAGTAACTCCGCTAGCGTAAAAAACTGCTTTTGTGACTTAGACAACTTGACGACCGAACGCGATGGCGATGGCAAATAACCGCTAATCACCGCCTCAATACCTCTTACCGAACGGGTGCCAGTGGCATATAAATTGTCAAACCCCCAACCTTGCTGATAGAGCGCATCTAACGCCGGTGTAATACTGTCATGTTCAGCCTGCGGATTGAGTGCGCCAACAAAGCGAGCGCCTAAACTTTCTTCGAGCACAATCACTAAGTTCTTTTTCGGGCCGCGATAATAAGGCGGGTTACTCGCCAACGTGGGCACATCATCATTGATAAATTGCTCACGAAAAGCTTGCTCACGTACCGTCGCGATGACTTGCGCCTCAGGCAAATCGCCATAAAGCGCTTTTGCGCTACGCTCGTTAGTCATATTCTTAATGGCAAAGGCAACGCTATAAGGCGAATTCAGCGCCAGCGAGTTGACTAGCGCATCGTCAGAAAAATACACTAGCGCCGGGTTTAACGGCCGATGCTCTAAGGTCCCCCGAGCCAATCCGGCTAAGCCGATCAGCAAAACCAGCGCGACCGCCGTAGCAGTGGTACGCGACCCGACAGGCGCAACACTCGAGCGAGGCCAAAAACGTAGCAACAAGCAAAAACAAATAACGCTTAACAACAGGCTCGATAAGGTCGTCAGTAAGTGTCCCGAGAGTAACATTGAGGTCACTTCCCGTGGATAAGTTAAGTACTCAATGAACAAACGGTTGGGGCGTACGTCATATTGTTGAATGAAAGCCGGTGTCGCTAGCTCCATCAGCACCGCCAGCGTGACCACTAGCACCGCGTACGCTTTCACTAGATATGCGACTAATCGTGCACAGCGTTGTGGTAGCAATCCTTGTAATAGCATCAGCAGTAACAGTGGCAGACTTAAATAAGCGCAGGTACTCAGATCGATACGGACACCGCCGGCTACGATGCTGGCAAAATCATTAGCCGCTATACGCGGCATTAACCAGCCCATCAGCGCCAGCCGACTGACAAGGAAAACGCCGAATAGCGTAAGAAAAAATAAACCTAATGGACGGTAAAAGCGAAAGACTAAAAGACGCATAACCCCAGATCCGTCAAAAAAATTTTTTCAACGCTAGCGTCTGAAACTTAAGGTTAACTTAGGGAAAACTGAATAACGGCGTAATGTCATCTATATTCAGTCAATCTAAAGCAAATCTTAAGTTTCATTAGGTAGGCTATGCTGGATGTAAAAGTAATGGCTGTTAAAGGATTCGAAAATTAACTCATGAATGTGTTGCTAATAGAAGACTCGGCATCATTACGTCGTAGTTTGTCGGTGGGATTGAATAACCTAGGCTTCACCGTCGACGATACGGGTGACGGCTCACAAGGATTGAGCATGGCGCTGATGGGTGATTATGACGTTATCGTGCTTGATTTAATGTTACCGAATCTAGACGGACTCACCTTATTAAAAACATTACGCCGAGAAAACAAGGATACGAGAGTATTAATTTTATCGGCGAAATCTCAGCCAGAAGAACGCGTGCAAGGTCTGTTATCTGGCGCAGATGACTATATGAGTAAACCATTTTCTTTTGATGAACTGCATGCGCGTTTACTCTGTTTAAGCCGTCGCGGTACGTTAAAGTTAACTAGCGATGTAGTTTATTACGATAATTTCGCCCTAGACTTGCAACTCAAAACGTTCAACGCCAACAATCGTCAGATAGAACTAACCCCTAACGAATATAAAATCATCGAGTGCCTATTTACACACCAAAATAAAGTGATTACGCCGGAAAAACTCAGTACCTATATTAGCGGCAACTACGACAGCATATCGAAAAATGCTATCGAAGCGCACTTATCGGCTGCCCGAAAAAAAGTCAAAAAGCTGGGCTTCGAGCTGCCGATTAAAACTAAACGCGGTTTTGGTTACTGGATTGAGAGCCGTACATGAAGTCGATTCAAGGACGCTTAGTTCGCATACTGTCATATACCATTACGGCGGTTGTCGTCTTTATTTTGTTAACCGTTGATATTGCCGTCGACTCGTGGATAGACAGTCAATTCAATCGAGCCATGAAAAGTAAAGCGCGTATGCTGATGACACTAGTGGAAGACAATTCTGATGGTGTAAAGCTAGATTTTTCAGACAAATTCATGCCCGAGTTTGAGGGAAAAACCGAACCGGAATATTTCCAATTTTGGCTTAACGGTGAGCTCTATAAGCGGTCGGACAGTTTAGACTTATTCTCGGTCAAACAGCTGCCCTACCAAGACGTTGAATTGGATCAGTTTGTCATCCTAGAACACAAATTACCCGGCGGTCAGGATGGCCGCATTTTGTATACCAAGTTTGTGCCTGAGCGCGGCTCGGCATTAAACTCATCCCATCAGCACGCCGAGCAAACGTTAGTGGTCGCCTACGCTACCTCCGCCGAAGGACTGAACTTTATCCTTTGGCTGATCGATATTGCGTCGATCGTAACGGTCATTTCAGTGATTGTATTTATCCGTATTTTTGTGCGTAAGTCGGTCAGTTCGGGTTTATCGCCACTTAACCGTCTGAATGAACAGATTCAACGCCTGAGTCTGGCCAACAATAGTGCTCCGGTCACGCTAGATGAGCCGATAGCCGAGTTATTGCCCATCAAAGACAGTTTGAATCGTTTTATCGAAGAAAACCGACGACTTTATCAACGCGAAAAACGCTTAACCTCAGACATTTCGCATGAATTGAAAACGCCCATCACCGAGTTAATTAATTTGGCTGAAGTGGTCCTGCGTTTTCCCGACAAAAACACCTTAGCTGATGATCTAGCCCCCGAGGTCTTACGCATCAGTAATCGCTTGCGCCACATTGTGGCGAATGTCATGCTGCTACATAAATATGATAACGTTGCACTGCCACAAGATGACTCTGTAGCACTCGCGCAACTGCTATCTCAACTCGTCACTAACACACAGCATGCGACGCGTTTTGAGCTGCAACTCGACGACTCACAGCAAGTTCGTCGAACAAACCAATTTGCGTTAGAAACGATACTGACTAACTTACTAAACAATGCGTTAGTACACGGTAACGATAGCCGCCCGATTGTGATCAAAACCACCACCAATGTTGCTGGGAAAGCCGAAATCAGCGTTAGCAACGTCATCGACGAACCGTTGAGTGCGGTAGAATTGGCGCAGTTATTCGAGCCGCTTTGGCAAAAAGATGCTGCTCGTACCTCAAGTGAAAACTATGGCTTAGGATTAGCCATCGCCATGACCTTTGCTAACGCTATCGACGCGCAACTCAGCGTTACTCAGTCCCATCAGCATATACACTTCCGTTTGAGCTTATAGTCCGTGTGTCAGCGCGAAAGCGACAATATCCACCCACACTTTGCCCGAGGTTTTCATGATGAATAATACGCTGATCGTTGTCAGCGGCGGCCCGGGTGCCGGTAAAACCACCCTGATCGAGGCTTTGGCAGCTAGCGGTTATGCAACCCAGCCAGAAATAGCACGTGCGCTGATAGAGCAACAACTGCAGCAAGAGGGTGACGCCCTGCCCTGGCGCAACCGCTTGGCTTTTCGCGACGCGATGCTGACTCAAGAGATTGCTCGCTATCAACAGCTCGACGGGCAAGCACTTTGTTTTATCGATCGCAGTGTTATCGACGTCGCAGCTTATAGCGCTTTAGTCAACTTACCCAACAGCCAGCAACTTATCCATGCCTGCCAGCATTACCGCTACAACCCAACCGCTTTTCTACTGCCACCGTGGCGAGCCATCTATCAACAAGATCACGCCCGTAAACAAGATTTTGCTGAGGCCGAACGCACCTATCTACAGCTACAACAAAGCTATGCCGAGTATGGCTACCGCACCATCGCGGTGCCACCGGCACCGGTGGCGCGGCGCGTCGAATTTGTGTTAAGTCAGCTCAACCAACTGACAGCTAGTTAAAGCGATTCAAACCAAGGCTGAACATTTAAAAAGCTAGTGAGTTGCTGGTCGAATGCGCCAACGACGAGCTAATAAGACTTAGCCCCCTAACCATCAAGCATCACTTAACAGTGACTATGTAAACGCTAACTAGGCAAGCCCAGAACGGTCGTCTACCATAGGCAGTTGATAATGATTCCTATTTAAGTGGCTAGCCTAGGCTGCTAGCCCGTGACCAGCGAGGTAGTTATGTTCAAGCCGTCTGTCCGTTGTTTAGCTTGGTTGTTCGTTGCCGTCACCAGCGTCACGCTGGCAGCTTGTGATAACACCGCTCCTCCAGCAGCCAACGAGAGCGGCCGCACATTACAGCATGCGCAAGGACAGACCGTGTTACCCGAGCAGCCACAACGGGTCGCGGTGATGGATATGGCCGCATTAGACACGCTGACATTGCTAGACTTTGACATTGCGGCGGTACCGCAAAGCGGTGTCCCCTATCCCGATTTTATGCAGGGCTACAGCGAGCCGCGCTACACTGACGCGGGCACATTATTTGAACCCAACTTTGAACAGCTCAGCGCGCTCGATGCAGACGTCATTATCGTCGGTGGCCGTTCGCGAGAAGCTTATGCAGCACTGGCTGAATTGGCGCCCACAGTCGATTTATCGATTGATTTTGCTAATGTCTTCGACAGTCTGAAACGACAAACTCAACAGCTCGGCGAAGTTTTTCAACAACAACAAGCCGCCAGCGACTTGATCAGCCGCTTTGAGCAACGTGTTGCCGCAGTAAAAGCGCAAGTCCCCGAGCAACAAACAGCGTTGGTGGTGATGGTTGTCGGTGGTCGATTAGTCGCTTATGGGCCCGGTTCACGTTTTGGTTTTGTGTTTGACGCCCTAGGTTTTAATCCGGCAACCGCACTAGAAAGCCAGGGTTTACACGGCAACCCAATGTCGCCAGAGCTGATCCTGAACGCCAATCCCGATTGGTTGTTCGTCATCAGCCGCGATGTGGCTATTGGTGAGTCCGGTGCGAAAAGTGCTAAGCAGGTTTTAGACAACCAGCTGGTCGCGCAAAGCGAGGCCTGGCAAAAACAGCAAGTGCTGTATTTAAATTCAGGCGAAGTTTACTTGGCCGGTGGTATGCAAACCTACCTCAATGTGCTGGATGACATCGAACAAGCATTGCAACAATAGCTCCCGTTAACCAGCGATTACGTTGTTCGCGATGACCCGATCACGGCGTTTGGCCTATGCCGCCTTGGCCTTGCTATTACCGCTGTTAGTGCTGCTCAGTTTAGCCGCTGGCGGCCAGTGGCTAAATCCGCTTGGCTACTGGCAGCATGACGCCAGCGCCCAGCAGGTATTGCTGATCAGTCGTCTGCCGCGCACCCTTAGCCTACTTATCGCAGGCGCCGCAATGAGCATCGCTGGCGTGCTCATGCAGCTGCTGACGCAAAACCGTTATGTTGAACCAGCCACCGCTGGCACCATCGCATCAGCTAGCTTAGGCCTGCTGCTAACAGCGTTATTCTGGCCCAGTTCACCGCTATTGTTAAAGATGCTGATTGCCAGCTTATTTGCACTGCTTGGCAGCGCATTGTTTATTGCCATTATTCAACGCCTAAAATTGTTGTCGCCGTTATTGGTGCCAGTCATCGGCTTGATGTTGAGTGCAGTCATTGGTGCTTTGACTACCTTTATTGCGGTGCGTTTTGAATTGCTACAGGCGTTAAACGCATGGCTTAACGGCGATTTTTCCAGTGTCTTGCAGGGGCGTTATGAACTGCTCTGGTTAACCGCCGCTATCGCCTTGGTGATCTTCGTTGTCGCAGAGCGCTTTGCCGTTGCCGGTATGGGTTACGACGTTGCCACCAACTTAGGTTTAAACTATCACGCCACGCAAACGTTGGGCTTAGCGTTAGTCTCGGTCACCACCGCGGTGGTCGTTGTCGTCGTTGGCGCGCTGCCGTTTTTAGGCTTGATCGTACCTAACTTGATCAGCTTGGCCTATGGCGACCAGCTGCGCGCCAATCTGCCACTGATAGCGCTAACCGGGGCCGCCCTAACCATGGCTTGTGACATTCTTGGACGAGTCCTTATCGCGCCCTTCGAAATACCGGTTGGCACGTTACTGGGCGTTATCGGCGCCTTATTATTTTTGTGGGTGTTACGACAAACCCGAGAGGTCGCTCGCTGATGTCAACGCCTACGCAGCCGTTACCGCATCGTTGGAATCGACAGCTACTACTTTTACTGGCGCTATTGTTGCTCGGCGCCGCAGCTTTTATGAGTTGGCAACTACAAGGTAATTTAAGCTACGCGCTAAGCCGTCGCGGCTGGATGCTACTGACCATGCTACTGGTAGGTTGCGCCGCCGGACTATCGACGGTCATTTTTCAAACCATCAGTGCCAACCGCATATTAACGCCCACGGTGATGGGCTTTGATGCACTTTATGTGTTAATACAAACGCTCATCATGTTTACCGTTGGCGCCAACCATAGTCTAAGTCAGTCGCCGCTCATGCGCTTTAGCATCAGCGGCTCGCTGATGTGTTTGTTTGCCTGGTTGCTGTATCGGCGTCTGCTCGGCGGGCGTCAAGATTTACACCGATTATTATTAGTCGGGCTGGTGTTTGGCATGCTCTTCGCTAGCCTTTCGCAACTGCTACAACGAGTTATCGACCCCGGCGAATTTGATGTTTTGCAAAGTCGTTTGTTTGCACGGATAACGCTACCGGATAGTCGCTTGATAATACTCAGCAGCATGTTAATCGGCACCATTTCTATCTACTTATGGCGCCAACGTCACTGTTTAGATGCGCTAGCCCTTGGCCGTGAAGCAGCCATTAACCTTGGTATCAATTATCAACAGCAAGTCAGTCGAATGCTTATTGCGGTGTCGGTGCTGGTTGCCATCTCGACCGCACTCATTGGTCCGCTAACCTTTTTAGGATTTGTTGCGGCAACCTTGTCCTATCAATTAATGGCAAAACAAACGCACGCCCATTTACTTTTATCAGCCGCATTGATTGCTTGCTTAATGCTGGTGATTGGACAGTGGCTACTGACATACGGGCTGAATATGGCTGGCGTGTTGACGGTGGTGATTGAACTGCTCGGTGGCGGGCTATTTTTACTGACCTTATGGCGACGAGGACGGTTATGATTGAAGTACAACAATTACATAAACGCTACGCTGACGATGCGGTGCTGACAGATATCAACTTACGTATCGACAGCACCGGTGTGGTCGCCATTATAGGTCCTAACGGTGCCGGTAAATCGACGCTGTTAACGATCATGAGCCGCTTGCAGCAGCCTAGTCATGGTCGTGTGCGGTTAGATGGCGAAGACATCCATCAAATGCCGACTCGCCAGTTAGCACAACGATTAGCTATCTTGCGGCAAGAGAATCACTTTGTCAGTCGTTTGACTGTGCGCGAGTTAGTCAGTTTTGGACGCTATCCGCACAGTCAGGGCAAACTGCGACAGCGCGATTGGCAAAGCATTGAGCAAGCGCTTAGCTTTTTAGATTTATTACCGCTACAGCACCGTTACTTAGATCAATTATCCGGTGGCCAGCGGCAACGCGCTTACGTTGCCATGGTGTTATGCCAAGAAACTGACTACGTGCTGTTGGATGAACCTTTAAATAACTTAGACATTCATCACGCAGTATCAATGATGAAATTGATTCGCCGTGCCGCCGACGAACTCAAGCGCACCATCATCATCGTGATCCATGATATTAACTTTGCCGCCGCTTATGCCGACCAGATCATTGCCCTAAAAGATGGCCAAATTGCCTGTCAGGGCACGCCAACAGAGATCATGCGAACCTCGGTATTGTCACCCATTTTTAACCTGCCGATCACCATAGCGCCTTATGAAAAGCATCCATTGGCAGTATTTTATCGTTAATACACAACTACCTAACTAAACATCCGCAAAGCGCTGAAAGACTGTGAATTCGCTTCGCTCTGGTCTATTATCAACAACATAATGAACCCGTCAGCTGAGCGCATGCCATCATCACCGCATAACCAAACAGCAACCATCGATAGCCATAAACTCAGCGGCGACTGGCGTAATGTGATTAATGGCTTACCGACAGCCGTGTTGCTATTTGATCAGCAAGGCCGATTAGTACATGCCAACGACAGCGCCTCGACACTACCGTTATACAACGCATTGCAACAACCGTTGACATCCACTAGCGCGCTACAACAGTTACAACGACAATTACACAGTAACGACGGGCAGCCGTTTTCGTTACAGCCGACAGACGCTTCTCCTGTCAACCATCGACAACTATACAGTCAGCGCCAGCAAGGCCAGCGCGACTACTACAGCCTGCACGCACAGCGCGTCGTCGCCAATGCGGGGCAACCGCCACTGCTGATGGTGTCGCTACAGGATATTACCGAACAAATCAGCAACGATCAGCTGCGCCGTGAAGAACGCGAGCGCTTATCCTTTATTATCGAAGGCACCCGAGCCGGCACTTGGGAATGGGATATGCGCAATAACACCATGCAACTGAACGATCGCTGGGCGAATATGTTAGGTTACCAATTGGCCGAATTGTTGCCGTTAACAGCGCAAACCTGGGAGCGGTTTATCCATCCCGATGACTTGGTCATGTCGAATCAGCTCATTGAACAGTTAATCGCTGGGGAAATCGAATTTTACGACTGCGAAGTGCGCCTTAAACATCGCGCTGGACACTGGATCTGGGTACAAGATCGTGGCCAAATTAGTCGTCGTGACAGCAATGGTACGCCGCTGTCGATGAGTGGCACACACATTGAAGTGACCGAACGCAAGCTTGCTCAACAACGTTTGCAAGGCTTGGCCAAATCCATTCCTGGCGTGATTTATCAATATCGACGTCGAGCCGACGGCAGTACCCACTTTCCCTTTGTCAGTGAAGGCGTTCGCGATATTTATCAATTAACGCCGGCACAAATCGCCGAAGACGCCAGTCATGTGATCAGCCGTATCCATCCTGATGACTTGCAATTAGTGGCCGATACTATTGAACAATCTGCGCAAACACTCCAGCGCTGGAGTTGCGAATACCGCACTCAAATCGATGGCGAAATAGAATGGTTGTCAGGCGTAGCCAACCCCTCTCGCGAAGACGATGGCAGCATCGTTTGGCACGGGATCATTACCAACATCAGCGAGCGCAAGCTGTTGGAGCAACAATTTTGGTTAAACCGCGAACGCTTACAAATGGCGCAGGACGTGGCGCAGCTCGGTTATTGGGATATGCGCTTAGACACCGGGGTCATTTACTGGTCGGATATTTTGTTTGATATTTATCAACGCCCGCGCGATTTAACGCCGCCCTCGATGGATGATTATTTACGGTATTTGCATCCAGCCGATTTAAACGACTTTCTGGCCTATCGCAAAACCGTCAACGACCTGCATTGGCACGATATTGAACATCGCGTGTGCTTACCCAATGGCGAAATACGCTGGTTAGCGCAGCGCTCAAAATATGCGCGCAATAGCCAAGGCGAGCGTATCATCATGGGCACTACGCAAGACATTACCGACCGTAAACATCTGGAAGAGCGGTTGCGCGAACAGGTCAACCAAGATGCTCTCACCGGCCTTTTTAACCGCCGTTATTTTATGCTGCAACTGCAACAATTATTGAGCAGTAGTCGGGATCAACAACAGTCCTTTGCGTTACTGATGCTAGACCTTGATCACTTTAAACAAATCAATGACAACTATGGTCATTTGGCCGGTGACCAAGTATTGCAGCATTTCGCTATGTTACTACAACAGCTCGTTTCAGTTGAGACAAATGCCAACAGCAACGCCACCATAGCTCGCTTAGGTGGCGAAGAGTTCGCGATCCTGGTCAACCAGCTCAGCAGCCAGCAGGCGGCCGCATTAGCTGAGCGAATCGTTAGCGAATTAGGCGCTCAGCCGGTGAGCGTTGACGACAATCAACACATCGCCGTCACCACCAGTATCGGTGTCTGCCTTAATCACCGCGATATAGATAGCGCCAGCGATATGCTTAGCCGTGCCGATAAAGCGCTATACACCGCCAAACACAATGGTCGTAACCGTTACGAAATGTATCGTTAACGCATAAACCCATTAGTAGCCGATCAGCACCGCAACAATGAGTGCCAACGCACACACCACTAACAGCTTCAACATCAGCGGCGCGATAAAACGAAACCATTTGCCGTAGGGTATACCTGCAATCCCCAGAATCCCCATCAATACCGGATTAGTCGGTACAATCATATTCATAAAGCCGTCACCCATCTGGAACGCCAGCACCGAAACTTGGCGGCTTACTCCCACTAAATCACCAATGGGGACCATGATCGGCATGGTCGCAAAAGCTTGCCCACTGCCCGATGGAATAAAGAAGTTAAGCGTCGACTGGATCAATAACATCCCCACCGCCGCGACTTCGGCGCCGACATGCTGCAGCGGCGTCGCCAAATAGAAAATAATGGTATGTAACACCTGCCCGTCTTCTAATAACAAGGCAATGCCTCGGGCAAAGCCGACCAACAGCGCGGTAGCCGTCAACTGCGCGGCACCCTCAATAAAGCTATTGCCAATATCATCGCCCGCCATACGGGCAATGACAGCCGTGACAATACCCAATCCTAAAAACAGGGCGCTGAGTTCGACTAAATACCAGTCGTAAACTTTGATTCCGTAAACCAATATCGCCAGCGTTGCAGCAAACGCCAATAGCACCAACTTGTGCGTCCAAGTCAACGCAGGGAACTGCGATTGTGGCTCACTATCGTCAGCATTGGCAGGCATTAACGATTGGCTCGGGTCTGCTTGAACCTTGCGCGCATATCGCCAAACATGATGAAAACCCACGGCAAATACCGGCACCAATAACAGCAAGCGGTACCACATGCCCGAGGTTGGCGGCACTTCGGCAATACTCTGCGCGATCAAAACGGTAAACGGATTCACCACCGATAAACCATAACCGACACCATAACCCACCACTAGAATCCCCATGGCAACAATGGCATCCAGCTTCAGTGCACGGCATAGCGCAACCAAAAGACCGACGAAAACCACGTATTCGGCCGCCATACCGATTAAGCTAGAAAACACACCAAAGACAAACATACCGCCAAAAATCAGACCGTTAATGCGCCCAGCGAAAGTACGCAGTAACGCACCAATAGCGGCATCTAGGGTGCCCGTTTTACGAATAATCCCCAGCACCCCGCCAATCAAAAAGACGAAGAAAATCACCGCCTGAGCCTCGGCCAGCGCGCGAGGGATAACGGTCAATACCGACCACGGCGGTAACTTATCGACGTTATCTAGAGTCTGATAGGTGCCAGGCACAACCACCTGTTGTCCAGCCGCGTTTATGCTGCGTTGATATTCACCCGCCGGGATCACCCAAGTCAGTATTAGCGCCATAACGATCATGGCAAACATTAAGATCAAGGTGTGCGGAACACGTATGCGGAAAGTCTGTTTCATCATCAATCCCATCAAAGCACTGTTGTTATTATTAGCGAGTTTTTAACTGCACTTTTAATTAAGTATTAAGCTAATTGAGCGTAACCATCTATGTTACCCGAATTTCACCATAGAGCGTCATTTTTACGCCGCCTAACGTGTTTTATTTGACCCTAATAAGCTTCACTTCCTATAGTCGCTAAACCACCATAACAATAATTCGGGGAGTCCCTCAGTATGAAAGCATTTAGCTTCACCCTGTCAGTCGGCGCGATGTTACTGGCGACAGCAAGCGCGCAAGCCGCTAGCGACAACATTGACTATCAAGATCAGGCACAATTGCATGACATCGCCGCGGCAGTTTCAGCCGATCATATTGAGCGAGATATTCGTAAATTGGTCGGTTTTGGTACCCGTCATACCTTATCTGAAACCGAATCTGATACTCGTGGCATTGGCGCGGCACGGCGTTGGATAAAGGCCGAGTTTGAACAAATTTCAGCGGACTGTGGCGGTTGTTTAGAGGTATTTTATGTCAGCGACACCATCAGCGGTGAACCGCGTATTCCGAATGCCACCGAGGTGGTCAGTGTGGTGGCCATTCAGCGTGGACAAACCGATCCTGAGCGTTACGTGTTAATGTCGGGCGATATCGATTCGCGTGTTAGCGACGTTATGGATTTCACCTCGGACGCTCCGGGCGCCAACGATAATGCGTCGGGCGTTGCCGGTACCTTGGAAGCTGCCCGTGTCCTCAGCCAATATAAATTCAACGGCTCGATTGTCTATGCCGCGCTAGCCGGTGAGGAGCAAGGCTTATTCGGCGGCAAAATTTTAGCGGCTAAAGCACAGCAAGATAACTGGCGCTTAAAGGCGGTGCTGAACAACGATATGATCGGTAACATTGAGGGTATCAACGGTGTTATCGATAACACCACAGTACGCGTTTTTGCCGAGGGTACACGCGTCACCGAAACCGCCGACGAAGCTAGAAAGCGTCGTTTTACTGGCGGCGAGGTGGACTCTCCATCGCGTAATTTGGCTCGTTATATCGACTGGATGGCCGATCGTTATGTTGCTAATTTAGACGCCATGGTGATTTACCGCTTAGATCGCTTCGGTCGTGGTGGCCATCACCGCCCATTCAATGATTTGGGTTATCCGGGCGTGCGCATCATGGAAACCAACGAGAACTATAACCGCCAACATCAAGACTTACGCACCGAAAACGGTATCAACTACGGCGATACCATCGATGGCGTGAATTTTGATTACGCCGCTAAGTTAACCGCCCTTAACGCGGTTACGCTAGCATCCATGGCGTGGGCCCCTAACCCACCGGCAAACGTTGATATCAAAGGCGCAGTTTCGGCTGATACCACACTGTCTTGGGATATTGGCAATGGCAACAGCGACGATGTCGCCGGTTATAAAGTCTACTGGCGGGCTACCGATGCGCCGAACTGGCAGCACAGCCGTTTTGTCGGTAACGTCAATCAATACACGCTGAAAAATATCGTCATTGACAACTACTTTTTTGGTGTCGCCAGCGTCAGTAAAGAGGGTTTTGAGAGTCCCGTTGTCTATCCCGGAGCGGCGGGTTCTTTTGGCCAATAATAACGGCGTTATAGCTGCCGCTGCAGCACTGATCCAAACGCGTTAAAAAGCTGTAAATTCTAAGCTAAGCAATTGAGCCAGCACGTTAACTTTGCTAGCGTGCTGGTTCTATAATGAGATTTATCTGGATCTGTTTTGCTTGGCTAAGGATGCCCACATGCAAAGTGCTGCACGCTCGTCGTTAGGTGTTTTTCGTAGACCGTTAGTCACGGTTACCTGCTACTCGCTACTCTCAATTAGCTTACTACTGGTCAGTGCTTGCCAGCCCTCACCACCAGATACCGTGAAAGTGCGTCTGCAAGACCAGCAATCGTACCGTTATTTGGTCAGCGCTGAACAACGTTGGGAGGATGGTCACTATCCCGCTTATGATGGTGATCTACGTGCCTGGCAACGCATTAGCGTGAGCCGCGATGGCGAGCAGCAATGGCAGCTAACTGGCCAATTAGACAGCTATGATGTGCATGGGCCAGATATTGACGGCTTCAATAACCGCCAGCTAGCGCCAAGCGATGACGCTGAGGCGCCTGCTGATGACGTTAGCCGCCTACTGCAGCAACCATTTCAACTGCAACTTGATAAGCAACAGCGGTCATTTCAGGGCGAGCATTTGCAACAGCTAAAAAATACCCCGCGTAGCGACGATGACTATTTTATTCAGGCATTGTTCAGTCAGGACGCGGTGCCGTTGGTCAATACCGAGATACCAGCCGACGTTGGCGCGACCTTTTCGTTTCAGCACCCGCAGTATGGCAAGTTGAGTGGTGAGGTGACGCAGGTTACTGATGACAGTGTTAGCTATAAACTGCAAAACGCCGATGATGCCTCGGTACGAGTTTACAGCATCGCCAGAGTCGATCGTGAGCAAGGCTGGGTATTATCAGAGGCGACCATTAGCGACTGGCAATCAGAAGCCGACGGTCGTCGCTATCAACGCATTGTCTCCCGTCAACGGGAAGACCAAGTACAGCCGTTATCGATGGGATTGTTTGACTTCCCTAAAAGTGAATATTTGCAGCACATCAATCCAAATCCAGCGGATACGCCAAGCCAGAGCGCTGAGCAAGTGCTCAGTTATCCTATCGGGACAGCCTACATTAAGAACAACCGCCTCAATTTAGTGTTTAATCATCAGCTGGTCGCACGTCTCGGAAGTGGCCACATTGAGCTGAGCGATATTCGCGTATTAGACAAACAAGAACAACCCATCGAGCTTGAGTTACTCTCTGATTTTAGCTACGAGGTCGGCTCATATAGCGACGAACAGCGCTATCTGCGGAGTTTTATTTATCACGATATTGGCCAGTGGTCGGCAGCCGCACCGGAGCGTGATCTTACTAGCGTGACCGCCAACGCCGAGTTTTTCCCTTATCACCATATAGAAGAAACGCTCGTTTTGCCGGAGCAGGATGAGCAGTCTTCAATTAGCCTCGGTAAAGCAAGGCTCACCGTGAGCGGTACCAGCAAGCCTCATATATTTGATCTCAGCATTGAGGAAACCCCCGATAATTTGGTTTATCGCTTTTTCCCCGGCGCCGACAATCTTCACATGATGATGCAACGCGCTCCGAACTATCCGGACTGGATACCCGATTTAGCCACCCAAGTGATGTCCAGTTTAAGCGCTGGCCACGGTGTCAGCCACTACCGTTTGCGCTTTGATGGCAAGGTACCGAAAAAACTAACGGCAGTGGCTCAACAGCGTAGTGAGCAAGCCACCTTAAGCAAAGCACTAACCTTCTACCCCGATGACGATGAACATCAACGGCAATTACCGCCGCGCGAGTTCGCCACGTTAACGGCTGATAGCCGCAGCGATAGCACCGATATTAATGTCGCTAATGCGGTTAAGCAGGTCAAATTACAAGGGCAGCAACAACATCGGCTTTATACCCGTTTATCCAGCGCGTTGGCCAGTGTCTGCGAACTGCGCGTAGTCAACGATGCCAGCATTAACGGGCAACCGTTACAATGGCAACCCGCGCCGCCAGAAAAGAGTTACAGCAGCTATCGCCGACAACGCACACCACAACGTTCAGCGAACCAAGATCTATGGCAACTGCGCACCGCCGATGGCGAGCAACAATACTTTTATGGTGTGGAGGTCACTACCGAGCTACGTTGTGACGGTGAGCCCAACTGGCAGTCGTTAGCCATTCAGGACACGCAACGGCCTTGGCTGATCGACTTACGTCAGTTACCGGAGCAATCGTGGCAGGCCGAGCAACCTGTTGAAGCTTTGCTAGCGCGCTACCGCTTTTTCGACGATGCTGACCGATTGCTTGCACTGCAGCCGCGCGACCAAGATTTTGATAAAGATTTAGCCGACGCGGTGTTGGCCGATTATTTAATTGACGAGCATTACCTAAAAGTCGCCGGCCCTGTCAGTCGTATCGAACATCTGCAAATTACGGGGGAAAGCTATCAGCAGCAATGGCAAACGACATTTAGCGATATTGAAGAGGTGATTAATGCAGACAGCAACTAAGTTAGCACTCACCTTAACCCTTCTCTCAGCACTCCACTGTGCAGCGGCCGCGCCGCAAAGCGCGCCAGCCAGTGGCGCTGCCGAAACCACTGAAAACAACCCGGCTAACGATGCCGCATTGCAGGCGTTTGAAAAACAACTGACCATGCAGCTGTCGCAGCCGGTTGCTAAATTGTTTGACCCGCCCAGCGAACAGTCGGCCAGCGATAAACGTTGGTTCAACGGTAAGTTCTTTGAAGTCGAAACCGCCGAGGACGCCCAATATAAGGTGTTACTCGGTCAACAGACTGAGCAAGGCATAGAGGCTGCGTTATTTTATAAAGGCGGCGAGAACCCTCGCACATTAACGTACAGCAAACCAACCGATAATGGCGACAGCTTAATATTTGCTGGTCCCTACCAGATGTTTGATTACGACCCCTACCAAGGGGAAGGCAGCCGTTACCTGCAAGAAGTGGGGCAATGGGACGATAACGGTGACTATCATGGATTGCGGCAGATCTATAATTCAGAGGGGCATTTATGGCGTGCGGTGCAATACCAACACGGCCAGCAACAAGGCTTCGAGGTACTTTATTATGATAATGGCCAACTCAAACGCTATATGCGTTGGCAAGATGGTAAACCCGTAGATGCCGAGGTGATCACTTATTCACGTGACGGCAAAGTGGCTGAGCGTACGCATTACAAGGACGGCAAAAAGCACGGCCAGCACCTTGAATATTTTGACGACGGTCAAATCAAAAGCGAGATGACTTATCGCCATGGCGATTGGTTTGGTGAGCGCAAAACCTATTACAAGACCGGCGAACTATCGATGACCGCCACCTACAACAAGGACGGTATCGACGGCGATTTGGTCCGCTTCAATAAAGCTGGCGATGAAATTTTACGTGAATCCTATCGCGATGGTAAACGGCACGGCTCAAGTGAGCGTTTTTATGACAGTGGCCAGCAACAAGAAGACTTACACTATAGTAACGGCGAGCCGACTGGAGAATGGCGTTATTGGTACGAGAGTGGTCAACTGCGGATACATCGCTTTTACGATGAACAGGGTCGCTTAATTGAAGAAAAGCATTTTCGTGAAGACGGCACCCTCGACCAACAAATCTCATTCTATCAACACCCAGATTATGGTCGGGTAAAGTTAACCGAAGATTTTGACCGCAATGAACGTAAAACCCGTGAAGTGCATTTTAATCGTGCTGAACGCTGGGTATTACGTAAGCAGTTTGACGAACAAGGCAAACTCAGCCTGCGCGATGAGAGCCTAAAAGGCCAGCGCAGTGGTGAAGCGGTTAGCGCCAGCTGGGGCGGTCAAACACGCTACCAGCATTATCAGAATGGCAAACTTAATGGTGACTACCGGGTCGAAAATGAGGCGGGAGAGATTGTTGAGGAGGGTCAGTATAAAGCTGGCGAATCGGTAGGCAAGTGGCGCACTTTAGACCATGACGGTGGCTGGATCACACGGCACTACGACGATCAAGGCAAACTACATGGCGAGACTCGTAAAGTCGATGCCGACGGCGAGCTCTTATATGTCGAGCATTATCAGCACGGGCAGCTGCATGGCGACTATCGTTATGTGGATAACGGTGATGGTTTTCGTGACGGTCAATATGAAGCCGGTGAACGAGTCGGCAAATGGCGTCTACAAGATAGTCAGTATTCACCGATTTGGAGCGGTACTTACGAACACGGAAAGCGTGTCGGCGAATGGCTGGCGACTTCTGCAGCGGGCTATGTGGTTGAGCGCGAGCACTATAATCAACAAGGCCGCTTAGATGGACGTCGTCTCGTGTTTGCCGAAGACGGCGCATTGAAAGAAGTCGAGCATTATCAGAATGGCCAGCGTAGCGGCATTCAGCTGTATTATCGCGACGGTCAGTTAAACTCTCGATACCAATACGATGATCAGGGTCAACTCGTTGATAAACAGCTAGATTTAGACAAGTAACGGGCGTTAACAGATGGCCTGGTTAAGCCATGACTCGATTGTCATTTAGCGCAGCGCAACATTCAGGTTATAATAGCGGCATCAATGTCGATTTTGTTGCCATTGCGAGCACCAAGATCATCATAGCCAAGTAAGAGTTATCTGTATTATGTCACGTAGTAAAAAGCAGGAAAGTATCGTTTTAGAAACGCCCACTGGCAGCGACAATGTGTTGCTGCATTCTTGCTGCGCGCCCTGCTCCGGCGAGGTCATGGAGCGTATCGCCGAAGCTGGCATCAAGTTCACTATTTTCTTTTATAACCCTAATATTCATCCCGAACGGGAATATTTGATCCGCAAAGAGGAAAACATTCGTTTTGCCGAAAAGTTAGGCGTGCCGTTTGTCGATGCCGATTACGACGCAAAGAATTGGTTTGATCGGGTGAAAGGCATGGAGTGGGAACCCGAACGAGGTAAACGCTGCACCGAGTGCTTTGATATGCGCTTTGAGCGCACAGCGCTCTACGCCCACGAAAATGGTTTTGATACTTTTACTAGCTGTTTAGGTATTTCGCGCTGGAAGAACATGGAGCAAATCAACGATTGTGGTATTCGCGCTGCCGAGCGCTACCCCGACGTGCATTACTGGACCTTTAACTGGCGTAAGAACGGCGGCGCAGCACGCATGGTAGAAATTGCCAAGCGTGAGCGTTTTTATCAACAGGAATACTGTGGCTGCGTTTACTCGCTGCGTGACACCAACAAATGGCGCTTACAAAATGACCGTGAGCGTATTGAAATTGGTGTTAAGTACTACGAGCCTTAGCCTTTTTGCCATGAGCAAACGCGCGGTCTACCGTGCCGCGCGTAATATCGGTTTTAATTCACTACTTTGTACTTGCCGTAATACTTGCTTAGGAATAAATACCTGAGCCGCGCTGATCACCTGTTTGTCGGTAATATTGACCAGCCGAGCATTCACCATCATGCCCTGTTCGTGTTGCGCGGTCGTTGCCACCAACACATGGCTGATCGGTACAATTTCTTGCAGCTCCAAATAATCGCGTGACAACGCAAAATCACCTTTAGCGGTGACTCGAATAAAGTCAGTGGTCTTATAATCCAACACTTTAAACTGTGCGCCATGCATCGCGTATATCAGGTCTTCACTAAATAGTTTGCTAATGGTATCAGCTTGTTGCAGCTGCCCATCTACCGCGACTAAGCTGGTGATACCAACCGCCTTAGGATCCACCGGTTGCCGCATATGTAGGCGCAGGTCCTGAGCTAACCGATTGGCAAAGCTTGATAATGATGGCGTTTCTGGCGGCGCTTGACTTGCGAGCTCCTGACGCCCGCTATCCGTTGCCGCTGACGGCACGTTATTGGCGTCTTGAGTCACACAGGCAGCTAATAATAAACTGGCGGTCGAGAGAATGACTAGTACATAACTTTTCATCGTGATGTGCCCTCACTTGATTCACGCTGTAAGCGGCCATTAACAACCTCAACTTGACGCTGGTGCCAATAAAAACGTTTGCTAATAAAGTCGCTGGCACTGGCCAGCACTTGCTGAGTACGACGGTCAAGCACTCTAACTTGCACCAAAACGCCATGCTCACGAGGTGCCAAAGTACCGACCACAACCCGGTCAACTTGCGGGTACTGCGGTAACTGCTCAATGTCACGACTTAACACCGTTTCACCATGCGCTGACACTGCGATGAAGTCGCGAGCCCGAAAGTCAACCAACGCAACATGGCGCTGGTTTAACTCGGTATACAACGCTTCGCTGAGCTGCTGCCCCAGACTGGCGGTAGCATCTCCCTGGTGAGGTAGTTGTAAACTATCGGCCATGACAAAACTGGCAATCCCGGTCAGTTGGCTATCCGTGGAGGCCTCGTCCGAAGACGATGTTATCGTGGTTAAGCCGGATTGTAATTGCGCCGCTAAACGTTCAGCGGCCATTTGCAGTGGCTCCACATGAGCCGCCCAGACGTTGCTCGTTACAATCAATTGGGTCAGTAAAAATAGCATAGACAAGATAAAGCGACGCATGAAAAAGCCCGATGATCAAATGTCAGATACCTAGCTATCGGCATTGCACCGGGCATCTTTAATACTATCGGACATACTCCTACCCAACGTCCCTATCCGGAATATCAGCAAGTTTATGATGATTGCGAAAGCGGATGCCATAAAAGGGGCCCGCAGGCCCCTAACATTTCCGAGTGCGAACGGTTCTAGGGAGTACCAAATTCGCCATATCGCCGCCAACCTGTGCAAGCGACGTTATCGACTTTAAAGGATCTCGGGACAGCCGATGAGAAAAAGTGACCAACGCTAACAAGGTTAGGACAAACACCTCATTTTGTGGTCAAACCTTGCATCTACGCTACGCTTGCGCTTCCAACCCCAGTTGCGAAAAAAGACTCTTTCGATAAGCATTACCGATCTTAATTTCGGTACCATCGCTAAGCTCAAGTAAGGTATAGCGACCGAGTTCGCTAGAAATTTCCGTGACGTATTTAATATTGACGATAGCCGAACGATGTACACGAATAAACCGCTGTGGATTCAACTGTGCTTCGAGTGAACTCATCGAGTCGCGGTGTAGCAACATCGCCTCTTTCGTGTGTAACTCAACATAGTTCGCCGCACCTTTTATCCACATAATATCGTCAGTCGGTACTAAACGAATTTTTCCTACAGATTTAACCGGCAGTA
This sequence comes from Idiomarina xiamenensis 10-D-4, assembly GCF_000299895.1. Taxonomy (GTDB): domain Bacteria; phylum Pseudomonadota; class Gammaproteobacteria; order Enterobacterales; family Alteromonadaceae; genus Idiomarina; species Idiomarina xiamenensis. Next base: position 42,458 of record NZ_AMRG01000012.1, read on the forward strand.
GTTGTTGGTAATTTTTTGATAATGACACGTTTTGCTGACTCCATTCTAACCACGCAGAAGCGTCCTGCAACACATCTACCCAAACTTCCGCATCCACCGAGCTAGGCAATAGCAACGCTTTTCCAGGGCCCACATAACAGCTTTGCTGCCTGTCGAACTCGCCAGCAATATAAAACAGTTGGGTGGGCAAGCGCTCTATTAGCGAAAACACATAGCTAATATCATGAGCAACCACAGCTGTATCAATGACGCAGCAGTGTGGTCTCAATTGTTGCGATTTTTCGACAAAGCTGTCGAGATTGTCTTCTCGAGCTAACAAACACCATGTCGTTTGACATCTTAATGCCGCACGGAAACTGGCGAACATTTCATTTTTCGGTGAAAGCAGCAACGCACCGTAAAAACCCGCCAAACAGCACCTCGGCTTACCGTAATATTTACTTAACGATCCTATCCGATGACTGTACTAGCGGGTGTTTTTGTGACAAACCCAACAAGTCGTTATTCAAATGAGGTGAACCAATAGTCATATGAAAACTTTTTAGTCATAAACCGTTCGTTTTCCGGTTTAAAAAAATGATAAGCATTAATTGTTCGGCTTGGGTAATGCACAAAAAAAGCCCCGAACCAAGGCTCGGGGCTTTACACTCAGCAGCGCTGTCGTGTTTGTTGCTAGATAAGAGACACTGACTTAAAAATTATAAGTCAGATTAGCAAATAAACGACGCCCTAAGTTGTCGTACTGAGAGTATAACGTTGAGTTCCCCACGGCACGAACATAAGATGGAGACACTTGAGGTGGCTCTTTATCAAACACGTTAGCAACACCCAGCGTCATATTCAAACCTGAACCAAAGTCATAATTACCCGACAATGTATGGTAGAACACACGCGGAGTATCAGCGACAAAGGTCACCGGTTCGCCACGATAAGTGGTCTCGTTGGTATCACCATAATACTCATAATCGTTGGTTTTACCGACATAACGAGTGGTCCAAGTCAGACTCCAATCCTCACGACTCCAAGTCGCCGACAGATTGCCAACATGTTTGGGATAGCCAATCTCATCAATATATTGGTCGACTTCGCTATCGGCAAAGAGCTGATAGGTATGGTCGATTTGCGCTGTGTGCTCTAACGAGACTCGTAAGGTACCGAAGTCAAAATCATCCTGATAAGTGATATTAAAATCGACACCGCGAGTCGCCTCTGTCGCAACGTTGACATAACCACCGTTGACCTGGTCAATACCATAGTCACCATTGGTACCATCACGGCGAGTAAACAGATTACAAAGCGGATCATTCGGGAAGTCGTCCGAACGATAACAAGCGTTAACGATAGACGCGCCACCTAAATTTCTGACCTGATTACTAATATCAACATCATAATAATCAACCGATATAGCCAAAGTGTCTTCTGGACTGGTCCAAACAAAGCCTAGGCCTTCGGCAACCGAGGTTTCGGCTTGCAGATTACCCTCGCCACCACTCGTTACTAATAATGCACTGCTACTGCTAGTACCCGCTTGACCATAACTGGCAGGAATGCCGTCGGCAGCACAGTTATCAGCAATAGTCTGCGAAATGTTACCGGCGTCGAACTCATCACTCCAGTTGTAACACGGGTCGACCGATAGCTGACCACCAAAGCCTGTTTGCCCAGCCAAGTACAGCTCGTACAGTGCAGGTGAACGGAACGAAGTACCCCGTGACGCACGAATGCGGAAGTCGTCTGTAACCTCCCAGTTTAAGCCTACTTTAAAGGTGGTATCGCTACCGTAGGTGGATACATCAGTCCAACGGAACGACCCGGTAAAATCAATGCGCTCGGCTAAGAATGCACCGGCCAATACCGGCACTTTCACTTCACCAAAGATTGCCCGGGTATTCTGTGAACCAGCGGTACGCCCAGCGCTGGATAATCCCCATGAGTTACCAGTGCGACTATGCAGGCCTGGCGTATCATCCAATTCGTCACGCTGGAAAGAGACACCTACTGCAGTACTGACCATACCCGCTGGTAATGCGAATAGGTCGCCGGTGATATAAGCTTCCAAGGTTTGTTGTTTATAGATAGTCTCACCGGTTTCCGAGCCGAATAAAAAGTCACGAACGTCGGCTGACGGATTGCCATAGAGGAGTTCTGGTGAGCCAATGGGTACATCGACACAGGTTTTTCCAGAAATTTCGGTCACTTCACCGCTACAGGTCGTACCATTAGCTAAGTGTTCCTGAGCCATGATCCAAGAATCGGCATAAATGACTTTATTTTTGTACTCACCCTTATTGTAACTGTGTTGGTAAGACACGTCCCAATGCCAGAAGCCGATATCGCCCTCAAGCCCGAGTACCCCGCGAGTATAATCGACCGACGTATCGCTACCGTAATGGTCTGTTAAATGAACGGGTTGTAAAACGGCGTCACCGCTCCAACCATCAAAAAGGTTGGCATCGACGTAACCACCTAAGTCAGCCGTCCAAAATTGACGATAACCATGGGTTTCGGTATCACGACCACTGTACAAAAACTCGGCATAGCCAGTAATACGGTCATTAAAAGTATAGTCACCTTGCACAAAGAGTGACGCGACGCGCGTTTCGGGCACCATCGACTCTAGATCGCGGAATGGATGGTTTAGGTTATATAAACCGTCTGTCTCTTTGTTATAGCCGACAGGATACCAACCTTCTGGGGTACGTAAGTCGCCGGGTGCTGTTGCAGTATCATTGATACTGTCATAGCCATTAGCGCCCAAGAAACCGTCATAATCGTATGCACCACGGACACCCGTTGGCATATTGCCAGCCCCAGTTGCCCCCATAAACATACCATAAGAGGTATCGGCACAATGATAATCACCAGTACGCGGATCGATAGGGTCAGCACGCGAGCCATCTTCATTGTAAAGAAGTCGCTCGCTACACCCGAAATAATCTCGATCACCACGCTGCAGCTCTTGCTGGACGTTATAATCCGCTACCACACGAATAGAACCACGGTCGAAGCTTTCACCAATCGAAATATTGACTCGTTGCTTCTCACCACCCGACTCAAATGGCTGACTCAGATCAACGGTCACCGATTTATCATCACCTTTTTTAGTGATGATATTGATAACACCGGCAACCGCATCAGAGCCATATAGCGACGATGCCCCATCCTTCAAGACCTCTACTCGCTGAATGGCTGAAATCGGTAGCGCGTTCATGTCAAAAGCAGAAACCTGCCCCCGAGTACCGGCCGGTCCAGCTCGTCGCCCATTAAGCAAAACTAACGTACGGTTTGCACCTAAACCACGCATTGATACCGTTTCGGCACCCGCACCACCCGAGGTGACATAACCCACCGATAACGCCGAAGTAATTTGACTAGAGCCCGCCGCGACGGTACTGGTACGTAGTAACTCACCTAGCGTGGTAATACCCTGCGCTTCCGCTTCTTCGATAGAAATCAGATCGATGGGCGTAGCGCTAGCAAAACTGTCGGTTCGAATACGTGAACCTGTCACTTGAATTCGTTCCGGCTGTTCTGTGTTGGTTGTCGTTTCCGCTGCCGTTTGCTCAACGTTGTCGCGTTCTACTGATTGCGCATAAAGTGTCGGGCTGGCGATCATTGCCGAGCTAACACCAGCAAGCAGTATTTGTTTAATTGAGCGGGCTAAAATAGATTTCTCCGCCATGAAATGTCTCCCTTTGCATTCGCAAGGTGCGTAGCCGTAGCTACACACATATCGTTGTTGTTGTGATTGCAACGGACGCGCAGCACTACAAGCGCGGACCTTCGCAAAGGGCACGATAAGGAGTTTTATAGGTCAGGCGGAAAGAATTGTTACTAACAAAGCATTAACGTTTATAAACCGCACATAACATTTGAGGAAGCTCTGTAGGGCTGACGTCGGTTGGCACCGAGAAGCCGACAGAGCTGCAGATCCTTAAGCTTCTTTTGGACGCACTAAACAATTGGCAGCCACCATGACGCGGTGACGTTGCCCCCAATAAGTCATGACTTCATGCTCTAGATAACCGGGTATCACCACAAAACGGCCAGCTTCAGGTGTCAAAATTAGCGCATCATTGGAATACGCACCGGCTGATTTTTCACAGACAAAATCGGCGATAGTGGCGCCAACTCGATTGGGATTATAAATCTTCAAACAACCATTGCGAGGTTTATCCGGCAACACCTCACCCGGGTCAACATAGTAGATAATCGCCCAACTGTACTCACCATGGCTATGAATACCTTTACTGCTACCGTAGCCACTTAAGTGAAACCAACTTTCGTAGTTGTAGCGCAATTGCTGCATCTGTTCATCGTTCAAACCACAAAAACTGCGCGTGGCGTTTTGCGCAACTTGATGGATGATATTACGCAATTCGGTAATACCGGGCAGTTGGGTTTGGCTAAATAAGTCAAATTCACTGACAAACACATTATCCGAGTCGGTATGAAAAACCTCACGCCGATAGCCCTGTTTTTGTAGCTCTGCAAAAGATGACAGTAAGGTTTTATTCAACGTTTGATGGTTGTCGACTCTGCCAGTCAGCATCGGCGGCATAAAGCGATGAATGGGTTTAATTTCGCTAAACATAAACAACATCCTTAGCACGGTGTATGGTTAAAAAAAAGGCACCCCGAAGGATGCCTTTTCTCTGATCCAATATCTTAGAACTTGATATTGTAACGAGCGTAGATGAAACGACCCGAGTTGTTATACAGAGACTGATCGTAGAACGGCCAGCCACCTGAAGCCAAGGTTGAGATGGGTGGATCTTCGTCGAACAAGTTACGAATACCAACTTTGATGCTTTGCGCGTTGGTTAACTGGTAACCATAGTAGGCATCAACCTGAGTATACGAATCGACATCGATCGGATCTTGTTGGAAGTCACAAGAGCCTGATACGCGGCCACCTGGGAAGTCTTGAGTCTCACCCACGTAACGTACGTAGACACCCGCTGAGTGGTCAGCCAATTTCCAGTCTGCACTGAAGTTAGCTTTCCAATCTGGCTCAGAAGTGGTACCGATATCATCACACAGAGGCTGGATACTTGAAGACTGACGCAAATGCTCTAACTGAGTTTCTGCACGCAGGCCCCAACGGATCTCGCCAGCACCGCCCAACAGCGTCAGATAGTTCATATCTAAGCTGATACCTTTCGCAGATTCTTCGTTCAAGTTCTGCAAGTTGGTCAGTACGTATGCGTCATCACCTACACCGAACAGACGACCGTTGATGCGGTTAACCAGTTCAGGGTATTGGTCTTCGTTGTTGATGATTTCTTGGATGGTCAATGAACCAACCATGTTCTCAACTTCTAATGACCAGTAGTCAACTGTGATATCAAAGTTCTCGAATGGAGACGCTACGATACCGACGTTCCAGTTTTTCGATTCTTCTGGTTGTAACTCAGCGTTACCACCACTACGGCTGTTCAGCTGACGCTGAGGGCAGTCTTCTGCGGCAATACCGTTAGCTTCACAGTAGGTATAGTCGATTGCAGCGGTTACACCGAACGATTGACCCAAGAACAAGTCGTGCAGGTCAGGTGCTTTGAAGCCTGTACCGTATGATGCACGCAGCATGTAGTCTTGGTTAATACGCCAAGTTGCACCTAACTGATAAGTGGTTTTGGCAGCATCGTTACCGGTCCAAGCGATATCATCGCGACGTACCGCACCTTTCAGTTCAAAACCTTCGAACAATGGCGCAGAAAGCTCGGCGTAGTAGGCTAAGTTGTTACGGTTACCTTTACCGTTTGAACCCGCACCACCGATAACTTGGCCGTCAACTGACGCTGGATCTGAGCGGTCTTCGAACGCTTCACGACGCCAGTCAGCACCGACTGCAAAACCTAACGCGCCGCCAGGCAGCATCACGTCAGTCAAACCACCGAAAGTCACACCAGCAAAGCTTTGTACTGATTCACCGGTACGGTGAACAGCGGCTTGCAAGCTTTCTAAAACAGCTTGGCCTTCAGCAGTGTCGAAGTTATTAAATACGAATGGGTTGATATCGCCGCTAGCGATAGCATTAACCACACCATCAGATAATAACTGGCCTGCAGCACCGATCTGACGGTTAGTCAGTTTAGTGTGGCCGACGTGGAAATCCCAATCGTAGTTACCAACAAAACCGTTAAAGCCAACAATGCTTGAGAAGGTTTCGTTGATGTTGTCTTTTTGACGGTTAGGGAAGTCGATGTAACGACGGCCCATGCCGAAAGAAGCAGTACCCGCTTCTACACCCGCTTGATAAGCAGCGTAATCAGCAGCGCTCAGGTTTTCTTGTAAGAAATCGTCAGCAAACGGGCTGCCCGATACGTCTAAGAAACCAGGTGCTGGCGCGTTTGAAGTTTTGGTGTAAGCGCGTGAATAACGGAATTCACCGTACGCAGTTACATCATTGCTTAAACGATGGTTGATAGTGGTGTAGATAGACTGACGGTCACTAGCTGGTTGTAATTGATACAATTCAGCGAAGTCGTATGCACAATAAGTTGCATCCGGGTCAGTTGGGCTGCTGTCGTCAATGATGTTGTCGGTAGGACAATCAGCATCAGCAAACTCTGAGTAGAATTCACCGGCACCGGTGTACTGACCATCATTGTCGTTATCGACAGTCACTTCGTACCAACCTGGCAAACCGTATGGAGAACGGCCATCGCCATTTGGATAGCCACGTAACCACGCAGTGCTACCTAAGTCACGGTCGGTTGCTTTAACTGGTTTACGTTCCCAGTAATCAAACGCGAATAAGATGCTAGTGTCGCCAGACGTTGCGCCAGCAACGATCTGTGCACTGATTTCATCACCGTCATGCTCAGACATGTTAGTACCGTACTGAACGTTGAAGTCAACGCCCTGCATGTCTTTTTTGGTGATGATGTTGATTACGCCAGCGATTGCGTCAGAACCGTAGATGGCTGATGCACCGTCGGCTAAGTATTCGATACGCTCAACTGCTGCCATTGGGATCTGGTTTAAGTCGACGAAGTCAGACGCGATAGCGTTAACTGGCAGACGACGACCGTTCAACAGAACCAAGGTATAAGCAGAACCAAAACCTTTACCGTCAACAGAACCTGAACCCGCTACCTGACTCAAGGTTGCGCTTTCAGTGTTACCGCCTGGGCCTGAAGCAGTGGTGTAACGTAAGAATTCAGCAACGCTGGTGACACCAGTGTTTACGATGTCTTCAGCATCGAATACTGAAACCGGTGAAGAGGTTTCCAGATCAGCACGTTTGATGCGTGAACCAGTAACCTGAATTTTTTCAACGCCGTCAGCGCCGCTGTCCTGCGCAAAAGCGGCAGGTGCAGCGAACATCATTGATGCGCCTAAACCTGCTAACACGCTATTGCTAATAGAACGCGCCAGGATTGATTTTTTCATGTATTTGTCTCCCTAGAGTTGTCACTTTCAGCTACCTGATCATGACTTTTTCTTATTGCTGAACACGCCTCGGAATATGTGTTGAGCGCTTCAGTAAGAATCAAAGTATACAAAAAGGAACACTAAATCAACATTTTTATCAACAAACAAACATCTTTCCTACAATGACAGCTTTTTCAAAACAGCCATGTTCAACTATTAACCCCCTCGCTTGACCCGCTGAAATGACTAACGCACCTAGCTATCACTCTGGCCAGTCACTATAACCATTTGAAAAAATTAACTATTAGTAGACACTAAGCGGTGATCAACAAAGCCCTGGAAGAGTGACAAGCAACAGCCTAGCAATGCGCGCTAAACCGCACAGTCGCAACCCAGATGTTAGAAAAACGATTAAATTAGTGTGTAAGACGGTAAAAACTTAACAAAAAAAGCAGTGAAAAAATTGCGAAGGAGTGAGAAACCCCTGTTCCAGCAGGGGTTCCTCGGAACCAAGAATGCGTGATTATGGGAGAACTCACATCTTGGTAGATGACAATATACCCAAAACACCACGACTTGTTAACAAATATCACAAAAAATCAAACTTACCGCAACGCGGTTGAACGACACTTAACGCGCATGCTTCAGTAGTTCACGCGCGCTGACGCGTTGTTGTCGACTATAAGCATAGGCTTGCGCTAAGAGCAGTTCGCCACAGGCAATAGCATCGGTTAGTGCATGGTGGCCAGTGTATCTTGGTAAATGATAATGAGCGCGACAAGCCGCCAACGTTAAACTATCGCGAGTCAGTACTTGCTGTTGCTGACGCAAGCGCCGTGCTTCGAAGTTGAGCGTGTCAAATATGGCAAGCGGCTTCAGTTTTACTTGATAACGCCGACTGAGCTGTTGCAAAAACCGCCAATCCAGTTGCGCGTTATGACAAACTAAAATGGCATCATTTAGCGCGCGACTAAGCATACGCAGTGTTTGTATCGGGTCTGAGCTTTGCATAAAGTCAGCTTGGGTCAGGCCGTGGATAACCGGGCTCTGCCCCAATCCGGTTTGCCCATCGTTCGCCAGTGATTGCCCGGCCGCAGTGCTATTGTCAGGAGCAGTCACTGTTTTATCAACCACGGTATGATTAACTAACACCTGATTAAATAAATGATACTGAGCTGAGCCGTAATCCATGATCGGTGGCTGAATGTTAACCCAGGCAACCGCTAATACTTCATGTTGCTTAACCTGCAATCCGGTTGTTTCCAAATCCAGCGCAACAAACCGACAGCATTGCCAAGGTTGCGCTAAACTGGCTCGTTGTTCGAGCCAATTCGCAAAGCGCTGCATAAATCGATTAATACGCTCAGCCATAGCCATCCTTAGTAAGTCGCTTCGCCAGTTTGTCATCATGCCAGAAAAGCAGCAGTGACAAGCTACGACTATAGCCTAATAAATGACTCTCTATAAAAAACCCCGATTACCTTACGGTAACCGGGGGACAGACCTGTAGGGAGGGTCAGGTCTCCAACGTACGCGGTTGTTTAAAAACGAGCTTCGAAACCCAAGCGTACATAACGTGGCGTCTGCCAAGAATACGCCGCTTTATAATACTGGTTACGAACCCCTTCTGAGCTTTCATAGTGCTCATTGACGGCCGTCGCTTCTTGCGTATTAAAGATATTGAAAACATCTAATGACGCTTTCATATCGACACCCGATACGCTGAAGTTATAAGCCACCGATGCATCAACATTGAATGTCCATGGGGTACGACCGGCAGTACCTCGCGGTACTTGCGTATAGGTACAAGTATCAGTCGCATCATCGCAGTCGGCAATATAGAACGTATCGCCATAGCTACCATAGATGTTGGGGTCATCACTTGGATAGCCTTGACCGAATGCTGAGATTGGACGCCCACTCGATAACGAACCATTAAAGCCAACGGTCCAATTATCGTTAATATCGTAGCTACCAAACACTTTAAAGACGTGACGACGGTCATTCGGCTGGTAACCATAAGCACCATCCATCAACGCCGGGAAATCAAAGTCTTGCGTCACGCCAGGGTCGGCTTGATCGATATCAGACTTAACCGCACCCTCGAAGTTACCGGTGCTGCGTGACCAGGTATACAAGAAGTTTAAACGGAAGTTCTCGATACGATATTTCAGTTCGGTTTGTACTGCTAAATACTCGTTGTTCGCTTTGGGTAATTGAATGGTGGTGTCATTCGGATGCATGGTTAATGAACCTTCATCACGCACACCGTCGTTTAATGGAAGTTTGCTCTCATCAAACTCACTGCCATTCCAATAGTAACCATCTTTATACCAGCTCGAATCTTCGCCTGGATTTAGCAAGATACAGTAAGGGTAGGCATAACGGCCACAGTAATCATCGAGCGCACTGGTCACTTCACGATAAGTACCGCGCACCGACAATGCTAGGTCTTCATTGATAGACTGTTCAAAACCTAAGATGAACTCTTCCCGCGCAAAGGGATCTGCTTCTTGCGCTTGAAAGGTATCTTTTGGCGGCGGTGTCGCGATCGAGTTAGTTACCGTCGAATCTTCAACGCTGCCAGCGATGGGAGAAAAGCCAATCGGCTCACCAGTGGTTGGATCTATGCTATCAAAGGTGTAATAAGTCGTGGTATCACTAATACCTGACCCAGAGCGATAAATGGTGTTATTAGCGATAGGCAGGTAATACTCACCCCAAGTCGCATAGATCTTGGTATCACCGGTTCCAAACACATCCCAGCTAATGCCTAAACGCGGCGCGATATCGGTGTTAAATGAGTACAATAAGTTGCCATTAGTCGCCGTACCTTCAAACTTATCTTTGCGAATACCGATGTTTAACAGCACACGATCGGTAATTTGCCAAGCGTCTTCAATATAAAACGCGCTCAGTTCAGATGAGAATGAGCCACCGCCTTCGAAAATACGATCTTCAACATAATCTAACGGAGCACCGGTGGTATTTGTATAAACATCACCTTGAATTGTCGCTCCAGTTCCTAATGTTTTATAGGTCCAGTTATGACCTCCAGCAGGAGCCGTAATATTAACCGATTCTCGCTCTTGGTAATCGTAACCTGCTCGCAGCGTATGGTCGCCAATGTAGTACTCTAAATCTAAGCGATATTGAGTATTCTCGTCAGAGTTTTCTCCGTATGAACCACCAGGACCGCAACCTTGCGCTAAATCATCAACTTCTCGCGCATCACTGACCGACGGACAATCTAAATCAGAGGGCTGCGAACCATACTGTGTTTCAATGCGACCCGCTAACGCGCTGACGGTCAAGCTGTCGCTCCAATATCCCGTATAGCTCAAGCTATGCGCGGTGCCGCCACGTTCGATTAGACTTTGACCAACGTAATCACCGATGCTACTGGTATTGGCATCAAAACGATAAATATCTCGAGAGGTGGTGCGCTCGTCAGAGTAACCGAAGTAGCTGAGGCGATGTTCAGGACTAATATCCCAATCAATTTTCGCGCCCCAGAATAAGTTATCGCCGCCATCCGCTTTTTCTTCGCGATAAACGGAATCAGCTAAAAACTGCGCGTCGGTGCCCGACGACACTTCCGCATAATGTTTTTCAACAGAACGAGGGTTGACCAACGCATAAATAAACAACTTATCTTTAATAATGGGTCCAGAGGCAGTCAGACTTACGCTATATTCTTCAGAGTCGCTAACGCTGTTGTCTCGGAAGACATTACCAACACCGTCATTACCCCGCGAGATCTCACCGTCTTCGCGTAAACCGGAAGGTTCAAAATAAGACACTGCGGAGAATTCCCAAGCGTTGGTACCACTTTTGGTCACCGCATTAATCACACCACCGGTGGCGCGACCGTACTTGGGTGACATACCGCCAGTTTTTACTTGAAATTCTTTATAAAACTCAAAAGGAACCGAGCCACAGCCTAAGCCTTGGCGTGTATCGGTAACTTCTAGGCCATTGATATAACATGAATTTTCGGCGATCGATGCACCGCCGAAAGATGCTGCGTCACCAAAACCATCGTCGCCCCGAACCGTGCCCGGCGCCAATAACGCCACCGACGTTAAGTCACGTCCCACGGGCAGTTTGTCTAACTCAACTTCACCAACAACCAGACCTGAGTCGGTGGTGGTTACGTCGACATTGGAAACACGTGCACCAGTCACCTGAATAGTTTCCATGGCGCTTTGCTGTTCAACACGGATAGTAGGCGTAGCGTTGCTACCTAAGGACACCCGTACCGATTGCGTAGCGACAACTTCACTACCGCGCTTGACGCGCAACTCATAAACCCCGGTGGGCATCGCGGGAAAACGAAAACGGCCATCATTGACACTAATTTCGCGTGAGAATCCGGTTTCAGCGTTATAAGCCTCAACCGTCAGTCCTTGCGTATCCTGCGCAACGACTTGACCAAGAATATTAGAGGGTTGTTGTGCAAAAGCCGGTGTAGCAACCGACAACGAGGCAGCGACTGCAAGAGACGCTAACGTCACCTTGAAGCTTGTATTTGTCATAGTTTGTCCCTGGAATTGTTGTTTTTATCCCGATGTTACGGAATTGTTTAAACTAGTAGACAAAGTACAAGCTGTAAAGCTTACCCAACTAATTAGCCGAGAAACAATAAAATATCACTTTAATTACAACAATTTAATTAACAAAAAAATTAAGTAAAGATAGCGTAAAGAAAATAAAAAGACATAAATAATAAAACAAAAATAATATATATTAAGTTATATTTAATATCGAAAAAATCAATATCCCTGTCGACCAAATTTCAACCCGGCCGCCTGTTGAGCTTCTTTTATGATCCTAAATGCCGATTTCAGTTGGCGTCTGGATAAGGTACTTAATTGGTCGGGATCAAGCGCATTCTGCGGTTTATCCGAGCCAAACACCCGTAATTGGTGATTTAAACGTAGTTGCGTTAGAAATTGCCATGCTTCTTGCAGCGACTGGTTATCGCTATCACTCAGTACCGAACGCCCTTTCAGTTGCGCTAAACGACGTGGCGTAGCGGCATCAAGTAAGCCCTCTTGCAGCGCGTATAAGCGCACAATATCGTTAATTAAAGCGATGCCGTAGCGTTTAATGTCAATGGTATCGGCGCCCTTATCCGACTGCGTGCGGAGCCGATTAAATAGCCCCAAGGGCACGGCAATGCGATTGACTAACAAGGCTAAATTAGCCAAGAATACTTCACGTTTACCAATTTTCGCGACACCTTCACGGTATTGTGCATACAATCGTTTATTGCCAACCACCATCCGGCTATCAAAGAAAATCTGACAATACATCAGCGCTTTCGGTGTCGGGCTGTCAGACCAACCATCAAAGCGCTGTAACCATTCACTCAAGGTGCCCCGACAGTCGGCGTTACTGGCCATGATGTTACCCGGACATAACGGAATACCGCAGGCATGTAAGCCTTCACAGACATATTCGCCAAGCTGTGCAAACCATGCCCGCTGTCCGTCAGTTAAGCCGTCAGCTAACAATAGACCGTTGTCTTGATCAGAGCTCAGTGTTTGATCTTCGCGCCCCTGCGAGCCAAATGCTAACCATGCATAAGCAGCGGGCGCAACGCCATGCTCACGCTCATATAAGGTGATCAGTTGCCGAGTCATGGCATCGGTTAACGAAGCCATCAACCGTCCTAACACCGAGGTATCTTTAACACGGCCGGCAAACGTTTGTAAGTAAGCTGGAATTTGCTGCGCTTCAGTGACCAATTGCTCGCGTGTTTGCGCCTTATATAAAGCACTGATCAAGAATACCGGCTCGCTGCGTTGCTGACGCATTAAATCGGTCGTGGTGACCATACCCAACGGCGTATCGTCGTCTGCCAATACCGGCAAATGGTGCACATTATGCTGTGTCATCAGGGTTAATGCGTCTAATAACGAACGCCTTGCATAGACCGCTTCGGGTGCCTGCGTCATTACCGCCGAGACCGCCACCTCATAGGGTAAGCCAGCGGCGACTACGCGATTACGAATATCTCGGTCAGTTAAGATGCCAACCAACTGGCCTTTATCAACCACTAGTACCGACGATACGCCTTCTACCGACATCAACTTAGCCGCCTCTTGTATCGGCGTGGTGCTAGTTAAACTGATGGCTTCGTGCTGCAATACGCTAGCCACAGTACGGTCACTCCAATCACCGTCACCCTGCTGCTGGCGTTCGGTTAATAAACGCTGTCCATGAGCGCGAATGAAATATTGCTCAAACGCTTTACTATGGCTTCGTAGCTCGTCAAAAGTAGTCTGTGATAAGGCGTAAACAATACCGTCCTGAATACATTCTAAATGGTTGATAATGGCGCGACCGGTTAACAACGAGGGAAAGCCAAATAAGTCTCCCGCCTCCAATCGCTCCAATAAACGCTGCTGCTGGTCGCGCAAATCAAAAATGCCAGAGCGTACAACAAAGAGTGCTGGGTGCAGTTGCTTGAGTAACTCATTGCAATTGTCGGCGTTCATATAAACCGCCTGAATTTGGCGCACCGCCCAACGTCGGTGCTGCTCGTTTAATTCGTCAAAGGGCGGACAGTCAGCAAAAAAGCTATCGACATCGGAAAATTCAGGAGTCATGGTTACAATCCCTCAGTAAACGCTATTACCAGTTTAGTCAAAATCCTGATGGCTAAGAAAAAAGCCCGCTATGAAAGCGGGCTTATCAACTAACAGACTGAATCAGTTATCAGTGGTCATGCGCCACGCCAGCGCCCTTAGGATAACGAATCGATTCTACCAACTCTTGAATATCCTCCGGTGCATCGCCGGTCATTTTGTGAACCGCAAAGGCCACCACAAAGTTCAGAATCATACCCAAAGTACCAATACCCTCAGGAGAAACACCGAGTATCCAATGATCCGGTGTATTCAATTCAGGGCTGATAAACTTGAAGTAAACGATATAAGCGAAGGTGAAGGTAATACCCACCACCATACCGGCTATCGCTCCGGCGCGGTTCATGCGTTTGTGGAAAATCCCCAAAATGATCGCCGGGAAGAAGCTAGCCGCGGCTAAACCGAACGCGAATGCCACCACCTGTGCCACAAATCCGGGCGGATTAACGCCAAAGTATCCCGATAGCACAATGGCCACCGCAGCCGCTAAACGGGCGTAGAACAGCTCTTGTTTATCAGATATATTTGGCATTAATGTGCGTTTTAACAGGTCATGCGATACCGACGTAGAAATAACCAACAATAACCCGGCTGAAGTCGACAGTGCCGCGGCAATACCACCGGCCGCCACCAATGCCACTACCCATGCCGGTAAGCTGGCGATTTCAGGATTCGCTAACACCATAATGTCACGGTCAATGGTCATTTCGTTGCGGTCATCGCCCGAATAGAACATTTTGCCGTCGCCATTCTTATCTTCCCACTTGATCAGGCCGGTTTTCTCCCAGTTTTTCACCCAGTCAGGTGCTTGGCTATATTCAACACCGGTCATTTCTGGACCATTGATGGTGTTAAACAAGTTCACCTTAGAAAACGCGGCAATCGCAGGCGCGGTCAGATAAACAACCGAAATGAACAGTAACGCCCAACCGGCAGAACGGCGCGCATCACGGACTTTCGGTACGGTGAAAAAGCGCACGATAACGTGTGGCAAGCCCGCAGTACCGACCATCAACGCACAGGTGATGAAAAATACATCAATTTTGCTGCGTGCGCCCTCGGTGTAAGCGGCAAAACCCAGTTCTTGTGAGAGCCCATCCAGACGTTCTAATAAGAATTGTCCGGAGCCATCGGTCACTGTCGCACCAAAACCGGTTTGCGGTAAAAAGTGGTCAGTCATTAACAGCGAAATGAAAATCGCGGGCACGATGTAAGCGAAAGCCAATACACAGTATTGTGCAACCTGCGTATAGGTAATCCCTTTCATGCCACCCAACACGGTATAAAAGAAGACAATGACCATGCCGATAATAACGCCGGTAGCAATGTCGACCTCTAAGAAGCGTGAAAACACCACACCGACGCCGCGCATCTGACCTGCGATGTATGTAAACGACACGACAATGGCGCAGATAACGGCGATGGTACGGGCTAACTGCGAATAATAGCGGTCGCCAACAAAGTCGGGCACGGTGAACTTGCCGAACTTGCGTAAGTACGGTGCTAAACATAGCGCCAGCAACACATAGCCGCCAGTCCAGCCCATCAAGTAAACGCTACCATCGTAGCCAGCGAAAGCGATAATACCGGCCATCGAAATGAACGACGCCGCCGACGGCGGTCGCCATACCGTTCATCACCGGGTGTACACCACCGCTAGCAACATAAAAGTCATTGGTTGAACCGGCACGCGACCAAATGGCGATACCGATGTATAGCGCAAATGTGAGGCCGACAATAATAAAAGTAAGAGTTTGAATATCCATAGCGCCCCCTAATCTTCGTGAACCTGATATTTATTATCCAGGGCAGCCATTCTTTTCACGTAAATGAAAATTAAGGCGACGAAAGTCAAAATTGAACCTTGCTGAGCAAACCAAAATCCGAGTTTGAAGCCAAAAAACGTAATTTGATTCAGCACATCGACCAGCAAAATGCCGAAACCATAAGACACGACAAACCAAACCACCAATAGCTTGAGCATCAAGCTCAGGTTTTCGCGCCAATACGCTTTGGCATGTTCTGCACTTTGAAATGCCATAAACGTCCCCTCCAGTTGTTCTATGTTGTAAACGATTGTTGTTGTTTATTCAGTTGTTCATGCAAGTACGAATCTAGACCCGATGTTAAAAAGTCGTAATTGGACTTTGGTCTAAGTGTTAACAAAAGCCATTAGCGGTCGCCCGCTAATGGCGTAGAATGGGACTAATGTCTAATAAAATAATAATGGTTCTGCATGACTTGGTTACTGGTATTAGCGGCTTTGGCGTATATTGCGTTGCTATTTGGTATCGCTAGTTGGGGTGATCAACCACGTTCAATCGCCAACCGACTAAGCTATAAGCCGATTATTTACTCGATGTCGTTGGCCATTTATTGTACCAGCTGGACCTATTATGGCGCGGTCGGTAACGCTGCCGTTGATGGTTGGGCTTTTCTTCCCATTTTATTGGGCCCCGCGTTACTGTTTTTATTTGGTTTACCGGTACTCAGCAAGTTAGTGTCGGTCAGCAAGCAGCAAAACATTACCTCAATTGCGGATTTTATCGCCTCGCGTTATGGCAAACGACAACGTCTGGGCTTTTTCGTAACGCTCATCGCCCTATTGGCAACTACGCCCTACATCGCGTTGCAACTAAAAGCCGTAGGCACCAGTTTTATGGTGCTAACAGAAAACCAAGGACCGCTAGCGGCGTTTTCGATTAACGAAATGGGCGCGGCAGTGTTGATGGCGGTATTTGCCATGTTATTCGGTACTCGTCATGTCGAAGTCACCGAATATCGTAACGGTATGATCCTCGCTATCGCTGTCGAGTCGATGATCAAACTATTCGCACTCGGCGCCGCCGCTATTTTTGCGTGGTGGTTGTTTGCCAGTGAATCAACGTTATCGATGCCACAAACGGTTATTCATCCATCGGCATCGGCTTGGTCTTTCTCGCGTTTGCTCGATTTCGACTTTGTCGTACAAACCTTTATGGCGGCGGGAGCCATTTTATGCCTACCACGACAATTTCACGTGGCCGTGGTTGATAACGTCGACATACGGCACTTACGCACAGCGCGTTGGGGCTTCCCACTGTATTTGGCATTAACCGCGATGGCGATTGTCCCAATTGCCATCAGTGGTCAGTTCTTCTTCTCACCCGCTGTCGATGGCTCGACTTATGCGCTAAGGCTACCGCTCTTAACCGACCAAACTTGGTTAGCGGTATTAATTTTTATTGGCGGTATATCGGCAGCAACGGCCATGGTTATCATTGCCTCGGTCACATTAAGTACGATGATCACTAACGACGTTATCATGCCGTTACTGTTGCAGCGTGAATCGCGCTTACCACAACAAGAACGTCGTCGAGAGTTCCGCGAACCACTGTTACTGATCCGCCGTTTAACCATCGCCATTATCATGTTGCTGGCTTTTGCTTGTTATTATTTTTGGGCGGCAAATACCAACTTAGTCAGCATCGGTTTGCTCGCGTTCTCGTTAGTTTTGCAATTGTTACCGGCTATCGTCGGCGGTTTGTACTGGCGCCGCGCACATGCCCGTGGCGTTTACGCTGGCTTGCTTGCCGGTTTACTAGGCTGGGTACTGAGCGTATTGGTGCCCATGTACCTACACCACGAAGCCAATCAAACGTCCGTGATCACCCAAGGAACGGTAATTTCGTTGTTGGTTAACCTGGTCGCCTTTTTAGGATTTTCCCTAGTCGCGCGAGCGCGACTGGTTGATCGTATTCAAGCCACAGCTTTCGTAAAACCGAGGGCAGCACGTCCTGAGCTGGCTCCAAAACGCGACCATCAAGTCACTAATGCTGACTTATTATTATTGTTGCGTACCTTTTTGGGGCGCGAGCGCGCGCAGCAAATCATGGCTTACTATCAGCCGCAAGAGCATCAGGAAATTCGTGCTGAAGCGATCGCCGACAAGGCCCTGATCGAATATGTAGAACGCGCTATCGCAGGCGTATTGGGCGCCGCTACCGCACGCTCGTTGATTGAAGCCGCGTTACGCGATAAACAACTCAACCTTGAAGAGGTCGTGCACTTTTTCGACGACACCACGCAAGCTTTGCAAACCCAACAATCGATTCTGTTCAGTTCGCTAGAAAACCTTGCACAAGGCATCAGTGTCGTTGACGCCGAATTGCGTTTAGTCGCCTGGAATAAACGCTATTTAGATTTATTCGACTATCCCAGTGGTATGGTGCGGCCGGGACAGCCGATAGCCTTGTTGATCCGCTATAACGCTGAACGCGGGGAATGCGGCCCCGGTGACATCGATGAACTTGTTAGTAAGCGCTTACGCTATATGCAAATGGGTTCTCCACATAGCTTTATTCGCCGCCGCGGCGACGGCCGTGTAATCGAAATGGTCGGTAACCCACTGCCTAGCGGTGGCTTCGTGACCAGCTTCACCGATATTACCGAACACGTCGAAAGCCAACGCTTACTCGAAGAAGCTAATATCGATCTTGAACATCGTATTGACGTGCGCTCGCAGAAAATTCGCGAAATCAATAATGAGCTAACCGAAGAAATTGACCGCCGACGCAAAGTTGAGGAACAGTTAAAACGTGCAAAAGCCGAAGCCGAGGCCGCCAACGCCTCAAAAACACGCTTTTTAGCCCTGGCCAGCCACGACATCCTGCAGCCTTTAAACGCCGCTCGGCTTTACTTGTCGGCGGTTGATGAAAATGAGATCAGCGACAACAACCGCAGCTTATTGGATAAATTAGATACCGCACTGGCATCTACCGAACATTTATTATCAACCTTGCTCGCTATCGCCAAAATGGAACAGGGGGCGCTACAACCGCAGTTTCGGCATGTGCACTTGGCCAGTATTTTAAACCCATTAATTGAAGAATATGCGGTTCTGGCAGAACAACGGCAGCTCGAGTTCCGAGCGCACTTCTGTGACGCGGTGATTTACACCGACCCCACCTACTTACGGCGTATTGTGCAAAACTTCTTATCTAACGCCATCAAATATACCCCGCAAGGCAAAGTCTTGCTGGGCGTACGTAAACGTGGCCACTATTTGGTGATTGGCGTCTGGGACACCGGTCCCGGTATCGCCGAACAGCAGCAACAGAAAATTTTTGATGCCTTTTATCGTATTAAACACAGCAATGTTGGCGGTGTTGGTTTGGGACTTAGCGTGGCACAGCGCATGAGTGAGCAGTTAAGTTGTCAATTACGGGTAAAATCAACCGAAGGCAAAGGTGCGTATTTTTCGGTTACGGTCCCCTTGGGAAGCGCCGCACAAGTGGTCAACAAACCACGTAACGAGTTTGACGAATCACCAACTAGCGCGCTCACCATCATTTGCATTGACGATGAGCAGGAAAACCTGAATGCGATGTCTGCTTTATTGAAAAAGTGGGGATGCCACCCTATCACCTTTAATAATGCCGACGACGCCTTAAACTATGCCAGCGAGCATAGTGCACCCGACGGCTTGTTGGTCGATTATCAGTTAGGCGGTAATAGCGACGGTATACAACTGACGCAACAGTTACGAGATACTTGGCAACAGCCCTTACCGGCCGCCTTGGTCACCGCCTTGCGTGACGACCAAGTTAAGCGCGTGGCTCGACAAGAGCGCATGCACTTTCTTGCCAAGCCGGTTAAGCCGGCCGCTTTAAAAGCGCTGCTGAAGTATATTCAGCAGCATAAACCTTAAGTCGATTAGGTGGGTTGGCGTAAACGACGCCAACCTAACAGCAATAGTCCCAACAAGCTCAACCAACCTAAGTGACCACCACTACTACCACCATCGCTGTTGCTAGTGGGTGGTGGTGTGCTACCCGGTTCAGGCTCGCCATTGATGGTAACGCGCGCCTCGCTAAGCACCGCACCCTCACTATCGCTAATGGTTAATAATAACGACTGATCTGTCGTAGGCTGTTCATCCAACAGGTTGGTTAAGCGATAGATATTTAAGTCACTGGTCGGGTTAACAACCAAACGTCGGCGTTCACCGTTAATACTAAAGCGCGCCGTGTAAGGGTCGCTATTTAAGAAGCGTACACGCACACCATCATCATAATCGGCGCGGCGGTCTAAAATGCTCACTGCAACCGCCATTTCGGCGTTGGCCGCATAATTAACCTGCAACTTAACCGCGGTTTGTGGACGATAGTTGTCGTCGTAAGCAACCAAATAAAGTGGCATGCTTTGCGTTTCAAACAGATTATTCACCGCGGCATAGCTACCGCGGTAACGATTGTCATCTTGTGCTGGCGTATCACGTGTCACCGCGGTACGAATAAAGTTTTGTAGACCGGCTTCACCATTAGGAAAGGTAAGATTTACGCGCCGCTCTGTCCCCGTCCCCGTCACTTCGGCCGTTACCATTTGGTCCAACGCGGCACGGTCAAAGTTCTCATAAATGCCGTCACCAAGACTGGTGAGTGGGCTAAAAGGAATACAACGACGGCCGTCAGCTTTACAATCTAAAAACGGTGACATCAGCACAAACTGTGTGTTATCCAAAGCTGGCGGCACCGTCAAACTATAACTCAAGCCTGACTCAGAAAATGACTGTACGATTGGCGTAACGGCACTCGCTTGACCGTTGTCGAAATACACCACTTGGCCACGATTCTGCCAATTCACGCGCCCAGTTGCGCTATCCTCTTGACCCGCTAACACGTTAACACAATAGTCCTCTACCACATCCTCGTCGCCTATGGTCACTTCACTGACATTTTCATCAAGCACATCTGACAGATAAAATGCCCCCGCATGACCCGGGTATTCTCGCAAAGATTGGCTATAGTTGGCAGCGCGACAATTATCGTCGAGCAACAAGCGTTTCTTCTGGTTAGTTCCCGGTAACGACAGCGTCAGCGCACCATCGATACGACGACTCATCTCGACCAAATCATAGTTTGCCCACGCGGTTCTAAAATCAGCAAAAGCCAACGATAAAAACCTTGAAGCATCAGCAGCATCGGCAGCCGGTTCGGCAATACCTGCGGCGGCACCGTTGATTTGTTTATCGGGATCAGAAAACACGAGTGCGCGTCTGCAATTACCGATAGCGCCACCACGTGAACAAGCCTCGTAGTAGCCCATGATGGTATAAAAATCCGCTGCGGGGTCACCGTATCCATAAGGGATAGCGCCGTCGTACTGCTCACCACCAGAGCCTTCGTTAGCATTTTCCGCCAACGTGTAGCGATCGTGTTGCAAGCCTAAATTATGACCAATCTCGTGAGCAATGGTATAGCCACCGTAAATTTGCGAAGCTAACGTCATAGCCCAATACACACCGCGTTTTCCGCCACCGCTAATGGGGTATTCACGATAATCGTCTTGCGGATAAAATAGGCTATCGTAAGCAATACCACCAAAGTCAGCGTTATTGTTGGCGGTAACCACATGAACCACATCATAGTCGCCACTAATAAGACTCAGACGAAAATTTGTATTGGCGAGTAATTGCGCTTGCTCACTATCGCCAGTGCTACTATTGACGGTGAAGCTAGCAGGGTAACGAAAGTAATCCCACTCTAAGGTAATACCAGCATCTGATGCTAAATAGGCCTCGTTCGCAAAAGCCATCGCTTGGTCGAGTTCGGTTTCTATTTCACCCTGATGGTAATCTGTTGCCGATTGGTCATAAGCTAATAACACGCGAACGGTTTGATTTTCTAACGGCGCGGCCTGCGCAACTCGATTTAACGACCGTTGGTCAGTATGGTAACGCGTTACCGTGACATTTAATTTTTGCTGCTGCAGAGGTTGTTGAACTGAAGACAACACCGATGATGCCAACGTTTGGTGGCCACTAGCGACACTCAACTGGCGCTGCACAAATTGCCACTCGCCATCGATCAAACGCGCCTGATAGATGTTCAAACCAAAAGCAAAATCGATAGCCAGTTGGCCGCCTTTAACGGTGGCAATAGCCATCACCGGCGGCTGCTGTTCGGTGCTTTTCAGGGTTACGCGGGTCACGCCATGGCGTTGTCTGACCGACGATACGGTATAATTAACAAGGCCCTGCTCAGGAATATCAAATGTATAGGTTTGTCCAGCAAACAGGGCGTCGCTGGTTAGCTTAGCCGAGAACTCGACCAACCCGAGCTGGCGGTTGCTATCTGAGGTTTGCGCCCAGCTAGGTATCGAGATAGGCAACGATAGCGCCAGCGCTAAGATAATCATTAACCACTTGTTCATAGACAACCCTTAACAATCTGATAACAGGTTGCCTTTTTACCACAACTTCAACATATCACGGTAGTGTTTAACTGATTATACGACTTAACTGACAGGCGGGTTATCCAATTGCAGACGCTCCGCTAACAGCACCGCTTGCGTTCGGCTATAAACACCGAGCTTACGGAATATCGCCGTAATATGTGCTTTTACTGTCGCTTCGGTAATGCTTAATTGATAAGCAATCTGCTTATTGAGCAAGCCTTCATGCAAAAAATAAAGCACGCGATATTGCTGCGGAGTCAGCGTTGCCACCTTTTTCGCTAGCGCTTGATCTTCCTCTGACAATGCATCCAGTCGGTCGCGACTTTCAGGCGGTACCCAAGTGTCGCCTTGCAAAATGGTGTCAATCGCCTCTGCAATTTGTGCCGAAGGCTTTGACTTGGGAATAAAACCTAACGCGCCAAAACCAATACACTTCGCAATAATACTGGGATCTTCCGAGCCAGAAATCACCGCCACGGGTAGTAATGGAAAATCTTCTCGAATACGGATCAAACCATATAAATCACCGCTACCCGGCATATGCAGGTCGAGCAATAACAGGTCGATATCATCGTCGTCATTAAGCGATGCTAGGGTACTATCTAAATCGCCAGCCTCACGTAACTGCAGTTGTTCATAATGATTCGCGAGTGCGCCCTGCAGCGCCTCGCGAAACAACGGATGGTCATCCGCAATCAAAAATTTGGCCATAGCCTTTATTATTTATTTAAACGGTGCTTAATTAACGAATCTACCACACTCGGATCGGCCAGCGTAGAGGTATCGCCAAGATTGTCATGCTCATTAGCTGCTATTTTACGCAAAATACGTCGCATAATTTTTCCTGAACGCGTTTTCGGTAGCCCCTCTGACCAATGAATAAAATCTGGCGTCGCAATCGGACTCAATTCATTCCGCACCCATTCACGTACTTCGGCGGTTAGCGCTTCATCAGCCGTCACGCCCGTCATCGGAGCCACATAAACGTAGATACCCTGGCCTTTAACATCGTGCGGAAAACCAACCACCGCAGCCTCAGAGATCGCTTTGTGCGCGACCAGCACACTTTCAATTTCCGCGGTTCCCAAGCGATGACCCGAGACATTTAAGACGTCGTCGACACGACCCGTTATCCAATAATCACCGTCATCATCGCGACGCGCACCATCACCGGTGAAGTATTGATTCTTATAGGTTGAAAAGTAAGTCTGCTCAAAGCGTTCATGATCTCCCCAAAGCGTACGCGCTTGGCCAGGCCAGCTTTGCTTAATAACTAAGTTGCCCTCAGTTGCACCCGTTAACGACTTGCCATCGTTATCTACCAAGCCTGGCTCAACACCAAAGAATGGTCGCGTTGCCGAACCGGCTTTAAGGTCATTGACGTTCGGTAACGGCGTGATCATGATGCCGCCGGTTTCAGTTTGCCACCAAGTATCCATGATGGGGCAACGGCTGTTACCAATTTTCTCGTAATACCACTCCCAAGCCTCGGGATTAATCGGTTCGCCGACACTACCGAGCACGCGCAGACTGTCTCGTGAACTGGTTTTAGCCGCCGCATCGCCCTTTGACATCAGTGCTCGAATAGCCGTCGGTGCGGTGTATAAGATATTGACCTGATGCTTATCGACGACCTCACCAATACGCCCTATCCCAGGATAGGTGGGAACACCCTCGAACATTAAGGTGGTTGCGCCGTTCGCCAGCGGCCCATAAACAATGTACGAATGACCGGTGATCCAGCCTACATCAGCCGCGCACCAGTAAATATCGTCCTCACGATAATCAAAAACGTACTCGTGCGTCATCGACGCGTAGACCAGATAACCACCGGTAGTATGTAACACACCTTTCGGCTTACCGGTTGAGCCCGAGGTATACAAAATAAAGAGCGGATCTTCGGCGTTCATCACTTCTGGCTGACATTCATGCGAGACGTCAGCCACTAACTCATGCCACCAAACGTCCCGTTCCGGTTGCCAATTAACCTCACCATCAGTGACCTGACAAACTACCGAATGAGTGATGGTGGGGCAGCGATTATCCGCTAAAGCTTCATCGACGTTGTCTTTCAAACCAAAGGTTTTACCACCGCGGCGGCCCTCGTCGGCAGTAATGATCAGCTTGGCTTCACAGTCGTTGATACGGTCGGCAATCGCTTTCGGTGAAAAGCCCGCAAAAATGACCGAATGGACTGCACCAATGCGCGCGCAAGCTAGCATCGCATAAGCCGCTTGCGGCACCATTGGCATATAAATCGCTACCCGATCGCCCTTAGCGACACCTAATTTTTTTAACCCATTAGCAAATCGCGACACTTCTTTATGCAGCGTACGGTAACTAATTTCGTCTTGGACTTCGGGTGAATCACCTTCCCAAATAATCGCAGTTTTATCACCGCGTTCAGCTAAATGACGGTCAACACAGTTATAGCAAGCATTTAAGGTACCGTCTTCGAACCACTTTATATCTACTTTACCCGGAGCAAATGAGGTATTCTTCACGCGATTGTACGGGGTAAACCAGTCAATCCGCTGACCTTGCTCTCGCCAAAAGCTATCAGGGTCATTGACCGACTCAGCATACATACGCTGATACTGTTCTTCACTGAGGCGTGCTTGTTGTTTTGCTTCATTGGACACTTTGTGAATATGAGTTGGCTGCGACATTCTACTTCCTCCATTGCGCTATATGCTTTCAGTTGTAGATTTTTCGGGCTTTCAACACTATTAGACCATAGTCTAGATTGATCAAAGCGCGATTGTTGCCGATGATTGCTAGCGACTGTCCAGTGCGGCTTCGCACGTCATAACGCATAATCAAAACGAAGGGAGCACATCTCATGGTGCGCAAATATAAAATGTCTTTGGCTGCCGCGGCCGTTCTGTCAGCAATGGCGAGCGTACCGGCGCAAGCAGATCCAAAACTCGACTTCGGCGGTTACGTCAAACTGGATTTAATGGTTTCTGATTACGCTGATGGGCAAGCGCCTGACAGCGGCAGTATTGGTCGCCAGCAATATATCCCCAGTATCACGCCAGTAGGCGGTAACGGTGATGATGCCACCACCGACTTTCATGCCCGTCAATCGCGCTTCTTCCTGACCGCATCCGACGAATTAGCAAACGGTGAAAAGCTGACCGCTCACATCGAGATGGACTTTATGCTTACCCCGGGTGGTGACGAGCGAATTTCAAACTCGTACTCACCACGCTTGCGTCAGGCATTTTTAAAATATGGTAACTGGACCTTCGGCCAAACTTGGTCAAACTTCCAAGACCTAAACATTTTGGCGGAGTCGGTCGACTTTATCGGCATTACCGACGGTATCGTGTTTAACCGTCAGGCTCAAATTCGATACACCCAAGGCGGCTTCAGTGTTTCTATTGAAAACCCTGAAACCACGGTCACCCCATTTGGCGGCGGCGCGCGCATTACCTCTAGTGACGGTCTAATTCCAGACGTCGTACTTAAGTATCAAGGTAAAACCGGTGACTTAACCTGGAGTACCGCGGCTATTTTACGTCAGCTAACCTACGACGTAACGCAAACCGGTGACGACGAAACCGAATTTGGTTATGGCGTCAGCGTGGGTGCTAAATACATGCTGGGTAAAGACGACATCCGTGCGTCGATCACCACCGGTTCAGGCTTGGGTCGTTACTTAGGCTTAAATACATTCAACGGCGCCGTGATCACCGCCAATGGTGAATTAGAAGCTATTGATGCCACTGGCGTGAGCATTGCTTACCGTCACTTCTGGACTGAGTCAGTGCGCTCTAACTTCGTTTATTCGCGCGGTTGGGCCGATAATGACGCAGCATTAACGGGTACTGCAGTTAACAAAATGACCGAGCGTTTTGGCGTTAACGTGATGTATAACCCTGCGCCAAACTTCACTGTCGGTGCAGAAATCAGCCAAGCAACGCGTGAAACCGAAGCTGGCATCGACGGTGATTTGAACCGTCTACAGCTGATGGCGATGTACTCGTTTTAATGGTTAAGTGAGTGATGTCAAAACGACATCTTATGGTCAAGCCGGGCACTCGTTGCCCGGCTTTTTTTTAGTTTAGCCCGCTTCGCGCCAAAGAAATTTCATTAGCGCTGTTTTATCAACTGCAATCACGTTTTCATCGCCAGCCCAGACGCTCTTGGCAACGCTATTAATGATCGGCCACAACACCGCCTGAATATGTTGCTCTGGAGTTTGCTCTGAGCCCAAGTCATCAAATATAAGTTGCGGCAACTTGACGCTCAAAATCGGCTTTTCTTGGTCAAATAAATTAACCGTCACGTTGTCAAAAACTAGACGCTCAATTTGCCAAGCTACGCTAGCATCAGCGGTTGGCTGCTGCCATGCCACACGTTGCCAGCTCAGGCGACTGTCATCGCGCTGCGATGATAGGTTTTGCCCATTGCGCTGATGCAACTGACCGACGCGTTGCAACAAATCGTGCAAGTTAGAGCGCCCAGTTTGATAATAAGCGATGGTTAACTGACCATTTTTAATGGTGGCATCGTGAATCAGAATTTGTTGCTGCGTTAACGCCTCTAATGAGCCGGTAAAACTTAACTGTTCAGCAATAATGGCTTGATTTAATGGCTCCGATAACTGCTTGATACGCGTTTCGATACGCACATCATTAGCGCTGACGCTAGCGCGCTGCAAATTATAAGATAACTCATCAAAATACAGATTAGCCTGCATCTGCTGGCTAAACTGTTGCTTTAACAGGGTCGCCACCGACTCGGGCACCGGTTGTGCCCAAGTCGGTAACGCTGTCGTGATCAGAGTGCCAATTAAGGCAAGACTTCTTAGCATAGGCCTCCGCCGCTAACGGGTTAAGGGTTTTGGCCGCCAATCACTTTAAACAATGCTTTTGCAATATCGGTGTTATCCATATAACCACTGAAATGCTCAGCACCCGGACCTGCCGCTAAAACCGGAACATCTACAGCAGTATGACCACTAGTGGTCCAACCGGTTCCCGTAACCTTAGCGGTAACCGCCACCAAGGCTTGGCGAATTGCCTGTTGACGTGCTTTCTTATCCTCTTGCTGAGCCGGTTGCAACAGCTGCTGCCACTGCTCGTCGCTCAGCTTCAGGGCTAAATTAACTTTCAAGTATTCGCGCCATTCGGCAGCCGGCATATCCACCAGCGTACGGCTCATTTCGGCTATTGATGCGTTGATATTACGAACACGCTCGGCGTGCCATTGATAAATACCGTCGCGGCCTAAGGTTAAACCACCGGTTGAGTGATCGGCAGTAACCACTAACAAGGTATCAGGATGCGCCTTTAAATATTGCTTAATCACCTTCAGAGTCAGGTTCAGGCTGTGCATTTCGTTGACCGCACAGGCGATATCGTTAGCGTGACCACACCAATCAATCTGGCTACCTTCGATCATCAATGCAAAAGGCTTTCTACGCTCGGTTAATAAGCGTAAAGCGTGTTTAGTCATATACGACAAACGCGCCGCATCGTCGTCGATAGCATGCGGTAAGCCGTAGGGTGCAAACACGCCCAGAACCGGCGTTTGTTGCACATCGTCTAACTGGTCAAACTCAGTCACGACAGTCATGCCTTGCCGTTTCAGCTCCGGCAACCAGTTTTTATCATCTCGATTGAAGTTGTCATAACCGCCGCCTAACAAGACATCAAATGACCATTGTCCATCCGCAATCGGGGTCGCTAATGAGTCAGCAATGGCATCATACATTTTGCGTGAGGGATGATGGGTAAAAAATGATGCTGGGGTGGCATGGGTGACCTGCGAGGTCGATACTGCCGCGGTTGACCAGCCCTGCTCGCGAGCCAGTTCCATCAACGTTTGCTGCGGATGCTTATTGGCATCGACACCGATAGCGCCATTATAACTTTTGACGCCGGTAGCCAGTGCAGTAGCGCCAGCGGCAGAATCGGTTACCCAGGTATCGTCATCGGGGTAAGTGGTCGCCGAGCCCTTTAATAAATCATCAAAGGCGGTGGCCGATAAACCGGGCTTGGACGGGTCATCGAAGGCGTAACGGTAGGCGCTGATGTACTCAAAGCCCATGCCGTCACCGATGACATAAATAATATTACGTGCTTGCGCAGCTTCATACTGATGCTCGTCATGGGCGAGCGCCGCCGTCGATAGGCTGCCAAGCAGCACAGACGCAGCAACAATGCGATGTAGTTTCATAGCCGATATCACTGGTTGGTTTTTATAAGGAGGCTTAGTTTAGCACAGCGTTATGACAATAAAATGGCTGTTGCGATCGATGCACGATAGCGCGCGATTATCGTCGCTCAGTACCGACAAGCACCAAGCGAGCATGCCACAAATCTACTTTTTACTATGTCGTTCGCGATTTAATAACTTCTGTTCGTCATTTTTGCGCAACATGATATACACCGCCCCGTATCCACCATGCTGTCGCTGCGCACTATGAAATGCCATGACCGCCGACAACTCGCGTAACCACTTATTTACGTAGCTCTTGATTAACGCCGGGTGCGGCTTACTATGCTTACCCATACCGTGAATGATCAACGCGCTACGAATGCCACGCTGATGACAGTCATCGACAAAATTGAACAGCGCGACACGCGCTTCGCGCAAGCTGTGGTCATGCAGATTGAGGCTGGCATCCAGTTGATATTTGCCTAACCGCAAACGCTTAAAGACGCCGTGCTGAACGCCATCGCGGCGAAAACTGATCAGTTCGTCGGGATCGACCAAATCGACGTATTCCGTCGATAAAAAGTTACGGTCTTGCTCAAGTTTTTGCTCGGCCGCGCGGCGCCGCTCTTGCTGCGCCAGCGTAGGCTGAAAAGCCTGTTTGATGTCCGCCACTTGCTCGCCAGCCAATGGCGTAACACCTTTCATTTCCTGCCGAAATAACTCAAATTCATCGTCTGACATCAATGACCTCCACCTCGTGCGAGGGTTGTTGCCGTCATTTAAGACTACGAATTAATCACCGATTACAGATTAGCAGCCTCAAGTTGCTGCGCCAACTGCTGCCGTAAGCTATTGTCAGCTTGACCTTGCCAACCCTGTAACTCGTTATTCACGATTTGCCGCAGCGCTTGGATATGCTCAGCCTCACTATTTAACGCCGTGATATATTGATAATGCTGCCCGCCGGCTGCAAGAAAATAGTCACGATTTTCCACCGCAATTTCTTCCAGTGTTTCTAAGCAATCGGCGGCAAACCCCGGACAGAATACTTGCACCGACTGCGTCCCTTCAGCGGGTAACTTCATCAGCGTCTTATCGGTGTATGGCTGCAACCACTCTTCACGACCAAAACGTGACTGAAAAGTCGTCAAATAGTCAGCTTCAGTTAAGCCAAGCCGCTGCGCTAATAAGCGGGACGTTTTATGGCACTGACAAAAATACGGGTCACCGTTAAGCAAATAACGCTTGGGCAAGCCATGATAAGAGAACAGCAGCTTATCGGCGCGACCATGCTGCTGCCAATGTCGTTCAATTTGCGCCGCGCAAGCGTCGATAAAAGCGGCTTGGTCATGGTAATGCGTAATAAAACGCAGCGCTGGTAGCCAACGCCGTTGGCGCACATCCTCGCTCAACTTATCGAAAGTGGACGCGGTCGTTGATGCAGAATACTGCGGATACAGTGGCAACACCACCAGTTTGCGTACCCCAGCGGCGGTAAGTTTATCCAGCGCCGAGGCGATGCTCGGGTTACCATAACGCATGGCAAATTCCACTTCGACGTGGTCACCGTGATCCGCTCTTAATGCTTCTCGCAACGCTTCACATTGCGCTTTCGTATGCGTCAGTAATGGCGAACCTTGTTCGCTCCAAACCGAGCGATAGGCCGCTGCCGAACGTGCCGGACGAATGTTTAAAATCACCAGATTAAGGATCAACCACCACAACCAGCGTGGCGTTTCGACCACTCGCGGATCCGACAAAAACTCTTTCAAATAACGCTTTAACGCGGGTCGCGTCGGTGCATCTGGTGTGCCTAAATTGGTCACTAACACACCGATTTTGTCGGCCTGTTGATGGCTAAAGTTTGGACTACCCTTAAATTGCATATCAGCACAACTCGACATTGCTTAATGACAGGTGCTGATTATATGTTTTTTTTTAAGGTTTGGGTCAGTTTCGGGGGATTTCTCTCAGCCGATCAATTTATTTCATAAAAAAGCCGGCGTCGCCGGCTTTTTTTACGATGTTATCGAAATAACTGACGATTATTTCGGCTTCACCCATTGCCACGGCACCAGTTTAATATTTTGTCCCGCTTCAGGCATACGATTGCGGCCATCTTGCACCACTAACGCCCCCTCTTCGAAGCCCGCTCCCAAAGACCGGGTAGTGACTTCTAAGCCATCGGTCTCTGAAACACCATCAATGCCTAAGTCGGTATTGGTGCGAATGCGGAAGTGCTTGATCAGTGCGTAAGGCGGTTGCTGCTGAAACAAAATATAACTGTCATTACCTTGACTGGACACCACCAAATAGCCATCAGCAAGAGCCAATCCTTCAATGTCTGCTTCTAGCTCTGCATACTCAGCCACCTTGATAATGGCCTCGCCGTCGCTGTCAGCATCGGCGGCGGCAGCAAAGCGCCACACCGCCACGTCTTCTTCGCCAACATAAAGCCACTGTTGTTGGTCGTCGACAACACAACCCTCAGGCTGTGAAGGAACCCGTAACTCACGTACCAACTTAGCCTGCCAGCCCTGTGCTGCAGCAGTCACGCGGTATTGCTGAATTAGCCCAGACTTATCATTAACATACACGGATACGGCATCATCTCCGGGTTGTTGTCCTAGGCACAAACCATAAATATCCGACATGCCAGTGCTCACTTGTTCCACCGCGGTTAACTGGCCTTTGCTATCGATGCTGAACAGTTGCAGGCTATTGTTATCGCGTAAACTCGCTACCGCAATATCTCGTCGCTGCCCATTACGGGTTAAGCCATAACGCACATCGACGTTGTTTAACCGCCCTACCGATAATTGCTGTACACGTCGGCCTTGCATGTCATAAACATCTAAACCTGCGCGCTTGTCAGTAGCTAAAATACGACTTTGTCCCGGTTGTTGTGCATTGACCCATACCGCTGGATCATCCATAGCATCACCACGTCGCTCGGTCGGCTCAGTTTGCAGCGTTGCACTGACTTGCTCGACCGCTTTAGGTAGTGATGCTGTCGTAGTACTCGCCAACGGCAAGCTAAAGCGATAAGACTGGGCCTTATCGTCCGCACTAACCCAGGCCTGAGCACCACTCACATCAATATCGGTCAACGTCATCGCTTGCGCTTGATGACGCAGCAACCAACTGCCTTGCCATTGTTGCTGACGATAAGCCTGAAGCCGCGCCGGCTGCTCTTCGAGCGCCCACAAAACGTCTCCTTGCATCGCCAGCGCTTTGATTTCTCCACGGATATGACCGAGCGGTTGACGCGCATCAATGAGCGTACGCCCCTCATCAGCCTCTGGCTCAGCTTGATAACGCCACAATGCCTGATCGGCTTCGGCAATGTACAAAGCCGCGTTGGCATCATCGACGACACAACTGGTCGCATCATAAGGTACGCCAAATTCACGGATCAATAGCGGCTCGGCTAACCACTGCTGGTCTTGTTTTAGTAGCCACTGCTCGGCGCCACCACGGCCACCCAGAATAAATAAACTGAGCTGTTGATTTTCACCGCTTTGGAAAAAGCAGAGGTCTTCAACCACACGGCTGGTGACCTCTCCTTGCCATAACGATTGCGTTTCTCCGGCCTCGTCCAGAAGCCAGTAATGTAAGTACTGACTATCGCCGTCTATCGCTGTAAAAACCGTGCCCCCATCCACTAACTGCTTAGCTCGTAGATGTTCAAAATCACCTTTTGCCAATAACTTGGGCAACGCTTGGTGGCGGTCTTCTTGCCACCAAAGCTGCTGTTGGTCGGCAGCGACCAGAATGCCGTTGGAATCATCAGAAAACCGATAGGTCACCGCTTCGGCAGGCGTCAACGATAGCGACTTATCGGTTGCGGCAGCCGGAGCAGAAGCATTAGAGTCAGCACAGGCCTGTAATCCCATGACTGCAATCAGCGTCAGCATACTGTAAGCGATACGCGGCAAGACAAAATCGTATTTTAATATCATTATTTATCCTATCCGTTTACCAATTAACGACTTGAATACCAACGCTGTATGAACGTCCATATTGCTCATACTGAGCGTTACGAGCACGCGACCCGGTGTACGCATAAAATGGTTCATCGGTGAGGTTATTCGCATTGAAATATATCGAAATCGCATCGTTTAAACGCCAGCGTGAGGAAAAGTCCACTTGCGTATTAGCGTCCTCATGAATGTCATAATTCGCATCATCAAGCTCACCCACTTCGGCCAGGTAATCTGACTTATAAGTTGCCGCTAAACGCAGCGTCCAATCTTTATCTTCATAACCGATAGATAAATTGGCAGTGCGGTCAGATTGACTCGGCAGAGCGATCTCACGACTTTGCTGTTGACCATCATCAAACCAACTGATATCGGCACGCGAATCGGTCAAGGTTAGGTTTGCCGTTAACAATAAATTATCGCGCCAATCATCGAAACCGTGTAATTGATGCACAAGATTTAACTCGACACCACGCACACTAGCCTCATCGCCGTTGATAAAGGTTACCGCTTCATCAAAATCGACATAACCGGGACGCCCGGCTAAGTCGGCTTGATAAACAAAGTTATCGATAGCCTTGTAAAACAGCATCGCCGAGAGCACGCCCAAATGTTCATCATAGTGCTCAATACCCATATCCAGATTGTCCGACGTCAGCGGTTGCAGTTCTGGGTTACCAAATTCCGCTTTAATATCGCCATCGTCGTTCTCAACAAAATAGCCTGGCGCCAATTGCTCAAAACTGGGTCTGACTAAGCCGCTGCTATAGGCGCCACGAACAATAGTATGCTCAGTCAGGTTGTAGCGAGTAATGATAGCGGGTAACCAATTACCATCGCTGCTGTTAACGTGATTATCACTGTACTGCCCCGCGTCATCGTCGTAACGGGTGCCATCCGCTTTACGTTTGAGATGTTCATAGCGCGCGCCAGCGATAACTTGCCATGCGCGACCTTGCCAATCGAACATGGCATAGCCGGCATTAACATCTTCATCAATATCAAAGTCATTAATACGCGACTCGACGTCATCGACGTAACCGTCACGCGTTAATCGGTGAATTTGCTGATAAACCCGTGCAGGGTCAATGGCGGGACCAAAGCGATTAAAAGCGTAGTCAGGGGCATCCATAGCATAATCGGTTAAGGTTAATTGCGTCACACCAGCGTCGGCAAAGTCCTCGAAAACCCAGATATCCTCGTTCGCTTGTTTCTCTCTCTGACTCAGTTTAGCGCCGATTTTCCAAGTGATTTGTGAATCATTCAGCAGCTGATCATACGCGAGGTCGAGTTTGATATTATGCTCACGTTCATCGGTTGATGAGTCAGACATTTCTACTTCGTTGAGCGAATAACCATCAGCAACATAAGCACTATCTGGTGCCAGTAGTTGCAACTTATCTCTGCCTTGATAACCGATGCCGGCGGCAAAATCCTGTTCAAATTGAGCGCCGCCGATGCTATATGGCGTAGCCTCCTCGGCACGGCTGGTGCCCGCTTCTAACGTCAATTGCCAAGCACCAAATAGCTGTTGCGTGCCCAGCACAAAAGCACTCATCGTTTGTTCTTCCTCTCGTGCTTTTAGCTCCCGCGTTAAAGTCGCAGCGGTTAAGTCTGCAGCTAACTGCGGCTCGTCAAACTCGGTGATCAAACCTTGGCGTACCTCGTTATCGGTAAAGCGACTGTAGAGGCTGCGCAAATAATACTGCTGCCTGTCGTTGGGTCGATAATCGGCGTTTAAGGCAAACCCCAAACGTTTACGGCGAACTTGATAGTCACGCGCCTCAAATTCCTCTAAGCGACTATCGTCAGCGATGTCCCAGTTACCGCCGGTTTCAACGTTGTCAGTAGCGAACTCTCGGTCGTCATAACTCAGTGCCGCAGCCACACCAAACACATCACGCTGCTGGCCAAAGTTAAAGCGGCGGCTGAAAACGCCGGAAAATGTCGGGTTGGTCGTTTCCGCTTGTGCGTTATAACCACCCTCTAACGTCATCGAATAAAAGTTTTGCTCACGGTCAAAGGCGGTCAGGCTTTTTAATTCAACGGTACCACCGAGTGATCCAGCCGCCATATCCGGCGTCAGCGTTTTTGATACCTGTACCGACTCTAACAGCTCCGCCGGAATGACATCTAACGCCACCGCCCGACGTCCGGCTTCAGGTGCCGCTAGCTGAGTCCCATTGTAAGTCACTGCGTTGTAATCCGGTGCCAAACCACGGATGCGTATAAAACGCCCCTCGCCCTGATCCTTCTCCAGCGATAAACCGGGCAGGCGCTGTAATGTTTCACCGGCATTGCGGTCAGGAAACTTACCCATATCATCTTTGTTAGCAACATTGATGATGGCGCCAGCATCGCGTTGCTGATCCAGCGCTTTGGCTAGCGCCGCGCGTTGGCCTATAACCACCACTTCTTCGATGGTTTGTGCCGGGTTAGCTGGTTGTACATCTGTTGGCGGCTGATGGGCCGATTGTGCCAGCGCCAATGATGGCCATGTTGCTGCTTGGCAACTAGCGGCAATAGCGATAGCTAAGACGTGCCGTTTCATGCTGCAATCTCCGTTAAAATTAAACAAAAACAATCAGGCTGATTAACGGGAAGCCACACTATCGTCAAAAAATGACAATCTCAGCGTCAAAAACTCGCTCATGTGAGCCCTACTGACCACCGGTGTCTGCAGAGCTCAAGCGACCTTAAAAACGTCACGGCGTTGTCATAAAAGCACGGCAAACTACAGCGTTAAACTGATCAATTTAAGCAGCCATTATGACTCGGCAATATCGCTTACGACGTTACGCTATAACGCTACTGATTATGTTATTTGCCCTACTATTGAGCGCCCATTGGGGAACGTTAAAACCGACTCCGTTGGTAGACCCATGGGATATCCTTGGCGAGGGAAGTAGTCTGGTTATGGTTTGTATCTGGCTCTGGCTCATCTTAGCGGCACGCCCGGCTGGTCAAGTTACCGCGTATTTATATAGCGGCAGCCAATTATTAGTGTTTTCTCATACACTCGATTTATTAGATGAGTTTTTTAGCTACCCAGATTCGTTTCGGTTAATGAGCTGGTTAGAGTCGATTCCGTTGCCCGTCGGCATGTTCATTTTGACGCTGGGCGTTATTGGCTGGTATCGCGAGCAGCGGCAAGTCAATCGACAGCTACAGGGTCGCGAGAAATTTTTACGCGAACACCAATTCATCGATCCATTAACTGCACTATATACGCAAAGTTACTTGCATCATGTCGTTGAGCGTGAACAGCAGCTCGGGCAGTTTCCCTTAACGCTAATGCTACTAGATATTGCGAACTTCGATGGTATTAATCAAAAACTGGGAGTCCCTGAGGCTGACCAAATATTAATACAGATTGCGGAAAGTTTAGCGTTAAATGTGCGCCCAACGGATATTGTCTGTCGTTATGGCGGCGATAAGTTTGTCATCGTGCTGGCACGAACCAGCGCGAATCAAGGCAAACAATTACAGCGTTGGCTTAGCCATCAACTAACAGCGCTCAACAAGAACTGGCAGCTGACTTGTCACTGGCAACAAGTCAGTCAACAGCATGCCGGGCAAGACGCTCAGCAATTAGTCGCAACCTTATTGCAGCGCCACCAAGCGCAAAAATTGGTACTAACGCACTCATGAATATCGCCCAGCATAGCTTTGACTACGAGTCGCCAGCTGTGCTGGCACATATTAGCGTGTTGCCACTGATTGAGTTATTGCAGCAGCGTCAGATAGGTTTGCATGAGGTACTCACCGGCACCTGTCTGTTTGCTGAACAACTGGCAAAAGCGAATGCACGTATAACCGTGTCGCAATGGCTACAGGTCATCAATAATATCAATCGCCTGTACAGCAACGCTCAACCGAATGATTTGCTCATGCTACTCGCGAGCCAATTAACTGCCCACGCGGCGCTACCCATTGCCCAGCTACTCAACAACGCGCCTAATTTACGCTCCATGCTCCACCATTGGCAGCGCTTCAACGTACAATGGCAGCCTTTACAGCAACTCACTTATCATTGTCACCAACAGCTCTGCGATATTCACTGGCGCCCCACGGTTGGCCTGCACCAACAAGCACAACGCGTTGATGAGCTGAGCGTCAGCTTGATGCTGCGACTACTGAAAAAGTATCGCTTACAGTCAGGTGTTGTCGCCCTTGAGTGGCCGTATCCGAAGGATCGGCAACATAGCGCCTATCAAGCATTTTGGGGGTTGAATCCGATTTATCAGGGGCAACGCGTACAACTGCGAATTCAGCGACAGCTGCTCGATCAACCGTTAATCAATACGCGATATCGACAAGCCGCCCTACAACAATGTGAACTGCAGCAGCGTTTACTCGGCTATCGCCATGGCACCCTAACCATACTTCGCCAAGCTATACAACAACGGCTTCCCATACATTACGAACTTGAACAAGCCGCTAACGAGCGCCAACTCAGTATCAGTTCGTTAAAGCGCTTATTAAAAAAGCATGGCATGAGTTTTTCAACGCTGAATGATCAATTGCGCTACCATATTGCGCTTAATTCGTTAGCAAGAGAAAGCAACAGTAAGCGCGTCATTGCACAACAACTTGGTTACAGCGATAAACATAATTTCCGACGAGCTTGGCGACGCTGGGTGAATATTTGATACTCTGACGTCAATTGACGTCAACAACAAAAATAAAACAAATTTGAAAATACTGATTTTTATCGACTTAAGCCGCTCCAATGCATGACTCCCGATACTTTTTAATTTCTTATTTAGACTATTTTTTTATAAGTAAGTCACTAAAGAAAATCGTGTAGTTCTATCCCATCTTTCTAACCAACTAAAAAAAATAAAATCTATTCAAATAGTTACCCCAATCAGTTATAGAGTACTCACCGTTTAAATCACAGATAAAGTACCGCACAAATTCCAATGTTAATTAAAATACTTACGATACGCCGTGAAATTAATGATAAATGAGCCAATACTAT
This sequence comes from Idiomarina xiamenensis 10-D-4, assembly GCF_000299895.1. Classification (GTDB taxonomy): domain Bacteria; phylum Pseudomonadota; class Gammaproteobacteria; order Enterobacterales; family Alteromonadaceae; genus Idiomarina; species Idiomarina xiamenensis. The sequence continues at coordinate 79,849 of NZ_AMRG01000012.1, forward strand.
ACTTATAGTTATACATGAAAATGTATTTAACATATTTAAATACAACTAACTACTCTTGGAGTAATAGTGATGAAAATAACAAAAACCTATGCCACCTTAGCACTGACCTCAACACTATTTTTTGCCGGTCAGCTACAGGCAGATCAAATTACCGGTACGATGGGTGTTACTGCAGTGATTGGCGACGGCTGCCAAGTCGATAATGTCAGCACCGGCGGTGGTTCTAACGACTTCGGTACATTAGATTTTGGTACATTATCGTCCTTAACGGCTTATATTGATGCACAGGGCGGTGGTGCTGCGGGTGCCGGTTTCCAGTTTACCTGTACCTCAGGGTTACCTTATCAAATCGGCCTCGATACCGGCCTATACGCCTCCGGAGGCGATCGCCGCATGTCAGATGGCAGCAACTTTATCCCTTATGAGTTATACCAAGACTCGGCGCGTAGCGTACCTTGGGGCGAAATCGGTTCTGCCGACCAGTTAACCTCTAGTGGTACCGGTTCGCAACAAACTCATGTGGTCTACGGCCGTATTCCGCCAACTACAACACCGCCAGCGGGTACCTATAACGACACCGTACAAGTCACCGTCACTTGGTAATTGGTCAGTGTACTCATAGCGGTAGTTAATCACGGGTTAATTGCCGGTAACGACCACCGATAGGTTAAACCAGTTATGTTTGGCGCTTTCGTAAATCCCAAAATATCGGCTGTCGGCATAGCCCTGCTAAGCGTCTTTTCAACGTCAAGCAGCCAGGCCGATAGCGGCGTTAACGACCGCACCGTGCAACAGAGCAGTGTGGTTCGCCTATCAGTGGCAGCCTATTGTGAGTTTCCGGCAACGGTTGCCGGCGGTGATTTTGGCAATCTCGACTTTGGTGAGCTAAGCAGCACACAGCAATACCATAGCACTCAATCGCAAATCGGCGCTGGCTCGGTGGTGTTTCGCTGCACCCCGGGCGAGAGTATTCAGGTACTGATGAATCAAGGCAGCCATGGTAGCTCGATTAATCAACGTCAGATGCAATCTGCGGCCGGAGCCACGCTTGATTACCAGTTATATAGTGATGCTCAACGCTCACAAGTTTGGGACAACCAAACCGGCGTCAGCGTCATTGCCAATGGTCAACAGCAAAGTCTGACGGTGTACGGTGAAATCGCGCCACAAGCAACGCCCGCAGCGGGCACCTACCAAGATCAAGTTACCGTCACCATTGTGTATTAAATGACTTAGCAGTAGCTATAGGGATCACTTGTATGTTGTCATCGGGTCGATTTTTAGGAAGTGTTTGTCTGGCGCTTTCGCTATTCATAGCGAGCCCTGTCAGTCGCGCAGAAAGTCTGCTAATTTGGCCATTGATGCCGACCCTCGCCAGCGGCGCCAAATCGGTAGCGATTCATATTGAAAATACCGGTCAAACATCAAGAACACTGCAGTTTCGGGTTTTACAGTGGCAGCAGCCGAACCATACCGATCACGGCTGGGATAGCACGGGTAGACATGAAACCTATCACCAACAGCAACGAGTTATTGCAAGCCCACCGGTGGCAACGATAGCGCCAGAAAGTACGCAACTGATCCGCCTAGTTTATTTTCAAGGAACAGTACCTGAAGCTGAACAGGAGCAAGCATATCGCGTGCTTATTGACGACATCACACCAATTGCCGCTGATAACGACAATGCCTTTAATTTTCGCATGCGTTATTCCGTGCCACTGTTTTTATCACGGCCGCAAACCGTACCCATGCCTAAAAAAACCGGCAGCTACAGCGATTATCTGAACGAGCACATCAATGTTTATTGTCGTGCCATTGATGATGAGACTGCCGAATTACATATCCATAATCATGGCGCCGTGCACCTGCGTTTAGCGCAGTTACAGGTGTTGGGAGCCGAGCAACAAACCCTATTCCATAATGGTGAGGGACTATTTGGCTATGTTTTGCCTGGTGCTAAACAGCGTTGGCAACTGCCGGTCAGTTGTAACCAGCTACAGCAAGGCGAACTTAATGCCCGCGCGCATCAAGTGTCGCTGCAAATGGATGTGCAACCGCACTTCCGCTCACCGGTTAACGATGATGAAGATGAAGAGGAACTGACCAATGAACTCAGTGCCGTTACCGATTAATACTGCAGCTAGTCTAGCCTCATTATGCGCTTACAACGTTATTGGTTGCTCATGATGCTGGTCGCTTTCAGTCAGCGCAGCTATGCCGAATTGCTGTTTCTGGACGTTTACATTAACCGCTGGAATAGTGGTGTACAATTGATGGTGGAGCAACAGCAGGATCAATTACTACTAGACGCCCAGCCACTCCGGCAATTACTGCCCAACTTACCCATCGCCACCGGTGATCGCGTCGACATCAATAATTTACCGCTGCAAGATTATCGTTATGACAGCAGCACGCAGCGGCTCTACTTGACGATCGAAGAGCAGTACCTACCGTTGCAACGTATTCGCCAACAAATTCAGCGTCAGCAACAGATTCCCTACAGTCAAGCCGACGCGGTTTGGTTAAATTATGATGCAGTGGCTGACAAGTCACTGAACAGTAGTGATTATTTAACCGGCTTAAATCTCGACTTCAATAGTTATTGGCAAGGTTGGCAATTTAATCATCAACACATATTGCGTTATAGCGACAGTGACGGCTATAGCAACGTACGTTTAAATACCACACTGCAATTTGATGACAACGAGCGTACCGAATCATGGCTAGTCGGCGACTTTGTGACACGTTCGCCGAGTTGGGCGCGCAGTTACCGCGTCGCGGGTATCAGTTGGGGTAAACAATATGCCTTGCGACCCGATTTGGTCACCCACCCCTTACCCAACTTTAGCGGTAGTGCGGCAGTACCCTCGACCACCGACTTATTTATCAACGGCCTGCAACGCGCCAGTAGCGATTTTGTACCCGGCCCTTTTAGCATCGAGACACAACCCTTTATATCCGGTGCTGGTGTTGCCACCTTAGTCAGTACCGATATGTTCGGTCGCACTACCCAAATCGAACAACCCTTTTATGTCTCGCGCACGCTACTTGCTGACGGTTTAACCGATTATAACTTTAGTCTGGGTTACTTGCGTGACGGTTTTACCGAAAGTGGTAGCAACTACCAACCTAATCCCGTATTGAATGCCAGCTACCGCTACGGTGTTAACAACATGACCACGCTGGGTAGCTACCTAGAAAGCGACCATCAATACGCCAACATCGGTATCGAATGGCAACAACTGCTTGGCCGCTGGGGTGAAATCGCCATTGCCTATCGACAGGGGCTGGGTAATAGCGACGGCCATACGGGTACCATTAGCTACGAATATATTAGTCGGCGCTTTAGCGTTGGTGTGCGACATAGCCAACGTAACGCCAGCTTCGACGATGTTCTCAGTGCTCGCGAAGGCACCATGCTGCCTGAACAAACCAGTCAGGCTAACCTCACCTATAACTGGCAACGTTATGGCGCTGCATCCATTGCTTATATCAGGCAGCGCGGCAGCCGATTTGGCGATAATGAACTCTATACCGCCAGCTATAGCTATGCCCCCAGCCGCGACTGGGCCTTTTTTATCAGCGCCAGTAAAGACGTCAGTAACGGTGCTTATGCAATAAGCCTAAATATCAGCGTGCAGTTAGATAGCCAAAACAACCTCACCGTTACACAAAACAGCGACACCGGTGATAGTAGCTATCAACGCTATCGTTATAGTCACGGTAACGATAATTATCGTGGCTGGCGCTACAGTGTATCGCAGACCACTGGACTTATGCATAACCAAACGCAGGGGCTGGTTAACTGGCAAGGCGATAATTTTCAGGCCTACTTGGGTGGTAGTGGCCAAGCCGATGACTATCGCTTGTATAGCGGCGTGCGTGGTGGCGTCATTGGCATTGCTGGTGACACCTGGTTAACGCGCCCGGTCAGTCAGTCATTTGCTTTAGTCAGCAGCGATTCGGCAGCTATGCCGGTGTATTTATCTAACCATTTGGTGGGCGAGACCAATGAAGACGGCCAGTTACTTGTCCCTGAACTGGTGGCAAACTTACCCAATAAAGTCAGTATCGACCCGTTAGGACTGCCCGCCGATCATGTCATCACCGATACCGAAAAATGGGTTCGGCCAGCGGGCATGACCGGCGTCCATATTCACTTTGACGTCGAGCAAATTCAACCGGCACTACTAGCGGTACGGCTTGATACCGGTGAAACCTTGCCCATCAGCAGTATTGTCGGCAACGCCGAGCAACAAACCATTAGCGGCTGGCAAGGGCTGGTTTATTTAGCGCAACAACCGCAACAATCGCAACTAGCGGTCGAGCTGCCCGACGGCCGCCGTTGCCTGATAGACTTAAGTCAGGTGAGTCAATTTAGTCAAGTACAAGCCAATGAAGTCACGTGCCACTTAGTCAAACGGAGTCGACCATGATACGTCGACTACGTTTGCTAGGGTTGTTACTCGCATTGGCGGTTGCTCCGATGGCACAAGCGGTTTGTGTAGCGCAACCACCAGCGGCGGTGAGCCTGGGAAATCAAGTGCCGTCAAGCAGCGTGCGCGACGGCAGCTTGAACAGCAATGGTGCCGTTTTTATTAGCTGTAGCCAACTGATTAGTCTTAACTTACTGGCGCCAACCGATCTCAGTTATACCGTCACCGCCAGCACCAATAATTTTCAACTGCGTAGTAGTCAGGGTTATAACATCCCCTATCAGCTCTCTAGCCAAGCTAATTTTGCGCAAATCATCGATCAAGTTGGCGAGGGCTATAGCAGTATGAATAGCATTATTCTATCGGTGCAGATCGGTTCAGGCTTACGCATTCCGATGTATTTACGCACGCTCCCGACCAACACCCCAAGTGGCACCTTTAGCGATCAGTTAACCATCCAATTTAACGGCTCCATCTGTTTGATCCGCGTGGGTTCCATTTGTACCTTGCGAGAAAACCTTAACAATGCGATAACCTTGAACGTACAATTGACGGTCGATAAAACCTGTTCCCTAACGGCCAGTACCTTATTCGACCTAGGCGAGTACGGATTACTGGATAACGTACCAGCGCTGCCGATGAATATCGACATTAACTGCACCCGCACCGAAGGCTATCAACTGTATATCGACAATGGCACATACTACGATGGCAGTTGGCGACGCCTACAAAATGCAGCAGGAAACTTTATTAATTACCATATTTATCATCCGCAAAATAATACCAGCTTAGATATCAACAACCCGATCACCGCAGTAGGCAGTGGCACTACTCAGCGCCATCAACCACTCATTCAGTTGGCGCCCAACCAACAAGCGGCTGTCGGTGTATACCAAGATACCGTCTTGATCACCGTCAGTTATTAGCATCCACAACGCATAGGCAACTATGCCTGATCCGGCTTTTCCGTTATGCTACGGGTAATAAAAAAAGCAGGTCAAATAATGCTCCGAAGTTTACTCAGCCAACACAAATCGTTTTCGCTATTAACCGTTATCATGATGTTTATCGGTTCAACAATGGTTATTGAATATGTCCAAAAACTATCCAATGATCGCGCCGAACAACTGCAACGCAGCGAAGCGATTAACTTACTGTCTGCGCTGCGCGCGGAAATTGAGGGCGAAGTCAATGCCGTGCTGCACTCCGCGCGTTCGTTGGTGACCTACATTGCGGTTAACCCCGATAGCCAAGCGAAAGACTGGCGTGATCTTGCCAATGAGGCGTTTCGCAGTAGCCGTCATGTACTCAGTATTAGTATCGCCCCCGATAACGTGATCAGCTTTGTTTATCCATTATTAGGCAACGAAGAGTTGATTGGCCGTAGCTATCAAAGTGCAGTTAACCGTTGGCTGCCACCGGAGATGAGTGAGCAGCATTACGCTTCGATTAAGGTGTTAGGTCCGATGCCGCTGGCGCGCGGCGGTTTAGGCTTAGTCGCGCATACCCCCATTTTCACCAACCACGTCATTTATGCCAAGCGCCAATGGGGTCAGGCTGTGGTGATCATCAGCCTGCAGTCAATTTTAGCGTCTGGTAGCACCATGCTGAATAGCGATAATTTTACCATCGCCATTCGAGGCGTTGACGGTTTAGGTGCCGATGGCGATGTGTTTTATGGCTCTGAAGCAACCTTCGAGCGTGCGGTTGCGTCATTAAACGTGAGCTTTCCAAACGGCAACTGGCTGTTGGCAGCAACGCCCAAACGTAGCAGCTTAAGTTGGCTTGAAGCCAACAGCGTACGACTTGCTGGCTATCCCATGGTGGTTTTATTGCTCGGCTTACTGTGGGCATTTTTAGCGCTTTACCGGGAGACTCATGGCGAGGCTCGACGCGATCCGTTAACCGGCTTAGCCAATCGGCGTCAACTGATGGATCGATTGTATCGTCGCCATGCCAGCGGCAATAGCTTTACCCTGCTGTATATTGATTTAAACAGCTTCAAACCCATCAATGACCGACTCGGTCACCACGCTGGTGATAACTACCTGCGCGCGGTTGCCGAGGTACTACGACAAACCTTTATTCAAGCCGATACTGTTGCCCGTACCGGTGGTGATGAATTTGTCGTGTTGTTTGCCAGTAAAAACGGTGCGCGAAAAAATACGACTGAGACGAATGCGTTATGCCAACAACTCACGCAAGCGTTTGCGGACAAGACGGTCATATTGCATGGCGAAAGCTTTGTCATTCAAGCCAGCATTGGCTGGGCCAACTATCCCGACGATGCGGCTGATATTGATGGCCTGCTCAATATCGCCGACCAGCGCATGTACGCACAAAAGCGTACCAACAAAGAAAAAGCTAAACAGTCTATTTAGTTTTATTAACAAAAACCTTGAAATGATAACGATTTGCATTTAGATTGTTGCGCATCATTCATAGACGGTTTTTTGTTATGCATTATTCAACGTTAGCATTGGCGCTTGCCAGCGCCCTGTGTTCTTCGTTCGTAGTCTCAACCGCCGCCGCTCAACAAAGCTCCACCAGCAACAGCGAAGCAACCGATATTGAGCGTATTAGCGTCACTGGTCGCGCACAGACGCTTTATCGCAGCGATAGCAGCAGCTTGGCGACACGCACGGCGACCCCGATAGCTGAGATCCCACAAAGCATTCAAGTGCTTCCCGAAGCGTTGATTGACGATCAGGCCGCACGACAAATTACCGACTTGTATCGCAGTATTAGCGGTGTCAGTACCTTTAGCTACTCAGGTGTCACCTTCCGCGGCTTCCGACAAGACGAAGTGTTATACGATGGCTTGCGCGGCGACCCGTTCAGTAGCCTTGCCGTACCACAGTTATTTAATATCGCCCAAGTGCAGGTGCTCAAGGGCCCTAATGGCGCTATGTTTGGTAGTGGCTCACCGGGCGGCATTATTAACTATGTCACAAAAAAACCAACGGCAACGGCGCAGCGTGAAATTAGCCTTGGCTTAGGTAACGATGATTACCGCCAAGGCGCCATTGAACTCAGCGGTCCGCTGACCGAGAGTGGTGACCAACGCTATCGTGCGGCTTACTACTACGACGACGAAAAGCCGTTTCGTTTTAATACTGAGCAAACCAACCGCATACTCGATTTAGGTTACGCCTTTGATATTGGCAACCGCACTGACGTTACTTTGCAATACACCAATTATCGACAAGACTACCAAGGCGCTCGCTTACGCGGTGTGCCGGTTGATAACGACGGTAATTTTTTAACCGATAGACGCTGGAATCATAACGAAGCAACCGATTTTCAAGTCATGGACGCCGATGTCTATCAAGCTCGTTTAAATCACGATTTTAACAGTAACTGGCGCGCCGATTTAACCGTCCGCCATTACCAAAATACCGAATTACAAAATTATCATGAGCCGCGTGGCTTAATTGATGCCGAGGGTAATGCGGTCAGCGACACACGCGATGCAATCGCCAGCTTACGACAATTCCGTAATCAGGTGCGCGACAGCAAAGCGACCAGCGTTAACGCCAACGTGGTGGGCACCTTAATGAGTGGCCAATATGAGCATACCCTGCTATTCGGTTGGGAGTACCTTGATTCTGAAAATAGCTTCCGCGGCGATAACGCCAATCCTTTTGACAGCGATGGCAACCCAGTGGTGCCCTCGTTAGATTTGCTTAACCCGCAATATGGCGTGGCCAAAGGTCCATATGGAACTGATCCATATAGCGTTGAGGCCAGCATCACTGATACCCGTCGTGATGGCGTTTACGTACAAGATCAACTGCGCATCAACGAACGCTTTAACCTATTAGCTAGCCTACGTTACGACCAATTTGAGGACGACGTCAGCGGTGTTAAGTTTGACGATTCAGCCTTGACTTATCGTATCGGCGCCACCTACCAATTGACCGACTGGGTGCGTACTTATGCACTTTACGGTACTGGCTTTAATCCGCAGGCGCCGGACAGCCAAGACGTTGCCGTCGGTGGTCCCTTTGATCCAGAAGAATCGACCATTTATGAACTGGGTGCACGCTGGTCGTTATTGAATGACGCCATTCGTTTAAGCAGTGCGGTTTATCAAATCGAACGCGAAAACATTCTGCAAGCGACGGCTGAGATCAGCGACGATGGCCGCTCGATTTTAAGCAATGTGGGCACCGTGCGTAGCCGTGGTGCAGAATTAGACTTACTCGGCGACCTCACCGATAACTGGGTATTGAATGCTTCATATGCGTATAACGATACACGCATTACCGATACCGTGCCGGGCCAGATCATCGATTGGTCGGCGGGCGATCGCTTCCCGAATGCGCCCAAACATCAATTCGGTTTATGGACGCGTTATGAATTACCGTTCTTACAGTCATCGATCGGTGCCGGCATGGATTATGTGAGTGAACGCATCAGTATGTCGAATCAACGCATCAAGCCCTACACGGTGTTTGACCTAAGCTGGCAGAGCCATTGGCAACAATGGACCTTACAGGTTAACGTTAAAAACCTATTCGATAAGACTTATGCCGCCAGCGGTTTTCTTGACCGCACCGGGCATTTCCCCGGCGAGCCACGCCGCATTTATGCCAGCGTCAGCTATAGCTTTTAAAGTCATTCATAGCGCGACATGAGCAATCGTCAATGGTATCAACTACACGCATGGGCAGGCTTTGCATTTGCAGGCCTGCTTTTATTAATTTGCGCTAGCGGCGTTTTAGCCACACTCAGTTATGAACTTCAGTATTTAAGCGATGCCAAGTATCGCGCGTTAACTGAACGGCAAGGGCCAGTGGCTTGGTCGGCGCTAGAACAACAGTTAGCCGAACACTATCCACAAGGTCAAATACTGGGTGCCCAAGTGCATGGACAAACCTACTTAGCGGGCGAAGTGCGGTTGCTAACCGACAAAGGTTTTCGCTTTGTCTTTTTTGACCCAGCTAGTGGTCAGTTGCTAGGCGAAGGTGGCTGGGGGCAATTATCGCGCTATTTACGTGATTTACACATGTATTTGTCGATGGGCAGCACGGGTAAGTACATCGTCACCGCAACCAGCTTGTTATTACTGCTAACCCTTATCACCAGCTTTAAGGTCTATCGCGGTTGGTGGCGGCAATGGTTGGCGCTACCGGCAAAGCTACGCTGGCAGCGACGTCCTAGCTGGGCAAGCTGGCATAAATGGTTGGGATTATGGAGCTGGTGGTTTATCGCTATCATTACGCTAACCGGTTTGTGGTACCTGAGCGAGCACATCATGCTCAAAGCCGACATTGATCACTATCCGGCGGCACCGACCGCCTCCGCGGCACTGCCATCACCACAGCAGCCGCTATCGCTCACGGCATTACTACAACGCGTACAGCAAGCTAGGCCAGACATGGACGTCAGTCGTTTTTATTATCCGACTTATGCGGCCAAGGCCAAGCAGGTACAACCGATCATGGCTTTCACCGGGCAGGATGGACATAGCTTATTAGTGCGTGACCGCGCCAACCGCGTTTATATCAACGCGTTAAGCGGCGAAGTCGTCGCGTTACAGCATGCCGAAGATCTGGGCTTAGTGGCACGCATTAGCGATACCGCCGATCCGCTGCACTTTGGTAACTTTGCCGGTTTAGGCGTCAAGCTCATTTATGCCTTGTTTGGCTTAGCGTTAACGTTTTTGGTGCTATCGGGTATGCGTATGCATTACCAGCGAACACGGCGGAAAAGTCCGTCGCTGGCACGCTGGATGGGAATGACTGGTAGCCTGTCGTTGCTAGTCGCCGTGCTAGCACTGGTTTACACCAGCGTCGTTTTCGACGACTATACTCAACAACGGGTGCCGTTGTCGCCGCAATTGGCTACGCTACTGGCGCACTAAGCCGGCAAGCTGCTTGCCGCTTAGTGAAATAGATGGCGACTGCGGCTTATTATGCGTACCGATAGTTACGACTAAACCATGATGTCTATGTTAGCACCAGAATTACGCCATCAAGTTGCCGCCATCGCAAAAAGTGCGGGCGCGGCTATTTTGCCCTTTTTTGATCAGCAGCCATTAGATATTCGGCAAAAAGCTGACGGCTCGCCGGTAACTATCGCTGATTTGACCGCGCATCAAGTGATTGTTGAGGGGCTACAACAGTTGCAGCCGGTGTTACCCATCTTATCGGAGGAAGCCGCCGATATCCCGTTTAGTGTACGCCGTCATTGGCGCCGTTACTGGTTGGTCGATCCACTTGATGGAACCAAAGAGTTCAGCCGCGCATCGGCTCAATTTACCGTCAATATCGCGCTAATTGAAGACGGCGCACCACGACTCGGGGTCGTCTATGTGCCCGTTACCGACCGCTTGTATTGTGGCGAAGTTGGCGTTGGCGCCTGGTGTAACGAGCGCCCTATTCAGGCCCGGCCGACACGTGGCGAACAAGATGTGGTGTTAGGCAGTCGTAGCCATGCCTCGGCCAAATTGGATGACTGGCTACAGCAGTTACCACAGGATTATGAGTTACAGGCGGTCGGCAGTTCCCTAAAGTTTTGTCTGATCGCCGAGGGTAAAGCCGACATCTACCCGCGTTTCAGTCCTACCTGTGAATGGGATACCGCTGCGGGGCAAGCGGTGGCTGAAGCCGCTGGAGCGCGCGTGTTAACGACCGATGGCCGGCCATTACGCTATAACCAACACGACAGTTTGATTAACGACCACTTTATTGTCGATATTGACGATTAGCACACTAGCTAAACGGGCTTTTTAATCACCACGCTGTCGTCTTGTACATGCACCAGCAGTTCTCGCGATTGCAGCCCTAACTTTTTTAACACATCAATCGAGTGCTGCGTTAAACGATGTCCGGTAGCCATCAGTAGTAGGTTCTGGCTATTGTAGATATTACGCGTCAGCACTAATCCGGGCCTTAGTTGCTCAATACTACAAAGGAACTGTTTGTTATACCGGTTTAACGCCTGTTTTTCACTGAGCTCGGCGAGTGCCTGTAAAACAGTAGGCGCATAACCGGCGCTACGGTCACGTTGTAAATGTTGGCAGGCGCGCTGAATAGACATCCCCGAGCCGGTCATAAAACCATCGCGATAACGAATCGCATCACGAGCAACAGCCAGCACCGCCGCTACTTCGCTGATAAAAAAGTTGGCGGTCGAACTGTCGTCAAACGTCAGGTGAGAGGCATACTGCGAGACCAATATTTTACGCAACGCCACCAAGTGCGGCGAACTACTCGGCATGATTTGATAGCAGTTGGTTAAATGCTCGACGATATAACGCCACTGCGAAATTTGCATACCGACGCGGGCGAGCTTGACCAGCTTTTCTGGCAAACTCAAATAACCCAGTAGCGCCAGCTTGCCGGCATCCACCGCCAAACGTCTAGCCTCACCGGTTAACTGCAAGCTCTGCGCCAGCATATCGCTTAAGCTAACCATCGCTTGGCAGTGCACGCCCCCCAGCAAAGGGTGTTGCTGTAACAATAAGTACAGCATATCCACCAATTGCGCCTGCTCAACTTGCCCGGCACTGCTAGCGTTAAGCTCTGCTTGATGCGCCTTGGCGTTTGCCAAATAGTCTCGGCCAGCCTGCAATAGCGTGATCAAGCGAGCTTTATCAAACGGACGCCGTAAGGTTTCGTGCGCCGCAAACGCTTTCAATTCGGCTACGCTTAGGCTGTTGTCAGTTAACTGCATCAACAGTCGAAAGCATTTCGGACGCTGCTCTCGGAAAAAAGTTAGTAGATACTCACTTCGCTTAGAAAGAGCACGCGAATCACAGAGCAATACGCTAATGGGTTGTGAGCTGGCGATATCAATAGCTTGCCCCAAGTTCTGACAGGGATGAATGAAATAATTCCCCACACTCGAGGCTAATCTCGTTACCGCCTTATTGATTCGATTATCGGGCTCAACCACGATCACATGCACTGCGTCAGACATAAACAGATACTCGGTATCAACTATCGCCAGTGGCGCTGATACACTTGATTATAGATTACTGTAACAACTGGCGTATGGGTCGTCGCATAATTCGCATAAAGGCAACCGCCGCGCTGACCAGCAGCAGTAACACTAAGATGGCTAACATCAAACTGATTGCCGCCGGTGCCAGCATATCGGCGCCCATCATCAGGCTGAGGCGAGGATTCATCATGGTGACAGTGATAAATACCACCGCCATTGCTAGCACCGTCAGTGCCAACAGCAAGGTCAACAGTTGTCCAAATAACTGATAGCTGCGTGCACCTACCGCCAATAACACGCCCATACGCCGCTGCCGCATTTGCAATAAACCGGATAATTGATAAAACAGGCTGGTTATACTTAATGAGCAAATTAATACGGCAACCAGCACCGACACCATCACCAGCCGGTTTAAATCTTGATTCATTTGCTCCATCTGTTCGATGAGTAAGCCGTTATCGTCAAATTGCCATAGCTGTCCTTGGCGTTGTTGACGATCTTGCAACCATTGACGTAATGCAGCAGCATGAATCACGTCGACGTATAAATACAGCGTCTGATTAATGCTATGTAAGCGAGCCAAGTCGCCATAAATCATCGCCACCTCACGATTTAAAAAACCAAAGTGAGGCAAATTTTCAACCACTGCTGCAATGGCTATCGGCTGCTCGTCGTCGTACCCCAACTCGTCGCCTTCACGAATAAACAACCGCTGTTCAAAAACCGCCGCAGAGTTCCGTAAATTGAGTGCTGACAGTGCCGCATGGTTAAGCACCACGCCCTCACGGTTGGCTGCACTAGCAGCTGAACCGCCGCCGATATTAAAGAAATCGAAATACTGAGACGAGACACTGATTAAATTGATACCTTGGCCATCGTCGTAATTAGGCGTTTCGGCATTGACCGACGAGGCAATAGTGTCAGGATTGGCAAACGGTTTGGAGCTCACAGCAACCGCATAGGGCAAGCCATCAACGGCATTTAAAAAAGCCTTAATATCAATGCCATTATTGACATTATCAGAGCGAGACCATGAGAATTCATGTGCTGCAGGCGCTGCCGCTTGTTGCTGCCTGAGTTGCCATTGCTGGGTTAACATCGCAAAAGCAAACAATAATGCTAAGCTGGCAAAGGCAATTTGCGCCACCACATTCAAATGTCCTAAACGGCGCTGCATCGGCCCCGCCTCTTGGCTACGGCTACGTTGAAAAAGCTGGCGCCGGGCGAGTAATGAGAACGGTAACAAGACACTCAGCGACACCGCCGCTAACAGCACGAGCGCCGATAACACGGCGCCAAGCACTAACGTCATGACATCAATATGAACTCCCCAATAGGCAACTAGGCCGGCCAAACTGGCTAAGGTAAGTATCAGTGCTAACCCCAAACAGGTCAGCACTAAGGGAAGTTGCTCCAGCAATAGCTGCTTTTGAATTGTCGCTGGCGTCGCGCCAACTGCTACCCGTGTAGCAAACTCAGCACGCCGCTGAATGCACTGATTGATACTCAAGGTCAGTAAGTTTAATACATTCAAGACCGCAAATACGACGCACATCACCAGCATGATCCACCATTGCCGTTTTAACGCATTGGTGGCATGAGGGGTAAAATCGATACCCTGATGCAAATAAAAGTCCATGCTGTCAGTGCCCGAGCGAACCGATATGCCCTCTTCCTTACTCGCCCGGCCTTTGCTCAAATCAGCCAAATCGGCACTAGAAAAACCGGCTCGTAACGTCACGACACCGTATAAGTTGGGCGTTTCTTGCATGATCATGTGGCGCGCACGGGCTTTGACGGCATCTGGCAGTGGCGCGTCACCAAAATCGACGGTCAGTAGGGTCGAAAAGTGACTGCCAGAAACGAGTAATACCGGCTCCTGCAACCCCGGTTGTGACACTAACGATTGAGGGATGGTATCAACCACTTTAACCGGCGTTTCACTCTCACCAAGTAAAACGGTCTGTCCAATCAACTCTGGTCCTTGCCAGTTTGCTAAAAAAGCCTCACTGACATAGGCGCTTTGTTGAAATTGAATCGGATCTCGGGCAATTGCCGTGATACCGAGCAAGCTGGGGAGTTGGTCCTGCATAAAAACGACGTTTTCGCCGTTAAACGACTGGTCGTTAATACGAAAGCTCGCCACTACAGTGCCTAAAAAGCTGCTATCTTTGACCGCCGGATGAGCGTTCACGGTAGACAAATTAGCCAAGGTCGTTTGACTCATATGACCTTCATGGCTGCGCAAACCAATGGTGACATACTCGGTATCGTTAGCGGTTACCCACGTCGGTGTTTTTTTAAATAAATCCGGAGCAGTGGCCACACATAGCATCATCAGGCCGGTAAACACTGAAAATCCGATAACCAATAACGCCATTTGCGCCGCGTATTGTCGCCATTGTCGCCAACCGTAACGGATATCACTTAACACCAGTCATACCCCTTACTCAGCATCCACCAACGTACCATCACTAATGGTGAGAATACGTTGACATTGCTGCGCTAAATTACGCGAATGAGTTACCAGTAAAATAGTTACACCCCGACGGTGCAGGTCACTCAACAACGAAAAAATGGCTTGTTCAGTTTGACTGTCTAGGTTACCGGTGGGTTCGTCGGCAAGGAGAATATCCGGCTCGGTAATTAACGCCCGGGCGATGGCAACTCGTTGCTGTTGGCCGCCGGAGAGTTCACTCGGATAAGCGCCGGCTTTATCGTCCAAACCGACATCGTTGAGCACTTTATTGACTCGCTCTGTATAAGTCGATTTGGGCCACGCTTGATTATACTTTAACGGCAACATGACGTTCTCAGCGACGGTCATGTCATTAATTAAGTTGAAGTTTTGAAAAACCCAACCGATGTGGCGATTGCGTAATGCCGCTTTTTGGTAACCAGATAGCTGGGCTAAGTCGGCACCGCACAGCTGATATTGCCCGCTTGTTGGTGTATCTAATAGGCCGAGAATAGATAATAACGTCGATTTTCCGCAACCTGATTTGCCGCTGATGGCAACGAACTCGCCTTCATGAATGGTTAAGGAAATGCCTCTTAAGGCATGAACCGGAACCCGATTAGGGTTAAAGACTTTGGTTAAGTTTTCGGTTTTTAGGAGCACAGCCGCCATCGCTCTTCCTTGTGCTTATTATTGTCCAATCGACTGACGTTCTACTATCTTAGTTCACTGAGTTAATGTCAATTCAGGCTCCGAATGCCAGCGCGCCGGGTCAGCCATTAATACCACGTCACCTTGGTGCAGTCCTTCGTTAATCGCCAAATATTGCCGTGATGCTCGCTCAACACTGGCCTGCACCAACTGGTAATTACCCGAAGCCATACGCCGATAAACTGCGATTTGACTGCCGCCTTGATAATGCGGCGGACGCGGTAGTAACACACGAGCCGATAACTGCTCAACAATGATAGTCGAACGCACTTCAATATCGCTGCGCGCACCGTGTGGCAGTGGTTGTGCAAAAGCAACGTCGACTTGAACCTGATTATTACGCACGTTTGGTGCGATTCGAGTCACCGTCGCCGGAACTTCATTATCGTTTATGAGTACCGAGGCTTGATCACCGATGCTGATCAATGCCGCATCAGCAGCACTAACGCGCAGCTCACCGATGAGGCTTTGTGGGTCAGCAACCACACCGACACTGTTGCCCTGCTCCAACCAATCACCTAGCGCTAAGCTCTCAGGTACCGACTGCAAGGTACCGCTCATACCGGCTTTAACAGCTAACGCCTGTTCGCTTTGCAGGGCATTATGCAAATCATTATTGGCGCGCTCGACTTTAATTTCAGCCGCCTCCAATTTAGCCTTACGCGCGTTAGCAAAAGCGTCTAATCGGCGCTTAGCCAAATCGCGCGACAATTCGAGTTTTGCTAGGGTGGCGCGCTGACTTTGCAGCTCAAGTTGCGAAATAATATTGAGCTCAGCCAGCTTTTCTCGTGCCGCTAGCTCTGCCTGCTGCGTCTTGACATCAGCTTTAGCGACTTGATAATCATTAGCCAAGCTCAGCTGATCATCGGCCAGCTGCGCCGATAGTTCGCGTAACGCTGCTTCGGCCTCTTTAAGGGCTAGCTGCGCATTACTGCGCTCGCGAATAACCTCGGGATTGGTCAAACGTAGAATCGTGTCATTGGCGTTAACATACTCACCGGGCTGCTTAACGATTTCGGTGATGGTACCGGCAACCTGACTAACCACGCTACGCCGAACCTTAGCGCTTAACGAGCCATAAGCTGCAACTTGTTCTTGATAATCACCCTGTTGAAGGGTTTCGAAGGTCAGCGCCTTATCACTGTCGCCGCCCAATAACGTACTAAATCCTGAGGCTGCGGCAACAACGCTATAAATAACAACAACCAGTAAGACAACAAGCATTGTCAAACCGGTTAGTTTTTTCGTCACTGTTCTATCTTGCGGTATCTGCATGACAATATCAGCGAATATAGCTTACCTCTGTCAGGTTATAGTTAAACGGTGCCGAACCACTCGGCACCGTGCAAACATTACTAGGTCACGTAAATGATGCATTCCCAAACATTATTGACTTTCGCGCACTGAATTTCGTCCATGGGTCTAACATCAGTGTTCAAGCCATCGACTTTGGCTACTGCAACACCGCTGGTAGAGAGTACGACAACAGTGAGCAGACTTAAAAACATCTTGTTTAATATTTTCATGTTCGCACCTTAATCGGTTATGCCGCGAATGTCGTAATACATCGATAGCCATAAGCGGCCTTGAGATTATTTTTAATTACACTATATTAACAACTGGCATTTATTATTAGCAGAATAGTTTTTAAGGTGTCAAATACAAAACAGAATAAAACGTTAACCCTTTGACGACTGGCGATTTTTAATTAATTGGCCATCGCTGACAGTAAGTCTTGGCGTTGCCAACGGCTATCACGGGCAACCTTATTGATAACATCGCTTTCCGTTAAATCACTAACCAGCGCCTTCATAAAGGGCTTTAATGGCTTTTGCGCATTAAACAGCTGTGCCGTCCTGCACTGCTGCTGTGAAAGTATGATAAATGCGTCAAATAAAGCCCCGGGCTCCATGTCGCTAATGCGGTAAATGACCACATATACCGGCTCACCTTGCCAGATCATGCAACGAATATGCATTTGCCCAGGAATCGCTTCGTCCAAATCACGCAACTCAGTGTTAAGTTTAGTGACATTGCCGCCGTCAATGGCGTTTAGGTCGTTAATAAATAACTGCTCACTGTGCGTCCGCTGCACAACACCAAAGCACAAGGGCGAGCCGAGGCAACTCAACAGCGTGTCAACTGATGCTGAAGCCCGTCCATTTAGCTCGATAATTTCAAGTGGTTTCCATGAAATCGCCATCTGTGCGCTCATACTTTCCTCACAACTTAACCTGGGTTGCGTGTTTGGTTACTCAATGAAACTCGTGCGTCAATTTCGATAGGGAGAACTCGTCGCCGTGTTTCGCAATTCAGAATAAGGAAAAGTGGAAGGTAAGCGATAACGCTAGGGTGGTGTCTGCGTAACTTTTGCGTAACCAAATATTACGTATTGATTTATAAAGGGTTTTAGAGATTATTAGCAGGGTTGAGTTGGACAATTACATCGCTTTTTATGGTCGAGTGGCTACGAATTAAGCGCTTACCATCGGGCGATTCAAGCGTATAAAAGTTCGGTTTTAGCAGGTTTTCAAAGTTTGCCGGGTCTTTTGCTTCGTCTGCGCTTAACAACATTTCTGGCCGTAGCGGGATCGCCATACGACTACGATGTTTTTCTTGATCGATACCGTTGTAGGAAACTGTCTCACCCTCAAAGTTTCTTATGACCTTAAACGACGGTGATAGAATAAACAGATCACCGGTTTTGTTTAACGCCACATAGCGATCATGAAAAGCATAAACAAAACGATAGTCGCCCAGCACGGTATCGGTTGTGCCGTTATCAAGGTTATAACCGAGTACTTGCCATTCGCCGTCGACCTTATTGCTGTATAACACTCGACGCCCGTCAATATCAAAACTGGCGTTGGCCACGGTCTGGTCGTTACGAGTAATGCTTGAGACCAACAGATTACCACTATCTAACAAGAAAAATTGCTGGCGATTACCAAACAAGACCTTGTGTTTTTTATCATTACGGCTAATGACTTCAATATATTCTTGGCTCTCAAATAGCACTTGCGGGGCGCGCTCAGCTGCCAGCAGCTGTAGTTGATAACCATTGTTAACTTTTACCACCGCGATAAACTGCTGGTCGGTCAAAAAGTGCAGGCTTTTGGTGTGCTCAGGTGTAGCTTTTAGGTAGGTCTGTGGGTTTTGCTGATTGACCTCAGCAATCACAAAAGCCTTGCCTCGCGAGCCGGATAACGACGACGTGATGGCTAAATAGCTTTGCTGATTAACATCCTGCTTTAACCGACGAAAACCTAAATTGCTATGTCGTACTAATTGCTCGGTATCCGCATTTAAACGATATAAGTCCTGACCATCTAATAACCAAAGTTGCGGCGACCCACGTAAGTCTCCGGCTGTCGGCTGGGTTGCAACCCAAGCAATATCCTGCGGTTGAAAATCAACATCAACTTGATACAGCGGCTGATAGCTGCGTCCATTTATCACATGCACGGTGCTGCTCAAGCCACCTTTATGCAGCGTCAAATAAGCAATATGCTGACCATCGGGCGAGACGCGAATCGTGGCGTCGTTGTCGCCCGGCGTATCAGTGCTGGACAGCCGAACCAAATCGGCCGTTTTGCTGTCGGTCGAGTTCAAACTCAGCTTATATAAATGCGTCGACATATTGTCGTGCTCGCCCAAAGATAACAACAAGCCATCCCGGCTCAAGCTTTCGATGTCGCTAATGGTGCGGTAATTCTCTAACAACACCTTGGCTGTTTGCCAAGAACTGGCATTCGCCACATCTTCGATCATGTATAGATTTGCCTGCTGAAAAAGCATTTCAACATAAGCTAGGGCGTTACTATCGCCGATAAAACTGATACTGGTGATATTATTATTTGAGCGCGTTAACTGCTCGACCGCTCCAGTATAGCGATTCAACAGATACAATTGATAGGATTCGTCACTTTGCAGTTTCGCGGTAAAAGCTAGCCACTGTCCGTCAGCGGACATATCAAAACTGTACTTCTCTCCGGGCAACTGACTAATCACCGCGGTTTGATAGTTCGCAATACTGGCCGGCACCTTTGATACCGTGGGCTGAGCCGAAAACTGATAAGCCACCAGCAACGCTATACTGACCAACAACACGCCCACGACCCAATACAACGATAAGCGCTTTGGTGCTGGTGTCATGAGTGTCATGGTCGGCGTTGATTGACCGACGGACGCGGCTGACAAAGAGCTATCGGAGCCGGCAACCTCTGACATCGAGCCAGAACTCACCTGTTGTACCTGAACCGGCTTAATCAATCGATAGCCGCGTTTCGGCGACGACTGTATGTACTGGGGATCTTTAGCACTATCGGCCAGAGCCGTACGTAATTTGCGAATCGCGCCACGCACCGCCGCATCACTGACCACCCGTCCCTGCCAAATGTCAGCCATCAACTCATCAACGGTAACGTAATCGCCGCGCCGCTGACACAGCAAAATCAGCGCATCCACTACCCGCGGTTCAACGGCCACATCGGTACCGTCAGCGGTTTGTAGGACGCGCTGTTCTGGGTAGACAACAAAGTCACCTACCAGCCAGCGTTTTCCAGACAGCGACTGCTCGTTTTCCATACTGAGTGTTTATAAAACAGGGGGTTGGGTTGTTTACGCTCTCTCTGAGGGTACTCTGGGTTAATACCGCATTGCAATAGCAAAAGTTTGTAAGCCTTGCCTTATAAATATTTACTATAAAATAGCTCTTTTGTTAGGTATCATAACAAATCCCCTATATTTAGACATCGATGTAAGAAGATTGTATTCATGCTTGGATTCAGAAAAGCCTCTCAGGTACACGTCTATTGCCCAGAAGCTTGTGAAGAGTTTCTAACTAAAGCTCTCAAACGCTACAAGATAAAGTTTGTATTAAATGAATTTGACTTGCAGGCTGGTGTACCAAAAGTTGTTTGTCATTTCAGAAGTTACGAAATGGTCGAGGAACAACAAGAGTTTTTGATTAGCGCTACCGAAATGGGTGCCTGGGTTGAGCCATTAGTCAGCTACCTAGAACGTAGGGTTGGGTATATCGAAACTAATCTACTTGATGCCAACTATTTTCTTCAACAAAAAGCATTTTCAATTTTAAGTAATAATGCTAATAAAGCGTCTAAAAGAATTCTAGACTTTATTGCTTCTCTATTTGGTTTAACCGTTACTCTCCCTATTTTTCTCATAACAGCTCTATTGATAAAAATTGAATCGAAGGGTTCTGTTTTTTACAAACAAAAACGGGTTGGCTTGTATAATAACGAGTTCGAAGTAATCAAATTCCGCTCAATGAGAAGTGATGCCGAGAAAGATGGCGCAAAATGGGCTCAAAAGAATGACTCTCGCATTACCAAGGTAGGACGATTTATTCGAAAGACTAGAATAGATGAATTACCCCAGCTTATTAACGTATTGAAAGGTGAAATGTCGCTAATTGGGCCGCGCCCAGAGCGAGAAATATTTATCACTAAACTTGAAAAATCGATTCCTTACTATCGTTTTCGCCATGCGGTTCGACCAGGTATAACCGGCTTAGCTCAAGTGAAGTATCCTTATGGAGCATCTATTGAGGATGCATTATGGAAGCATAAATATGATATTTACTATATAAAACATCAAAGTTTCATGATGGATATAAAAATAATATTATTGACAATTAAAACAGTTTTATTCGCTAAAGGCCAGTAATTTAATAAAAAACACTTGGGTAGATATTTAGTAAACAGTTCTTATATCAGCTTACGGATATCTATCCTTATGAGATATATACCAACTAATTGTTTGTCTTAAGCCAATATCAAAACTTACCATTGGCTTCCATCCCAGCTCCTTAATTAATTTCTCTGAATCAATGCCATACCGCCGATCATGACCGAGTCTATCGTCAACGAAGTTAATCAGTTTTTTATAATTAAAACTCGGGTTAGGATGAATATCATCTAATATTTCGCATATCTTAATAACGACATCGATGTTTCTCTGAGAATTATTAGCGCTGATATGATAGCCTTCTCCAACAACTCCTTGAGTTAAAACTAGATATATTGCGGCAACATGGTCCTCTACGAATAACCAGTCTCGAAGCTGTTCTCCTCTCCCATAGATAGGTAAGGGTTTACTTGCGAGCGCATTTTTTATAATTAAAGGTATCAACTTATCAGGGTACTGTTTGGGACCGTAATTATTAGAGCTATAGCTTGTAATGACTGGTAACCCATACGTCTTGAACCATGCTCTAACTAAATGATCCGCTGCAGCCTTACTAGCAGAGTAAGGTGAACTGGGGCAATATGCGGCTCCTTCCATATTTAAAGGCGCATTATCAACCAACTCGCCATATACTTCATCAGTGCTAATTTGATGAAAACGAAAGAGTTTAGCTTCAAGAGGGGGAAGTTGACGCCAATATTCAAGAACAGCGCTTAACAGTGTATAAGTACCGAGAATATTATTCGATATAAAATCATCAGGTCTATCGATTGAGTGATCTACATGAGTTTCAGCAGCAAAATGTAAAACAGCGCTTGGCTTATAACGACCAAGAATATAAGCTATTTTTTCTCGGTTTAGAATATCCGCCTGTTCAAAGAAATAACGGGGACTATTCTCGATATCCAATAAATTTTTACGGTTACTAGCGTAGCTTAATTTATCTACATTAATAATCGTTTCACCACGGGCTAACGCGTAATGGATAAAATAGGAGCCAATAAAACCTGCTCCACCTGTCACCAAGATTCTCACCCTTCTTAATTACCTAAATAGCCACTAGGATTTTTTTGTTGCCAACGCCATGTATCACGGATCATTGCTGATAAATCTCGCTCTGCGCTCCAACCTAGTATGGTTTTAGCCAAACGGGGATCCGCGTAACAAGTAGCGATATCTCCAGCTCGACGCGGTCCAACCCGATAAGGGACAGGCTTGCCAGACACTTGCTCAAATGCCTTAACCATCTCTAACACAGAATATCCCTGTCCAGTGCCTAGGTTAACCGTCATCATACCAGGTCGCTGGCTGATCACTTGCAAAGCATCAACATGCCCTTCCACCAAATCCATCACATGAATATAGTCACGGACACCAGTACCGTCAGGGGTATCGTAGTCGTCACCGAAGACTTGTAGTTGTGGCAACTTTCCTACCGCGACTTGCGCGATATAAGGCAGTAAATTGTTGGGAATTCCATTTGGATCTTCGCCAATCATACCGCTCTCATGCGCACCAACGGGGTTGAAATAGCGCAGGATAGCAAAAGACCAACGAGTATCCCAACTGGCGATATCGGTCAGTATATTTTCCACTGCAAGCTTAGAAGCACCATAAGGGTTAGTGGTGCGTGTTGGCGCCTGCTCATTAATGGGTACACTATCGGGGTCGCCATAAACAGTGGCGGAGGAACTAAAGATTAACTTAAAGACATCATGTTTACGCATAACATCTAACAATGCGAGAGTACCACCGACATTATTTTGATAGTAGTCTAGCGGCTTTTCGGTAGATTCACCGACGGCTTTCCAACCGGCAAAATGAAACACCACGTCGATGGAATGTGCCGCAAATATTTGTGCTAAGGCGCTCTGATCACGAATATCGGCTTGGTAACGTTTTATCGACTTAGCGGTCATCGCCTCAATGCGGCGCAATGGTTCTTCGCACGAGTTCGAATAGTTATCCACCACCACCACGTCCCAGCCGCGTTCTAATAACACCAGTACGGCGTGCGAACCGATATAACCGGCACCACCGGTCACTAAAGCTGTTGCCATGTTATAACTCTTTTAATCGATTAATGATGTTGTTGGTCGACGCATCGAAAGTCTGTGCTGAGCCGTTATCTAGCACGTCTAACATATCCATCGCTAATTGTTTGCCACGCTCAACTCCCGGTTGATCGAATGAGTTGATTTCCCAAATTACCCCTTGGGTAAACACTTTGTGTTCATAGGTGGCAACCACAGCGCCAAAGCTTTCTGGCGTTAATTCGTCGATCACTAATAAATTACTTGGATGTCCACCATTATAGTGGTCACGCGGCGATTTATCGGCATTATCGTGGCCATAATACATCAAGCTGCGGTGGGCTAAACAGTTCGCTACCGATAATCGCTGTTGCTTAGCTAGGCCTTCTTGCACACTAATACCAAACTGCTTGGCGTCACGCGAGAGTACGACCAAGAAATCGGCCGTAAAACTGTCATAGCCTTGGTGCAAATGCTGAAAGAATGCATGCTGGCCGTTAGGGCCAAAGCCCCCCCAAACGATGGGGCCGGTTGGATAATCGACGAGTTCGTTACGATAATTAGCGAGCTTGCCGTTGCTCTCCATATCTAGCTGTTGCAGGTAGTTCGGCAAATAACGAAAACGACCATCGTACGGCAAGATAGCTAGATTATTGATACCACGTTCTTGCCGATTATATACGCCGTAAAGTGCCATTAATACAGGAATATTTTCTACCAAGGGTGCATTCACAAAATGTTCATCAACCGATTTAGCCCCGGCCAGCATGCGTTCAAATACACGCACACCGGTCGTCAGCGCAATCGGCAAACCAATGGCCGACCAAACCGAAAAACGCCCCCCCACGGAATCGGCAAAGGTCAGCTGTTGTTTAGGCGGAATGCCGTAATCGGTCATTTTTTGCGCGCTGGCAGAAACCCCTATGACATGCCGCGAAAGCCACTGCTCGTCCGATAGCGACGGCTCAACCCAACGTCGAACCGTCTCGACATTGGCCATGGTATCGACGGTAGTAAACGATTTAGAGGCAATAATAAATAAGGTGGTTTCGGGATCGATAATCGGCAACACCGCGTAAAGTTGACCACCATCCATCGATGAGACAAAGTGGACATTGAGGTGATGACGGCTAGCGTCATCGGCAAATTCACGTAACGCGAAAGAGGCCATCATCGGCCCTAAGTCGGAACCACCAACACCAATATTCACCACATCGGTAATCGGTTTGCCGGTGGCGCCTAACCAGCGCCCTGAGCGCAGCTCACGAACAATTTCTGAAAAGCGGTTATTCCCATTGCCGGCTGCAACGACCGAGTTCAACGAACGCGAAAGGCAGTGCGACACCGCGCGATTTTCGGTCGCATTACGAAACTTGCCCTTAACCAGTTGCTGACAAAGCTCAGCAAAGTCTTCCGGTAACCACTGCTCCGCCTTCTGCGCGATAGTATCGGCTGAAATGTCTTGATAAGTGGCGTCTAGCGCCAGGTGCTCCGTGCTAACAATCACGCGTCGTTCCTTTTCATTTAAATTTCTTAATATACTGCAACTACTATTTACAACTAATCTAAAAGCACCTATCTGCGCTGTAAAGCATTAGCTAGTTAACGGCACGTAAAGCCAACTAGTCACTACCAAATAAGTCGCGAGTATAGACCTTTTCAGCGACGTCCTGTAGCTCAGTAGTCATTCGATTCGATATGATCACATCCGCCTCTTGCTTGAATGCTTCAAAATCGGTCAATACTCGAGAATTAAAGAAATGGCTCTCTTTAAGCACCGGCTCGTAGACGATAACTTCGATACCTTTTGCTTTAATACGTTTCATTACACCCTGTACTGCAGACGCCCGAAAGTTATCCGAACCCGACTTCATGACTAACCTATAGATACCCACAACTTTAGGTTTTTTAGCAATAATTGAATCAGCAATAAAATCTTTACGCGTACGGTTGGCATCCACAATAGCTCTTATCAAACTTTGTGGCACTTCATCATAGTTTGCTAGTAGCTGTTTTGTGTCTTTAGGTAAACAGTATCCACCATAACCAAAACTCGGATTATTATAATGACTACCTATCCGTGGTTCTAGGCAGACACCATCAATGATCTGTCGAGTATTCAAGCCATGTGTTTCTGCATATGTATCTAACTCATTAAAGAAAGCAACACGCATCGCTAAATAGGTATTTGCAAATAACTTTATCGCTTCGGCTTCCGTTGAGTCTGTGAGTAAAATCGGTGCTTCAGGATTATTTGAGCTGTCTCTTAGCATATCGGCGAATATTTGCGCCCGTTTTGATCGCTCTCCTACAATAATCCTTGATGGATACAAATTATCATGCAAGGCCTTGCCTTCTCGTAAAAACTCTGGGGAAAATAGGATATTCTCGGTCCTAAACTTTTCTCTCAGTTGTAACGTATATCCGACGGGAATTGTAGATTTTATGATAATCAGAGCTTCTGAATTAATAGTTACAACATCAGAAATAACTCTCTCAACCGTCGAGGTATCAAAATAATTAGACTCAATATCATAATCCGTCGGAGTAGCTATGATTACGATATCAGCTTCACGATAAGCAGATTCACCATTCGTTGTTGCGGTGAAATTTAATTTCCCATCGTTCAGAAAACTTTGAATATCCGGGTCAAAAATAGGAGATTTACGAGCCTTCAATAAGGCTACCTTATTCTCATCTATATCCACAGCGGTAACAGTATAACGCTGCGCTAATAACAAAGCATTTGATAGTCCCACATAGCCTGTACCGGCAATTACTACATTCATAATAATAAAAACTCTCTATTCAAACTTTCTAACTGATTAATTATTAATTAAATAGCCGCCAATGCTGCCACAGCGACACCCAACTGATAAAGTATTTGAGTCGCATCACGCCAGAGTGTTAAATTACTCATGTATTGGGTGTCTAACGGCACGACTATAGTATCGCCAGGCTCTAACTGATCGCTGCCATCAAAACTGAACCAACCTTTTTGCTCATAAAGGCTCACTGAGCCATTTGCTTTGACAATGTATATGCGCTCTTCATCTGCTTTCTCTTTAATGCCACCGGCTTTTTTGATGTAATCAGCTATATTCAGAGTAGAATCAAACCGATAAGAACTTGCCATCTGAACTTCACCGATAATATTAACTGTATTGATTGACGAAGGTACAACTAATCGGTCACCATCTTTGAGTTGCAAATCAGCATCTCGAGTTCCACTTAGAATTTCAGGTAAATCAATCACTAAACGACCGACTGGCTCAACGCTAGTTAAGTCACTAAGTAACTGTCGGGTCTGCTCATATGGCAACGTAGCTTGAGAAGAATCGGTAATGCTATTAGTTGCAATTTCTCGCTGCAAATCACGAGCTAAAACCTGTAGTCGCTTACGCTCAAGCTCTTTGAGACTTTCTCTTGTAAAAATCGCTCCTCGAGGAAATGCGTAATCGGTAAGTCCACCGGCGCGTTCAATGAGGTTTTCAAGTGTTTCACCACGACGAATGGCATACTTCCCTGGGAAACGCACTTCGCCTTCTAATATAACTTCAACCGTATTCTGCCACTGCGGGATACTAAATATATTCAGCTTGTCTCTACCACGAAGAGTTTGCTTTCTATCATCGCTCATCAACTCATCGAAAAGGCTGAAAGGAATATAACTGGTATTAGCCTCACCATCCTCAATTACTGTACGAGTGATTTCCGCTCTCGCAAGATAGGCAGATTCTTTTAAACCACCAGCAGCAGCAATTAGCGAGCTAGCTGTTGCATTTTCAGTCAAAGGATAAGTTCCCGGGTACCTAACTTCGCCTTCTATATAAACTAAAGGTAGACTACCCGATTCACTATATTGATGACTCAGTCGGCTCAATAGTGGTTCAAGTAAACGCTTACGTGAATATTCCGCAAATGTTCCTTTGCCTTTTTCGCTCGTAAAGTCGGGCACTAATTCACGCAGGTAATTTTGGCGGTACTGTTCAAGAAGCTTAGTACGTTCACGCTTATTTTTTTCAGACTGAGTTAAAAGCCAATCATCAAGTTGAAGCTTTTCTTGAGCAGTCTCTTGATATCGACTAAAAATAACCAATTGGTCATTCTTCTCTAGTGTTAAATTACTGTCTTCACGTCCGCCTATAGCATTAGCAACGTCAAACTGGTAGAGCGCTAACCGTCGACCGTGGTCAATTTCTCGGACAATCAATCCATATCCAAGATCAGCGTAGGATAAAAGGTCTCTTTTAACATTCGAAATAATATTGTTAACCTTAATACCTTCTCGCCATTGATAGAATCCGGGTCTTGAAACAGCACCGACAAGCATAATGCTTTGGCTAACGTCGGAGGAGATAGCAGGAACATTGATTGTATCTCCACCTTGAACAGCGTTGCTGTTGTCTTTGGTTAAATCAATCGTTCCTGCATGCCGGGATCCATTCTCCAAATATTCGATTTGTATCGCCTGTTTGTATGCGCTAGGCAATAATCCTCCAGCTAAATCAACAACCTCTTTTACCGTTGATTCACCTCTTAACTCATAAATTGCAGGACGAACAACTTCACCTCTAACTTTTACCATCGCTCCATGAGAAGGAATAAAAACAACATCTCCAGCCTGTAAAATACGATCGTTACTGGCATCCCCTTTTAACAAAAAGTCATATAAGTCGAAATTAACGATAGTACGCCCATTTCTCTTTAATTGAATATTTCTCAATGACGCAATATCAGATACACCACCGCTAACAAATAGTGCTTGAGTAATCGTTGTCATTGAGCTAACGGTATAAGCACCCGGTTTATAAGCTTCCCCAACGATAAAAATTTGGATAGAACGCAACTCTCCCATAGAGATAGCAGCTTGCTGTCCAATCATACGGGACCTAACAGTCTCCTTAATTAAAGACTGCATATCCTCGTAACTGAGTCCAGCGACACGAATAGGCTTCAAGTTAGGGATGACAATATTCCCTTCACTGCTCACTGTTAACTGTAAATCTAAAGCTTCCTTACCATACAGACTAATATTAATTGTATCCCCAACACCAATTTTATAGTTAGAGGGGACTGGTGCATCCGAAGTTGGAGCAAAAGTACTCGGTTCTCCAGCGAAAAGACGATAGCCAAAGGGCTTTAAATCTCCTTCATCCGTCGCAAACTGTTCTTTTATATCTTCAGGAAGGGCGGGGTTGCCTTCTTCATCAAAAGTTGTTCCACGTGGAAATACGGTCTTAGATTGTTTGTTGCTTTCTGTAGTGCTGGATGACTGGTTTTGCAGTGAACTGAGGTCAACTCCATACTGTCTAGCTAATTGCTCCTGTTGAGCTTTGGGTAGCTTTTTAAACTGCTCTATTTGCTCCTGAGTCGGCATAGTCTGAGAAAAACTCAAGCTTGACACTGACAGAGTTAGAAATAACACAGTCAAGAGTTGTTTTATTGTATTTTTCAAACCATTACCCTCAATAACAGAATATAACCAGTAACCTTAGGAAGTCGCCCAGCATAATTAATCATTGCTGCGGCGACTTGTTATACCATACAAACTATTCACTCGACCCAGCATTTGACCACCATCTCTCGTTAGCGGCGACCAAGCTATCGCTCCTCGACCGACACTTGGCTTGATCGAGAACATATCGAACGGAATGCTAATGTAGAAGCCCTTAGTAAAGCTACCTTCACCGAAATCTTCAGATGATACATCGGTAAATGAAGCGTAGGCACCAGCAATAATGCCGCTATCAAATTCATGTTGGAAGTTGATATTCACACCTAGGTCTTTTGCCAAAAAACGCCCTGCCGACACCGTAATCAAGGAATCCTCTAAGAACTGCGTTTTCCAATAAGCGGTTAGGTGGCCGGTCACCACATCATAGTCACGGAAACCAAAGTGATTTTCGAAACTACGTTGACGCGCGTAGGCGACATTTAGACCGATAGCCAAGTTACTGTCTAACGGACGATACAGAATCTCTCCGCCAACACCACCAAACATACGCTCTAAATAACCACCATATAGACTTTGATACCAATTAGGGCTGAGTTGGTTCGCCCAAGTCGCTTGTAAGTTATCTAACCAAACGTCTGACATGGTGACATACTCACGCACATAGGTTCTTACCCGTGGTATAGCAGGCTCACCACCTTCAACTAAGTAATTAAACTTATCGAAGTTATTGGTAAGGTTAACACCAACCCGGCCGTAGATATTAAAGTTATCCGCCAAACTCCAGCTAACCGCGTTTTCTAAACCGATTTGATACATAAAGAAATCTTCGGGGCCACCCACCGATTGCTCTAAAAATGGTTTTAACGCGTAATTCGGCATACCCACTTCAAACATAGGATTATATAACCAGTCACCAACCGCCTCAGTTTGCCGTGCCTCAATACGTTCAATCGCATCCTCCGGTTGAGTGGTTAAGTCGGCTCTGGCGATGGCGGTTTTAAAGGTATCGGCATCAAAGCGATAGCCGCCCAGTTCCATATCGTAGCTCTGGTCAATCAGCTCATAGGTCTCGATACTATCCGGTACTTCACTGGCTAACACGCGACCGCTACGCTCTAACGCTTCTTGTTGGTTGCGGTATTTGCGCTGTCCACCGTATAGCGTTAACACTTTACCGTCGTTACTCAAACCATAGCGATTAACGTTGAAACCAGCTTCATCGGCCATATTTTTCGCTAACGCTTGACCGGCTTGCTCACCACGTAAGTCATCTACCGACTGCGTTTTTGTTGGTTGTGCGGGGCGGGGCGGTTTATCGACTTTCAACTGTTGCGCGTCGTCAAAATTCAGACGAAAGGTAAAACCAAACATCCAGGTGTTGCCACGTTCATAACTAAGCTTAAGCTTTAAATTGTCGTTAAACGCGTATTCGGCACCATAGTTCCAGGGCGAATCTTGTTTAATCGGTACGCCCGCTCGATCACGGCTGTAATCGTTACCGTCAAATTCAACTTTTAAACGTAGCGGCTGCCATGGCGTTTGATATTCAACACCACCAAAAATGGCTGAGTCGCCCTTAAACCATTTATCGACCTCGAAATCACCGCCAGTACCTGTTAGACCTGACGGCCGATCGCAAAAACTATCACTAACCTCACAAAAGGGGTTGCTCAAATTGTCACGAGTACCCAAATACCCCCACCCCATTCCTAAGGTTAAATCAAAAGGACCAATTCGCTTACTGCCTGCAATAAACTCACCAGCAAAATATCCCGTTCCCGCTAAATCGCGAACACCAACACTGAGTTCAGGCAACCATAGGCTCTCTTCAAGAAGACGCAGTTTTATATCAATCCCACGATCTTTGTAGGTTTGATCGCCGCTAAATTCAGGGACCTGACTGTATAACTTAGTCCTCACATCATTATAACGAATCGTCGTCTCTAACCACGGAAATAGCTGCAGGCTCAATGCCCAACGACGATATTCTTCGTTATCATAATAAGTGAAGCTAAACTCACCCTCACGCGCCATACGACCGGTGGGCATTTGCATCAAACCCACGCCGCCAATATCTGACTGACTCGGCCCATTAAGCGTGCCCTGTTCCCACCAATCGGCGTAACTGCTTGCGCTAAAACCACAAGCGAACAGGGCGATGGCTGTAGCTAAACGACGTCGTTGCATAATATTGCTCATGATTGTTGACCCCATAGCGACTTCATTTCGGGGTTCCAAAAACGTAGAAGTTCAATTAGTTCTTGGTTGATGGTTTGGTATTCGTCAGGCAGTTCACTGTCATCAAACCCAACAAAAACGACGGCGCCCGGGGCTAAGCTGTCGGCTTTGGCATTATAATAAGCTACTGGATACTGACGATGCTGGCCGTCCAACGTGATCACCTGCACGGTATCCTCTTTCGCTCCCGCCAATAACTCAACATCTTTGACCGTATCGCGTAGTGTTTTACGGGTGTCGAGCGTTAACTGAAATTGCGGCTGACTGACTAAGCCGACTATCGCCGCATGCTCTGGTGCCGACTGCAGCATCAACCAATACTGACCGCGACTATTGGTCTCGGTTACCGTTAACAACGGGTTCTGCATGATATCGGTGCGGGCATCATTGCGGCTGGTTCCCCAAATATAGGTTGCCACCAATGGCCATTCAGCAATTTGCTGAGCGAGTTGCTGAGCCGCTTTGGCTAATTCGTCGTCATAATGAGTATGGTAGTGAGCGGCCAGATTTTTTACGCGTTGTTGTAACTGACGCTGCTTGCGTAACACTTGTTGTTGTAATGCATGGTCGGTTAAACGCGTTTGTAACCAGTAAGTGCTTGCATCGGGTTGCGCGACGTCAAACACTTGGCTTAATCTGACCGGTCCCGAAAATGTCCAGTGACGACTATGTTGCTGATTTAGGTCAGGGCCTAGTACGTGAACGGTGACCTGTTGCGTCGTTTCATTATGAGTATCTTGCTGCTGAGGTAACGCTCGTGCGGACGCCAACGTTGAACCCAATAATGTTAATGTCAGTACCGTTGCAGCAAACGAATTCTTTGTAACCATCGTCATGACGACTTTCCTATCTACTTTTTATTGTATATCAGCGCTGTACGGCTTAACTTCGAGTAGCGACAAATAGCCCAACTGATGGCCAAGCCACTGTTGACTCTTGATCACGCGTCGAGTTTCCGGCTCTAACCAAAAATGATTAGTAAACGACTGCTTGGTTTCGGCGACCATGCCATGTTCGACTAGGTGAATGGCGTTAATCGTTTGCCCATCGGGCAGCTCTATGGCTTCTTCCGCCTGCTGCTCGAAGCTGCTATTGACGGTTAAACGCTGAGTCTCGGTCAGGGTTTGTTGATGACGGCTATAGCTCGTGGTCAGATCGATATAACGAGACCATTGCGTAACACAATTTGCACGCTGTTGCTGCCAACAACCTAAAGGGTCATCGTGCACTTGACTGGTAAATAAGATATTACTGGGTAAGCCTTCGGTGGCGACAATGCGGCCTTGGTAAGTAACAAAAGCCTCGGCGCTGCCCGACAACCACGAGTAATGGCCATTATCGTTGTAACCCAAGGCCAATAATGCCCGCGGTTTATCGGCTAAATTGGCATACATCGCGGCGTAGGGATAATCGCTGATTTGTTGCTGACTGAGAGATACATCACCATCGCCGCCAACGGCATACTTAGCGGTTTCCATTAAGTTATCAATGCGGCTACCACAAGCGGTTAGAAGAATGGCCGTTGCAACCATCAACGCCCGCGTAAAAAAGTTTTTAAGCGTCATGCTTTTCTCGCTGTTATTTAATGCCTCACACCCGAAGTAGATGGGTGTTGCTTTTTTCACGTTATTTACGCCTAGCAAGCGGCTAAGTATAACAAGCCAGTACGCGGATCACAGCAGTTTATTGTTGATATTTTGCAAAAGTGTTGCGGCTATGAAAGCCAAATCATCATGCTTTAAATTATAAAAAAGCCCAGCAAAAGCTGGGCTTAACATGCTCAAAAAAGAGGCTTAACTTACATCGACGTCGATGTTGTGGTGCTAGTGCTGGTAGACGTTGATGTGTTGGTACCGGTTTCGATTGGATCCACACCATCATCATCGTCGGCTGCTGCCACCGCAGCAACAACACCAAACGTAATAGTGCCAGCGGATACACCACCAACACCCGCGCCCGAACCCGCAGTATCACCCGACTGCTGAGCCATTGCTGCTGGAGATGCTAACATCGCCGCAGCCAATAAAGCTGTTAATTTTTTCATACATCACCTCTATGTGTTTAGATTGGCCAATCTCTGTCATACCGCGTCCTGCGGGATCGAAGAGATTGCTCATATAATAGCAAGCGCCATGAGGAATGAAAAGCGAGGCGAACGTAAAAAAGCCATAAGTGGCATTGCCACTTATGGCTTTAAAATTAACACTGTAAAGTAATCTTGTGAGATTACATACCAGTACTAGTAGTTGTTGAAGTACCAGTACCTGGAGGTTGAGGTGGATCAACCGTTTCGCCAGCATCCACATCATCACTCGCGACGACGATGGTCGCAGCTGCAATGACACCAAAGGTAATAGCGCCAGCAGACACACCGCCGATACCTGCGCCAGCGCCAGCTGCAGAGCCGCTTTGCTGCGCTAAAGCTGGAGCACTAGCCAGCATCGCTGCTGCGAACAAGCTAACTAATTTTTTCATTGATTATTCCTCTTTCGAATCCGGCGAACCGGTTTCACTTATTACTTTCAGACGATAAACACGGCTTCTTGCCGCTAACCGTCTTGATTGGCCAATCAACACAACCGAAAGGTTATGTGACTGTGGTTAATGTTAACGAATAGTAAAGATTTGGCAAGTGGTTCCGGCTTAAATTATTAATTCACAGCAAAGTCATTGATAATATATTTTCGTTATTTTTTTGTAAAAAGGCAGCTATTGTCTACTTTTATATTCGGATATACCTTCAAAACCAAGGGCGAATAGCCGGAGAAAATCATGTTAAAACAAGCAAGTAAGATATTATTGTTAAGTGCCATCGCATACGCACCAATGACTTATGCAGAAAAATCAGCGCAAACTGCTGATGCGCTTTATCAAGGACAATTGGAAACTGGCGAAGTCGTTTATAAAACGCTAACCGGTGAAGTCAGAGATAATAAACTTATTTTCGAAAGCGATATTGTCATTGATGAAGACCTACAAGCATCACAATATGGTATTCAGCCTCAAGGCGTTATTATTGATGGTAGTGGTTATCGCTGGCCCAGTGGCTTTGTCCCTTACGTGATTTCTGGCGTGTTTTCGTCAAGTGAACAAAATACCATACGTCAAGCAATGGATGTCATTGAAAGCAAAGCAAATGTTCGTTTTATTAATCGTACATCACAGGCAAATTACGTATCCATCATTAAAGGCTCGGGATGTTACTCATCGGTAGGTCGCCGCGGCGGCATGCAACAACTATCGTTAGGCAATGGCTGTGTCTACTCAGGCACCGCTCAACACGAACTCTTGCATGCATTGGGTTTTTGGCACGAACAATCCCGAGCTGATCGCAACAGCCACGTAACGGTTAACTATAACAACATCGAAGCAGGCCGTGAGCATAATTTTAATCAACATATCAGCGACGGTGTCGACATCGGTAATTATGACTATCGCTCGATCATGCATTACGGCAATTATGCATTCTCTAAAAATGGACAACCGACCATCCAACGTATTGGCTCACCTAGCTACACCTTAGGTGGCAACGTCATGACCAGCAAAGACATCACTACGCTAGTCAGTATGTATGGATCGCCCAATGCCATTAATCCACCACAAATTAGTGGTTCAGGCGCCTACTGCCGAGGTTACGGTGAATTAAACTGGGATCCTGTGAGCGGCGCTGACTATTATCGCATTGAGGGTGTCAGCACAAGTACCGGCTTATTATCGTTCTCAAACAGTACAAGTAACACCTATTACAGTACCAATGGCAGCGAGTCACTGCGTTATACAGTGAGAGCTTGTTTGAATGACGGTACTTGCAGTGAGCGCTCAAATAGTATTCTGATTCGGTTTTACGAAATTTGCTTGTAAGCAATCATTGCTTGTAAACAGCAACAAGCTTTAAAACTAATGGCGATAGAAGTTTGAGCTTCTATCGCCATTTCATTTACCTACCGCCTTGCCACCTCATAGCCCTTCAACAACAACGGTTGCTGCGCATCGGCCTGCCATTCGAACACTAAATCGACCGGTTGTCCGCTGGGTAAGTTCACGATGCGTTCACACAATGCCTTTTTTAAGCAGCGAAACGCTTGCCCTAACACTTGGTAACCGTCACGCGTGGCTTCGATAACACCCGGCTCGGGTACCACGCCGCGTAACTGATAACGTTGAATACCCTGTGCAGGCACTTTTTGCGCCACTTCGACTAACTCATAACTCAGGCTGCTAGCATCGGCAGGCGGATTGGCGTGACGTAACGTGTTGACTTGCAGGGTGTAGTAATAGCCCCATTCATAGTCGAAACCCGCGATGGGTGTATACATCAATTGTGGGTCTTCAGGTTGGCTGACATCTACCATGCATAAGCGCTGGTTGAGGCCTTGGCAAACTTGTAAGTAAGGCGCTAAACGTAGCGTCTGCGCTTGTTGTTGGGGGGCTTGTGGTGCCGGTGCTGAACACGCCATAAGCCAGGTTAAAGCACTACCAAGGAATAAAAATCGGACTCGCATCGTCAACTCCTTTTGAACGATTTAGGTATATAACCATTACGGTTATTTACCTCAGTTTAGTTCAGTCTGTTTGGCGTTGGCATTCTTTACGTAACATTTGCCCTTTACCGCCGCCTGAGTGACGCATAAAAAAGCCGAGGCGTGTCATCAATCACGTCTCGGCTGGTATTTAACGATAGCGACTGTGGTCGTTAACCGATGGCTACACGGGCGTTCTGGAACAAGCGGAACCACGGGCTATGTTCTTGCCAGTCGTCAGGATGCCAACTATTGGCTACCGTACGGAAGACCCGCTCGGGGTGCGGCATCATGATAGTGGCGCGACCATCGCTGCTGGTCAACGCGGTAATACCGTTAGGCGAACCATTTGGGTTGAGCGGATATTGCTGCGTTACCTGGCCATGATGATCGACGTAACGTAATGGCACAATGCCAGCCTGCTCAACCTGTTGCAAGTGCTGTTCGGAGCTAAACTCGGCACGCCCCTCGCCGTGCGAAACGGCAATCGGTACGCGCGTTTGCTGCATACCGGCAAACATGATCGACGGCGTATTCGCCACTTCCACCAAGCTAAAGCGCGCCTCAAAGCGTTCGCTGCGATTGTTGACAAAGCGCGGCCACAAATCGGCGCCCGGTATCAGCGATTTCAAATTAGACAACATCTGACAGCCGTTACAAACACCGAAAGTGAAGGTATTGGGGTTGTTAAAGAACGCCTCAAACTGTTCACGGGCGCGCGCGTTAAACAAGATGGATTTAGCCCAACCCTCGCCAGCGCCCAGCACGTCACCATACGAGAAACCACCACAAGCGGCTAAGCCCTGCATATCATCAAGTGTCACACGACCACTGAGAATATCGCTCATATGCACGTCAATCGCGGCAAAACCCGCACGGTCAAATGCCGCTGCCATTTCAACATGCGAGTTAACGCCCTGCTCGCGCAAAATCGCAACGCGCGGACGCACTCCCTGCTGGATATAAGGCGCGCTGATATTGTCATTAATGTCAAAGCTGACCTGCGCCGATAAGCCTGGATCGTCATGTTGCTGTTTGGCTTTAAACTCTTCCTCGGCACAGGCCGGGTTATCACGCAAGCGCTGCATATGATAAGTGGTTTCAGCCCACACGGTACGCAGATAGGAGCGTTTTTGCTGCATCAATACCTGTTCGCCTTGACGGATCAGCAACTGATTATCGGCGTTAACCTGACCGATCACCTGCACACAATCATGCAAGCCTTGCTCGGCATATGCCGCGAGTACATGCTCAACGTCAGCCGCGCGGACCTGCAGCAGCGCGCCCAGCTCTTCATTGAATAACACCTCGACCGCGTGCTCGCCCAAGCCGTCGATATCGACCTCGACACCGCAATGACCAGCGAACGCCATTTCCGCCAGAGTCACCATCAAACCGCCATCTGAACGGTCGTGGTAAGCTAATAGTTTAGCCTCGCGCACCAGTTGCTGCGTGGCACCATAAAAAGCCGCTAGTCGTTTGGCATCGGCATCGGCTGGCTGTTGCCCCAAATGACGATAAACCTGTGCCAACGACGAGCCACCTAAACGGTTCTGGCCAGCACCTAAGTCAACCAAGAGCAAGCGACTCTCGCCTTGATCGGTGCGTAATTGAGGCGTGACCGTCTGGCGCACATCCTGCACCGCCGCGAACGCGCTGATAACTAAACTCAACGGCGCCGTTACGGCTTTATCTTCACCTGCCTCTTGCCACTGCGTCTTCATCGACATCGAGTCTTTGCCCACCGGAATGGTGAGACCCAACGTTGGGCAAAACTCTTCGCCAACCGCATATACGGCGTCATATAAACCGGCGTCTTCGCCGGCATGACCGGCTGCGGCCATCCAGTTCGCTGACAATTTAATGCGTTTAATATCACCAATATCGGCACAAGCAATGTTAGTGATAGCTTCACCAACCGCCATCCGTGCAGAGGCACCGTGATCTAACAACGCAATCGGTGCGCGCTCGCCCATCGCCATCGCTTCGCCACAATAGGTATCGTAACTGGCAGCGGTGACCGCCACATTAGAGACCGGGATCTGCCACGGCCCGACCATCTGATCACGCGCCACTAAACCGGTCACGCTGCGGTCACCAATGGTGATCAAAAAGGTTTTCTCAGCAATCGCTGGCAAACGCAATAAGCGTTCGGTAGCTTCGGCAATGTCGATGCGTTGCCCGGTGAAATCATCGCCGCTAGACTGCAGGCGCTGAACGTCACGGTGCATTTTGGGGGGCTTGCCTAACAAGACATCTAACGGCAAATCGATAGGTTTGTTACCAAAGTGGCTATCGGTCAGGGTTAAATGGGTCTCGCTAGTGGCTTCGCCGATGACCGCGAAAGGCGCACGTTCGCGCTCACAAATCGCGGCGAAATCGTCGATACGATCGGCCGCAATCGCCATCACATACCGTTCCTGTGATTCGTTACACCAAATTTCTAGTGGCGACATACCCGGTTCGTCGTTGGGCACGTCACGCAATTCAAAACGACCACCACGGCCACCATCGTTAACTAGTTCCGGCATGGCGTTGGATAAGCCGCCAGCGCCGACATCATGAATAAAGACGATGGGATTGGCGTCGCCTAATTGCCAACAGCGGTCGATGACTTCTTGGCAACGGCGTTCAATCTCGGGGTTGTCACGTTGTACCGAGGCAAAGTCTAGGTCTTCGGCTGATTCGCCCGACGCCATCGACGAAGCGGCACCGCCACCTAAACCGATGTTCATCGCCGGACCACCCAATACCACCAACTTTGCGCCAACCGGAATGTCGCCCTTGTCGACGTGATCGGCGCGGATGTTACCCAAGCCACCAGCGATCATAATGGGCTTGTGATAACCACGCACTTCACGGCCGTTAAAGCTATTAACCAATTCTTCGTAGGTCCGGAAGTAACCCAGCAACGCCGGACGGCCAAACTCATTGTTGAACGCGGCGCCACCTAACGGACCTTCCAGCATGATGTCGAGCGCACTAACGATACGCTCAGGTT
Source organism: Idiomarina xiamenensis 10-D-4 (assembly GCF_000299895.1). Lineage (GTDB taxonomy): Bacteria > Pseudomonadota > Gammaproteobacteria > Enterobacterales > Alteromonadaceae > Idiomarina > Idiomarina xiamenensis. The sequence goes on from NZ_AMRG01000012.1 coordinate 118,366, forward strand.
TACCAAAGTCTTCTTCCCACGGCTGTTCAAAATCGGGAATACGCAAGTTGGACACGCTAAAGCCGACTAAGCCCGCTTTGGGTTTAGAACCCCGACCGGTGGCGCCTTCATCGCGAATTTCCCCCCCCGAGCCAGTAGCCGCACCCGGATACGGCGATATCGCCGTGGGGTGGTTGTGAGTTTCCACCTTCATCAAGATATGAATCGGCTCTTGCTGATACTGATATTCGCCGCCGTTATCCATACGAGCAAAAAAGCGCCCGGCTTCGCTGCCCGTCATCACCGCGGCATTGTCTGAGTATGCCGATAACACATGTTCCGGCGTTACCTGATGGGTGTTTTTGATCATTTTGAACAGCGACTTGGCTTGTTCGACACCGTCGATAGTCCAGTCGGCGTTAAAAATTTTATGGCGGCAATGCTCGGAGTTGGCCTGCGCGAACATATACAATTCGATATCGTTAGGATTACGTTGCAACTTGTTAAAGCTGCTCAGCAGATAATCGATTTCGTCGTCGGCTAACGCCAGACCCAAGTTAATATTCGCATCGACTAGCGCATCACGGCCTGCGGCCAGAATATCGATACTTTTTAGTGGCAATGGCTGCGCTTCACGGAACAATTGCGCGGCTTGTCCGGTGTCTCGAAAAACCGTCTCGGTCATACGGTCATGTAACAACGTCGCCGCTTGCTGTAGTTGCTGAGCGCTCAAGTCGCCCTGTAAATAGTATGCGATACCGCGTTCAATACGCTTGATAGCGGTTAACCCACAGTTATGAGCGATATCGGTCGCTTTTGATGACCAAGGTGAAATGGTGCCGATGCGCGGTGTCACTAGCAATAAATGACCATCGGGCTGATGTTGCGATAAGGCCGGGCCATAAGTCAGCAGTTGCTTCAGTACGTCCTGCTCGGCGGCGGCTAACGTGCCGGTTTGCGCCACAAAATGCGTGTATTCAGCATACAGGCTATCCACCTGAATGCCCGCATGCTGCAAGCGATTAAGTAACTTTTGGGTGCGGAATTCTGATAGTGCTGGTGCGCCGCGCAGTGTATTCACCTGAAGACTCCCGATTTCGGCTGTGTGATTTTTTCGCGGCTATTATACACAAACCGACGGCGAACACCGTAGCCTAGTTTTTAAACTCGGTAAGATTTTTTGCCTTTTTGCGCTTTTCTCGAAAAAATTCTCTGAGGATATCGCCACACTCCTGCGCCAACACCCCACTAACCACCTCGACACGATGATTCATGCTGGCATGGTTGATCACTTGAATCGCTGAACCGGTGGCGCCGGTACGCGGATCGGGTGCGCCAAATACCAAGGTTTGAACTCGCGCATGGGTGATTAAACCGGCGCACATGGCACAGGGCTCCAGGGTGACGTATAAGGTGGAATTGACTAATCGATAATTTTGTTGCTGCACACCACCAGCGCGTAACGCCAACACCTCGGCGTGAGCCGATGCATCATTACGCGTAATAACCTGATTATAGCCTTCACCGATAATCTTGCCGTCGACCACCAACACTGCGCCAACCGGTACCTCGTCAGCGGCGGCGGCCTGCTCGGCAAGCATCAACGCACGCCGCATGAAAAACGCATGCTGTTCGCTCATGCACTAAAGTCATCCGGTTCTGGTACACGCCAATCATAGTGAGCACGACCGCCTTGCTTGCGCGAAATACGAAACCATTTTTGCCGACGTTCGGCAATGTGTCGGCGACGCTGACGAATCAACTGACGTCGCCGTTCGTCGTTGTTATTACGCCGCGACCGGCGTGCGACTGTGCGCATATAAGTTCTCGCTATCGGTTATTGTTGCCGTTATTTGCCATATCACCACTACCCTCGGCCGGCGTTGCCGGCAAACTAATGGTCAACGGCAAAGTTGGTATTTGGCCGCGCTCATCGAGCCACACCAAGGTATCATAGTAGCGTCGGATATTGCCGACATATCGCACCGGTTCATCACCGCGGGCAAAGCCAAAGCGCGTATGTCGATAGAATTTCTTTTGCCGTAACAGCGGTAAGCGTTGCTTAACGTCTAACCAACGGTCAGGATTGCCACCTTGTTTTTCGGTCAACCGACGGGCATCTTCTAAGTGGCCAAAACCAATATTATAGGCGGCTAAGGCAAACCACGTTCGGTCTGGTTCAGGGATGCGAGCCGGAATACGACGCACCATACGCTCTAAATATTTGGCGCCGCCCTGAATGCTTTGTTCGGCATTTAAACGACTCTCAACCCCCATCGCCTCAGCCGTCGGGATAGTCAGCATCATCATGCCGCGCACACCGGTTGGTGACAACGCGCGCGGATCCCACAACGACTCCTGATAGGCAATGGCCGCTAATAGCCGCCAGTCAATACTACCCGCATGACTGCGAAACATATCAATGAAGTTAGGTAAATCCTGCTGCACCGCCTGAATAAACAAGCTGGTATCGACATAGTTAAACTGTTTCACATGACCAAAGTGCTGATCGATCAAATAAGCTAAACGGCCGCTACTACGTAGCTCACCAAAAAACTCCACCACCGTACTGTACAATGAGTCGTCAATACCGCCCGGTAGCGCCCATGATACCGGCGTGTTCTCACGTACAGTAAAAGCGACACTTAAGTCGGGATAATGTCGACGACGTAAGTCGAGCGTATTCGAGTCGGCGATGGTGTAGTCGATTTGTTCAGTCATGATCATATCCAGCAGTTCGCTGGCATCGTGATCGCTGGTCGCTCGCCACTTAAGGTTAGGATAGCTGTCACCGAGGCTACGCAAAAATTCATGGTGACTGCTATTAGCCACGACCACAATTTCGCCGTCGACTTGATCTAAGGTACGTGGCCGTTGTCGTGAGCCTTGCTTAAAAATAAGTCGCTGATCGATAGTTTGATAAGGAGGGCCAAAGCGATACCGTTGGCTGCGATTGGCTGTTTTGTCTAAGCCAGCGGCAAGCATATCAACTTCACCCGAACGCAGTAGCTCAAACAAATCGGAAACGTTGTAACGCGGCACCATTTCCAGTTCGACGCCTAAGCGTTCCGCAAAGCGTTGTGCTAAATGGTACTCAAAGCCGTCTTCGCGTTCATGATCAAGATAATAACTGGTTGGCGTTAGCAATGTGCCGACACGCAATACGCCACGCTCACGCACAGCATCTAACGCCGTCTCGTCGCTTTGTGGGGTACAAGCTGCCAGTAAACTCAGCATCACAACCACCAGTAAACTGTTCAGCGTCTGCCGCATGCTGCCGCTCTCTGTCACTGACTTAACCTCGATCTCATGATAGCGATTGTAGCTGAAAAGATTTAGTCGGTGTAGCCCCACCATCAGCCAGTCAGCAGTTGCCGCCAGCTAAGCCATAACAAATGGCTGGCCGGCTGCGAGTTGGCGCGACTTGCAGAAACTTTACACTTTGCGTTGATCCAGCCGCGTAAAGATTTGGTAATAAATCGTGCATCATATGCAATTAGTTATGATGCTCTGCTATGTTTTAGCTTGCCAATGACGGCAATGATAGAAAACCAGGAGGTTACAATGAAAAAGTCCGCTATCGCTCTAGCCCTAGTTACCACTGCCGGTTTCGCCACTCAAGCCAGCGCCCGTGATACCGTTTCTTACGATTACATCGGTGCTAACTATATGCAGGTTGAAATTGACGACGTGGCTGACAACTTTGAACCAGACGGTTATGAAGTGCGTGGCTCTTTTCAGTTTGAAAATAATCTGTTCGTCGAAGCGTCGTATTCAGATTTGAACGACGACATCACGTTGGATGAAACAGATTCAGATGTCGATTATGACGTAAGCTATCGTCTGGCTGGTATCGGTTATGCGTGGGATTTAGGTTCTCCTCGCAATAGCCTGTATGTCAGTGGTGGTTACGCTGATGTCGAAATCGGCGATGCCAGCGAAGATGGTTACTACCTGAGCGCCGGTGTGCGTTCGATGCTAACGCCATCGATCGAAGGCCAATTGGGTGCTAAGCACATTGATGTAGGCGATGACTACGACACCACCGGTGCCGTTGCCAGCTTAGCCTTCTTCTTAACGGATGCTTTAGATATTCGCGCTAGCTACACCCATGAAGATAACGGTTCTATCGCCTCTTTGGGTCTGAACTTTAACTTCTAAAACCGTATTGTCTGCAAGACAACGTTAAAAGCCCAGCTCGACTGGGCTTTTTTGTCCCTGCAGTTTGTCACTGCGATTTGCTCGCGGCTATACCGCCATCAACCACCAACCGGTGGCGGCGTAGGCAATAACCGATGCCACCCCAGCCACCATGGCATAGGGCAGTTGTGTCGCGACATGGTCAATATGTTCGGTGCCGGACGCCATTGATGCGATTATGGTGGTGTCACTGATGGGCGAAGCGTGGTCGCCAAATATACCGCCCGAGATTGCCGCCGCGATAAACGGCGCCGGCGGCAGCCCCAACG
>NZ_AMRG01000013.1 GCF_000299895.1 Idiomarina xiamenensis 10-D-4
AGTGGGTATTTCTTTAGTAAGCTATGGAAAGCCATCAAACCCGTTATCGGTGCTGTCGTGGTAGCGGTGGCATCAATTTATTGCCCAGCTTGTGGCAGCTATTTTGCGAGCTCGTGGTACGGAGCAGCAACGGCCGGTGCCATAGCGGGTGGAATTAGTGCGGGGGTGAATGGCGGCAACGTCTTTACCGGGGCGCTCAGGGGCGCAGTTTTAGGTGGTGCCACCGGTTTCAGCGGTGATAGTCTGTTTGAGCAGTTTATGGGAATGGCAGCGCAAGTCGCGTTAAGACAACAATTTGGACACAGTTTTAGAGCCGCCGGGTCGGGTTATGACACTCACCGCTCACCGGAACGATACTATGCGGGTGCCATATTGGGTAGTACTGTTTCTCACGTTAGTGGTAACAAGTTTGCTAACGGTGCGCATAGCGATGCGTTTTCACGGATGTTTAATAATAAGCCTAAGTCTAATGAGCGATTTTCTCAAGCAACTGAAAAGGGTAGGTGGATAAAAGTTGCTGAATTAGTCGGCGAAGGAAAAAGTATTACGGTTAGGTTAGGTCGGAAAATTAAAATTGTAGGTGGAGATGATAAAGCATCAGCGCATTTGAATCATGTAGCTTATCAGTTGACTTATACTGAAATTGATTCAACTGGAAAACCTCTTGCGGGTATTTATCCAACATATCGCGGAGTTTTATCCGCAGCAGCGTTTAATTCTGTTTCAACAGATAGAGTTTATGACCTTTATGGTCCATATGACGCGATCTTTGATTGGACATTGAGTACAAAATATTTAGCGAAAAGCTGCGATAACTGCGGTAATCCAATGATCAGCATTTATGAGTGGAGAGTTGAATAGTGTTTCGTTTTACACTTTTTTTGTTTTTTTTAATTGGGTTGAATTCTTGTGGAACAGACGCGAGATATACTCGTTCTGAATGTATAGTTCGAGTTAATATTGATTGGACGGGAACCCCCTTAGGAAAAAAAGAAGAGTTAATTGAAAGTATTACAAAAGCGATTAGGAATGCGCCTAATATGGGCTCTAATAAAGTTCCTATGGACTTTACAATTCAAGGGCAGAGTCGAGAATATATTTATTATCAATATAGTACCGACTGTGAAAACAGGTTTGAGAATACGGAAGCGTTGCTGGAGTTTGCTCGAGAACGTGTCAAAAGCCCCCCTTACCTCTCGGTAGATAAAAATAACTATGAACCAGGGAGCGATACTATTCGAGTATCAGGCCCATCATGGATAGATTAAACTAGAGGTACTTTCAATTAGAGTAAAAGATAGTTTTGTAGAATCAAATAATAATGCCCAGACAAACCTGCCAAAGCTGTTATTTTCCCAGCGTGGCCTGCGTATGTGCGCAGGTGACGCGCGTGAGTCATCGTATTGAGGTGGTGGTGTTGCAGCATCCGGCCGAGCGGCGGGCGGCAAAGAATACGGCGCGCTTGTTAGGTTTATCGTTGCAGCGTTATCGCTGTTATTGCGGCGAGTCAGCGGCGGACTTTGCAGAATTACAACAAGAATTACAACAACAGCCACTCTCGACTGAGTCATCTGCTAATCAGCATTTAACCACGGCGGTGCTTTACCCCAGCGCGACCGCGCAAGCAACACATACCCTGGCGCAAACGCACGCTATCAAGCGTTTGATTTTGCTCGACGCCACGTGGCGCAAGGCTTATAAAATGTGGCAGTTAAACCCGTGGCTACAACAGTTGCCGGCGCTTACGCTGGCCGCCGGTCGAACCAGTGCCTATCCCCGTAAAGCTGCTCATGCGCAGCAGTTATCGACTTTAGAAGCCTGTGCTTATGCGCTGCACGATTTGGAACAACTTGCGCCAGAGCCGTTGTTAGCACTGCAACGCCAGCGTATGCAAGCGCTGGTTAAGACAGAATAAATGCTAATCCGAAAGCGCTTTAAACGCCGTAATTGTGGTGTCGATATCGGCGCCGTTAATATCCAAATGAGTGACTAAACGCATCCGCTGACTGGCGGGTACAAGAATGCCCTGAGCGGCTAATTGCTGTTGTGCTTGCTGTGCCCGTTCAGCGTCATGAAAGCGCAAATACACCATATTGGTTTGCACCGATTCGACGCTAAATAGCGGGTGCTGTTGTAAGCCTTCGGCAAGCTGTTGCGCATGGTCGTGGTCGTCTTGTAGGCGGTCAATGTGGTGATCGATAGCGTAATTGATGGCGGCCGCCAATATACCGGCTTGACGCATACCGCCACCGACCATTTTGCGCAGTCGTCTGGCTTTGGCGATTAACGCCGGTGAAGCGCATAACAGCGAACCTACCGGTGCACCTAAGCCCTTAGAGAAGCACACCGATACGCTATCAAACGGCTGGCATAAGGTTGCGGCATCGCTGCCACTTGCTACCACCGCGTTAAACAGCCGCGCGCCGTCTAAGTGCATGGCTAAGCCATGACGATCCGCTACTGCCCGTGCTGCTAACATAAAATCTTGCTCGATGACTTTGCCGGTATGGGTATTTTCCAGCGCCAATAGCCGCGTGCGGGGAAAATGAGGGTCATCAGGTTTAATACGTGCTGCGACAGTGGCTAAATCTAAGCTGCCGTCGCTTTCAACCTCGATGGTTTGTGCTACCACGCTACCTAATACTGAAGCCCCGCCTGCCTCATAGCGATAGGTGTGATATTCCTGACCGACGATAAATTCGTCGCCGCGTTCGCAGTGTGCCAAAAGCCCTAACAAGTTGCTTTGCGTGCCGCTGCTGCAAAATAATGCCGCCGGTTTACCCAACAAGTCAGCCACGCGTTGTTCCAGCGCATTGACGCTAGGGTCTTCGCTATAGACATCGTCACCGACCATGGCTGTCGCCATGGCATCGCGCATAGCAGCGCTGGGTCGGGTCACCGTATCACTACGAAAATCGATAGCTCGAGCGCTCATGGTTAGCTTCCTTTGGTCAAAAAAACAGTGACTTATTCTTGGTAACCCCAAGCCTTGGGTGGTAACTCGACCGGCTCGGTTAAATCAAAGCGGATCTCGAACTCGCGATTGGGGCGCGTCAGTTTATAACTAAACTCGCTTTCATCAATAAAAGTCAGCGTCCAAACGTTATCGACAGAGGCTGCTAAACCATGTTCACGAAATAGCGCTTGGCTAGCCTGATCGACAGGAAACGCTTGTTGATGGCTGCTGCCTTTATCGGCGGTTTGACTCGTCGGGGCTGCCGTCTTCATGAACATGCACATGTTGTAACGAAAGCTGGTCATCTAGGCGTGTGATCACCCAAGTCCGAGAGCGGTCATCACCGACGTGTAAGGGAATTTCAATCTGTTGCGCACTGCAATTACGCACATGCATGATGATCCGTGACGATGCCCAAGCGGTATCTTGCAAGTTGTCGCTGACCACTTGACCGACATAAGCTTTGCCACAATGCTTGGCTAGCTGGGTCATAAAATGATCCTGGGGTGTATTTTTGGGCTGACAAGCACTTAGCAACATAGCTGATAAGCCGATACATAAAATGCCAACATAGCGACGGGGTAGCGCAAACATGGTGTGTTATCCTATTAGCCATCAAGGGGCTTAAGATTGCCATAGAATCAGCGCCGTTAATAGTCGCCTATAACCGAATTGCATGAGCTATGCTGAGCCGAGGTTGTCGGCGCCGGTCTGGTTCGAGATAATAGCCTCAACATTGTCAGATAACTGCAACAGTCGCCTACGTTTAGTGCAGGTTAGGCATTAAATGTATCGCCAACAAAGTGATGGACCCATGAAAGTATTTAACAACGTATTGGAAATGATTGGCCAAACGCCGATGGTGAAAGTTTCGAACATCGATACCGGCCCTTGCGAACTTTATTTAAAACTCGAGTTGATGAATCCGGGTGGTTCGATCAAAGACCGTATTGCGGTGAGTATGATCGAAGCCGCCGAGCAGCAGGGCAAATTAAAGCCCGGTATGACGATTATTGAAGCCACTGCGGGTAATACCGGTCTAGGTTTAGCGTTAGTCGCGGCCAGTAAAGGTTACCCGTTGCGCATCGTCATGCCTGACAAAATGAGCCAAGAGAAGGTCAATAATCTGCGTGCGATGGGTGCCGAGGTGATGATGACTCGCTCCGACGTGCAAAAAGGCCATCCAGAATATTACCAAGATATGGCGGCACGACTAGCCGAAGAAAACGGTTGGTACTACGTCAATCAGTTCGCTAACGACGCCAACGTTGCGGCTCATTACAACACTACTGGACCTGAGATTTGGCAACAAATGGATGGTAACTTAGACGCGTTTGTTTGTGGTGTTGGTTCGGGCGGTACGCTGACCGGTATCGGTCGCTATTTACGCGAGCAACGTGACGATATTGACTTAGTACTGGCCGACCCGGCCGGGTCAATTTTAGAGCCACTGGTCAATCGCAACGAGCAAGTGGAAGCTGGCAGTTGGTTGGCAGAGGGAATCGGTGAAGATTTTGTGCCGAGCATTTGTGATATCCAGTTAGCCAATAAAGCTTATGCCATCAGCGACAAAGAGGGTATGCAAACTGCCCGTATGTTGTTGGAAAAAGAGGGTGTGATGGTTGGCTCATCAAGTGGCACACTGATTGCTGCGGCGCTGCAATACTGTCGTCAGCAAAGCGAAGCCAAGCGGGTGGTGACCCTGGCTTGTGATACTGGTAACCGTTACCTGTCGAAGTTATTTAACGACGAGTGGATGCGCTCGAATAATTTGCTGTAATTCAACGTGTTTAAGGGTACGACAATGGCTAATAAATCGATGAAATTTGCCACTAAGGCAATCCACGGCGGTCAGTCGCCAGAGCCGGTAACCGGTGCGGTGATGCCACCCATTTTTACCAGCTCGACCTATGCACAAGAAAGCCCAGGTCAGCATAAGGGCTTTGAATACTCGCGCTCGCACAATCCCACTCGTTTTGCTTGGGAGCGTGCGGTTGCAAGCCTTGAGGGTGGCAAACAGGGCTTGGCTTTTGCTTCGGGGATGGCGGCAACATCGACCATTCTGGAACTGCTCGATCACGGCGATCACGTGGTCGCTATGGACGACTTATATGGTGGCAGTTTCCGTTTATTCGATAAAGTGCGTAAGCGTTCGGCGGGTTTGCAATTTGATTACGTCGATTTAGCCGATATTGACGCGGTGAGTGCGACGGTCACCGAGAGCACCAAAATGATTTGGGTGGAAACGCCCAGTAATCCAATGTTGAAGCTGGTCGATATCGAAGCCATTGTCAAACTGGCTAAGCCAAAGGGCATCATCGTTGTTGTTGATAACACCTTCGCCACGCCGTTTAATCAATTGCCATTGGCGTTGGGTGCCGACATTGTCATGCACTCGGCGACCAAATACTTAAACGGTCACTCAGACATGGTTGGCGGTATTGCCGTGGTTGGCGATAACGACGACTTAGTTGAGCGCATGTTATTTTTGCAAAACTCGGTGGGTGCGGTTGCTGGTCCTTTTGATAGCTATTTAGCCTTACGTGGCGTTAAAACCTTAGCTTTGCGTATGCGTCATCACAACCAAGCGGCGCTAGAGCTAGCACAATGGCTCGAACAACACCCGCAAGTCGAAAAAGTGATTTATCCGGGCTTGCCCAGCCATCCACAGCACGAGCTGGCAAAACGTCAGATGAGCGGTTTTGGTGGTATGATTTCGATTAACTTGAAAGGCGACTTAGCAAAAGCTCGACGCTTTTTAGAGTCGGTAGAAATTTTTGCCTTGGCGGAGAGCTTAGGCGGGGTCGAATCCTTGATTGAACATCCAGCGATCATGACTCATGCCTCGGTACCAGCCGAAAACCGCGCGAAGTTAGGTATTGCTGATAATTTCGTGCGTATTTCGGTCGGTATTGAAGATCTCGACGATCTGAAAGCCGATCTGGATCAAGCGTTAAACGCCTAAAATAGCTCAAAAAACCAGCAGGTAAAATTGAGCCCGACCTCGAGTCGGGCTTTTTTATTTTTATAAATCAGTTATCTAAACACTTTTTTACAATTCGGTCATAATTGAGTAGGCTTATAGCATAAGCATCTAGCATAAAAAAATCGCACCCAGTGCGTGTATAACAACAACCCTGTTTTACAGGAAGGAAGGTCATGCTATGAGTCTGTTAATTCTACAGAGCCTGCTTGCCGCACTGATGTTTTATGTGCTGGCCGGACAGTATCAGCGACAGCCGTTATGGGGCTTGTTAATGGTGCTATTCAGTGGTTTCGTACCGCCATTAAATTGGGCCATCGTGTTAATCGCGGTCGGTGTGCGGTTATGGAAACGCCAAGAAGCCTTAGCGACTGATTCGGTGCGTTAAGCTGTTACAACCGAGTGGTAACTGATGACAACTGAACACGCTGCCTTACAACCTTTTCACCTTGCCGTAGCTGTGGATTGCTTGCATAAGGCGCGTGAATTTTACGGCCAGTTATTAGGCTTATCTGAAGGACGCAGCAGCGATCACTGGATCGACTGGGATTTTTGGGGACACCAGTTTGTTACCCATTTAGCACCTGAGTTAGCCGGCCAATTACAACATAATCAGGTTGATGACCACGCGGTGCCGGTGCCGCACTTTGGCGTGGTACTGAGCTGGCAAGATTGGCATCAATTAGCCGACCGTTTACGCCACGCCCCGATTAAATTTGTTATCGAACCCTACATTCGTTTTCGTGGTTTGCCGGGTGAGCAGGCGACTATGTTTTTCCATGATCCGGCTGGTAATGCGTTGGAGTTCAAAGCGTTTCAAGATCCCGCACAGTTATTTGCAAAACAGTAACTAATGCCAAGGTAAGCGTTTCAGATCGACATTCCCCCCGCTTAAGATGATCCCGACCTGGCGCCCTGAAAAATACTCAGGATAAGCCAGAACTGCCGCAAGCGTGATGGCTGAAGAAGGCTCCACCACCATTTTTAAGTGTAGCCACAGCAACTGCATGGCGTCGATAACTTGTTCATCGTCGACTAACAGCACCCTATCTAAACCGGCTTGTAAGATAGTAAACGTATGTTCGCCCAAACTGGTGAGCAAACCATCACAGACACTTTCTGGTGGGCGCGCCGGTTGCAGTTGTCCGCTGCGTAATGATTGATAAGCATCGTCGGCGTTGGCGGGTTCGGCACCGATAACCTGCTCAATACCCAAACTACGGGCGACACGCACAGTACCACTGAGCAAACCGCCGCCACCTAACGGCGCCAATAGGGTATCTAACTGAGGTTGTTGCTGACAGAGTTCCCAAGCGGCAGTTGCTTGGCCCTGAATGATATGCGCGTGGTTATAGGGTGGGATCAAGGTACCCGGTTGCTGTTGCCGCGCGTTGATGAATTGCTCGCGCGCGGCCATACCGGGCGCTATTTCAGTGATGTGCTGACAATAACGGGCAATATTGTCTTTTTTAACTTGGGGCGCGTTGTTTGGCACCGCGACCTGTACCGGGATAGCTAATAATTGACCTGCACAAGCCAGTGCTGCACCATGATTACCCGATGAGACGGTAAAGACACCCTGCTGCCGTTGTTGCTGGCTAAGTTGCAGTAGCGCGTTACAGGCGCCGCGAAACTTGAACGCGCCGGTACGTTGCAGGTTTTCGCATTTAAACCATAGCTGTGCGCCGCTTAAGGCATCTAAATAGTCGTTACGTAAACAAGGTGTCAGCACATGATAGGGCGCCAATCGCTGGGCTGCTTGTTGAATATCTTGATGTTGCCAATCCATGCTGTTACCTCATGCTGGTTGCGTAAATGCTTAAAACCGCGAGTTGCTGCAATGATAACGAGTAGTGACCATTAGTAGTGACCACTGGTCAGTAACTTAACTGAACCGTGGTCAGAATATTATTGCTCGCGATGGCCGCATACATTGCTATTAAAATACCTGAAAATAGCTTGTGATTTTACTTTAACTGCTTGAAGTTAAATAAGGGTTTCGTAAATGCGCTCGGCTACTTTATCATAGTGACTGGCTGGGTAGATTAATGCTACCCATAGCGTCGTCATGCGTAACAACGCATGACCCTCTATCGCGATAACGTTTGGAAATAATGCTCTATGGATACTTGGTCCGCCGCTGTTACCCTATTTTTGATCATGGACCCGCTGGGTAACTTACCGGTATTTTTATCGGTGCTGCGTCATATTGACCCAAAACGTCGGCGCATGGTGCTGATTCGGGAGTTGCTGATTGCCTTAGCGATCATGTTACTGTTTTTATACGCCGGTAGCAGCATTCTGAATTTCCTCAACTTGGACCAAGAGGCAGTGAGCATTGCCGGTGCTATTATTCTTTTCATTATTGCGCTACGCATGATTTTTCCGTCGCCCGGTGGCGTGACTGGCTTAGCAATGGGCGAAGAACCATTCATTGTGCCCTTAGCGATTCCGCTGATTTCAGGACCGTCGGTCTTAGCGGCGTTATTATTATTGGCTAACCAGTCTCCCGGACGTATGTTTGATTGGACCTTGGCGTTAATCGGCGCTTGGGGCCTATCAGCGGCTATTCTGATGTTCAGCAATGTTTTTCATCGCTTATTGGGCGAACGCGGCATTACCGCGATGGAGCGCCTGATGGGTATGGTACTGGTGATGATTTCGGTGCAGATGTTTTTGGACGGCATCGCCGCCTACATGTCGCACACGGTCAGCTAAATCGGTAGCAACTGCATGAGTGACTGGCATTTGGTGTATCGTGCGGCGAATGACTTGGAGGCTGAGCTGCTAAAGGGTATGTTGGCGCAATCGGGTATTACCGTGCAGTCGGCCGATAGGCACTTAGCGGGCGGCTTGGGTGAGCTGCCCATGGATGCCGGGCAGGTGCGTTTGTATGTGCAGTTATCGGACTGGCAAACCGCACGCGATTTATTAGATGCCTATGAAGGGCGCGAACAAGTGGCTCGACCAACGACGGCTGATTGGTATTGCCCGCAATGTGGCGAAGCCAATCAGCAACATTTTGAAATTTGCTGGCGGTGCCAAGCACGGCCGCTGACCGACTCGGGACTTGAGAAATAACAGCATGGCAAAATTAAACACTTTCCAACGGATGCGCGATTTAAGCTTTCAACACAAAGCGGTATTGGCGCTTTACTTAGCGCAGCGTATGCTGCCGAATTACGAGCTATTTCATCAAGTGACCGGTTTCGGTGACCCCAAGCCCCTGCACGGAGCAATCAATGCTTGTTGGGGCTGGCTTAGCGCCCCTCAACAAACCAAAGTCAATTTTGCGCGCTGGCAAGAAAAAGTCGATGAAGTGACACCCAGCGAGCATGGTCACGATATGCTTGGCGTGTATCCGGCAATGGACGCCTGCACAGCATTGAGTACCTTACTACAAGGATTATTAGATAAAAATGATGGCGATTTAGTCAACGTCGCTAAAGTGTCGCAAGCCTCAGTGGCTAAATTTATCGAATTATCGGAGGGCGATAAGGTCGATAGCGACACTCTGCAAAAACTGTTGCGAGAACATGAGTTGGTCGAATACGAAATCGACATTCAACAGGCTATGCTAGGCTTCTTAGAGAGTCAGCCCCAGGTCAGCGCAAGTTTGGTTAAACAAGTGCAAACGATGGTCTATGACGAGGGTATGTCAAATATCGGCGTTATGCTGGCGGCGGACGACGAAGCAACGCCAACCAACCAATAATGCCAAATAGCAGTATTTGCCAGTAGTCACCGCGGCGCCACGTTATTTGCTGCCGATAGACGGCGACGAAAATACCCAACAATAAGCCGTGCATGATCAGCAGAACCACCAATAAGAATACCAGCAGCCACTTGCTGTTGGCTGCCATGGGCATCAGTAAGCCGGCGATGATGATCAGCCAGATGACGGCAAATACGCAGCGGCCAGCCCAAATTGCTAAGTTCATAAAAAGTCCTCGTGATCATTAAGCCGAGGTGTCGGCTACTTGATATAAGCGATAAGTTACTTGTCCGGCATGTTTTTCTCGTAATGCCTGCCATGTCCGCGGAAGTTGTCCTTGCCAGCCTTTTTCACTTTCAACATAAATGTAAGCGTTTGCTGCTAGCCAGCCGGATGCCTGTAATAAGTCGATACTCGGCTGCAATAACTGTTGCCGGAATGGCGGATCGATAAAGACGATTTGGTAAGTGTTTGCGGTCGCGGTTTGTAGTAGCTGCAAGGCGTCACTTTGTACGACCTCGGCTTGTGCGCTGTGTAGAGTTTGTAAATGCTGCTTTAGTTGCCGTGCCACGGCTGGCGCTTTTTCGACCATGGTCACGCTGGCGGCACCGCGCGATAAGGCCTCTAACCCCAAGCTACCGCTGCCGGCAAATAAGTCCAAACAGCGTGCGCCGCGAATATCAAATTGCAGCCAGTTAAATAATGTTTCACGCACACGGTCGGTGGTCGGGCGTAGTCCCTCGCTATCGGCAATGGCTAGTCGACGGCCACGCCATTGCCCGCCAATGATGCGAAAACTGCCACTACCTTTTGCGTTTTTCGAGCCTGCCATACTGAACCTGTGCGATTGACCCGCAACAACGGGCGGTTAGGGAATGTCGTCACCAGCGTTCCTGCGTGGTAGACTTGAGCAAATTATGTCGCGCTATTGTAGACGTTCCAGCAGTTGACTTCCAAGGTATTCAATTCATGGCAAAAGGATCATTTTTCTCCCTATTTGGGAAAAAGAAGAAAAAGCAACAGCAACAGGCTCAGGAACAGCAGGCCGAGCAATCATCGTTGCGTGAAGAGCCAGCCGAACCGGAAGCCGATGAGGCCGAGCACACGGCCGCTTCGGTTGCCGAGCTAGCGGCTCCTGATGCTGCCGAAATTTGTGCGCAAGTTAGCGCCGAAAATGCGGCGGCTCAGCTTGAGCAAACATCGAGTTCGGAGCCATCATCGCCACCCGAACCCGAACCCGAACCCGAACCCGAACCCGAACCCGAACCCGAACCCGAACCCGAACCGACGGTACAGAAAAAAGGGTTATGGGGGCGTTTAACGGGCGGTTTAAAACGTACGTCTGAGAATATCGGTTCCGGTTTAGCATCGATTTTCAGTGGTAAAAAAATCGATGATGAGCTGTTTGAGGAATTAGAAACACAATTATTAATGGCCGATGTCGGCATGGACACCACTACTCGCATTATCGAGCGTCTGACCAAACAAGCCGACCGACGTCAGCTAAAAGATGCCGATGCGTTATACGACGTTTTGCAGCAACAAATGACCGAGATCCTACAGCCGGTTGAGCAGCCACTAACGTTAGACAGCGGCGGTGAAATGCCCTACGTGATGTTGATGGTGGGTGTTAACGGTGTTGGTAAAACGACGACTATCGGTAAGCTAGCTAAGCAATTCAAAGCACAAGGTAAATCGGTCATGTTGGCCGCTGGTGATACGTTCCGCGCGGCGGCGGTAGAACAGTTGCAAGTGTGGGGTGAGCGCAACGATATTGCTGTGATTGCACAGCATACCGGTGCCGACAGCGCATCGGTGATTTACGATGCGGTGGCCGCGGCAAAAGCGCGTGGTATAGACGTGTTGATTGCCGACACCGCGGGTCGATTGCAGAATAAAGCCAATCTGATGGACGAATTAAAGAAAATTGTCCGGGTGATGAAAAAGATAGATGCCAACGCACCGCACGAAGTAATGTTAACCTTAGACGCTGGCACCGGCCAGAATGCCATTAGTCAGGCACGTTTGTTTAGCGAAGCGGTGGGGGTATCGGGCATTACCTTGACTAAATTAGACGGTACCGCCAAGGGTGGAGTGATTTTTGCTATTGCCGATCAGTTTAATATCCCTATTCGTTATATTGGCGTAGGCGAAGCGTTAGAGGATCTGCGGCCTTTTGTCGCCGACGATTTTATCGAAGCTCTGTTTGACCGGAATAAGTCAGCAAGTTAGTGGTTTTTAAGGCTCATTGATAGGACATCATTGCCATGATCAAATTTGACAACGTCAGCAAAACTTACGCCGGGGGCCACCAAGCTCTACGGCAAGTGAATATGCATTTGCAGCCCGGTGAAATGGCGTTTTTGACCGGCCATTCTGGTGCCGGTAAAAGCACCATGCTGAAATTGATCAGTTTGATGGAGCGACCCACTGCTGGCCACGTGTTTATCAACGGGCATGACCTAAATCGAATTAAGCCGGGACAAGTTCCTTACGTGCGACGTGATATTGGTATGATTTTTCAGGATCACCGCCTATTGATGGATAAAACGGTATTCGATAACGTCGCGTTGCCGCTGTTGATTGAGGGTTACAGCATTCAAGAGGCACGTAAGCGAGTACAAGCAGCGCTGGACAAGGTTGGCCTGCTGAGCAAAGAGCGTCATTATCCCGTCATGTTATCGGGCGGAGAGCAGCAGCGCGTGGGTATTGCCCGTGCGGTGGT
Organism: Idiomarina xiamenensis 10-D-4; assembly: GCF_000299895.1. Taxonomy (GTDB): domain Bacteria; phylum Pseudomonadota; class Gammaproteobacteria; order Enterobacterales; family Alteromonadaceae; genus Idiomarina; species Idiomarina xiamenensis. The sequence continues at coordinate 12,380 of NZ_AMRG01000013.1, forward strand.
GACCAAGCCGCCACTGCTGTTGGCCGATGAGCCGACCGGTAATCTGGACCCGAAGTTGTCGATGGACATCATTCGATTGTTCGAGGAATTCAATGCCGTCGGCGTGTCGGTACTGATAGCTACCCATGATTTAGGTCTGATCGCTCGTTTGCGTTATCGCACATTAACGCTGAAAGAGGGCACCATGGTTGATGATGGATTACAGGAGCCAGTGGTATGAGCTTACTGTTTCGTAATCGTCCCAGTAGCGCCTCGGGCGCCAAGAAAAATAATCTATCGCTAACAAAACGCTTCGTGATGTTTTTTGTTCATAACGCCCAGCAAGCCGTTGCCAGTTTGGGCGAGCTGACGCGCAATCCGATCGCATCGTTAATGACCATGGCGGTACTAGGATTAAGCCTGACGTTGCCAGCTACGCTGTATATTTTGGTAAAAAATACCGATGCGGTGGCTAATGAGTTTCAGCAGGCGTCAGAAATTACATTGTTTTTGCGTAAAGATTTATCCGACACTCAAATTCAAACGCTGTTAGAGCGGTTAAAGCTTGATTCACAGCTAGATGCGGTACGTTACATCAGCCCCGAGCAGGGGTTAGCAGACTTTAAACAGCGCGCCGGTTTTGGCGAGGCCTTGGATTACTTAACCAGCAACCCGCTGCCGCCGGTGGTGATTGCTACGCCGGGTGAGCTGTTTAGCGACCCGACTCAGGCACAACGTTTATTACAAAACTTAGAAAAACAACGCGAAATCGAGTTTGGCAAACTGGACGTGCAATGGTTAACGCGCTTGCAAGCGATGCAGCGATTAGTCAGCGATGTCTTTGTGGGCTTGGCGCTGTTACTCTGCTTGTCAGCACTGCTCATTGTCGGTAACACCATTCGTTTGAACATTTTGAGCAAGCGCGAAGAAATCGTCATTATGAAACTGGTCGGTGCGACCAATGCGTATATTCAACGGCCATTCTTATATACCGGCATTTGGTATGGCGTGGTGGGTGGCATCATCGCTTGGTTGGCGACTTTCTTGTTGGTGTGGTGGCTATCAAGCTCGGTGATAGCTATCACCGAACTGTATGACGGACAGTTCCGCTTGGCTGGCTTATCCTTTAACGAGATGCTGGTTTTATGGGGCATTGCTATTGGCTTAGGCTTGTTAGGTTCTTACATAGCGGTGCGGCGACACGTACTCAGTATTGAACCGCGCTGACACGACTTGTTACCGATCTTTTCATCAATTTGTCACGTAATTGTGATAGCGTTGACGACTAGTTAAGTCATATCGATGCAGACGAGTGCTTTAAATCGTCTTGATCGATACCGATCCTTTGCTAGAATGTAGAGTCCGGTGAACTCTCGACGCAAATGGTGGTCGAAGTTGACATGCCCGGTTGGGCGTTAAAAGTAGTCAGAAGAGGTGTAAAACGCATGAGCGCTGATTTAAAAACCATGGCTTTAACCGTTCCACAAAGCGGTAGCCTGGAATCTTACATTCAGTCAGTAAACCGCATTCCTATGTTGTCTGCGGAAGAAGAGCGTGATCTCGCTGAACGCCTGCATGATGGCGGCGACTTGGCCGCTGCGAAGCAATTGATCCTCTCGCATTTACGCTTTGTGGTGCATGTTGCTCGCAGTTATTCAGGCTATGGTTTACCGCAAGCCGATTTGATTCAAGAGGGTAACATCGGCTTAATGAAAGCGGTAAAACGCTTTAATCCTGCGGTGGGTGTGCGCTTGGTATCGTTCGCGGTGCATTGGATTAAAGCCGAAATTCATGAATACGTATTACGTAATTGGCGTGTAGTTAAAATCGCCACCACCAAGGCGCAGCGTAAGTTATTCTTTAACTTGCGTAAAATGAAAAAGCGTCTGGGCTGGTTTAGTCACGACGAGGTACAAACCGTAGCCGACGAGCTCGGTGTGAGCACTTCAGAAGTGATGGAAATGGAAGCGCGCATGAGCGCCCATGACCAAGCTTTTGAATTAAGTTCTGATGACGATGACGCGCGTGACGGTAATACCTATTCGCCAGCTTTATACTTGCAAGATCAACGTTCTGATTTGGCGGCTGAGGTTGAAGCAGAAGATTACGAATCTCACACTAATCAACGTTTGTGGTCAGCACTGAAGACACTAGACGAACGCAGCCAAGACATCGTCAAGGCACGTTGGTTAGAAGAAGACAACAAGACCACATTGCAAGAATTGGCCGACAAATATTCGGTTTCTGCAGAGCGTGTGCGTCAGCTTGAAGCGAATGCCATGAAAAAGCTACGTGCAGCCATGCAATAGCATTGACCGAACTGAACAGGTTATTGAAGAAGAAGCGCCCATCGGGCGCTTTTTTGTTTGTTTTGTCGCGATGTATGGTATCCCTAAAAATATCGAAATTAAGACTAAATTTTGAACTGTTATTGTTTTAATGTTAATTTTTTGATTCTAGATCTTTAGAAGGGACTCATCATGCTAAAAGACAGCCTCGGTTTTGTTGTGGTTATAGGCTTGCATGCTCTATTTTCACCAGCCAGTGATGCACAGGCTCTGCCTGAAAAAAACGTACAAGCATACACCTGTGACGACTGTAGCTTCAGCGAGGCCAAAAATCTGGTAAAAGCACATAGCTATCCGCTTTTACGCTGTGTGGCGAAAGACAACAGTGAGATCATATCGATTGATAATCAGGCTTGTTACAGCACGCCACGTTATGCTGCGGTATTGAACGAAGCCAGCGGCAGGCTTTGGGGATTTCAGCTGAGCCATAGCCATCAAGGCATGTTTCCACCAGTGATGCAGTTGCAGGTAGTCGCTTATGATCATCCGCAAACTGTCGACGCGATGATTCGTAACGGTGTTGAATACAGTAATCGATTGGCTGCTCGCGCGGATAGTATCGCCAATAACCTCAGTACAACCTTTGACACATCGCAAGCGTTCTACGATTGGCTCGGAGACCAAGCACAGGGGGCGACTAAAATAACGGCAGCTAACACGGCGAGTGCCAATGACTTTTCTTGCGCCAATGGGAGCTCACAGTATCAAGCCGTAAAAGCCGCAACTAGCGGAGAGTTTGAGAGTCGTTTGCAAATGCAAGTCAACGAGCAGTATGCAAATTTCGATGGCACACCGGGTGATTTTTTCGATGAGGTCGAATTCACCGGTATCGGCTTGGGCTTACAAAAGCTGGGATTTAATGTCTCGCTAAGTTGGGATAATAAACAAATACAAAAAAATGTTGCTTTCAACTTCCCGTTACCCGATGGCTTAGCTGCAGAGGGTAATAATCAACCCTCTAAGGTGATTTTTACATTAACGCCAAAAGGCTCTCATATCGAAATTTCGTTGAATCACAGCCTAACCTACATTGGTGGTCAGTCTTGGTCGGTATTGACCAATCCCGCGAAAAGTACAGTGGAGCTGTCTCCCTGCGTCAAAGTCGCACTAACCGAAGCTTTTGGTAGCCCGCAAACGACCCCCGCTGGTAGCGTTAGCGGAGGCGGTTACAAGCCGCTACCGACAACCGGTGGTGGCATTGGTGGTGGTACACCAATAGGCGGTGGTTGGGATTATCAACTTTGCGACGCTCATTTTTATGATCGCAACGGCAATCCGCTAATCACCATCAAAGTGCGTTGCTGATAGGGACGTTATGCCGCTTAGTGCTAAACTTTTATAAGTCAGGCTAGGAGTGTCTTAGAATGCAGTGTCGAATGGGTTGCGGTGCTTGCTGTATCGCGCCTTCAATTAGTTCACCCATCCCCGGTATGCCTGCTGGCAAAGCCGCTGGCGAACGTTGTGTACAATTAGATAGCGATAATCTTTGTCGACTATTTGGACAACCCCAACGGCCCGACGTTTGCGCTCAGTTTGATGCCAGCGAAGACGTCTGTGGTGAGCATCGCGAGCAAGCCTTATGGTTACTCACAGAACTGGAAAAAGCCACCGGCTGAGTCGCTTATTGAGGCATACTGACGGTCAATTCCGAAGCGAATACTAATTCGATGCCACGCCTCTCGATTTCGTTGATATGTGCTTGTAAGAAGGCAACGGTTTCTGGGTAAGGGTGGCCAATACCGATAGCGCTACCGTGGCGTTCCGCGTAGCGAAGTAGCTGATTAAACTGCCGACTCAGTGCGGCACTATCTAATTCGTTATCCAAAAACACATTACGCCGTGCCGTTGCTAAACCTAAACGCCATGCGATGTCTTCGGCAACGGTGTACTCGGTGGTACGACTATCGATAAAGTAAAGCTGTCGCGACGACAGTACCTGCATCACCCAGTTCATTACTGAGGGGAGTTGTGTCAGCTTACTGCCCATATGGTTATTAGCGCCCTCAACGAAAGGCACACTATCCAACGCTTGTAGCAAGGTGTTTTGAATGTCGATACGAGCCATATTGCTGGTTAGCGCATCGGGTCCTAAGGCATTGCCATTCAACGTTTCCATCGGCATATGTAACATCAGTTGTTTATTAGCGCGATGCGCGCGTAGCGCAAAGCTGCGCGCATAAGGCGTATGCGGCAATACCGCAAAGGTGATGGAGCCGGGTAAATCAAGCAAGTTCAGGTCGTGAGCGTTATTGCCAACGTCATCGATAATGATCGCGATACGTGGTTTAAGGGCAGGTGTTTGTCGCGAGTTGGCGTGGCTAGGAGAGCTCATTAACAACAGCAATAGCGACAACATCAGGCTGCTTAACAGTTGCCTAAAACGGCGATTTGTGTGCTGCTGACTAGTCACCGTTAACGGCACCATTGGGTCGGATTTTGCGGCTCACCGCGGTAACGAACTTCAAAGTATAAAGCGGGTTCGCTACGACCACCACTTTGTCCCATGAGTGCGATTTCTTCGCCTCGCCTAACGGTATCTCCGACATCTTTAATTAACGCTTGATTAAAGCCATACAGGGTCATGTAGCCTTCGCCATGATCGACCACTAACAGCAAACCAAAACCGCGCAACCAATCTGCAAATAATACCCGGCCGTCATCGACACTGTTAACCGATTGACCCAACTGCCCCTCGATCAACACGCCGCTCCAGTCAATCGGGCCACTGCGGGAGCGGCCAAACAAACGTTGCAGCTTGCCTTGTGTGGGCCAGTTCAGTTTGCCTTTTAAGGCGGCCAAACCATCCAATGAAACATCGTTGCGCATAGCGGCAATGATGGCATCTAACACCGCCTCTAGCTCAGCCTGATCTTGCTGTAACTGGGTTACGCTTTGTTCATCGTTGCGCTGTGCCTGTTGCAGTTTGGCGAGTTGCTGCTGTTGCTGTTGTTGTTGTCGGTCAAGAGCCTGTCGTTGCTGGCCTTGTTCGACTTTAATTTGTGCTAACAGCTGGCGCTGCTGCAGCAACTGTTGTTGCACTTCGTCTAGCTCTTGTTGAGTGGCGCGTAGCGCGTCAATTTCAGCCATGCGCGCTTGGTTCAAGTAGCGGTAATAGCTCAGCATACGCTCAAATTCGGCCGGGTTTTGTTGGTTAAGCAACATTTTTAAGAAATCGTTTTGACCGGCCGTGTAAGCGCTGACTAACTGAGCTTCTAACTGCTTGGCTTGTTCCTGCAAACGTTGTTGTAGTGTCGCCTGACGTGTCTCCAGCTCATCAATACGCTGTTGATTTTCGCGTAACTGCTGATCGGTTTGTGCCAGTTGTTTTGCCAACTGGGCTGTTTCTAACTCAAGCTTGCGCAATTGTTGCTGTTGCGCCGACATTTGCTCGCGGCGGCTAGCCATTTGCTCGCGACGTTTTTTTATCTCCGCCTGAATGGTGGCTATTTGTGCCTCTGTCTGCTGACGGTCGGCTGTTTGCGCCCACGCCGGCAGCGTCGACGTTAATGCGCCGACAGCGCAACTTAGCAACAAGCCGAGGCAAAGGCCACGGCTATGTTGTGACAGAGTCGTCCGTTGACGCGGCGACATCACTAGCGCTTCAGTTGCATCAACGGCGTGCCGGTCATTTCAGCCGGAATCTCCATACCCATTAAATGCAGCATGGTGGGCGCAACGTCGGATAATTTACCGTCTTTAGTGCTCGCTTCTCGGCCAACATAAATAAAGGGCACTGGCTCGCTGGTATGGGCCGTATGCGCCTGACCGCTGTGTTCATCGCTCATCTGTTCGGCATTGCCGTGGTCGGCAGTGATCAAGCACTCGCCGCCTACTGCTTGCAGCGCCTCAACAACGCGTCCAATACAATGATCAACCGCTTCTACTGCTTTGACCGCGGCGGCAAAGTTACCGGTATGACCAACCATGTCGCCGTTAGGGTAATTACAAATGATAACGTCGTACTGTCCACCGTGAATGGCATCGACCAACTTATCAGTGAGTTCGGTCGAACTCATTTCCGGTTGTAAGTCGTAGGTTTTCACATTAGGTGACGGGATCAAAATACGCTCTTCGCCAGCAAAGGTTTGCTCACGACCACCGCTGAAAAAGAAAGTGACATGGGCGTACTTTTCGGTCTCGGAAATACGTAGTTGCGTTTTGTCGTGTTTGGCTAACCATTCGGCTAACACGTTATTTAAACTCTCTGGTGCAAATGCAACCGGCGCGGCAATGTCGGCGGCATATTCGGTGAGCATCACAAAGCCACTCAGTTGTGGCTGACGTTGACGTTGGAAGCCGTCAAAATCGCTATCCACAAAAGCATGACTGAGCTGTCGCGCACGGTCGGCACGGAAGTTCATAAAGAACACCGCATCGCCGTCGGCAATCGGCGCTGCTTGACCAATAATGCTCGGCGCGACAAATTCGTCGCTCTCATCACGTTCATAGGCCGCCAATAACGCATGCTTGGCATTTTCATAGCGATGCTGAGCCTGACCATCAACGACCGCGTTATAGGCTTGCTCGACGCGATCCCAACGTTTGTCACGATCCATGGCATAAAAGCGTCCACTGAGCGTAGCAAAGCGTCCTTTGCCTAATTTAGTGAATAAATCTTCAAAACGTTCGATGCTAGGCCCCGCTGAACGCGGTGGTGTATCGCGACCATCTAAAAAACCATGGACATATATGTTTTCAGCACCGCGCTGCGCTGCTAATTCGACCATCGCTAACAAATGGTCTTCGTGGCTATGCACGCCGCCTGGTGAAAGCAGGCCCATAATATGCACCGCTTTGCCTTGCTGCACGGCCTTATCGACGTTGTCGGTGAGCACCGGGTTTTGGAAAAACTCACCGTCCTCAATGGCTTTGCTAATGCGAGTAAAATCTTGATAGACAACGCGCCCAGCGCCTAAGTTAACGTGGCCGACTTCGGAGTTACCCATTTGTCCATCAGGCAAGCCGACTGCCATGCCAGAACCATTCACAAAAGCATGCGGGTAGGTGGCCCATAAACGGTCCATGACGGGCGTGTTGGCGCTGGTGATAGCGTTGTCTGGTGCGGCTTCACGGTAGCCCCAACCATCTAATATCAACAATACCAAAGGTTTTTTGGTTGCACGTCCTGTTGCCGTCATAAACACCTCTATCGCGTTACCGAACTTATGTAGTCTATTTTCTGGCCTTATTCTACGGTATTTTGCTAGACTTCGCACCCACCCCCGATTTTACTGCAAAGTGGCGTCGCTAGCGGTATACTCGGGCCTGAATAGCTAAGGCTTTAACTTAAGGGAGTGTACGGTGATAGACGAGCAGCTCGTACAATTTTTAACGAACCACCCGCTAATGAGCGCGTTGTGGGCAGGTTTATTATTGGCGTTGATTTACACCACTGTGAGCGCGATGTTGTCGCCGGTGAAAACGATTACGCCGCAACAAGCGACCTTGCTGGTCAATCGGCAAGACGGTATCTTTGTCGATACGCGCTCGGCTGAAGAGTTTCGTAAGGGTCATATTATTGACTCTGAACATGTCACCGCTGCACAAATTCGCGACGGTGAAATCGGCAGCCTTGAAAAGTATAAAGGTGTCCCCATTGTAGTAGTCTGTGCAACAGGGTTAAGTGCCAAGGCTGTAGCCACACAATTGTACAAAGCGGGTTTTAAACAAGCTTCGGTACTGCAAGGTGGTATTACCGGCTGGAAGAACGCCAGTCTGCCGTTGACACAGAAACGCTAGTGTCACCTTTTATAATTTAAGATCACATCAGAACAAGATAGGAAGTAATAACATGGCTGAACAACAGCAAGCTAACGGCGCTGCCGCAGAACAACAACAGCAAATGGCTTTCGCTATTCAACGTATTTATGTGAAAGATGTTTCTTTTGAAGCACCTGACGCACCTAAAACTTTCCGTAAAGAATGGAAACCACACCTGAACTTAGACTTACAGGTTAAAAACGAAAAAATCGAAGACAATCTGTATGAAGTTGTTTTAACTGTCACCGCGACCAACAAAATCGGTGATGACGTGGCGTTCTTATGTGAAGTTCATCAAGCGGGTATTTTCACCATTGGCGACCATTTAGATGAAGAGCAACGCTCGCACTTGTTGGGTGCATTCTGCCCGAACATCTTGTTCCCATATGCGCGTGAAACGCTGTCGAGCATGGTTTCTCGTGCAACTTTCCCACAGCTTAACTTAGCCCCTGTTAACTTTGATGCATTATATGCGCAGCAGCTGCAACAACAACAGCAGCAAGCTGAAGGCGAAGCGCCAAAGGCTGACGCGTAAGCTTTTATGACGACTGCACAAACAGTCAGCGTACTCGGGGCGGGGTCTTATGGCACCGCCCTAGCTATATGCTTTGCCCGCAAAGGGGTCGATACGCTGCTTTGGGGACGCGATCAAACGCAAGTGGCGGCCATGGCCGAGCACCATGAAAACAGTCGCTATCTGCCAGATTGTCCATTCCCCGCTAGCCTATCGGTGACCAGTGATTTGACGCTGGCATTGGCGCACAGCCGCAATATTGTGGTGGTAGTGCCCAGCCAAGGGTTTGCTGATTTGTTACGCGACTGCAAGCCATTGTTGCAGACGCTGGCGCGAGTTGCTTGGGCAACAAAAGGGTTAGAGCCAGAGACTGGGCGTCTGCTGTACGAGGTTGCGCAGGATATTTTGGGCGATAGCTGTTCGTTAGCGGTGCTGTCAGGACCGACATTTGCTGCCGAGATGGCAAAAGGCTTGCCGACTGCTATTTCGATGTCGTCGAGCGACGACCAGTTTGTGCAAGAACTGTCTGAAATGCTGCATTGCGAACGCTCTTTTCGGGTGTACGTCAATAATGATTTTATCGGTGTGCAGCTTGGCGGTGCGGTAAAAAATGTCATCGCTATCGGTGCCGGCATGGCCGATGGTATTGGCTTTGGGGCAAATGCACGTACGGCCTTGATCACGCGTGGTTTAGCCGAGTTAACCCGATTGGGTTTAAAACTGGGAGCCAAAGCTGAAACCTTTACCGGTATGGCTGGCTTGGGTGATTTAATACTCACTTGTACCGACAATCAGTCGCGTAATCGACGCTTTGGCTTAGCGTTGGGTAAAGGTAAGTCGGTAGACGACGCACTGAGTAGTATCGGGCAGGCGGTTGAAGGTTATCGCAATACCCGGGAAGTGGTTGCCTTGGCACGCCGCAACGATGTCGAAATGCCTATTTGTGAACAGATTTATGACGTCTTATATAATGGTTTAGAGCCTCGTCAGGCCGCTATTAATTTGCTAAGTCGTGCAAAAACCTTTGAGTAAGCATTGATTCAAAAAAACGCACGGTTATCGAAACCGTGCGTTTTTTTATTCCTCATCAATTGTCTAACGCCGGTGTTATTCCGGTGCCAACAAACTAAGCTGCAATACTTGCCATTGCTGTTGAAATGCATCGGTCGGTTTGCGGGTAAAGTCAGAGCGTACAAATTGACCGATTTTACCCTCAGCGTAGCTCAGCAACAGGTTAGCCAATAATCCTTCGTCACTACTCAGTGGTGTAGCATCCTGTTCGCGGATACGACGCTCGCGTAAGACTTGCTTGAGTTGTGCTTCTAGCTTCTCAAATAGCAAAGCAATACGGTTGCGCAAGCGCAGTTGTTCGCCCAGCAAGGCGTCACCGGTCAATATGCGGGTAATGCCCGGGTTACGCTCGGTAAAACCCAGTAGCAAATGTAAGATAGCTTGGCAGCGCAATAAGGTATCTTTTTCTTCATCTAAAATGCGGTTGATACGGGTCAGTAGTGTATCTTCGATAAACTCTATCAAGCCCTCAAACATACGTGCTTTTGAAGGGAAGTGACGGTAAAGCGCGGCTTCAGACACGCCGAGTTCGGCCGCTAAGCGAGCGGTAGTGATACGTTGTCCGGGGCTGGTTTCCAGCATTGCCGCTAAGCACTGCAAGATCTCCTCGCGGCGATTGCGTTTTTGTGTAGCCATGTTGTCAGTCCTTGCTGCTTAGCGCGTGCCGGTATGGCCGAAGCCACCGCTGCCACGTTCGCTGCTGGTAAATTCGTCGACTTGCTGAAAGTCAGCCTGAATAACAGGCAGAATCACCATTTGCGCGATACGCTCGCCAACTTCCACCGTGAATGCTTTATCGCTGCGGTTCCAGCAGGAGACCTTGAGCTCACCTTGATAATCAGAGTCGATAAGTCCGACTAGATTGCCTAATACGATGCCATGCTTATGGCCTAATCCTGAACGCGGCAAAATGGTAGCTGCCAAGCCTGGATCGGCAATATGAATAGCAAGACCGGTACCAATCAGTACCGTTTCACCCGGGGCAATGGTGAGCGGTTCCGGCAGGCAAGCGCGTAAATCGATGCCGGCGGAACCCGGGGTGGCGTAGGTGGGTAATGGAATGTCATTCCCAATACGAGGATCTAAAATTTTATAGTTAATTCGTGTCATTATCGCTGCAAAATGAGTTAAGAAATCGGTTAAAAGATAACTAAAAAACGACTTTTTTATTGATTATGATGGTCCGCAATCAGCGCTATCAATGCTGTTGCGATGTCGCTTTTAGTCGCTAATGGTAAAGATTGTTGGCCATTCTGCCAATAAACAGTGAGCGCATTGTTATCGCTGTTAAAGCCCTGACCGTCAATGCTGACGTCGTTGGCGGCAATCATGTTCAAGTTTTTACGCGTTAACTTATCCTGCGCATAGGCCGCCAGGTCTTGTGTTTCCGCCGCAAAGCCAACGGTAAACGGCCGCTTAGGGTGTTGCCCGACGTAAGCAATGATATCGGGATTTTTAACCAAGGTCAGCGTTAATTCGTCGGCGTCGGTTTTCTTCATTTTATTGTCGGCGATTTGCGCCATACGATAGTCGGCAACCGCTGCACAGCCGATAAAAATGTCACAACCTTCGTCCAGTAATCGTGTAACCGCTTGTAGCATTTGTTCAGCACTGTCGACGTCGACGCGTGCGACCCCTGGTGGCGTGGTTAACTGGACCGGGCCACTGACTAATGTCACCGTTGCACCTGCGGCCTGTGCCGCCGCCGCCACAGCATACCCCATCTTACCGGAACTGAAGTTACTGAGATAACGAACTGGATCAATGGCCTCGCGGGTTGGTCCGGCGGTGATCACCACTTTTTTACCGGCTAACGCTGAACCGTTAGCCGCGCTTACAGCTGCTTGGCGTGGTTGCTGCAGAAACGCGACAATGGCGTCCGGTTGCACCATACGGCCGGCGCCGACATCGCCACAGGCTTGTTCACCACTATCGGGGCCGATAGTAATCACACCACGAGCGCTGAGTTGCGCCATATTGGCTTGGGTCGCTGCCGCTGCCCACATTTGTTGGTTCATCGCTGGCGCGACATAAATAGGGGCCGTGGAGGCCAAGCATAACGTTGTTAGTAAGTCATCGGCAAAGCCGTGAGTTAGGCGCGCTAATAGGTTGGCGGATGCTGGTGCTATAACGATTAAATCTGCCCATTTGGCCAATTCAATATGACCCATAGCCGCTTCTGCGGCGGGATCGAGCAAATTGTCGTGTACAGGGTTAGCTGACACCGCTTGTAAGCTCATTGCGGTGACGAACGCCTTTGCGCCTTGCGTTAATACCACCCGCACGTCGGCGCCTTGCTCTTTTAAACGGCGTACCAGCTCTGGCGTTTTATAGGCGGCGATACCGCCACTGACGCCTAGTAGTACACGTTTACCCGATAATTGTGGCATACCTGTGCCCCCGTTTTATTAACCCCTTTAGACTAACATGGGCGATGCTTTTCGGGTAGCCGTTCAATGTCGTCATTAACCGAGTACCCGCGTCGACATGTCGTCTTTTCATACGACGCTGACCGGCGCCACTATAATCAGTATTGTTCATTGCACAGTTACCGAGCGGACGCTAGCAATGATGCTAAGGTCAGCAAGGAGAAAGAACTATGTCCAATACGTGGCCACTGACAGAAAAGCCTCGCGAAAAGTTGATGCAATACGGCGCTAATGCGCTGTCTGACGCCGAACTATTAGCGGTGTTGTTAGGGCGCGGTATACGTGGACAAAATGTGCTGATTTACGCGCAGCAATTACTACATGGTTTTGGTGGTTTAGCCGCGCTACTCAGTGCCGGTACCGAGCAGTTGCTCAGTCATCGTGGTCTAGGCCCGGCTCGAGTATTGCAGCTGCAGGTGGTGATGGAGTTAGCCAAACGTTACTTGCAAGAGCGCTTAAGTCGCGAATGCTGCTTTTCTGAACCGGATCATGTTAAACAATATTTGACGGCGCAGTTACGTCATCAGCAGCGCGAAGTTTTCGCGCTGCTATTGCTCGATAGTCAACACCGTTTGTTGCGTTATGAGGAGCTCTTTCATGGCACTATTAACGCCGCGCCGGTATATCCGCGCGAGGTCATCAAGTTAGTTTTACAACATAACGCTGCTGCGGTGATTTTGGCGCACAATCATCCCTCCGGTGTTAGCGAGCCAAGCCAAGCCGACCAGCGTGTGACCGAGCGCCTTAAACGCGCGCTGAATTTAGTTGATGTGCGCTTGCTCGACCATTTTGTGGTGGGGGCTGGAGCGCCGGTGTCGTTTGCCGAACGGGGTTTATTATAAAATTATGCTGGGCTAGCGAATATTGCTTAACGGTAAGGCTGGCGCTTGTTGGCGGATTGCTGTAAAGTAGCGCCCGATGATCGGAATGGATCAAATTTTAGCCGTGATCACTTGATTGCCGGGCCAGTTTGCTGTATAAAATGCGCCCTCGGATTTCAAGGCAAGGCCACGTTGGGCGACAGGCGAGCTTGAAGCAATTTTGGAGTAATAACGATGTCACGAGTATGCCAAGTAACAGGTAAGCGTCCGGTAGTTGGTAACAACCGCTCGCACGCAAATAACGCGACTAAGCGTCGCTTCCTGCCAAACCTGCAAACTCACCGTTTCTGGGTTGAAAGCGAGAAGCGTTGGGTGAAGTTACGTATTTCTACTAAAGGAATGCGTATCATCGACAAAAAAGGTATCGACACGGTGCTGGCGGATCTCCGCAGCCGTGGCGAAAAAATCTAAGGAAGCTTAAGTTATGCGCGATAAGATTCGTTTGGTGTCATCTGCGGGTACGGGTTATTTCTATACCACAGATAAAAATAAGCGCACCATGCCAGAAAAAATGGAGATCAAAAAATACGATCCAGTGGTTCGTAAGCACGTGATCTTCAAAGAAGCTAAAATCAAGTAATCGTCTGATTATAGCGTTTAGCTTTAAAAACCCGGCTTTGCCGGGTTTTTTTATAAGCAAAACTGATATAAAGGATTGCCGATGAACATCAGAAGCTGGGTTAAGCCATTATATATCGCTGCGCTGGTTTCTTTTGCCGTGGTGTTTGTCTGGGTGTGGTTAACACAACAACGTCTATATACCAACTACCATCACATGTTGGTGGCATTACTTTGTATGGGAATGGCTACCGCTAGTTTTCGGCCACCGATGTGGCTGGCGGTGTTCATGGTTGCTTCGTTATTACTGAACTTCTTGGTGTTACTGTATGCAACCCTAGCGCAGCCGCATGTTGTGGGTTTTCTCACTGCAATCAGTCTGCAAGCGTTATCAATGCTGCTATTTTATGTTTGTTGGGTGAGGGCTTGGTGGCTAGCTCATGCACGGCGTTAACGTGAAGGGTCGATGCGCCCGCCAATGCTATTATTAACACGAAACCAACCGCTGATACTCAAACGTTGTCGTTTACCCGGCAACACTTCATGGACAAACACATCGCTCAAAAATAACACTAGCTTACCCGCCTCTGGCAGAATGCGCTCAAGTACTTCACCGTTATTGCCGTACATGACCAGTTCGCCGCCGTCGTCAGCCGACCAATCTTGATTTAAGTAAAACACCGATGTCAGAACTCGATTGCTACGACCTTTAAAAGCATCTAAATGCTTGCGGTAAAAACTACCGGGTGGGTACCAGGCGAGGTGACATTCGTAATCAAATAGACCCATAAACAGCGCACGATTGATTTGTAGACGCAAACTCTCCATCAATGCCAAATAATCGGCTTCGGCAGTTGTACTGTTGTCTAACCACTTAATGCGGTCGCGACGTACCTGCGAGTTGGTGGTTTTACTGTGCTCTCGGCCAATCGCTGCGTGTTGCCAACGATCCTCTTGCAATTGCTGTGCGTAATTTGCTAATAGCGCAACCTCATTTGGGGCAAGAAAGTCAGGCACAATCAAATAGCCGTTATCGACCAACGTATCGATGTTAGCCATGATCAGGGCAATTGATGGATGTAAACGACTCACGGCGGTATCCTTAATATGATCGCTGGCGAATATAGAGCATAATCAGTAATAACCACAAGCGCTTTTAAACACAATAATGACCGCGAATAGCGCTTAGCAAGGAGCAAACCATGGCAAAAGATAACAACGAATACCGGCGTTTTTTGGGCATGCGCTTGTCACGGCGTGCCAGAAACAATGTTTATATATATGCCATCTTGTTGTTTATGGTCGTTTTTTATGTGGTTACGCCCGGCAACAAAGACAGCGACGAAACAGTACCAGCCAATTCAACCGAAGCCAATGACTCGCTGCCGTCAGCGACTGCCAATGGTGATAGCGCCGACGCACTGATGCGCTTATTTCCTGCCGATTTAGAGTTGGTGGAGATCCGCATTGCTGATACCCAATTTGAGTCAACCGCAGAAGGCTGGCGTTGTACCGCCGATTGCGACTACAGCCAAACGCAAATTAGTGGATTAATCGAGGCTTGGTCAGCCTTGCAAGTGAAAGCGGTGGACGACACAAAAACCCCCGACGATTACGTCACCGATGTACAATTGCGCTTTGCCGATGGACGTCCATTAGTGACCGTGGTGCTATTTGATGGGCAGCCACCGCGATTGATGGTTAGCGACAGCGGTAAGCAAGTTTATGAAATTATAAAACCCTCCTTGGCAGCGTTGCTGGGTCGTTAATTGAGGCAATTGCCATTATGGTTTTCATGGTGCACTGAAAACCGCCAGTGAATAGGAAAGTTATGCCAGAATTACCCGAAGTTGAAGTCAGTCGCATGGGCATTAGCCCGCACGTTGAGGGACAGCAAATTATCGCCGTCAAGGTACATGACAGTCGCTTGCGCTGGCCGGTGCCCGAACGCGTGCAGGCGGTTGTTGGAGAGCGCCTGCAACGCGTACAACGACGCGCGAAATACCTGCTGTTAGAGACCGATGCTGGCACTTTGATCTTGCATTTAGGGATGTCCGGCGCGCTACGGGTAGTGCCGTCATCGACACCGTTAAAAAAGCATGACCATGTCGAATTAGTATTTGCCAATGGACAAAGCTTACGCTTAAACGACCCGCGTCGCTTCGGCGCCTTGCTCTATGTCGACGATGATGCAGAACAGCATGTTTTATTAAAAAACTTGGGGCCAGAACCGTTGACCGAAGCTTTTAACACCGATTATTTGTTTCAGCGTTCGCGAGGCCGACAACAGGCCATAAAGACCTTCATCATGGATAATCATGTGGTGGTTGGGGTGGGTAATATTTACGCCAACGAATCGCTGTTTAAAGCCGGTATTCACCCTAAACGTGCCGCTGGTAAGGTGAGTCGTCAGCGTTATCAGCGTTTAGTGCCGTTGATTAAAGAAACCTTGGCGCAAGCTATTCAGCAGGGTGGCACCTCGTTGCGAGATTTCACTCAAGTTGATGGTCAGCCAGGTTATTTTGCGCAGCAGTTAGCGGTTTATGGGCGTGGCGGCAAGTTGTGTATGCGTTGTAAAACACGGCTCAAGGAAATCCGTCTTGGTCAGCGCAGCACGGTGTATTGTCCGCAATGCCAGCGCTAAGCTGTGGCTTAACGCCAGCACATCATTACTGGGCATCACCGTTGCCTGGTACTAAACGCAATTGATGCTGGCTATCACCGCCGAGTAATGGTGTCGCACGTCCTTCGAGCCAGTCCTGATGGTGACTGCGATAATAGGGCGAGAGCGGGTGTCCTGATTGTCCGGTAGGCATACTCAGGATGCCGTTTTGTTCGTGTCCGGGAGCAACCACCAAACGCTCTGATGCGCCAAAGTCGCTACCCTGCACAAATGGCATAAAAGTGTCACCCGGTAACGCTTGCTGCGGCATATTTAGCCAGCGCGACAACGGCCCTAATGCAGCACTTAAAGGGTGCGCAAAATGGGCCTGATTAACGTGCCCCCAACGGTAGTCGGCCAGCGTCTCGGTATCCACCTGAGCCAATGTTGCAGTAATCGTACGTTGTTGAAATTGATGCCAGTCGGCAACGCCGTTGGGTAACCAACTGCGTGGCTGTTGCTGTAAAATTTGCCAGGCAGGTACTTCTAATATACTACGTACAGCGCGGATAATGTTGTCATCAAAATCGGCAAATAATAACTTCAGCGTTTGTTGGCGAAACAATTTCACTAACGCGTATCCCTGACTATCGACACTGGCTTCGGCTTGCCAATTATTAACCAGTTGCAACAGTTGCTGCTGTTGCTCGCTGAGGCTTTCTTGCTGTTCAAGTAAGCTGACCAAATAAGCTTGCCAGCGTTGTAAAAAACGCGCCTCGGCGTTGCGTTGAATGGCCAGCATATCGGTCTCGGTAAACTGTTCCTGCTGCGCTAGTAAGTCACGGATCTGCTGGGCTCTGGCGCCCAAAGCGTGACCACCGTTACCAATTTTGCTAAATGCCTCACCAGCAACGACACGACTGTTGGCTGTCCACAGCCTGCCTGAGCGAGGTTGAATAATACGAGGGTGCTCGGTTTCGCCATAGTAACCCTGCCAGCTTTGACTACCATCAGACCAGTCGCTGACTAAACGCCCGCTAAAGCCTTGACGGCGAGGAATGGCTCCCATAATGGTCCAACCGATATCGCCGTTGCTG
The DNA here is from genome assembly GCF_000299895.1 of Idiomarina xiamenensis 10-D-4. Taxonomy (GTDB): domain Bacteria; phylum Pseudomonadota; class Gammaproteobacteria; order Enterobacterales; family Alteromonadaceae; genus Idiomarina; species Idiomarina xiamenensis. Next base: position 29,619 of record NZ_AMRG01000013.1, read on the forward strand.
TCGCTAACCACTAGGTTTTGTGCGGGCATACCGGCACCAGCAGCCACTTGCAGTGCGTCGTTAACGGTGGCTGCTTGAGTCAAATCAAAAATGCGGGTGTTGATACCGGCCAAGTCATGCGCTACCCAACGGTAGGCATACAGCTTATTGGGGGTGGCGGTTTTTTCTGCAGGCAGGATTGGCCCCCATTGCGTTTCGCGAATGGTGATGGTCTCGGCGTCAGCATTGGCAACTTCAATGGCCTCCTGCCGCGTCAGAATAGGCTTCCATCCGCTAGGTGTTAAGTATTCGCTGTTATCGTGGCGCGTTTTTAAGGCAATGACATCACTCCAATCGCCGTAGCTATTGGTAAAGCCCCAAGCAATGTGGCCATTACTACCGACAATAATGCCCGGTGTACCCGGCAGCGATACGCCAGCTAACCGCAACGCTGGGGAGCGCGTTTCGATAATGGTATGAAACCAGGTGTTCGGTACCCGAATACCAAGGTGCATATCATTTGCCAGCATGCCGGCTCGGTAGGGTGTCAGCGCGCCAGCGACTGCCCAATTGTTACTGCCGGGAAATTGCACTGGTGCAAATGCTGCTGCGCCAGCGCCGCCGCCCGCTTGGCGCGGTAATTCGGGTATCGCTGCGGTATCGCCGCGTTGCGCCAGCTGTGAGCCGTCAATAGCTGCATCCCAGCGGCTGCCTAACGGCGTTAAAAAGTCGGCCACAGCCGTTGGGTATTGTTGATATAACTGGGTTAGGCCGCGCTCGTAGGCACCGTCGCTTTGCTGTAGTTGCAGGTACATACTGTAAATAACCAGCAACGAATCACTGGTTTGCCACGGCTGTGGTGTCTGACCCAACAAGAAGTACTCAAACGGACGCTTAGCCAGCGCGTTCAAGCCTTGATTAACGCCTTCGGCGTAAGCTTGCAGTATGGCTTGATGATTGACCGGTAAATGTTGAAAAGCTTGTTCTGCGCGTGCGCGAAAACGGTGGATGCGGACGTTTCGGTCGTGTGTCAGAGTGCTGCTACCTAACAGCGCGGATAGTTCTCCTGCCGCGGCTCGGCGCAGTAAATCCATTTGAAAATAGCGCTCTTGTGCGTGTACAACACCTAAGGCATGAGCGGCATCCAAACGGGAGGCGGCGCGAATCGTGACGATACCCTGGGCATCGCGATCGACGCTAACCGACTGCGATAAACCGGTAACCGTTAACTGCCCGTCTAACTGCGCCAACGAGCCGTGTAAGAGCCAGTAAACCACCGCCGCAGACAACACCAGCAACGCCAATACAACCTTGAGTAATGTTTTCATAAACACCTGCTATCGTTAAGTTGTCCGACGCCGAAGTCATCGGTCTTGTTGCTATTGCCGCTGCGCGACTTTACGTGTGATAAAATTGCTGTAAGCGTTGTAAGAACGCTTCTGTAGCACTGACAAAAGGCGCATGTGCACAGCCTTGCGCAATCCATTGCTGGCTCATTGGTGCGTAGTCAGCAACGGCATCGGCTACCGCTACAGGCACTAAACTATCCAGTTTACCGTACATGCGTAAAAACGGCTGCTGAATTTGCGCCAGTTGCTCACGTAAATCGACTTGCGCGAGCAGCGCTAAACCACCTTTAAGCGCTTCAATATTGGGTTCGGGCTTGCTCAACACCCAGCTTTTCATCTGCTTGACCTGTGCTCGTGCAGTGGGGCTACCCATGGCTTGAATCGCCAAAAAGCGTTCGATAGTTTTGCGGTATTGGCCATTCAATTGTTCGGCAAAATTGGCCAGTATCTGGCTATCCATACCCGGCCACTCAGCGCTTGCCTGAAACTTTGGTGACGAGGCAACGGTAACCAACGATTGTACCCGTTGCGGAGCCACTAACGCCATCCGAGTAGCCATTAACCCTCCCAGTGACCAACCCAATACATGAAAGCGGTCAGGGAGGTGGGCCAGGAGTATATCGACACAGTTATCTAGGCTCACCGGTAAGCCTTGCGGCCAAGCCGACTCACCGTAGCCGGGTAGGTCGATAAGGTGCAAGCGATGCTGCTGCGCTAACTGTTGTTGTACCGGCTGCCAAACATGACTATTTAACCCCCAGCCATGGAGTACGACTAAATCCGAGCCTGTACCTAGGCTTTGCGACCAGATTGACACTACACTTTACTCTTTAAATGAACCGTAGGATCACCGATGTTAACGCGGCTACAAACGTTTGCCAATTTTCACGGTATTGGTCAGTGCGTTGCCTGCCTTTGCCGTAATGATTTACCTTTAGCCTGGTGCCGTGCTTGCTTAGCGGCGTTGCCACTGTTGCCACCGTGCAATGTGCTAAGTTGGCAACCGTCGTCACGTCTGGCACGTAGCTGTCGCTATGTGTTTTCTGCGGCTTACTATCAAGCCACCATGGCACGCTTAATCAAGGCTTACAAAGATAAGCAGCAGTTGGGGTTAACCGATTCTTTAGCGTGGTTATTAACACAGCACCTGCAGCGCTGTTACGCCCGTTACCAACAACCCTTACCACAATGTATCGTAGCGATGCCAATGACGTCGACGAATTGGCGTAAGCGCGGTTTCCATCAGACTGGGTTATTGAGTCAGGCGCTGGCGCAGCACTTGCGCTTACCGCATTACCGAGGGGCGTTGAAACGTTCATACCATCGCCAGCAACGCCAGGCGACGGCACAACAACGCTGGCTAAATACCCGTTATGCCATTCATTCGGCGGTGCGTTGGCAGCAGCAGCGCGTGGCACTGGTTGATGACGTGATAACCACCGGAGCCAGCGCTTGTGCCGCCGCGCGGGCATTAAAAAAGCGAGGTGCCGGCAGTGTCGATGTTTGGACACTGGCCTACACCCCGCCGTTACCATTGCCGGGTTAACAACGCTAACGCTGTGCGTTAGCGATTACCATCTAATGCGCTTCGTCGGCTTCATCGGCGGCAGCTTCGTCAGCACTGCTGCTGGCATAAGCTTCGATAGCTGGCGCCAAGTAAATAGCATTGCTAAGCAGTTTAGCGGTACCCCAGAAATAGGCTCGGAAGTTGATGTCATCGGCGAATGCGATGACTCGTCCTTGGCCTTGGCGATGCGCTACGATGGCCGTTTTACCGGCGATAATATCGCGATTTTGTTTTGCCGCGTAGCCGCTTAGCAACGGTTGCTCGGTGTAACGGGCAACATCAATAAACGGCGCGGCTGAGGTGGTCATCGCGGTTAGCGAGTTTTTAAACACCGGCAAGTTATGCGTCGGGAAGCCAAAGGTCAGGGGGTGGCTGTTATCCAAATCTAACTCGAATATCGCCCCAGCTACACGTCGTTGAGCGTAATAGCTGTCGCGATCGGCATAACTCATGTTGCTGGTATCAAAAGCGTCGCGGAAAACTTGGTTGTCGACAAAGTCCGCCTGCAGAATTTGTTGTTTTGCCAACCATTCGGCACCGCCTTGCTGCGCAATGACAACACCACCGTCTTTGACCCAAGCGGCCAAACGTTTAGCGTCGCCTTCGCTCAGCGTGTAGTAGCTGCCATCGACTAATAGTATATGGCTATAGCGATTTAAATCGACGCGGCTAAAGCGGTCGGTGTCGACCATCGACAGTGGAATACCAACGTGGCGATCTAAGTAGTACCAGGCTTCACCCGCCTCGTATTGATTGACGCCGCTACCAACCAGCATCATCACCGCTGGCTCATTAACTGGGCGCACATCGCGACTACCCATATCGGCGCCAGCATTGGCCAAGCCGCTATCGATGGAGATTAATTCGATACGGTGTTGTTTGGCTAGCGCTGCCAGTTGCTGTTGTACAGCCTGCCAATCTTGTTGCTGATAAGCGTGCGTAACCAACACTGCACCGGGCGCTAATTGCCGATCACCGTTGGCGGTTTTCAAGGTCATGGGCACGGCCGTTTGACGCGCGTGAATACCGGCTTCTAAGATATCTTGTAATAACGCTGGCGCTGCGTAGTCTTGCCAGTTAAAGGCGTACGCATAAGCGTCCGGTACCAGTTCGCTGGTCGCTCGCTGCGGCGCCGCCCAAGCTTGTTTGTCCATGCTGGGGCTATCGTCATAGCGGCTGTATTGAACGTTAAATGCCATCGGTAAGGTCCAGCCCGAGACATCATAGAAGGTGTTGTCTGGAAATGATGTATCACTGTTAAAGATGGCACGGATCAGCGTATATTGGCGCTGCTGTAGCGGCACATAATAGCTCTCACCGGCACGATAAGTACGGTCATCAATTTCTACATTGTCCGTTAGGCGGTACGCGTTGATATGGTGCTGGCGTAAAATATCCAACATACCTTCTAACCGCGTGGCGTCTTCGCTGCCAAACAAATAACCGGCAAAGTCAGCGTCGTCAGCCAGCTCTTCAACGTCCTTAAATACGCGCTGCTGAAAATCTAGAAAACGCTGCTTATTAGCGTGTGCACCGTAAACCGTGGTCAACGAAGTAATGAACTGGTTGCGAATGGTAAACGGAAAGCTCAGTTCGCCATTAATCGATTCCTGTAAGTGACCGCGACTTGAGCCTTGTTCAAATAAGATGCCAACCGCACCCTGAATGTCGGGGTAAGTCGAACCTTTACCAACATAAAAATCATCAAACGCTTGCTTAGTAAAGTACAGATTACCGAGCTTATCTAACGCGGCGGCATGTTTTTCGGCCAACAATTGCGTTAAACGCTGGTTTTCTTCTGGCGTCAACGGGTTGGTACGTGACGGAATCCCCGGTTGAAAGAAAAAAGTGCTGTCGGTACCCATTTCGTGGAAATCGGTCAGAATGTTCGGCATCCACTTTTGGAAGTTAGCGATACGCGCCCGCGACTCAGGATGCTGTAACAACAACCAATCACGGTTTAAGTCAAACCAGTAATGGTTCACGCGCCCGCGCGGAAAACCTTGTACGTGTTCGCGGCTTTGCGGGTCGCTGACTAGGTTCTGACTGCGATGTTGATTGGCCCAACTGGCAAAGCGAGCCAAACCATCAGGGTTTAGGCTGGGATCCAGCAGAATGACCGAGTCCTGCAACACCTGTTCGATAGCGTCGCCCTCGGCGGCGGCTAAGTAATAGGCAAATAACAGCGCAGCGTTGCTACCGCTAGATTCGTCGCCATGGATACTGTAGCCCATGTAATACACTAATGGCGCTTTGTTGGTGTCTGCATTTTTTGTCGCATCGCTCACCGCCAAATGACGCTGGCGAACGTCATCGATATTAGCGTGATTGTTAGCTGAGGTTACTGTCAGCAACAATAGCGGCCGTTGCTCATGGGTGCGGCCGGTCACTTCGAGCGTAATGCGATCGGATTGCTCGGCGAGAATTTCCATATAACGCACTAACTGGTCATGGCGCACGTGCCATTCACCAACTTGATAGCCTAGCACCTGTTCGGGTGTGCTAATGTCTGGGTTATAGCTGACATCTTGCGGCAAGTAATAGGATAAATCCGCAGCTAATGCGCTTGAACTGAAGCTGAGTACTGCCAGGCTGAAGCAGAGCTTTCGCCAGCAACGCTGGGTTAAAGCAGTGATGGAAGACATAGGTGTTTGTTCCCCTTATTAGTGTTATGCCACCAGACTAGCAACCACATCGACCAGCGCCAAGCGTGTTACTATGCAACGACAGGAATTTGCGATAAGATATACCCTAGTAATTTACTCAGGTATACACGATGAGCGTGTATGGCAGTTATACCGAGGTGAGCGATTATGATTCGTATTAGTGAAAGTGCACAACAGCATTTCTGTAAGTTATTGGCCGACCAACCGGAAAATACCGGCATTCGGGTTTTTGTGGTCAATCCTGGCACGGCCAACGCCGAGTGTGGTGTTTCTTATTGTCCACCGGACTCGGTTGAAGCTGACGACGAGCGTTTTCCTTATAACGGTTTTGATGTCGTGGTTGATAGTGGCAGCGCACCTTTTCTTGAAGCCGCAGAAATTGATTTTCAAGAGCAGGATCTGGGTTCGCAATTAACGCTAAAGGCGCCGAATGCGAAAGCGCGTAAGGTCGACGACGATGCGCCGTTAATTGAACGAGTTGAATATGTGATTCAAGCTGAAATCAACCCTCAGTTAGCCAACCACGGCGGTCAGGTGATGGTTAATCAAATTACCAAAGATGGTGTTGCTGTACTGCAATTTGGCGGTGGCTGTAACGGTTGCAGCATGGTTGATGTGACCCTAAAAGAGGGTATTGAGAAAGAGCTGTTAAAGCGCTTTCCTGACGAACTCAATGGTGTACGCGACATTACTGAGCATGAACGCGGCGAGCATTCTTATTATTAACATCGGTTAGCAAAAAGCGATTCAGATCATGACAAGGTCGCTTTTTGCGTTTAATTGTAAGTTAATTGTAAAAGATGTAACCCATTTGTGATCGTTTTTCTAACTTATTCTCGTAGCGGTTAAGGATTAACCAATGCGAGGATAAGGAAATGAATCGGATAACCAAACTGGCCCTAATCGGCCTTTTTACCCTACCACTAGCCGCTTGCGACTGGTTTGACGGAGATGATGACGACGATGTTGTTGTCGAACCGGATCAGGCGGCTGTACGAGTTCACCATGCTGTCGCCGACGCACCCAATGTCAATGTCGCCAATAATGACGATGTGGTTGTTGAAGATGCCGCTTATCAAGGTGTTAGTGGCTACCAAGTCTTAGATGTTGGTGACTACAGCGTTAGCGTTGATGCGATTTTACCGGACAACACGAGCACTACCGTTATCGGTCCTGTTGACGTAAGCCTAGCGGCTGAAATGCGATATGACGTCTTTGCCATTGGTAGCGTGGCTGACGAATCGTTGGAAGCCTATACGTTAAGTTACGCCTCGTCGACCATCGCTGATGACACGGCTAACGTCTACATCGTGCACGCCGCCTACGATGTGCCAACGGTGGATATTTATGTGACCGAGCCGAGTGCTGACTTATCTGCGGCTGCTGTCACCGCGACGTTAAGCTATGGCGAAGATTCTGGCCTGATCGAGGTACCCGAGGGTAATTATCAGGTACGCATCACCGCTGCCGGTGGTAGCGATGTGTTATACGATTCGGGTAGCTTAGAAATCGATGGCGGCGAGCCGACTGTGATCGCCGCAACCAATAATGTGAATGCTGGAGAAACACCTGTCTCGTTGGTGGTTTCGGACGATGATGACAGCATGGTGGTGTACGATGTTAACGCCGGTAGTGATGTCCGTGTTGTACATGCTGCCGCTGATGCGCCCAATGTCGATATTTTTGTCGATAACGCCGCCGACGCTGCGATCACCGACCTCGCTTTTGGCGAAGCCTCCGACTATTTGAATATCAGTGCTGACGATCATTTGATCGACGTCAATCAAAGCGGTGGTGCTGCGGTACTCAACGACGTTGAAGTGACCACCGAATTAGCGGCTCAGTATAGTGTGTATGCGATCGGTAGCGTTGCAAACGATGATCTAGGCTTAGCGGTGCTGACCGAGATGACGCGCCGTATTGCCACGCAAGGTCAATTGCAGGTGGTACATGCCTCGCCAGCGGCTGGTAACGTTGATGTTTATATTACATCCGACGGTAACGTTGCGGGCCTGGAGCCAGCGTTGGCCGATATCGCTTTTGATGCCAGCGATTTATATAGTTCGGGTAACGTCGCGATTGCTGCAGGCGACTATCAAATCGTAGTCACCGAGGCGGGTACCGAAAACGTCCTGATTGGTCCGCTAGAAGTGACCATCGAAAATGGTGGTTTGTATACTGTGGTAGCGGTGGATGCCGACGGTGGTGGTACGCCGGCAGGTGTCATTTTGTTAGACGACTTAGCACCCATTTTGTAAGTCTTCTAGCCTAAAGCAGTGTTTGCGGGTGTCGCTTGAGCCAGATAGCTTGGGCGACACCTCGCATCATCAGAAAGCCGGTTAATGCCAACCACAAACCATGATTTTCGAAGCGTTGTCCCCACCACCAGAGCGGTAAAAAGCCTAGCAACGCGGCAAATAACATGGTGTTACGCATACCACGACTTTGTGCCAAGCCGATAAAAACCCCATCAAAGTAGTAACTCCAGTGACCAATTAAGGGCAACACCATTAGCCAGGGTAAATAATGCCCAGCGGTATCGATAACGCTATCAATATCGGTCAGCAGGCGAATAATGTGTTCGCCAAAGGCGATAAAAATCAAGCTGTAAGCCACGGCAAACAGGCATGACCAAAGCAGCGTCAAACGACACCAGTGGCGCACGCGGTCGCTACGGCCTTGTCCTTTTGCTTGCCCGACGAGCGCTTCCACCGCGTAAGCGATGCCATCTAAACCCAGTGAAATGAGCAACAGAAACTGCATTAATACCGCGTTTACCGCGACATAAATGGCGCCATAACGGGTAGCATAGGCGGTCATACTGGCCATGCAGAGTTGCAGGGTTAGGCTACGAACAAAAATGTCGCCGTTTAGGCGCAATAATACTAATAGCTGCTTTAGGTTAAGACGTAAGTGGTGCCAGCCTAATGCTAAGCTTTTTCGTAACCAAAATAGGCCGAGCAAACAACTGCTCCATTCAGCCGCGGCTGAGGCGACCGCGGCTCCTTGCACGCGCCAATCTAAAATCACAATTAACCAGACATCCACGATGACGTTAACGGCATTGGTTGCGATGACTAACCACATGGCTTGGCGACTTTGTTGGCGACCCAGCAACACCCCTAAAATAACGAGATTCATCAATGCTGCTGGCGCCCCCCAAAGACGGATACTAATGTAGTCACTGGCTAGATTTTGTAACGCTGGCGCGGGAACCATTAACCACCAACTGAGCTCTAATACCGCGGGTGTAAGTAGTATCAATAGGACGCCCAGTAAAGCTGCTAGAAATAACCCGTTAATGCTGTTGTGGCGTTGCGCCGCCATATCGTCGGCGCCAAAGTTCTGCGCCACCAACGCGGTCATCGACATACGCATGAAAACTGCTAAAAAATAGATGAACCCGATAACGGTGGCACCAACTGCCACCGCGCTTAAGTAGATTGCATCGGGTAAATGGCCTATGATGGCGGTGTCGACTAAGCCCAATAGCGGTGCAGCGATGTTGGAAATGATCATCGGCAGGGCGATGATAAAGACGCGCCGATGATCAGCAATGGGAAAACCTAGCAGACGTGTCACTGAGCGCTCCAGTCGGTGAATAACATAGGTGAAATATGCGATTTTTTAAACATGCTCTGTATACCACGCTATTACTAGCCAGTACTGGATTAATGAGCCTGTCCGCCGCCGCCAATGTGGTGATTTTACAGTATCATCACGTCAGTGAGACGACCCCTCGGGTAACGTCGGTTACACCGGAGGAGTTGCGGCAACATATGCGTTATTTAACCGAGAATGACTTCAAGGTTATTCCATTAACGCAAGCGGTCGACGCTTTTCAAAACGATAACGCCGATAGCTTACCCGATAAAGCGGTGGTCATCACCTTTGACGACGGCTATCAGAACGTATTTGATTATGCGGCACCAATTTTAAAAGAATTTAATCTGCCCTATACGGTGTTTGTTAATCCACGGCTGTTGGCTAACCACGACTTTTATATGGGCTGGGATGAATTACGCCAACTGCAGCAGCAGGGCGCTCTGATCGTTAACCATAGTCAAAGCCACCAGCACTTGATCCGGCGCTTAGCCGATGAAAATGAACAGCAGTGGCAGCAACGTGTTAGCGACGATATTCGCTCGGCACAGCAAGCTATTGATGACGCTTTAGGTCAGCAACCAAAGTACTTTGCTTATCCATACGGTGAGTACAGCCCCGCGTTAGAGACGCTTTTGCAAGAAATGGGCTATGTGGCCTTTGGTCAGCATTCAGGACCGTGGGGTAAATATACACCGCTGACCGCTATTCCGAGATTTCCTGCCTCAGGTCGTTATGCCTCGTTGGACACCTTAAAGACCAAGCTGTTGTCGTTAGCGATGCCGGTTACCGAGGTTAAGCCAGAACAATCGTTGTTGGCGCCGGACCAGGTCAAGCCTGAGTTGCAGGTAACGCTGGCGAACAGTGATGACATGCGTAATAGCCAACTACAGTGCTTTGCTGGCGCCGAAGTGTTGGCGCCGACTTGGCTAAGCGCGACCCAATTTACCGTAAAGCCGCGTGAAGCGCTGGGTATCGGTCGTTCGCGTTATAACTGCACAGCGCCGAGTGAAAGTCAGGCTGGGCGTTATTATTGGTATTCTAAGCCGTTTATTCGTACCGACAGCAAAGGTAACTGGCCCGATTAACGGGCCAATTCTAGCTTAGTAGTCTGCGCTGATGATGCTAAAGTCATCAGCCAACTGCTGCATATCGACTGTCGGCACTTTGCCTTGTTCGTGCTTGGCGTTGAAAATGGCTTGCCGATTACCGTCAGGGTTGACCAAAATGATGGCCGCGCTGTGGTTAACCAAATAATTTTCATCGCCTTCTTCGGGTATGGAGTACATCAAGCCTAAATCTTGTACAAATGGATATAAGCGCTTGTGTTCAGCTCGAACCCCGGCAAAGGCGTCACCAAAAAAACCGGTGTAATCGCGCAAACGAGCGACGCTATCGCGCTTCGGATCGACCGACACCATCCATACCTTGACCGGTTCGTTAACGCTTTGCTGTAGTTGCGGCAAAATATCGCGCAGTTGCGCCATCGTCGTGGGACAAATATCGGGGCAATAAGTGTAGCCGGTGAACAACAGTGTCCATTGTCCTTGTAGTGACTGATTGTTGACCGTGGTCGCTTGAGTACCATCGAGTTCAAACGTTGCTAAAGGTCTGGGTGGTTGATATACCAAGGCCTTTGGCTCCGGTTTAGGAATTAACTGATAAACGCCAAAGCCGATGCCCAGCGCAAATACGGCAATAACGATGTACAGCAGACGATTCATAATACACTTCCTAATGCTGACCAGTCGCTAAACAAATAGTGGTCAATCAATAACAACACAAACAACAGCATTAAATGCCAAATCGAGAAAGCGAACATATTAAAAGCGGTTTTACGCTGTGGTGCAAACTTCAACTTCCATGCGTAACCCAAAAATACACAGTTTAGTAAGGTCACGCCGAGCAAATACACCACCCCTGACATACCCACTAAGTACGGCAGCAAGCAAACTATGGCGAGTAGTAAGGTATAGAGCAGTATACAAGTTTTGGTAAAGGCAATGCCGTGCGTCACGGGTAGCATAGGAACATCGGCTTTGGCATAGTCTTTGGCGCGATGCACCGCCAGTGCCCAAAAATGTGGCGGCGTCCAAGTGAAGATGATCATCACCAGTAAAATAGCGTGTGCATGAATATTGTCGGTCACCGCGGTCCAGCCCAATAGTGGCGGTGCGGCACCAGCTAAACCTCCTATCACGATATTTTGTGGCGTGGCGCGTTTTAAGTACATGGTATAGACCACCGCGTAGCCAACTAGGCTGGCCAGGGTTAGCCATGCGGTGAGCGCGTTGACCCAAGCCATCAACATCGCAAAACCGGCACTGCCGATGAGTGCTGCAAAGGCCATCACCCGAGCGGGAGACAAGCTACCTTGTGGTAGCGGTCGGCGTAAGGTGCGAGCCATTTTAGCGTCGATGTGGCGGTCAACCAGATGATTAACCGCGGCGGCTGAACCCGCCATCAAACCAATACCGGTCAAGGCGGCTAACATTAACCAGCCATTGACCCAGGTATCGCTGGCTAAACACATGCCGACTAAGGCGGTGAGTAGTAATAGTGCCACCACCCGAGGTTTGGTCAGGGTTAAGTAGTCGCGCCAGCTGGCGCGCTTATGCAATGGCTTGGTTTGAGTTTTTTCTAAAGCCAGCGGTTGTGCCATAAAACCTCCCTGAAAGATCTACGCCTTTCTTGCAATATTGTAGTTAAGGGCGACTAAAGATATCAGCAGCAATACGCCAACAGCGTTGTGAGCAACGGCTACTGGCAGTGGTAAGCTGAACCAAACGTTGCTGATACCGAGGGCAACCTGTACCAATAATAGTAGGCCAACGATTAACAAGTTGCGCCGGAAAAAGTTTGAGACTGCCTGACGCCAGCACTTAATCAGTAAGGCCAATACCACGATGCTGGTGATGATGGCACCAATACGATGGGCAATGTGCATGGTCATGCGGTCATCATAATCGTGCGCACCGTACAAGTAGTTGTCGGCAGCGGGTACCGAAAAGGCTCCGGCAACGTCCAAACGCTGCCACCAGTTGCCTTCACAAAAGGGAAACTCGGTACAGGCTAGCGCTGCGTAGTTGGCGGCGACCCAGCCGCCCAAGGCTATTTGTGCCAGCACCACGAACAGTGCGATAAGCGCAAAACTTCGATAACGACGTAATAACGGGTCACCACCCGCCAACCGATAAGGCTGTATACGTAACGCTAATAAAAATAATAACGACAGCGTCGCAAAACCGCCCAAAAGGTGACCCATAACGATCAGCGGCTGTAAGTTCATGGTCACTGTCCACATACCTAAGGCAGCTTGAAAAATGACCAGGCCAAGCAATAATATTGGCAGTTTGAGCGGGCTATTGGGTTGCTTGGTACGACGTTTTATAGCAACCACCGCAATCGCTGCGATTAATAAGCCTAAACTACCGGCCAAATAGCGGTGCACCATTTCGTTGCGTGCTTTGTGGTGTTCAACCGGGTTATCGGGAAAGCGTAGCTGCGCCTGATTCAGTTGCTCGGTGGTTTTTGGCACCCCGACAAAGCCATAGCAACCTGGCCAATCGGGACAGCCTAAGCCAGCGTCGGTAAGGCGTGTATAGGCACCCAAAATGATCACGCAAAAAGCCACTAACACAGTAAATTTAACCAATAAACGCATAGCGCCTGCTCCTAACCGACTCGAGAAAGTTTTAGCAAACGACGTAAATCGGCGAGGATATTTTTACCCTCAGCCAGCGTTTCTTGCTCTGATAGGTGCAGCGGGTAATGCATCACCACGTTGCCCATTGGGTCGATGATCATGACCGTCCGTGCTGGCAGACTATGTAAGACCTGATACAACGTATCTGACTCAATCCGGGTGACACTCTGGTATGCGCTGATATTGAGGTGGTTAAAGTCGGAATGGGTGAGTAACACTGGGGTAACCCGTTGGCTATCTTTGCCCAGCGCTACGTCGACTTGATTTAGCGTAAATAGCGCACGTTCACAGTAGTCCGAACAAGCTTGCGGTTGTCGGTACAGTAAGCGCCAACCGGCAGGCAAAGCCGCGGTGGTTTCTTCACTTAAGGCTAACGGCGGCACTAATAAAGTGCCACGATTGGTCACTGCGCCTTGATACCAATGCTGATCCAAGACTAACTTGGCAATAACAACAGGGATAATAAACAATACCACCACTGCAATAATGGCAATGCGTGAGCGAGTTAACGAACTCATGATGACGCCTCTTGTTGTTTTTGTTGTCGATAATGGCGACGCATTAAAGCACCGTATACCACTGCGCACGCTAACGCTAGCGAAAACCATTGCAACGCATAAGCTTGATGCTTTTCTGGCGGCATAACCTGCGGTTGCCAATGGCGTGGTAAACCCCAATCGGTGTTTTCATCTAACAGCACGACGGCGCTGATTAGCGGCAAATCCAGTTGCTTACTGAGCGTATTTAAATCCAACTGTTGAATGCGAATAGGCCATTGCGTACCGTCGACCAAGGTCTGTTGTTGTAGCCAGTTGTCACTGGGTTGGTAGGTATAACCGCGAACCCTGACTTGCCCTTGTGGCAAGCTTACCGAGGGTAACTGATGGCGATGGCTGGGCGCGGCTATCCAGCCGATATTGACCGGTACCAATGAAGTAGATTGCTCGCTTTGCAACAGCGCAATAACTTGGTAGCCAACTCGGCCTTGATAGGTTTGATTGTCGAGTAACCAGTAGCGATCTGGTGCGAATTTGCCATTCACGCTGACGGTTTGATAACGCCGCAGCGGTTGCTCTGCGAGCACCTCGGCTAATGGTTGTGCTTGACTCATGTCGGCGGCGGCAAAATCGTCAAACAAGTGCTGTTTTTGTTCGGCTCGGTGTAACTGCCAAAAGCCTAACTTGACTAGCAGTGCAACTGCCAGCAAAGTGATAACAGATGGCCATAACGGCGGACGCCAAAGTGTCATAAGAAACACTCGGCAAAACAAGGATGCACTATGCTTTTAACATTTAAAATAATCATTGTACTGCTACTGCTCTATATGGGCTTTAACCTGTTTAAAGCGCTATTTATTATGTTGCGTAACGATCCAAATAAACCACCGATGAGTCGTTACTTAGGGCGGCGTGTGGCACTGGCAGCTTTAGCTTTGGTGCTGATTATTATTGCTGCCAGTGTCGGTTGGTTGCCGTTAAACCCTCGTCCTTATTAAGCGCGGCTGCTACAGCACATAAACAATCACGAATAGCGCTATCCAGACCGCATCGACGAAGTGCCAGTACCAACTGGTCGCTTGAAAGGCAAAGTGGTTGTCAGCGCTAAAGTGACCTTTCAGTATGCGCAGGAACATGATGATCAACATCAACGTGCCCAAGGTGACGTGCATACCGTGAAAGCCGGTTAATAGATAAAAGGTGTTGCCGTATACCCCCGACTGCAGGGTTAAGCCTAGCTCGTGATAGGCGTGGACATATTCAGCGCCTTGCAGATACAAGAAGATAGCGCCAAGAATGATAGTCAATCCCAAAAACAGCTTCAGTTGACCACGTTTGCCTTTCTCTAAACCCATATGAGCAAAGTGGCAGGTAAACGACGAGGTCACCAGAATAGCGGTGTTGATCAACGGTAAACCATACCAGCCCATCGCTTGTGTTTCGGTACCGCCCGGCGTCTTAACCAACGGCCAAATGGCATCGAAGGTTGGCCACAATACTTCGTTGGTCATGGCGTTGTTGCTAGCACCTCCGAGCCAAGGTACGGCGACCATACGGGCGTAAAACAGCGCACCGAAAAACGCGGCAAAGAACATCACTTCTGAGAAAATAAACCAAGCCATGCCTTGACGGTACGAATTACCGAGCTGGTCCGAATAAAGGCCACGCATGGATTCATTAATTTGGTCACGGAACCAGCCAAATAGCATCACCGCAATAACGACTAAACCGGCACTGAGTACGGTACTACCGTAACCTTCTTGTTGTTTGCTGACATCTAATACAGTGTGACCGGCGCCAAAGGCGATTAAGCCCAAGCCAATGGCGCCAACTATCGGCCATGGACTCTGCGCGGGAACGTAGTAACTTGCATGTTTTTCAGCCATAACCTGTCCTTATTATTCTGTTTGCTTGAATTGAGCTAAGGCATCAGCCGTTGCATTGGCCGTCATATCGTACAGCGTGTATGACAGCGTCATGGTTGTAATGTGTTCGGGAATGTCTGGGTCTAAATAAAACTGCATCGGCATTTTGGCGTCATCGTTAGCCGCTAAGGGTTGCTGATTAAAGCAAAAACATTCCACTTTGTTCAGATAAAGCGCGGCTTCGCCGGGCGCGACCGAAGGAATAGCCTGCGCTACCATATTATTGCCGGTACGATTGTGGACTAAAAAATTGACCAGTTTGGTTTCGCCAGGATGCACACGAACCTCACGAGTTTCCGGGGCAAAATCCCAAGGCATGCCCTTAGCGGAACGCGTAATGAACTGTACGGTGACCCAGCGGCTATCATCGACCGGATGAGTGGCGGCCTGGTTCTGCCGTTAAAGCCAGTCACCTCACAAAAGACGTTATATAACGGCACCAACGCAAAGCCAAAGGCGAACATGGCCACCACGGTGAGCAGTAGGCGTTTGATCACTTTGGCGTTATCCGGGCGTTGTTGCGGCGTAGTCATAACGACTCCTTAATCGATTTTTGGTGGCGTTTCAAAAGTGTGATACGGCGCCGGCGATGGCACTGTCCACTCTAAGCCTTCAGCCCCTTCCCAAGGTTTAGCTGGGGCGGGCTTACCTTTGCGCACGCACTTAACCACGATGTATAGGAACAGCAACTGAGTTAAGCCAAAGGCGAAACCACCAATACTGACGATTTGATTAATGTCGGCAAACTGTACCGAATAATCTGGGATACGACGCGGCATTCCGGCTAAACCGGCAAAATGCATGGGGAAGAACAGCACGTTAACCGAAATCACCGAAAGCCAAAAATGCCAGCGCGCCAACACTTCGTCATACATGTGACCGCTCCACTTCGGTAACCAATAATAGCAAGCGGCCATGATAGAAAAGATGGCGCCGGTCACCAGCACATAGTGGAAGTGGGCTACCACAAAATAGGTATCATGATATTGGAAGTCGACCGGCGTGATCGCCAGCATTAGGCCGGAAAAGCCGCCGATAGTAAACAAAATCACGAACGCTAAGGCAAATAACATCGGCGTTTCAAAAGTCATGGCGCCACGCCACATGGTCGCCACCCAGTTAAACACTTTGACCCCAGTCGGTACGGCAATGAGCATGGTGCAATACATAAAGAATAGCTCTGCGAACACTGGCATGCCGGTAGTAAACATATGGTGTGCCCAGACCAAGAACGAAAGCACGGCAATGGATGCGGTGGCGTATACCATGGATGAATAGCCGAACAGCCGTTTTCGGGTAAACGCTGGAATGATAGCCGAAATGATACCAAACGACGGCAATATCATAATGTACACTTCGGGGTGCCCAAAGAACCAGAAGATGTGCTGGAACATCACTGGGTCACCACCCCCTGCTGCATCAAAGAAGCTGGTGCCAAAATACTTGTCGGTCAATACCATGGTGACTGCCCCGGCCAATACAGGCATAACGGCTATCAACAAGAATGCGGTAATAAACCAGGTCCAGACAAACAGCGGCATTTTCATATAGTTCATGCCGGGTGCACGCATATTCATGATGGTAACGATGACGTTAATCGCGCCCATAATGGAAGATATACCCATGATATGAATTGAAAATACAAACAGTGCTGTTGAATCTGGGCTATAGGTGGTCGACAGTGGTGCGTAGAAAGTCCAGCCAAATGCCGGTCCGCCGCCGGGCATAAATAGCGACGACAGTAATATGGCAAAAGCAAAAGGTAAAATCCAAAAACTCCAGTTGTTCATGCGCGGCAAGGCCATATCTGGTGCGCCGATCATCATCGGTATCATCCAGTTGGCCAAGCCAGTAAAGGCCGGCATGACGGCACCAAATACCATGATCAAGCCGTGCACGGTGGTCATTTGGTTAAAAAAGTGTGGCTCGACTAACTGTAAACCAGGTTGAAACAGTTCTGCGCGGATCACCATAGCCATGGCGCCGCCGGTTAAGAACATTAAAAAACTGAACCACAAGTACAACGAACCGATGTCTTTATGGTTGGTGGTAAATAGCCAACGGGTAATGCCCGACGGCTTATGATGGTGATGGTCGTGATGGATATCGCCAACTGCGGTACTCATAGCCGTCTCCTTATTGATTCATGTGTTGATTGACATCGGCAGCTTGCACCAGATCACCGGTGTCGTTGCCCCAAGCATTACGTTCATAAGTAATGACGGCGGCTAACTCACGCAGCGACAGTTGCGCGCCGAATGCCTGCATGGCGGTGCCTGATTTACCGTGTACAACAATTTCGATGTGGTCGGGCAAATGCTCTTTTTTGCTGGCAATCGCGCTGCCTTTCAGAGCCGGGAATACACCCGGTACGCCCTCACCGGTAGGTTGGTGGCAAGCAGCGCAGTTGGCTAAATAAATTTTTTCACCCAAATCCATTAATTCGTCTTTATCCATTTGCATCGCTAACAAACGTTGTTCTTCTTCTTTTGCCTTACGTTGTTGTGCCTCGGTTTCTTGCATCCATTGGTCGAACTCAGCGGGACTTTTGGCGATGACTACGATGGGCATAAAACCATGGTCTTTACCACAGAGTTCAGCACACTGGCCGCGATAAATACCGGGTTCTTCGATGCGCGTCCACGCCTCGTTAATAAAGCCAGGGTTGGCGTCTTTTTTGACTGCAAAATCCGGCACCCACCATGAGTGAATAACGTCGTCCGAGGTGACTAAGAAGCGAATTTTTTGGCCGGTAGGAACGACCAATGGCCGATCGACCTCAAGTAAGTAGTTTTCGCCTTTGTCGAATTTATTACGAATCTGCTCCTGTTGTGTGGCGAGCAAGCTGAAGTACTCAACCTCATGACCGAAGTATTTGTAGTGCCACTTCCATTGCGAACCGGTAATTTGCACGGTTAAATCGGCGTCACTAGGGTCTTCCATGGCAATTAGGGTTTGTGTGGCAGGAATTGCCATACCGACCAAAATTAGGAATGGAATAACGGTCCACAAGACTTCCACTTTAACGCTTTCGTGAAAACTGGCGGGTTTTGCACCGCGTGATTTGCGGTGTAAGTACATCGAAATAAACATGGCCCCAAATACCAGTACGCCGATGACGCAGCAGATATAAAAAATGGTCATGTGTAAGTCGAACACACGGGCGCTGATATCGGTGACACCACGAGTTAGGTTCAGTTGCGTCTCAGCATATGTTGGAACGCTCGTCAAAGCGCCTACCGTTACAACAGGTATGGTTTTCATTCGACTTCTCCTCTCATTCTTCCCTGGCGGTGTTAGCGCCGGTATGGCATCGCTGACATACCTTCCGAAGAACAAAGAGGTAAGCAGAAAAAGGGTACTACTTCTTCTACGAAATCTCTTTCTCTACCAACCCTTTGTTATATTTATTGTTAGCTATTTGTCGTTGTTGTGTTACTCAAGCCGTATATGAATTAACCAATTTACCGACAAAGATCCAGTGAAAAATGTCTGTTTGCTCAAAAAGTAAGCTAAATCGTTAATTCTTCTGACAGCTGTAAGCAAAAACTTAACAAAATCCGAGGCGGGTTGCGACTAATAAAAAAAGAGGCTGTGTGGGCAGCCTCTTAAAACAACTTGTTTTACACCCGACGTGCTAGGGATTTAGTGGATAGCAGGTTGGAGAGTGTCGGGGGTAAACAAGAAACTGACGGTTTGACTGACCCGGCTAGCCATTTGTAGGCGCCGTTGGCTACGTGGTGTTAATGCCGATAGCCAACCCACCACAATACCGCTAGTACCGGATAAAATAGCCTGTTCGGTAGCCCACTCGCGTTGCTCTTCATCTCGTGCATGGATCCAGCGAATGCGATTGCGGTTAACCCCCGCCATCACTAAGCGCTCCAACAGTTGTCGCGAAGCACCGACTACCGTAACCCATTTTTGTGACTTGGCTGCTAAATGAACCACCTGTTGCACTAAATGCTCAAATTCGTCGGCTTGATGCATAAGCGACCACTGCTCAGTTAATGGTGCCGTTGCCAGCGGCGAGGGTGCCGCTTGCCAAAGACCGGGGTGACGCGTTTTTGAATAAGATGGCATTGTCATAACCAGGCTCCATTGCGAATGACGCCGACGGCCAAGCCTTCGACGGCAAAAAACTGTTGCGCTAAATCGACACGAATGACATCAAACGTTTCATTTTCGGGGTGCAGCAGCACTTGGCGGCCTTTTTGTTCGAAACGTTTCACCGTGACCTCGTCTTCTACCCGGGCAACGATCACTTGACCATTGCGGGCTTGTTCGGTTTTGTGAACGGCGAGTAAGTCACCGTCCAAAATCCCAATATTTTTCATACTCATGCCATGTACTCTAAGTAGAAAATCGGCATGCGGCTTAAACAGATTTTGATCGACTTGATAATGGCTTTCGACATGTTCCTGCGCCAGTATGGGCTCACCAGCAGCGACTTGACCGATTAAGGGTAAGCCAGACTGCTCCAGCGCGTCAGCTTCGTCAGCGGTCAAGCGAATACCGCGTGACATGCCCGGTAAAATTTCGATGAAACCTTTTTTAGCCAATGCTTTTAAATGTTCTTCAGCGGCATTGGCCGAACGAAAACCAAGTCGTTGAGCAATCTCGGCACGAGTTGGTGGCATACCGGTGGCAACCAGGTTGTCTTTGATAAGCTCTAAGATTTCACTTTGTCTTGGTGTTAACGGACGCATCTCGATACCTGTTTATGTATACAGTATTACTGTGAGTATATACAGGTATTTGTAAATGACAAGTTTTTTATCGAGCTCGGTTAGTTACGCGGATAAACATCCAGTTGCGACAAAAATGCGGTTAAATGCTATGCTAGCGCGGTGCTATTGCTGAGGAGTTTACATGAGCCAGAGTGGTTGGTTTTATCGTATCATCCGTCACCCCATCCGTTGGCTGACGCGCTTTGAGACCATCGTTGATAATGCTGATGAGCAAGCGTTGAGTGAGCTGCGCCAAGCGCAAGTTGTTTATGTGATGCGATCGACGTCAAATGCCGATTTGTCGATTGTGCAGCGCGCAGCTAAGCGTTTGCAACTGCCCGATCCAACCCAGCCACTGTTGATTGGCGGCAAAAAGCACGATCGTGTGATGTTTGTTGAAGAAGCGACAGTCGATGGCTCACAACGTGCGATTCGCGCTTTTGAACAACTGTTACAAGCGCATAAGAACGATACTGAGCTTGATGTTAGAGTGGTGCCGATCGGTGTTTTCTGGGGCCGTACCGCTGGTCAAAAAGGCCGTGCCGGTAATGCCATGGTGGGTGACTTGGATAATCCAGGGCACTGGCGTAAGTTTTGGTTGATCATGTTGTCGGGGCGACAGGTTTTAGTGCGCTTGAGTCGCACCGTATCGTTACAAAGTATGGCTCGGCAACACGGCAGTGACCACAGTTTAGCGCAGAAGTTAGCGCGTGTGGCTCGGGTGCATTTTGCGCGATTACGCTACGCCGTGGCAGGACCTAAACTCGATGACCGCAACGCGGTTATGTCGAGCTTGCTGGATACCCCAGCAATGCAAGCCGCGATCGCCGACGAAGCGCGAGTAAAGAAAATCACGCCTGCCGCTGCTCGTGAACGCGCGCACAGTTATCTTGATGAAATCGCTGCCAACTACAGCGAAACCCTGATTCGCGTGCTGGATCGCTTTATGACATGGATGTGGAGCCGCATCTATAACGGTATCGAGGTTAAAGGCGGTGACCGCATTCGCGAGTTAGCTCAGCGTGGCCACGAAGTGGTTTATATGCCTTGTCATCGCAGTCATATGGATTATTTGCTATTGAGCTATGTGATTTATAAGGAGGGCTTGGTGCCTCCTCATATAGCGGCTGGGGTGAATCTTAACTTTTTCCCGGTGGGCAGTTTGTTCCGTCGCGGTGGTGCATTTTTTATTCGCCGCAGTTTTCGCGGTAATAAGCTGTATTCGACGCTTTTTCGTGAATACCTATGCTGGTTATTCCAACAAGGCTATCCGGTTGAGTTTTTCACCGAGGGCGGGCGTAGTCGCACTGGTCGTTTACTAGCACCAAAGACAGGCATGGTGGCGATGACTGTACAAGGTATGTTACGCGGTCAGCAACGTCCGGTTACCATTGTGCCGGTTTACCTGGGTTATGAACATGTCATGGAAGTTGGCACTTACTTAAAAGAACTTAAGGGTAAGTCTAAAGAAAAAGAGTCGATGTTCCAAGTGCTGGGATCGATTCGTAAATTACGTAACTTTGGTTACGGCTATGTCACCTTTGGTAAGCCAATTAACCTAGGCCAATACCTCGACCAGGCGCAGCCAGATTGGCGCGATGATGTGACCTTGGGAGCGCAAGAGCCGACCCGCCCACGTTGGTTAACGCCGACCGTCAATCGCTTAGCCGAGAGCATCATGCGCAATATCAACGATGCCGCCGCCGCTAACGCGATGAACTTAACCGCCACAGCCTTACTCAGTGCAGACCATCATGCCTTAACCGAGGACGAACTGGTGGCACAACTTGATGTGTATCTGGGTGTACTGCGTGAGGTGCCTTATAGCATGGATTGCCATGTACCTGACAATGATGGTCGTGGGCTTTGGCAACAACTGTCTAAACTGGATAAGTTCAATGTCAGCGAAGATAGCATGGGCAAGGTGATCCGCTTAGATAACCCGAATGCTATCGCGATGACTTACTATCGCAATAATATTGTACATTTGCTGGTGGTGCCGGGTATGTTGGCCAGCTATGCCTTGGCGAAAGGTCGCTTTAGTGAGGCGGAAGCCGTTGATCTACTGCAGCGCATTTACCCGATGTTGCAAGCAGAATTGTTTTTAAGTCACGAGGCCGACGGTCTGCATTTGTGGTTGGCAGCGTTATGCGAGGAGTTCGCGCGACAGCAACTGCTGCAGGGCAATAGTCAGCAATGGCAAGTGCCTGCGCGTGATAGTAAGCGTTATTTTCAGCTTGAATTGTTAGCTCGTTCGGCGAGTGAAACACTGCAACGCTACGCCATTGTGCTGGAACTGTTGCAACAGTCTAAACCGTTGTCGCGCAACGAGCTTGAACAGCATTCAACCACGCTGGCCGAACGTCTAAGTGCGATGCATGGTATCAATGCGCCAGAATTTTTTGATAAGAAAGTCATGAGCACTTTTATTGCAAGCCTTAAACAAGAGCTGCTAATTGAGCTTGATGAAGAGGGCGGCATGCAGCCAAGCGCCGGTGTCGCGAAACTCAGCGACGATATTGATAAGCTGATAGACCCCGCGGTGCTACAAACTATTCGGCAGTCAGTAAAGAGTCTACTAGCACAATAACCGTTGCGACTGCGCTTGCTGAAGCGCCGCTAAAGCAGACCAAGCTTTAGCGGCGTTATGACCAGTAATGCAGTGCCAAACCGATAGTCAACGCCATACCGACATAATGGTTATGCAAAAACATACGGAAGCAGCTATGCGGGTCGCGGTGACGGATATGCCAATGCTGATACAAGAATAGTCCTGCAATCACGACTAAGCTGCCGTATAACGGCCATTTGCCACCCAAATAATGAGCTAAATAAAGCCAGCATAACAGGGTTAATAACTGCAATAAGGCAATGATCAAGCGGTCGTAGCGACCGAATAAGATTGCGGTCGATTTGATACCAATTTTTAAATCATCACGACGGTCAGCCATGGCGTATTCGGTGTCGTACGCCACTGTCCAAAGAATATTGGCGAAGAATAACAGGCCAGCTGACCAACCCAAGCTGGCTTCTTGTGCGGTAAAAGCCATTGGGATGCCGAAGCTAAAAGCCACGCCCAATACCAATTGTGGCAACTGTGTAAAGCGCTTACATAACGGGTACAGTGCTGCGACTGCCAACGCCGCAAAACTTAACTGGATAGTGGCGGTATTCAACTGCAACACCAATAGCAGGGCTAATAGCAACAGCAATAATGTCAGTATTGCCGCTTCTAAAACACTGACTTCTCCGGTCGCTAACGGGCGTTGGCGGGTGCGCTCAACTTGGCCATCAAAGCGGCGGTCGGCAATATCATTGATGACACAGCCCGCCGAGCGCATCAAAAAAGTGCCCAGCATAAAAATCGTAATAATACGTAGATTGGGATCCCCCTGCGCGGCGACAAGAAGTGCAGCGAGGGTTGGCCAAGCTAATAAATAGGTGCCGATGGGGCGGTCGGCGCGCATCAAACGCCAATATGCACTGAGTTTATTCATCGTCGCCTTTTTCCTCTCTACTACTGATTTTGGCTAATTTGCTACTCTACTTATTGCGCTTGATACAACGGGCAAGGGCTCAAAAATATCTCAGCGACTAGACACTGCTGTCCGGCAGCCGAAAAAATACTGCGGCGGCCGAATAAGGCATGATGTCTGCCCGTCAGTTGTGTATTGAGTCTAGCCATCGCCGAATCGGTAGGAAAACGACTGACTTCAATGTCGCTTCGAGTTAAATCGGGCTGGCGGAATAAATGCTCACCGAGCGGATTATCGCCTAACTGTGCTAATCCCAATTGTTCTTCGCCTAATGTCGATTCCGGTAGAATGCTACGCGCAAATACCCAAGGCTGGTTATCGCAACACAGTAACACCTCGCGCACTACCGCGGCATCGGTGACTTGCAGGCTGCGCTGTTCATCAGCAAACAACT
Source organism: Idiomarina xiamenensis 10-D-4 (assembly GCF_000299895.1). Lineage (GTDB taxonomy): Bacteria > Pseudomonadota > Gammaproteobacteria > Enterobacterales > Alteromonadaceae > Idiomarina > Idiomarina xiamenensis. The sequence goes on from NZ_AMRG01000013.1 coordinate 53,571, forward strand.
GGGCAAATTGTTGACCAATCAAACTGACACGAAATTGCCGACTACGGTGTTTCAGTTTGGCTGTTAACGACTGCGGATCGAGTAACCAGCATTGTTGTTCACGGGATAATTCCATGGTCTCTGCGGGTCGCCACTGAGCTGGACTACCGCAGGGAAATTCAAGGGTGACGTCGCGCATGTTTGCGTGTCTTCCTAACAGCAATGAGCTTTGTCTCTATCATAACAAACATTAGCTAAAATAAAGCATTGTGCTGTAGTTATCGGCTTCAATTAATGCCAAAGCTGGTCGATAACAGATAAGGTCTTTATAATACTCAGCGCCTTAGTGGCTTTGCTAATCATTAAATAGTGGTGAAATTATGACAATTCGTCATGCCTTGACGGGCTTATTCTTGTTGCTAGCGATGGCTGTCGTGCAACCCGTACAGGCGCAAGATAACTACGCCTACTATGGTTTCGAGCCGGATATCACCACCAATTATATTCGCGATGCTGAACAATTTCGTATGGGATATATTCGCGTCGCCATTGAGGTGATGTTGGACGACAATAAGTATATTGATGTGATCGAACACCACTCACCGGTATTACGCGATGCTTTTTTACAAATTTTTAGCACCGCCACCGAACGTCAAATCAAGTCATTAACAGGCCGTGATGAATTGCGCTTGGACTGTTTAGAGAGGGCGCGCGAAATCATGCGGCGCGAAACCGGGCAAGACTTGATCCGCGACGTAATTTTCACCAAATATATTTACCACTAAAGCGCCGTCTGGCGTGGTTTAGGATTGAGTATCCGCACTATCGCACCGGCAATGCAACCGCTAATTAGCCCGGCTAAATGAGCGGTATTAGCGACGTTGACCCAAAGTAAATCGGTATAGCCGATGACTAACCAAATCAATAGGAAACCGATGACCGCGGGGGGTAACCATAATGGCGTGCGGCGGCCAAAACTATATATCCAGAAAAAGCCCAGCAGACCGTAAACGACACCCGATAAACCGCCAAAAAATGGTCCGCCAACATAAAATTGCATGATGTTAGAGCAAATAGCGCTGAACACAAACACGGCGATCAACCACTGGCTGCCTATATAGCGTTCTAAGCGACCGCCTAGATACCACCACCAGAATACGTTAAAGACAATGTGAGTGGCGGAAAAGTGCAACAATGCCGGTGTCAGTAAACGCCAGGGTTGCGACCATTCAACATGATCGAAGTAATCACTGATACGTAAATAGCGAATCACATCGTCCGCCATGGGTGTTTGCATGAGTAGGTAAATCAGCACAGCTACAGCGGCATAGGCAATGGTGAACCAGCCGGCTTGCCGCAACAGGTTGTGCACTAACGATGGTGATTGAGAACGACTATTGGCATTGTCGATGGTGCTTTGAAAACGGCTAGGATCGGCTTTGTACTCGTCTAAAGTGGCTTTGGCTAAGGCGTAGTAACTACTTTCAATGACCCAGATCTCTAGCTGCTCACCGCGTTCGCTGACATTGATAGGAATGCCGCGTTGGTGTAACACTTGGTAAACTTGGTTAACCCACGCTTGATCGCGACTTGCCAACAGCTTTTTCATGATTGACTCTCAACCGCCTCGGGATAATGTTGCGCCCATGCGGTGAAGCCACCATCCATGCTGGCAACATTCTCAAAGCCTTGATTGATCAAATACTGGGCCGCGCCTTGGCTGCTCACGCCGTGATAGCAAACAACGATGACCGCCTGATCGGGGTCAACGTCCTGCATAAAGTCGCTGAAAGTGGCATTGCTTAGCGGTCGCGCACCGGGAATATGGCCCAGTGCGAACGACTGCGGATCACGAATATCGGCGATCACTGCTGCCTCGGCTTGCCAGCTTTGATGCGCTTCGGTCAGACTGATACGACGAAATTCGCTCATGTTTAAGACTCCCAGTTTAATACGACTTTACCCGACTGACCGGAACACATGATATCAAAGCCTTGCTGAAAATCATCGATCGGCAGTTGATGAGTCAATATCGGGCTTAAATCTAGGCCAGATTGCAGCAAACTTGCCATTTTATACCAAGTTTCAAACATCTCACGGCCGTAAATACCTTTGATAACCAGCCCTTTGAAAATGACCTGATTCCAGTCGATGGCGACGTTCTCTGGTGGAATACCCAACATGGCGATTTTGCCGCCGTGGTTCATCGTGGCTAGCATTTGTGAAAACGCCGAGGGTACGCCGGACATTTCTAAGCCAACATCAAAGCCTTCCTTCATTCCCAATTCTTGCATGACGTCGGTGAGTTTTTCTTTGCTGACGTCGACGGTGCGGGTAGCACCCATTTTACTCGCGAGCTGGAGGCGATATTCGTTAACGTCAGTAATCACCACATGGCGAGCACCGACATGACGAGCAACCGCAGCGGCCATAATGCCGATCGGGCCGGCACCGGTGATCAACACGTCTTCGCCGACCAAGTCAAAAGCTAGCGCAGTGTGTACGGCATTGCCAAAGGGGTCAAAAATCGCAGCTAACTCATCGCTAACGTCGTCGGGCAATTTAAAGGCATTTTCTGCAGGAATCACTAAGTATTCAGCGAACGCACCGGGGCGGTTAACGCCCACGCCGACCGTATTGCGGCATAAATGGCGACGTCCGGCACGGCAGTTGCGGCAATGACCGCAAGTAATGTGGCCTTCGCCAGAAACTCGGTCACCGACGCTAAAACCGCGTACGCCATCACCCATAGCGGCGACTTCACCGACATACTCGTGACCGACGACCATGGGGACCGGAATGGTTTTTTGTGACCAATCATCCCATTTGTAAATGTGCACATCGGTACCACAAATCGCGGTTTTTTTGATTTTGATGAGTAGGTCGTTGTAACCGTATTCAGGTTGCTCAACATCGGTCATCCAAATACCGGGTTCGGCATGTAATTTCGCTAAGGCTTTCATGGTGTTCTCCTTAAATCACGCCGAGTTCTTTACCAATACGAATAAACGCATCAATAGCACGGTCTAGCTGTTCGCGGGTATGCGCAGCCGACATTTGCGTACGGATCCGTGCTTTGCCTTTAGGTACTACCGGGAATGAGAAGCCGGTGACATAAATACCCTCGGCTAATAAGCGATCCGCCATCTGCGAAGCCACTTTGGCATCGCCCAACATGACCGGAATAATGGCATGGTCAGCACCGCTAAGGGTAAAGCCAGCAGCGGTCATTTTTTCGCGGAAGTAAGCGGCGTTCTGCCACAGTTGTTGGCGTAGTTTATCGCCCTCAGTCAGCATATCTAATACGCGAATAGACGCTTGTACGATAGCTGGCGCAACCGAATTAGAGAACAAATACGGACGCGAGCGTTGACGCAACCAATCGATGACTTCTTTTTTACCCGAGGTATAACCGCCTGAGGCGCCACCCAACGCTTTGCCCAAGGTGCCGGTGATAATGTCAACGCGACCCAGCACATCGCAATATTCGTGAGTACCGCGACCTTTATCGCCCAAAAAGCCAGTGGCGTGACAGTCATCCATCATCACCAGCGCGTTATATTTTTCGGCTAAGTCACAGATACCCTTTAGATTGGCAATCACGCCGTCCATCGAGAACACACCGTCGGTGGCGATCAATTTGAAACGCGCGCCATCGGCGTCTGCTTGCTGTAATTGCTTTTCCAGCTCCGCCATATCATTATTTTTATAGCGATAACGTTTAGCTTTGCTTAAGCGAATACCATCAATAATGCTGGCATGGTTTAATTCGTCGCTGATGATGGCATCTTCTGGGCCCATCAGGGTCTCGAATAAACCGCCGTTGGCATCAAAGCATGAGGAATAAAGAATGGTATCTTCGGTGCCTAAAAATTCACTCAACTTTTGTTCTAGCGTTTTGTGAATGTTTTGCGTTCCGCAAATAAAGCGTACCGATGCGGTACCAAAACCGTGCTCGTCTAAGCCTTTTTTAGCGGCCTTGACCAATTCTGGATGATTAGCCAAGCCCAAATAGTTGTTGGCGCAAAAGTTTAAAACCGACTCGCCGTTACCCACCTGAATTTCGGCACTTTGTTCGCCCAGAATAATTCGCTCGTTTTTATACAAGCCATCGTTCTTTAATTCTTCAAGCTGCTCGCTTAATTGCTGATAAAAGCCGTTGTTCATTACTGTCTCCATCGTTACTCCTTAATCGACGCTGACGGTCGCTGTGGCGGAGCGTGGGTTAACTGATTTAATGCGCACCATTTTACTGATCATCGGCGGCGTCCGCATCCTCAATTTTTACTTGGCATTTTACCTGCTGTAAGTTTCTGTATACTCTACTGCAGCGAATGACGGAGACCAATATGCACAAACGGGCTATTTATCCAGGCACTTTTGACCCCATTACCAACGGTCACGCCGACTTGATCGAGCGGGCGGCCAATTTGTTTGCCGAAGTATTAGTCGGGGTCGCTGCAAGCCCCAGTAAAAAACCATTATTCGACTTAGATGAGCGCGTGCAACTGGTGCGGGAAGTGACTGCCGATTTACCTAACGTGAGCGTGATTGGATTTTCCGGACTATTGGTTGAGTTTGCTAAGCAGCAGCGTTCGACAGTGCTGATCCGCGGACTGCGCGCGGTGTCAGACTTTGAATATGAATTTCAGTTGGCGAATATGAATCGACGCTTGGCGCCGGGGTTAGAGAGTGTATTCCTGACACCTGCGGAAGAGAATTCGTTTATTTCGTCTTCGTTAGTCAAAGAAGTCGCCTTGCACGGTGGTGACGTCAGTGGTTTTGTCGATACGCGGGTGGCGACAGCGCTCAAGCATAAATTCGCCGAGCGCTGATAGGCGCTGGTTACAGGGCAACGTGCACGAACACCCACAGCATCAATAACGGACATAAGTAGCGCATGTGGCAACGCAGTATACGCATGCGCCAATCTTTTTGTGCGAGTTCGCGCAAACGATTGCCACGTTGCCAAAACCATCCCACCACTAAAAAGTAAAAAACTCCCGACAGCGGTAATTGGAATTCCGTGATCAAACTCACTGCGGCGCCAAATAATGGGTCAAAAAATACGATCAGCAAGACCGCTAGCAGGGCGATAGCCGCCATCACTCGCCAAGTTGCTTGATGCCGTTTTAGGCCATGTTGTTCGAGTAAATAGGCAACGGGTACCTCGGCCGTCGCAATCGTGGAGGTCAGCGCGGCGATACTCAGTAAGGCAAAAAAGGCAAAGCCCAGCCATTGGCCACTATCGCCCATTTGCGCAAACAATTGCGGCAATACCCCAAAAATTAACTGTCCCTCAGCCACCAACTGTCCCTGCTCGGCGACGCTTAAACCTTGCGCCATAGCTACATAAAGTGCAGGAATAATGAGCAGCCCGGCAAGCAATGCAACGACAGTATCTAATGCCGCGACCGATAGGCTCAAACGGCCCAAGTTCGCGCCCGGCCGTAAGTAAGAGCCGTAAATCATCATGCCGCCTAAGCCGATAGACAGGGAAAAAAACGCTTGTCCCATCGCCGAAACAAATAGCTCACTTTGTTGCCAGTGACTAAAATCGGGGATGAGATAATGTTTAAAGCCTGCCATCGCACCGGGGAGGGTGGCGATGTATCCGATCAGGCCCAGCAGTAATATCAGTAATAATGGCATCAGTCGCCGCGAGGTTTGCTCGATACCCCGTTCCACCCCACGCGTAATGACGACACCGGTAGCGACAATGAATAGGCCGGTGAAAGTTAAATCGCGTAGTAGTGAGCCTTCACTTAGCCAATCGGCTGCTGCGTTCAAGCCAAAAGCGGAGCACAACGCCGCTAAACCGTGTGCCACCATCCAGCCGGCGACGATGTGGTAAAAGCTCAACATGAGCAAGGCACCGACCACGTTGAGCCGGCCCAAACCCGCGCCCCACGGGCTGCTACGACCTTGGCAAAGCTTTTTTAGCGCGCCAACGGGATTAGCTTGTCCTGCGTGGCCAATGAGTAATTCGGCGTATAGCGCGGGCACCGCAAGAATCAGTACCACGGCTAAATAAACAATGAGAAAAGCGGCACCACCGTGATTGGCGACTTGAGTCGGAAAGCCCCAGATATTACCCAGACCAATGGCTGAGCCGGCGGCAGCTAGAATAAAACCAAGACGGCTGTGAAAGGATTCGCGCATAATTATCTTTGCTAAAAATTTGCGCGCCATTCTAACCAATAACCGTCGTTTCACTCTATCTTTTTTGTTCATTTCACGGTAATATTCGCGCCCAATTTTTAACCGAAAAGAATGCGTTCCAACCCATTCATTGCATGATGTATTTTCAGGAGCCAGCACAATGACCGATCTGGATTTAAGCCAATACGGCATCACAGACGTCACGGAAATTGTTCATAATCCCTCTTACGAACAACTTTTTGAAGAAGAAACCCGCACCGACCTACACGGTTACGAAAAAGGCACAGTGACCGACTTGGGCGCAGTGGCGGTTGACACTGGTATCTTTACTGGCCGTTCGCCAAAAGATAAATACATCGTTCGAGATGAAACTACTGCCGACACCGTGTGGTGGTCTGATCAAGGTAAGAACGACAATAAAGCAATTGATCAAGCGACTTGGACGTCGTTAAAAGGCTTAGTTGCCGAGCAGCTTTCTCATAAACGTTTGTTCGTTGTTGATACCTATTGCGGCGCTAATGAAGACACGCGTTTAGCGGTGCGCTTTATTACCGAAGTTGCATGGCAAGCGCATTTCGTCAAAAACATGTTCATCCGTCCTTCAAGCGACGAACTGGCACAGTTCGAGCCAGACTTTGTAGTCATGAATGGCGCTAAGTGCATAAATCCTGATTGGCAAGCTCAAGGCCTGAACTCAGAAAACTTTGTAGCTTTTAATCTGACCGAGAAAGTGCAGCTGATTGGTGGTACCTGGTACGGCGGTGAAATGAAAAAAGGTATGTTCTCGATGATGAACTACTTTTTACCATTGCAAGGTATCGCCTCAATGCATTGCTCGGCGAATGTCGGCGAAGCCGGTGATGTCGCTATTTTCTTTGGGCTATCAGGCACCGGTAAAACGACCCTGTCTACCGACCCTAAACGCGCGCTGATTGGCGATGACGAGCACGGCTGGGATGATGATGGCGTGTTTAACTTCGAGGGTGGTTGTTACGCGAAAACCATCAATTTGTCGAAAGAAGCCGAACCAGATATTTATAACGCGATTCGCCGCGATGCCTTATTAGAAAATGTCACCGTTGACGACGCTGGCGTGGTCGACTTTGACGATGGTTCGAAAACCGAAAATACTCGCGTTTCTTATCCGATTTATCACATCGATAATATTGTTAAGCCGGTATCGAAAGCCGGTCACGCGAAAAAAGTTATCTTTTTGACTGCTGATGCGTTTGGTGTATTGCCACCGGTTTCTAAGTTGACTAAAGAACAAACTAAATATCACTTCTTATCGGGCTTTACCGCTAAATTGGCGGGTACCGAGCGTGGTATTACCGAGCCGACACCAACCTTCTCGAGCTGTTTTGGCGCGGCTTTCCTGAGCCTGCATCCAACTCAATACGCTGAAGTATTGGTGAAGCGTATGGAAGCCGCTGGCGCTGAGGCGTACTTAGTTAATACCGGTTGGAATGGCACGGGTAAACGCATTTCAATTAAGGCGACTCGAGCCATCATTGATGCCATTTTAGACGGCAGCATTGAACAAGCCGAGTTTGTTAATTTGCCGTACTTCAATTTATCTATGCCGACCGCGTTAGCTGGCGTAGAAGATAGCGACATCCTAGACCCGCGCAATACTTATGACGATTTAACCGATTGGGATTTAAAAGCCAAAGACTTGGCTGCGCGTTTTGTGGCGAATTTCGAGAAATTCACCGACAACGCAGACGGTCAGTCCCTCGTAGCGGCAGGTCCACAACTAGAATCGTAAGTTGTAAATAAAACTTACAATTGTTAGGCCTTGTAACATTGTTGCAAGGCCTTTTTGTTTTTATGATAGCGCCTGTTTTTATTCACAGGGCTGACACATGACAATTCAAGTGACCAATGTGGTCAAACGATACGCTACCGTAACCGCGGTTGATCACGTATCGCTGCAGGTCGAGCAGGGCCAAATTCTCGCTTTATTAGGACCCAATGGTGCTGGTAAGTCGTCGTTAGTACGGATGTTGGTTGGATTGACGCAACCCGATAGCGGTGAGTTAACGGTGCTAACGCCGGGGCGTTTCGGTTATCTACCCGAGGATCGAGGTTTATATCAAGATCGTAGTATCATCGATAACCTCAACTACATCGCCAAGCTACGCGATTTAGATAGCGCCCAGGCGCAGCAATCGATAGAGCAATGGTTAGCGCACTTTTCACTGAGTGATCGTAAGAAAGAGCCGATGCGGCAACTGTCCAAAGGTAATCAGCAGAAGGTACAGCTGATTGCTACGCTGATGCATGATCCCGACGTGGTGATCCTAGATGAACCGTTCTCCGGTTTAGACCCGGTCAATCAGGAAATTGTGTTGCAAGTACTCACGCAGTTGCGTGAGGCTGGTAAAACGGTGCTACTCAGTGCCCATCAAATGGCTCTAGTCGAGCGCTTGGCCGATAGCCTGGTGCTGATGAATCATGGCAAGGTACTGGCGCAAGGTTCGTTGTCGCAAGTGCGGCAACAACTCAAACCGGTGCCTCAACTATTGCTCAGTTGTGCCGAGCCCATTGATTTAAGCCAGCAGCAAAAACCCGCCGGTGTTAGCCAGTGGCAGCCTGTTGATACCGATCCAAAACAGCTTTATTTGACGCTACATGCTGAGGTTGACCGCCACCAATTACTGCAGCAATTGGTCGCGCAGTTGCCGGTTGTCGCCTTGCAAGAGGTGCAACAAAACCTGCATGAACTGTATTTGCAAGCGGTTAAACAACAGGAGCAATCATCATGAGTGCTATGAAAAATATGCGTACCGTTGCCCTGTGGGAGTTCAAACGGTTCTTTAAGTGGAAGCAGGAAATTATTTCGTTAGCTATCTTCTTGATCACTTTTTTGGTGGTTAGCTTTTGGGGCACTATTAACGCCGTGTTGGACCATGCCAAGCAGGTGGCGGTTGTCAGCGATAGCGGTGAAACCGTGGCGCTGGGTGAACTACAAGGCTTCGAGCTGCGCCAAGGTGGGCGAGTCGAGTTAGCAAAATGGCAGCAAGGCGAGCTTAGCGACGACTTGGATGCCGTGGTCATCATTCATGAAGACCTGAGCGCGACCTTGATCAGCGCCAAAGAGAAGAGCTGGATGGTGGATCTGAAAGCGGCGGTTAGCGCTTATATTCGTCAGCAAAAGTTGGATCAGTTACCGTTGAGTGCTGAACAAATCGCTGCGCTTGATGCCAAGCCGGTCATCAACACGCGGTGGTTAGATGCTGGCGAAAATGATAATAGTCGCGGATTGGCTGGCGCTGTCGGCTTTATCATTCTCGGTGCGGTGGTCATGTCACTGATGGCTGGTTTTGGCTTAATGATGATGTCGATAACCGCAGAAAAGCAGCAGCGAGTGACCGAGCAGTTGTTGACGTTAATGACTCCACAAACCTGGATGGACGGCAAAATCTTAGGTATTACCCTGCATGGGATTAAAGCCATTTGCACCATGGGCGCCTTCGTTGGCTTGATTATTGTCGGGGTAGCGGTGATAGGTGGTGAAGGATTTCCCGAGCTGTCGATTAATCTTTGGCTCATCGTTAATGTGATTGTCTTTCTGCTGTTGGGGTTATTACTTAATAACGCCATGTTGGCCGGTTTTTCTGCCACCATTGATGATCCTAACCACTCCTCCCGTGCAAGTATTATGATGTTGCCGGTATTACCCGTCGGTTTATGCTTTACCTTGGTCGAAACACCGGACAGCGTATTGGCGCAAATCATGAGCTTGTTGCCTATCAGCTCGTTTGCGATGATGCCGATTCGTTTGGTCAGCGGCGATGTACCTTGGTGGCAATGGGCATTGAGCCTGGCCTTGTTAGTGGGTTTTTTAGTGGCGGTGCGCAACGCGGCCGGGCGCTTGTTCGCCATGGGCATTAATATGTACGGTAAAGAACCCAAATGGGGCGACATTGGCCGCGCCATTCTGGGTAAAAATCAGTCATAACGACATATGAATGCATAGCCCGCGCATTGACCGCGGGCTATGTATGTCTATGCGGCGATGATTTAACGCTTACAGTTGCTCGGCATGAGGCAGTTCATGCGGTGGTTTGTCCTTAGCTTGCTGTACTAAGAAGTTATCCATCCAACGCATGAGTCGCATGCTGTAGTCCAACTGCGCTGCGACTTTACGGTTACCATGGCCTTCGCCAGGATATAGAACTAAGCGTACTGGCACTTGTCCGCGAGTTTTCATATAACGATATAGCTCCATCGACTGGCTAGGATGCACGCGAGTATCTTCTTTACCGTGTAGGATCAACAGTGGCGTTTGGGTATCGGCGGTATGGTAAATTGGGCTGCGCTCCAAATACCATTGCCACTTATCCCATGGATAGCTGCGCGCATGCACCGCGTGCATCTCTTTGGCGATATCGGTGGTGCCAAATTTGGACAGGTTATCGCTAATGCCAACAAACATGACGCTAGCGGCAAAGTGCTCGGTCAACGCCGTGGCTCCCCAAGCCGATGCATAACCACCATAAGAGCCGCCAGTAATGCCGACGCGTTTATCATCGACCAGGCCCTCTTGCACTAAATAGTCTTTACCATCGACTAAATCGTCAAACTCTTTGCCAGCGTAATCGTTTTGACCCAGTTTAGAAAAGGCCACACCACGGCCCGTGCTGCCTCGGTAATTGGGGAAGAATAGTGCATAGCCTCGTTGCGCCGCATATTTTACCGGGCTGCTGTAACTATCTAACCAGCCATTACTGTAATGTGACTCGGGACCGCCGTGCACGACCATGATCAACGGGTAACGCTGACCTTGCTGATAGTCTGTGGGATACACCACGATGCCCTGAATTGATTGTCCATCTCTGGCCTTATACTCAATACTGGCTTGCTGCGGCATGTCGATGTCGCTAAGCCAAGGGTTGGAGTCGGTTAAGCGCTTAAGCTGTCCACTAACCAACGCAAAGGCTTCGCGCGGGTGTTCAGCACGGTGTCCAATCAGGTTGATGACGGCACCATTAGCAGATACCTCAAGGTCGGTAAAAATGGCTTCGCCGGCAGGCACTAAGGTGCGGTTTTCGAGAAAAGTCAGCGTTAACGCTTGTACTTCAGATTCAGTACCTCGATGGCCCAGCCAAACTAACTCATCGCTGGCACGCCAGGCAAAATCAACGACCTGTCCCTGATAGTCTGGCAGCACATCGCGCATATCGTCACTGCGCGAGTCATACACGCGTAAACGTCCTGCCGCTGGATCGTTATAGTCCGCAGCGCTGATCATGGCTAAATAGCGACCGTCTGGTGAGAACGCGGCGGCGCCCAGTTTGCCGTCGCTGGCGTAAGTTTTTTGCTGTTCACCGGTTAAGCTAATCAACTCGTACCGACTGCTCATATAATTGTCGTCAATAAGCGCGGTCGGCGCAGTACGAATTAATAATGCTTGACCATTCGGATGAAAGGCCACCGATAATACCTGTCGATCACTCACTAAGGTTTTAACATCGGCACTTGTCGGAGGCTGGTCACCGCTTAAGCTTAATAAATAAAGCTCGGTAAAACGATTATCTTCCTCGTAGACCTCGGCTTTAAAACCCTTTTTAGCTAGAGTTTTGGCATTATCGTCAGCAGCAGCTGTAGCACGAAAGGCAACATACTGGCCATCGTTACTGAGGGCATAACTGGCGATGCTGGCATCGTGTTGAAACACGCGCTGCGCTTCACCACCGTTGACTGCAATACGATACAGTTGGCGTTGTTTGTCAGCGCCGCGTTTAGTCAAAAAATAAAGCCAGTTACCAGCCGCATCAAATTGCACTTGAGAGACATTGACGGCGCCGCTGATAAAGGCCTTTTCTTGACCATCACGGTTAACCAAATAAAGCTCGCTATAATCGCTACCGTCGTCATCGACATAGGGCTGCCGTGGTTGGTTTTTTATAACCGCAGTCCATTGTCCGTCGGCAGAACTAGCGATGGCTTGCACATAATTAACGCTAACCGTCTCTTGTAAACTGATGTCGCGTGCCTGAGCGGTGCTCAGTAAGCTGCTGGCAGCGAGGCCTAACGCCATCGCTGCTAACCACTTACGTAGTCGCTGTGGGGTAGCCTTAGTTTGCATGTTTCGACCCTTATTGTTATTGAACTGCTTGCAATACTAGCAATAAATGGCGCTTTTAAACACGACGTGTGGCTTCTGCGCCGCGAGCGACAATGCGGACTTGTTGAATAGTGTCTTCGGTAATTTTTTGGCGCGCTTCGTTGTCGACGTCTAAACAGTCGGCGCCGGCACTAAACACAATGCGCACGATGGCATCGGCTTGTAATTCGGCAATGGCGCTAGTGAACCCTTGTTCGTCGACGAGGTAGTCGATCAACTCCGCTTTAAAGTGTGATACTTCGCGCGCCACGGCTAAGCGAAAATCGCGGGAAGTGCCGGAGCGCTCTTGCAGTAATAGGCGAAAAATCGCTTTATGGTCATGTACAAACTGCATAAAGGTTTCTACCGACACGCGAATGATCGAGCCCCCCTTAGCAATTTGTTGTCGCGCCTGACGCAGCAGTTGACGTAAGGCAAGGCCACTTTCGTCGACCAAGGTCAGGCCGAGTTCTTCCATGTTACGAAAGTGACGGTAAAACGACGTCGGAGCAATACCCGCCTCGCGCGCGACTTCGCGCAGACTTAAGCTGGCAAAACCGGTTTCTGCGCTGAGTTGGTTCATTGCCGCGCTGATCAGCATACGTCGGGTTTTCTCTTTTTGCTTCGCGCGAACGCCAGCCATAAAACAATCCCTGTGATATCAGTATGTCGGCCAGTTTAGCACAAAGTTTCGACAGCTCACGCTTGAGTTTTACCCTCGAACAGGGTAGATTCGGCGAACACGTGTTCGCTCACGTGTTATTATGTTTACCTTGTCGTGTTTTAACAGGTTATTTTATGAAAAAACCGCCACTGATTTGGCTTAATGTCATTTTGTTTACCGTCACCTTTTTGCTGGCGGTTTTGGTTACCCCTTGGTATGGCTTCAGCCATGGCCTATCCGCCGGTTTATGGTGGGCAATGCTGGCAACGGTTCTGTTTGCTGGCTTATCGATCACCGCAGGTTATCACCGCTTATGGTCGCATCGCGCCTATGATGCGCATCCGATTGTTCGGGTGTTGTGGATGATAGGCGGTACGCTGGCATTACAAAACAGCATTTTACATTGGGCTTCTGATCACCGCGAGCACCACAAACACGTCGATCACGATGACCACGACCCTTATTCGGCCAGCCGTGGCTTTTGGTTTTCGCACATTGGTTGGATGCTACGTCATTACCAAGCCAACCGTTATCATGATTACGGCAACGTCAAAGACTTACAGAAAGATCCGATTGTCATGTTTCAGCACCGCTACTATTTGCCGTTGGTGTTGGTATTAAACTTTGGTTGGCCGCTGCTCATTGGCTGGCTACTAAACGATGTGGTTGGTGCGTTATTGCTGGTAGGTGTTGTGCGTATTGTCATCAATCATCATACGACCTTTTTCATCAATTCTTTAGCGCATATCTGGGGTGGGCAACCCTATACCGACCGCAACAGTGCACGTGACAACGGCTTTTTGGCGTTATTGACCTATGGCGAAGGCTATCATAATTACCACCACATTTTTTCGAACGACTATCGTAACGGTATTCGCTGGTGGCAGTTTGATCCGACTAAATGGTTAATTCGGGCATGTTCTTGGTTGGGCTTAGCCAGCAACCTGAAACGCTGCTCCGGTTATCAAATCGAAAAAGCCAAGCTAACCATGCAGTTTAAGCGCTATCAGGCTCGTTACGAAGCCAAACAGCCAACCACTTCACAGGTCGTTCTGGAGCGCTTACAGCACGACTACGAGCAAGTACTACAAAAATTGAAAGCTTACTACCAAGCACGCAAAGTGTTGTTAGATAGCAAAACGGCACGTTTGCGTGATCATGTACACGCCGACATCGACCAGCTTAAACATCAAGCTCAAGAGTTGCGTAGTGCCTTTCAGTTGCATCGCAAACGCTGGCGCGCAGCGTTAGCTGAACAACTGGCTTAATTCTCATCAGGCGGCAATCAATTGCCGCCTTTTTATTGATCGATACCGATTTTTGTTCAATAATTACCCAATTAGACGTTAGTCATTAAAAGGTTGGGGCTGTTATGGACATTTCAGGGGCGATTAATACTGCCGTGATTGGTATGGAGCGCAGCAGTCAGCAGGTTTCGCAAGCGAGTACTGAGATTGCTCAAGCGCCGGTGCGCGATGCCGAGCGGCAGCAGCGTATTAATGCCGGTGGCACCGAAACCGCAACACAAACACCGAGCGAGAGTGAACAGAGCGTGAATGCCAATGCCAGCGTCACCGACGCCTTGGTCGATTTAAACGTGGGCAAGAATGTGTTTCAGGCGAATGGCCGTGTATTAGAAAGCGCCGATGAAATGCTCGGCACATTAATCGATACCACCGCATAACTCCCTGCCTGGTTGCTATGAACATCACCACGGCACTGCCTAACATTCCATTTCCGCCAGCTCCGGCGGCGGAAGCCGTGCGTAAAGATAATCAACAACGTGAGCTGGTGCGTCAGCCCAGCGCCAATCAATCGTCGCAAGATAGCTTGCAAGGTGATAAGCAAGCTGAACCTCAGGCTGCAGGCGTCGCTAGCAATGCTAAAGCGCGTGGTCGGGAAGATGTCGAACGGGATGCTCGGGGTCGTTTAAGCGAGCGCAATGGTGCGGCTGAGCAACAACTTAGCGACGAAGAGTTGCAGCAGTTGCAAGACTTGCAAAGTCGTGACCGTGAGGTGCGTGTGCATGAGCAAGCGCATGCGGCGGTAGGTGGTCAGCACGCGGGATCTCCCAGTTACAGCTATGAGCGAGGGCCCGACGGTAAGTCTTATGCAACGGCTGGTGAAGTGCCGATTGATGTCTCTGTGGTGGCGAATGATCCACAAGCTACCATTCAAAAGATGCAGCAGGTGCAACGTGCTGCGTTAGCGCCCGCGCAACCCTCTGCCGCAGATCGGGCGATTGCCGCTGATGCGGCGATGAAGCTTAATCAGGCACGAGCCGAGTTAGCGCAATCGTCAGCGCCGCAGAGCCAGCAACAAACGCAAGATGAAACATCGGCTAGCAGTACTGATGAAACTGACCAGACCAGCGCTACGGCGAAAGCGACCGCGCGAAGCGATAACCTGAGCGATGCTGACAATCCGTTTATGCGACAAGCTGCCGATGTTGTCGCCCGCAGTGAGCGTATCGCAACGCACTATCAAGCAAGTTCGCGAGCGAGCGAAAACGCATTTAGCGCTTTCGCCTAACTCGCGCTGTCAAACCGTTAACCTTTTTTGGCTTTAGCAAAGGCTTCTGCAAAGGCGTTACCCATTGCCGCATTGCCGGGTTGTTGACGGGCTGGGCGTGAGCCTTTTGCCGTACTCGATTTTTGTGACTTAGCAGGCGCCGCTGATTGACCCCCATTATGAGCTTCACGCTTACGGTGGTTGTGAGCCGTCGACGGCGCCGTACCCACCTCGTCGTGTAAGCGCATGGTTAAGCCAATACGTTGGCGTGCTAAATCAACTTCAACCACTTTCACGTTAACGATATCTCCGGCTTTTACCACCTGCCGTGGATCCGAGACAAAGGTGTCGGATAGCGCAGAAATGTGCACTAAGCCATCCTGGTGCACACCGACATCGACAAAAGCACCAAAGTTAGTGACGTTAGTCACCACGCCCTCTAAACGCATACCGGGCTGTAAGTCGCTGACTTTATCGACACCCTCTTTAAAATTAGCCGTTTTAAATTCAGGGCGGGGGTCACGTCCGGGTTTTTCTAATTCACGCAGAATATCGCGAATGGTCAGCAAACCAAATTGTTCATCAACAAATTGCTGGGCATCGATTTGCTTGATACGGTCGGCATTACCGATTAAATCTGCCACGGCACAGCCCTGCGCAGTAGCCATTTTTTCCACCAGTGGATAAGCCTCGGGATGCACTGCTGAGCTATCTAGCGGCTGTTGTCCCTGATTGATGCGTAAGAAGCCGGCAGCTTGTTCAAACGACTTCGGTCCCATACGACTAACATCCAGCAATTGCTGGCGTTTCGTAAACGCGCCCTGCTGATCTCGGTGAGTCACGATATTCTTCGCCAGCGTCTTACTGAGACCCGCGACACGAGCTAATAACGCCACCGAGGCGGTATTCAAATCGACGCCAACGGCGTTAACGCAGTCTTCGACCACCGCATCTAGGCTTTGCGCCAACTGCGTTTGACTGACATCATGCTGATACTGGCCTACACCAATCGATTTTGGCTCAATTTTAACCAGTTCTGACAACGGGTCTTGTAGTCGCCGCGCAATGGAAACCGCACCGCGTAATGACACGTCTAATTCCGGAAATTCTTGGGCAGCCAATTCTGACGCTGAATAAACCGAGGCGCCGGCTTCGTTAACGATAACTTTATTAGCCTTGACGTCGGTGTCAGCCTTGAGCATCTCGGCGACCATTTTATCGGTCTCGCGTGAGAAAGTACCGTTACCGATGCTAATCAGTTCGACCTTATGTTGCTTGCACATGCCCGCTAGCGTGCGCTTAGCTTTATCCATTTGGTTTTGCGGCTGGAACGGAAACACGGTCGTGGTATCTAATACTTTGCCGGTACTATCAACAACCGCGACTTTAACTCCGCTGCGTACGCCAGGGTCCAGCCCCATGGTGGTTTTAGCTCCAGCAGGTGCTGCCATCAGCAAATCTTTTAGATTATTGGCAAACACCTTAATCGCGTCGGTTTCCGCGCGTTCCCGGACGCTAGCCATCAACTCGGTTTCCATGTGCATAAGAATCTTTACTCGCCAACTCCATTGCACCACTTGTTGTAACCACGCATCGGCGGGTCGTTGTTGGTCACGGATTTGGTAATGCTCGGCAATCAGGGTTTCGCCGTAGCTAGTGCGAATACTATCGTCTTGACCCGGGTCGGCGTCTAGGTTTAGTTGTAAGACGCCCTCGTTACGGCCGCGGAACAGTGCTAGTGCGCGATGCGAGGGAATTTTATGTAGCGCCTCGCTAAATTCGAAGTAGTCGCGGAACTTTGCACCTTCGGTTTCTTTGCCTTTTGCCACTTGGCTGACAATATGGCCTTGACGCCATAAATAGTCGCGCACCTTTTTGAGTAAATCAGCATCTTCGGCGAACCGTTCCATGAGAATAAAGCGGGCGCCTTCGAGCGCCGCTTTGCTGTCATTAATTCCGTGTTCGCTATTTAAATAGTCATTGGCAAGCTGCTCCGGGTCTAACTGCGGATCTTGATAGAGCGCATCGGCTAACGGTTGCAAACCGGCCTCGATAGCTATTTGTCCGCGTGTACGACGCTTTGGTTTGTACGGTAAGTACAAATCTTCCAGTTCGGTTTTTGCTTCGCAGGTTTCAATTTTTTGGCGTAGTTCGGCACTGAGTTTACCCTGCTCATCAATGCTGCGCAGGATGACTTGTTTACGCTCATCAAGTTCACGCAAATAGCTCAAGCGTTGCGCTAACTGGCGTAATTGAGTGTCGTCTAAAGCACCCGTTAGTTCTTTTCGGTAGCGCGCGATAAAAGGCACAGTGGCACCGTCATCGAGTAATTTGATGGTGGCGTCAACTTGTTGCGGTTTTACCTGTAATTCGGCGGCAATGCGCTGACTTAACTGCATCATGCGAAGTCTCTTTCGGTTAACAAATAGCAAAGCACTATGATAACACGGTCAGTCTCCAGGCGGGCAATCAGCGATCCGTCAATTATCGTAAATGTTTGCTTAAGGTGAGGTCAGTGTTGAACCAGTGGCAGAGTCAGCTGAGCTTGCAAGCCGCCACTGGCGGCATGACTGAGTATTAGCTCGCCCTGATGTAAACGAATGGCTTCTTCAGTGATCGCTAAACCTAGACCAACGCCGCCGCTATCCAAGTCACGGGCGTGGTCGGCGCGATAAAAAGGTTGACTCAGTAAGGCTAAATGCTGGTCAGAAACGCCTGCGCCGTCATCGCTGATGGTGACTCGTAGCCACTGCGATTCGCATTCAAATTGGCAACTTACTTGGTGGCGAGCGTATTTAATGGCGTTGCGTAATAAGTTGTCTAACGCCGACTGCAATAAGCCTGCATGCGCGAGTACGGTCACCGCTGGAATATCGTTATGGCACAAGACTTTATTCTGACAACCGGCTTCAAATAACGCCGCTTCAAGACATTGTTGCCAAATTTCGGGTAACGCTTGCTGTTGCATCGGGTAGCGATTATCTGCCGCTTGCATGGCGGTAAAGGTTAGTAAGCGCTCAATCAACTCGTTTAGCTTGTCGCCTTCGGCTTCAGCACGTTGCAAATAATCCTGTAAATGCTGTTGCTCAGCATCGGCGGCTAAACCGAGCAGCATTTGTAGGCGCGTTAATGGCGTACGTAACTCGTGGGAAATATCGGCGGTCAGACGTCGTTGGCTAGCGATGGTCTGTGCCAGTCGCGCGCTCATGGCGTCAAACTGACGAAATAACATACCGAATTCGTCGCGTCGCCGTTGTTCGTTTAAACGATAATCCAATTGGCCATGCTCTAACGCAGCGAAAGCTTGGTGTAGACGCCGGATTGGACGATTAACCCAACGTGCTAATAACCAGCTCATTAACAGGGTCACCAGCAGCGCGATAGCTATCTTACCGCTATTAGGCATAAAACGAAGCGCATCCATCATGCCACCCGGACGCGCTAATAACAGGTGCAACTGATAGTCGCCGGCAGCGCTGAAAACCGGCAATGGCCCGATAACGTCATAATCGGGACCATGCCAAATGTAGATCCGCGTTTGGTTATCGTCGTGGTGCTCGCTAACCGCGCTGCTGAATAAGTCATCTAGCGCGCGGTTGGGTAAAGAACGCCCGTTATGAGCAACGACTTGCCCGGTGTTGTCGGTGATCAGCCATTGCGAGCGGTCACGCTGGCGTTGCCAGCGCGTATTAAGCAACTGTTGCGGGGTTTTAGCATCATCCTGCATACGCGCCGCGAAGCTATGTAAAATACGTTGCTGGTGTTTATCGGCAGGGCTAATGTGACGTTGTTGGCTAACCAACCAAGCTAAGCTGGCGATACTAAAAATAACCAACAGCACGGTGGCCCAGAACCATAGCATCACTTTGCCGACAAAACTGCGCCATGGACGCACTAAGGTGTTGCTAAAAAGACCTGTTAACATACTAGGCTGTAGCCTTTACCGCGTTGTGATTGAATCTGGCTACGGCTGCCGGCTTGTTGCAATTTCTTGCGAATATTACTGACGTGGGTGTCGACACTGCGATCAAAGGGCGTCAGTTTTCGCCCTAGGCATTGTTCAGAAAGCTGTTGCTTAGCCACGGTCTGGCCGGGCGTCTTGCTGAGTAGCAAAATAATTTCATATTCCAACCCGGTTAGCGGTAGCACCTGTTGTTGGCAGCGTACTTCTCGTTGCGTGGTACTGATGTGTAAGTCACCAATCTGATTATCGTTGGCCTGTTGCTGCTGTTGAGTCATATCGCTACGGCGTAAAATGGCTCGCACGCGAGGTGATTAAAAGGTTTCGCCAAATAGTCGTCGGCGCCTAGCTCTAAACCGATAATTTTATCGGTATCCTCGCCTTTCGCCGTCAGCATCAGTACCGGCGTTTTTTGCTGCTTGCGCAGCTCACGGAGTACCTCAAAGCCGTCCATCTCTGGCAGCATAATATCCAGCAAAACCAACTCATATTCATGCGCTAAGGCTTGCTGTAAACCGGCTCGGCCGTTATACGCGCTGGTTACTTGGTAGCCATTTTGCTGCAGATATTCTGAGACTAATTGGGCTAAGGCGCGATCATCTTCTATCAACAACAAATGCATAAAGGGACTCCTCCTGACATAACTTTACGCAGCACGGTTAAATATGACCAGCAGGTTTGCCAATTTTTGCGCTACTTGACGTTTCTTAGCACGCCAGTCGCTAAGCTAGATAGGGTCAGTTATGTTGACTGCCGATGTGAGGAAAATACCATGTTGAAAAAATTAATTTTACCCGTAGCCGCTGTGCTAGCATTAAGCGGCCCGGCGATAGCTGTTGCAAAAGCTGGTCATGACGGTCCCAGACATCATGCGCCGTGGTCGTTCAAACTGTTTAAGGAACTGGATTTAAATGACGCACAACGCGCCGAAATCAAAGCGTTACGTCAGCAAGCGAGAGAACAGCGCCAAGCTCAGCGTGCCGATCACCAAGCACTCCGTGCGAAGTTTGCGCAGCTGCAACAACTGGTTTATTCAGATGCCTATAGCGAGGGCGAGTATCGCGCGCTACTCGATGAGCTGCATCAACAAAGCCTGCAAGCTAAGGTCGCTGGCGCCACTTTGAGCCATCAGATTTGGCAAGTGCTAACGCCGGCACAACGCCAGCAATTTGCGGAAAAACGGCAGGTAATGCTAGAGCGCATGCAGACTAAGTTTAAGCAGCGCCGCGCTAAACACGAAGAAAAGCGTGCCGAGCCGCAGCGTTAATCCCGCTGTAAAATCAAGCGGCCGCTTTGTTCTCGCCATTGGTGGCCGGTAGCCATACAATACTCATCAATCGCGCTGATAATATCGGCGCGCTTTTTTTCTGGGGTCACGGTATATAGCTGTGCTAGCAGTTCTACCGCCGCCGACCAGCCCAGTTGATTGTCATAAGCATTCAATTGCTCGGTTGTCATCACAATTTACTCCAAATGATGGCACATTCCATTGTTCGCCAGTAGATTACGCAGGTACCCTAAAAAGGGTTCATCGCTGCTGACGATTTAGTCTCGACAAATTAGCCATAGTGCATGACACAGCGATGACGATTCGGTAAAGCAATGATGAATTTGACGCCAGCTATTGGATAAGGTGGCGCTGAGGTGTGTGAGCAACAATATGAAAAGTCAGCTTATTACCCGCGAGGGTTATCAAAAATTGCGCCAAGAGCACGACCAGCTATGGTTTGAAAAACGCCCCGAGGTGACAAAAATCGTCTCCTGGGCGGCCAGTCTGGGCGACCGATCCGAGAACGGTGATTACATTTACAATAAACGTTTACTACGTCAGATCGACCGCCGCGTAAGATATTTGCGTAAATGTTTTGAACAACTCAAAGTCATAGATTACTCACCTCAGCAAGACGGTAAGGTATTTTTTGGTGCTTGGGTCGAAGTGCAAAACGATGCCGGCGATATCAAGCGTTTTCGTATTGTTGGAGCCGATGAAATTTATGGTGATAGTCGCGGTTATATCTCGGTCGACTCACCCATGGCGCGCGCCGCTATCGGCAAGCAAGTCGATGACGACTTTGAATTACGTACCCCTGATGGCCAAATACGTACGTGGTATATCAACGCGATACGTTATCAGCAGGGTTTTGAGTAACGACGACACATTTGGTAACACATCGCTGTGCTTAGCAACATCTGGGTGTTTGGCAAAAGCGCCGCGGCTACTTATAGTAAAGCAAGCGAAATGGATAGCGTGAATCTTTGCGCGCCAGGGTAAGCAAAAGAGAGAACAGGCATGAGCCAAGAAACCACGAAAATTCTAGTTGTTGATGATGATGCGCGGTTGCGCGCGCTGCTGGAGCGCTATTTGATGGAACAGTCGTTCCAAGTGCGTAGCGCCGCTAATGCCGAACAAATGGATCGCTTACTGGAGCGTGAGAATTTTCACTTGATGGTGTTGGATCTGATGCTGCCAGGCGAAGACGGGTTATCCATTTGTCGGCGTTTACGCAGTAAAGAAAACGACATGCCGATAGTCATGCTGACCGCTAAAGGCGACGAAGTCGATCGTATTATCGGTTTGGAATTGGGCGCCGACGATTATTTGGCTAAGCCCTTTAATCCACGCGAACTGCTGGCGCGCATTAAAGCGGTGTTACGTCGCCGTAGCAAAGAAGTGCCAGGAGCGCCGACCAGCGAGGATAAAGAAGTTTGCTTTAGTCATTATCGTCTTAATCTGGGTACTCGTGAGTTGTTTGACAACGATAAAGCTATCGCCCTGACCAGCGGCGAATTTGCGGTACTTAAGGCGTTAGTCATGCATCCGCGCGAACCACTATCGCGCGATAAGTTAATGAATCTTGCTCGTGGTCGCGACTACAGCGCTTTAGAGCGCAGCATTGATGTGCAGGTTTCGCGTTTACGCCGGATGCTAGAAGACGACCCAGCCAAACCACGCTACATTCAGACCGTGTGGGGGTTAGGCTACGTGTTTGTGCCGGATGGCCAGAGCCGACCTTAATGCGCTTATTCCCTCGCTCGGCCTTTGCCCGCACGGTTGGTTTGATCGCGCTGATTTTGCTGATAAACCAATTAGTGTCTTACGTGATGGTCGCGATGTACGTGGTGAAACCTAGCGTACAACAGATGAATGACCTGTTAGCTAAGCAGGTACGTACGGTGTTTTTGGGTCAAGAGCTACCGCGTGAATACGGTTTACAGCTGGCTCAAGAGTTTGAGCAAGCGACCGGTATTCGCGTTTTTCGCGAAGACAGCGCGCTGCGCGCGGGGCTGGGGCAAGCATTACAGTACCGTACGCTATCTAACATGATGAGCGAAGAATTAGGCGGCCCGGCTGAAGTGCGCATCGCGCAAGGACAAAATTACTTTGTTTGGGTACAGCCCCCACAAGCGCCGGGTTATTGGTTACGCATACCGCTCAGTAGCTTTGATGAAACACGCGTCTCACCGCTGGTGTTTTATCTGGTGTTAATTGGTGTCTTAAGCGTGGTCGGCGGGGCGTTATTTGCTAACTGGTTAAACCGCCCTCTGAAAGAGCTTGATGTTGCCGCACGCCGGGTGGCGCGCGGAGAGTTTCCGCAACCGGTTCGCGAGCGTGGGGCGTCCGAAATCATAGCCGTGACCCGTACTTTTAATCATATGTCACGCGGTATTCAGCAGTTGGAGCAAGACCGTTCCTTGCTGATGGCGGGCATTTCTCATGATTTGCGCACACCATTAACGCGCATTCGTTTAGCCGCCGAAATGATGCCTGAAAGTGAAGATTACTTGGCCGAAGGCATTATTAGCGATGTTAATGACATGAACGCTATCATCGACCAATTCATCGAATTTGTGCGTTTAGATCAAGAAGAAAACACCGAGTTAACCGATCTGAATGAGTTGATTGAGGCGGTCGTGAGAAGTGTGCCCGATAACTGGCAAACACCGGTTGATTTAGCCTTAGGCAGCTTACCGTCGGTACCGGTGCGGCCGGTATCGATAAAGCGCGTGCTGATGAACCTGTTAGAAAATGCAGAGCGCTACGGGCAGTCGCAAATACGTGTCAGCAGTGGTTATGATGCGCAGCGTGAGCTAGTTTGGTTTAGCATCGAAGACGATGGTCCGGGTATTCCGGCTGAGCAAATTGAAACTCTCTTTCAACCCTTTATGCAAGGTGATAAAGCGCGCGGCGGGCAGGGCTCAGGTTTGGGCTTGGCGATCATCAAACGTATTGTTGACCGCCACTCCGGACAGGTTCAGTTAAATAACCGCGAGCACGGTGGTTTATGTGCTCGGGTTACGCTACCCATCAAAGCTTAAACGCCTGAACCGTTAAATATCTTTACTGACAATACGGTTGATACCATTCAGCGCCGCCACCCGGTAAGCTTCGGCCATGGTCGGATAATTAAAGGTTGTATTAACGAAATAATCGATACTATTACCATCTCCTTTTTGCTCCATAATGGCCTGACCGATGTGGATGATTTCTGCGGCACGTTCGCCAAAACAATGTAAGCCTAGGATTTCGCGAGTGTCGCGATGAAAAATAATTTTTAGGCAGCCAACATCGGTATTAGCAATTTGAGCGCGCGCTAGATGCTTGAATTGCGCTCGACCCACCTCATAGGGAATACGATTGCGGGTGAGCTCTTCTTCGGTTGCTCCCACCGAGCTGATTTCCGGAATAGTATAAATCCCCGTTGGGATATCGCTGATCAGGCGGTTATCAGAACGACTATTAATAATGAACTGCGCGCAAATACGCCCCTGATCATAGGCGGCGCTGGCGAGGCTGGGATAGCCAATGATATCGCCTACCGCAAAAATGTTGTCGACCTCGGTTTGATAGTTTTGGCTAACCTCAAGCTGGCCCCGGTGGTTAGGCTTTAAGCCTACGGCGGCTAAATTTAAATCTTCAGAGTTACCCGAGCGGCCATTGGCGAACAGCAGGCAGTCGGCTGACATGCGTTTGCCGGACTTGGTTTGCAAGATAACGCTGTCTTCGGTGCCGACAACTTTATCGTATTCTTCGGTATGTCGAATGACTACGCCGCTATTGCGTAAGTGATAACTTAAAGCATCTGAGATTTCGGCATCAAGAAAAGAGAGTAAGCGCTCACGTTGATTGATCAAATCGACTTTTACACCAAGCCCACGGAAAATACTGGCGTACTCGCTGCCGACCACGCCGGCGCCGTATATGATGATGCTGCGCGGATCGTGTTTAAGCGATAAAACCGTGTCAGAGTCGTAAATACGTGGATGGTTAAAGTCGATGTCTTTTGGTCGATAAGGTCGTGAACCGGTCGCGATAACCACTTTATCGGTGGTGATATAGTCGATGGAACCATCGTGTTTACTGACTTTTAGCCGGTGAGGCTCGACAAACGACGCAGTGCCGTGGATGACAGTTACGCCGTTACGATCATAAAACGAACTGCGTAATTTAATTTGCTTACTGATAACGCTGTCGGCGTGCCGTAAAATGTCGGCAAAGGTGAGTCCGCGCTGCACGCTAGTGCCTGAGAACAATGGGTTAGCATTGTATTCGGCTAACCGACTGACCGAGTGGCGTAGGGCTTTTGATGGAATGGTGCCCCAGTGCGTGCAACCGCCACCAATACTTTCATACTTCTCGATAACGGCGACTTTTTTCTGACTTTTAGCCAACTGCATGGCGGCACCCTCGCCACCGGGACCGGTGCCAATCACTACCGCATCAAAATGCGCTTCTCGTTCTACCGCTTGGTTCCGACCTTTAGCCACGTTACCTCCACCGCAAACTCATTAGGTTGCTGACTAGTCTAGCATTTCAGTCTGATCTCATAAAATGTTTAAACGCTTCAAGCACCAGCCATTTTTTGATAATCCAACTCGCGATAATCGCTGAATGACTTAAAGCCGACCACGGCTTTGGCTGGCATGCCACTGTCAGGATTGGCAACCGCGATACATTCCGCAATACCAAACTGTTGTGCCGTACGCAGGATGCTGGTGTTGTCGTCAATAAACAGTGTACGCTCAGGTTGGAACGCGGTTTTTTGCTGTAATGCCTGCCATAGCTGCGGTGATTCTTTACTAAAGCCAAACGGGTGGGTTGACCACATTTGGTCACAATAATCAGCTAAATCGGTATGTTCGAGTTTTAGCGCCAAGCTATCAGGGTGAGCATTAGTCACTAAAATCACTTGCTTTTTGGCATGCCGCAATTGCGTCAAAAATGCTGGTACATCATCACGCACTTTAATGAGGTGCTGCAAATCACGCGACAGCGCTTTAATCGGCAGTTGCAATTGTTGCTGCCAGTAATCCAAACAATACCAGTTTAAGCTACCTGCTACGGCACTGAAGTGTTCGCGCAGGCGAGCGTCGGCTTGCGCCGGAGTCAAACCGTGTTGGCGCGCATAATGCTGCGGCAAATAGTGGTTCCAAAATTGATTGTCGTAATGTAGGTCGAGCAGCGTACCGTCCATATCCAGTAACACGGTATCAATTGACTGCCAATCAAGCATGGGTTTCATCACCTTTAAGGTTTATAGTAAGCTGAACATATCATCTTTTGATGTCTCTTATTATGGCAGATAACCAGTTACCGGAAATACTTGAACGACAAGTCGTAGCGCGCAGTCGCTTATTACGTATCGAAGCTATCGATTTGCGCTTCAGTAATGGCGTAGAACGACAATACGAACGCATGTCGGGTAGTGGTCGCGGCGCTGTGATGGTGGTGCCGTTTATTGACGCTAAGCGTTTCATTCTGGTGCGTGAATACGCTGCTGGTTTACATAGCTACCAACTGGGCTTTCCAAAAGGCCTTATCGATCCCGGTGAGTCCGCCGAACAGGCCGCCCAACGAGAGCTGCGAGAGGAAGTCGGCTACGGTGCTGGAGAACTACGAAAACTGCACACAGTAACCATGGCACCGCAATTTTTTTCGGCACATATGACACTCTTTGTGGGTCACCAGTTGTTTGCCGAAAAGCTTCCCGGTGATGAGCCTGAGCCGCTAGAACAAGTGATCTGGTCGCTCGATGATGTCGATGAATTATTGCGGCAACCAGACTTTACTGAGGCTCGCAGTATTGCTGCATTATTATTAATGATGCGCAGTAACTCGCAAGGAGGATAACGTTGAAATCTGATGATCGCACCGAGCCAGCGCTAGGGTTGGCAAACGAGCAGATAGAAACACTCTTGCAACAAGCCAGCGATATTGCCCGCCAAGCTGGCGCATTGATCATGAAACTTTATGACAGTGGTGATTTTGATACGCACGAAAAAGCCGATGAATCACCGGTTACCAGTGCTGATTTGGCCGCTAATCGGTTAATCGTCAATGCGCTACAAGCATTAACACCCAATTGGCCGGTGTTGTCGGAAGAAAGTGGGCATTTGAGTTTTTCTGAGCGGCAACAGTGGTCTCATTATTGGCTCATCGACCCCATCGATGGCACCCAGGAATTTATCGCTCGCAGCGGCGACTTTGCGGTTAACATCGCGCTAATTCAGGATAACCAACCGGTACTTGGCGTCATTTTTTGGCCCGCAGGCGAAACCCTGTACTACGGTTATCGCGGTTTAGGTGCGTGGAAACAAGACCAAAGCGGTGAGCAGCGCATACAAGTTAGGCGTTTAGATAACCCCGATGAAGACCCTATTATTTTGGCGATAAGCCGACGTCAACCGCGTGAGCGGGTGCTAGCACGGATGCAAGATAATCGCGAAATACAACCTTACCCGGCTGGCAGCTGTTCACTGAAAGCCTGTTTTATTGCCGAGGGAAAAGCCGATTGCTTTATGCGTGTCGGACCTACCGGTGAATGGGATACGGCGGCCTCGCAAGTCATCGTCAGTGAGGCAGGGGGTAGCATTGTCAGCGAATACTTTGAACCGATCACCTATAACGAAACCGTGAGTTTAATGAATCCAAACTTTTTAGTGTTAGGTGATGACCGCGTTAATTGGCGTGAGCTGTTTAAGTCGCCGTGATTTGATCGCGTGGCATAATGTTCACGCTTTCGTGCAGTTCAGACCAAACCAGTACGACATCTCCGCGCTGTAATTGTGCTTTCACGTCTTCGACTTTGCGCTGCAAAGAAACCTCTTGTTCGCCATAGTCGGTGCCTTCGCGTAACACAAACTGCTCGATCAACGCGTCTAAGGTGTCGGCATTCACTTCTTGCCAGGGAATAATCATGCTCGTTACTCTCTTGTTAGGGCGGTTATCACGGCGTTAAAAACTGATTAAGTACGCGACAAATACGGTCAGGTAACCAGCTTTTAAAATGACCCCGCTGAAAGTCAATAAAACCCATATGACCACCCCGCTGACTGAGTTCGTAAGTGGTTGCCGGGGCCAGTTCATTGGCCGTAGGAATGACCGCTGCCGTCATAAATGGGTCATCCTTGGCATGAATAATATGTAAGGGTGTTTGCACCTGCTTTAAGCGGGGTTTAGCACTGGCTTGAGTATAATAGTCATCGATGCTAGCGAAGCCGTGTAGGGGCGCTGTGATTTTATCGTCGAATTGCCAAAAGCTACGCATTGACGACACCTCGACCTTAGCGAGTGGGTGTTCGGCAGTGATGATACCCAGCGCTTGCTTACGTTGGAACTTTTGCTTTAACGGGGTTAATAAATAGCGCCGATAAATCTTAGAAAAGCCTTGGTCGATACGCTCTGCGGCGGCATATAAATCTAATGGTGCGGCGCAAACTACGGCACCGCTAAGCGGCACTGCGGGCTTTTCGCTCAATAGCTTAGCTAACATGTTGCCACCCAGACTAAAGCCGCAAGCCAGCATTGGTCGCTGCGGATTTTGTTGGCGCAAATAGTCTAACAACTCGCGGGCGTCGCCACTATCACCGCTATGATAAGCGCGTGCTAGGCGATTCAGTTGGCGCGGACCGCAGCCGCGAAAGTGCATCACCACGCTATCCCATTGTTGGTTTTTGGCGGCTTGCATCAGTTGCCATACATAAGGCGAGTCGACCGAACCTTCGAGGCCGTGAAAAATTACTAATAAGGGTCGAGTTGGCGAAGCCAGCGCATGTTCATGCCAGCACAGATCGAGCATATCGCCATCGCTTAACGTGAACGTTTGCCAACGCCCCTGAAATGGTCGTTTACGATACAGTAAACGCGGTAACAGAGTTTGTAAGTGACCGTTACCTAACCACCAAGGCGGGCTAAAATCACTGTTAATTATCGACATGACAGGGGCTCGGTGAGTGACTACTTAAGCAGTAAGAATGCAGTAAATTATCGACAGACATGGAAGCCAGTTTAGCATGCTTTGTGGTGTCGGCTCCAGCGTCAGTCAGTGACGCGACAGCACGTTATCAAGCTGTAAATAGGCTTGCTTGCCGAAAAGATATACGCATAATCAAGGTACGCATAGGCAAAGGTAGTCAATGATGTCAGGGATGCACTGGGCTAAAGTCGCAACCGCGCTGTTAGGGATAATGCTGATTAGCGCTTGTGAGCCAACCGACAAGCGCCGAGCCACCGAGAGCGATGCCGTGTCAGCACCGGCGCTACACTTATCGGCGCTGTTAAAAAGCCCTAACGATAAGCGCGAGTACGCCAGTATGACCTTAGCTAACGGCTTACAGGTGCTATTGGTGTCTGATCCGCAGGCGCAGCAATCGGCGGCGGCGTTGGCTATCGATGTCGGTAGCGCTGATGACCCTGACCAGCAGTTGGGTTTAGCACACTATTTAGAACACATGCTGCTATTGGGTAGCGAACAGTTCCCGCAAGCCGACAGTTACAGCCGTTTTATGGCCGCTAACGGCGGCTTACATAATGCGGTCACCAGCCACGATCACACCAGTTATAGTTTGCGGGTGAATCACGACGCCTTGGCCGAAGCTTTAAGTCGTTTTGCCGACTTGTTTATTGCGCCGACATTTGCTTCACAATATGCCGAGAAAGAACGCCATGCGGTGGATGCCGAATGGCGCTTAAGACGCGAGTCAGACAGTTACATGATGTATGCGTTGGATGCGCACCTGCTGAATCCTAAACACCCGCTATCGCGGTTTCGCATCGGTAACTTAGAGACGCTGTCGGATAAACCGGATCAGTCGTTACAGCAGGCGTTGCTGACCTTTTATCAGCAGCATTACTCTGCCGAGCGCATGGCATTAACCGTCATTAGTCCGCTGTCGTTATCGCAGTTACGTGACCTGGTTGCGCCTCGATTTAGCGCTATTCCAGAGCGGCAAACAGTTGCGACTGAGCTGACGCAGACCGCTATCACGCCTGCACAGCAGGGCTTATTTATCCATTATCGTCCGCGCATCGATAAGCAGATGTTGTTTATCGACTTTCCGATCAGCGATAACAGCCGTGATTTTAAAGCCAAGCCCAACCGCTATGTGACCTACCTACTAAATTCAGAGATGCCCGGTACGCCTGCGCCGATGCTGCGCCAGCAAGGCTTAATTAGCCAGTTAAGTGCGACCGCTGAGCCGCGCTTTTATCACAATAGCGGTCGTTTACGGATAGCCGTCGAGCTCACCGACCAGGGCTTGGCGCATTATGACCAAGTCATCGCGACCTTGGTGAGCTATCTGCAGTTACTGCGTCAGACGGGGCCGCAGCAAGCTTACGCCGAAGAGATAAAGACCGCCTTACAAAATCAGTTTCGTTTTTTAGAAAGGCAGGAGCCGTTTCAGTACGCCACCGAACTCTCGGCTAAGCAGTTACATCTACCCTTACAACACGTACTTGATGCCGATTATAACTTCAGCGACTTTAACCCAGACGCGATCAGCGGCGTTCTGCAGCAACTGACCTTGGAGCGCGCACGGATTTGGTTAGTGGCACCATCACTGGCCGTCGATAAGCATTTACCGTTTTATTCGGCAGCTTATCGGCAGCAACCGATCAGCAATACTCAGCGACAACGCTGGCTGACGCTCGCAGAGCAACAGCAGTTGCAATTACCCAGCGTCAACCAACTGCTGCCTGAAGACTTTGAGATTTACTATCAACCCGAAAAAGCGCAGCTAAAGCCAGTTGTCGAGCAAGCAAATGTTAGTGTTTGGCTGTCGGCGAGCCATTATATGACACAGCCGCGTGCCGAATTGGCGATACAATTGAATAGTCGTTTGCCTTATCAATCGGCGCGGCATTGGTTAGCAAGCCAGTTATTGTTGCTCTTGTTTGAACAACAGCAACAAGCACTAAGC
This sequence comes from Idiomarina xiamenensis 10-D-4, assembly GCF_000299895.1. GTDB lineage: Bacteria > Pseudomonadota > Gammaproteobacteria > Enterobacterales > Alteromonadaceae > Idiomarina > Idiomarina xiamenensis. The sequence goes on from NZ_AMRG01000013.1 coordinate 84,159, forward strand.
GATGAAGCTCGTATCGCTGGCGTACAATTTAGCGTCAGTGTGGTGAACGGTATCTTGTTTCGATTGAGTGGTTTTAGTGATAAGCAGCCGTTATTGGCGACACGCTTAATGACGGCACTACAGCAAGTCGCCATCAACGATGCCTCGTTGCTTAACGTTAAACAACAGTTGCAGCAGCGCATTGATAACCGTGATAAAGCTTATCCCATCAATCGCGCCGCACAACAGCTGAGCAGCCTACTTAAAGTGCCGGGCTGGTCCGATCAACAGCTACTCGAGCAATTGACGAGTATCGATGTTGATGATGTGCGCGAATTACAGCAGCAGTTGTTGCAGCATAGTCAGTTACGCCTGCTCGCATTGGGTAATTTGACCGCTCCCCGCTTACGCCAATTGAGCTTAACGCTGCAGCAGCAATTACCTGCGGCGTCAGCCGCGGCGAGCGTTTTTCAGCAACCGGTGTTGACACCGAGTCGCGCTCAGCAGGTGAGTTGGCAACAACGCTCCAGTGGTGACGACAATGTCATGCTGGATGCTTATATCAGCTTGTCGGACGATATCACTGATCACGCGACGACGTTATTATTAAGTCAGCTACTATCTACCCCGTTTTATCATCAGCTACGTACCGAGCAACAACTGGGCTACGTGGTTGGGGTTGAGGCCTCGCGTGTAGGACGTCGCGCCATGTTGTATTTTTATTTACAGTCACCGCAAGCGTCGTTGGCCGCTGTTGGTCAGCAGTTTGTTGAGTTTTATCAACAATATGGACAACGTATGGCACGACTGCAGGACGCCGAATTCGAACAGTATCGCGACAATTTATTGCAACAGTTACAGCAGCAGCCGCAAAACCTTGGCGAGGAATTCGAACCGCTGCTTGACGATTGGCTCAGCGCTGAATTACCTCAGCGTTATCAACAGCGATTGATTGCGGCCGTACAGCAACTGCGCAAAGTTGATGTGCAGCAAGCTTACCAACGGCTATTGCTCGAGCAGCAAGGCTTTCGGGTGTTGTTACAGTTGCGAGGACAGGCACAAGCCAGTTCGCCTTGGTACAAAGCGGATGGTTTGACCGTGCTGCCTAATATTGAAGCCTTCCAACAGCGCCTACCAAGGCATTAGCTGGCATCAAGTTGTAAGTAATCGCGCCAAAAACTGGCAGATAACTGGCTGATCACGCGTGATTCCGCGTTTAGTAGCACCGCAATGCCTACGCGGTGCTGTTTTGAGTAGCTCATATCACCGACAAAGCCTTTCACCCAGCCGCTGTGATAAATCAGTGTTTCATCGTTATCTAATTGATAGATACGCCAACCCAAGCCGTAGTGCGCGTCGTTCATAAAATTGTGCCAGACCGCGCGATGAGTCTCGCGCTTTGAATGAACTTTCGGCGTACTCAGTTGTTGTAGCGATTGTGGTGATAACACCCGCGGATAATAACCCTGTTGGGCGATCAACCATTGCCCCATATCGCTAATGCTGGCGTTGACGCCGGCGGCGGATGGTACTTGATAGTACTCTGGGGTAACGTGTCCGGCAATCCAGCCATAGGCCGTTTTTAGGTGAGGCGTAGCGCGGTCGCTGGTGGCTAAAAAAGCGTCCATACCGACCGAAGCATCGTGCATACCCAGTGGTTGTAGCACCCGTTGCTGCAACGCCATCTCATAGGGTTGCTGAGTTATTGCTTCTAAAACCGGTTCGATAAACGCAAAAAGTACATTTTGATAACTGTAGCACTGACCAGGCGGGCAAAAGGGTTGTAAGGTGGCAAAGTTGTCGAACATTTGCTGCGGCGGAATGTTGGCCTCTAAAATGTTATCGAAAGCATTCGGCATCAGCCCCGAACTTTGTGATAACAAGTGTTTAATGGTGAGTGCATCACTGTAGCGTTGCTCTTTAAAACGCAGTTGTGGCACATAATCGGTCACGTGCGTTTGCCAGCTCAGTTGGCCTTGATCGACTAGCAAGGCGGTTAGGCTGGCGGCGAACGATTTTGATAGCGATGCTAACCGAAAAACGGTATGTGTGGTTAAGGGTTCGCGAGTTTTCTTGTCGCGTACGCCAACGGCTTGCATAGCCACAATATCGTTACCATAAGTGATCACATAAGCGCCGCCTGGAACGTTGTAGGCGGTTAACAGGTCACGAAAAGTACGATCAAAGCGATGTGCGACTTCTAAGGTGTAAAACTTTTGTCGCTGATACTCACGAGCGTGACTGGGATTGAGTTGGTGATCGAGCCGCTGCCATAATTCTACTTTGACATTAGCGGCGTTTGCGGTGTGATGAAATAGCACACTGCAACAAATGGTAAAGACGACATACAACGTCGCGCGGGACAACACCACAGATCGCAACTCCTCTGTTAAAGTGGACGCGCATCATACGGTATTTGCCCCTCGCGCAAAAGCCAAATGCTCTAAAACGAGCTTACAGCAGCTTCTGTAAGGCAGCTAAAGCTTGGTCATAATTGGGTTCTTGGCCAAGTTCAGGCACCAACTCTTGATAGCTGATTTTGCCTTGCTGGTCGATAACAAAGATAGCCCGGCTGAGTAGCCCCATATCTTTGATCAATACACCGTAGCTCTCACCGAATGAGCGCCATACTGCATCTGACAACACTTGCATGGATTCGATTCCCTCGGCGCCACAAAAACGTTTTTGCGCAAAAGGCAAGTCGGTGCTGATGGTCACCAGTGTTACGGCTTTGGGTAATTCTTCTACCGCTTGGTTAAAGTGCTTGGTTTGAATCGAACAAACGCCGGTATCAATGCTAGGCACTACGCTGATGAGTAACGGCTTATCGTTGAGATCGGACAAGCTAACGGGTTTAAAGCTTTGATCGACGACGGTGAACGTCGGTGCTTGATCGCCGACCTTAACTGCATGACCAAGCAGCGTTAATGGCTTACCTTGTGCGGTGACTTGCTGCTGATGAGCAACCGGTAATTGCTGCGCTAGCGCGCTGGAAGAGAGCAAACCACCGATGGCAATGGTGGCGGCTAAGCTGATGGATTTTAGCATAACGGTTTTACCTTGTGAGTTAACAACGTTAAAAAGCAGACTTGCGCGAATACTATCGTCGCTTAATACGTTAGCCGATGGCTAGCCGGATTACGCTACACAGTTTATGCATTCTCGGCAAGCCACGCGTGCAGTTGTGCGGAGTCGATGCCGTAGCTATCCCAAAAATGCTCAAGCTGCTGATCGAAGCGGCCGCGATAATGCCGATAGGTGTCTACGATCAGTTGCTGTTCGCGACGTTCAAAGAGCAGTTCAGCGGCCAACAAGTGTTGCTTTAATTGCTGCTCCGCTAGCGGCGTCAGCTCGGTGCGTTGCCAGTGCCGCCGCTGCTCCCGAAACTGCGCAGTATTAACGCCCTCGGCGCGCTGTGCCAGTTGTCGCCACAACTGACTATCTTGTGCTAGGCGATGGCGTTGGCAATAGCCAGTAAACAGCAACAGGTTAACGTTAATCCCATAGGTCTGTTGCCAGCTTAACAACTGCTCGGCATTACCGGGCTGGCTGTAGCGATGGTAGCTATACTGCCAGAAACGACTGACGTCTAATACGGCGTTATTGCTCATTAAGTAGTTGCTCCAACGCCTGTTCAGCGGCCATCCACTCGTTTTCGGTGGCAGCCAGTTGTTGGCTTAGGCGGGCTTGTTCAGCGAGTAAAGCTTTCAGTTGTTGCTTGGCTTCATCGCTATATAAGCTGCTGTCGGTCAACTGCTCGTTGAGCGTCGTTAGTTGTGCCTCGTAAGTCGCGATATCAGCCTCGTATCGGGCAATACTATCGCGCAGCGGTTTGCTTTTTTGGCGCAGCTCGGCGGCGGCTCGTTTTTCCGCTTTACGGTCGGTTTTAGCGGCGCTAGCGTTGTCAGTGGTCGCTGCATCGCTAGTGCTGTGGTTGTCCGCTTTAATGACCGCATTGGCTGATTTTTTGGCTTGTTGTTGTAACCAGTCATGGTAAGCGTCTAAATCGCCGTTGAAAGGCGCTACCTTACCTTCGGCGACCAAGTAAAATTCGTCAACGCTGGTGCGTAACAAGTGTCGGTCGTGCGAGACCAATACCATGGCACCTTCAAATGACTGTAAGGCCATGACCAATGCTTCGCGCATACTCAAATCTAAGTGGTTAGTGGGTTCGTCCAACAGCAGTAAGTTGGGACGCTGATAGACTAATAGCGCTAATACTAAGCGGGCTTTTTCGCCACCAGACATGGGTGCTACGGCAGCGGTAGCGGCGTCGCCGGAAAAACCAAAACCGCCAAGGTAGTCCCGCAACTGCTGTTCGCTGGCGTGACTATCTAAACGCTGTAAATGCAGCAGCGCCGACGCTTGTGGGTCGAGTAGTTCTAGCTGATGCTGGGCAAAATAGCCGATGCGCAACCCGGGGTTCAAGGTAATTTCACCGGCTTGCGGCGCTAACTGCTGTGCCAGCATTTTTACCAAAGTCGACTTACCGGCACCGTTGCGACCTAATAACCCAAAGCGGCTACCAGGTACCAAATTGAGCTGAATTTTTTCTAGAATGACGTTATCGCCGTATCCGCCTTGCACATCGCGCAAACTGATTAATGGGTTAGGCAGTTTATCGGCGGCTTTGAAGGCAAAGCTAAATGGGTTGGCGGCGCGTAAAGGTGCCTCGCTTTGCAAGCGCTCTAACGCTTTTAAACGGCTTTGTGCCTGCCGCGCCTTGCTGGCTTTATAGCGGAACCGATCGACATATTGTTGTAAATGAGCGCGCATTGCTTGCTCTTTTTCGAACTGACTTTGCTGTTGCGCCAGTTGTTCGGCTCGTTGCCGTTCAAATTGCGCATAGTTACCGTTATAACTATGGCAGCGTTGATGTTCAATATGAATGATTTGGTTGACCGTATTGTCTAAAAAATCACGGTCATGTGAGATCAAAATAACCGTGCTGTCAGTTTGCTTTAGCCAATCTTCTAGCCAAAAAATAGCATCCACATCCAAGTGGTTTGTGGGCTCATCTAACAGCAATAAGTCGGCCCGAGCAATCAGCGCTTGCGCCAAATTCAAACGCATTCGCCAGCCGCCCGAAAAGGCGCTGACAGGTTGTTGTAATTGCGCTTGTTGAAAGCCTAACCCAGCGAGTAAAATAGCAGCTCGGGCTTCAATATCGTAGCCTTGAATGGTGGCTAGTTGCTCGTGCAGGTGGCCAAGTTGTTCACCGTCATTTGCCAATTCTGCTTGTTTAATGGCTTGCTCAATACGACGGTAATCTGCATCGCCATCAATCACGTAAGCTAAAGCAGAGCATTCAAGCGCGGGAGTTTCTTGGGCAACGCTAGCGATTCGCCACTGTTTAGGGACGTGGCAGTGACCACTGTCGGCTTGGATTTGGTCACGCAATAAGGCAAATAGCGACGACTTTCCGCAGCCATTTCGTCCCACTAACCCCACACGGTGGCCGGGAAAAATGTTAAAATCGCTGTGTTCTAAGAGTATGTGACCACCACGCATCAGCGTGAGATCGCGTACGTCGATCATAATTTAAGCTACCTACGCTGAAAGCCAATGCGCGCATGATACCGAAAGCGCTGGTTGGGTGCGAGAGGGCAAGGTAGTTTTATGCAGTTATAGAGGTTAGCCGTGGCACGTCAAAAAAAGCGTTTTATCGCCGGAGCAACTTGTCCAAAGTGTCAATCAATGGACACATTAATGTTATTTTTCGAAAATAACATCGAACAAGTGGAATGTGTAAACTGTCACTACCGTATGAGTGAGCCGAAAGCTCAGGGCGGCGGCAGTCAGCGCCAGTTCGACCAAGTCATTGGCGTTTTTAAACCGGACAACGACGCCTAGGTAGGCGAATTATTGACGGCATGGATGACGCCGCAATTGGTCATTAACGCAGGAGGCGAGCTGAATATGGAAACCGAATTAGACACCATTACGACTCGACTGCCGCAGGTAATCTATCAAGCACAAACCATCCGTGCTGGTGAACAGGCTGCCGCCAAGCAATGCGGTGTGAGCATGAATCAACTCATGCTAGCGGCGGGTCATGCGGTATTTGAGTGGCTGACACAGGTAGCGCCAACGCTATCTGGCCAACGAAACATCAAGCGGGTCGTGGTGTTGTGCGGGAAAGGTAATAACGGCGGCGATGCTTACATTGTTGCTCGGTTGGCCTTGCAACGTGGTTATCAGGTCACCGTTTATGCCACTGATGAAGTCAGTGACGGCGCGCAAGCGGCGTATCAGGCTTGGCGCGATAGTGGTGGACGGCAATTAGCGTTAACTGAGTTCAACACCGAAGTCGATGCCGACGTTATCGTCGATGGTTTATTGGGTAGCGGCTTACAGGGTGAGGTGCGTGAACCCTATGCCAGTGCCATCAGCGCCTGCAATGCTCACCCTGCCTTGACCGTAGCGATTGATCTACCCTCTGGCCTGAGCGCCGATAGCGGGCAGCCTTTAGGGTGTGCGCTGCGGGCAGATGCGACTATCACCTTTATTGGTTTATTTGCCGGACTGTTCACGGGCGCCGGTGCGGATTATTGCGGTCAGATATTTTTTGCTGGACTTGGCGTCAATGACGCTTTTGACGCTCAGCAAGCGGCTTGGCTGCAGCGCTATCAACCGCAGCTGCCGTTATTGCCTCGGCGCGCAGCGGCATCGCACAAAGGTAGCCACGGGCATGTGTTGATTGTTGGCGGACAGCCGGGAATGAGTGGCGCGGTAACGTTAGCGATGCAAAGTGCGTTGCGCGCTGGCGCGGGTAAAGTATCGGTGGCGTGTCATCCCCAGGTACAAGCCATTGTGGCTGGGGGGATGGTGCAGGGCGTGGCCACGGTAGAGGCGTTACAACCGATGCTGAAGCAGGCCGATGTGGTGGTGCTGGGTTGCGGTTTAGGGCAAACTGATTGGGCCGAACAGTTATGGCGGGCGGTCATCGATAGCGGTAAGCCATTGGTTATCGATGCCGATGGCTTACAATGGTTAGCACGTTATCCGCGTCAATTGCAGTCAGCGATACTCACCCCTCATCCTGGTGAAGCAGCCACTTTATTAGGACGTGATACGGCTTGGGTGCAACAGCAGCGAGTTGAGGCGGTGCAGCAGTTGCAGCGGAACTTCGGTGCGCATTGCTTGCTCAAAGGTGCGGGTAGTCTAGTGGCGACTCGGCGTGCTAGCTACCTTGTCGATCGCGGCAGCGCGGCGCTGGCGGTAGCTGGCATGGGGGATTTACTAAGCGGTATAATTGCGGCGCTTTGGGTGCAAAACAGGAAGACGGCGCAAAACCTGAGCGGGGCGCAACTTGATGAAGCGCAAGCTATGGACAATGACGAGCTTGTTGCGCAACAGGCATTGCTAACCGCGGTGTGGCTGCACGCCGTTGCTGGCGAAAGGGCTGCAGAGCAGGGCGCCAGAGGCACCTTGCCTAGCGATTTATTAGGAATAATCAGACAGTTGGTTAATTAACATATGCAAGTTATCTGGGCCCTTGATGGTGAACATGAAACCCTAACGGTCGCGCGGCGTATGGCTGAGCTGATAGACAAACCGTTGGTGATTTATTTATATGGTGATTTGGGTGCCGGTAAAACCACCTTTAGCCGTGGCTTCATTCAGGCGCTGGGTCATGAAGGCGCTGTGAAAAGCCCAACCTACACGCTGGTAGAGCCTTATCAGTTGGTGCCGTGGCGCATTCACCATTTTGATTTGTACCGTTTAGCCGACCCTGAAGAATTAGAGTTTATGGGCATTCGCGATTATTTTGCCGACGATACCCTGAATTTAATTGAGTGGCCGCAACGCGGTGAGGGCTGGTTACCAGCCGCAGACCTTGCTATAAACTTAAGTTATCAGCCGCAAGGGCGGCAGATGCTTGTCGACGCGCTAACCGACAACGGTCAGGAACTACTAAAACAATTATTATGAAACGCTGGCTTTTATTAATCTTGCTGTGCTTACCCACAGTTCAGGCCGTGGCCGCCAATGACATTCAGAGTGTCCGGGTGTGGCCGTCGCCGGATAAAACTCGCATCGTGTTCGATTTGAGCGCGAAGCCCGATTATAGTTATTTTACCTTGTACGATAGCCAGCCTTACCGCTTGGTTATCGACTTTCGCGACACTGAGCGTAAGGCAAGCCTAACGAACTTGGGTGAAGAATCGTTGCTCGTCAAAAAGGTGCGCACAAGTTCGCCCCAGTATGCCAACAGCACGCGTATTGTGATTGAACTGAACAGTAAAAGTCAGCCAGAAGTCTTTTCGTTGCCCGCTAACGAGACTTACAGCGACCGATTAGTCGTTGATTTACCGGGGGAGTCGGTGCGACGAACCGGACCAGCTAAATCGGTGGATGAGCTGAAAGAGCGGGTGGTTACGGTCGCCATTGATGCCGGTCATGGCGGTGATGATCCGGGCTCAATTGGTCCGTCAGGGACCTACGAAAAACACGTCGTATTGAAAATTGCGCAAGCGTTGGCGACCCAGATCAACAACGATCCGGGGATGCAGGCTTATCTAGTACGTACCGGTGATTATTATTTAACTCCCGATAGTCGCCCAGAAAAAGCTCGTGAAGCCAAAGCCGACCTGTTTATCTCGATTCATGCCGACGCCTTTACCTCGCCCGGACCTAATGGCGCGTCGGTTTGGGTCTTGTCGAAGCGGCGTGCTAATTCCGAAATTGGTCGCTGGCTAGAAACCCGCGAGAAACACTCTGAGCTATTGGGTGGAGCGGCGGAAATTTTGCAGGGCAACGATAGCGAATCTTATTTGGCGCGCACCTTGCTCGATATGTCGATGGATAACTCAATGGCGGGTGGCTATAACGTAGCCAATGAGATCATTGATGAAATGAAACGTATTACCCGGATGCACAAAAGCAAGCCGCAAGCGGCCAGCTTTGCGGTGCTGAAATCACCGGATATTCCATCGATTTTGGTTGAGACAGGTTTTATATCTAACCCGCGTGAAGAAAAAAACTTATTGAGCCGTAATCACCAAAATAAACTCGCTAGCGCGATATACAACGGCGTGCGTCGTTATTTTGTACAAAATCCGATCGATGGGACTTACTTCGCTAAGCACCGTTCGACGCGTCATATCGTTAAATCGGGAGAATCGTTATCGATCTTGGCGCAGCGCTACAATACCTCTATATCGGCAATTAAAAGCCACAATAACTTGCAATCGACGGTGCTGAAGATAGGTCAGGTACTCGAGATACCGGCGTCGTAATGATGATTCAGTTATTACCAACAGAACTAGCCAACCAAATCGCGGCTGGCGAAGTGGTTGAACGACCGGCGTCAGTGGTTAAAGAACTGCTAGAGAATAGCTTGGATGCTGGCGCTACCGAGTTACAGATCGATATTGAACAGGGCGGCGCTAAGCGGATTCGCATTCGTGATAATGGCGCGGGTATTGCCCGTGACGAACTAACCCTGGCCTTAAGCCGCCACGCCACTAGCAAAATCAAAAGTCTGGATGATCTGGAGGCTATTTTGTCGCTGGGTTTTCGTGGTGAAGCATTAGCCAGTATCAGTTCGGTATCGCGCTTACGCTTGACATCAAAACCAGCGCAGCAAGCGGAAGCGTGGCAAGCTTGGACCGAGGGACGCGACATGCAGGTGCAGATTGAGCCTGCCGCACATCCCGATGGTACCACTATCGACGTACAAGACTTGTTCTTTAATACGCCGGCGCGGCGGAAGTTTTTACGAACCGAAAAAACCGAATTTAATCACATTGATGATGTCATCAAACGTATCGGTTTGGCGCGCTTTGATATTGGTTTGACGCTACGCCATAACCACAAGGTGATACGTCAATTTCGTGCTGCCGGCTCCGAGCAACAGCAGCTCCAGCGAGTCGCCCAGATTTGTGGCAAAAACTTCGCCAGCGAAGCTTGTCGATTGACACTAACTAGTGGTGATTACCAGTTGGACGGCTGGGTCGCGGCACCGCAACATTGTCGCCATCAAGCCGATGTACAGTATTTTTACGTTAACGGACGGATGCTACGCGATCGGCTTATTTTACACGCGCTGCGACAAGCGTATGGCGAATGGCTTGGTGACGAACGTTCGGCGACATTTGTGTTGTACCTGACGTTACCTGCTGCCGACGTTGACGTGAATGTGCATCCAGCCAAACATGAAGTCCGGTTTCAGCAAAGTCGGCAGGTACACGACTTTATTTATCAAGCGGTACGGCAGGCGCTACAACAGAGTCTACCCACGCCTGCGCAGGAGCCGGTAGCCAATGTTGCTGCGCACCAATATCAAACTCAGCCTAGCAGCGAAGCTGGCGAGTTGCGGGTGGCCGGACGTTCGCCCTTACCGGCGGCTTTTACTGGCAGCGGTAGCGGCACCGGTAGCGGCAGCAAACCCAGCTATAGCCAGACTCCGCAGCGGCCGCTGGGGCAGGCCGATTGGACCGCTTTAGCCGATGCTGGACCGAGTTCTGCTACACCTAAGCACCATCATGCCGATGCGAATGCCTCTGCACCAGCGACATCGACTGCAGATTGGCGGCCGCTGTCGGTACTGAATGGTTGCTGGTTGTTGCTACAGCAGCAATTGCCATCAGCGTCACGCTTGGCGTGCCTAGATTTGGTTAGCGTCGCGCAACATTGCCAACGGCGCCAACTACAACAACAAATTACTCAAACCGGGTTAAGCGGACAACCGTTACTACTGCCGGTGACCTTGCGTGATAGCGCTGTTAGCCAAGCGTTAGCGGCGGTCGACGGCAAGCTGTTGGCACGCTTAGGTGTGTTATGTCAGCAACGTGCTGAGCAAGTTACGGTGCAACAAATGCCGGCTATGTTGCGGCAGGGGGATGTGACCGCATTACTGTGGCAATTGCTGCAATACCTGCAGGGTGTCTCCACAGTACCGGATACGCTGCTCGATTGGTTAGCCGAACGCGCCACGCCAGCACAGTTCCGACAAACTCAGGCAGAGCATTGGTGTGAGTATTGGCAGCAACAGCTACAGGCTGATACGGAGTATCTGGTTGAGCTTGCCTTACCTGCAGTCATGGAGCAAAATCATGCATCAGACTGATGCTTATGCGGTGTGTATTTATGGTCCGACGGCGGCTGGCAAAACGGCGTTATCGCTGAGTTTAGCCGAACAACTTAACGGCGAAATTGTGTCGGTCGATTCGGCACTGGTGTACCGCCACATGGATATTGGTACGGCGAAGCCTTCTGCCGCTGAACAAGCGCGCGCGCCGCATCATCTATTAGATATTTGCGATGCGGCGGAAAGTTATTCGGCGGCCAATTTTGTTAGCGATGCGCAGGCCTGTATCGCCGATATAATCAGTCGTGGCAAAGTGCCCATTCTGGCCGGTGGCACCATGCTATATTTTAAGGCGCTATTGGAAGGCTTATCGCGTTTACCGGAGGCCGATTGGCAATTGCGTAAAGAACTGCAACAACAGGCCGATGAGCAAGGGTTGGCGGCCTTACATCAACGCTTGCAAGCGATTGACCCGGTCAGTGCTGCGCGTATTCACGTGAACGACCCGCAGCGCTTATTGCGAGCGCTGGAAGTTTATCTGTTGAGTGGGCGCAATTTAACGGAACTGACGGCAGAGCGTGAGGGTCAACTGCAATTACCGATATTGCAAATTGCGTTGGCACCAGCGCAGCGTAGTGACTTACACGAACGCATTGCACAACGCTTCCAGTTAATGTTGCAAGCGGGCTTTGAGGATGAAGTCCGAGCATTATATCAGCGCGGTGATTTACATCTGGATATGCCGTCCATGCGCTGTGTTGGTTATCGACAAATGTGGCAATATTTGACAGGTGAGCTAAGTTATTCTGAGATGGTTGAGCGTGGTGTTATCGCAACGCGACAACTCGCAAAGCGGCAATTAACGTGGTTACGGGGCTGGCCAGCGGTACATTGGTTAACGACTGGCGACCCGCAATTGGTTAATAAAGCCATGGACATTCTCGCGAGCAAGCCGAAAAGATTTAATAGTTAAGCTTGAAATTTGGGTCTATTAACCATAGATCAATTCTCGACGTCGATTCGTATTAGCCAAAACTTTGCATTATTTTTCGATGGTCTGGGATGAGAAAAGCTAATAATATCGTTAGCATATCAGTCGCGCATGCAAGTCTCGACAGATAGCTGACAGTGTTATGGTGCGCTCCGAGATTCTAAAAACAAAAAGGAAATTAGCAATGGCCAAGGGGCAAACGTTACAAGACCCATTTTTGAATGCGTTGCGCAGAGAGCGCGTTCCGGTTTCGATTTATTTGGTTAATGGCATCAAGTTGCAGGGCCAAATTGAATCTTTTGACCAATTTGTGATTCTGCTAAAGAATACCGTCAGTCAGATGGTTTATAAGCATGCGATTTCTACCGTTGTACCGGCTCGTATCCCGCAAAACTACCTGAGTCAGGGCGGCCAGTCGGCGGATGAAATGGAACACGCTAATTAATTCCCTAACCGTGGTTTGGAGGCAGTACTCGCTTGTTTGACAGGTATGAGAGTGGTGAACAAGCAATCCTTGTACACGTTGATTTACCCGCCGAAGTAGACCGTGAAGACTTATCCGAATTGAAGCTTCTGGTAAGCTCGGCGGGTGTAGAAACATTGGGTGTGGTCACCGCATCACGGGCATCTCCCAGCCCCAAGTTTTTTGTCGGGAGTGGCAAAGCAGAAGAGATAGCCGAACAAGTTAAGGCACTCAATGCTAATATCATTATCTTTAATCACGCCTTATCGCCAACCCAGGAACGTAATTTAGAGAAAGTCTGTGAATGCCGAGTGCTTGACCGCACCGGATTGATTTTAGATATCTTTGCCCAGCGCGCGCGTACCCACGAGGGTAAATTGCAGGTCGAGTTGGCGCAGTTACGTCATATTGCTACCCGTCTGGTGCGCGGTTGGACCCACTTGGAGCGGCAAAAAGGTGGTATCGGCTTACGCGGACCGGGCGAAACCCAGCTAGAAACCGACCGTCGCTTAATTCGTGGACGTATTAAGAATATTTTACGTCGCCTTGAGCGTGTGCAAAAGCAGCGCGAACAAGGTCGCCGTGCGCGTAAACGGGCAGAAGTGCCGACGGTGTCACTGGTGGGTTATACCAACGCCGGTAAGTCGACCCTGTTTAACCGACTGACGGCGTCAGATGTGTATGCCGCCGACCAATTATTTGCGACACTCGATCCGACCTTAAGACGTATCGATGTTGACGAAGTGGGACCGGTCATCTTAGCCGATACCGTAGGCTTTATTAGACATTTGCCGCACGACTTAGTGGCGGCCTTTAAAGCCACCCTGCAAGAGACCCAAGAAGCGGATTTGTTGCTACATGTGGTGGATGTTGCTGACGAGCAGCAACAAGAGAATATCGATCAGGTGGCCGAGGTTTTAGCAGAAATTGAAGCAGACCAAGTGCCACAGCTGCTGATTTGTAATAAGATTGATAAATTGGCTGAGGCGACGCCGCGCATCGATTATGACGATGATGGTAAACCACAACGGGTATGGCTGTCTGCGCAAAGTGGTGCTGGCACTGACTTGATTAGTCAAGCCCTGCAACAGTTGTTGGGGCCGTCGATGCATGACATGACGCTAAGTTTACCGCCAGCAATGGGTAAGTTGCGTGGTGTTTTGTATCAGCTTGATGCAGTGCTCGAAGAGCAGTTGACCGAGCAGGGTGAGTTAGCATTGCATGTGCGTATTGCCGATATCGACTGGCGTCGTTTATTAAAGCAGTATCAGGAGCAAGGCAAGGATTTAGAAGCCTATATTGATCGGCGCTAATTTGCTATTGTTCAGCTCAGAATTCTTATGTGCTTTTTAGGTGGAGTAACCCATGGCTTGGAATCAGCCGGGGAACGGCGGTAATAATAACGACCGTGACCCATGGAAAAATCAGGGTGGCCGCGACCAAGGCCCACCGGACCTAGACGAGGCAATGCGTAAGTTCTTTGCTCGTTTTGGGCTGGGTGGCAAAGGCGGTAACGGTGGTAGCAGCAGCGGCGGTGTGCCAATGAAAGGCATCGCGTTTATAGTGGTTATCGCCATTATTGTCTGGATTATCGCTGGCTTTTACACGGTAAAAGAAGCCGAGCGCGGTGTCATTTTGCGCTTTGGTCAATACCATTCGCAAGTCGAATCCGGCTTACACTGGCGCCCAGTGTTTATCGATACGGTCATTCCCGTTGACGTTAACAACGTGAAATCGCAAAGCACCAGTGGCTTTATGCTGACGCAAGATGAAAACGTAGTGCGAGTCGAGTTGGACGTGCAATACCGTGTCATCGAACCGCGTAACTACCTGTTTGCCGTAGTCGATGCCGACAACAGTTTGTCGCAGGCGACCGATAGCGCGCTACGTTATGTGGTGGGTCACACCACCATGGACGAAGTGTTAACCACTGGCCGTGAGCAAGTGCGTGCTGACACCTTAGATTTGTTAGAGCGGATCATCGAGCCATACAATCTGGGCTTACAGATCGTTGATATCAACTTGTTACCAGCGCGTCCGCCTGAAGCGGTGAAAGATGCCTTTGATGACGCTATCTCAGCGCAAGAGGATGAGGAGCGTTTTATCCGCGAAGCCGAAGCTTATGCTCGTGAAGTCGAGCCTTTAGCGCGTGGTCAGGTACGTCGGATGTTGCAAGAAGCGCAGGCTTATCGCGAGCAAATCGTGTTAGAAGCGCAGGGTGAAGTGGCGCGGTTTAACGAGCTGTTACCGCAATACGAAGCTGCACCGCAGGTTACTCGCGAACGTATTTACTTAGATACCCTGCAAGACATCTACTCAACCACCAGCAAAGTCTTGGTTGACGTCGACGGCAGCAGCAACATGTTGTATCTGCCATTAGATAAGATCCTTGAAAAACAAGGTGTCAGAAGCGGTAACCAAAGCCAAGTGCCAAGCTTGTCATTGCCTGATAACGTCAACAATGGCAGCAGCAACAGCAGTAACTCAAGCACGCCGCGCGATAGTAGTCGCCAAGTGCAGCGCTCGAGTGGGAGGGGCTAAGTCATGAAAAATTTAATAGCCGCCGTAGTGGTGTTACTGATCATTCTCGGTTTTTCATCGCTGTTTGTGGTGAAAGAGGGCGAACGCGCTATCGTTGTTCAATTTGGTAAAGTTGAACGTGATGCCGATTCCGGTGAAGCGCGGGTATTTGGACCCGGCTTGCACTTTAAATTGCCATTTATTGAGCAAGTGCGTCGTTTAGATGCACGTATCAAAACCCTAGACGGCGACCCTGATCGCTTTGTCACCAGTGAGAAGAAAGACTTGATCGTCGACACTTACGTGAAATGGCGTATCAACGACTTCGCTACCTACTATTTATCGACTAACGGTGGTAACCAGCTGCAAGCCGAAGCGTTATTGACGCGTCGTATTAACAGTGGTTTACGTAGCGAGTTTGGTAATCGTACGATTACCGATATCGTTTCTGGTGAGCGTGATGAGTTGATGCGTGATGCGCTGATTTCGGGAGCGGAAAGCGCGCGTGAGTTGGGCATTGAAGTATTAGATGTGCGGGTCATGCAGATCAACTTACCGAACGAAGTTAGCCAATCGATTTATCAGCGTATGCGTGCCGAGCGTCGTGCGGTAGCGACCGAGCACCGTTCGCAAGGTCGTGAGCAGGCTGAAATTATTCGTGCCGATGTGGACGCGCGAGTCACAGTGATGTTAGCCGATGCTCGTCGCCAAGCACGTGATTTACGTGGTCAGGGTGACGCTGATGCGGCAAAAATTTATGCCGACTCTTACAACCAAGACCCGGAATTCTTTGCTTTTATCCGCAGTATGGAAGCGTATAAGAAGTCGTTTGACGGTAATAACGATGTGTTAGTGTTACAACCGAATAGTGATTTCTTCCGATTCTTGCGTGATATGCAAGGTCAAGCCAGCAATTAAGCTCGCTTACAACTCATGCAAAACCCGCGACCCGTCGCGGGTTTTTTTATGGGCTGGTTTCGGCAACCGATGACGGTATACTGAAATCCATCACCGATCTTAAAGCTTGGATATCTGACATGTATAAGCAGCATTATCAGCGATTCTTACAATATCACCGCGATGAGCTTCATTGTGCGCCGCACAGCCATCATTATTGGCCCGATGTTACTTTTGATGCGCAACAATTGTATTGGTTAGATAGCGCCCGTGGTGCTGATGAAAAATGGCAAACTTTATTTTCTGAGCGGTTGCCCGCAGTGCAACAACAGCTGACCGAATTACTCGGTAATGCAAGTCCATCGCAATGGGTCTTTGCCAGCAATACGCACGAACTTTTATACCGCATCATCAGCTGCTTTGAGGCGACAAAGCCGTTACACATCGTTAGCACCGATGGCGAGTTCCATAGTTTTTCACGACAACTGGCGCGTTTGCGCGAGCGCCGCAACGTTAAAGTTTCGCTAGTACCCTGCCAGCCCTATGACAGTTTTGCCGAACGTTGGCAGGCAGCGACTCAGCAAGCCGACATTGATTTAATTTTTACCAGCCAAGTATTTTTTAACTCAGGCGTGATCGCTCCTAACTGGCAGCAATGGTTACCGCAAGTGGCTGATGACGTGGTGGTGGTGGTCGATGGTTATCACGGTTGTGGTGCCATCGATACCGACCTAAGCGCGTATGCCGACCGCATTTTTTATCTCGCCGGTGGTTATAAATATTTACAGGCGGGTGAGGGCTGCTGTTTTATGTCGGTGCCGCGTGATTGCCCGTTACGGCCAGAATATACCGGCTGGTTTGCCGATTTTGAACATCTTGAAGGGGCGCAGCCGGAACCGGTGCAATACGCCGAATCGGGACAGCGGTTTGCCGGTGCAACTATGGATTTTAGCGGTATTTATCGTTTGCATGCGGTGTTAGATTGGTGGCAGCGCGAGCAACTTAGCGTGGCGCGACAAAATCACTATATTGATGAACTTAAAAAGTCTTTTTTAAGCCATTTAAAAAATCTTGACCATCCGCTATTAAACGACAACAACCGCTTGCAACATCACGGACAAGCGCATGGACGTTTTTTCACCTACGAAATCAACGACAAAGACCAATTACAACGTCTGTATGAACGATTACTTGAGCAAGGTGTGAAGACTGACTATCGTGGCAACCGTTTACGTTTTGGCTTTGCTCTCTATCATGACCCTGATGACTATTGCCGCATAAAAGGGTAGAATCGCGTTTCGTTTTTTTAGGCGGGGTGAACATGGGTAAGAATGTAGTCATTCTCGGCACTCAATGGGGTGACGAAGGCAAAGGTAAAATCGTCGATTTATTAACAGATAAAGCGACCTATGTTGTACGTTATCAGGGTGGCCACAATGCTGGACATACGCTGGTTATCGACGGCGAAAAGACCGTACTGCACCTTATCCCGTCGGGTATCTTACGCGACAATGTGACCTGCATCATTGGCAACGGCGTGGTACTGTCTCCAGCAGCGTTGATGGAAGAAATCGACATGTTGGAAGCGCGCAACGTGCCAGTGCGCGAACGCTTGCTGATTAGCGAAGCCTGCCCACTGATTTTACCCTTCCATATCGAGCTTGATAAAGCGCGTGAAGCGGCCCGAGGCAAAAAGGCTATCGGTACCACCGGTCGTGGTATTGGGCCCGCATACGAAGACAAAGTTGCGCGCCGCGGTTTACGTGTGGGCGATTTATTTAACTTCGAGCAATTCGCCGATAAATTGCGTGAAGTGCTGGAGTACCATAACTTCACCCTGACGCAATATTACAAAACCGACGCAGTCGATTACGATCAAGTGCTTGAGCAATGTCGTGAAATGGCAACCATACTGAAGCCGATGATTGCCGATGTCTCAACTGTACTTGATAAAGCGCGTAAAGCCGGCGATGACATCATGTTTGAAGGCGCGCAGGGTACCTTGTTGGATATTGATCACGGCACCTACCCCTATGTCACCTCATCGAATACCACCGTTGGCGGTGTCGCCACCGGCGCAGGCTTTGGTCCGCGCTACATCGATTACGTATTGGGTATCGTTAAAGCCTATACCACCCGCGTCGGCAGTGGCCCGTTTCCAACCGAGCTCGACTGCGAAGTAGGGCAGCATTTGGGTGTTAAAGGTCATGAATTTGGCGCGACGACTGGCCGTAAACGTCGTACTGGTTGGTTTGACGCGGTAGCGATGCGTCGTGCCGTGCAAATCAACTCAATCAGCGGCTTTTGCTTGACCAAGCTGGATGTCTTAGATGGTTTGGACGAATTAAAGATTTGTACGTCTTATAAGTTATCGGACGGTAGCGTGAGCGAGTATCCGCCATTAGCCGCCGAAGATTACGAATTGGTCGAACCGGTTTATGAAACCATGCCAGGTTGGCAGCAAAGTACGGTGGGTATTACCGAACATAGCCAGTTACCGCCCGAAGCGTTAGCTTATATTGCCCGTATCGAAGCGTTAACCGGTGTCCCTGTAGATATCATTTCGACAGGCCCTGACCGCAACGAAACTATCGTCTTACGGCACCCATTTGCGGTCTAAAACGGTGGCCTTCAAGGCCACGTCAATAACCGTTTAACTGTTGCTTTTTCAGACACATCAACTAAAAAGTGAGCAGTTAAACGGCGTTCTTGAAAAAAATTGGCATTTTCTATTGCATCAGCAAAATCGATCCAATAGAATGCGCTCCACCTAACCGGGGTGCCGGCATAGCTCAGCTGGTAGAGCAACTGACTTGTAATCAGTAGGTCGGGAGTTCGACTCTCTCTGCCGGCACCAACTTAGAAAATTGCGCGGAGGGGTTCCCGAGCGGCCAAAGGGATCAGACTGTAAATCTGACGGCTCAGCCTTCGCAGGTTCGAATCCTGCCCCCTCCACCAGCAGTTTAGAACGGAATGAGGTGGCCCAGATCACAAGGCATGCGGGTATCGTATAGTGGCTATTACCTCAGCCTTCCAAGCTGATGACGTGGGTTCGATTCCCACTACCCGCTCCATTTAAGTGCTGATATAGCTCAGTTGGTAGAGCGCACCCTTGGTAAGGGTGAGGTCGGCGGTTCGAATCCGCCTATCAGCACCATTTTCCTGTTTCTGGCCCTCTTTGCATCGTCGTCGCGGTTGGTGAATCACTAACTGAACAATATCAAGCACGTGTTGAATAACACCGAAAGTTTGTTAAAGAGGCTGTCATGTCTAAAGAAAAATTTGAACGTTCGA
>NZ_AMRG01000014.1 GCF_000299895.1 Idiomarina xiamenensis 10-D-4
AGATGACTGTGTTATAAATGGGATATTTACACAATCCATCATTTAAGTAGTGGAGTATTCTAAGTTTTAAGAAGTAACAGTAGTTATCATTTCCGTAGGGAATAAAAATATTAGGAATCACAGGCTTTTTTTCTAATTCTTTGATGACAGAAAACGAAGCGATCAAGTGACTAATGTTCCAATAGCTTGCGTCTGCGCCAAGATCTTTGTGAATACGTCCCAAATAAGAGTAAAAGCTTCTTACATTATGCCAAGCAGCACACGAAATAACCTCTATTATCTTGGATCCGTCAGAATTCTTAAGAAGGTTCTCCCGAAGCTGACTTGAATACGTTTGAGATGCCTGCTTAAAAGTATTTATGTCGTATAATCGTCTCCAGTCTGAACATCTATAGTCCTCATCAAAGTGTTTTTCAATGTAGCTTAATCTCTTGGAAATTAACTTTACGAAGTCAGGAGTCTTCAAGTGTATAACTTTATCGTCAGGCCTTACATCTAAGAATCCATTCATGTTGTTAAAAAAGGTAAACTCCCTCATCGTTATTATTACGGTTGCACCGGTTGCTTCAGCCAAGGAATGTGCCGTAACATATAGCTCTTCTTGAAAATCCTCAGAAGCTTTATCGGCGTTATCAAGTATTAATACAACATTGACGTTATCACTTGTTTTGCTCTTTAGAATTCTCTTAATATATAGCTCATCATCGTCAATTAATCTGGATAGAGCAGCAGCTCTGTCTTCAATAAACCTCTCCTCATTATTATCGTATATTTCAGCATAAGGTCCTTCCCTTATCTCCTTAATTTCGCTTTTAAAAGCCTTTAAAAGAGCTGCATTTTTTCTTAATTCAGGCTCTTTGTCAGAAATGGCTTCTCGTGCTCTTTTAAGAATGATTTCTTTTGCATTAGAGGCTCTTTTATGAACATCGTTTATTAAATCGACAAGAAGAGGAAGAGTAGTTCCTTTTTTATATCGTCTAGCTTCATATAACGCTTTATTCACTAAAGTCGTCTTTCCACAACCAACAGCCCCTGTGATAATAACAACTCTACCAGAACCGACTTCCTTAAAAATTTCCTCTTTTCCACCCATAGGATCAAAATCCTCACTTTCGGGAGGTAAAAAGTTGGGTTTTGAGTCTTTTAGTATGCTTTTTAATTCACGTTTGTATTGCTCTAACTTTGAGTCACCGACAAAGCAGTGCTCAAGCATCTTTTGCCTTTTCCCATGGATAATCTCACCGAAAAACTCTGAATAAAATTCATTGAGGAAGGCTGGTGAAGGTGATTCCCACCATCGCAAGGGACCTATCTCTGACTGTAAAAGCTTGCATACTGGTGATGGTGAGTAATTAATTTCATAAAGATAAGAATGTGGTTGTCCTTGAGAAACTCCATCTTTCGAAACAAGCTCCCATAGTTGATCAAAGTAAAAGGATTCACTAAAAAGATTACCAAAATAAACACCTTGCATTTTTTCAATGCTAGATCCCATGCTAGGGATAAGTTGGAATAGCATCCATTCAGCTCCATTTGTAATCAGAGCAAACGATACGCCTGTAGACCAACAATAAGCTGCAGACTGCTTTATGGCATCAGTTAAAGAAGCATTAAAGGCTTGCTTAAAATAAGAGACCGGGTATTCGTGTTTAGTGATAGTTTTTTTATTATTACTCGAGAATGTTGTCCCATATTTTTTAGCTTCGACGACTAAGCAAGGTTTACCATCATATTCAAGCAAGTAGTCAATATATCCAGCGGTACCAGATTTTGCTTCAGGGTTAAACTCGCTTTCATCCCACCCCAACGCCTTCAAAACTTCATCTATTAGGAGAAGGCGAGTTTTGGCTTCATTTCCATCTTGAAGAGCATCCTTTTGATCTTGATATTTTTTGATGAGCGCTTTTAACCGAGAGTGCGCCCTTTCTCTCGGAGTGAGTTTTGTTTCCATCTTATAAGCTACATTTTTCCATTGTCTCACCTCATCTGAGCACAGTTCTCTATGTTTTAAAAGCACATAAAACTGGTGAGGCCTGATTTTTATAATCACCTTCTATGTGCATAAAATATCGCACATAACAAATTAAGCAGGCGGGATTGCCCTATCCGCAGCGCCCTTAAGACGTTAACATCTGCTATTCGAACTAAACAGCCAGTCTGCTTTGAGCGAGAACCGGACATTTTGAATCAAACCGGGTTTGTCGGAGGCCAATAATCTTGAGAGAATTAGCCAATGAACAAAAGAATCACCTATTCACCAGAAGTCCGCGAACGTGCTGTTCGCATGGTTTTGACATCAGAGCATGAGCACTCATCGAGGTGGGCTGCTTTGGTATCGATTGCATCCAAAATTGGTTGTACTCCAGAGACATTAAGAGCCTGGGTCAACAAAATGGAAGTCGACTCAGGCAAGAAGCCCGGGGTCACCAGTGATGCTGCAGTCAGAATGAAAGAGCTCGAACGAGAGAACAAAGCGCTCAAACAAGCTAACGAGATCCTGAAAAAAGCTGCTGCACTTTTTGCGCAGGCGGAGCTCGACCGCAAACCGAAGAAATAGTCCAGTTTATTGATGCTCACCGGGCGTTGTATGTGTATGGTATCGAGCCAATCTGTCGGGTATTGAAGATTGCACCATCAACGCATTATCGCTGCAAAGCACTTGAAGCGGAGCCTGAGCGTCGCTGCCAGCGGTTTCATGAGGATGAAGCACTAAAACCAGAAATTCTGCGGGTATGGCAGGAAAGCAGCCGTTGCTATGGCGTTAGAAAAGTGTGGAAACAGATGAAGCGAGAAGGCTTTACGGTTGCCCGTTGCACGGTCGCCAGACTCATGGCCGTTCAGGGACTTCTCGGTGTGCGCCGAGGTCGCGGCTGTGTCACGACAATTCCCGATGACAGTGCGGATAAACAGTTAGATTTAGTTAATCGTGAGTTTACCGCGCAGCGTCCTAACCAGCTGTGGGTCGCCGATATCACATACGTCGCGACATGGTCAGGTTTTGTGTATGTCGCCTTCGTGAAGGATGTTTTCTCGCGCAAGATTGTTGGCTGGCGAGTGATGAAATCGATGCAGACACAATTAATTCTGGACGCCTTAGAGCAAGCACTATGGTCGCGTGGAAAGCCGAAAGGCGTTATTCACCACAGTGACCGAGGCAGTCAGTATGTGTCCATCCGTTATTCAGAGCGACTGTCAGAGGCTGGTTTTAGTGCGTCAGTTGGTAGCGTCGGCGACTCGTATGGCAACGCGTTAGCTGAGACGATTAACGGCCTGTATAAAGCGGAGGTCATCTACAAAGACGGTCCCTGGAGAGGGCTTGAGCAAGCCGAACTGGCAACACTGGATTGGGTCGACTGGTTCAACAATAAGCGCCTGTTGAGTCCTATCGGGGATATTTCACCTGCTGAGTATGAAGATAATTACTATCGACAACTAGCAGAAGTTGAGGCAGCATGACTCAAACAAATACGCCTCCGAATTTACCGGTTCGATTCATTCAGCTTAACGCCGTAGCAACCTACACTATTAATAGTGCGAATCAGGAACAGTGCGCTAATCCGTACAATGTTGTGCGTTTTATTATTGTGCTGTGTATTTAAGTTGTTTAATGTGAGTTAAATATTGCAAGAGATATCCACTGGTCGAAAAGCCAAGCTTTTTATTTTCATAGGAATTTTGAAATTGCAGGGACTTGAACATCTTGACAATCAATTCGAAAGAGCCGAGTACTTCCAAAGCCTCTTGATAGCCACGGCTACAGGAGGTGAAGCTGACGACGGACATTATCAACTTATTCGTCACGAGTTACTTAATTCAACTGTAATATCAGAAATGCTACCAAGATGGATAAAAACAAAAAGAAATCTTGATCAGTTCTGGCAATTTATAAAGTCCAAATTTTCTACTTATGAAGAGCGTAGACGCTTCATTTGGACTGAGGCTAATCCTATTTTACAGTTTTTAGAGAGTGGACTACCACATCCTGCCCAGAAAACTATCGATGAAGTGTTAAGTGATTTCGATTCAGATAGTATTAATTTTGCTTGGTCTAAAGCACTTGAGCGAAAGCTTTCAGATCCGGAAGGTGCAATAACAATATCAAGGACAATCCTTTAAAGTGTATGTAAACACATACTTGATGATAAAGGCATTCAGTAGAATTTCAGCAATATTGAATTATCAGAACTTTATAAAATAACCGCAAAAGAGCTCAACCTTTCACCAGACCAACATAATGAGCAGATTTTTAAACAAATTCTTGGTGGCTGCTCTGGTATTGTGAACGGGTTGGGAACTTTGAGAAATAAACTAGGAGATGCGCATGGGAAAGGAAAGCTACCTGTTAAACCTCAAGCCAGACATGCGGAGCTGGCTGTTAACCTTGCAGGCTCAATGACACTTTTCCTAATCTCAACTCATGCCAATACCAAAGCATAAGAAACAAGGGGTTCTACCCCGTTATTAAGGGGAAAGGTCAAAGGTCTTTGAGCCTAGTAACGTTCACAAGTCTGCCAGCATGCGCGGGACTGTAGACGTTATGAAATTTAGGAGTGTGTAATAGTGAATACCTGTATGGCGATTAAATGCGAGACTTGTGAACAGGAAATTGACTGTCGCATCGGGTACTCGAACAGGCGTATACAGCCTTTGATTCTCTCGTGCCCGCATTGCGATTCTCAGCTTGGAATTACTCTCGATATCTCACATGCGCCACGTTCCGAATTTCAATTTGATGGTTGTAGGCCCTCCGAGACCCAACCCTCTGGGCCGTTCAAGGGAGTTAATCCGTTTTTGGACTTACATCTCGATTTTCCAGTACGTTCAGGCAAGTACGAGATGGGGAAAACGCCGTTTTTCATGGCAATGGATGACTTGAAAGTAGCTACAAGTGGAGATCAAGAAAAGGCACATGAAGTGCTGCAATTTCATAGTTTTCACCTCAATGCGCTCAACGAAATGGCTGAGAAAGCAGGTGAAATCAAAAGGTTAATCAATCTTTACCATGGAAAAAATAAGCAGCTTTTTCAGAAACGAGCGGCCGCCTCTCTAGAAAGGCCTGTAGAAAAATCTCTGCTTCCTCAGGACGTCAATGCAACGCTCTATTGTGTTATTGCAAAGGCATTTTTCCCGTTCACTGTATTTGCTCACAACGAAGAGATTTCAGAGGGGATGCCAAAGCTGATGCAGGTCATGAATCGAGAAAAATTGAGAGAATTCATAAACGATCTCGACTCATCAGAATTTCTGAGCGGGCTCCAGCGTGACTGTCTAAAAATTTACCCTAGGATTTTTGACGCTGAACTGCCTTTAAGGCCAGCACTATTTCTTGATCTTATTGGCAACACCGAAGCTGAAAAGGCAGCAACCCGTGTATCTGCGAAGGACTTTTTGAGTCTTAAAGACTTGTACAAAGATGTGGTTGAAATACTAAGCCGACAACTTGTGCTTGTAGCCGGCGTAAACAATCTACTGCATAGAGGCGATGCAAATAGCTTTAAAGCAATTGATGGAGGCACGCTACGCGGACTGATAAAATACTCCGAAAAGGCTCTATCAGAAAAGTTTAAGTATCTTGACGACTGCTGGTTTAAAGTAGATATGGACGCCTACAACCTAGATATGCGAAATGCGATTGCCCACAATAACGTGAACTACAGCGGGGTGGATCAGGTTATCACCTATACCCCAGGCGGTGGGCGCCTTGAGCTAGGCACGGATAAAGCCATGACATTACTCGAGTTCATGCGCCTGCTACTTGTCGCTTTTCGTGAGATGCATAGTCTCCATCATGTGATAAAAAGTCTCTTTTATTACAAATACTTGATACATGATAGAGGAGCGGCAAAATAATATCTGCCAAATCGCTGCGGATTAACAAGTTGCTGCGCGCCGATACGTCAATTGCTGCGCTCATAATTCACTGGCAGGCAAGCCGTTAACGTCCGCTGTTGGCACATAACCGACATTAATCGTCGGTGACACTGGGAAAGTCCAGAAGTCGCTAAGCGCTTTGATATTCGATTTGCTGCTCCTAAACCCCTTCCCCACAAGCATACCCAGAGCTCCAGGCCCATTGGAAGTTGTAGCCGCCGAGCCAGCCGGTGACGTCGAGCACTTCGCCGATAAAGTAGAGGCCGGGTTGTAGTTGGCTTTCCATGGTTTTTGAGCTGATTTGGTTAACGTCGACGCCGCCGAGGGTGACTTCGGCGGTGCGGTAGCCTTCGCTGCCGTTGGGTTTGAGCGGCCAGCGGTTTAAGAAGCTGGCGATGCGTTCTATCTGGCTGTGGGATAGGTCGGCCAGGTTGCCTTGTTGCGGCCAGCCTTGCCAGGCTTGTAGTCGCTGCGCGACGCGCTTGGGTAGCAACTGCTGTAAGACGGTAGCTAACTGTGCTTTGGGCGATTGCTGCTGTTGCTGTTTAAGCCATTCGGCTACATCGGTATCGGGGCACAGATTCAGTTCGACGCTCTCGCCCGGTCGCCAATAGGATGAAATCTGCAAAATCGCCGGTCCGCTAACGCCACGATGGGTAAACAACATGGCTTCGCGGAAAAAGCCGTCGTTGGCACTGGCGGTGATCGGTAGTGATACCCCGCTCAGTTCTTCTAATGCTTGCTTATCGTGGGGCTGCAAGGTGAGCGGCACCAACGCCGCCGATACCGGCTGAATGCGATGGCCAAACTGTTCGGCCAGTTGATAGCCGAGCGGGGTGGCGCCCAGTTTTGGCATCGACAAGCCGCCGCAAGCGACCACCAGTTTGTCGCTATAAAGCGTTTGTCTGGTGTCGCCGCGCTGAGTCTCGATGGTATAACCGTTAGTGGCGTCGTGCGTCACCGCTGTCACCTCGGTGCGCAGTTGTACTCGGGCGCCATATTTGTCGCACTCGGCTAATAGCATACGCACGATATCCTTGGCCGAGTCGTCACAAAACAACTGGCCGAGAGTTTTCTCGTGATAGGCAATGCCGTAGTCGCTGACTAAACCAATGAAATCCCACTGGCTGTAGCGGCTCAGTGCCGACTTACAAAAGTGTGGGTTGGCTGACAGATAATTTTCCGGGCTGGCGTACAGATTAGTAAAATTACAGCGGCCACCGCCAGAAATCAGGATCTTCTTGCCCGCTTGCTTGGCATGATCCAGCACCAGCACTCGCCGCCCACGGCGTGCCGCGTGCGCGGCACAATGCAGACCGGCGGCACCGGCACCGATGATCACTACATCGTAGTCAGCCATCCACGCTTAGCCCTGTAAGGCGGCTAATACATGCTCGGCTTTGCTTAGCTCGAATTGCTTCTCGCCCTCAACAAACAGGTGGCTGACCACGCCGTCTTTGATGACCATGGCATAGCGTTGTGACCGCACACCGCCAAAGCTGCCCATGTCTTTTGCTAAACCCAGCTTTTCGCTGTAGCTGGCGTCGCCGTCTGACAACATGCGTACCGCATCGCCGACTTGTAATTGCTCTGCCCAAGCGCGCATGACAAAGGCGTCGTTGACCGCTAAGCAGTTAATCGAATCGACACCGGCAGCGGCCAGTTTATCGGCCAAATTGACATAACCGGGCAGGTGTTGCTCGGAACAAGTCGGCGTAAACGCGCCGGGTACGGCAAACAGCACATGGGTGCCACTGGCAAACAGCTCGGCCGGATTATACGATTGAACACCTAACACGCCTTTTTCGGTCACGGTGCCGCTGGGTAGGGGTTGGTTTTCTGCAATCATGTGAGTTCCTTATTGAGTCAGTTGGCAAGCACGAGGGCTTGTTAACGCGCGATAAATTAGCGCTGATATACATCAAAACGGTGTTTTTTGCTGATGATTTGGCTGTTGGGTTTGAGCCCAGCCAGCCAATCCGCATGCTGCGGACGTTTTACCACCACGCGCTGTTGCGCCATTGCTAACGCCGGTTCCAGCAAGGCATCGGCGTCGCTGTCGGCGCCCACCAATTGCTGAAACATTTGCATGTCTTTCTTAACCGCTGCGCGCTGTTTGTTGCCCGCCGCTTTAGGATACATGGGGTCTAAATACACCACATCAATGTCGCTACGCAATCCGGCGCCGCTAAACAGGCTATCGCTGGCGGCAAAATACAGTCTTTCCGGTAACCAGTCTACACGGCGGGCGGCACGTGCTAAGCCGTCTTGTAGCAATGCCGCGACCACCGCATGGCGCTCGCTTAACGCCACCTGACAGCCCATGCTGGCGAGTAAAAAGGCGTCGCGGCCTAAACCGGCGGTGGCGTCTAAAACGCGTGGGCGTTGGCCCTTGCCTAAACCGACCGCACGGGCAATGGCTTCGTCTTTAATGCTGGCTTGGCGGGCGCGAAAGCCGCTTTTTCCCTCACCCAAATTAATCCGTAGTGGTGTCATTTTGGGCATGCTGAGCCAATGTAGCGCCAAGCCGTCGTCATCCAGATACAGCACAAACTCGGCATCCGGCTGCGGGCTGTCGGCCAGCTGATACTGCTCGGCTAAGCGCTTGGCGGCGTCGGCAAAAGCGGGCGTAGCCGCTAACAGAGCAACCGTTGGCGTCATGCAGCGCCATCCGCCGGCAATTGCATATCGATGTGCGGAATGCCGTCTTCTAAATACTCAGCGCTGACATCGACAAATCCTAACGAGCGATAAAAGTCGTGCAGATAGACTTGCGCCCCGATAATAATAGCCTGCCCGGCTTGCTGCGCGGCTAACCAGTCGATAGCGCGGCGCATGAGTTCGCGGCCTAAGCCGCTGCCGCGTGCTTGTGGCGCACAAATCACCCGGCCAATGCGCTGTTGAGGCTGTTGCGCCGATGCCAAAAACAAGCGTGCGTAAGCGCAAATATCACCGTGCTCGTTGCGAGCATATAAGTGTAGGGCGTCGCGGTCGGCGCCGTCAGCCTCTTGATATGGACAGTTTTGCTCGACCACAAAAACCGCCACCCGCAGTTGCAAAATGGCGTATAGGGTGTCGGTATCCAGTTCAGAAAATGACTTTATTTCCCAGATCATGTGGCAACTTTACCGAATTTTCGTGACAAATCGATCACATTACTGTGTTCATGTAGATACAGCGCCAACAACTCGGCGACACGATGGCGAGCGTCCCCCTTTTGGCTGATACTGCGTGCGACCGACAACGACGTGATTTGTGCTTGTTGATAAAGCAAACGGGTCAGGTCGGTGTCGTGGTTGCTGATCAGTACTGGAATTTTTCGTTTTAACGCGGTGTGTACCGCACGCCGTGCCAGCTCGTGTTGATGGGCCAAACTAAAGCCGCCGGTGGCGTAACCGGTAAAGTTAGCGGTTTTGGTTAGTGGCGCATAAGGCGGGTCGCAGTAAATCACATTGCCGCTGCGGGCGCGGCGAAATACGCTTTCAAATGAGCTGCAAATAAAGGTCGCGCGCTTGGCTTTTTCGGCAAAAAATTCCAGCTCCGCTTGCGGAAAATAGGGTTTTGCGTACTGTCCGAACGGGACATTAAATTGTCCCGAGCCGTTGTAACGACATAAGCCGTTGTAGCCGTGACGGTTCATATACAAAAACAGTAAGGAACGTTCGTAGGCGTCGCTGCTGCGATTAAAGCGTTTGCGCAGCGCGTAGTAGGCGTCGTTATGATTGTTGCGCGGCACGAATAGTCGTCGCGCATCGTCGATAAAGGTTTTCGGACGGCGCTTTAAGAACTTGTATAGGGTGATCAAGTCGGCGTTGATGTCGTTTAGCAGGTATTTGTCGTAATCGGTGTTCAAAAACACCGATCCGGCACCCACAAACGGCTCGATTAGCTTGTTACCCTCGGGTAATAAGTCCGCGATAGGGTCGATGAGGCCGTATTTGCCGCCAGCCCATTTTAAAAATGCCCGGTTCTTTTTCATGCGCCCCGACGCGTTACCGTTGAATCGTTGTCACGATTGTAACCTGATTCAAGGCTAAACACATCAGTGCATTTCGGCCTGCATGGCGGCAAACGATTTTGGCCACGGCGATAATCGTTGTATCGCCGCGGGTAAGGCGTTGGCGGCTTGGCGAGCGGCATCGACATTATCGTAGCGACCATAAATGATCACGTACTGATGTGGGCCTTGGCCTTTGCGATAAATACGCGTGAACGGCGCTAGCTGGCTGTCGCCGACAAAGGCTTCGGCGCTGGCCTGGTCGCTGGTGATCATTAGCTGTACCGCATAGTGCTGGGGCGCTTGGGCGGCCACCCAAGCGTTGTCCACGATCGCGCTGGGTAACAGCGGTAAGTCGGCAAAATCATCGTTGTGCGTGGTCGTTTGTGCGCTATCGGCGTTGCTGGCGTCGCGTTGCTTAACCCAGCTTAGCGCGAATTTACCGTCATTTTGGTAACGTTCGGCCGCACTTTGCAGGTCGCCCAAGGCGCTGTTATAGCTGATGCTAAGATCTTCCGGCAATAGTTCTAGTTGCTGCTCGGTCAATAACGGTTCGGCCAAACTGGCTACGCGGTTGCTCTCGGTATCGGCGGCGTTAGCGTCGTTGCTGTGGTTTTCAGCCGCCGTGGTTGCTGCGCTGGGTGTCTCGTTGCGAGTATTTTTTAACGTAGTGGTCGACGTACTGGCCATACCCCACAAGTCACGGGTTACATAAGCGGCCATGGCGAGTGCTAACAGCGCCGCGCTCAGCAACACCCAACGCAGCGCGATGCGGCGTGCTGGCGCTGCCTCGCTCGCAGCGCTACTAGCGCTAGCGGTGGTGGACTCGGCGCTAGGCTGCTCAGCCTCATCACGGCTGGCACGCGCTTGTGCGGCGACGATGGCGTAGGCCATGCGCTGTTGAATGTCGCCGGGATAACCGTCGCTACCTTGCAGTTGTTGCAGAATGCGTTCGGCGTTAAATCGGCGTCGTAATTTATCCGGTAGCAGCGAGTTGGCGAATAGTACCTGTTCTTGCCGATCAAAGGGTTCCACTTGCACCAGTTCGGCGCTGCTGGCGTTACCGTTAGGCGCGCGCTGCTGACGTGCCCACTGACTACTGGCGGCGATGATAATGGTGAATTTTTGCTGACGCTGTACACGCATGGTCTGCAACGCTTGTTGCAGTTCGGCGATAAAGTTAGTCGGTAATAACTCGGCATCGTCGATGACAATGGCAGCATGGTTAAGGCTACGCTGCCGCTGTAACTGTGTCGCCAGTGGCGCGTCGGATACCGCCACGGTGCCATACAGTTGGGTTAACAGTTGGGTGCGTAAATGGCTGACTTTGCTACGGGCATTGGCGATGACGTAAGCGACTTCGGCATATTCAGACGCTTGTTCTAAATACAATTCTAGCAACGTCGATTTTCCGGCACCTTGTGGGCCGTGCAAAATCAACAGCTGTTGGCTGAAGTTACTGAGATAATGTAGGCGTTCTAATACACGTTGCTGGCTGGCGGTGTTTTTCACCGGGGCGGCCAATAACGCGGTCTGTTCTGTCACCGCTTGCATAGCTGTATGTCCGACTTAACTGTTAACGTTGATTTAGCACCGCATCTATACGGCAGGACTAAATCAGCCTGGCTACGTGGTTAACAAAAGGCTTGTTAACTCGCGTCGGCAATAGCAGCTGCTACCAGTTCCTCGTCACAGTCAGTCAGAAGTTTTGATTTGCCTATCGCTGTGGGTAGGACAAACCGCAATTTGCCTGCCTTTACCTTTTTGTCACGCTGCATATACTGCAACCAAGTTTCCCAAGGCATGGCGGGCGCCTTAACGGGAAGCTGGAGTGCCTGTAATAGCGCGACAATGCGACGGAAATCTGACGCTGATAGCAACTGCATTGCCACGGCTAAGCGTGATGCAATAACAGTGCCAGCAGCAACGGCCTCGCCATGACGCCATTGGTTATAGTCGTTGGCGGCTTCGATGGCATGGCCAAAGGTGTGGCCTAAATTTAGCAACGCGCGGACGTCTTGCTCGCGCTCGTCGGCGGCGACGATGTCGGCTTTAATGCGACAACTGCTAGCGATGGCGTATTGTAAGGTGGCGCTATCACGCGCTAACAGGGCTTGCTGTTGTTGCTCTAACCAGCCGAAAAAGTCGGCGTCGTGGATGATGCCGTATTTCACCACTTCGGCTAGACCGCAATAAAAATCTCGTGGCGCCAAGCTATTGAGCACGTCGCAATCGATCAGGACCGCTCGCGGTTGATAAAACGCACCGATCAGGTTTTTGCCACCAGGATGGTTAACCGCGGTTTTGCCACCGACCGATGAATCGACCTGAGCCAATAAGGTGGTGGGAATTTGATAAAAGTCGACGCCGCGTTGGTAGGTGGCCGCGACAAAGCCCGCGATATCACCGACCACACCGCCACCCAAGGCCAGCACTGCGCAGTCGCGATTAAAACCGGCGCCGATCAAGTCGCTCATGATCGCGGCGTAACTGTCTAGCGATTTGAATTGTTCGCCGTCACCAATGTAATGCACCAACACCCGAGCAGCACTAAATTGCTGT
This sequence comes from Idiomarina xiamenensis 10-D-4, assembly GCF_000299895.1. Classification (GTDB taxonomy): domain Bacteria; phylum Pseudomonadota; class Gammaproteobacteria; order Enterobacterales; family Alteromonadaceae; genus Idiomarina; species Idiomarina xiamenensis. The sequence goes on from NZ_AMRG01000014.1 coordinate 12,431, forward strand.
TGTAGACGTACTAAATATAAGTCGCCGACGGTGTGATTAGTGACGATGAGCAATTGTCGCTGGGCAAGCTCGGGTAATAACTCAGCCGCTTGGTCCAACAGTTGTGGACCGATAAAGATGGGATAGCTACGCTCATCCAGTTGCACCGTTAGTGTCTGCATGAGCGTACCTGTCTACACGCCGAGTTGGTCGATGATTTCGTTAACGACGATTTTTGCGCTTTGTTCATCGGTACGTACGGTAATATCCGCAATTTCTTCGTACAGCGCTTCGCGTTCATCGGCCAAGTCTTCTAATACTTGACGCGGGTCATCGGCCTCGGCAATTAACGGCCGACGCTTGTCGCGTTGGGTGCGTGCCAGTTGTTTGTCGATCGTGGTTTGCAAATAAACCACGATACCGCGCGCCGATAAGCGATTGCGGCTTTCTTTACTTAAAATAGAGCCGCCACCGGTAGCCAGCACGATACCCGTTTTTTCAGTGAGTTCTTCTATCACTTTCTCTTCACGGGCACGAAAACCTTCTTCACCCTCAAGTTCAAATACCCAACTGATCTCGGCGCCGGTACGGCGTTCGATTTCGGTATCAGAATCAAAAAATTCCAGGTGGAGTTGTCTTGCGATTTGGCGACCGATAGTGCTTTTGCCTGCCCCCATGGGGCCAACAAGGAAAATATTACGTTTTTCAGCCATATTCCTGTTACATCACCGTTTGATAGCTGTGACTCACGAATCCGGAGTGTCTAGAGACCTTCCTCAACCCTACGAAAAAGAGGCAGGATTATCGCAATTTAAGCCCGTCGAGGCAATAGATGTCAGATTTATTGCGTCAAAAGCCGCTCAAAATGACCCTGATCAAGCTCATTCGACGACGTTTTTATGTTCATAGGTTGCTGATCTTTAGTGGCTTTATCCACTAATTGAGGCGTGACAAAAATCAGCAACTCACGTTTTTCGACAATCTGATTGGTATGCCGAAAAAAGCGCCCGATCAGCGGTAAATCGGCCAAAATCGGCACTTGGCTGCGGTCATCCAACTGTTGTTGCTGATAAATACCGCCGAGTACCAATGTTTCGCCGTTTTTTACCAGCACCTGCGTGCCCATTTCTTGTGTCTCGATGGCGACCGCTGGACCGGTCGGGGTACTGACGGTATCGCCGCGGGTGTTTTGGGTAATAACCAGATCAAGAATCACATGATCGTCGGGGGTAATGTGCGGTGTCACCGTAAGACCCATCACCGCTTTTTTAAACTGCACCGAGGTGGCACCCGAGGCCGCGCTCTCAACGTAGGGAATTTCGGTGCCCTGTTCGATATAAGCTGCTTGTTGATTGGCGGTGGTGATACGTGGACTGGCGATGATCTCGCCCTTGCTCTCGCGCTCTAACGCGGTTAATTCTAAATCGAGCAAGCGACCCTGACCGAATTTAGCAACGCGCAAGCCGAGGCTAGCTGCTGGCTGACTAACTGGCAGGTTGATGTTGAGGTGTTGTCGGGAGGCTACTTGGCCGTCATCGCTGGTGTCGCTACTGTCTTGTTGCGACTGGCTCGAGTTAGCGCCAGTCAAGTGTGGGCTGCCCCAACGAATACCAAGTTCTTCGGCGACATTATCGCGAATGGTCACCATACGTGCGGTAATGGTGACTTGGCGTACCGGCTTATCGAGCTGCTTAATCAACTCGACGATATCCTGCAAGGCCTGCGCATGATCGCGTAACAATAAACTATTGCTGCGTTGGTCAACGCTCACCGAACCCTGTGCCGATAGCCAATGCTGATCGTTATCGCGGATCAGTTCGGCAAGTGCCGAGGCGTTAGCAAAGTTTATCGCTAACACACGATTTTGCAGCGGCAAAACCGGCGCGTTGTTGTCATTAGCTTGATTAGCGCTGGTGTTGGCTGCTCGGCTGATCACTACCAGCCCCTGCTGCTGCCGAGCTTGGAGCTGATAAGTGTCGAGCAAGCCTTGCATTGCCGCTAACCAACTGACGTGTTGCAGGCTAATGCGAGCCGGTGCGGTGAGGCCGTCGGCTAACATGAGATTAAGACCAATATGCTCGGCCAATAGCGTTAATAATTCGGCCAGCGGCAGTTCGCGGGTTTGCAGATCAAGCCGTTGTTGTGCGCGCTGCCAATGACTGCTGGGAAGCCACTCGGGCATAACCAGAGTTTGCTCAGCCATTGCCCGTTTGAATAGGGTTGGGCTGACTAGCGTTTGGCCGCATAAGACAATTACCAGCAGTAGGGTGATGCGAGTCGCGTGGCTAACAAGGTGGCGCATAAAGTAAACCCATCACTCAGTTGGTGGTTGTGGTGTTGCGGCAGGGGGGGCCGCAACGGTAAACGAAGGCTTTGCGCGGGTGTCGCAGATGCAAAAAAGGACGCACAGCCTTTTATGCAAACTAGCTGCACGTGACGTGGACCAATCTCGCTTAAACGTAAGCGACCGCCCGCAAACGGCTGCTGCGCGCTCACTGTAAATAACTGTACCGCGCCGCTAGGTGACTCAAGCAGTAGTCGCGCGCGCCGTTCTTGTGGGTTACCGATAATCGCTAGTAGCTGCGGTAACGGCCGTGTTGGTTGCTGCTCGTTATACGTACTCGCTGTCACAGCCGGCTCGTTGTCGGCAACGAATGACGGCGCTACCGACGCCGCGACGAAATAGCCAGGAGCGGTCAGTGTGCCAGCGGTTGCCGTGATCAGTGGCAGTTGACGTGTTGGCTTGCTCGTCAACGTCGCGTTAGCGTCCGCGATTGGCCTCTGCTGCTGCAAACGCAAGCGTACCTTCAGTGGTGCTTCGGCGGTTGCCGCAGCAACGCTGATTTGCGCGTCGGCGACCGGCCATAGCGGTTGTTGCTGAGCCCATTGCTGTAGCCATTGCAACAACCCCGGCCAATCAGCCAGCGCCTGCAGCTCTAGTTGTTCGTCGGCGCTAAATTGCCAGCGCTCAAGTAGCCAGCGACCGTCTTCGACCGGCTGTTGTAGGCTTTGTTGAGGCGTTGTCTGGTCGCTGTTAACAGTCGTTGGCTCAACAATGTCATGGGCGCTGGTCGGCCGTGCATGGGTGAGTAGTTGTTGGCGCCGAACTAACTCATCAAGCCAATGCTGTTGTACGCGCTGCAGGTTTAGCCACAGCAGAGCCCCGAGTAACCAGAAGACGGCAAACTTTAGCGCTAAACCGCTGAACAAGCCCGCGGGTAAATGACCACTCAATCTACCCAGCGCCATGTGCCAACGGTTTATCGAGTTGAAAGTGTAAGCGGTAGTCGGCGTTACCGGCGGCGTTTGCTTGTCGTTGGCTATGTTGCAGGGTGACGCTTAACGGCAAGCGTTGCAGTTGTTGTTGCATGGCGGCGCCGCGCGCCGGGCTATCGACCTGCGCAGTCACGCTTAATTGCTGTTGCCACGCTAACTTTACCAGTTTAGCGCCGCTGTCACCGGCAGCGCGATTAACGCTGGCTAATAGCCGTAGTAACGACAATTGTTGCTGGCGCCAATGCTGTTGCAATTGCCGCTGTTGTTGTCGTTGTTGCTGTTTTAATCGTGCCGTCGCCAGTTGCTGCTGTTGTCGTTGATAGGCCTGCCAGAGTGGCTGTTGCTGTTGCCACGCTTGCAGGGTGTGCCAGTGCCAGAGCAACGACACTACGGTGGTCAGCGCCACCAACAGCAGCGCGCTCAGTACACAAGCACGCGCTCGGCGCCAACGACGACGTGGTCGCCAATCAATAAAGTTTAGATATGACACGAATAAAAGCCTCGTAATGCTAGGCCCAGCAACTGGCAGTCGATGGCGGCGGGTAGGCCGCAGATGTCGGCTACCTGTACCTCGTCTAAGGCAATCAACGGCAGCTTAGCGGTCAGCGCCTGCTGTAGCTGCTCGCGCTCGTCAACGCCCACATCCAGCAGACAAAGACTCGCAGGCTGCGCATGTAACTCGGCAATCACATCGGCAACTGGCAGTATCTGCTGCTGTTGCCATTGCGCCGCCTTACCGCGATAACACTGTAGTAATCCAAAGCCCGCATTACAGAGTAAACACCAGTCAGCCGGTAGTTGTTGCTCGGCGAGTTGTGCCCAGCACTGCGGCAAATAGTGACATAGCCCGCGCAAGCGACTTTGTTGGCGAGGTTCAATCACCGCCAACGGCCAATGTAACTGGCGAAACTGCTGCTCTAATTGCTGTAGCGGTTGCTCGTGCGCCACCGCTAACCGACATTGCTGCTGCTGTGCTTGAAAGTCGACACGGTAGTGTTGCGCCGCTGGTGGCATGGCTGCCGAGCCTATTGCTGCGTTGGCTGGCGCAGTCAGTTGTTGCTGCAGATGTTCTTGCACTTGCTGTGCCAGCGCCGGACGAGTTTGCAGGGCCAGTTGTTGTTGCTGGTAATGTTGTTCGTCTAAGCCAATCATGGCCGGTGGTAAGCGGCCAAACTGACGTTTTAACAAGCTTGCCATACGTAGCAATAAAGAGGCGAACGGTTGCTCGCCTTGCCCGGCGTCGGCACTGAGGTGTTGATAAAAGCGACAGCTATAGCCTTGCTTCGCGGCACTTAACCACAGTGCGTACAAGTGCTGCTGTTGATACAGCAATGCCAGTGCCGGGTGCTTGCCGGACAGCGGTTGACTAGAGGCCAGCGGCTGCGCCACCGACGTTGATAAAACTCGAGCGAGAGCGGTCATAAGTCGATCCTTCGACAACATGAGCAAATGTAAGCTGGCGCTCAAGACGCCAATCAGGGTCGATCACAGATCCTTGTGACGACGGTCATGCAAGCGTAGTGTAAAGTACAAAAATCAGCCATAATATAGGGTATTCTATGGAACGTATTGTTCTGTAAGTTATCAATGTAATCTAAAATCAAATCAGTAATGGGGTCGGTCGTTGAGGATTTTTAAGCGTATTCTGCTGGCGATATTAGCGCTAGGACTAGTAGGGATTCTGGTTATTGCAGGATTTTATTGGGCTGTTAAAGACGATTTACCCAGCGTTGCCGATATTCGCGACGTGCGGTTACAAACCCCCATGCAGGTCTATGCAAAAAGCGGCGAGTTGATTTCTCAGTTTGGCGAAATGCGGCGTATCCCGTTGACTCTGGACGAAATGCCGCAACAAATGATCGATGCCATTCTGGCTACCGAGGATAACCGTTTTTACGAGCACTTTGGTATTGACCCCATTGGTGTTGCGCGAGCGTTTTTTGGCTTGGTCACGACCGGTGAAATCCAAGGTGGTGGTAGTACCATTACCATGCAGCTCGCACGCAACGTTTACCTAAGCTTTGAGCAGCGCTTTATTCGTAAAGTTAAAGAAGCCTTTATTACGTTGCGTATCGAGCAAGAGTTAAGCAAAGATGAGATCCTTGAGCTGTACCTCAACAAAATCGCCTTCGGCCAGCGCGCTTACGGGGTTGGTGCCGCGGCGCAAGTCTATTATGGCAAACCATTAAAAGATCTGACACTGGCGCAAATTGCCACCATTGCTGGCTTACCCAAAGCGCCGTCCACCTTGAACCCGATCAGTAACCCTGCACGCTCAAAAGAACGCCGTCGGGTGGTGTTATTGCGCATGTTAGACGAGAAGAAAATCAGTCGCGAGCAGTTTGAAGAGGCAGCCAACGCACCGGTAACGGCGCGCTACCACGGCGCTCAAATTGCTATGAGTGCGCCGTATTTGGCCGAAATGGTACGCCAAGAAATGGTCGATCGTTTTGGCGAAGACGAAGCCTATAATGGTGGTTATCGCGTTTACACCACCGTCAACGCACACATGCAGATTGCCGCGCAACAAGCGGTGATGAACAACTTGCACTTGTACGACGAACGGCACGGTTATCGAGGCCCGGTGGCGTGGTTATGGGGTAAGCCGAAAGATGGCAAAAAACCGCAGCAGCAACCTGCTACACTGGCCTTAACCAGCGAGAATCAAGCTTGGCAGCCTCAACAAATCAATGACTATCTAGCCAATCAACCGGTCATCGGTATGACCGTACCGGCGGTGGTGACCAAGCTGGGTGAAGACTCCGCGCAACTGATCATCAAGGGCGGTGAACAAGCCGCGTTGAGTTTTGCCAACGTCAGATGGGCGCGGGAATACTTAAATGAAGATCGGCAGGGTGCCGCGCCGCAAACCATTGCTGATGTATTACAGGCTGGTCAGCACATTTTGGTGCGTAAAACCGATAACGGCTGGCGCTTAGCACAAGTGCCCGAACCGAGTTCGGCGCTGGTGTCGCTGAACCCGAAAGACGGTGCCGTGGATGCCATTGTCGGTGGTTATAGTTTTGCTTTGAGCCAATATAACCGCGCTGTACAAGCTGAACGACAGGTCGGCTCTAACATTAAACCGTTTTTATATTCGGCCGCCTTCGATAACGGCTTTACCTTGGCCTCGTTGGTCAACGATGCGCCGATAAACCAATGGAATCCCGGCACCGGTGTTGCTTGGCGTCCAAAGAACTCGCCCGATGTGTACGAAGGGCCGATGCGTTTGCGCAAAGCCTTAGCGAAATCAAAGAACGTGGTGTCGGTGCGTTTGATCCGTGCCGTGGGGGTGGATACGGTCGCCGAACATTTGCAAAAGTTCGGGTTATCGCCTGATGCGATCCCGCACAACGAATCGTTATCGTTGGGTTCGATGTCGATGACGCCGATGCAAGTGGCGCGCGGTTACGCGGTATTGGCTAACGGTGGTCACTTAGTTAACCCTTACTTTATTGAACGGGTCGAAAATAGTGATGGTGAGGTCATTTATGAGGCTCAGCCAGCGGTCGCTTGTGCCAGCTGTGCCGACGACCCTAGCCGGGTCACGCAAGCACCTCAGGTGATTTCCGAGCAAAACGCGTTCTTGGTGAAGCAGGCCATGAATTCGGCGGTTTGGGGCGGCGGTAGTTGGGCTCATAAAACCGGTTGGAACGGCACCGCGTGGCGCATCCAGCGTTCTAAGCCACTGATCAATAATGTCGGGCGTAATATCGCCGGTAAAACCGGTACCACCAATGACGTCAAAGATACTTGGTTCTCGGGCTTTACCACCGGTATCGTAACCTCGGTATGGGTGGGTTTTGATAACGTCGAACGACAGTTAGGTCACAGTTCGATGCATCCTGATTTAGACCGTGACGAACAACCCATCAGCGGCGGCGAGGCGGGTGCAAAAACCGCTTTACCAGCGTGGATAGACTTTATGGCTGAGGCCACTGCTTATACTGAAAACAACGGCTTTGATGTACCGCCGGGAGTGTCGTCGGTGCGAATCGATTTAGACACCGGCAAACTGAGCAAAAATAACGATTACAGCAGTCGTTTTGAGTACTTTTTGATCGGCACCGAGCCGAAAGAGTTTGCCGAAAGCAACAGCGCACCGGTGGTGTTTGACGACGAAGAAGATGGCTCTATCTTTTAGTCGGCTTGACCACTAGCAGCTTAGACAAAAAAACTCAGCCAACTGGCTGAGTTTTTTATTGGCGCAGAGAAGACTCTGTCGGCGTTATTGGTTACTGGCTGCCAACTTACCCAACAGTTGATTCAAGTCGGATTGCACACCACCGGCTGTGACATGTTTTCCGGCGCCGGGGCCGCTGATCACTAATGGCATTTCTGAGTACCAATCGGTGTAAATAACAAAAATGTTCTCGCCTGGGATCAGGTTCGACAACATATCGTCGTCGCGAATGTATTCAATACCCACTTGCGCTTTAACATGATCCTGTTTGTCCACGGTAAAGCTGGCCATTAAGCGCGGCACACGCGAATCTAAGCGAGCTTTTTTATACATTTGCAGCATCGCATCATCCATTTCGGGTAAGCGTTGCATAAACTCCTGAAGCGGCACATCGCGTAATGCTTCTGGCACTAAACTGGTGACGTCAATGTCTTGCCAGTCCAAACGTAAGCCGATTTCTCGGGCTAGAATCAGCAACTTACGAACGATGTCTTGGCACGATAAGTCTTCTCGCGGATCGGGCTCGGTATAGCCACGCTGCTTGGCTTCCAGCACTAAATCACTGAATTTAACATCGTGATTAAAGTTTTCGAACAGCCACGACATCGTGCCGGAAAAAATGCCCGAAATGCTGCGAATTTCATCGCCAGCGTTGCGTAAATCGTTAATTGCGTAATTTAGCGGCAAGCCCGCACCGACCGTGGTGTTGTACAGCCATTCGCGTTTGTACTCGCGCTGAATGGTGCGAATCTCGCGATACTGGGCTTCGCTAGATGCGCCAGCCCGTTTATTGGCGGCGATGATATGTAAACCGTTGGCGAAAAAGCTCGGATACAGTTGCGCCACCGCAGTAGCATCGGTCATATCCATCATCACCAGTTCGTCATAAGGGGCGTTGGGTAATTCGCGAATAAGCTCGCTTAACACATAAGGCCGTGCCAGTCGGTCAAAGTCTTGCTGCCAATCGTGTAGTTCAATACCGTTATAGTCCAACCACAAGCGTTTCGAGTTGGTGATACCGATAATACGCACGTCCATCATCTGACTGATGCGTTCGCGTTGCTGATTAAACAACTGCAGCCAAGCACTACCGATGTTACCGCGACCGACCACCAACACGCCGAGGCTACGGCGATAACTAAATAATTGGCTATGCAGGCGGTTGAGCGTACGGTTATCGAGTTTTTGCTCTAATAAACCCAATACCGAATCACCGCGCTCGCTGACCACTAGCTTACGTAACTGTTGCTCACCTAGCTGACGTTTAAACTCGGCATATTCATCGCTTTCTTGAATACGGTTACCGACCAACGCGACCATGCTATAGCCGTTAATCTGCGTCACATGATGTTGTTTATCGACGCGATCTAACCAGCTTTGCACATAGTCTTGGTGGTTTTGGTGAAAAGCATAGTAGCTTTGCTGTTTATCGGCTTCGGTCCAGCTTACCAGCGGCGTTAAATCTAGGGATTCAAAGGCATCGACTAAGGCTTTATCGCTTAACTCAACGCGATATAAGGCGATATCAGCTAACGAGGTCAGTACCTTGCCACGCGGTTCGGTATGTTGATACATGCCGATGCGTGTTTGTTGGTTTTCGACTTTCAAGCTGGAGCGCACCGAGATCACCATGCGTTCACGGTCGACCGGCTGGAATGTGCGCGGGTGGAGCACCGGGCTACCTAAACGCGCCAGTTCTTCGGCTTCGCGCCAATCTAGTGTTGGCAGGCTAACCACGCGTTCCACTTTGCGTGGATCGGCTGAATAGACGCCGGCTACATCTTTCCAGATAGTGACTTGGCGCACATCTAATAAACTGCCCACTAACGTGGCTGAATAATCGCTACCGTTACGGCCCAAAATCAGTGAGTTACCCTCGGCGTCGCGGGCAATAAAACCGGTCACAATAAAGCGCGTGCCGGTATGCGGCGCTACACGCTGTAATAATGCTTGGCGTGACATTTCTACCCGAATTAAGGGCTCAGGGGCATCGTCGGCGGTCAAGAAAGTACGAGCGTCGATCCAATCGGCACGGATACCTTGTTTTTTAAGCAAACAGGCCAATAATCGCGCCGACCATAATTCGCCGTAAGCCAACAACTCGGCGTTACGTGAAATTTCTTCTTCGCCGTCCAGCCAACGTTGCCAGCGATTAAAATCTTGCTCCGATAGCGCCATTAACTGTGCTAATAAGTCACCGCTGAGCAATTCTTCAATCAGCCCTTGCTGATACTGGCGTAATTGCTGCAACAAGATGGCGGCGGCATCGCCCGGTTGTTGGCGTGCGGCGATGATCGCCAAGATACGGTTGGTGGTGTCGCCAGCGGCAGACACCACCACCAAATCGCTGGCACCGGCGTATTCGGTAACAATTCGGGCAACCCGCCGGTAACAAAAGGCGTCGGCTAAGCTGCTACCACCAAATTTATGTACTTGTACGTTGTCGGCTACGGCCTGTGCCTGCGTGGCACTTACAGAACTGACTGCGGTCATGATATGTGAGCTGTCCTTGTTGCAACGTGTTAGCGCGTTTCGCGGGCTCAGGCGCGAACGCAAAAGGCGCTGACCGCGCCTCTGACTGATGTTACTAGATTATACGTTGGCAACGGCATAGCGCAAAGGTTCCGGACCGATAAATAGCAAAAACCGACAAATTGATTTAGCCATCTATGCGTGTAAGTTGACTGCTATCGTGGCTCAGGTACAATTCAACAAAGCTCGTGGGGTTATAGGTTATAAGCAGGTGCTATATGAAGTGGAATGGTGAGTATATATACCCGTATGCGGAACATGGTAAAAAGAGCGAGCAGGTAAAAAAAATTACCGTTTCGATCCCCACCCGTGTATTAAAAGTGCTGACCGACGAACGTACCCGGCGGCAGGTCAAAAATCTGCGTCATGCAACTAACAGCGAATTGCTTTGCGAAGCTTTTTTGCACGCCTTTACCGGGCAGCCGTTACCCACCGATGACGACTTGCGCAAAGACAACGAACAAAAGATCCCGTTAGCGGTGCGTGAGGAACTGCAGGCGCGTGGCCTGCCGATCCCCAGCGATGACGAGCTAGAATAACGTTACAGCCAATATTCCAGCGCGGTTTCGTCACAGTGCTCGCGCCGCGGGCACAGTTCGCAATCTTTCATGACTTTTTCTGGCAACTTGTCTTTGTGCGTTAGGCTAAAGTTCATGCGTTTAAAAAACTCAGGCACCCGGGTTAATACGATCACGCGCTGAATACCCAACTCACGCGCCTTACCCATTAACCAAGCGACCAGTTCTGCACCCAAACCATGCCCTTGCGCTTGCTCAAAAAGCCCCAGCGAACGAATTTCTGCCAGCCCAGTGCCGTACACATATAAGGCTGCACAGCCGACCACTTGATCGTTTAATTCGGCCACCGCAAAGGTGTGAATGGCCTGCATCACGTCGGTTTTTGAACGCGGTAAATTCTCACCTTGCTGTGCCCAGTAACCGATCAACTCGCAGATTTTATTGACGTCGTCTAGACGCGCTTGACGGACATGACGAGTCGCCGCTTGTGCCGCATGTAGCCAGTCTTGCGCGCGTTTAATGGCATAGTGCACTTGTGCTGGCGCGGTGCCACCCAATGCTTGGCGTTTGTGCAAACCGTAAGTTAATGCGAGTGCCGGATAGACATCGTCGTCGATCAGAGCACTGATTTGTTGCATATCGCTCAGGTCGAGTTGTTCCAACGCCTTACCTTGCTGTTGCGCCAGTACCACCAAGCTACCGGTCAGGTGGTGAGCGTCGCGGAAGGGCACGCCTTTGCTGACCAAATAATCTGCCATTTCGGTGGCATTGCTATAGCCTAACTGTGCCTGCTGTTGAGCGTGCTCGACGTTGACGCTCAGCTCGGGCATGGCCAACGCTAACATGGCCAAACATTGCTGCCACTGTGCTAACGCCTCGAACACACCCTCTTTGTCTTCTTGCATGTCTTTGTTATAAGCCAGCGGTAAGCCTTTCAGGGTGACCAGCAACGCTTGTTGATGACCAAAAACGCGTCCACATTTGCCCCGTAACAACTCGAACAAATCGGGATTTTTCTTTTGTGGCATCAGTGACGAGCCGGTACTGATGGCGTCGCTCATGGCAAAACACGCCGACTCACCCGAGCAGTAAAAAATCACATCCTCGGCTAAGCGCGATAGATGCATCATGCCGTTGCTGGCGGTGTTTAATAAGTCCAATACGAAGTCACGGTCGGAGACGGCATCTAGGCTGTTTTCGCAGGCTTGGCGGAAACCCAATTGTTGCGCTAGCCAATGGCGATCAATAGCGGCGGTGGTGCCCGCTAGCGCACCACTGCCCAATGGGCAACTGTCGATACGCTTAGCCGCCTCGCGCAGACGGGTAACGTCGCGTTGTAGCATTTGCACGTAAGCGCCAGCCCAGTGACCGGCGACAATCGGTTGTGCCCGCTGTAAATGGGTATAGCCGGGAATGATGGCGTCGGCGTAGCGTTCGGCAAAAGCTAACAAGGCCTGAATAGCCTGTAAGCAAGCTTCTTGTAGCTCGTGAATGCGCTGTTTACCCCATAACCTTAAGTCGGTGGCAATCAAATCATTACGGCTGCGGCCAGTATGTAGCTTTTTAGCGACATCGCCGATTTTCTCGATCAGCTGGCTTTCCACCCAGCTATGGATATCTTCGGCTGGCGTGGCTAACGGTAAGCGTGGCTCGGCCGCTACGGCATCGCCTAACTCAGCCAGCGCCTGTTGCAATTGCGCCGCTTCGTTGGCGCTGATCAAGCCGGCTTCAGCCAACGCCGCTGTCCACGCGCGTGAAGCTTGAATGTCATAGGGCGCTAACACATAGTCGAACGCCAGCGAGTCGTTGAATTGACGAAAAGCGTCAGCGTTAGCGCTGCTAAAACGTCCACCCCATAAACTCATCAGTTACCCCCGGCTTGTTGCTGGTGCAATGCCCGAATACGGCTCGATAAGCTGTATAGGCGAATAAAGCCGGCGGCATCGCTTTGCTGATAGACGTTATCCTCGTCAAACGTGGCAAAGGCATTGGAATACAGACTGTGCGGCGAACGCCGTTGAGTCACCGTGGCCTGACCCTTGTACAGTTTAACCACTACCTCACCGGTCATGTTCTTAGCCAAGCTGTCGGCGGCGGCGACTAAGGCCTCACGTAGCGGTGTGAACCAGCGTCCGTCATACAGTAACTGGGCAAAGTCTTGGCCGATTTGTTCGCGATAGCGTAGCGAAGTGCGATCCAATACCAGTGACTCCAGCCCTTGGAGCGCTTTCACTAACACGGTGCCAGCAGGGGTTTCGTAACAACCGCGTGATTTCATGCCGACTAAGCGATTTTCAACGATGTCGATACGGCCGACACTGTGTTCGGCGGCGAGTGAGTTGAGCGTGGTAATGGCGCTGAGGGTATCGCACGGCTGACCATCCAGCGCGCTAACCTCGCCGGCGTTAAAGCTTAAGCTGACATAGGCGGCTTTATCGGGGGCTTGCTCTGGCGATTGACTCCACGTCCACACTTGCTCGCTGGGTTCGCACCACGGATCTTCTAGCTCGCCACCTTCGTGTGAAATGTGCCACAAGTTGGCGTCGCGGCTATAAATTTTAGTCGCCGAGGCACTACAGGGAATGTTGCGCTCGGCTAGATAATCTAATAACTCTTGCCGTGAACGCAGTTGCCATTCGCGCCATGGCGCAATCACACTCAGTTGCGGTGCTAACGCCGCATAGGTCGATTCAAACCGCACCTGATCGTTGCCCTTACCGGTGCAACCGTGGGCGACGGCATCGGCGCCCAGTTTCAGCGCCAGCTCTACCTGCGCTTGCGCAATAACCGGACGTGCTAAGGCGGTGCCCAACAAGTATTGGCCTTCGTAAACGGCGGCGGTTTTTAAATAAGGCTTGATCACCTGATCGACCAGTTGGTCTTTTAAATCCACCACGTAACAATCGCTCGCGCCTGAGGCCAAGGCTTTTTCTTCGACACCGATTAATTCGTCTTCACCTTGACCGACATCGGCGACAAAAGCGGTGACTTTGCACCGATAGTGCTCTTTTAGCCATGGAATGATGGCCGAGGTATCCAGCCCGCCAGAATAGGCTAAAACCACATGGTTTACAGAGTTAGTCATCGGCGTTGGCTCCTAATAAGGTGACTAAAATGGCGTTTTGTGCGTGTAAACGATTCTCAGCTTGCTTCAGTACCAGCGATTGTTCGCCATCCAGTACGTTGGCGGTCACTTCGCGGCCGCGCTGTGCCGGCAGGCAATGTAAAAAAGCTTTAGCCGATAATTGTTGCATTAATGCGGTGTTAACTTGGAACGGTGCAAAATCTTGCATCACTTGGTTGGCATCGCGTTGTTGCCCCATCGAGAACCACGTATCGGTATAAATGGCATCGCAGGGTTGTAGCTGCGCTAAACTATGCACCACGCTAATGCTGCCACCATGAGCAGCGGCTTGTTGTTGCGCCGCGGCAAGTAACTCTGGGTCGGGTGCATAACCATCGGGTGTGGCGATTTGCAGGGTCATCCCGGCTAAGGCTGCTGCGCCCATTAAGGCATGGCAGACATTGTTGCCGTCTCCGATCCAAACCACGTTTAGTTGTGCTAAAGGCCCTAGGTTTTCTTCTAGCGTGAGTAAATCGGCGAGTGCCTGACAAGGGTGACAAAGGTCGCTCAAGGCATTGATAACCGGCTTGTCGGCGGCTTCGGCCAGTTCCGTTAAGGTCTGTTGCGAAAACACGCGGGCGACGATGGCGTCGTGCCAGCAGGCTAAGTTAGCGCCAACATCGGCGGCGCTCTCGCGCTCGCCAATCAAGCTGGCTGCGTCCAAGTAAATACTGTGGCCGCCAAGCCGATTAATACCGGCGGCAAAACTGGCGCGGGTGCGTAGCGACGGCTTTTCGAACAGTAACGCAATACTTTTACCCTGCAGCGCCTGTTGATAAGCCTTAGGGTTATTTTTAATGGTGCCGGCAAGCTGCAACAACTGTTGTAACTGCGGCGCTGACAAATCGGCGATGGCCAATAAATCGTTCATAAGTCACCTAACTGCAAACAAGAATGTCATTAATAAAAAGGCAGGTTATTAAAACTGGATGCGGGTGCCGGACTGCTCGCCGTTTGCCAAACGCAGCAGGTTGCTGGCGTGCTGCCAGCCGGCTACCGCGATACTTCGTCGCGAATGTTGCGCAGCACTGAGCGCGGCATCGAGTTTTACCCGCATGCCGCCAACGACGGTGCCATCGGCAATCAGTTGTTGCGCTTGTTGGCTATTGATGGTGTCGATGAGCCGACCTTGTTTATCGAGAATGCCGTCAACGTCGGTTAACAGCACCAAATCACCGTCGACCAAGCGTGCCACCGCCGCCGCGGCTAAATCGGCGTTAACGTTCAGGCGCTGACCATCGGCGGCTTGCGCCAACGACGCCATAATGGGGGTAAAGCCCTGTGCTAATAAGGTTTCAAGTAGGTGCTTATCAGCAGCCTCGGGAATGCCGACACAACCACGGCTGTGGTCGATTTGGCAGCGAATACTGGCGCCGGCAGCGAGCGTCAGGCCAACCGCATTAAGGCCGGCTTGTTGCGCAACCGCGACTAACTGACTATTCAGGTCGCCTGCCAGCGCCCCGGCAATCACCGGTATATGTGCCGCTGGTGTCACCCGTTGTCCGTCGACTTTAGTGCTACTGAACTGAAATTGTTGCAGCCAGTGTTCGATCTGTTCACCACCACCATGCACCAATAGCAGAGGCCGTTGCTGTTGAATGCGTTGGCATACCTGTAGCAATGCCGATAGAGCCTCGCTTTGCTGCAACAGCCGGCCACCGACTTTTAGTACTAACACGGACGAGGTCATAACAACGGCTCCAGTAAACCGGCGGTTTCTGCTAAAGCGTAGCTACGATTAGCGATTTGCATGGCCTGCGCGGCAGCACCTTTGAGCAAGTTGTCGATGGCGACAACCACGATCAGTTGTTGGCCTTGTTGTTGCCAAAACACATCGGCATAAGGGGTACCGGCTACGTCGTCGATACACGGCGGGTGTTGAAACAGGCGGATCAGCGGTTTGTCGGCATAGGCCTGCTGGAATGCTTGCGCAACCTGGTCGGCACTCACGCCTGCACGCAGGCTGACACTGACGGTAGTTAGAATGCCGCGTTTAAAGGCGCCCAAATGTGGGGTAAAAACCACTTCATGGGCTAGGGTTTGCTCGATTTCGGGACGGTGGCGATGGGTAAAAATGCCATAGGGCTTTAAACTCACTTCGCAAAAACTGGTGTCTGCGCTGGCTTTCCGACCGGCGCCGGAAACACCGCTAACGGCGTTGATCACGGGTGTGCTCTGGGGCGCCAAATAGTCCGCCCGGGTTAGTGGCAGTAAGGCCAGTGCCGAGGCGGTCGGATAACAACCGGGAATGGCAAACAAACGCTGCTCGGTGGTGATGGTGGTCCACTCGCTTAACGCGTACAGCGCTTGCGTTAATAAATCAGGATGCTGGTGCGCAAAACCATAGTAAGACGGGTACTGCGAAGCATCCTGTAAACGGAAGGCACCGGATAAATCAAATACCTTCAGACCTGCGGCAAGTAATTTTGGGGCCAGCGTCAGGCTGACCTCGTGCGGCAGCGCGAGAAAAGCGACATCCGTGTCTTTTGCTACCGCAGAGAGTTGTTCGTCCTGCCATACCGTTAACGGTTGTGATAATGGCTGTAGACGAGGGTAAAGCTGACCGAGATGGCTAGCTTCGGTACGTTCAGAAACAAACGCATGAGAAGTGCGAAAATATGGGTTTTTATGCAATATCTGTAATAGCTCGGCACCGGCATAGCCGGCCGCACCGAATACCGCAGCTCTAATGGTAACGTCAGTAGCGCTTGATTTGGCTTGGTTTAACGCAGTTTGAGTCGAAGAAAACACCATGAAATCGCACAATAACAGCTAAAGATGCTGCTATTGTGCGTGATGCTTTTGCATAATTCAACAATAAAAATGCAAAAAATGTAGATAAGTATTCTTTTTTCTAGTCGGCCATGTAGTTTTTCGGCAAATCGATGCGTGCGGCACCCGATTCAACCGCCGCCACCGCGACCGCTTTAGCAACCCGTTGACATAGGCGCGGGTCTAACGGTTTTGGAATAATGTAGTCTTTACCAAAGTTCAGTTGTTCGACGCCAGCGGCTTTCAAAACACTGTCGGGAACCGACTCTTTGGCTAATTCGCGAATCGCTTCCACCGCTGCTATTTTCATTTCGTCGTTGATGGCCTTCGCCCGCACGTCGAGAGCGCCACGGAAAATAAACGGAAAGCACAGTACGTTATTGACCTGATTGGGATAGTCCGAGCGGCCAGTCGCCATGATCAAATCGTCACGCGTGGCGGCCGCCAATTCGGGTTTGATCTCGGGGTCAGGGTTAGAGCAGGCAAACACCACCGGCTTGTCGGCCATCAGTTTTAACGCCGACGGCGGCAGTAAGTCTGGGCCTGAGACGCCAACAAACACATCGGCACCCTGAATGACTTCTTCTAAGGTGCGTTTGTCGGTGTTATTGGCAAACAAGGCTTTGTATTCGTTCAAGTCGTCGCGACGGGTGTGAATAACGCCTTTAGAATCCAGCATGTAAATATTTTCGCGCTGCGCCCCACACTTTATGAGTAACTCCATACAGGCAATTGCCGCTGCGCCAGCACCCATACAGACAATTTTTGCGCTATTTAGGTCTTTACCCTGAATCTCTAACGCGTTGAGCATGCCGGCAGCGGTGACAATGGCGGTGCCATGTTGGTCATCGTGAAACACCGGAATGTCACAACGTTCAATCAGCGCTTTTTCGATTTCGAAGCATTCCGGTGCTTTGATGTCTTCCAAATTGATGCCGCCAAAGGTGTCGGCGATGTTGCTGACGGTATTAATAAAGTCCTGAGTGGTGCGGTGGCTAACCTCAATATCAATGGCGTCGAGCCCGGCAAAACGTTTAAACAGTAGCGCTTTACCCTCCATAACCGGCTTAGACGGCATCGGACCTAGGTTACCCAAGCCCAAAATGGCGGTGCCATTGCTGATCACCGCGACCAAATTGCCCTTGGCGGTATATTTATAAACATCGTCGGCGTTTTGGGCGATAGCACGGACGGGTTCAGCAACCCCGGGGCTGTAAGCCAAGGCCAGATCTTTACTGGTTTCGGCTGGCTTACTGATTTCGACGGTAATTTTTCCAGGTTTGGGGTGAGCGTGGTAATCCAGTGCCTGCTGGCGGAAGTCGGTCATAATAGGTTCACCTTCACTGCGGGTCGGCAGTGCTTAAATGTTAGTCACTGACAACGATATTTGTTACTTAACCCGTAATTGTAACTGTTTGATTTGATTTAACACATCTTACCTGCCTTAAAAAGGCCTCGCGAGATCGAATAAATTGTTAGGGTGTGTAAAATAACACCATGACAAGATGCTTAAACCATAGGGGTTAGACTAATAAGAGGCAATAAAAAAGGCGCCTTTTGGCGCCTTTTTTACAGAAAACTGAGCAACAGCATATTTTGCTGCTCGCTGCGGAGCTAACTTATTTTGATTTGATAGCGCCGAAACGTTTCTTAAATTTGTCCACACGACCGCCGGTGTCCATAACACGCTGTTTACCGGTGTAGAATGGGTGACACTCAGAGCATACGTCGACGTGCAGGTCTTCGGTACGCGTTGAACGTGTTTCGAAGCTGTGGCCACAAGAGCAGGTCACTTGGATGGCTTCGTACTTAGGATGAATACCTTGTTTCATAGGGGTAACCTCAAGTTAGGCCGCATCGCTATCTGGTCGCTGAACGCCAGACACCATACGTAAAAGTATCAATAACAAACACCGGGCTAAATGACTAAGCATGACAGTATCAGCTTAAAAAAGCAGCGGCATTTAAGAGCGGCGCATCATACTCGATCAAGCGCTAATGATCAAGCGCCTTGCTGTCGCCGATGTGGTGCCGTGTTCACCGCTTGACGCTGTTTGCTTGCACGCAGCGCTAATGCACCGCAAAATAGCCGCTATGACTGCTGATACTCGCATTATACGGGTGGCGTTGCCCGTCCCACTTGCACAACTGTATGACTACGACTTGCCACTGGCGCAGGATATCGTGGTCGGTGCACGGCTGCGTGTGCCTTTCGGGCAGCGACAGCTGGTTGGCATCTGTATGGCCGACCAGGTCGATGCCGAGGGCGAGTTTCAGCGTAAGCCCGCGTTGGCGGTCATCGACGACCAGCCCTTGTGGCCGCAACCGATTTGGCAGTTGCTCAATTGGGCCGCGGGCTACTATTGTCATGCGTTGGGCGATGCCTTGGCGCACGCCATGCCGGTGCTGCTGCGTAAGGGCGAAGCCGCCGCCTATCAAAGTCAGCGTTATTACCGTTTGAGCGAAGCCGGTGAAGACATTGACATTAATGCGCTTAAGCGCGCGCCACAGCAACAGCGTTTGCTCAATGCGCTACGTCAAGGGCCATTGAGTAGCGCGCAAATCAATGCTACTGACGAGGGCTTTAGTGCCGCGGCTCTGCGCGCGTTACAAGAAAAAGGCTGGGTGCATGCCGAGCAACGCAGCCGACGTGCGCCGAGCTGGCAGCTGCAGCAGGCCGAAGCGCCGTTACCACTCAATAAAGAACAGGCGATTGCGGTGGCGGCGATCAATCGTGCTAGCGGCGCCGCCACCTATTTGCTTGAGGGTGTGACCGGTAGCGGTAAAACTGAAGTGTACTTGCAAGCCATGGCCGAGGTTTTGGCGCGCGGTCAGCAGGTGCTGTTGTTGGTGCCCGAAATCGGCTTAACGCCACAAACTTTGGCGCGCATGCAAGCACGCTTTGCGGTACCGATCGTGATGTTGCATTCGGGGCTAACCGACCGTGAGCGCTTAGATGCTTGGTTGGACGCTCGCGATGGTGGTGCGGCCATCGTGGTTGGTACTCGTTCGGCGATTTTTACGCCGTGTCAGCGCTTGGGCATGATCATCATCGACGAAGAACACGATGCGTCGTTTAAACAGCAAGATGGTTTTCGCTACAACGCCCGCGATTTAGCCGTAAAACGCGCTCAATTAGAGCAAGTGCCGTTGCTGTTGGGGTCGGCCACGCCGTCGCTAGAAAGTTTAGAAAACGCGCGTCAGCAGCGCTATCACTGGTTGCAATTGAAGCAACGCGCTGGTGGTGCCAAGGCGGTTAAGCACCGTGTTATCGATCTAAAGCAGCAACCGTTAGAGGCGGGTTTGTCGACGCCACTATTAACGCTGATGCAAACCACCCTTGATAAGGGCGAGCAAGTACTGCTGTTCTTAAATCGTCGTGGCTATGCACCGGCGTTGATGTGTCACGAATGTGGTTGGTTGGCGCAATGCCCACGTTGTGATGCCTACTTTACCGTGCACCAACAACTGGGCCTGTTGCAATGCCACCATTGCGGCACCCAACGACCGTTACCGCGCCAGTGCCATGATTGTGGTTCGACGCAATTGGTCGGCCGCGGTGTTGGCACCGAGCAATTAGAACAGGTGTTGAGCAAACGCTTTCCCGACCATCCGGTGTTACGCATTGACCGCGACAGCACTCGCCGCAAAGGCGAGTTAGACAAACATTTACAAGCCGCCACCGAGGCTCGCTACCCGATCTTGCTGGGTACACAGATGCTAGCGAAGGGACACCATTTTCCACAAGTCACCTTGGTGGCCTTGTTGGATGTTGATGCTGCCTTATACAGCGCCGACTTCCGCGCACCGGAGCGGCTCGGACAATTATATACCCAGGTTGCGGGGCGCGCCGGGCGTGCTGAGAAAGCCGGTATGGTGGTGTTGCAAACCCACCATCCAGAACACGATTTAATTCAAGATCTGATTAATAACGGTTATGGCCATTTTGCCCTGACTAGCCTGCAAGAGCGTCAGCAAGCGGCGTTGCCGCCCTGCAGTCATTTGGCCTTGTTTCGCGCCGAAGGCATGCAGCGCGAACAAGTGATTGCGGCGTTAGACGCGCTCAGTGCGCAGTTACCCACGCACCCGCAAGTGCAAGTGCTGGGGCCGTTACCGGCATTGATGGAACGGAAAGCCGGACGTTACCGTTATCAACTATTATTGCAATGCGAGCAGCGCGCGATTCGACAACAGTTACTGCAACACGTACTACCCACGTTGGCGCGTTTACCGGAATTACGCAAAGTGCGCTGGTCACTGGATATTGACCCGCAAGATTTCAGTTAACGTCACGGTTTTTTTTATTGAGCCGAGCGATTACACTATAGCCTTACCCAAATTGACTGCGCCCGCAGTGTTTTTTCGCCGTTGTTAACGTTATTCATCGTTTTTAATTAGGTAGTCGCGTCCATGAAAGAAGCATTACAACAGTTGCTGACTCAAGCCGTTGAGCAGTTAAAAGTCTCGCAAGTGATCCCCGCCGATAGTCAACCGCGGATCCAGCTAGACCGACCACGCGACAAAAGCCACGGCGATTTTGCCAGCAATTTAGCGTTGATGTTGGCAAAAACGGCGAAAATGAATCCGCGCGCGTTAGCCGAGCAATTGATCGCCGCCTTACCGGCCAATGACTTGATCGCTAAAGCCGACATTGCCGGTCCCGGTTTTATTAACTTCACCATTAGTCAACAACAGCTATTGGGGCAATTGCAGGCGGCCTATGCCAGTCAACGCTTGAACGTCGAATTGAGCGCTGAACCGGATTGCGTGGTGATTGATTACTCGTCACCAAACTTAGCTAAAGAAATGCACGTTGGTCATTTGCGCTCGACCATCATCGGCGATGCGGTGTCGCGTACGTTGGAGTTTCTGGGCCATCAGGTCATTCGCCAGAATCACGTTGGCGATTGGGGCACCCAGTTTGGCATGTTGCTGGCGCATATGGAGGAATTAGATGCCAGCGATAGCCAGTGGCAGTTAAGTAACCTAGAGACCTTTTACAAAGCAGCGAAAAAGCGTTTTGATGAAAGCGAAACCTTTGCCGACCGTGCGCGGCAGTTGGTGGTATCGTTGCAATCCGGCGACCAATATTGCAATCAGCTATGGCAGCAGTTTATCGACATCTCGCTGAGTCACTGCCAAGAGGTCTATGACCGTCTGGGCGTTAAGCTGACTCGCGCCGACGTGATGGCGGAAAGCGCTTATAACGATAAGCTGGCGGGGGTGATTGAACATTTACGCGAGCGCGGCTTATTGGTCGAAGACCAAGGCGCGCAATGTGTATTTTTAGACGAGTTCAAAGGTAAAGACGGCGAGCCGCTGCCGGTTATCGTGCAGAAAAAGGGCGGTGGTTACTTGTATGCCACCACCGACTTAGCGGCCATCGAATATCGTCAAAAACAATTGGGCGGTACGCGTCTATTGTATTTTGTCGACCAACGCCAAAGTTTGCATTTCCAGCAAATTTTCACCTTAGCGCGTAAAGCTGGCTTTGTTGAGGGCGAACTGGATATTGAACATTTAGCCTTTGGCATGGTGTTGGGCAAAGATGGCAAGCCATTCAAAAGCCGTGATGGCGGCGTCACCAAGTTAGCCGACTTGTTGGACGAAGCGCAGCGCCGCGCGTTAACTCTGTTGCAGCAAAAAGACAACGAGCTCAGCCCCGCGCAGCAGCAACATGTGGCCGAAGTGGTGGGTATTAGCTCGGTGAAGTACGCCGATTTATCAAAAAACCGCACCAGCGACTACATGTTTGATTGGGACACCATGCTCAGTTTTGAGGGTAATACTGCACCGTATTTGCTGTACGCCTTTACCCGGGTACGCAGTGTGTTCGAAAAAGCGGGTATTGATATGGCTGAAGTGCCGGGTGAAATCATCCTTGAGCATGAAAAAGAACAGGCGTTGGCTAACCAGTTGGTGAAGTTTAATGAGACGCTGCAAAGCGTCGCTAATAAGTGTATGCCGCACTTTTTATGCGGCTACTTATTTGACTTAGCCGGCGCCTTTTCTAGCTTTTACGAGCATTGCCCGATCCTGAACCAAGATGACGCGGCGTTGCGTAATAGCCGCTTAAAATTGTCGGCGTTGACCGCCCGTACGTTGCAGCAGGGCTTAGCGTTGCTGGGTATCGATACGCTAGAGAAGATGTAAAGGAAGTTTATGGATTACGTCAATCGCAAGCGGCCGCAACCGAAAAAGGGAGCTGGCAAGGGCAAAGGCAAACGCGGTGCTGCCGCAAAAGCGAACACGCAGAAAGTCGCTAAGCCGGTGCCTTGGCTGATTGTTATCTTAGCGTTGGTGTTGATCGGAGGGTTTGCCTACCTGCTGTATCAGATTAACGGTAAGGGTGAAGAAAAAGCCGCTGCGCAAAAGCTGGATACCAGCAAACAAGCGATTGACCAGTTGCCCGAGCTGCCAGAAGAACGTTGGCAGTACATTGAAGAGCTGGAAAATAAAGAAGTACAGGTTGATGTTCCTGAGTTGCAAGCGGGGCCACCGAAACTGATGCAATGTGGCTCGTTTCGTAGTCAATCTGACGCTGAGTCTTTGCGTGCGCGCATTGCTATGGTCGGGCTAGAGTCACAGGTGCGCGCCTCGGAGGGCAGCAATGGCCGTTGGTATCGGGTGATTTTAGGCCCCTACGAGACTAAACGTGCGGCCGAGCGTGACCGGCATAAGCTACAGCGCTCGCAAGTCTTCGGTTGTGCTATCTGGAACTGGAATCTGGATTAAGCGCTTTTACGGCGGTTAACGTGATTGACCGTTGAAAAAGCACTAACGCATCCTCATGTTGAGAGTAAAGCAGCCGCCTTTGGCGGTGAGGATAGCATTTTGACTACGATAGTATCTGTACGCCGCGGCGATACCGTTGCCATTGGCGGTGACGGTCAAGTCTCGCTCGGTAACACCGTGATGAAAGGCAATGCGCGCAAGGTGCGTCGTTTATATGGCGACCGTGTGCTAGCTGGATTTGCCGGTGGCACTGCCGACGCATTCACGTTGTTTGAACGTTTTGAAGCCAAACTGGAACAGCACCAAGGCCATCTGATGAAGGCGGCGGTGGAGCTGGCTAAAGATTGGCGTACCGACCGCGCATTACGGCGTCTAGAAGCGCTGCTTGCAGTTGCCGACAAACACACCTCACTGATCATTACCGGTAACGGCGATGTGGTACAGCCGGAAATGGACTTAATTGCCATTGGTTCCGGCGGTCCGTATGCGCAATCCGCCGCACGTGCGCTGTTAGAAAACACCGATTTGGGTGCCGCCGAAATTACCCAAAAAGCGCTGACCATCGCTGGTGATATTTGCGTATACACCAACGGCTATCAAACCATTGAAACGACCGAGTCGGTTGCCGCCGATCCGCTCAGTAAACGGGAGTCCTAAGATGTCGAACATGACCCCAAAAGAAATTGTTCACGAACTAAATCGTCACATTGTTGGCCAAGATAAGGCTAAGCGTTCGGTCGCGGTGGCGTTGCGTAACCGCTGGCGGCGGATGCAGTTAGATGATGAACTCAGACCGGAAGTTACGCCTAAGAATATTTTGATGATCGGCCCTACCGGTGTCGGTAAAACCGAGATCGCGCGACGTTTAGCAAAACTGGCGCGCGCGCCGTTTATTAAGGTGGAAGCGACTAAGTTTACCGAAGTGGGTTATGTCGGTAAGGAAGTTGAGTCGATCATTCGTGATTTGATGGACGCGGCGGTTAAACAAACCCGCGAGCAAATGATGGAGAAAGTTCGCTTTCGCGCCGAAGAAGCTGCCGAAGAGCGCATTTTAGATGTGCTGTTACCACCGGCAAAACGCGGTTGGGGCAACGGCGACAGCGAGTCGGATAGCGACGAGCAGAAGCATAGCCGCCAAGTGTTTCGAAAAAAACTGCGTGAAGGTCAGTTAAACGAAAAAGAAATCGAAATCGACGTCGCCATGCCGCAAATGGGGGTGGAGATCATGGCGCCGCCGGGCATGGAAGAAATGACGAATCAGCTGCAGAGTATGTTCCAGAATCTCGGCAGCGATAAAACCAAGTCGCGTAAATTGAAAATTAAAGACGCGATGAAGCTGTTGATTGAAGAAGAAGCGGCCAAGTTGCTGAACCCCGAAGAAGTCAAAGAAGCGGCGATTGAGTCGGTCGAGCAAAACGGCATCGTGTTTTTAGATGAAGTCGATAAAATTTGTAAGCGCGGCGATAGCAGCGGCCCCGATGTCTCGCGTGAAGGCGTGCAACGTGACTTACTGCCATTGGTTGAGGGCACTACCGTTAATACCAAACACGGTATGGTAAAAACCGACCATATTTTGTTTATTGCATCGGGTGCGTTTCAGATGAGCAAGCCGTCGGACTTGATCCCGGAATTACAGGGGCGTTTGCCGATTCGGGTGGAATTAGATGCGTTAACGACCGCTGACTTTGTGCGCATTTTGACCGAGCCCAAGGCCTCTTTAACAGCGCAATATATCGCCCTGATGAAAACCGAAGGCGTCGATATCAGCTTTACCGACGATGGTATTCAGCGTATCGCCGAAACCGCTTTTCAGGTCAACGAAAGTACCGAAAACATCGGCGCACGCCGTTTGCATACGGTATTAGAACGTTTGATGGAAGAGTTGTCGTTTGACGCTAGCGAGCGTGATGGCGAGGCCATTACTATCGATGCCGCTTATGTTGATAAGTACTTAGGTGAGTTAGCGGCCGACGAGGATTTGAGCCGCTTTATCCTGTAAAACTGTTTTGGTCGGCGTTCGCTTGCGGACGCTGACCTCTTTCTGCTAGTAGTTGGCTGGCGTGGCGTTCTGCCAACGGCGGCGACAACAGGTAACCCTGTATCACATCGCAATCCAGTTCTTGCAGTAATTTCAGCTGTTGCGGGGTCTCTACACCCTCGGCCACAACCTGCTTACCGAGGCCGTGTGCTAAACGAATCAAGGCTCGCACAATGGTAATGTCGGCTTGGCTTTCTTGTAATTCGGCAATAAAGCTGCGATCAATTTTGATTTTATCGATGGGTAGGCGACGCAAATAAGTGAGCGACGAATAACCCGTACCAAAATCATCGATAGCGACTTTAATACCTTGTTGCTTTAACGAGCTAATGACATTGGTGCCGGTTTTTAAGTCGGACATGGCAACGTTTTCGGTGATTTCTAATTCCAAATCGTTGCTGTCGAGCTGATAACTATCTAATAGCTGACGCAGCTTATCGGCCAGCTGCGGTTGTTGGAAATGCTTAGCCGATAAGTTAACCGCTAAGGGGACACTGAAACCTAATTGTTGGCGCCAGTCATGAATACATTTAGCGGCGTGACGGATAACCCAATCGTCTAGTTCGCTGGCCATGCCGAGCTGTTCGATGAAGGGTAAAAACTCACCCGGACCGAGCAAGCCGCGTTGTGGATGTTGCCAGCGGATCAATGCTTCGAAGCTGATTAACTGTTGGTCGGCAGTTCGCCATTGTGGCTGCAAATACAGCACAAATTCGTCGTTAGCCAAGGCACGACGTAAATCCGGCTCCATATGCACCAATTGGCTGTATGGCTCATCCATACCGCGGACATAAAAGACCACCGCTTCGGCATCGAGCTGTTTCGTGTTGGCTAGCGCAATGGTTGACTTATTGAGCAGCACTTCAGCACAGTTACCATGTTGGGGGTAGCGTGCGATACCGATGCTACAACTTAAGTTAATGGTCACTTTTTCTAGTGCTAACGGACGCTCTACCGCTTGTTTAATGTCATTGGCTAGATCCAGTAAAAAGCTACGTCGTTTGAGATGATTAAACACCACCGCAAACACATCACCGCTAATACGTGATACCGCTAACGGTTGTGACGGCAGGTTTTGTAACCGCTCGGCGACGGCCATCAGTACCTGGTCACCGCCGCGAATACCGATGTTATCGTTAATGGCCTTAAAGCGATTCATACCCACCAGCATTAGCGTCAGATGACGATTATTACTGCGGCAGTGTTCCAACATCATCGGAATACGCGACACTAACGACTCGCGGTTGAGTACGCCGGTTAACACATCATGCGAGTGCAAGTACTCGGCTTTTTGAATAGCGCTAATGGCATGCCCACGTTCCGATTCTAATAACCAAATGACCACGCCGATGGCCGACATGGCCAGCGTGATCAGGTTAAATAGCGTATCTAACTCTAATGCAATTTGTATCACCGTGGCCGCGGGGTGGAGTAAATATAGGCCGACGAAAGCGATGTTTTTAAGCGCTAAAAAGGTTAATGACATAACGATTAGGCGCGGCCCCATACCGGTGCGCGCTTGCCGATATAACATTAAGGTGAAACCCAGCAACGCCACACCGCTGACAAAGTACTGTAATAAAATGCCGAGTAAAACGACCCATTGCGGCGGCAGCGGCATCACAAACACCGCATAGGTGCATAAACCGGCCATGATTGAACCTAGGTAGATCAGGCGCCGGATCGGTAGCGGTGGTAATTCGACTCGAATCGCATCAAAGGCGCCGATAACTAGGCATGACAGCGCAAAATATTGCGCCGTAATGAGTACGGTGTAACCCAGTTGATGATGCAGCGATAGGGGAAATTCAGCGAGTAATAAGTCGGGTAGTGAGAAGCGCAACGCTTGCGAAATGCCAAAAAAGGCAGTTGTTAACGCCCAGTAACGTAAATAGGGTCGATCATAGACGCGATAATAATGAAACAGCAGCAACGCTAACCCAAGCGATAAGATGCTCTCAGCGACTAGGGTAAAACTGATTGTCTGAATATCTACAAAGGGCATGCGGCCGACTCTATTCTGACGATGGTCTGGTTAAGATTATTATTATAGTTACTTGTGAGCAGAACTGCTTCGATTAAACGAGTTTTTGCGGGGAACTTCAAGCGACATTTACGTTTAATTTGATTTGTGTCGATGTTTGCGCTGTTGACTTGACTAGCCAAGGGTTATACTACCAAACTCTGTTAAGCTCTTTAGCGGCTGGTAGCTGATTAGGATGTGCACTTATGGAATACAATACCTCTGAACTTTGTGACTTATATCCCGATATGGTTGATGTGGTGGAACCGATGTTCGTTCACTACGGCGGTCGCTCGTCGTTCGGCGGCCAGTTGGTCACTATTAAGTGCTTTGAAGATAAAGGCCTGATCGAAGAGCTGGTGCAGCAAGCCGGCACGGGTAAAGTCCTGTTGATCGACGGTGGCGGCTCTAGTCGTCGCGCGTTGATCGACATTGGCATTGCTGAGCAAGCCTTAGATAACGACTGGGAAGGCATCATTTGTTATGGCGCCGTACGTGACGTCGACGCCTTGGATGAGCTTGACCTAGGCATCATGGCGTTAGCGGCGATTCCGGTCGGTGCTGATAACGCGGGTGTGGGCGAGGCTGACATTGCGGTTAACTTTGCCGGTGTTACCTTTTTACCCGAAGATCATGTCTATGCCGATAGCACCGGTATTGTGCTGTCAGCTGAACCGCTTGATATCGAATAATTGATGGCAGTGCATTACCTGCAAGCGGTTGATCCACAGCGTTGGTTACAACCGCGTCCGCAAGAAACCCGCTTGGGCCAAGCGGTGGCGACGTTGAGTGCTGAGGCGTTGCGTGATGGCGAGAGCTACGCTGATGCCCTACAAGCGGCTTATCAGGCCGGTCAACGAGTTGCCCTGATTGGTATTCCGGAAAGCATCGGCGTTAAAGGTAATTTAGGACGTCCGGGCGCCGAGTTAGCTTGGTCGGCGCTGTTACCCGCTTTACTCAATCTACAAGCGACACCGCATATTGGTGCCAACGAGCTGCTGTTGGTTGGCAGTGTCGACTGCGATGATTTACAGCAGCAAGCCGACTCGCTGGACGTTAAACAAGCGCATCAACTGCAACGTGTGCGCGAGCTTTGTGAAATGCTCGACCAGCGCGTGACGCAAATCGTCACGCCGTTATTTGCCGCCGGTTTTGACGTCATAGCGGTCGGTGGCGGGCATAATAACGCGTTACCCTTATTACGTAGTTTGGCGCAGGCCAGCGCTAGCCCTTGTGGTGCTGTTAACCTTGATCCGCACGCCGATTTTAGGCCACGCGAAGGACGCCACAGCGGCAATGGTTTCAGTTATGCGTATGTCGAAGGCGCGTTGCAGCAGTATCATGTGATGGGCTTGCATGAGGGTAAAAACTCGGCGTTGAGTTTAAAGCAACTTGCTGATGCCCAGATGCGTTATCACAGTATTCACCGTTTGTATGATATGACCTTTACCGAGGCCTTAACCGATGTTGCTGCTAAGGCCGAGAGTTGGCAGTTACCGCTGGCCATTGAGGTCGATGTCGATGCTATTCAGCATGCTCCTGCTAGCGCCATCAACCATGTCGGTGTGACCGTGGCGCAAGCCTATCGCTATGTGTCGCAATTGGCCGAGTTGAGCCACAGTCGCTATTTGCACTTGGCCGAAGCTGCGCCGGGTCTGCACCCGGCCGGATTGGCCGAGGGCCAGCGCGCGGTCGGTCAGTTGTTGAGTGAGTTGATTATCGCCTATTTACGCGGCCGTAACCGCCGCGCTTAACGTTGTTGACCCGCTACCCAAACTCGGCGTAGTGGGTTGACCCCATATTGATAGGTCAGTTCGGCCGGATCTTGAATGTCCCACAGCACTAAATCGGCGCGTTTACCGGCGGCGATTTCACCGCGATCGCTAAAGCCCAGCGCTTGCGCCGCATGGCAGGTGACCCCGCGTAAGCACTCCTCGGGTGTTAAACGAAACAGCGTAGCAGCCATCTGCAACATCAATAACAAGCTATGAATGGGTGACGAGCCGGGGTTGGCATCGGTGGCTAATGCGATTGGCACGCCATGTTGTCGTAACAACGCGATCGGTGGCTGTTGAGTGTCGCGTAGAAAATAAAAAGCACCGGGTAGCAACACCGCAACCGTACCGCTGGCAGCCATGGCTTTGACACCACTCTCGTCCAGTTGCTCCAAATGGTCGGCCGACAGCGCCCGATGTTTGGCCGCTAGCTCGGCACCGCGCATGTTGGTGATTTGTTCGGCATGCAACTTGATCGGTAGCTGGTGCGCCGCCGCCGCCGCAAAAACTCGCTCGGTTTGTGCTAAATCAAAGCCGATAGACTCGCAGAATGCATCGACCGCATCCACCAGCCCCTCGTCGTTTAACGTGGGTATGATGGTGTCGCAAATTAACTCAATATAGGCATCGGCATCGTGCTGATACTCTTGTGGTAGCGCATGGGCGGCAAGCAAGGTGGTTGTTACCGTCAACGCTAGCTCTTCGCCCAACTGTCGTGCCACTTGCAGTTGTTTGCGCTCATTCGCTAAATCTAAACCGTACCCGGATTTGATTTCGATAGTGGTGACACCCTCGGCCATCAAGGCTTGAGCGCGCTGACGCGCTAACGTTAGTAATTGTTCGCGAGTGGCGGCGCGAGTGGCTTGTACGGTGGCGTTAATGCCACCCCCCTGTTCGGCGATTTGCTGATAGCTGACGCCATGCAAGCGTTGCGCAAATTCATTTGCGCGTGAACCGGCCCAAACTAAGTGGGTATGGCAGTCGATCAAGCCCGGCGTTAGCCAGCCCTGTGCGCCATCAATAACCTGCTCCGCTTGATGTGTGGGCGCTTGCTGGCTAGCTCCGGCGTAGCCAATGACGCCGTCCGCGTCGATTAACACCACAGCGTTCTCGACGCTGCCGTAGCCTTCGTTACGCATGGTCGCTAAGTGCACATTTTCAATACGGGTGGCGAAGGTTGGTGTGGTGTTCGACATGGTGGTTGGCCTCGTCAGCTTGCATGAATGGGTTTACAGCAACTCAGCATAGTCGCCGTGGGTTACTGGTGTACAGTCTAACAATCCTCGGTTATGCTTGTATATACAATAGCGATTGAGAATCGAATTGAAGCCTCAAAGACTATCGCTAAACATCCGTTAATTTTATAAAAATCATAAAATTAACACTAATTATGCGGGCAATTTTATGGCTAAGTTTGCGCAAATCAAACAACACATTTACAAAAAGATTGCCTCGGGAGAGTGGCCGGAAAATCATCCGGTTAGTTCTGAAAACGCCTTAGCGCAACAATTCAGTGTCAGTCGTATGACTGCACGTCGCGCGCTGCAAGAGTTAACCGACGAAGGCTTGGTGATCCGCAGCCAAGGCTCAGGCACTTTCGTGGCTCCGATTAAATCGCAAACGTCGTTTATGGCGATCCGCAATATCGCCGATGAGATCCGTAGTCGTGGTCACCAGTATCAGGCGCGCGTGCATGTCTTACGTGAAGAGCCGGCGACCGGTCTGGTGGCTGAGCCGCTTGAATTAATTGCGGGCGACAGCGTGTTTCATTCGTTGGTGGTGCATTACGAAAATTCGCTGGCGGTGCAGGCCGAAGAGCGTTACGTCAATCCGCGTTTGGTGCCCGACTATTTGCGCCAAGATTACACCCAGATCACGCCGCATGAATATTTGTGTGCGGTGCAACCGTTGACCGCCGCGAGCCATCAAATCGAAGCGATAGCGCCGCAACAAGCGGTGTGCCAATGGTTACAGCTAGAAAAACCCGAACCCTGTTTACGTATTATTCGACGCACCTGGTGTGGCGAAGGCGTAGTGACATTTGCCACGCTGACGCACCCCGGTTCACGCTTTCGTTTAGGCGGACATTTAACCTTTAGTTCGCCAACAACAGCCGTATAAGGAGACCCTATGTCTGATGCTCGTTTAGACAAATCACGCCAGATCCGCGCCCCACGAGGTAGCCAGCTGACGACTTGCAACTGGCAAGTAGAAGCGGCCAAGCGGATGTTAATGAATAACTTAGATGAGGAAGTGGCGGAACATCCACAAGCCTTGGTGGTGTACGGCGGTATTGGTCGCGCGGCACGCAACTGGGCTTGTTATGACAAGATCATCGAAACCTTAGAGCGGTTGCAGCCGGACCAATCGTTGTTGATCCAGTCGGGTAAACCGGTGGGGGTATTTCCGACCCACGAAGACGCCCCGCGGGTATTGATTGCTAACTCCAATTTGGTGCCTAAATGGGCCAACTGGGAACACTTTAACGAACTCGATAAAGCCGGTTTGATGATGTACGGGCAAATGACTGCCGGGTCGTGGATTTACATCGGTTCGCAGGGCATTGTACAAGGCACCTATGAAACCTTTGGTGCCGTTGCCAAGCAACACTTTAACGGCGACGCGAGTGGTAAGTGGGTACTTACTGGTGGTCTTGGTGGCATGGGTGGCGCGCAGCCGCTGGCGGCGACCATGGCTGGCTTTTCCATGCTAGCGGTTGATGTGGATGAATCACGTATCGATTTTCGTTTGCGCACCCGTTATTTAGATAAAAAGGCGGCCAACTTAGACGAGGCATTAGCCATGCTGGCCGAGGCCGAGCAGCAAGGGCAGCCGGTGTCGGTAGGCTTATTAGCCAACGCCGCTGAGGTTTATGCCGAATTGATTAAGCGCGATATTACCCCCGACGTGGTCACCGACCAAACCTCGGCGCACGACCCGCTACACGGTTATTTACCGGTGGGTTGGGACTTGGCGCGCTATGCCAGTGAGCGTGAGCGCAATGCCGAGGCGACCGTTAGTGCGGCTAAACAGTCGATGGCACAGCAGGTGCAGGCAATGTTAACCATGCAGCAGCGCGGCGCCAAAGTGTTTGATTATGGCAATAATATTCGCCAGATGGCGCAAGACGTCGGGGTCGATAACGCGTTTGATTTCCCTGGCTTTGTGCCGGCTTATATTCGCCCGCTATTTTGCGAGGGAGTGGGTCCGTTCCGTTGGGTAGCGCTATCCGGAGACCCTGAGGATATTTATAAAACCGACGCCAAAGTCAAAGAGCTGATTCCCGACGATAAGCACTTACACAATTGGTTGGACATGGCCCGCGAGCGCATTAGTTTTCAAGGTCTGCCTGCCCGCATTTGCTGGATCGGCCTGAAAGATCGGGCGCGCATTGCCCGTGCCTTCAACGACATGGTGAAAAACGGCGAACTGAAAGCGCCGGTGGTGATTGGCCGCGATCATTTGGATTCCGGTTCGGTTGCCAGCCCTAACCGCGAAACCGAAAGCATGCTAGATGGTTCTGATGCGGTTTCCGATTGGCCGTTATTGAACGCCTTGTTGAATACCGCTGGCGGGGCTACTTGGGTGAGTCTGCATCATGGCGGTGGCGTGGGTATGGGTTATTCGCAGCATGCCGGTGTGGTCATTGTTGCCGACGGCAGCGAGGCCGCCGATAAGCGCTTGGCGCGGGTGTTGTGGAACGATCCGGGTAGCGGTGTGATGCGTCATGCCGATGCTGGTTACGATATTGCCAAACGTTGCGCTAAAGCGCAGCAGCTGGATCTGCCGATGTTAGAAGGAGATGAGGCATGAGCGAGCATTTTATTTTGCAGCCGGGACAATTGGATTTAGACGATCTACGTCACTGGCAACAAGCCCACCAATTGCAGCTTGATGAAGCTAGCAAAGCGAACGTCGAAGCCGCCGCTGCGACGGTGGCGCGAGTGTTAGATGAAGGCCGTGTGGTGTATGGCATTAACACCGGTTTTGGTTTGCTGGCAAACACCCGCATTCCACGTGAAAAACTGACTGACTTGCAACGTCGTATCGTGTTGTCGCATGCCGCTGGTACCGGTGAGTTAATGGACGATGCGGTGGTGCGGTTAATGCTACTGCTAAAAATCAATTCGTTGGCGCGAGGATTTTCCGGTGTACGGTTGCAGGTGGTAGAAGCCTTGCAAGCGCTGTTAAATCACCAAGTTTATCCCTGTGTACCGGCCAAAGGTTCGGTCGGTGCTTCCGGCGACTTGGCACCGTTGGCGCATTTGGTACTACCGCTGTTAGGCGAAGGGCAGGTGCGTCATCAAGGACAAATCATGGAAGCCGCTGAAGGTCTAGCCATCGCTGGCCTAGAGCCGTTATCGCTGGCGCCAAAAGAAGGCTTGGCGCTGCTCAATGGGACGCAGGCGTCGACGGCGTTAGCGCTACACGGTTTGTTTGCCATCGAACGGGTATTCGCGGCGGGACTGATCGCTGGCGCTATGTCGGTGGAAGCGGCACTGGGTTCGCGCGTGCCGTTTGACCAACGCATTCATGCCATTCGCGGGCAGCATGGGCAAACCGTGGTTGCGGCGGCCTTACGCGAGCTGTTGGGCGACCGCTCTGAACTGGGCGACTCGCATGAAAACTGCGAAAAAGTGCAGGACCCTTACTCGTTGCGTTGCCAGCCGCAGGTCATGGGCGCGGTATTTGACCAAATCGCTCATGCGGCGACTATTTTGGTACGTGAAGCTAACGGTGTTACCGACAACCCATTAGTCTTCAGCGAGCACAACGACATTCTATCGGGTGGTAACTTTCACGCCGAACCGGTGGCGATGGTGGCCGATAACCTGGCTATTGCGGTCAGCGAAATTGGCGCTTTATCTGAGCGTCGTTCGGCGTTGTTAATCGATAGTCATTTAAGTGGTTTGCCGCCGTTTTTGGTTAACGATGGTGGGGTGAACTCGGGCTTTATGCTGGCGCAGGTGACCGCTGCGGCGTTGGCGTCGGAAAACAAGAGTCTGGCGCATCCGGCGTCGGTGGATAGCTTACCGACCTCGGCTAACCAAGAAGATCATGTGTCGATGGCTACCTTTGCCGCCCGCCGTTTGACCGAAATGGCCAATAACGTCGCCGATATTATCGCTATTGAGATGTTGGAAGCGGCACAAGGCATCGACTTTAGACGGCCGTTGCAGTCGTCGCCACGAGTCGAGCAGAGCATGAGCATTATTCGTGAGAAAGTGGCGTTTTATGATCAAGATCGCTACTTTTCGCCGGATATTGCCGCAGTCAGCCAATTGATCAAAGGGGCTGCTTTTGCCCCGGTTATGAACGATATTGAGCTGTTGAGTCAATAGCGATAGTGCACTTGGGCACGATAGTCGCTTAAGGCGCTATCGTGCTACGCATGTTGCTGGGCTAACCGTCGCTATCGTCGGCCAGCGACTGGCAGTCGTTACAGAGTTCGGCGGCGGGGCTATGCGCTAATTTGGCCGCAGAAATTTCTTCTCCACAGCTTAAGCAACAACCATATTCGCCGGCGCGCAGACGCGTCATCGCCGCCTGAAGCTGTTGCTGTTGCTGTTTATCACCGGCGGCTTCCGCTGTTGCCATATGGCTTTCCAGCTTTTGCCGAAACCGCGCTAACTGTTGCGCAGACAGTGAACTACTCATGATGATTCGGGGTCCTTCTTGCTGCGTGGGGCTAATACCGCGAAACGACCAGTAAACTCGGCGACGGCTTTATCGTTACTGTACACCTGAGCTTTCATGGTCAAACGCGCGTTGCGTTGTTGTTGTAGCGCCGATAAATCACCGGTGACATCGCTTAATTGCGCAACGGCACGAGGTTCATCGGTAACTGGACGTTGGTACTGCATGCTGGCGTCGGCCAAGACAATGCTACCGGGCAATTGGCGCTCGCGTAATTGTAAATGCAAGAGCCCCCAGCAGGTCAATGTCGCCAACGAATAAATGCTGCCCGCGAACATGGTGCCGTGTACATTGATGTTGCGGTTTAATTGCGCGCGCGCCTCAAAAGTACGGCCGGTATATTGATGAATGCGAATGCCCATGGCATCAGAAATCGGAATATCGTCTTGCCAAGTGGCTTGCAGTTCGGCGCACCAATTGGGTCGATAAATAATACGGTTAATATCGGTCAGCGTTTTCCGCAATTGATGTTCGGCCATCGGGTTTTTAACGGTATCACCCTCTTCGGCCAGTTCGTACCCACACTTTTGATAAAAGCCCAAGGTGTTATCACGCGAATTAATCACGATATGCTGTGCACCCTGCCGCCGTGCTTCTTGTTCCAGCGCATAAATAATAGCGATACCGTGACCCTCGCCACGATATTCTGGGGCGCTTGCCATATAGCGAATTTGTCCTTCTTCTGGACTATTAAAATGTAAGCGGCCAATGGCGATGGCGTCGCCAGCATCATTCACCACCATGCGATGTTCGCTGACTTGATCGTACTCATCCTGCTCAGAGCCTAGCGGTCGCTGGAAGGGTTCACGCAATACCCGCCAGCGCAGATGAAAATAAGCTGCTAACTCGGCGTCTGTTTTGGGTGTAATGACTTGATACATAGGGACCTTTATTTGTTTGCGGACAGGCTAACGAGGCCGGGTTAGATAGCACAGTGGGTAACGTCATGCTAAGCTGATGCAGCCTTTTGCCGCTATCTTAATAACCTTTACCATAGCACGACCTGATGACCGAACAGCAACTGCTTACCGAACTCGCACGCGCCTATGCGCTGCCACTGACACAATCTCCAGACGCTAGAGCAGTCGTACTGGAAAATCAAGACTATCGCTTTTTACTCATGGATGGTGCCCTGCAGAGCATACTCGACCGACACCATCCGCAACGTTTATTGTTTCCTCATCAACAGCTTTACCAACGCTTTTTACGGCAATTAGGCGCGACCGCGCAAGTGCTTGAGCTGGGGCTTGGCGGCGCCAGTCTGGCGCGCTACGGCTGCCATCATCAGGCGCAGCTAAAGTGGTTGAGTATCGAGAACGAATCACAAATTATAGCGGCATTAGATTACTTTGCTTGTCCGCAACAACTGACCGTTATGCAAACCGATGCCGCGGTTTGGTTACTGCAACCTGTGCAGCAACGTTATGACTTTATTCATGTCGATGTGTTTACCGCGGCCGAGGTGCCAGCCTGGCTTTTATTACCCCAATTTACCAACGCCATTGTTCAGCGCTTATGCGTCGGCGGTGTGCTGGCCTTTAACCTGATTGAAACTACTGCTAGCGCTGATGACACTAGCCAGCGTTTGCTTAAGCTATTACCCAGTAGCTGGCACTGGCTGTGCAAGCGCAATCCCGGTTACCGTAACTGCCAGTTATTGGTCAGTGCCGAAGCCTCAGCATTAGCGCCGTTTGTCGACGATAATGAACATTAATCGACTTCTAAGCTAAAAGTCACCGGACCATCATTGACCAACGCCACCTGCATATCGGCGCCAAATTGGCCCTGTTGCACATCGACGCCCTGCTGTCGCAGTTGTTGACAAAAATGCTGGTACAAAGGCTCGGCCTGCGCTGGTGCTGCGGCACTGGAAAAGCTTGGTCGCCGACCACTACGTGTGTCCGCGGCTAGGGTAAACTGAGATACCACAATAACTTTACCGCCAACCTCGCTGACGTCGAGATTCATTTTATCGTCGTCGTCGGCAAATAAACGGTAACTGGCGACGCGTTTTGCCAGCCGCGCACTGCTAGCCTCAGTATCGGTTTGACTGACGCCGAGTAAAATCAGTAAGCCATGCTCAATGGCGGCAATTTGTTGGTCAGCGACATGCACACTGGCGCGGCTAACGCGCTGTAGTAACGCTTTCATGTAGATCCTTAAGATGATTCCGTGCTGTTATCGGGTTGTGGTAAGCGGCTATGCTGACGTTGCGTAAACTCTTCTAAGCTGACGGTCAGTTCGGCGCCGAGTAACACCACGTTCCAAGATAAGTAAATCCAGACAATTAAAATCGGAATGGTCGCTAACGCACCGTAAATCGCTTGATAGGAGGGGAAGTTAGCCAAGTAGAGCGAAAATAGCGATTTACAAAGCTCAAATAAGCTTGCTGCCAGCAACGCACCCCAAATGGCAAAGCGTGCTTTAACTACCCGATTGGGGATCATCATATACAGCAATAAGAAGGTAAGCACCGATAGCGCAAAGGGCACCAAGCTCAGTAGTACGGTATGACTACCGCTAATATAATCGTCGGTAAAACGCGTTAACGACAAAATATAAGAGGTAATGGCTAGACCACCACCGATGAGAATTGGACCCAAGGTCAACACCATCCAATAAATAGCGATCGACACCGTTAGGCGCCTTGGCTTGTAGTTACGCCAAATCCGATTTAAGGCATTATCGATGGCAGATACCAGCATAATCGCAACAACGAACAAGAATATCACGCCCACGGTGGTCATTTGCGAGGCGTTACTGACAAAGTTATTGATATGTTCTTGAATCACTTCGCCCGACGTGGGTAACAGGTTGGAAAATAGTAAGCCCTCGATTTGCTCGCGTAAGTCGGTGAACATTGGGAACGCCGCAAAAATGGCAAAAACCACCGCTAATAAAGGCACCAAGCTAAGCATCGATACATAAGCCAAATGACCGGCGGTAATATTAATGCGGTCTTGCAGGCAGCGCTTGGCAAAGTACTTGCCAAACTGCAACGAAGTGGTGGCGAGCTGTCGCCAATTGTTATCGAGCATACGATCGAACATACGACGTCCTTATCGGTCTACCTAAATAGCCTAAGCGTTAAGTATACATAGCTTTTTGCGCGACGTTTAGATCTAAGCTTTTGATCTTAAGAGCTCGGTCATAACGTATAAAATAGCTGTTCAGCTAGCGTTGCCGATAAGGAATTCGACAGATGAGATATTTATTCGCAATTTTATTACCGCCGCTTGCCATTCTTTCGACCGGCAAGGTATTTCAGGCAATTTTTAACCTGATCTTGTGTGCCA
Organism: Idiomarina xiamenensis 10-D-4; assembly: GCF_000299895.1. Classification (GTDB taxonomy): domain Bacteria; phylum Pseudomonadota; class Gammaproteobacteria; order Enterobacterales; family Alteromonadaceae; genus Idiomarina; species Idiomarina xiamenensis. The sequence continues at coordinate 50,379 of NZ_AMRG01000014.1, forward strand.
TCGTGCTGATTTTAGCCATTTTTACGCTAGGTGGTTTGGGTGGCTTGTATTTGATTTGCATCATTCACGCATTATTTGCGGTGCATAGTTATCATCAAGATCAGCGTGACAAGCGCATCATTAAACATTTACGCGGAGATTAATATGCGATTAATGGCTATGGCGTTACTTGCCTGTGCATTAACGGCGTGCTCGAGCGCCTATTACAGCACCATGGAGAAGTTTGGTTTTGAAAAGCGCGATATTTTAGTCGACCGTGTCGATGCCGCGCGCGAATCGCAAACCGAGGCCCAAGAGCAGTTTCGTTCGGCGTTGGAACGCTTAGATGAGTTACTCGATTTTGACGGTGGCGAGCTGGAAGCGCGTTATAATGCACTAAATGAAGACTATCAGGATAGCAAAGCCGCAGCACAAGATGTGCGTGACCGCATCGCCGCGATTGATGATGTGGCACAGGATTTGTTTGACGAATGGAATGACGAGTTAGGCGAGTACAGCAACGATAATTTAAGACGTGACAGCGAGCGCCGCTTACGTGAGACTGAACGTCGTTACGCCTCGATGCTGCAGACCATGCAGCGGGCGGCTGATACGATGCAACCAGTGCTGGATCGGTTACAAGATAACGTATTGTATTTAAAACATAATTTAAACGCTGCGGCGGTCGATGCGATTCGTGGTGAGTATCAGCAGTTACGTGCCGATGTTGATGCGTTGATGGCCAATATGGAAAAAGCCATCAGTGACTCGCAACAGTTTATCGACCAAATTCGTCGCGCTCAGTAGGAGCTTTGCATGAGCATATTGATTATTGCAGGTAGTGCCCGTCAGGATTCAGTCAACCGTAAGTTACAACACCGCATCGCCGAGGTAGCGGAACAACTGGGCATCGCATATCGCTTATATGAACCGAGTGAATTAGATGCGCCCTTGTATCACGGTGACCTAGAACAAGAAAAAGGTGTGCCTCCGTCGATGCAGCGGTTTGCTGAGGCGGTAGCTGGCGCCAGTAAAGTGGTGGTCATTAGCCCCGAGTATAACGCCTCGGTGCCGCCGCTATTAAAGAACGCGATTGATTGGAGTTCACGTGTTGATGGCAGTGTTTGGGCGGGTAAAACGGTGCTGTTAGGTGCGGCCTCGCCCGGGGCACTGGGTGGGATGCGCGGCTTAAGTCACTTGCGCGATATTTTAACCAATGTGCTGGCGTGGATTGCGCCGTTGATGGCAAGCTGCAAAAACGCCAATGATGAAACCATCGCGGCGATGGATGACGACTACTTACAGAAGTTTTTAAAGCAAGGCGATTAATACTTAACAGCGGGGTCGGCAAACGCCGGCCCCTGCATGCCGTGGTTAGCCCTGCTCTAGACCAGTTAAATAGCGCTTAATGGCAATATTCGCTTCGCCGGTGAGTGAAAAAAAGCTGGGATCTAGCAGCCAGTTATACATTAAGCCATCGATGAGTCCGAATAAGCCTAAAACCGCACTACGTGGATCGACGCTGTCGGGTAAACGACCTTGTTTAATGGCCTTGACAAATAATTGCTGTACCTCTTCGATACATTCGTTACGGCCGCGTAAGTGATGCACTTTAATCGGCAGTACGTCGTCGATGTATTCGCACTTGTGAAACAAAATACTGACTAACGCTTGCGTGTTTGGATCGTTTTCGACCTGATGGATAAACTGTTTACTGCGGCAAACAATTTCATGTAACGGGTTATCGTCTACCTGTTCGCCGCAGCCGCGCATTTCGTCAACCGGCAAGCGCACCCGCTCCATTAATGATTCAATTAAGTCCAGTTTGTTTTTAAAGTGGTGATAAATGGCACCACGGGTAACGCCGGCGGCTTCGGCAACCTGCATCATCGACGTATTGGTGACGCCTTTTTCACTGAATAAACGCTCGGCGGCATCGAGTAGTTCTGACCGCGTTTCTAATGCGTCTTCTTTGGTTCTACGTACCAAGTGATAAACTCCTATTAGCCCAAACAAAGCTGCAACTTTGCTCGTTGGCTTACTGTCTATAGGGTTATTATACGGGATATTTTATAAACATGCACTGCTGTATGTATAATTGTGCTTTACATTGCTTGGCAGCTGTGTGCAATTGGTGGATGGATGGCGGCCAATAAGGTATCGATTTTATCGGATTGTCGCTAATCAACGGAACAGACTAAACTGTATAATCAAGATGTTAGCTGGGCCACTCGGTGGCCGATGTAAAATCGCTAGGAGGGCAGTATGAAGAATGAAATCGATCAGCGGCTAGTGTTGGATGCTTACGAGAAGATTCATCGTCATGGCGAAGCCAAACAGGGACGACATGAGTTAGATGGTATTCAAGCCTACACCGACCATGACGGCTATACGGTGTTTTTAGAGGGACACAATGTGAAGATGACATTGGAATTCCATAACAAATATCGGCTTGATTACGACAGTGAACGCGAATTTGATACCTTTATTCGCAAACTAAAACAAATTAGTAAAGACTATGAGACCCCGGGTCTGGAGCGAAAATAGATGACAAAGCGTACGGCGTACACCGTCATGGAGGAAGTCGCGCACGCATTAACACATGGTGTTGGTGCGGCTTTAAGCATTGCCGGTCTAGTGGTTATGTTGGTCTGGTCGGTGGCTTATGGTGACGCATGGCACGTCGTAGCGGCAGCTATTTATGGCGCTAGTTTGATTCTGTTGTATACCGCCTCGACGCTTTATCACGCTTTTCCATGGCCGCGTATCAAGCACTTCTTTCAACAGATGGATCACGCCGCTATCTTTATCTTGATTGCCGGTACTTATACCCCGTTTGCCCTGATCAATTTGCGCGGCGCATGGGGGTGGGCTTTGCTGGGCACGGTATGGGGGATTGCCATCACCGGTGTGATCTTAGAACTCGCCATCAAAGACCGCAAGAAAGTATTAAGTTTGAGCCTTTATTTGGGCTTGGGATGGTTGGCTTTGGTGGTCATTAAGCCGATGCTGGATAACGTCGATAGCGGTGGCTTGTGGCTGCTGCTGGCGGGTGGCCTAGCCTACACCTTGGGCGTGGTGTTCTATGTCTGGAAATCGTTGCCTTACCATCATGCCATTTGGCATTTGTTTGTCCTCGCGGGCAGTATCTTACATTTCTTTTCCATCTTCTATTACGTGTTACCACAGCCCGACTTGTTATAGGCGAAACCTGTGTTATCGATAAATCTAAAGCTGCGTTTTTTTGCCTCGTTCGCGGGGCTCGCCGTTGTTTTAGTGGCGTCCATCGGTTGGTGGTTAGTCGATAGCGCCAGTGAGCAATTACGTCGTCAGGTCGGTTTAACCACGCAGCGCATTGCCGAGCAAATGGCGGACAAGCTGGAGCGTGGGCTGTATGAACGCTACCGCGACGTGCAAGTTGCGGCGAGTCTGATTGGCCGTACCGAGCTTTATCAGCAAGATGACGTTCTGCGCGAAACCATACAGCGTTTGCAGCAAACTTATAGCGACTATGCCTGGATTGGTTATGCCGATATTGAGGGACGCGTTGTTGCTGCCACCGGTGGCCTGTTAGAGGGCAACCGAGTCGATCGTCAAGCCTGGTTTCAGCAAGGTTTGCAAAAACCTTATATTAGCGACGTGCATGACGCTCAATTATTAAAACAATTGCTAGCACCGACAAGCGGTCAGTCGCTGCGCTTTGTCGACATCTCGGCGCCGGTTCGTGATGCCGATAGTCAGCGGGTGGTGGGGGTTGTGGCGGCACACTTAAATTGGCGCTGGGTAGACGAATTAGCCGAGTCGTTAACCACCGGCCAGTGGTTGTTACAACCGCAAGATCTGGTGTTGGTGTCGGCTAAAAATCAAGTGATTGGTGGGCCGCCGCTATTAATCGGTAAATCATTGAACACGCCCAGTACTGACTTAGCCAGTGTAACGCGCAGCGGTTATGTCATCGAAAGTTGGCCGGATGGGCGTGATTATGTGGTTGGTTATGCGCGCCATGGCAGTTATCGCGATTATCCGGGATTGCCTTGGGTGGTGTTGGCCCGGCAACCGGTCAATGAAGCCTTAGCGGGGGTACAACAGTTTCGTCGCGATGCGCTCATCATCGGTCTGTTAATTACCTTTTTTATTACTGTTTTGGCATGGTTAAACGCTGGCCGCATTAGCCGTCCACTATTACGTTTGACGGCTGCCGCGCGGGCGTTACAGCAGCAGGACTCGAAAGATATCGAAATTCCGTTGCAGGACGATTATCCCGAAGTGCGAGACCTGTCTGCGACCTTACAGCATATGGTGATGCGCTTGCAGACAAAAAGCGAGCAACTGACGCAATTAAATCGCGAGCTTGATCATAAAGTGCGGTTACGTACCGAGGAATTACAGCAACTCAATAAAGCACTGCAAAACGAGATTGCCGAGCGTAAGCTGGTGCAACAAGAGCGTGAAACCTTGATCGAGCAACTGGAGTTGCAAGCGAATACTGATCCGCTGACCAAGCTGTCCAACCGCCGTCGCTTTTTTCAACGTGCCGAGCGGGTCATCAAACGTGCCGAGCGCAATCCGGTAGCGGTTAATTTGCTGACCATCGATATCGACCACTTTAAAGCGGTTAACGACACTTATGGACATGCCGCCGGGGACGCTATTTTGGCCGTATTTGCTCAGCTATTACGTGAACTGACGCGTGATATTGATATTGTTGCGCGGACCGGCGGTGAGGAATTTGTGTTACTGCTGGAGCATACCGACCAAGCTGGTGCAAAAATATTAGCGGAGCGTATTCACCAACGTTTAAGTGAGCAGTTATTTAACGAGCAGGGCATGACCGATGTGCAAGTCACGGTGAGTATTGGTATTGCGCAGTGGCAAGTTGGTGAAAGTCTTGACCATCTGCTGGCGCGTTCAGATAAGGCCTTGTACGACGCCAAGCAACAAGGGCGTGACCAAACAAAAACGGCTACCTGAGGTAGCCGTTTTACTATCGTAATTTATCTGTCGGGGTTATGCACCACGACTAGCGCGCTTACGTTCGTTCTCGGTCAGTAAGCGTTTACGGATACGAATCGACTTCGGCGTGATTTCGACCAGTTCGTCGTCATCGATAAACTCTAACGCCTGCTCCAGTGTCAGCTTGATCGGCGGTGACAGCGTTAAGGCTTCGTCGGTACCGGCCGCACGAACGTTAGTCAATTGCTTACCTTTCAAGCAGTTAACGGTTAAGTCGTTAGAACGGTTATGAACACCGATGATTTGGCCTTCGTAAACTTCGTCACCGTGTGACGCCATCAGCTTGCCGCGCTCTTGCAAATTATACAGCGCGTACGCCAGTGCTTTACCTTGCGCGTTAGAAATCAATACGCCGTTGATACGCTGACCGATGCGACCACCTTTGTGCGGACCATAATGGTCGAAGCTGTGATACATCAAACCGGTACCCGAGGTTAGCGTCATAAAATCGGTTTGGAAGCCGATTAAACCACGGCTAGGGATTTGGAAGTCAATACGCACGCGACCTTTACCGTCAGGCGACATGTTGGTCATTTCGGCTTTACGCAAACCGAGCTGTTCCATCACCGAACCTTGATGTTCTTCTTGAATATCAACGGTCAGGTTTTCGATAGGCTCCATTTTGACGCCGTCTTCTTCACGTAAAATAACCTCTGGACGTGAAACCGCTAGCTCGTAGCCCTCGCGACGCATGTTCTCGATCAATACGCCCAAGTGCAATTCACCACGACCCGAGACACGGAAACGGTCAGGGTTATCGGTTTCGGCAACGCGCAACGCGACGTTGTGTACCAACTCTTGTTGCAAACGCTCCAAAATTTGGCGCGAGGTCACAAACTTACCTTCTTTACCGGCGAACGGTGAGGTGTTGACCTGGAACGTCATGGTTACCGTGGGTTCGTCGACGGTCAATGCTGGCAAGGCTTCGGCTTTACCGGCCGCACACACGGTGTCAGAGATTTTTAGCTCACCCAAACCGGTGATGGCGCAGATGTCGCCAGCGCTAACGCTGTCGGTTTCGAAGCGCTCAAGGCCTAAATAGCTGAAGATTTGACCGACTTTACCATTACGGGTTTTGCCGTCGGCACCGATGATGCTAACCGACTGGTTAACTTTGATACTGCCGCGAGTAACACGACCAATACCAATAACGCCTACATAGCTTGAGTAGTCAAGCTGTGAAATCTGCATTTGCAGTTCGCCGTCTGGATCGGCATCAGGCGCGCTGACTTGATTGACGATGGTTTCGAACAATGGCGTCATATCGTCGCCAGTTTGTTCGGCGTCTAAGGTCGCCCAACCTTGTAAGGCTGATGCGTAAACGATAGGGAAATCTAATTGTTCGTCGGTTGCGCCTAAGTTGTCGAACAAATCAAAAACTTGGTCGATAACCCAATCAGGACGTGCGCCAGGGCGGTCGATTTTGTTAACCACCAGAATTGGATTAAGACCGTGCGCGAAGGCTTTTTGCGTGACAAAGCGTGTCTGTGGCATCGGGCCATCAACCGCATCAACCAACAGCAATACCGAATCGGCCATCGACAATACGCGCTCAACTTCACCACCGAAGTCGGCGTGTCCTGGGGTATCCAGAATGTTAATGTGGTAGTCCTGCCAATTGATGGCGGTGTTTTTTGCCAAAATGGTGATGCCGCGCTCTTTTTCCAGATCGTTAGAATCCATGATGCGCTCGTCGATTTCACCACGGCTTTCTAAGGTGCCCGACTGCTGTAGCAGTTTGTCGACCAGCGTGGTTTTACCATGGTCAACGTGCGCGATGATGGCTACGTTTCTTAACTTACTGATATCTTTAGACATTGACTAAATTCCGCTTAACTTGAATGACCGTCCGCAGGATGAATTGGCCGAAATAAAAAGATGAGTTTTTAGACGCCACCGAACGAAAGGGACGGCATTATACACGTAGCATCGTTGCGCTGGTATTAAAACTTGTACAGTTTTACGACAGTTTTTAAAGGAACTGATGTGTGCGTGCGTTTGCCGCCACAATAGCGGTGTCTAGGTATGCAGTTTGTCGTATTTTTTATGCAATTCAGCTTGCGCTTATATGATATAGGTCATATGTTTGATGTGAACATGAAAAAAATAAGAAGGAAATCACCATGAAAACGATGATCACAGCAGCAGGCCTTTTAGCAGCAACCGGATTAATGTCTGGTTGTAGTGGTATGCAAGAAGAGGACGGTGAACGTATGGTTAACGACGTGAAGTTGATGCGCCATATCGAGAAAACGGCCGATTGGGGTGGGCCAAACCGTGTGATATGGGTAAATCCGCCGCAGATCAGAGAAACTATGGTGATGTCATTTGATTTTAGTAAGAAAGACGCTTCAGAAGACGAGCAGGTCGATGCCGAGGAAGCCGTCAATGCTGTTGTCGATGATGGTCAGCAGCCGCTACCCGCCGCACCGTCCGCCGCGATTTAGCGGACAGCAGCAATAGGGCTAAGCAAAGAAAAACGCACCAATTTGGTGCGTTTTTTTACTTAGAGCGCGTTAGTGGCATCTTCATCGTAGCGGTTACACTTTAAAACGGCCGACATTGCCGCTAAGTCGCTCGCCGCTTTGGCCGATGTTGCCGGTGGCATCGCTGACCCGACTGGCGTTTTCTAGGCTGTGGTGACTGAGTTCATGCAGCTCAGAAATATTGCGATTGACGTCATCCACCACCTGACTTTGCTCTTCGGTCGCGGTGGCGATTTGGGTGATCATGTTATTTGCCATGTCGACCGAGCGATTGAGTTCACGGATGGTGGTTTGCAGTTGGTCGGTCATGCTGACCACTTGTGACGCTTGCTGATGGCCGCTATCGATAGCGCTAACCGCTTCATTCACGCCTTTTTCCAAGCCAGCAAGCATGCGGTCGATATCGTCGGTTGATTGCTGAGTGCGGCTTGCCAAGGTACGCACCTCGTCGGCGACCACCGCAAAACCGCGACCTTGTTCACCCGCTCGTGCGGCCTCGATGGCCGCATTCAAGGCCAATAAGTTGGTTTGGTCGGCAATATCGCGGATCACACCTAACACCGACATGATGCGTTTGGATTCGTTTGCCAGTTCGGTGATCACGCTATTAGCATGGTTGATCGCACCAGACAGTTGTTCGATGTCGTTGACCGAACGATTGACCACTTGCTGCGATTGTTCGCAGGCGTCGGCCGCTGTTTGCGTTTCGCCCAACGCGGTTTGAGAGCTTTGCGCCACTTCATGCACGGCATGGTTTAACTCGTTAATGGCGGTGGCGATTTGCTCTAAGTTATGGTTTTGCTGACGGCTATTGCGCTCGGCATCGTCGCTGGCTTGACGCAGCACATCGACGCCCTCGGCAAGGGTGACGGCATCTTTGCCAACCATGCCGATAAGGCTTTGCAGATTGCTCATCAATTGATTAAAGGCTTTCGCCAGTTGCGTCAGCTCGTCTTTACCCGATTCGTCCAGTCGATGACGTAAATCGCCCTCGCCCTCGCTGATGGAGCGGATCATGTCGGTAAGCGCGTTGAGCCGCTTGGTCACCAACTTAGGACCAAAAACAATGCTCAAGGTACTGGCCAAAATCACCAAGATAATCACCGATACCAGCAACACCGCTTCGCGTTGGCTGGCCGCGGCGCCCTCGTCAGTAATGTTGTCGGCTTGCGCTTTTAGTGCCAAACCGACCTTGTCGTAATGGCTACGTAATCGCTCAAAGCTCTGTTGCACTTGATTTTCGCTATTATTGACAGCGGCGCTAACGTTGCCTGCGGCGGCTTGTTGCAACACCTCGCGGGCTTGGCTTAACCAGCGTTGATAATCCTGCTCGAACTGCTTAATACCCGCAAAAATTGCTGGATAATTGCTGACCATAGCTTTTACTTGGTTCAAACGATCATAGGCTTGTTGCGCATTTTCTTCGAAGTCTTGCCGATATTTGTCGGTGCCGGCTAACCCCAGTTCGCTGGCTAGCAAAAAGCTCTGATTTGCCGCCAGCGCTTGATACAAGTCGCGGTCGGCGTTAAGCGCTAATTCTAATGCATCGATGAAAGTGGTTGAGAGTTCTTTAGTGCTTTGGTTTAGTCGTTGGCTGTTGCTATAAGTTGCGGCGCTGACTACCAGCACCAACACTGCAATCGCCACGATAGGAATCGCGAATTTACTGCGAATAGATAGATTGCTCAAATTCATAACCACCTCGGTTGCTTAAACGACCACTTTTATTACTATCGACAATAACGCTACGTGATTCAGTAAAAAATGCCCGATTATGCCAATTGACGTACTGATAGTGATCAACTCGTGCGTGGTTTGCGTTGGTAATAGTAAGATAACGCCACATACATCATGCAAGTGGCCTATACTGGTTCAATCATGAGCAACCCATTGCACTACTTTGGTGCTTTATAATGTATGCAGCCATGCAGTTGCACTATAGTGGTGCATTTTTGGCGTTGATCATCAGTGGCACCACCAGTTGCCTTAAGCGATAACCGCTGTGTTTTTATAAGATCATGAATTTTAAATTAATAATTGTTCTGGCATATGCTTTGCAATGCCAGTCGTTAATCGAGCTTTTTCGTTCACGACAGTTTGATCGCGGAGGATCACATGTCAGCTAACAAGATTTTGGACACCATCAAAGAACACGACGTTAAGTTTGTCGACTTACGCTTTACCGATACCAAAGGTAAAGAGCAGCACGTGACTATTCCGGTCGGTGCGGTTGACGAAGATTTCTTTGAAGGCGGTAAGTTATTTGACGGTTCATCGATTGCCGGTTGGAAAGGCATTAATGAATCAGACATGGTGTTGATGCCAGATGAAAGCACTATCGTACTGGACCCGTTCACCGACGAAATGACCTTGATCATTCGCTGCGACGTGTTAGAGCCTGACACCATGCAGGGTTACGACCGCGATCCACGTTCTATCGCTAAGCGTGCGGAAGAGTTCTTACAGTCGTCAGGTATCGGTGATACTGCATTGTTCGGTCCTGAGCCTGAGTTTTTCTTGTTTAACGACGTACGTTTTCATACCGATATGGCTGGCTCGTTTTATAAAATCGACGCCGAAGAAGCCAAATGGAACTCAGGTCGTGACTATGCTGAAGGCAACTTGGCCCACCGTCCAGGCGTGAAAGGCGGTTACTTCCCAGTACCACCGGTTGATTCTGCACACGATATCCGTAGCACCATGAGCTTGGTGATGGAAGACATGGGCTTGGTAGTCGAAGCGCACCACCACGAGGTCGCAACAGCTGGTCAGAACGAAATCGCCACACGCTTTAACACCATGGTCACGAAAGCCGATGAAATTCAGGTCTATAAATATGTGGTGCACAATGTCGCACACTCATATGGTATGACCGCGACCTTCATGCCAAAACCACTGGTCGGTGATAATGGCTCGGGTATGCATTGCCATATGTCAATTTCTAAAGACGGCAAAAACCTGTTTGCTGGCGACCAGTACGCCGGTTTAAGCGAAACCGCGCTGTACTACATCGGTGGTATCATCAAGCACGCGCGTGCTATCAATGCCTTCACTAACCCATCGACCAACTCGTACAAGCGTTTAGTACCGGGTTTTGAAGCGCCAGTGATGCTGGCTTACTCGGCACGTAACCGTTCCGCGTCCATCCGTATTCCGATGGTATCAAGCGCTAAAGCTCGCCGTATCGAAGTACGCTTCCCTGACCCTAGTGCCAACCCGTACTTGTGCTTTACCGCACTGCTGATGGCTGGTCTTGATGGTATTCGCAACAAGATCCATCCTGGCGACGCCATGGACAAAGACCTGTACAACTTGCCACCAGAAGAAGCGAAAGACATTCCAACCGTTTGTCACTCGCTAGAAATGGCTCTGGAAGCGTTAGACAACGACCGCGACTTCCTTAAGCAAGGCGGTGTCATGTCTGATGAAATGATTGATGCTTATATTGCCTTGAAATATAACGAAGTAGAAACCTTGAAGAAGACCACTCACCCGGTCGAATTCGATATGTACTACAGCGTGTAAGCGTAATTTTGAGCCGCGCTAGGAGCACCTAAGCGACGCTTTAATTAGGCCCTCTGCGGTGTTCCCGCCGGGGGCTTTTTTATGTCATTTGACCTGCGGTAGCTGGTTATTTAAATTACTATGCACCATAATGGTGCATAGTGATTATAGTCCGTGAGGTGAGTTTTGCCTTATCAACGTCTGCTCAATCAATTGCAAACCGCGGTGGTGATTTTGGACCCCGCCTTGCATATCGAGTACATCAACGCGGCGGCCGAGACGCTGCTGGATAACAGCGCTAGCCGTTTATATCAGGTGCCGTTTTTAAGTTTATTTCGGTTCACCAGCATGAACCCGCAGTGGTTGTCGTTGTGCTTACATGAGCAACAGTCGGTTTCGGACAGTGAGGTGGTGTTAGAACTACAGAATCAACACAAAATCACCGTTGAATTGGCGGCGCAACCGCTGCACAGCGAGCCTTGGCGGCATCACATTTTGTTGGAATTACGGCAAGTCGACCAGATCCGTCGTATTAGTCAGGAAACCGCGCAACAACATCAGCTGCATGCGGTACAAGCCTTGGTACGCGGCTTGGCGCACGAAATCAAAAATCCGTTGGGCGGTTTGCGCGGGGCGGCACAACTATTGGCTCGTGAATTACCGACACCCGCTTTGACCGAATATACCGATTTGATCATGGCTCAGGCTGACCGTTTACGACACTTGGTTGACCGCCTATTAGGGCCAAACCGCATCATCGAGCGCGAGTTGACCAATATTCATGCGGTGCTTGAACAAGTATACCAAATGGTACGCCTAGAAGCGCCGGCAACGGTGCGGCTGGTACGCGATTACGACCCTAGTATTCCCGAATTGCTGATGCAGGCCGACGCGATTCAGCAAGCGTTGCTAAACATCGCTCGCAACGCGATTCAAGCCATTGCGGCTGATGGTGAGGTGCGTTTTCGTACTCGTGTGCTGCATCAAGAGACCATCTATGGCAAGCGTATTCGGCAATGTCTGCTGGTCAGTATCATCGATAACGGACCGGGTATCGACGCGACCATTCGTGACACCTTATTTTATCCGATGGTAACCAGCCGCGCCGAGGGCACCGGTCTAGGTTTATCCATCGCGCAAACCATGGTGCAGCAGCACGGCGGTAAAATTGAGTTAAGCAGCGAGCCAGGCCATACCGAATTTGCCATTTATCTACCCTATGCCGACGCAACAGCGGGTAAGGTTAAGTCAGCGGAGCCAAACTAATGCTTAAAACTATCTGGATACTGGACGACGACGACTCCATGCGTTGGGTCATGCAACGCGCTTTCGCCAGCGTCGGTTATCAAGCGCAGGCATTTGATGGCGCGGAGTCGATGTTGGCTGCCTTGCAGCAGCAAGCCGCACCGGGGGCTTTGTTTTGCGATGTGCGTATGCCGGGTATGGACGGCATGCAGGTGTTAGCGCGTTTACGTGAGCAGCAGCCAGACTTACCGGTGGTGATCATGACGGCGCACTCCGATCTGGAAAGCGCCGTTAACGCTTATCAGGGCGGCGCATTTGAATATTTGCCCAAGCCGTTTGATTTGGATGATGCGGTCAAGGTGGCCGAGCGCGCCATTCAGCATCATGAGTCACAGCGGGCACGGGAACATGACCAGACTTCGCAAAAAAAACAAAACCCCAGTGATCAAAGTGTTTCGCTGGGCGGTATTATTGGCGAAGCGCCCGCCATGCAAGATGTTTTTCGTGCTATTGGACGCTTATCACGCTCCAGTGTCAGTGTTTTACTGACAGGCGCGTCGGGTACCGGTAAAGAATTGGTTGCTAGCGCTTTGCACCGCCATAGTCCGCGTGCAGACAAACCATTCATTGCCCTAAATATGGCGGCGATTCCGGCCGATCTGATCGAATCGGAGTTATTTGGCCACGAAAAAGGCGCCTTTACCGGTGCCGATAAACGCCGCGCCGGACGCTTTGAACAAGCCAACGGCGGCACGCTATTTTTAGACGAAATCGGCGATATGCCGTTAGCCGTACAAACGCGCTTATTACGCGTATTGGCTGAGGGGCAGTTTTATCCGGTTGGCGGGCACCAACCGATAACCGTTGATGTGCGCGTTATTGCTGCCACGCATCAGGCGTTAGAACGGTTGACCGAGCAGGGCGTGTTTCGCGAGGATCTTTATCATCGCTTAAACGTCATTCGGTTGCGCTTGCCGCCATTGGCCGAGCGCCGCAGCGATATTCCAGCGCTCGCCAATTTCTTTTTGCAGCAAGCCGCCGACGAATTACAGGTGCCGGTCAAGCGTTTGAGTCAAGCCGCCATACGGCAGCTGCAGCAAGCTCCTTGGCCGGGTAACGTGCGACAGTTACAAAACAGTTGTCGTTGGTTGACGGTGATGGCGGCGGGTGAGTTTATCGAGGCGAGTGATTTGCCGGGTGATTTATTTACCTGCCCGATGCCGAGTCCTAATGCCGATGAAGACAGTAGCGATGTCGGACAGTGGCGGCTGCTATTGAGTCAATGGTTGCAACAAGCCTCGCAGCGCGCTTTGTCAGAACCAGCGCCGCAGGGTATTTTAAAAGAACTGCTACCTGAAATTGAACAAATGGCGATCAACATCGCTCTACAGACAACTCAGGGGCATAAACAGGAGGCAGCCAAACTGTTAGGATGGGGACGCAATACGCTCACGCGTAAGCTGCATGAGTACAACATTTCTGAGTAAATCTTCTGTAAATGTTGCACACTGTAAGCAGCGTTTCTTTACATTAACAGCACGGAAGCGAGGGAAATCGTATGAGCAAAATACTGTTAATTGATGATGATGTAGAATTAGCGGGCATGCTGAAAGAGATTCTAACCCGCGAAGGAATGACGCTTACCGCCGTTGAAGATGGCGAGGCCGGGTTAGATGAAGCGTTGCGTGGCGATTATGAACTGATTTTGTTGGATGTGATGCTGCCTGGCATCGACGGCCTGCAATTGTTGCAGCGCTTACGCCAACAACATCGTAGCACTGCGGTACTGATGTTGACCGCGCGCGGTGACGACGAAGATCGCGTGACCGGTCTTGAGCTGGGGGCTGATGACTACCTAGCCAAACCATTTTATCCAAAAGAGTTGGTGGCGCGCGTGAAAGCGCTGTTACGACGTTCGCCAAATACGTCAGTCACGCCAGAAAAGTTGGCATACAGCGGTTTTGACCTAGACCCAACCACGGCTGAGGTCAGTTGCGACCAGCAGTCGCTGATTTTAACGCCGACCGAATTCGATATTCTGCGCTGCCTGATGCAGCAGCCTGACCAACTGGTCAGCAAAGACCAACTATCGGTCGCTGCGTTAGGTCGCAAGCTGGCACCGTTTGACCGTAGTCTGGACGTGCATATTAGTAATATTCGTAAGAAGTTACCGAGCAACCCAGAACGCATTCAAACCGTTCGCGGCCGAGGTTACCGATTGGTCGAGATGCCATGAAGCTACGCCGTACCCGGTGGTACAACTCACTTTCGCTGCGCTTATTGGTATTGTTTTGGGCACTGTTGTTAGTGACCGCCAGTAGCGGCTTTTTACTGGCGATTTGGAACACCGAGCAGGTACGGCCACAGCCGTTGGCGGCGGAAATCAATCAGATTTTAAAACCGCTGCTAAGCGACAACTCCACCTTTGGTTCGTTGCAAACCGGACGTCTGGTTACCGGCGACTACCGTGTAGTCGCCAAACTCGCCAGTCGTGGTAAGCAACGTTTAAACATCGCGCCTGATTTGAGCGAGCGTTATACCCCGCTGGTATTGCGTATGCTTGACGCCAACAGCCCACAACAAATGCCGATCTCTGATCGTCTGCTGGTCGGTCCTTATGTGCTAGGTGGCGACCGTTTATTGTTGGCGCGGCCACTGCGCACAGAAGAGCTGATTGATCGCCGCGAGGCGGAAAGTAAACAGCGCGAAGCGCGCACCACCACGCTGATTATTGGCAGTGGTTTTTTGGCGTTGCTACTTGGCTGGTGGTTGATTCGCCCGATCAAGCGCTTGATTCGAGCTACCCGAGAAGTGGCTCAAGGGAGCGCCGAACCCAAGTTAGGGCGGCTACCAAAACGTAGCGATGAAGTCGGCGAGTTAGCGCGGGCGTTAGTTACCACGGCCGTTGACTTGGCGACCTCGCGTGATGCCCAGCGACGTTTGTTAAGTGATGTCTCGCATGAGCTACGCTCGCCGCTGGCGCGTATGCAAGTGGCGATGGACTTACTGGAACCCGAGGATGGCGGTAGTAACGTACATTGGCAGCAGCTAACGCGAGATGTGCATCGACTAGGCACCATTATTGACCGTATTTTATCGCTGTCGCGGCTAGAAAATGGCTTGGTCAATATGCAAAGCGAAGCGGTCGATAGTGGCGAATTGGTGGCCAAGTTGATCAGCGATTTATGTTATGCCGATCCCAGTTGTAGCGACCGCTTAAAGCAAGTCGGTGAACAATGGCCGACGCTGCAGAGCGACCCCGAGCTGGTGCGTTTGATTTTGGAAAACCTGGTACGTAATGCCCTGCACTATACCGATGGTTTGATCACCCTCAGTTGTGACATCGATGGCGAGCGTTGCCAACTATTGGTACGTGACCGTGGTCCGGGTGTGCCAGACGATAAAATTGAGCAGCTATTCGAACCCTTCTACCGCGGCGATCCGGCGCGTCATCACCAAGCGGGTGTTGGCTTAGGCTTGGCGTTAAGCCAACGCGCTGCTGGCGTAATGAAGGGTTCGGTAAGTGCACGCAATCATCCGCAAGGCGGGCTAGAAGTGATCGTTGACCTACCGTTAAAGTGCGCATAAGCTGTTGCGCGCAATGAAACCTGCAGATACCGATAAACACTGGCTGGCGTTTTACCAGCAACATATTTTGCCGTTTTGGCACACGCATGTGCAAACCCACGAGTTTCGCGCTGGCGATGGTCTGCGCCTATCCTATAGCGTGTATCGGCCGCAAACCGATTGCCGGGGTTTACTGGTGGTGTCGCCAGGCCGTATTGAAGCGGCGCTAAAGTATCAAGAGCTGGTTTGGGATCTGGCACAGCAAGGTTATGCGATTGCCATTCTTGACCATCGCGGACAGGGTTTGTCGCAACGTATGGCGCGCAATCCTCACAAAGGCCACGTTAATCGGTTTAGCGACTTTGTCGAAGATTTTGAGCTATTTTGTCAGCAATTAGCCGCTGATTTCAGTGACTTGCCTTGGTTCTTACTGGCCCACTCGATGGGTGGTGCGATAGCCGCTTTATACCTAGCGCGTCGTCAGCATCGTTTTGCTAGCGCCTGCTTTACCTCACCCATGTTTGGTATTAACAGTGGCATGGCACCACAGTGGTTAGCGCGTGCGCTGGTGAACGCCGGGGCTTGTTTAAACCGTCTTTTTTGGCGCCGTGAGCCTTGGTACTTTTTCGGTATGCGAGATTATGCCGAGGTCGCCTTTCTGCGTAACGCGCTATGTCAGAGTGAGGCTCGCTACCAAGTTTTTCGTGAGCTTTATCAACAGCAGCCTAAAGTACAATTGGGTGGGCCGACCTTTATCTGGTTACAGCAATCGTTAGCGGCCGCCGACCAAGCGCTGCAAGCGGCGCATCGTATTAGTGTGCCGTTGTTGTTGTTACAGGCTGGCGCCGACAGTGTCGTGACCGCCGCGCCGCAACAAACCTTTGTCGAGCGTTTGCCGCATCCAGCCAGCCGTCTACAGCGAATTGACGGCGCACGGCATGAGTTGCTGATGGAAACCGATGCCTATCGGCAACCAGCGTTGCAAGCCATGCTAGCGTGGTTCCAGCGGCACCACCAATAACGGGTCCATGTGTACCAATATATCGGCATCGGGTAGCTGTTGCATGATTGCCGTCTCGACCTGATCGGCGATGGCGTGTGCGCGTAGCAACGAAATCTCATTATCCAATTCAATGTGCAACTGAATAAAGGTGGTCGGCCCAGAACTGCGGGTACGCAAACCATGAACTCCACGCACGCCCTCGATGGCGGCAGCGTGGGTCATGATCAGTTGTTGTTGCTCGATCGGTAACTCGCGATCCATCAACGATTGAAATGCGTCTTTGCCGATGTGCGCCGCCCCCCATAATAAATAAACGGCGATCAACAAGGCAAATGCGCTATCGGCCCAATGCAGACCCCACTGGCTCAGTAGCAAGGCCACTAATACCGTCAGGTTAAGCATAATATCGGATTGGTAGTGCAAAGAATCGGCCTGTACCGCTTGCGAGCGGGTGTGATGAATGGCGCGCTTTTGAATGGTGAGCAGTATTAGCGTTAGTACGATGGCAGCAATGGATACGTAAATACCGGCGTCGGTGCGTTGCGGCGGTTGCCCATGTAGCCATTGTTGGATGCTATGAAACACCAGCAACAGCGCCGAGCCGCTAATAAAAGCCGACTGGGCTAGCGCGGCCAGTGATTCGGCTTTACCGTGACCAAAGCGGTGTTCGTCATCGGCGGGCTGAATGGCATAGCGAATGGCAAAAAAGCTAAATAGCGAGGCGCCGCCGTCAAGCAACGAGTCGGTCAGCGAGGCCAGCATACTGGCAGAGTCGGTGACCAGCCAGGCATAGAGTTTCAGGGCAATTAAGGTCAGTGCAGTGACCACTGCAGCGGTACTGGCTAACTTGACCCAAAAGGCATAGTGTTGCTGTTTTGTTTGCTGTGTCTTCATGGCTTCTCTGTTATGCTTAAGGCGCCTATGGATGAGCCGCTGACTGACTATCCGCCTGATTAATTATCCGAGTAACTGATGTTTGAAATTGCCCTATTTGAACCGAAAATGCCAGCCAATACCGGTAACATTATTCGTTTAGCGGCCAACAATGGCTGTCGTTTACACTTAATCGAACCCTTGGGCTTCGATTTTGAAGAAAAGAAGCTGCGGCGAGCCGGGCTCGATTATCACGATTTGGCCAAGCTGCAACGCTATCCTAATTATGACGCGTTTGCCAAGGCCATGCATGGGCGTCGTATTTTTGCCTGCACGACTAAGGGGCAAGTGGGTTATTGCGACGTGCGCTATGAGGCCGGCGACGTCTTGTTGTTCGGTTCGGAAACCGCCGGTTTGTCCGACGAAGCGATGCAAAGCGTTGCTGCTGAGCGGCGCATTCGTATACCGATGATGCCCAATAACCGCTCGTTGAACCTCTCAAATTCGGTTGCGATTATCAGCTATGAAGCTTGGCGCCAATGTCAGTTTAACGGTGCTGGCTGAACTACTGCTGGTGATGATGATGGTCGGGCAACAGATGTGTATCGATTAGCGCCGCAGCCGGGAACCATTGTTTGATTTGACCGTTTTTAACCGCCTGCCGGAACTGTAGCTCCCACCAGTTACGCAATTGTCGTCCTGCCAAGGTATCAGGAAACGCTAAAAATACCGGTTCGCGGCCATGTAGTTGATGCGCCGCGTAGGGTGAGTCAATCCAGTCGGGCAAGTTGCGGCGATAATCCAAAACCGCCGCCACGCGGCCCAAATCTAACATAGCAAAACAGTCCAAACTGGTATTCGCCTCATAAATCGGTATTTGCTTGGGTAAGTACTGCCGAAACGGCAGCCCGGCTTGCTGACAGACTGGCTTACTGGCATCGCCGGCTAACACCGCATCGATTTGTTGCTGATCGGCGGCGAACATCAGCAGCGGATCGCTGTAGTCAATTTGTGTTGGCGCTAAAATCGTACCTGGCGGTGGTTTACTGTGCCAACTACCAACCAAGATATCGGCGCGTTGCTCGCTCAACATTTGCGTAGCTCTGGCCCAGTTACTGGCCGACAACGTGAGGTCGTCGGTCAACGGCGCAAAGATGGCAGCGATGATGCGCCAATAAATACCCTCACCGTTGACCTCGGTATAGCCGCGTAGAGTGTGGCTGGTCGCATGTATAGCGGGCACCTGCGTCGGCACATCGGTGAAATTATCGGTGTGGATATCGAATTGTTTGCGTAACTCCCGCAAACGGCCATTGTTCTGCATGGTCAGCAGTTGTCTGACCAACGGTGCGACCAAGGCCTGATGATGACTATTCAGGTAGTGATAAGCGGGTTGTTCGTACAGCGTGACGGCGATGTAATCTTCACGCTCAGGTAAGTTGGCCTGCCGATATTGAAAGTTAGTCATGATGGCACCTTCAACACGGCCAGTCAGTAACAGACTCACTACCTGCTCCAACTGATTAGCGGCTACCGTAGGGTTGGCGTAGCGACGTGCTTCTAGCAAACTATTGATAGATTCCATCCCGCTCGGAAAGGCGATGCTGTGCACGTCTTCTAGTTCGCAAATGCCGCAACGACGTCGGTCAGCAACCAACACTAACGAAAATTGATAAAGCGGAAAGGGGACCTGAATTAAGTTTTGATACTCGCCATCTAAGCCGGGTAAGCGCGCTAACTCGCCGGCGATACTACCGCGATCGGCCTCTATTAAACTGCGTAAGCGCGGCAGCGTAACGTAGGTTAAATCCACATCTAAAGCGGCATAAGCCTCACTCAGTAACGCTTTGACATAACCACCCAACTGATCGTTGCCGGGCTCGCGAAAGGTCAACTCGGTTGCTTGCTGCGTTGTCGTTTGCTGCAAGGCGATCTGTGCGGTGGGTGGCGGTGCCTGCTGGTCGGCCATCGCGAAACCACAGTGACCGCTCACGAACAGCAAGCTGATGTACAACGATATAAGCAGCAGCTTTGTCATAGCCCCAATACGAGTTAATAAAAAGTTAGTGGCGAGCGCCAGTATAGCAGAGCGATAAAAGGAAAAGCGACCATTAAGGTATTTGAAGTTGCTTCATAGCAATAATCTCTAGGTTATATAAGGGCTAAACCGTATTGGCATGTGTCCCGGATAGTGTGCTGTTAGTGAACAATATGTATAGATTCGAACATCAACTGTTCGATTTCGAACATTTTTTGTTCGTATTTTTATTAACAAGCGCTATGAATTTTATAATATATCGTTGTTATTTAATGATTTAACTTATCTGGCATATCGATTGCTCTGTCTTTAAGCGTGGACCACTTGTTCATTTGCGAACGTCAGCGTCCGCAAACTTAAATCAATAAGGAGCAAAACAATGAACCGTGTATTAAACCTGCAAACCATGGCATTCGAAACCGACGCATCTGCCGATGTAGCCGCTGGCAGCTCTTGTAGCTGGGCTGCATGTGGTGGTTGTTCAACCGCAAGTGCGGCTTCTTGTAGCTCGGAAGAGCAATTGAAAGCCATTTAATCCTGTAACACTCAACTCATCCTAATTAAGGAGAAACATCATGAATCGCGTACTTAACTTACAAGCAATGCAATCAGAAGAACTGCAAAAAGCACCAGGCAATAGCTCTTGTAGCTGGGCCGGCTGTGGTGGCTGTTCAACTGCAAGCGCAGCTAGCTGTAACGCTGCAATCGAAATCCGCGCAGTGTAAACACGGTTTTCGAACGTCCTGCAAAGCCAACGCCATCGACGTTTATTGCGTTGGCTTTGCAATCCCTTCTTTAGCAACGTCTTTTCAGAATGTGTACGACCACGGCATTGGAGAGAGTCATTCGAGGATACCAGCATGAGTGAATTGGTGATCAAAGATAAATTCTTACATACCTTGGCCCATCAGGAGTTTTACGAACCGATTACGTTATATCGGCCAAATAAGTCCGACTTTCACGATGTTGTCGCTCGTTTGTTACCCGATGATGGCCGTGTTGAACGTTATAGCTATTGGTGGAGCTGCTATTTCACCGATACCCGCCTACCCGCACAGGGTTGGAAAATTCATGTGTCGGCGACCCCAGCGCACGCCAGCGCCATTTTAGATACGGTAGCCCGGGTGCTGTTACAGCATCGCGTACCCTTTAAGTTTGTCGCCGACCGTATGCTGTTGTCGTTATTTAACGGCAAAAGCTTCGATCGTGGTTCTTCGGGCAAGTTTATTACGATTTATCCGCAGCATCAGCAGCAATTCGAACAGTTAATCGTCGCTTTACACGAGCAGACGATTGGCTATTGGGGACCTTATATCCTGTCGGACAAACGCTTCCGAGACAGTAAAGTGATTTACTACCGCTATGGAGGCATTTTACCGATGAAACGAGCCATCGGTGATGGTAGCTCAGAGCACGTGATCAAGGGCACCGATGGCAGCTATATCGTCGACGAGCGTACGCCTTATTTCCATTTGCCAGAGGGCATTGTCGACCCGTTTGCCGACGAGCCAGCCGAGGAAGACGCCGGTGAGGCGACCCTGAAAGATGGTCGCTATGAAATTCAAGGAGTATTAGCCTTTAGTAATCCCGGCGGTGTTTACTTAGCGCGTGACAGCGAGACCGATCAAACCGTGGTGATCAAAGAGGGACGGCCTTACACCAATGTCAGCTATCGCGGTTTGGACGCGGTGCAATTGGTTAAAAAAGAACATCGTTTGTTGACCTTGTTAGCCGGTCAGGGTGTCTCTCCGGCACCACTCGACTTCTTTTTAGACTGGGAACACGCCTACATTGTGCAAGAGTATCTCGGTCAGTTTACTAGCTTACGTGGCTATTTAGCGGGTATTCACTTAACCCTGAAAACCAATCCCAGTGCCGCCGACCACGCGCAGTTTTGGAAAGCTTATCGGGCTATTTTTGTTGCGGTGGCAGACGCCTTTCGCAAAATTCATGAAAAAGGCATCGTATTTGGCGATATCTCACTGAATAACGTGATGGTACAAGAGCAAGACGATGGCACGCCGACGGTGCTATTGATTGACTTTGAATCCGCCTATGAAGCGGGCGTCGACTTACCGACGCACATCTTTACTCCAGGCTACGCCTCTAAGGATTACGAAAATAACAGCGTGGCTAACTTTGCCGACGATTGCTATGCCATGGGGTCACTGATGTTGGCCGGTTTATTCCCGATGAACCCGCTACTCAGTCTTGACCGTTCTGCCCATCGTCGCTATTTGACCGAGTTTCGCCAAGACATCGGCTTACCAGCCGCCTTAGAACAGTTAATTCTTAGTTTGTTAGACGGCGACGCCGAGCAACGGCCGAGTATGGCGGCGGTTCATCAACAGTTACAACAGCCGATCACGCCATTACCGGCGCGTATTCAAACGGCTAATTTCGATGTACAGCAGTTGCCTGAACTGATTCAGCGTAGCTGGCAGTATGTCGCGGCACATGCCGACCCTAGCCGCGAGGACCGCTTGTATCCCAGTGATCCCGAAGTGTTTCAATCTAACCCGCTGAGCCTGGCTTATGGTGCTTTGGGTGTGGCCTACGTCGGTCATCAGTTGACCGGTAAGGTCGATCCAGCGGTACGACAGTGGATTAATCAGCGACAAATCGATAGTCACAGCAGTTCGGTTGGGTTGTACAACGGTTTAGCCGGTAACGCGTGGTGCGCTTACGAAATCGGCGAATTTGAATTGGCCAGCCAAATGCTGGAAAGCGCCCTAGCCCATCCACAAAAAACCGCTTCACCGTATCTGTTCGACGGTATGGCCGGATTGGGTATGACCTGTTTGAAGTTTCATCAATGGACCCGACAACCGCATTACCTGCAGCAAGCTGAGGCGTTAGCGCAAGAACTGCTAGCACAGGCGCAATCGGATACCGAGGGCGAGGTTTACTGGCAATTGCGTGACAAGACCTCGGCGTCGTTGGCGCATGGCGTGTCAGGTATCGCGCTGTTCTTGTTGTATACCCATTTAGCAACCGGTAAAGCGCTGTACCTGACGATCGGCAAGCAAGCCATGAACTGGGTGATCAAGCAGGGTCATTATAACGATGAGGGTGGCTTAACCTGGATGGCGCGCAGTACGACGCCGAGTTATACCCCCTATTGGCGCTGGGGCAGTTCAGGCATTGCGAAAGTGTTGCTGCGCTACTGGCAAGTTAGTCAAGATCCGAGCTATTTGGCATTATTAGACGACATTCACATCGATTGCCATCGAAAATACACCATTTTCCCCGGCTACTTCTTTGGTATTAGCGGTATTTTGGACTGGTACGTGGATATGCTTGCGGTACCGGGTTGGCGTGACAAAGCCGACGCCGCTTGTCAGCGTATTATTTCTGGCTTGCTGTTGTTCGCCATCGAGAAAGATGAGGGCATTGCCTTCCCGGGCGAATCATTAGCACGTATTAGCTGTGACTATGGTACCGGCGGCGCGGGTATTTGCATGATGTTGCAACGCTATCAGCAGCGTTCGGCATCACCGTTCATGCTGGACGAATTACTACCGGCTTATCAAGCGGCACAGGAGCAATCGGCATGATGCGCATGTTAAACCTCGCCGGGCGCCAGCATTTACCGATGCTGGCGCTATGTCTGACGCTGATCATCGTCACCACCCTGATCCAACTGGTGTTGCCGTTGGGGGTGCAGCAAATGCTGGATAATGTGTTGTCGACCGGTACCGCGTTAGACTTGCATCATTTGGCATTGTTGCTGTTAGGTTTATTCGCCGCTAAGGCCATCGTCGGCTATTTTGCGCAATTGATGCTAATGGTCACCGGTGACCGCATTATCGTCACGGTGCGCGAAAAGCTGTTTAGCCATTATCAATTTTTAAGCCTGGCTCAGCACAAAGACCATTCGGTCGGCGATTGGGTTTCGCGCTTAAATAACGACATCACCGCCGTACGTAATGTGGTCTCAAATGTTGCCATTGCCTTTATTGTCAGCGTATTACAGCTGATCGGGGCGGCCTTGATCATGCTCAGCATGAACCCCTCGCTGGCGCTGGTGGTGCTGTTGCTGGGACCGGCGACGACTTTGGTATCGAAGTTGTTTGGTGCGACTTTCTTTCGCTTATCCAAGCGTATTCAAGAAGCCATGGCCGATTCTAACAGCACCCTGCAAGAGTCACTTAGCGGTATCGAAGCGGTGAAAACCTTCTCCCGCGAACGTCACCAGATTGGCCAGTATCGGCAACAGATGAAGCGCTTTCTAGCGCGCGCTATCGAAGCGCGCAAAGCCGACTCGTTGTATAACGCTATCGTCGCGTTTATTACCTCGGTAACCACCATTGCTATCGTTTGGGCTGGCGGCTTAGCGGTTATCGGCGGTGAGCTGACGGCGGGCATGTTGGTCGCGTTCTTATTGTATGCGCAGTATGTGACGCAGAGTATTGTCAGCATTGCCGGTCATTACTCGGCGGTTAAACAAGCTGAAGGGGCATCGGATCGGGTGTTTGAAATTCTCGACATGGAAACCGAAGCGAGTGACGGCGAGAACAGTCAGCAGGCCATTCAACCGCGCAGCATCAGCTTTCACAATGTGGCGTTTAGCTACCCCGACAAAGCCGTATTTGCGGGCTTAGATTTGCAGGTTAAGCAAGGTGATACGGTTGCTATTGTCGGTCCGAGTGGTTGTGGTAAGTCGACATTCTTACGTTTGTTGCCACGGCTTTATGAGGCCAGCGCAGGCAGCATTGAAATTAACGGTAAAGCGTTGCGTGATTATTCGTTAAAGCAATTGCGTGACGCTATGTCGGTGGTGTCTCAAGATATTCATTTATTTGAAACCTCGGTACTGGAAAACATTCGCTTTGGCCGCTTAGATGCCAGCGACGATGAGGTGATCGATGCGGCTAAACGAGCTAATGCGGACGAGTTCATCCGCGATTTACCGCAAGGTTATGCCAGCGAAATCGGCGCTAACGGCTGCTTTTTGAGCGGTGGTCAGCGGCAGCGCATCGCCTTGGCGCGAGCGTTTTTAAAAGATGCCCCGATCTTGTTATTAGACGAAGCCACCTCGAGTTTGGATGCCGATAACGAACAGCGTATTCAAGCGGCGTTGGCACATATTCAGGGCCGCTGCACAACCTTTATCATTGCCCACAATCCAGCCACCATTGCGCATGCCAATGTGGTGTTAGATATGCAGCGCTATCGTCAACCGCCGATGCCGGAGTTGGCTACTGTTAGCGGAGAGCTAGTGGCGCGTCGAGCGTTGGGCTAAGCGTTCGAAAACGAACAGTTTTGTGTTCGATTACGAACACACGCCATGCTTGGTTTTATGTAGCTCGCTGTTTTTTATGAGATTAATTTTTGGAGCGGTTATTGCATCTAATCGGTATCGGTTGTGATTTCTCGGTAAAGTGATCACGCGAGTAACAGCGTTAAGCGCAAGGGAAAAGTTATGGATACCAAACGTTCAACACGAGATAAATGGCTGAGTAAATCTAAGCCATTGGCGCTCATCGTCATCAGC
Organism: Idiomarina xiamenensis 10-D-4; assembly: GCF_000299895.1. Lineage (GTDB taxonomy): Bacteria > Pseudomonadota > Gammaproteobacteria > Enterobacterales > Alteromonadaceae > Idiomarina > Idiomarina xiamenensis. The sequence continues at coordinate 75,584 of NZ_AMRG01000014.1, forward strand.
GCGTTGGTTTTGTACTGGTTAGTGCTATCACCGTTGAGCGCCAGCAGCTCGGTAACTGTCAGTAAAGCGGATGTGTTAATTGGCGAAGTTAGCGAGCAACATTTTGCCGAATCCATTTCGGTGCGCGGTGGTATTGCTCCGCAAGACACGGTGTACCTAGACGCCGTGGAAAGCGGCCGGGTCGAGCAAGTGCTGGTTGAAGAAGGCAGCTACGTTGAAAAGGGTGAATTAATCGCGCGTTTAAGTAACACCAGTTTGCAATTAGATGTGGTATCGCGAGAAGCTCAAGTTACCGAGCAACTGAATAACTTGCGCAACACCCGTATTACCATGGAACAAGATCGCTTGAGCCTGCAAAACGACGTGACCGAGTTAAGCTATCAACTCGACCGCATTAGCAGCGATTTAGCGCGCAATGAAAGCTTGGGTAAGCAAAGTTATATTTCCGAGAAAGAGTTAGCCGACTTAAAGCGCGAAAAGGCTTATTTGAAAAAACGTCTGGCCATTGCCGAGGAACGTCAGTTACAAAATGAATTATTACGGGCTTCGCAAATTGACCAAATGGAACAAAGTACCGAAAGCCTGAAAACTAATTTAGCGATGGCTAAACGCAGTTTGGATAACCTCATGGTGACCGCTGCCCGTTCTGGTTATTTAACCTCATTGAGTATTGAAACCGGTGAGTTTGTGCAGCGCGGCAGTCGTTTGGGACAAATCGACGATTTAGAACAAATCAAAGTGGTTGCTAACGTTGATGAGTATTACCTGAACCGTATTGAAGAAGGCCAAACTGCCGAGGCGCAAATCCGTGGTAAGCAACATGCGCTGCGGGTGGACAAAGTGTATCCACAAGTTAGTAGTGGCCGCTTTAAAGTCGACTTGGTGTTTAGCGACGATGCGCCGGTGGGCTTAAGCCGCGGTCAGTCGGTCGATTTAACCATGGTGTTAGGACAAAACCGGGAAGCCATTGTGGTGCCTACGGGTGCGTATTTGAACGATACCCAGGGGCGTTGGATTTTTGTACTTGATGAGGACGGTAACGCCCAGCGCCGTAATATTGAGGTGGGCCGTCGCAACGAACGTTTTCAAGAGGTCGTCGCCGGTTTGATGCCAGGCGAGCGGGTGATCTTGTCATCCTATCGACAGCTTGGTGATGCTCAACATATCGAAATAGATTAAGCAATTAGGATGATAGCGATGATTAGCGTACAGCAGTTGAGCCGAGTTTTTACCACCGACGATGTAGAAACCAGTGCTTTGAACCAGATTAACTTACAAGTCAGCAAAGGCGATTTTATTGCCATCATGGGGCCTTCGGGTTGTGGTAAATCGACGCTGCTGAATATTCTCGGACTGCTGGATAAGCCTTCAAGTGGCGACTATTTCTTTCAGGACAAGCGCCTGCGCTTTGCGCAACAGGGTCAGGTTGAGCGCATCCGACGTCAGCATTTTGGTTATATCTTTCAAAGCTTCAACCTGATCGATAGCCTAACGGTCGCGGAAAACGTCGAACTGCCGTTAATTTACCAAGGCGTGGCAGCGTCGGAGCGTGCTAAACGGGTAAAGCAGGTGCTGGCGAAAACCTCAATGGACCATCGCGCCTCACATTTTCCTAAGCAATTGTCTGGTGGTCAGCAACAACGGGTGGCGGTAGCACGGGCGCTGGTCATCGAGCCCGCGGTAATTTTTGCCGACGAGCCGACGGGTAACCTAGATACCCGTAACGGCCACGACGTGATGAACCTGTTAGCCGAACTGAATGAGCAAGGTTCGACTATTGTCATGGTGACGCATTCGGAATCACATGCCACTTATGGCTCGCGTGTGATCGAGCTACTCGATGGCGAAATCGTGAAAGAGACCCGGCAACAACCGATGATGGAGTTAGCGCGTGCGTAAAATGGATTTACTCTGGCTCTATATCAAAGTTGGCCTGCGCAATGCCAAACGGCATTTAGGTCAATCGTTGATGAGTGTGTTGGGCTTAACGCTAGGGCTGTTTGCCAGCCTGACGATTTTGTTATACGCCCTGCATGAGAGTCAGTACGATAGCTATCACCCGCAAGCTGACAGCGTTTACCGCGCGGCAATCGACTTGCCTGAGTTAGATTTGGGAGCCGATGGCATTGCCATGACCCCCGACGGTTTGAAGGATTTTTTACTAAACCGCGGTGGTCGCAATATTGAAGCCGCCACGCAGTTGCTACCCGCAGACAAGTTTTTTGACTTGTATCATAACAATTACAAGGTGCGCGGCACTGAGCTGGTTGCCGCCGACGCCGATATGATGAGCGTGTTTTCGTTACCGTTGCTGAATGGTGACAGCAGCCGTTTAGCCGAACCCAATACGTTATTGTTATCGCAGTCGTTGGCGACACGATTGTTTGGACAAACCGACGTGGTGGGTACGCAACTGCGGTTAGATAACGATATTCCACTGACTATCATCGGCGTGTTTGACGACTTGCCGGATGACACTCACTTAGCGTTTGATTCGATTGTTTCCATGGGCACGATTCGAGCACATAGCCCGACAATGTTCCGCGATATGCGCGGCAATAACTTTTATACCTATATTCGCGTAGCCGATGAGGCGCCGCTAAGTGATTATGCCGAGGCGGTGAGCAATGTGCTCAGTGCCAATATGAACGTAAAAGTGGAGACTTTTTTTCAGCCGCTGACCAGCATTCACTTACAATCAAAACTGCTCGGTGAATTAAAGCCCGGTGGCGACGCTAGCGTGGTCATCATGGCTTTGGCATTAGCCTTTGGCTTACTGCTAATCGCCTGCTTTAACTTTATCAATATGACCACCGCCCATGCCTCGATTCGAGCCAAAGAAGTGGGCGTGCGTAAGTCTAATGGTGCCAGCCGCCAACACCTGTTTTGGCAGTTTATGGTAGAGACGGCACTGTTGGTGGTGCTGTCGACGTTGCTTGCTTGCGCCCTGATTGAGTTATCGTTGCCGATGATCAACCGCTTTTTAGAGGTTCAACTGGTATTAAATAGTCTGTACTGGTGGGTAGTACTGGGCTTAACGGTATTGCTGACTTTTGCCGCAGGTTGCTATCCGGCGCTATTTATTGCGCGATTTGATATTAGCAAAGCCCTGCGCGGCGAAGACCAATTGGCGCGCCTTGGCCACGGCGGTTTCCGCAAGGTGTTGGTGTTTGTGCAGAGTATGCTAACGGTAACCTTGTTGGTGTTGACCTACGTGGTCAGCGCGCAAATCGACCATATCGAGGCGATGGACACGGGCTATCAACGGCAGCAAGTGGTGTTGTCGCAAGCCCTAGAAGAACGCGCCCTACGCGGTGACTTTATTAGCGTTAAGCAGCGCTTAGAGCGGTTGCACGGAGTGGCGTCGGTCAGTTGGGGTGAGCAAGTGCCGACCATGGCGTTTAACGATAGCTTGTCGAACATCTCGGTGTCGGGCAGTGCCTATCAACACTTTGATATGACCCCGATAGTTGGTGTCGGTTACAACTATGTCGAGACCTTTGGTATGTCGCTGTTAGCTGGCCGTGATTTCTCGCTCGACTTTAGCGGTGACTATTATAGCGCTGACGACGATGGCGAGCAGGGCCAGGCTATGGGCATGATCGTTACTCGCAGCTTTGCCCGCTTAGCCGGTTTTGATGAGGTGCGCGACGCCGTCGGCCAACACCTGTACTCGGAACAACTGCAAGGGGTCATTGTTGGTGTTATTGACGATGTCATCTTCCGCGCCATGGACACTCCCGCACAACCCTTTATTTTAGCGCTGGGTTACCAATCGCAAGGACGCAGCCGGATCGCGATTAAGCTTGAACAAACACCGAATGCGGCGCAGTTAGCGCAGATTAATCAGTTGCTTAGCGCCGAGTTTAACTTGCGCGATAACACCCTAACGACCTTGACCGCCGAGTTTAATCGGTTACATAAGCAATTGCGTAACCAAATCGTTTTATTGGTACTGTTTACCTTGCTGATCGTGTTGTTGACGCTGTTGGGCATGCTCGGTCTGGCCAAGTTCAGCGCCGAGCGGCGTATTCGTGAACTGGCGATCCGGCGCGTTATCGGTGCCAGTAAATTCCGCTTGATCAACCTGCTTAGCTTAGACTTTATTAAAGTGGTGGCGTTAGCCAGCGTGTTGGCCTGGCCGTTGGCGTGGTGGGTGTCACAGCGCTGGCTCGCCGGTTTTGCATACAGTGTGGAGGTGGCGCCGGTCGCTTTTGTGCTTGCCAGCGTCGTCACAATCGTCCTATCTTGGATAACGGTTTCGACAATTTCTTACTTTTCGACACTGATGAACCCGGTTGATGCATTGAAGCATGACTGACCCGCGAGGTTGGTAACACCAAGGACAGTAACGTAGAGGACAGGTTAGTAACGTGAAGGATAAGAATGCCGCCATTTTAGTTGTCGATGACAACGAAGACATTCTGTTTGCCGCAGATTTGTTATTAAAAAAGTCGTTTGCCAAGGTCGATACGCTGGCCTCGCCGGCGACCATTGATCAGCAGTTACAACAGCACGATTACGATGTGGTGCTGTTGGATATGAACTTTACCCAAGATGCCAGTAGCGGTAAAGAGGGGTTGGCCATCTTACAACGCATCAAAGCCGAACATCCGGATATTGAGGTGGTGTTGATCACCGCTTATGGTGGCATGGAGTTGGCGATTGAGGCGATGAAATTGGGCGCCGGTGATTTTGTCGTCAAGCCGTGGCATAACGAGCGCTTGTTAACCACCGTGCACAGTGCGCTGGAACGGCGCCGCACCCGGCATAAAATTCAAGTGCTGGAACAAACTCAGGTGCAACTGGTTGAGCAAGCCTATCAAGACTTTGATGAGTTCATCGGCAACAGCGATGCCATGCAAGCCATTAAAGAGACCATTCAACGCGCCGCCAGCACCGATGCCAACATCTTGTTGACCGGCGAGAGCGGCACCGGCAAAGGCGTTGCCGCGCATACCATTCACAAGCTCTCGAAGCGTTACGACAAGCCCTTTATGGGGGTTGATGTGGGCGCCTTGACCGAAAGTCTGTTTGAAAGCGAATTGTTTGGACATAAAAAAGGCGCGTTCACCGGCGCCGATAACGATCAAGTGGGACGCTTTGAGGCAGCGCAAAACGGCACCCTGTTTTTAGATGAAATCGGTAACTTGGCGTTGAGCTTACAAGTTAAGTTGCTCGGCGCGCTGCAAAATCGTCAAATCGTCCCAGTCGGCGGTCGCAAAGCTATCGACGTCGATATTCGTCTGATTTGCGCGACCAATGACAACCTGCAAGATAGCGTTAGCGCCGGACAGTTCCGGCAAGATCTGCTGTACCGTATTAATACCGTCGAGATCCGCCTGCCCGCCTTGCGCGAGCGACGCCAAGACATTCCACTGCTAGTCGACTACTTTTTACGGCGCTATGCTAAGAAATATCGTCGTGAGCCGTTACGGGTGAGCGATAACGCCATGCAAATGCTGAGCGATTGGCATTGGCCAGGAAACGTACGCGAGTTGCAGCATTTGATGGAGCGAGCGACCATTTTGACCAGCGGCGACGACTTAAGTACCGAGCTATTGTTCCCTAACGGACAGCCAGCATCGCCCGAGTTGGAGCAGGCCACACCATTAACGACCCTGAATTTAGAGGAACTAGAAAAGCAGGCGGTGCTCAATGCCATGCGCTCGGTCGAGGGCAATATTTCTAAAGCGGCGAAAGTGCTGGGCATCAACCGTGCCTCGCTTTATCGACGGTTAAATAAATTCGAGCTATGAGTGCTATTTGGCAACGCCCACAAGTGCGTTTTTGGGTTGCGGTACTAGCGCTGTTGGTACTGTCGATGGGCCTGGCCTTAGCGCTGGTCGTGAGCTACTGGGCCACTGCCACTTTACTATCGGTGTTATTAGTGTTGGCGGTGGTCGGTCTGCTGAACAGTTACCAGCGTCAGCGAGTACAGTTACTAAAGTTCATCGAACAGTTTGACGAGTCAGCCAATGACCGACCGAGTCAGCGTTATTTACAGTCGCTGTTTCCCGAGTTATTGGCGGTAATGCGCCAGCAACAACAACAGTTACGCTTGGCGCGCTCGGAAAACGAATCACGTCATTCGATATTGAGCACACTAGCGGACAGCATGTCGTTGGCGTTGTTTGTGGTCGTCGATAACCGCGAAGTGACCTTTGTTAATCGCTTTACGCACGAGCTGTGCGGGATCAACCAAATCACCCTGCTGCAACAGCTACGGGCGCAGAATAACCCCTTATTCGAATTTATCTGCTCGCACGATGTGGCTAGCCAAGTACTCACTATTGAGGGCGAAAATGGTCGTTTTCGTGGACTGGTTAAGGTTAACACCACCGAATTGGGCGAGCGCGCCGCCAAGGTTGTCAGCATCAGCGATATTCACGATCTACTTGACCAGCAAGAGCAAAACTCGTGGCAGAAGTTGGTACGCGTGCTGACCCACGAGATCATGAACTCGATTGGCCCCATCACTTCGCTTGCCGGTTCGGCTAAGTTGTTGGCCGAGGAGCAGGTGCAAGATAGCGACCTGTATAAAGCGTTAGTGACCATCGAGCGGCGCGCCAATGGATTACTCAAATTCGTCGATAATTATCGTGGCCTAACGCAGTTGCCAAAACCGGTGATGCAAGCCTGCTCGCTGGCTGAGGTGCTGGACCATGTGCTGAAGCTGGCACAAGAACTCGCCAGTCAACGCGATATCGAGGTGGAGTTGGTCGGGCGTCAGCCCGCACTCATGGTGTATACCGACCCGGATTTACTCGAGCACGTGTTGCTGAACTTAGTGCGTAATGGCTTAGATGCGATGCAAACCAGTCGCCAGCGACGCTTACGAATTGTGCTTGAGCGCAAGCGTTTGACGAGCGTCATCCTTGCTGTGGAAGATAGCGGCAAGGGTATTGAAACCGAGGTACAAGATACCATGTTCATGCCCTTTTTTACGACCAAGCCTAAGGGCTCGGGTATTGGCTTAGCCTTGGTCAAGCAACTCACCTCGATCATGTCGATTAAAGTGTTGGTCAGCTCTACCCTCGGCCAGGGCTCGCGCTTTTCATTGGTGATCCCGCTGGCACAATCGGTGCCTGAAAATGAGACCGATAAGGACTGAATTATTTACCCCGTTAGGCTGTCAAATTGGCTGTAACGCTGTGCTGAGCGCGGCGCTAAAATTGACAGCACGGTCATTTCTCTCTAGCTTGTGCTGCTATAACAGTGATTTCATGATGTATCGGTACAGGAGTAAAAGCACCATGCCGAATGTTGCCAACCCCAGACGCTGCAAATCGTTGGGTCTATTATTGCTCGCGTCGCTAAGCGCATTTGCTGCGCACGCGCAGCAACAGTCGTTAAAACCGCTAGAGCCGCACTTATTATTAGCTGGCGGTGGATTAAAAATTTGCTCCAGCATGGCGCACCAATATTGCGACGAAACCGATTGGATTGACCGCGATAGCATGCGTACCGACCGCTATTTAAATCTGACCGGCAAATATCGACAAGCAGCTATCGATAAAGATATTTGGCCGGGCGCGCGTGAACCCGAGCGTAAAGAAGTGATTGAGGCGATTGATTTAGTGCGCGAACGGTTAAACGAAGACATCGTGCCAGAGCGCCGCTTTCAAGAAGAATTTACACGTCGTGCGACCAAGCAATTATACGACAAGTTGTCGGATGCGGAATGGAACCGCATTATCGATCACTTAGAGATGCCGCATGTGGCGACGCTGCAAACACGCGTTAATCTGGCCGAAACCATGAACAAAGATTCGCTGGCCATCATGCAACGCTTTGCCGAGATGGCGCAGCAGCGTCATCAAGGTGAGGGCAAGGCGAAAGTGCTATTTGTCACCGCCGGCGCGCGCGATAGCTTCACCGATGTCGGTTACTATGACAGTTTATTCCAACAACTAGGCGTCGATGGCGAATGGCTACCGTTGGATGCAGCGGTGGTTGCAGCGCAGCGGCAAGGACGTTGTGACGAGTTAGATAAGGTGCGTGCGGAAACGGTAGGCGCCTGGGATCGGGCTCGTGTTTATCCGCAACTGCATCAACGCCAAGTGGCGTTTTGTAAGTCATCGGAGCAAGCGGTGAGCATGGTTGAAGGCGCCGATGGCTTGTTTTTTGCCGATGGCAGCGCCAATCGTATTCGTGACAGCCTGATCCGTCCTAACAATAGCGCCACACCATTGTTGCAAACCATCGCCTTGCAAATTAGCGAAGAAGAGCTTGCGGTTGGCGGCAGTGGCGCCGGTGCGGCGGTGATGAGTGGTGGGCCGTTGATCACTAACGGTAGTAGTCGCGAGGCGCTGAAGTCGGGCGCATTAGCCGCCGAGCCACCGATGTTTGGTTGTAATTTAGATGGCACCTGCCCGCCCAATGTCAGCGTTGATAGCCTGACTTATCATCCGTTAGGCGGTATTCAGTTATTCCATTTTGGTTCGTTAGATTCGGCCTTTTCTGAACAGGGTCGTCAAGCGCGATTGATGCGCTTGGCCGCAACCACATCAACGCCGGTATCGGTGGGGATTGATGAAAACACCGCGCTGTTGGTCAATTTGAAAAATGGTGAGTTTGGTATTATCGGCGAACGTGGTGTATTTATTGTCGAAAATGCGCAACAAGCGGACAATATGGTTGCTGCTAACTTTCAATACTTATTGGCCGGTTCGCGCGGTTTATTAACGCCGCGGCGGGTCGCGGTTGCCAAGTTAGCCAACGAGCATGACGTGGTCAAAGTCGAACCCACCACCCGTTTCTTAGATAATCGCGGCGCCATCGACTCGATGCGCGTACTGTGTCGCGGCGAGCGCAAGCAAATTAACCTGTTACAAGACGACTTTTCGTTGATGATGCAGGTTGATGATGACAGCGTGTTGCAAGCCGCCGGTGGCGAATGCCAAGTGCTTAATGGCCGTATGGGTATTGTTTGGCAGCCTGAAAAACAGCTGTAAAAGTGATCATTAGTGGTATTAAAAAAGCCACCGTTGCGTTGCTCGCGATGGTGGCTTTTTTGATTTGCTGGCAGTCGTTTATTGAATACCGTATTGGCTACGGTAAGCGCTAACTGATTCCAAGTGTTGTTTAAAGTCGTCGCTATCGGCTAAATAATTGATGACATCGTTCAGCGATACGATGCTGATCACCGGCGCCCCAAAGTCGCGTTCAACCTCTTGAATGGCCGATAACTCGCCTTGGCCTTTTTCTTGACGGTCTAGGGCAATCAATACACCGGCCAGTTCGGCTTGATTAGCCTCAACAATGGCCATTGACTCGCGGATAGCGGTGCCTGCCGTGATAACATCATCTACCAACATCACTTTGCCTTGCAGCGCTGCGCCGACTAGGTTACCGCCTTCACCGTGGTCTTTCTTTTCTTTGCGGTTAAAGCAATAAGGCACATCGTGTTGATGCTGGTCGTACAGAGCAATCGCGGTAGCGGTAGCAATCGGGATACCTTTGTAGGCGGGACCAAACAATAGATCAAAATCGACCTTGGCATCCATCAGCGCGGCGGCGTAAAAGCGCCCCAAACGGGCTAAATCGGAGCCTTGGTTAAATAAACCGGCGTTAAAAAAGTACGGGCTTTTGCGTCCGGATTTAAGCGTGAATTCGCCAAACTTCAGTACTTCGCGCTCAATGGCAAATTCGATAAAGGCTTTTTGGTAGTCTTTCATCGCTGCATTTCCTTAGGCTAAGGCGGCTTTTTGTGCGTCGATTAATTCGCGAATGCTGTTACGCGCCAGTGTCAGCAGCTCTTGCATTTCTTCTAGGCTAAAGGGTTCGCCCTCGGCGGTACCTTGCACTTCGATAAACTTACCAGCCTCGGTCATGACCACGTTCATATCGGTTTCGGCGGCTGAATCCTCTAAGTATTCTAAGTCGCTGACTGCGGCGCCGTCATAAATACCTACCGAAATAGCGGCTACCAGACCTTTTAACGGATTCACCTTAACCATACCTTTGGCGCGCATCCAGTTCAGCGCGTCGACCAATGCCACGCAGGCGCCGGTGATTGAGGCGGTACGCGTGCCACCGTCGGCCTGAATAACGTCGCAATCGACGGTGATGCTGTTTTCACCCAATGCCGCCAAATCGACACAGGCGCGCAACGAGCGTGCGATCAAGCGTTGAATTTCCATGGTGCGACCACCCTGTTTGCCACGTGCCGCTTCACGTTGTGAGCGGGTGTGGGTGGCGCGCGGTAACATGCCGTACTCGGCGGTTACCCAGCCTTGGCCCTTGCCCTTCAAAAAGCGCGGCACACCGGCTTCGACCGATGCCGTACAAAGTACTTTGGTCTCGCCAAACTCAACCAACACCGAGCCTTCGGCATGCTTGGTGTATTGACGGGTGATGGTAACGGGACGAATTTGTTGGGCAGTACGGCCACTTGGACGCATATCATCTCTCTCGCTGTTGCTGAACTATTATGGGATCAGGGTGAATTGCCAGCGATTATAGCACGGCACAGACTTGTCGTAAGGTGGGGGTTGACGGCTTTTGCCGTGCTTGAATCGCCCATACACTATTGTTGCGCTCGGTAAACCGGATGAAAATAGCCCGCACGCGGTTAACGTACGGGCTAATAAGGGGAACGCGGAGTTTTAAAAACGACCTTTTACACCCAGTGAGAAGGTTGGACCATACTCTTCCCATTGTAGTGTGTAATCTTTTGAACCTTGATAAAGTTCCAATGGCGCATCGTTGATGTTGGTAATTTCCGCGACCAATTCGAACGCTTTACTGAAACGATAAGACGCGGTTAAGTCGAGTTGCTTGTGCGGTGCGACATAAATATCGTAGCGGCTGTCATCACCCACTTCTTCTAAATACTCGTCGCGGTAAGTCCAGCTTAAACGGGTACTAAAATTGCCGCGTTCAAAACCAATAAATAGATTGGCATTTTTGTCTGCTGACTCCGGGATAGAAAAGCTCTCGCCAGCTCGCTCTAGAAGCTCTAATTCGGTATCCAGCAAGGTCAAATTGGCGCCGAATAAAAAGCCTGCTAAGGCGCCTTGGTTAACGCTATGCTGCCAATTTGCTTCGAAGCCTTTGACGCTGGCGCTAGTAGCATTCACTGGACGCTCGACATCATAGCCGTCGAATTCGGCGACGTTGTTACTAGTCAGATTGACCACATAGTTATCGATGTCCTTATAGAACACACCGAGCGATAACAGGCTGCTATCGGCGTAATACCAGTCGTACATCAAGTCCCAGTTCATGGCTTCATAAGGGTCAAGATCGGGATTACCCAGTTCGACGTCTAAATCTTCTAAATCGACCTCGGCGCGCGGTGATAAGTCTTTAAAACTAGGGCGGGCGATGGTGTTGGTCCAAGCCGCGCGGAGTTTCATATCGTCGGCTAAATCGTAAGCGATATGTACGCTGGGTAGGACGTTGGTGTAATCACTTTTAGCAAAGCGATCGCTGATGGTTAACCCGCCGTTCTCATCAAATGTCAGCTGTTTACCTTGCGCTTCAAACCGGGTCTGTTCAACGCGCACGCCAGCAATGATACGGGTACGTGTCAAATCCACGGTAGCCATCAAATAACCGGCATACACATCTTCACTGGCATCAAAATCCTGACCCTCCAGCAACGCGCGATTCTCGATAAGGTCTTTCTCGCGCTCTTTAAACTGGTCGCGGTTTTGATAGAAATAATCCATATAAGCGCCGCTGCTAATGCCATCGCCTAAATCGCCTAAGCCATAGTCCGGCGCGGCAATGGTCAAGTCGGCGAGACTGGCATCCGGCACATCACGCAACTCATACTCGCCGACATCGGCGTACTTGTCTTTTAAGCGCATATCAAAACCGGTTTTTAGTGTCAGCTCGGTTAAGCCAAATGCGTACGGAAACTCGGCGTCAAAACCTGCATTATATTCATCGTCATTGACTATCTTCGGTACTAGTACGGCGCGATCCAGCGTGTAATTGGCGTTATCGAGATGCAAACGAGTGGCCTGACCGTTTTCCAAAATATCGAAGCTCGGTAAGCCTTGGCCGATTTGGTAGCGAGCGCCTAGACTATCGTCGTTGTACTCATAACGGCCTTCATTCTCATCCAATACCCGCTCCCGTGTTTTCGAATAACCCGCACGGTAATTCAGCGTCCAATCGCGAAAACGGTATTCGCCACCCGCGTCGATGGCGAGTGTGTCCTGCTCTTTGGTGCGAAAGCGAATGCGACGTTTAATGGCGTCACCTGGCAATTCATTGATGACGGCGCTACTGCCATCAAAAGCGCTTAATTCGCCGTCTTCAAAAGAAAAGATACTGCGTTGGCGTGTCTCTTCGTCGGTAAATTCGCTGTAAATGGTATTTAGATACAGACGACTGGCGTCGCTAGGGCGGTATTCTAAGTTTAGATTGGTGCCTAAGCGTTCGCGATTGACGTAATATTTGCGTTGTTGTACCTCGATCACCGAAAACACGTCTTCCCCGGCAAAATCGACTTTGTCATACTCAGCTTCAACGTTATCCGACTCGAGTTTACGGTCTAAATAGTTAATACCAAAGGCATAACCAAACTTATCGTTGACCACGTCGCTGATGTTGAATTGCATTTTGGGACTGGTGTCGCCGCTGAGGTCATTGTACGAGGCTTCTGCCCGATAACGCACGCTTAAACCGTCACGGTCAAACGGCGATGGCGATTTAATATCGATAGCGCCGCCTAAGGCGTCGCCTGGCATGTCTGCGGTTGGCGCTTTAACCAGCTCGATACTTTCGACCGAACCGGTCGGAATGACGTCGAGCGGTACGGCCCGAGAGCCGTCTTCCGGCGTACCTACGCGCACGCCGTTTAGGGTCACCGTGTTCAACGATGACGACAAACCACGTACGCTTACAAAACGTCCTTCACCTTGGTCACGAGTAATACTGGTGCCGGGCAAACGTTGTAACGACTCGGCCACGTTTTGGTCAACAAACTGGCCCATATCATCGGCGGCAATGAAGTTGCTGATGGCGTCGGCGGCGCGGTACTCGTTTAAGGCGCGGTTACTGGCATCGCGTTGACTAGTAATTTGAATGCGTTCGATGTCGTCGCGCGGCGTTAAGCTGACATTGAGTTGCTGGCTTTGCTGATTGAGCGTCAATTGACGTTCGCTAGTCGGTAAACCAATGTACTCAAAAGTCAGGGTGACTTGCTCAGCATCTATCTGGCGTAAGTTATAGCGGCCGGTGGCGTCGGTAAATACACTTTGCTGACTGTTTTTAACGCTAACGCGGACACCCGCTAATGGTGCACCGTTAGCGTCGCTGACTTGGCCTTGCACGGTCGTTGCGGCGTACACCATGGTACTCAGTGGCGCCGTTAAAGCAGTGATAATACAGGTCGTTAAAAGGCTTCTGTTGGTTTTTTTAAGAAACGACATACGAACACATCCTGTTAGTAAGTGACCCACTAGCGGGGGCGTAAGAACGCCCGTAGGCTAGCGTTAGCGGATGACAGAAATGCATAATTTTTATGTCTTTTTTGTGACGTCAATGTGTGAATTTGATGTCAGTGACATGTAGTTGTCATTTTTACGCGCTAGGCTAGCGGTGCTTGAAACAACTTGGGGTGTCATAAGGAACTGTTATATGCGTAGGTGTTTTGCTGGACTGTTTGTCATCTTGGCCTCTTGGTCGAGTGTTATCATGGCGCAAGAGGTCACCCTGACCATCGCCAAATTACACCCGACTCAGGCGGTGCTCGCATACGACCAAGTGACCAAAAAAATCGATAAATACCAACATCAACAAAAGGCATTTAATAAAGACTTAAACGAGCTACCTCGCAAAACCGTGGTGCTTGGGCCAGCGGGTCAATATTATCTGACCGACGGTCACCATACCTTTAGTGCGATGCGTGAGTTCAGCCCGTTGCGGGCAGAACAACCGGTGACTGTGCGGGTCACAGCGGATAAGTCGGACTTGAGCCAAACCGAGTTTTGGCAATGGCTGGTCGCTAACGACCAAGTCTGGTTGCGCGATGGTCGTGGCCAGTTAGTCGAGATTGATGACATGCCTAGGCAAGTAGGGCGCGAATTTATGGCCGATGACCCGTTACGTGGCGCGATGTATTGGCTACGCGATCGCTACCTGCGCAAACCCGAAAAAGCGATACCCTTTGTGGAGTTTTATTGGGCACAGTATGTCCGAGAGCATGCGCAGTGGGCGCAGCCGCAACAGCGTGGCGTATTAGCCGATCTGCGTTGGTTGCAACGCATCGGTGAGTTTATCCAGCAGCTTCCGGCCGAGACCGTCATTGGGCCCGATGGCGAGACCGCTGTCGAGATGGGACAAATTGCCGCACAAGCGCATCGCCAAGCGCTGATCGAAACGCCTGCTTACAACAGCGAAGAAGGACTATTGACCGCCGTAGTCGAAATTCCTGCAGGTAGTGTCGACAAATGGCAACTAGACCACGACGATAACGATTGGCTCAGTTGGGAGCTACAGAATGAGCAGCCCCGAAAAATTGCCTATTTGTCCTACCCAATTAACTACGGCGCCTTGCCTAACACGCTGGCAGCACGCGCCGACGGCGGCGATGGCGACCCACTGGATGTGTTGATCCTAGGACCTGCCTTACCGCGTGGTAGTCAATTGTCGGTGCGTATTATTGGACGTCTACAAATGACCGATAACGGCGAACGTGACGATAAGTATATAGCGGTTGTGCCCAGCGATACGGTGTTTAGTGAACTGCAATCGGTAAGCGAACTACAACAGCGTTGGCCTGGAATCACCGCTATTCTGCAAACTTGGTTTAGCCATTATAAGGGCGCGGAGGGTCAGGTGTCGGGATTACACTTTGACGATCAAGGTGTGGATGTTGATTAACTGCGTAAAATTAGCCTGACAAGGCTGTCGTTGAGTGGTTAGCTTGCTTATAATCGCTGCCTGATGTGGTCGTCATAGATAGGAAAGGCAGCTTATGAGTATTCAGCGTATCGCCATTTATTGCGGTTCTAACAGTGGCCGTGAGCCGTATTATCGAGAAGCAGCGGTTGCGCTGGTCAAGGTGTTGGCTGCACGCGGTATCGATATCGTCTACGGCGGTGCCTCGGTAGGACTAATGGGCGAAATTGCCAACACGGCGTTGTCGCTGGGACGGCAGGTATATGGCGTGATCCCACAAGCGTTGATCGATAAAGAAATCGCGCACAACGGACTGAGCGAAATGCATGTGGTGCAAACCATGCACGAACGTAAATTGAAAATGAGCGAGTTAGCCGACGGCTTTATCGCCTTGCCCGGCGGCTTGGGCACATTAGAAGAAATCTTTGAAATGCTGACGTGGCAGCAATTGGAATTTCACCAAAAGCCATGCGCGTTTTTGAATGTAAGTGGTTACTACAATCATTTGTTGCAGTTTTTACAGCATACCGTCGACGAGGGCTTTGTGCGCGATGGGCACCATCAAATGATCCTGCACAACGACAATGCTGAGGCGTTAGTGGACGCCATGTTGGCGTTCAAACCAATTACCGTGCGTAAGTGGATAAATTAACCACGCCAGCGTATTATCGGCGCTAATGCCGACAGCAACAGTGTCACACTTGTCGCACTGACCAACAGGATAAAGCACATGATTCAGAGTATGACCGGCTACGCCCGCCACGAGCTTAAAGCGGAGTGGGGTAGCGCCGTATGGGAAATTCGTTCGGTTAACCAGCGTTATTTAGAAACCAACTTTCGTTTGCCCGATCAGTTTCGTAGCCTAGAAAACTTGCTGCGTGAGCGTTTTCGTAAGCAATTACAACGCGGCAAGGTCGATTGCGGCTTACGATTGAACATCGAGCGCAGCCAGCAAAGTAGCTTGAATCTGAATGAATCGTTAGCCGAAAGCGTTATCGAAAGCGCGCGTTGGATCGCCGAACGTGCGCGCAACCCGCAAATCAACGTCATGGATGTGCTGAAATGGCCAGGCGTGGTTGACGCACAAGAAGAAGACATGGATGCCATTCAACGGGATGTATTAAGCGCCTTAGAAAAAGCGCTTAACGCCTTTATCGACACCCGCAAAAGTGAAGGCGACGCGTTAAAAAGCATGCTCGAAGAGCGTTTGCTAGGCGTTGAAAAACAAGTCGCAGTCGTTCGCGAACACATGCCTGCAGTGATGCAATGGCAGCGCGAACGCATTCAAAAACGCTTTGAAGAAGCGCAGCTAGAACTCGATCCGCAGCGCCTTGAGCAAGAAATGATCATGCTCGCGCAAAAAGTCGACGTCGCCGAAGAACTCGACCGCCTCGGCGCCCACACCAAAGAAGCGCGCAGCATCCTCAATAAAGGTGGCGCCTGCGGCCGCCGCCTCGACTTTATGATGCAAGAGTTCAACCGCGAAGCCAACACCCTCGCCTCCAAATCCATCAACGCCGACATCACCGCCGCCGCCGTCGAGCTGAAGGTATTGATTGAGCAGATGCGGGAGCAGATCCAGAATATTGAGTAAAGCTCACTAACGCTCAAAAATATTCATAACAACCTGAAAAACCTCGCTTTATAGCGGGGTTTTGTTTTTCATCGTTCCGTATTTTTTCATTCTGTTTCATCCAATTGGTGAGTATTGTGGTGAGTACTTTTCACTGCTAGTCTCAAACTACTGGTGAGTACAAGAGGTGAAAAAAATGCCAAATTTAACAGTGAAACAAGTCAACATACTTGGTAAAGGCAAGCCAAGTAAAACATCCGATGGCAATGGGTTATCGTTTGTCGTTCCAAATCGTGGTGAACCTTATTGGTCCTTGAGATATTCCTTTAATGGAAAGAGGAGAGAAAAGTCGCTGGGTAAGTTCGGGCAACTGACACTAGCTGAAGCACGTGGAGAAGCAGAAACAATCAGAGCGATGCTCAGAGAAGGCGTTGATCCACTATCATTGAGCTCTCTTACCAAACATAGCGGGATGACTTTTAACGAGCTATTTCAAGATATGTACGAAAATAAGCTTCTTAAACGATTGGAAAGGCCTTGTAAATATCCCATTTATAACACAGTCATC
>NZ_AMRG01000015.1 GCF_000299895.1 Idiomarina xiamenensis 10-D-4
TTAAAAATGATGTCACCGCGAGAGTATCGAGTTCTCAAAATGGCAAGTTAGCATTGTCCGTTTTAGCGGGGGCAACTACATGATGTAACGCTTGCGGGTCGATACGACAAACAAGCCTAGCGATAGTGTCATGAACCGGTATGCCATAACTAAAATCACCGTACTTTTTCAGCCATTCCAGTCGCGAGTGGCCAAAATCTTCGATTTCTTCCCAGCCTTCTGCGCCTGAAATCACCGCAGTCAGGATTAAAAACAGGACATCAAACAGTTTATAGGTTACTTTTGATGCTTGTCTTGGGTCTTCAATGTCGGCAAAGTGGTCAGTCAGCAAAGTCAGGCTCATCGCGGCTCTCCGTATAAGAGAGTATATGATCACGACTAGAACTGATCGTCAAATCTATCCATTATTTAGCTGCTTAACTGGTTAATAAATGTTCGCGATCTCGCACTGGCCGGATAGCCTTGGTCATGGTTTGCTTAAACCTTTCAATGAATAGTGAGGTTCTACTGACGAGCATCAAGCTTCTACGTTATGAAGCGCGATGGCTTAAGTTAGCTAGAGAGCTATAACATACCGACTTTCGACAAAAATAATACAGCACCGGCATTTATATCGTAATTTTGGATAAGACTTAATCTGCCACACTGGCGTCATGTATAAATTGAGCCAAAAATTGCGCCGAATCTCCAACGTATTGAGACTGCAGCATACCGAAATGATCTCCTGATACAATACGATAGTTCACCGATTCGCTGATCGTCTTTTCGAGATAGTCGATATACGCCTGTATATCCACACCATTACCTTTGGCGAAGATAAACAAACAGTCCAAACCATCCAGTTCCTCTATGCGATACTTTTCGAACAACGTGGTTTGCTTGTTATACAGCGTTGTCAGGCTCTCAGATATCATCTCAGGCATTGCCGCATCATTTCGCTCAGATGTCACTTCAACGGTTTCGTTACGTTTGAGCTTTTGCTGCTCAAAATAAGTATCTAGTAGCACCGCCTTTACTTCATGTCCCTCTCTACGTAATAGCCTAGCCGTCTCTAGAGCTATCACACCGCCGTAAGAGTGGCCAAGCACCACATAAGGCCCCACCCTTTGTTGCTGACGAATATTCGCAGCAAACGCCACCGCATTGTCCGCCACACTGTCAAATATGGGGGTTTCACCAAACACTCCTTGATGGTCGAAGGCCAAGACCCTATAACGATATCGTTTTCCCTGGCCGGCGAGCGCCGTAAAAGTATTCGACAACCCGGCAATCCCCGGTATCGCATAAACGGTCTGATACCCCTCATAAGCATCACCCAACGGCTTAAGTAAGCTACCACTATGGTGCTCCTCTTCGCCATTGAGAAACTTGGCTAGCGTACGGATGGTGCTATATTTAAAAAATATCTTCACAGGTAATGATTGACCTAACCGATCTTCGACTTGCGCCACCATCCGTAATGTCAACAATGAATATCCGCCAAGCTCGAAGAAGTCGTCGTCAACACTTATTTGCTCACCCGGCACTCCCAATAGATCACTCCAAATCTCTACCAGAACCTTTTCTGTATCATTCTCGGCTTTGCCCCTTTCTTTACCTAACATCAATTGTTGGACTTTCAACAACGCCCTTTTATCTACTTTCCCAGTATCAGTTAGCGGCCAATCCGCCACTATCGCATACACATGCGGCACCATAAACTCGAGCACTCGTCGTGACAATCCTTCCTTGATGCCCGCGATAAACCTTTGCTCATCCTCGACGTTATCCTTAGGCTTAATATATCCGAGCAACTGCTTTCCACCCGTTTGATGTTCAACCGCCAACACCAACGCCGAATCCACCTCTGGCTCGGCCGCCAACTGCCGTTCTATTTCCCCTAGCTCGACTCGATATCCACGAATCTTCACCTGCTCGTCACTGCGCCCACAAAACTCGATCTCGCCACCATCCAACCACCGGACATTATCCCCTGTCTTATACAAGCGCCCGGCTTGCGGCAAAGCTGCCAGCGCCACGAATCGATCCGCCGTTTGCGCCTCTGCGCCATAATATCCTTGAGCCACAGCATGACCACCCAAGTATAATTCCCCTATAACGCCTGGAGGACATAAATGTCCTTGCTTATCTATTACGTAGCAAACAGTCCCTGTTATTGCACGTCCTATTGGCACACTTGCCATTCCCTCAATATCATTACAGGTGTCGTACACAGTCGCCACGACCGTCGCTTCTGTAGGACCATAGGTATTAAGTATCCTTATCGACTCGCCAAAGCGAGCCTTAAAGCGCTGCAATTGATACTTAGACATCGCTTCACCACCTAGCACCATCAACCGTATCGACTTAAACGCATCGTCTGGAAGCTGCGGCAGTACCTCACACAACGAGTGCCAATATGCCGTCGGTAAACTCATCACATTGATATTCTGTTCAGCCGTGAAATCGCACAACGCGTTCACGTCACTGACGATCTCGTCATTGCGCAGCACCAACGTTGCTCCTGCCGCTATCGTGGCAAACACTTCCTCAACAAAAATATCAAACGACATCGTCGAGAACTGTAATACCCGGTCATCGCCGTTAATACCATACGCATTTAATGCACCACTCAAATACGACTGAAGGTTACCGTGACTTATCATTACCCCTTTAGGCTCTCCCGTCGACCCCGACGTAAATGCGATATATGCCAACTCCTCATCATCAATATCTAGCGCCAAATCATCTTCAGCCTGTGCTTCAAGCTGATCTTCCAAAGTACGCACATCCAGACTTTGATATCCTTCGAACATCAAAGAGTGACGTTCACTGTCCAGCAGCACTAATGCGGCATTACTTTTGTCACACATCCATTGCATTCGACCGATCGGATAATCAGGATCTAATGTAATGTAACAACCTCCGGCTTTCAGCACGGCAAATACCGTTGCGATCAAACGGTTTGAACGTGCCATACATATCACCACTGCTTTACCGCGCAAATCGCTTTTTTGCACTAGGCTTCGTGCTAATTGATTCGACCAGGCATTAAGCTCAGCATAACTGAGTACATGATCTCCATCGACCAAAGCTTCATGTCCTCTTCGTGTTCTCGCTTGTCGCTCCAGCCACTCGTGCCCTAAAATGCTTTTTGTCGCCTTAGCAGGTATTGCCATAGCTTCTTTAACTGGAAGCGTCGCTATATCCGACAGCTTTGCCTCCGGCTTAGACGTAACTGCATGGATTAAATGCTCAAAACAATTAGCCATTCTTTCTATCGTTGATGGCATAAACAAATCAATGTTGTAGCCCCACAAGATTTTCAACGTCTCACCATCTTCAAAACTGGACACAGACAGGTCGAATTTAGTTTTAAGCATACTAAAATTTGGCTTCGACTCACTACTCATAGTATTACTAGCAGCATCCACATTATCCACGGTATCAAGACCAAAATAGATCTGTAATAACGGCGCATAAGCCAAAGATCTTTTGAGATTTAAGGTTTTGACCAATTCATCAAATGGCATATATTGGTGAGTATAGGCACCAAGTGCCACTTCCTTAGAGTGCAGCATCAACTGCTCGAATGTCTCGATGCCTTCAAACTGAATCCTAAAAATCAAGGTATTGACAAAAAAACCTATCATCTTAGCAACTTCAGGTTTATCTCGATTAGAAATGGATGAACCAAATACCACGTCCTGCTCGTTGCTGAAACGGCTTAACATCAAGGAAAAGATCGCGCTGGCACCCATAAACAAAGTCATGTTGTACTTTGCACACAGCGCTTTCAAATCTGCTAAAGGCTTACCCCGCAATTGGCTTTCGACCATACCACCATCATAGGTTTGCTCCTTCGGTCGTTGTTTATCCAACGGCAGATTGTGCACCAAAGGCGCCGCTTCGAGATTCTTGTGCCAATAGTCTATTTGTTTTTGTCTAAGCTCATGATTAAAGAACTTGTTTTCCCAAACTGCATAATCAGCAAACTGCACCTTAAGCGGCTCTAGAAGACAGGGTTGATTATTAAGATAACAGTGATACAAGGTATCAAGTTCTAAGCGCATTAGATCCTGAGACCAACCATCAGATGCAATATGGTGAACATTGATCAACAGGTAGCTTTCGTACTCACTGAAACGGCACAATGTGAAGCGAATAGGTAAACCAGCAGACAAATCAAAACAATGATCGGCTTCTCTTTCCATATATTCATGTACTTTGAGCAGAGCTTTTTCTCTTGGGAGTTCAAAGAGATCAACAATTTCCAACGGCAACTCGGGCAACGGCAGAATCACTTGATAGACTTTGCCTTCTTCTTCTACGTAAGCTGTTCTTAAAATCTCATGACGCGCAATAATCTCAGTCAACGCTCGCTTAAGCGACGAAACATCCAAGAACTTATCGATGTGCAATTCTTCGATAATGTTGTAATAGTTCGAACCTTGACCCAACGCATCGATAAACCATAATCGATTTTGCGAATAAGTGCTTGGCGCCAGTTGTCGGTTTGACTGGATCCCCAACTGTTCATAGGTTTCGATAATGGATGGTTTGAGCGACTTTAGTTCAAGCTTGATCTCATCAGTCAACGCTCCGCGATTAGCTTCGATAGAAAGCTTTTCATCGGTCCAATTGATATAAATCGACAATGATTTGTAATTAAGCAGTTTCTTTAGGATATTCATAGTTCAACAACCTCAATATCTGCCTCATCATTGTCGTCATCTTGTGCAAACGCTGGTATCTCCAACCCTTGCTCAGCTTGTTTCTCAACAGCCTGAGCAAATTCTCCTAACTCTGAGTAATTGAAAATGTCCAAAATGGCCATTTCTATTTGCTTATCTCCGCGTAGTCTGGCGATGATTTTAGTGGCCATCATCGAATGTCCGCCGAGCTCGAAAAAGTTATCGTGCAAACCGACCTGCCCGACATCCAACACCTGCTGCCAAACCTCGGCAAGATAGCACTCCATTTCACTCTTTGGAGCGACATACTCTTTGCTTCTACTCAAGGCAGATATATCTACCCGTGGCAACGCCCGCTGATCAACCTTACCATTGATGGTAAGCGGAATACGTTCTATCGGCATAAAGGCAGCCGGCATCATGTAGTTAGGTAAGGTCAGTGCCACTTGGTTTTTCAATTCTACGATTAGTTGTTCGGTCGCAGCTTCATCAAGATTCGACTCTTGACAGCAAACCAAATAAGCGACGAGCTGCTTGTCACCATCATCCTGTTGTTGAACCACTACCAAAGCATCGTCCACAGAAGGGTGGACAATCAACACATGACGGATCTCTCCCAGCTCGATTCTAAATCCACGTATTTTCACCTGTTGGTCAGCACGCCCGACAAACTCTAAATCGCCGCGGCTATTCCAACGTAATAGGTCACCGGTTTTATACAATCGGTCACCTTCGACAAACGGGCTTGGCAAGAACCTCAGTTCGGTCATCTGCGGACTATAGTTGTAGCCACGAGCAAGACCCATACCGCCGATATACAACTCCCCAACCACACCTTGAGGTACTACACGCATCTGGTCATCTAAAACATATAGTCTGTTATTGGTGACTGGCTTGCCGATTGGAGCCACTTTGCATTCAGTATCTATGCCATGACGAACTTGGTAGATACTGCAACAAATGCTTGATTCTGAAGGACCGTAGCCGTTTAGAATTTCAACCTCAGGCAACAACTCTTTAATCAATTGCAATTGTTTCATCGCGAGTGATTCGACCCCGACAAGCAACCGTTTTAGCGGCGGTCTTTTAGTCGCACGCTCAAGATAGTTGGTAAATTCGCCAACATAAACTGGCGGTAAGAAACAACTCGAGACTTGCCGTTCAACCAACAGTCCAAACAACTTAACGGTATTCATTCGGGTGTTGTCTTCGATTACTTCTAGGCAGTGACCGTAACACAGGGCACTCATGACCTCGTATACCGAAACATCGAAACTAAAACTGGCCGCTTGTGTGACTCGGGCTCCCTGTGGCAACGGAGCAATCCGTTGCATAAATTCAAGCAAGCTGACTACACCTCGGTTATGACAAGCAACTCCTTTAGGTTTACCCGTAGAGCCCGACGTGTAAATCACGTAGGCCAAAGAGTCAGGTGTAGCATCATTAACTGGGGAATCGATCGACAACATTCGCAACTTCGCTGCCATAGTATCGTCGTTAACACATACAGCGATATCATCGGCAAAATCGCATCTATCTTTCATTTCGGTGCTGGTCAAGACAGTAGTCATTTGTGAGTCTTCCATCATGTACGCCAAACGACTTTGCGGATAAGACGGTTCAAGCGGAACATAAGCACCACCAGCTTTAAGTATCGCGACCACAGAAATTATCATTTCGATGGAACGTTCAAAACAAACACCGACCTGAACATCGACATTGACGCCGCGCTCATTTTGAAGATAGTGAGCTAATTGATTCGCTCTAGCGTTAAGTTCGCCGTAACTAAGCTGTTGTTCATTGAATACAACGGCTGGAGCATCCGGCGTCGACCTACCATATTGCTCGATGAGTTGATAAAAACATTTATCTTCTATCAGAGCTACATCGGTGCTATTAAAATCGTAAACCAACTTGTCGTATTCAGATCTCGATACAATATCTATCTGATTAATGGGTGCACTAGTATCTTGCACAACTGCCCGTAATACTTGCTGGAAGTATGCAATATAACGTTCAATCGTTGTTCTATCGAAAAGCGAGGTGGCAAATTCCAGGTTACCGACAATGACATCGTCTTGTTCCTCCATATGCATAGAAAGATCATATTTGGCACTGCTACCACCATCGACTTCATAGCTTTGCACCGAAAGACCTGTTTGATGTTCGGTTTCAACGTTCCTAGTCGTCGCTTTCTGCCAAGCAAATGTAACTTGGAAGATCGGGCTGAAAGCAGCACTTCTTGCTGGACTAATGGCTTGCACAACCTGTTCGAAAGAAACAAGCTGATTATCATGTGCAGCAAAAAACGTATCTCTGACCTGCGTGAGTAATTGTGCAACCGATGGTTCACCGGATAAATCAACTCGTATCGGCAAGACATTGATAAAGAAACCTATGACTTGTTCCAAGTCTTTAACTGGGCGGTTAGCAGAAGGCGTTCCAATGACAATATCTTTTTCACCGGAAATTTTGCCCAACAGTAGCGCCCATGCACTCATCATGGCCATATATAAAGATACGCCGTGCTCACGACTGATTTGACGCAATTGAGCAGTCAACTCTTCGTCAATGAGCAAGTCGATTGAACCACCACTAAAGTCTTGTACCGGAGGTCTTTGATAATCGGCAGGTACCGGTAGAAAATCTGGAATACCAACTAATTGATTCTGCCAGTACTGTACTTGCTGTTCGATCCCGTCATCACCCAGAGAGTCATGTTGCCATTTAGCATAATCGCCAAACTGTAAAGCCAGCGGTGCCAATGGGTTAGTTTGGCCTTTAGCAAACGCTGTATAGAGGGTTTTAAACTCCTCAATCAACAAGCCGATTGACCAATGGTCCGCGATAATATGATGCATAACCATCAGCAATACATGCTGATTTTCTGACATTTTAACCAACTGACCAAATATCACTGGACCTGCACTCAAATCAAACTCATGGCTGACAAGTCTTTCCATCCACTCGCTCAGCTTAAGTTGTTTGTCATCAAAATCGCAGAGGTCTTCGTATCCTAACTCAAATTGGCTCTCTTTAGAGACTTGCTGTACCGGTTCGTCGTTAAGCAAAATGAAGCGACTACGCAACAACTCATGACGCGCGACTATCTCATCCAATGCTCGCTGTACCACAGCAAACTCCAGCTTGCCTTTAAGTTGATAACCCAGCGAAATATTGTAGGCTAGGTTGGCACCATTGACTTGATGCTGGAACCATAATTGGCTCTGTGCAAAAGCCAGTGGGAAAGTATCTCGCTCATCACTCGGAACGATATGAACCAGATTCCGCGTCCCAGCATCGGTCTCCTCCTCATTGTTTATTATTAACTCTTCTATTACGCCTGCAAGCTCAGCAATCGTTAATGCGGTAAATATATCTCGCAGCGGCAAGTTAACCGACAACGACTCTTTGACTCTGGAGATCATTCGTGTAGCCAACAGCGAATGGCCGCCCAACTCGAAGAAGTTGTCGTAAATGCCGATTTTTTCGATACCTAACAGATCCTGCCAAATGTCCACCAAAAGCTTTTCAGTATCCTTGGTTGGCGCGACGTAATCCGCCAAGTCAAAGTCTTGCTCCGGTTTCGGCAATGCCTTACGGTCTATCTTTCCGTTCGGTAGCAGCGGGAAAGCATCCAACAACACCATCAAGCTTGGTACCATGTAATCCGGTAGCTGCTCCAACAAGTACCGGCGCAAGGTATCCGCCGTCACTTCTCCATCCACCACCGTATAGTAAGCCACCAAACGTACTTGTTCGTTGCCGCCGTACTGGGGCAGAACTAGCACACTATTGATGTCATCATGTCGTAACAACGCAACTTCCACTTCCCCTAGTTCAATACGAAAACCCCGTACCTTTACCTGATGATCTAATCGTCCAATAAACACCAGACGACCATCCTCTAAGCGACGCACCAAGTCACCAGTTTTGTACAAACGGCTATCGGGTTCATCACTAAATGGGTTTTTAATGAATTTCTCTGCCGTAATAGCCGCACTATTGAGGTATCCCCTTGCCAAGCCTGCACCGCCAAGCAACAATTCGCCCTTGACACCTAGCGGTACCAACTTCTGATGGGCGTCAACCACGTAAGCTTGGGTTTCGTCTATCGGCAAACCAATGGTGTTCTCGCCAGCACGTTCGCGTAGTGCAAACGTCGAATACGTCGTATCCTCTGAGGGACCATAGAGGTCATAGACCTTATTCACACCAGTATCATATAAACGGTTTACCAAATCCCCGTTGAGCGGCTCACCTGCTAAATTCACTGTCTTTACGCTATTTGGTAACGCGCGGTTATCCAGCAACGCCCGAATGCCTGATGGCACCGTGTTAATCAGACTTAACGGCGCACTCACCGAGTCGTCGATCAGTGATAGAATGTTCTCAACTACAACCACCTGGCCACCACTACTCAGCGTCACATATATCTCATAAACCGAGAGATCAAAACACATTGATGTCGACGCCAAAACACATCTCAACTCATCTTGGCTGTATTGCTTCAAGCTCCACTCAATCAACGCATCGGCATTGCGATGCTCTATCATCACCCCTTTGGGTTTACCCGTTGACCCGGACGTATAAATGACATACGCCAACTGCCGATCAACCAGACCCAAGTCTTCCGCATTCAAATCCGTAGCGCTGAAGCCACTCAAGGTCTGCTCAAACTCGGCGCTATCGATATACACCACCTGCTCATCGTCAAACGGCGTCTCTTGCCATTGAGTCTGACTTAATACAGTTTCTACCCCAGTATCAGCGATAATATATTGCAGACGTGACAAGGGGTATGCCGGATCTAATGGCACATAGGCGCCGCCTGCTTTCATAATCGCTAACATTGACACCACCATGTCTAACGACCGATCGGTATAAATACCCACAAACTGCTCGGCCTTTACGCCACGCACTTCAATTAAGTAGCAGGCCAAGCGATTCGCCTTGGCGTTCAATTCACCATAGCTGATATCCTGCCCTTTGGCACTTAAGGCTATCGCCTCTGGTTGGCTTTGCGCCAGTGCTTCAAAGCGTTGGTATAAACGCTGCCCTGTACCTCGACGGAACTGACTCTCGTTGCCGCTGCACAGTAATTCGTTACGCTCCACCGCCGATAGAACGTCAATCTGGTCGACTCTTTGCTCGGCGCCACTGACGAGAGCCTCAAGCACTTTTTGGAAGTAACCGATATAACGTGCGATGGTTTCTGCCTTGAACAATGCCGTTGCGAACTCAATGCTACCGACGATCCGTGACGACTGCTCTTCTAGGTGCAAACTTAAATCGTATTTTGCTGTTACTGTGCTGTCTAAACCATAGGTAGACAAGGATAAACCGTGATCATCATCAAGTCCTGATTGCCCCTCTTGCGCACTTTGCCAAGAAAACATCACTTGGAACAATGGACTATAAGAAGCACTCCGCGCCGGGCTTACCGCCTGAACCACCTGCTCAAAGGGTAAGTGCTGATAGTGGTGAGCATTTAAGAAGGTTTCTCTAACCTGTTTCAACAAGGTCTTAACATTCGGATTGCCCGACACATCTAGACGGATTGCCAACATGTTGATGAAGACCCCTACCAATCCTTCCAGCTCACCTACTGGTCGATTACTTGAAGGCGTACCGATGACAATATCCTGTTCGCCAGACAGCTTGCTCAGTAATACGCCCCAACCCGCCATCAAAGCCATATACAACGACACACCATGACGACGGCTCAAACGCCGTAACCCTTCGGTCAAAGTTTCGTCAAGTTCAAGGCTAACTGCGCTACCACTAAAGTCTTGAACAGCAGGACGCTGATAGTCCGCAGCCACTTGTAGTTGGCCCGGTGCACCTGCCAACTGACCTCGCCAGTAGTCAACATATTCAGCCATCGCTTCGCCGCTGAACCATGTTTGTTGCCATTGAGCATAATCGCCGAACTGCACCAGCAAAGGTGGCAACGGCGATGGTTCTCCGGTCACAAAGGCCTGATACAAGCACTTGAATTCGTATGTCAGTAATCCCAGCGACCATCGGTCGGCCAGAATGTGGTGCATCACGATAAACAACACATGGTCGTCTTCAGCCAACTTCAATAACGAGCCACGAATAAGGTGCTCACCTGACAAATCAAATTCGACCTTGCATAACTCACCCAATCGAGCATCCAATGCCGAAATAACATCCTCCTGTACGGATAGATCTTCTTCATCCAGCATAAAATAGGATTCATCTGCCGCCATCACCCGTTGTACCGGCACTTCGTCTACTGTCATAAAACGGCTGCGTAATAATTCATGTCGCTCGACAATGCTATTCAGCGCGTCGCGTACCGCCTGGCTATCCAGTACACCTTTGACACGATACGCTACTGGAATATTGTAAGCTTGGTTAGCGCCTTCCATTTGGTGGATAAACCACAAGCGTTTTTGCGCAAACGACAACGGGAATTGCTCACGAGATTCACTCGACTCAATAGCAGGTAGATGGCTTTGCAAGCTCTTGCTTCCATCTTCGGCAGCATGCTCTTCTATTACGATTGCAAGTTCGGCTATAGAGGGCGCTTCAAATAGACTGCGTAATGATAAATCGATCTCAACGGATTGCTTGATACGAAGCATGATACTGGTGGCCAACAACGAATGACCACCCAATTCGAAAAAGTTGTCGTGGATACCGATTTGTTCGAGATCTAGCAGCTCCTGCCAGATGCCAACCAATAGCTTTTCAGTATCGGTGGTCGGCGCGACATACTCCGCTCGATTGATCTCCAGCTCTGGCGTCGGCAAACGATTACGATCTATCTTACCGTTTAGCAACAATGGGAAAGACTGTAGCATGATGACAAAACTCGGCATCATGTAATCCGGCAAATGGCCTGAGAGATATTTGCGCAATTGCTCTGCGGGCACTTCACCATCTACCGGCGTGTAATAAGCCACTAGGCGCACCTGTTGGCTCTCGTCGTACTGAGCCATCACTAGTGCATTGCCTACGCCTGAATGACTTAATAACGCAGTTTCCACTTCACCCAATTCGATACGAAAGCCTCTAACTTTCACCTGATGGTCGATACGACCGACAAACACTAAATTGCCGTCCGGCTGACGGTGCACCAAATCGCCTGATTTATACAAACGACTTTGTGGATCATCGCTAAATGGGTTTGGGATAAATTTCGCCGCTGTCATCTCTTCGGCATTGAGGTAACCTCGCGCTAAACCTGCTCCACCAAGTAACAATTCACCTTTCACCCCAAGTGGTACCAACTGTTGGTTGCCATCGACCACATACGCCTGAGTGTTGTGAATCGGCTGACCAATTGTATTCTCACCATCACGTTTACGAAGTGCAAAAGTCGAATAAGTGGTATCTTCCGAAGGGCCATACAAGTCATATACTTTATTAATGCCAGCGTCATACAGACGGTTGACAACAACAGTTGATAATGGCTCACCGGCTAGGTTCACGGTTTTTACGCTAGCGGGTATCGTACCGCTATCAAGCAAGGCGCGAATACCGGAAGGCACCGTATTGATCATCGTCAGCGACTCTTCTATCGGCACCTCTGTCAGCGCTAGAATGTTCTCTACTATAATCGCTTGGCCGCCACTACTTAAGGTGACGAATAACTCAAATATTGATAAGTCGAAACACATCGATGTCGATGCCAAGACACAGCCTAATTCCTCTTTGCTGAAATTGTCCAAACTCCAGCGTATGAGTGCCTGAGAATTGCGGTGCTCTATCATCACACCTTTCGGCTGACCGGTTGAGCCTGAGGTATAAATAACATAAGCCAAGTGGCTATCGGTTAAGCCCAAAAGCTTGTCATCTAAATTGTCCGAGTTGTAATGGCTTAGCTGGTTCTGAAACGAAGCATCATCCATAAACACTGCTTGATCTGGCCCAAATGGAGTTATCTGGTCTCTCCATTTGACTTGAGTCAATACAGTATCAACTGCCGTGTCGTCAGTGATATAAGTCAAGCGCGATAGTGGGTACTCTGGATCTAACGGCACATAGGCGCCACCGGCTTTCAAAATCGCCAACATAGCGACCACCATGTCCAGTGATCGGTCGGTGTAGATACCGACAAACTGCTCTTGTTTAACCCCCCTTTCTTCCACCAAGTATTTCGCTAATCGGTTAGCTTTGCCGTTTAACTCACCATAACTAATGATGTCTCCTCTGCAGCTTAACGCGATAGCGTCAGGTTGACTTTGCGCGTGTCGCTCGAATAAATGATAAATACGCTCTCCCTGAGGATAGGGGACCTGAGTGTCGTTCCAGTGATAAAGTAACGAATGACGTTCATGTGACGATAAAACATCAATGCTATCGACTCTCTGACCGGCATCAAATACCATCGCTTCGAGAATCTTTTTAAAATAAGAGATAAACCGTTCGATGCGCTCTGGTTTAAACAACGACGTGGCAAACTCAATGTTGCCTACCAACATATCCCTTTGTTCTTCCATATACAGGCTTAAATCATACTTCGCAGTAATGACTGAACCGATGTCATACTTGCCTATGTCGACAATTGACTGAGGCTCGACCTGCGATTTAGTGTTTTCACCATGGTACATCTGCCAAGAAAAAATTACCTGAAACAATGGGCTATAGGCTGGACTACGGGTTGGACTAACGGCTTTGACTACTTGCTCGAACGACAATTGCTGGTGCTCGTGAGCACTTAAAAAAGTATCGCGCACTTGGATTAGCAAACTTTTCACATCTAAATCG
Source organism: Idiomarina xiamenensis 10-D-4 (assembly GCF_000299895.1). Taxonomy (GTDB): domain Bacteria; phylum Pseudomonadota; class Gammaproteobacteria; order Enterobacterales; family Alteromonadaceae; genus Idiomarina; species Idiomarina xiamenensis. The sequence continues at coordinate 13,416 of NZ_AMRG01000015.1, forward strand.
TCTGGCAAATCTACCCGTATTGCCAGCATGTTGATGAAAAAACCGATCATCTGCTCAGTCTCTTGTTTCGGCCGGTTGGCCGATGGCGTGCCAACGACAACATCCCGCTCACCAGATAGCTTTTTCAACAAAATGACCCAAGCTGACATAACCGCCATATAGAGTGAAACTCCGTATTTGCGGCTGATCTGACGTAATCCATCAGTCAAATGGGCATCAATAGAAAAATCAATAGCATGACCTTCAAACTGCTGTACCGCTGGACGCGGATAATCCGTCGCTAACTGCAACTGTGCTGGAGCCCCAGCCAATTTGCGTTGCCAGTATTCAATATGGCGTTGCTCCACCTCGCCTGTAAACCAATCCTGCTGCCATCGGGCATAATCACCAAACTGTACCGGCAGAGGTGACAACGGCGACGGTTCACCTGCGACAAAGGCGTGATATAAAGCCTTGAACTCATCTATAAATAGCCCAATCGACCAATGGTCAGCGATGATATGGTGCATCACCAGCAACAACAATTGCTCTTCACTCGATAGCTTCACCAGCTTGGCTCGTACCAACGGCCCTGCACTTAGATCAAACTGTATGTTATTAAAGTCACTTATCCTCTTCTGTAATGCTGAAGCAGGGGCTGACAAACGACTTAAGTCCTGCTCAGTCATTTCGAAACCGATCTCTGCAGCACTCACTACCTGTTGCATCGGAATACCGTCGCACTCAATAAATTGAGTACGTAGCGATTCATGCCGCTCGACAATATGATTAAGTACCTGCTTGACCATACTTACATCCACCGCGCCCAACAAACGCAATCCGATAGGAACGTTATAGGCCCGCCCCGCCCCTTCCATCTGGTGGAGGAACCACAACCGACTTTGGGCAAATGCTAATGGGAATAAAGAACGCTGCTGACTCGCCGTTAACGGTGGTAACGGATGCGTCGAAATAGCTAGGATGTCATCGTTGCCCGAGTCAGCCAGTTTATCCAGCGTGACCGCCAATTCCGATACCGTCGGCGATTCGAATAAACGCCTAAGAGGTAAGTCGAGACCCATTTCCTCTTTAATCCGCGCGATGATACGCGTGGCTAACAACGAATGTCCCCCAAGCTCGAAAAAATTATCGTTCACCCCCACCGAAGGAATCCCCAATAGCACCTGCCAAATGCCGCACAATTGCACCTCGCGTTCACTGCGCGGCGCGAGATATATGCTTTGTCGTACAGAAAAACTCGGTGCTGGCAACGCCTTTTTGTCTACCTTGCCGTTGATATTCAGCGGGAACATATCCAGCTCAATAAAATCTGCCGGCACCATATAGGTTGGCACTAGCGGCTTTAAGTAATTCCGTAACTCACTTCCTGTGAGTTCACTATCCGCGTTAGGCACAAAGTACGCTACCAAACATTTCTCGCTCTGATGGTCTTCACGCACCAACACTACGACATCCTTTACAGATGCATGCTCTTGCAATAGCGACCCTATTTCATCTGGCTCGACACGATTGCCTCTAATTTTCACCTGGTTATCGATACGTCCCAAGTACTGTAAACTGCCATCGACTAAAAACCGGGCCAAATCTCCGGTACGATACAAACGCTCACTCTTAGCTAGAAACGTCGTGTTGACAAATCGCTGGACGGTCATTTCCGGTCTATTGATATAGCCGTTAGCCACCGCGTAACCGCCTAAATAAACCTCGCCAGCCACTCCTTGCGGCACAGCCTCCATATTCTCATCAAGGATGTAGATGGTAGTATTAGCCACTGCATGACCGATACTTACTTCATGGCCCGTTTTATCAACCTCCGGCGCACTCGGTAGCAGCGCTCGGGTAATAGCAATACTACCTTCTGTCGGGCCATAGGTATTGAACACCCGTATCCGCCCGTCAATATGATGCTGCCACTGGTTAAGTTTCTCTGGTATCGCCCGTTCGCCCCCGATCACGACGTCCGTAATGCGTTCCGGTAATGGATATTTGTCGAGCGTTGCAATCAACTCATGCCAATAAGCTGTCGGTAACACCATAGTGGTGATATCCATCTGGCGTAAAAACCCGGTAAAAATCTCTGTCGAATCGAGCATCCTCTCCGGTCGCAGCACCAAGATTGCCCCAACATAAAACGCGACAAACGCCTCTTCTAAAAACGCATCAAACGCTACCGAGGCAAACTGCAGCATCCGAGCGCCAATGTCGGTACCGTAATCATAAGCACCGCCTATCACGTAATTCACTACCCCCACATGGTTAAGTTCGACCCCTTTGGGTTTACCGGTCGAACCTGAGGTATATAAAATACAAGAAGCGTCTTCTCCCTTGACCGCAATATCCAAATTACCATCAAGTTGTTCAGCCACTGCCGATTCGACTTCGTCCATCAACACAAAACGACACATACCTTCAGGCAATACTGAAGAATGCTCTTTAGTGCTTATCATGAGCTTTACCGCAGAGTCGTCAACGATCAGCCGCATTCGCTCAATCGGACAGCTGATATCCAACGGCACATAAACCGCACCAGTTTTTAAAATCGCTAGAATCGCCACAAACTGCTCTAAGGTGCGAGGTAAGAATACACCTACTCGACTACCTGGGGTCACTCCTTGAGCTACTAAGTAATGAGCCAAATGATTAGCTTTAACGTTGAGCTCACCATAGCTCAACATGGCATTCTCTTCAGGCGATTCTATTGCAATGCAATCACCATTTTTAGCCGCCTGATTCTCTACCAACTGATGTATCAATTGCGTCGGCAGATCCATTACTGGACCCACACTCCACTGCTTGAGCATTCGCTCACGCTCAGCGGTCGTAGTCATTGATAACTCGTGCACTTCCGATTGTGGATTAGCCATCGCAGAACGTAGCAGTACTATCAGGTTTTCTATCACACCACGAATCGAATGTACGTCAAATACGTCTTGATTATACTCGGTGACTCCCCAAATCCCTTTCGGGTGCTCAATAAAACTTATAGACAAATCGAACTTCGTGGTGCCGTTAGAGTTCTCCATCTGGTAAACGACGGCATCGTCGGTAATATCCGGATACGGCTCCAATGTATCCGGTCCCCATAATTCGCTTTTATCCAGTTTGAGATCTGGTGTATTAAGCAAAATAATCATGGTATCGAACATTGGATTGCCATTCGTAGTCCGCTCGACATTCAACTTCTGGAGTAAACTTTCGTATGGAACGCTCTGATACGAATAAGCACCAAGACAAGTTTCTTTAACTTGAGCCAATAGCTCTCTAAAACTTATCCCTTTAGGCACCTGAACCCTCAGCGGCAACGTATTAAGCATAAAGCCAATAAGCCCTTCGGTTTCAATCTGATGGCGGTCGGAGATAGGCGTGCCAATAATAAAGTCGTCTTGCCGAGTATAACGCTGCAACAATACACCATAACTGGCTAGCAACAACATAAACAAAGTCACATCTTCTTTTTCACTAAACGATCTCAATTCAGCGCAGATGCTCGGAGGTAGATAGAACTTACCATTGGCACCGTTAGCCGGTATTTGCCTAGGGTTGTCTTCGACGAGTTTGAGCTTAGGTATTTCACCGGCCAAGCGTTCACACCAGTAATCCAAGTGGCTATCTAAATTCTTTCCCGTAAGCCAACGTCTTTGCCAAATGGCAAAATCCGCCCATTGAATCGACAACTGAGGTAAAATAGGTGGAACTCCATCACGATAAGCAACATACAGTTTTTCGATTTCTTGATTCAGTGTTTTTTTCGACCAGTCATCACTAGCGATATGGTGAATACTCAACAGCCAAATATATTTCGCTGTTGCGAGTTTAATCAGCTTTACTCTTAACGGTGGTTCACTATCGAGTTTAAAAGGTTTTTTCGCCTCATCGGCGGCAATCTGCAGTGCTTCTTGTTGTGCCTGCCCCAAATCTAAGTGAGTTAGATCTACCAGCGGTAACGTCATTTCAAAGGGTGGTAGAATCTTTTGCTCTGGAATACCATCATTTGCTTGAAATACGGTACGTAACAACTCATGTCTTGCAATCAGGCTGGTCATTGCCTTGCTAAGGGCTGCGATATCAATTTCATGATTGATAGGATGGGCGTCGCATACATTATAAGATGGCACTGAGGGTTCTAGCTGGTCTAAAAACCATAACCTCTGCTGGGCATAGGTCAGTGGTATGGGCTCGTTTCGGTCAAAAGCCTTCAGCTCAATGCTCTCAATCGCTTGCCTCTGTTGCAGCAGTTTTATCAATTCTGGCTTCCGCGTTATCAGTTGTCTCTTGATATCGTCATTCATGACGCCAGCTGGTGCACGGAAACGCAATTTCTCACCCTCCAGCCATAGAGAGATTTTTAGCTCTACAAGATACTTTAAAAACTGCGTATTTGATTGCATGAAACTTATTTCCTTTAGCTCAATGCTTCCGACTTGCGATCTATTGATTATTGCCCTTTAAGGCGGCGAACAAAACTTTCCATACTTTCCTCTGAAGGAAGCTTCAGTTTCGGTTCGCAAGTGTATCCAATAATTAGTACATCACGAATTGCGTTTTTACCGGCTTGTGCCTGTGTTATCGGACTTACCGCATGCATTACATTGGTATCCCAAACAATTAACGAGTCCATTGGTTCGCTCATGGTCATTGAGGTCAACGGTTTTTTATTTTTACCATAAACTGAGCTTACCCCTCCGACAACATTCTCCCTCTTTATTAAATGCATACTGACGAAGTTATTTTCGTCGTGATGGACTCCTTCGGGAGTCGGCTCCCCTATCTCATCGTCTGTACTAATAATTCGAACCTGGTGAACATCTAGCTGCCATGGATTGTTTGCCATTTCATCGGTTAGGGTAAACTGGTTAAAATGGGCGCGAATAATTTCATGTAGAAAGATATTGGTTTTAGTCTCTTCGCGCATTGGTGCGAAATGCCGATAAATACCACCAACATAGCTATTGAGTTCTTCAGATTGATAATAAGGGGTGTTTGGAAAGGCTATCACCTCACAGGTTTTTGGATGAAAATAAAAGTAGTTGAAACGTCTGAAGCGAAAATGAGATCCATTTTTCAAATATTTATCGAATCCCAAATCTTCCCAGTCTTGCCATAATTTTTGCCTAGCTTCATCCAAGTGTGAAGAAAATATAAAATCCTCTGCGCCAATAACGACATAATTGTCCGTTTTCAATTTATCTTTGGCATTGAATTTGATTTCAATAGCACTGTCTTTCATATCTACCCCCTTACTAAACTTTCATTTTATTATTTCTCATTAAGATCTCGCTCTATGAGAAATCGGTATAGTTTCTGGCGATTGGACTGCTCGCATTAACGCTCACGACAAGTATTTCTTCATCCAGCCCATCACCATTAAGACATATTTCATGTGCTACGAAGATGCTTCATCAAGCGACAAATCCGTCAATGTTATACTCATCAATAAACCAAAGATGTGACGTCTTGCCATCATTGCCCGTTTTCGGGCGACTATGGTCACATCGATTGCGAGGCTTGCAACCGGCTTTTCGATGCTATCTCGCAAAATCTGATTAAATTTCACCTTCCATCATTCCGACACCCTCTGTTTGAACTGGGTTAGATTGCAGCAGTACTTCTATTAAATCGGCCTGTTCGGCGATGGTTGATGATTCGAAGATATTACGCAGCTGTAGACTAAGGCCAAAATCGCGATTAATTCTGGCGAACAACCGAGTGGCCAATAATGAGTGACCACCAAGTTCAAAGAAGTTATCGTCGATACCTATAGCATCAATACACAGTAGATCCGTCCAAATCCCCGCCAACTGCTTTTGTAATTGAGTTTCCGGCGCTCGATATTCATTCTCGAGTTCGGGCCGTTGGTACCGAGAAGAAAGAGCTGCAGCATAAGATTCTGTTTCGGTTTCAACACAGGAGGAATTGGCAGTATAATAAGCAACATTAAGATGCGCGCTCATTATTCGAAGCACCGCCGCCGAAGCTTCTTCCCACTGCAGATTGCCCTTACCAATATGACAAATAATTGAACTGACCTTTGCCGCACATGCAGCAGTACCGGCCAACGCGTTCTGATAACTTTGCAATAGCAATCGATGTTCTGAAGGTTCAACATTGTCTTCATCCAGCACTATCATGAAGCGTTCATCAGCGCCGCTGTCTTGCGTTACTTTAGACAGCGCGGTAATCGACTCCAAACAACTTTGAATATGACCTTGAGTCATCAACAATACGCTGTGGAGAGGACTGTCGGAGGCTTTTGCGTGCTGATAAATGGCTGCCGCACCAAGCTCCGTCTTCGAATCTTCGACGATCAGCTGCACCGAACAACCGTTATCTTCGATAACCTTAAGCTGCCAAATCTTTTGCGCCAACACATCGGTTTCCAAATCTGCCTGCAATAACGCATCCCACTGACTTCTATCTGGTAGCGTCTCATTGGTCGCGACTATAATATTGGCAGCTCCAGCGCACGCCAGCTGATAAGCAATCGTCAATCCCAAATCGTTGACGCCGTCTACTAAGGCGAACGTGCGCCCCTTGACGTCGTTCAGATAATCTTGTGAGCCTAGTTCCAGATTTATGGTATCAACGGATTTAACCCAACGATGTTTACCGCGCAATGCTAGACATGATTGCTCTGACGAAGCGCCCATCTCACTGACAAGCTGCTCAGCCAGCGTCAACTCACGAGCACTTTGTGGAGCTGGTAACATGACATCCAAAGTCCGCCATTGCTTCTGCTTCTCACTGTCGTTTAACGCAAGTTCAATGCTCAACAATGCTTGCTCAGCATATAACTCCTCTTCACCAGTTACGCTTTGCGCCCCTTGAGTGACACGTAGCAACTGCAACGTATTGCAACTATCAACAAAAACGCTTTCCAACGCCTGAGAGGCATCCAGCGCCTCACGCACTCTAAGCAAACGTTTTTTAGCTGTCTGCTCATCATCCAGAGTTACAGCCAATGGCCAAAGATTCAAAACTCTGACACTTTGTAGTCCGAGTTCGGCTTCTTTGATCAACGCCTCAAGCGCATGAGGTTGATTTGGATTAACAATCCAATGGTTATCGTCCGTCGCTTCGGTTTGTTCACCCTCAACCACACAGATAGGCTCAATACCTTTAACAGATAACTGCTCGAGAACACGCTGACAAAGACTCAATTCTAGTTTTCCTAAAACAATCCAACGTAGTTGTTCAGTTATTTGGGTTTTGACTAGGTTGCTCTGCTGCCAAACTGGGGTTGAAACGCAATAATCAAAGTCAGTGAAGCTGGCAGCAGTATGGCTACTTTGACCATGTCGGTCGGAATTGTAATCAATATCTACCCAATAACGTCTGCGTTCAAAAGGATACGTCGGCAGACGCACTCTATTACGTCTTTGCTCTGCATAAAACGACTTCCAGTCGAGATCTAAACCACCAACATATAATTGGCTAAGCAACGACAACAGATGGGCTTCATCATCGCTGCCGTTATTCGCCTCAGGCCAAACGTTCAAAGCCCCCTCAATATCTTGATCGTCCCCACCGAACATCAAAGTCGTGTAACTTCGTTGTTCGAACAATCCATTGCATAGGCTAAGATCGCTATTTTCATTAACGATTTGCGTATACCAAAATTGACCGTCCTTAAGCTGTTCAGCTTCGGCCCAAGTACCATTATTCGCATCGCTGATGCTGAACGATGTCTTGTCTAAATTCATCGTCTGCAGTGTTTGATAAAGCTGCTCTTTATCACTTTTTACATAAAACTTAACCAATTTCCCCGCATTGTTAAGGTCGATGACGCCAGCCAGTACAGCCATCACGATAACGCCAGCCCCTTCACCGTGCATTGCTCGAGGCACGCCCCCCCAGCTCATCAACAGACGTGCCATCGCAAAGTCAGAAGCTAACTTCAACACGTGAAGCACCTCGCTTGGCGTATCATTGAGTTCGGCAGTTTGCATCATATGACACAGATCCAAATCCAATTCCTGCTCGAAAACATCTAAACAACGATCCACTTCACTGCGAAACATCGTTTCAGTGCGATACAACTGGAAGCCTATATTTTCAAAATTGTTGTTATGTTTGCCAAAAACAAAAACACTACCGTTGCCGGGGTCTTGTATCAGATTCTTTTGCTTGGATTTGAGTTTTAAACTTTCCAGCTGGGCGAGCAATGAAGGTACGTCACGACTGACCAACGCGCAACGAACTGGAAAATGACGTCTACCAACTGCGAGTGTATAAGCAACATCGCTCAAACTAAGTTCAGGATTATCACTAAGATGTAAACGCAAGTTTTTACAAGCTGTAAGCAATGCCTTCTTGCTAAGAGCAGACAGTACTACCAACTCATTGTCGCGGCCAGATTTCGATTCTCTAGTGAGCGGTGCTTCTTCAAGAATCACATGAGCGTTGGTCCCGCCGCTACCAACCGAATTGATACCGGCACGACGTGCCGTGCGCTTCTTAGGCCATGGCGTTAATTCGGTTTTAACCATAAATGGGCTATTCGCGAAGTCAATTTTTGGGTTGGGTGATTCGAAGAACAAGGTGCCTGGCAACATTTCGTGCTTTAAGGCTTCGATGGTCTTTATTAAACCCAAAATGCCCGCCGCTCGGTCAGGATGACCAATATTCGGCTTAACCGAGCCTATTACACAGTATTGGTTATCCTCGGTATAGCTCTTAAATGCTCGGCTTAATGAGGCGACTTCAATTGGGTCACCAAGCTCAGTTGCTGTACCACTAGCTTCAACATAATCAATCGTACGGGCATCAATATTCGCATTGGCCAAGGCCATCGCGATGGCCTCAGCTTGGCCATCAACGCTCGGAGCCGAAAAGCTTGCTTTCAGTGCTCCATCATTGTTACTAGCACTGCCCTTAATAACCGCATGAATAATGTCACCGTCGTTTTGGGCGTCTTCCAATCGTTTTAGCAGAATCAAACCCGCACCCTCACCAAACACCGTTCCACTTGAGTTGGCGTCGAAGGTGCGGCTAGATCCGTCTATAGATTGAGTGCCGCACGAAACAGGTAAATAGCCACGTTGTTGCGGCACTCGCAGAGAAATGCCGCCAGCCAATGCCATATCGCATTCACCTGAAATAATATTCTGACAGGCAACATGCACGCTAACCAAAGACGTCGAACAGAAAGTTTGAATGTTGTAACTCGGGCCACGCAGGTTTAATTTAAACGACACGGTGGTAGTTAAAGAATCAGATTGGTTAGCCAATTCAGCTTCGGTTTGAGCCAACAAGTGCGCGGTGTTGGAGTCGCGACGCAAGCTTTCTGCGTAACTATTGGTATTCGAACCACAGAAAACACCTATGCTACCGTCATAAGCCAACGGATCATAACCAGCTACTTCCATCGCCTCCCACGCGACTTCAAGTAATACTCTATGTTGCGGGTCGGTCACCTGAGCTTCCATCGGCGAATAACCGAAGAAGCGAGCATCAAACATATCAGCATTATCAATAATCGGGCGACAACGCACATACTCCGGACTCTCGAACTCATCCCGACTTACACCTGCGGCCAGTAGTTGTTCATCGCTAAAAGTAGTCAGAGACTCTTTACCATCGACCATGTTTTGCCAGAAATCATCGATCGAATTGGCGCCGGGGAAACGCCCTGCAACACCTATGATGGCAATGTCGGTAGATTCATTTCCTCCGCGCTGACGGTCGGACTTACGCTTATCGATGGCCGATTTAAGATTCGCCGCCTTATCTTTGTGAGCTCCATCGTCAAAAATTTTAGCTAACTCGTGAACGGTCGGTGCTTCAAAAATGACGACCGGAGATACCGGCACTGAAAATTCGCGCTGCAACTCGGCCACCAATTGAATGGCGGTTAACGAAGTCCCACCTAAGTCAAAGTAGTTGTCATGGATACCTATTTCTTCAATACCCAACACATTGTGCCAAACCTTGGATACTCGCTCTTCTACTTCATTAGAACTGGCGATAAAGGTTGTGCTCAATGCCGGGCGAGCATAAAGCTGAGTTTTAACCACCGGCTCGGCACTATTGACACGATTAAACGGCTCACGCACCCACTGATCCAAACGAGCCTGAATATTACCGGTAGACTCTACGATGTGGTCGCTTGGCATGTAGTAAGCCAATCGCTCGAACGCTTCGGCGCCCTCTTGCTGACTCATTTCAAATTCCAGCACGGTTTTTCCTACCGTTTCATGCTGACTCTCAGACAAACGCCAAGTATCCCAGTTAACACTCAACCATCGTGTAACGGCAGTACGGTTATGAATACGGGTAAAATTATCCATGAAAATATTGGCGGCGGCATAAGGGATCAATGTCATACCACCTAGTACCGCTGAAACCGATGAGGTCAACACGACAAAATCTAGCTGTTTGTCAGCCAGCGCCTTTTGTAACGCAATTACACCATGAACTTTCGGCCTGAATTGGTAGTCAGAGTCGTCACGGGCGACATCTTTTAAGCTACGAAAAGCCCAGCTTTCAGAAATACCGGCCGCGTGTACCACACCATTTAAAGTACCGAACGTCTCATAAGTTTTATCGATCACCGCTTTAAGCTGTTGTTCATCGCCAGCATCCACCGAGAGTACAATAACCTCAGCACCAAAGCTTTCCAGCTCCTGTATTTTACGAATTTTAACGCTAGCAGAATCATTGTATTCGTGGGCTTCAAGCCATTGCGACCATTGTTCCCGCTCAGGCAGGGCTGAACGACCACACAACACTAATTTGGCTTGTACTTTCTTGGCAAGGTGTCTCGCCAACACTAAGCCTACCCCCCCCAGACCACCGGTAATCAGGTATACGCCATGTTGTTTGAGTACTGCATCGTGCTCTGGAATGGATTCAACCAAAAACGGCTCAAAGTCTTGCAGCAAACGTACGCCGCCACGATAAGCCACGATGGGATCTTTCGGCTGTGCAAGCAACTCTTTGCGTAACGCCTGCACCAGATCTTCATCAATGGCGTCAGTACTGTTGTCAACACAGATATCGATATTACGCAGCAAAATGTGAGGGGCTTCTTGCGAGATACCCTTACACGGCCCCAGTATCATGCTCTTGTACGGATCAATTATCTCGCCTTTAACCACTTCATGAATACCGCTTGATACCACGATGATGTCCAGCGGATCCAACAAGTTGCGCTTACCAAAGGCTTGAACCAGCCACATTAAGCTAAAATACCCCAGCTCCAACATTTGTGCTTGCGGTTCCTGCCCATCGGTAACGGTAAAGAAGTGACCAATTTTAGAAGGTAAACGTGCTTCACGCTGTAATTGTCTAATCAGGCGGTCGTAGTCTTCCGGGTGAGTCGCCCTAATCTGGAAGCTGTTGTCATCCAAACGACTATAACCATCACCTTTGATCACCAAAATAGAATCGGTTTGTGTCGATTGAATCCTATTGATTGCCGCTTTGGCATAACCTAAGTCATCGCAAAATACCAACAATCTCTCTGCCGCGGCCGAGGCATTGCGCTGTTTTAGTGTCGACTCGCGCCAGACCGGTTTATACCACCAATGGGTAATATCTTCGACTTTACCGTTGTCGGCCTTTTTCATGTTGACTGGGATCATCTCACCCGGTTCAACCCAGTAACGAGTAGGTTCAAAGGCATAAGTCGGCAACGACACTTTAAGGCGACGTTCACCTTGGTAGAGGGCATGATAAATAGGCTCGATACCGGCCAACCATAGTTTAGCGACCATACTTTGTAGATAAGCGTCATCTGCTTCTTCTTGAAATGCGGCACGCATAGCAGGCACTACCGAATGGGCATTATCGGCACCAAAGGATGGATGCTGTTTAACGAAAGATCCCAGACTTTGACCCGGACCAACTTCCACCAGCACCCGCCCCTTGTCTTCAAGTAATTTGCCAATACCATCAGCAAAGCGCACCGGTTGACACATGTGATCAAGCCAATACTTCGGTGAAGTGATTTGGTCTTCGGTCACCCAGTCGCCTGTCAAACTAGAAATGTATGCGATATTGGGAGATCTGAATTCGACATCTTCAAGCAGTTCACGTAACCCATCAACAGCCCCATTCATCATTGATGAATGGAAGGCGTGAGTAGTGTTCAAACGACGATTGGCAATTTCTTTACTGTTCAGCAGTTTTTGCAGTTCGTCTATACCGTCATCCGTACCGGCCACCACGGTGGTTTTCGGGCTGTTACAAAGTGCAATGTCGACATTTTCGACCAAAAGCGACTCGACCTCGCTTTCTGACATTGGCACAGCCAGCATTGAACCGCTCGGCAAATCGTTGATAAGACGAGCACGTTTTGCTACCAACGCCAGTGCATCATTAAGCTCGACGCAACCAGCAACCGTCGCAGCAACAAATTCACCGAGGCTGTATCCAATAACTGCTTGAGGCACATAACCCCAACTCATCAGTTGATGGGCCAAACAATACTCGACTGCAAATACCAGCGGTTGAGCCAACCAGGTTTGTTGCAATACGCTGCAGCTAGACGTACCCTGTCCATCTCCTGACAACATGGCTTTAATATCAAAGGCTGGCTTTTCTTGTTCCTGCTTACTTTCAGTTTCAGTGAACAATATTTCGCGTAAATCAACACCCAACAATGGCTCAAGCACTTCACAACAGTGATCAAACTCACTGCGGAAAGTCGATTCATTATGATACAGATCAACCGCCATATTGTTGTAGTGGTCGCCGACGCCGGGGAACATGAATACCAAAGACTTGTTGCCTCCAGCCAAGTGCCCGCTTAAAAAGGCAGACAATTTTTCATCCAATAAGCCGTCGATAGCATTCTGATGGTCGCTACATACCACCGCCTGTCGAAACTCCAAACGTTGGCGACCTGTTTGCAGGGTATAGGCGATGTCTGCCAAGTTTTGTGTCGGATTATCACTCAAATGATCGGCCAGCCGCTGTTTAGCAGCATCCAACGACCATTGGGTGTTGGCCGATAACATCAATACCTGATAACGACGCGAACGGTCAGAGGGCTCAATGACCGGCGCCTCCTCTAAGATAAAATGAGCATTGGTGCCGCCCAGGCCAACTACATTGACACCAGCTCGGCGTGGTATATCCCCCCCTGGCCAAGGTTGTTTTTGCGCCGCCACATAGAACGGGCTATTTTCGAAATCAATATTCGGATTTGGTGCTTTAAAGTGCAGCAACGGTGGAATTTCTTCGTGTTTTAGCGACATTACGGTTTTGATCATCCCCGCAACCCCGGCTGCACGATCAAGGTGACCTGTATTGGGTTTAATCGAACCAATAGCGCAGAAATTTTTACTATCGGTACTTTGACGGTACGCTTTAGTCAATGCAGTGACCTCAATAGGGTCCCCCAGCTCAGTTGCCGTACCATGTGCTTCAACATATTGAATCGACTCAGGATTAATCCCAGCTACCCGCAATGCGGCACTGACAGCATTAGTTTGACCGTCGACCCCAGGGGCGGTATAACCGACTTTGAGCGAACCGTCATTACTGATCGCAGAGCCTTTGACCACCGCATAAATGTTGTCGCCGTCTTCTAACGCATCGGCAAGACGTTTAAAGACTACAACACCAACTCCATCACCAATAACAGCGCCTTTAGAGTCGGCATCAAAGGTACGCACGTGCCCGTCTGGTGAATTGATGCCACCTTCTTCATATAAGTAACCTTCTTTCCCGGAAACTGCGATATTGACACCTCCGGCCATAGCCACATCACACTCGCCACTGAGTAGACTCTTGCAGGCCATGTGCATCGCGACACCTGAAGTCGAGCAAAAGTTTTGCACTGACAGCGCCGGACCTTTCAGATTGAGTTTATATGCTATTCGGGTCGCCAAAGCATCTACGGTATTACCAACACCAACTTGGAGGCCAGCAACCGGCGAATCCATCAGATCCTGACGAGACATCAGATTAAGCAAATAATTACTGGCATTAGAACCGGCAAAGATACCGATAAGGCCTTTGAAGCTTTCTGGGTCGCAACCCGCGTCCTCCAAAGCGGCCCAAGCGCATTCAAGTAGCTGCCGATGTTGCGGGTCAATAAACTCGGCTTCGCGCGGTGAATAACCGAATAACCTAGCATCAAAGTGATCGATATTTTCGATATCGAAACCAGCGCGAACATAGTTCGATTTGCGGAATTCTGCCGGACTAACGCCCGCTTCGATCAACTCACTTTCACTGTAAAAAGAGATAGCCTCAACACCATCTCGCAGGTTTTCCCATAACTCCGTTGGTGAACGAGCACCAGGAAAACGACCCGACATACCGACGATAGCAATGTCTCTGGCTCCAGTGCCATTTTGCACTTTTGCACGGCGGGCATCGAATATTTCTCTTTCATCCGGGCCTTCACTATGCACATCAGGCGCCAACAGTTTAACCATCGCTTCAACGGTTGGAGCTTCGTAAAGGATGACTTGCGGCACGTCGATATCTAATTCACGACGCAAATCAGCAACAATTTGTAAACCCACTAACGAGTTACCACCTAAATCGAAGAAATTGTCTTTGGTACCAATTTCATCGATACCCAACAGGTTCTGCCAAATCTCAGCTATTGTCTTTTCCAAGTCGTTACTCGCAGCAACAAAACTGGTTGCCAAAGCCGGACGCGGATAAGCAGTTTTTTTACGAGAATGATTAGACTGAACCACTTCAGCTAGCTTAGCAACGGAGCACACATTGGACCCGCGGATCATCGCTATCGCGTCTTCCGGCAAGACAATAACCTGAGGCACATCAATAGCAAGAATACGTCGGATTGCCTCCATCCCTTCTTCGAAAGTAATGCCGAAGTTTTGACGATGTTTAATCATCGCCTCGCGCAATTCTGGGTGAAAACCTTGCAAACCATCGCTCCACGCATCCCACTGCCATTCACCAAAGTTAATGGCAATCGTGGTGCCGTGATCGTATTGATGCGCCAGCGCATAGGCATCAAGAAAAGCGTTACCGGCACAATAGTCTATTTGACCTGCCCCCCCCCCACTAAATGCTGCGATTGACGACACCAGTATGAAAAAATCCAGTTCGACATGTTCGACAGCCTTAGCGATGGCCAAAGTCCCTTGAACTTTAGAACGCAGAGTCTGTTCGGCTGCTTCGACGGTTTTAAGCTGTGTTAAACCCTGACCTGGGACACCTGCAGCATGAATAATACCATTAAGCTCACCAAATCGTTCGATGGCATCCTCGGCGACTGTAGCCATTGCCTGTTCATCGGCAACATCTGCCACAATGACCATGACTTCAGCACCAGCTTTAACCAAGGCATTAATTTTCTTCACTCGTTCGGTAATTCGATCACTTTCATTAGCTTCGCAAATAGCATTCCACTCGCTTTGCTCAGGCAATGCAGAGCGACCAATCAATACCAATCTAGCCTTTTGAGTTCGATATAGATGTTCGGCAATCGCCAAGCCAATCCCGCCCATTCCTCCGGTGATCATGTACACGCCATTTTCTTTAAGGCGACTATTACCTTCCAGCGGCGCTTCCATCCTGACTTTCTCAATCAACGGCAGGTAACGAGTGTTATTACGCAAAGCGACAAACTGATCTTGAGCCCCTAATAATAATTCGCAGGCCAGTTGTTTGGCCAATAAAGCGATATCAACGGCCCCCATGCCCAAAGTAAAGGCATCGATACTACGACAAGCAACATTGGCAAACTCTTGACGGATAACTTTAGTCGGGCCTTTAACGAGCGCTTTGCTTGGGATAATAGGTTCATTACCGATCACCGCTTGCATATCCGCAGAAAGAATACACAACTCGAGGTCAGTATCGATAAGATAATCTCCGATAGACTTAGCCAACTGGAACAGAGTATAAAAGCCTAGGTTGACTTGTAATTGGATATCCATTTGCTCATCATAGCGAGCGGCAGTCCACCCATACACAATACGGCTGGGAAGCTTAGTGCTTTTTTTCAGTGCCTTGAACATCGCATCAAGGTCTTTTTTGCTGCCAGGACGGATGTCGAAGCTACCGTCCTTATTAGCGTTGTAATGCTTGCCGTGGAAGGCCAAAACGCAGTTAATACCATGCGGTTTAACCGTTTCAGCTAAGGTTTGACACAAACCATCGGCATCTGCGAAAACTAACCAGTTCTGCGGTGTATTGATGTTTAAATTCGACAAATCATCGACCGCGGCGCCATCACTCTCCCACTGAGGGAAGTAGAAAGAGTCAGCCAGTTCGGCCTTAGGCTCTTGCGACATCATCAACTGTTGCGACAAACTAACGTCTTGCTCGGCCGTTTCTATCCAATAGCTTTGACGATCGAATGCATAAGTCGGAAGAGGAATACGACGACGACTTTCACCGTCATAATATCTTAGATAGTTAGGACCGCTACCGAGCACCCAAAGCTTGGCCAAAGCCGCAGTGAAGACGGCTTCGTCATCATCATCGACGTACAAGGTTCTCATTGTCTGTACGGTGAATATACCGCTGTCATCACCATGGACCGTAGCACGCTGTTTAATCAACGAGCTTAAACTTTGGCCGGGGCCAACCTCAACCAGCGTCCAATC
Source organism: Idiomarina xiamenensis 10-D-4 (assembly GCF_000299895.1). Taxonomy (GTDB): domain Bacteria; phylum Pseudomonadota; class Gammaproteobacteria; order Enterobacterales; family Alteromonadaceae; genus Idiomarina; species Idiomarina xiamenensis. The sequence continues at coordinate 29,957 of NZ_AMRG01000015.1, forward strand.
GCCATCTTCAAACAACGTATCGATACATTCACCGAAACGAGCAGTTTGGCACATGTGATCAATCCAATACTGTGGGTCCATGGCTTGCTCTGACGTGACCCAAGTTCCAGTGACGTTTGACAGGAAGCGCATTGTCGGTGGATTGAGGTCTATCTCGCTCAATAATGTACGCAACTTGTCCTTGGCTGGCGACATCATTGAGGAATGGAAAGCATGACTCGTCGAAAGTCGACGGCACATGATGTTCTTGTTTGACAGCAGCCCTTCTAAAGCATCGATAGCGCTGTCGGCTCCTGCAGCAATAGTCAGCTTAGGTCCGTTAATGATACCGATATCAACCTGTTCGTCGAGAGATGTCAACAAGGCTTCTAGGGCCGATACCTCCATAGGCACAGCTATCATAGAGCCTTCAGGCAAACTCTCTATGAGCTTGGCACGCTCAGCAACCAACTTAAGGGCATCTTGAATAGAAAAGATGCCCGCCATAGCCGCAGCAGCATATTCACCCAAACTATACCCCACCACGGCTTCAGGAGATACGCCGCAACGCAGCAGGTGATTGGCAAGACAATACTGCACCACGAAAGTGCAAGGTTGGGCGTTAATAGTACGATTGAGTTCTGCGCTAAACTCATCATCGGGCATACGCCCCAATAGCATCGCTTTAGCGCGGTCGAACACAGGCATATCGTCGACAAACAGAATATCTCTTAAGTCGTGACCGAGTATTCCTTCGAGAACATCGAAGCAGTGGTCCATGTCTTCTCGGAAGTCGTCGTCCTGAACATAGAGGTCATTTGCCATGTTTACATATTGTTCGCCAACACCGGTGAACATAAAGGCAATCGGTTGTTTGGTGGCTGGTAGCGCTGATTGAATAAAACGCTCTTGAGGACGTTCTCGCAAAGCTTTGATCAACGCTTCGCGACTGTCACCAACGACAGCCAAGCGCTCACCATATTCACGACGGCCGCAGTATAGCGTGTAAGCAGCATCGGCAAGAGCGACTTGTGGGTCGGATTCAAGTGCAATGGCGAGATTCTCACGCATCTTATCCAAAGAAGTATGGTTCTTGGCGGATAAGCTCAAAAACTGCCACCGACGCCCTTCGTCCATATGTTCCGGCTCTGGCGGTTGTTCAAGAATAATATGAGCATTGGTACCACCGACCCCCAAAGCCGTGATACCAGCACGACGAGGAACATCCATTTCAGGAAATTGATACGCCGTATTACGCACCGTGAATGGACTGTTTTCCAAATCCATTTTTGGGTTGGGCTTATCGAAATGTAATGTCGGTGGTGCGATACCAGTACGTACTACGTGAGCAGCCTTCATGACACCAATAACACCGGCTGCACGATCAGTATGGCCGAAGTTAGTCTTGATAGAACCCAAAGTAACGAACTGCTTTTTGTCAGTATATTCACGATACGCACGAGTCAGTGCCGTCACCTCAATCGGATCGCCAAGCTCAGTCGCCGTACCGTGGGCTTCAATATAGTGAATATCTTCAGGTTCAAGACCGGCATCTTCCAATGCCAATGTGATCACTTCCGCCTGACGCTCGACACTGGGTGCGGTATAACCGGCTTTAAGTGAACCGTCATTGTTAATAGCGGAACCCTTAATTACCGCATGGATGGTATCGCCATCTTCGATAGCGTCATCCAGACGTTTAAGCACCAACATACCGGCACCATCGGAAAAAACAGTACCTTGAGCACGTTCATCAAAGGTGCGAGTATGTCCGTCTGGCGAGCTTTGATTGTTCGGTTCGAACAGATGACCGTGTTTGGTCGGTACATGCAATGAAATCGCGCCGGCCAACGCCATATCCGACTCGCCTGAGCGCAAACTTTGACAAGCCAAATGAATGGCAACACCCGAGGTTGAGCAATAAGTCCCAACAGAAAAACTTGGACCATTAAGGTCGAGCTTATAGGAAATGCGGGTACACATTGAATCCTGAATATTCGCCAATGATATGTCAAATGGATCGAGCGTCGCCCACAATTCTTTGTCGGCATGTAAATGCATTTGATAGTGACTTTGCATGGTGCCAGCGAAGACGCCGATAGGTCCGTCGAAGCGTTGAGAATCGTAACCGGCATTTTCCAAGGCAGTGAAGGCTACTTCCAACATGACACGGTGTTGTGGATCCATTAACTCAGCTTCACGCGGGTTAAAACCAAATACACCGGCATCGAACATGTCGATGTTTTCGATGATTCCGCGCTTTTTTACATAGTTCGGATCATTGAATATAGCAGCCGGAACACCGGCATCGAGCAATTCATTATCAGTGAAAGTAGTGATGGTTTCACGGCCTTCGACGATATTGTCCCACATGGTTGCTACGTCATCAGCCCCTGGACAACGCCCAGCCATACCAACAATGGCAATGTCGATGTGCTCTTCGCTGTTATTATTAGCGCTCAATCGCTCTAATAGCGCTTTTTTTGCTAGGCTAAGCTTGTTGTCTTCACTCATTTGATACTAATCCTTGCACTTGGATAATCCTTATCTAAGGTAGGTACGACCCACGATTTACTCCGATTGGCTTTAAGCTAACGCAAAGCAAATACGGAACTTATTCGCACCTTCCCTAATTTGGGTCGACCCTTACACGATGATTCTCAACTTACAGTCACCATTACTTGGGCGACTTCGAATCCAGTCTCTCAAGCAACTGTTGCACCTGTTCTTCCGACATCGATTCGATATCAGTCTTCATCTTCCTCAGGTTGTTCTTACGTTTGCTCTTACGACTTTTCTTTTTAAGCGGTTTGTCGACTACATCACCTCTACTGTCATCGATACCGAGCTTCTTCGCCATTTCACTGACACTCGGTGCTTCGAAGATCAAAATTGGTGACAACGAAACTTCGAACTCACGCTGTAACTCAGAAATCAGCTGCATTGAAATCAGCGAGTTGCCGCCGAGCTCAAAGTAATTGTCGTCGAGGCCGACTTTATCGATACCTAGAACACGTTCAAAAACAGCAGCGATACGCTTCTCTATTTGGTTGTTCGCCGCAACATACGAGGTGCTCAGCTCAGGGCGTAAGTGTTGCGATTTGCTTGCGCCGCTTGTTTCGCTGGCTTTCCGCTTGAGGTAAACCCATTGTTCAAGACGAGCATGTAGGTTGGCTGTAGAGTTGACCAAGTTGCACAACTTGTTAACGCTCAACACACGGCGTACGGCTTCTGCACCTTCATTCGGCCACATTAGGAACTTCTCCAATGTGGTGCCTTGGTGGCCAATCGGACCATCTTCGGCAGCCCAAGTATCCCAGTTCACGGCAATCCAGCGAGTACCACGGTCATTTCTACGCGCCATGGCAAAACCGTCCTCATAAGCATTAGCCGCAGAGTACATTGCAAGTCGCAAACCACCGAGGGTCGCGGACAGTGAAGAGAACAACAAACAGAAATCCGCGTTGCGCTCATCAAGGAGTTCGCTAAGGATAACTGTGCCATGGACCTTGGCGGCGAAATGAGCCTCGCTACGCTCTCGGGTAATATCAGCGATGATGTCATGAGACTCATCAGTGTTCAGGCCCGCAGCATGAAATACACCATTAATATCGCCATAAACCGATTCAATGATTTTAAAGGCCTCGCCCATCTGAGCCTTATCGGCAACATCAGCGGCAACGACCATAATGCTGCCCCCCTCCTGTTCTTTACGTCTGATGGCTCGGATGATGCGACAAACCTGTTCGTCGTTACCTTGTTCAAGCCATTCGTCCCATCGCTCTTTGGCTGGAAAGCTGCGACGAGAGAGTAAAGCAACATTGGCGTTGTATCGTTTGGTCAACATCCCTGCCAGCGTCAAACCAACGTTACCCAATCCACCGGTGATAAGGTAGGTGCCCTGCTCTCGAAGTATGTCTGAATTCTCGGCAACCTCACTGAGTGCTATTGAGGTGTAGCTTTGAACCAAACGTTCAGTATCGCGCCAGGCAATGGAAACATCCTGAGTATCGGCGCTTAGTTCCTTAACCAAACTGTCGATGAAGTCTCGTGATAACGTGGCAGCGGTATGGTATTCTACATCAACATTACGGACACTGATGTTCGTGTATTCTTGTGGAATTGAACGGCAAGCTCCCAGCAAGGTGCTGTTACCCGCAATGACATCATCCTCTTGACGAACCATGTAAAGACCACTGGAAACCACATCCAGCTGTAGCTTTTTACTGGTCGTCTTACCCCAAGTCTGAGCCAGCTGAATTAAGCTGAAAAAGCCGAGTTCCTGTAATTTTGCGAAATCACGCTCTTGCGTCAGTGTGCCCATATGAACAATCCTGTCCGGCATCATGTCAAGTTGCTTTAAGGTTTCTAGCCACTCAACCATCTGGGCTTCTTCATTACCGTCTAACCGGTAGGTATATTCGTCTACTTGCTCTAATGCTTGACCGGCTCTAACTTCCACGGTAATTATTTTGCCGCCACTTCGTTTGAGACTATCAGACAAATGTTTACCTACTTCGCCCTCATCAAGTATCAAACAGCAGATCTGAGTGCTAAACACGTGTTTGTCGATATCGCTTGGACGCAACGCTTTAGGCAACCAATCGCTCTGGTAAAACCATTGGCCGATGTCCGAGACTCTCTCATCAGTATTTTTCTTGGCGATCTGTTCGACATTGGAGCCTGCTCCCGCTTCGACCCAGTAACGGTTACGTTCGAACGCATAGGTCGGCAACGACACTTTCAAACGACGCTCATTACCGTAGAATGCATTCCATTGCGGTTCCACACCGGCAAGCCACATCCTAGCAACGGCATTTTGTAAATAAATGTCATCACTATCGTTCTGGAACGAAGCTCTCAGGGTCGAAACGATAGATATAGACTTCTCATCGGTACATAAAGGATGCTGTTTAACAAAGGATCCAAGACTTTGGCCTGGACCTACTTCAACCAAAACTCGACCCTGCTCCTCAAGCAACTTGCCAATACCGTCAGCAAAGCGCACGGTTTGACACATATGGTCCAGCCAGTAATCGACTGAAGTCACTTCCTGATCTGTTACCCAGTCTCCGGTCAAGTTAGATACATAAGGGATAGTCGGCGTATTTAACTCAATGTCTTCGAGTAATTCGCGCAAGCCGACTCGCGCACTTTCCATCATTGGGCTGTGGAAGGCATGAGATGTGCCTAAAACGCGACAGACAATGTCTTTACTCTCCAATTCCTGCGCAAATGCCATAATAGCGTCGGTACTACCTGCTACTACGCTGGTTTTAGGACTATTGCATAACGCGACGCTGAGCTCTTCACCCATTAGCGGTTCAAGTTCCTGCTCAGACATCGGCACTGCCAACATAGAACCACCTGGCAAATCATTGATTAAACGCGCACGCTTAGCGACTAAAGTTAGGGCATCTTCCAATGATAAACAGCCGGAAATAGTTGCAGCGACAAACTCACCTAAACTGTAACCGACCATAGCATGAGGCATATAACCCCAGGTCATCAATAGATGAGCTAAACAGTATTCGACAGCGAACACCAAAGGTTGCGCCAACCAAGTTTGCTGTAGCTGAGAGACTTCATCGCCGCTGTCTTTGCCAAGCATTGCTTTGAGATCAAAACCGCTGTTGTCTTCCGACTTGGCCGATAAATCGAACAACTTGTCGCGCAAATCGACGCCAAGCAACGGTTCAAGGACATCACAACAGTGATTGAACTCTTCACGAAAAGAAGACTCCTTGTGGTACAAGTCGAACGCCATATTGTGATAATGATCGCCAACACCTGGGAACATGAAGACCAAAGTCTTGTGAGCATCGCTCAAACGCGCGCCCATCACTTTCTGCTGATTATCAGTTAATGCATCAATTGCCGACTGATAATCATCCGCGACGACAGCATATCTAAACGGCAAGCGCTTGCGACCGAGTTGTAAGGTATAGGCAACGTCAGCAAGACTCTGCTGAGGGTGACCGCGCAAATGTTCTGCCAAACGCTTTTTAGTCATATCCAATGACCACTGACTATTAGCACTGAGCATTAATACCGGAACTCGTTGAGCATCGTCCGATGGTTGTAACTGCGGCGCCTCTTCTAAGACAAAGTGAGCGTTGGTACCACCAAGACCAACCACGTTAACAGCGGCACGGCGCACTGTATCGCCGCGTGCCCATGGAATATTTTTATCGGCAACAAAGAAAGGACTGTTGTCGAGGTCAAGGTTCGGGTTAGGAGATTTGTAATGCAGCAGCCTTGGGATCTCTTCATTGCTCAAAGACAGTACTGTCTTAATCATGCCGGTAACGCCGGCAGCGCGGTCGAGGTGCCCGGTATTCGGTTTAACCGAACCTAATGCCACGACACTTTTTCGTCCCACACCTGCATTACGATATGCCTTACTTAACGCAGTAACTTCGATAGGGTCGCCAAGCTCAGTTGCAGTGCCATGGGCTTCGACGTATTGAATAGTCTCCGCACCAATGCCTGATGCAGCTAGAGCCTCACTGATGGCGCCAACCTGACCATCGACGCTGGGAGCGGTATACCCAACTTTAACCGAGCCGTCATTATTGACCGCAGACCCTTTAATGACCGCGTAAATGTGATCACCATCAGCAATAGCATCGTCAAGGCGCTTAAGCGCCACGATACCGACACCGTCACCAATGACAGCTCCTTTAGCGTCGGCGTCGAACGTGCGGATATGGCCGTCAGGTGAATCTATACCGCCTTCTTCGTAGAGATAACCTGTTTTGCCTCTGACGGAAATGCTAACACCACCACCGAGAGCAACGTCACATTCGCCAGCAAGTAAGCTTTTACAAGCCATATGCATAGCCACACCAGAAGTCGAACAGAAAGTCTGGATGGACATTGCAGGACCTTTAAGATTCAACTTGTATGAGACTCTAGTCGCTAATGAGTCGTTGGAATTGTTGAAGTAAGCCTGCCAAGTCGCACTACCGGAGCTTGTGATATCAGGACGAGACAATAAGTTATTGAGATACAAGCTAGTGTTAGCGCCGCCGTACACACCGATAAGACCTTTATAAGTCTCTGGATCGCAACCTGCATCCTCCAAAGCTTCCCATGCACATAACAAAAATTGACGATGTTGCGGATCAATAAACTCGACCTCACGGGGAGCATATCCGAATAGACGAGCATCGAAGTGATCGAAATCTTCAACATCATAACCGACATTAACATAGGCTGGATTGCGAATGAGTTCAAGGTTAACACCGGCGGCAAGCATTTCTGCCTCCGTATAAACGGTGCTGGCCTCAACACCCTCTTTGAGGTTTTGCCAGAACTCACGGACGTTATTGGCTCCCGGGAATCGGCCAGACATACCTACGATGGCAATATCATTGGACATACCGGCTTGACGAGCCTTTTCACGACGCTCACTGAATACTTTACTGTCATCAGCCATAATCACAGCTTGTTCTGGCACCAGATATATTGCTAATGCAGCGACAGTAGGCGCCTCATAAAGTACTACAGGAGTCAGCTCAGCATCGAACTCTTTACGCAGTTCAGCAACGACTTGTAAACCCACCAGCGAGTTACCACCAAGATCAAAGAAATTATCGTCGGTACCGATCTCATCAATACCCAAAACATTTTGCCAAATCGCGGCGATTTTGCTTTCTAATTCACTGGTAGCTGCAACAAAATCGGTCGACAGTGCCGGCCTTGGGTAGCTCGATTTCTTACGATTATTGTTGACAGCGCTATTCATATCGACTGCCATACAAACGTTAGAGCGAGCAATCATGGCTACTGCATCTTCAGGCAAGAATATAACCTGAGGCACATCAATAGACAGAATACGACGAATCGCTTCCATCCCCTCGTCGAAAGTAATACCGTATTCTTGACGATGTTTTATCAATGCAGCACGCAATTCCGGTTGATAACCCTGCAAGCCTTCAGACCAGGCGTCCCACTGCCACTCACCGAAGTTTATGGCAATTGTCGCACCATGTTTATAGTGGTTGGCCTGCGCGTAAGCATCCAAAAATGCGTTACCAGCACAATAATCGATTTGGCCAGGCCCACCGCCGGTGAATGCCGCGATAGAGGAAACCAAGATCATAAAGTCGAGCTCAAGCCCCTCAACCGCTTTGGCTAGGGCTAAGGTCCCCTGTACCTTAGAACGTAACGTTTGCTCAGCCGCTTCCAAAGGCTTCAACTGAGTCAACCCCTGACCAGGCACACCAGCAGCGTGAATCACACCATCTAGAGTGCCAAAACGTGTTACGGTCTGAGCAACGATGTCTTTCATAGCTTGCTCATCGGCCACGTCGGCAGTAGCAACCATCACCTCGGCACCGGCCTTGACCAATGCATTAATTTTCATGACGCGTTCAGTAACGCGGTCATCTTCACCCGACTCACAAATGGCATCCCATTGGTCTTGCTCTGGCAATGATGAGCGCCCTAGCAATACCAGCTTGGCATTTTGCGTTTGGTGGAGATACTCGGCAACGGCCAAACCAATGCCACCCATACCACCTGTAATAAGGTATACACCACCATCTTTTAGACGGATATGACCGACTGTGGACTCATCCATATGTATAGGTTCGATAACCGGTAGCAAACGCTCGTTGCCACGCAACGCCACATATTGATCATCCTTGTTCAACAACTCTGCCAATAACCGATCGGCAACACCTTGTTTATCTTCGCCAATCTCTTCAGATACGACATCAATATTACGGCAGATAACATTGGCAAATTCCTGGCGGATAACCTTAACCGGGCCTTTAATCAGGGCTTTGCTCGGTACCACAGCTTCAACACCCAGAGCCGGCTGCATATCGCTAGACAAGATGCATAAATGCAATTCATCGTTGCTCATGCGCTCACCAATCGTTTTGGCCAATTGGAATAAGGTGTAAAAGCCAAGATTCATCTGTATCTGGATATCAAAATTGTCATCCCAAGACTCTAAGGTCCAGCCATAAACGATGCGGTTTGGCAAACGCTTATCCTGCTTAAGCTGCTTGAACACTGAATCTAAATCTTTCTTATTAGCCGCCCGAACCACGAAACTACCGTCTTTCTTGATTTGATAGCGCTCACCATGGTAAACGAGTACAGAATCGATTCCTTTATCTTCCGCTGCTTGTATTAGACGGTCACAAACACCGTTGTTATCTGCAAACACTAACCAACAAGCAGCAGTAGAGTCACTCTCAGCAACCTCATTACTTTGATCTTTGTCCCTAGCCCACAGTGGGAAGAAAAACGAATCAGCCAAATCGTATTTTGGCTCTTGCGACATCAACAACTGACTGGCAAGGGACTCTTGGTGTTCGAACGCCGTTTCAATCCAATAGCTTTGACGGTCATAGGCGTACCCCGGCAATGGAATACGGTGACGGCGCTCTCCTTCGTAATAACGGTGCCATGCTGGCGCACAGCCCAATACCCAAAGTTTCGCCAGCGCTGCGGTGAATATTGCGACATCATTGTCTTCAACGTACACAGTGCGCATGGTTTGAACCGCAAAGGCTCCGCTGCCATCACGAGTAACCGCTGCGCGTTGCTTAATCAATGAGGTCAAGCTCTGGCCTGGACCCACCTCAACTAGCGCCCAGTTACCGTCGGCTAATAAGGTATCGATACAGTCGCCAAAACGAGCTGTTTGGCACGTATGTTCAACCCAGTACTCTTCGTCAATAATGTGCTCGCTATCTAGCCAGCTACCAGTGACATTAGATAAGAAACGAATGGTGGGTGTCTTGAACTCGACTTCTCTTACTAATTCAGCCAGTTGCTCTTTGACTGGAGCCATCATAGAAGAGTGGAAGGCATGTGTGGTCAGTAAGCGGCGACACATCACCTGCTGACTGCTCAACTGTTGCTCCAAGGCTTCAATCGCGCTGTCGCTACCAGAGGCAATGGTCAGTTTAGGGCCATTGACAATACCAATATCTATAGCTTGGCCAAGCTGTTCAATTGTGTCTCGCAACTCTTCAATAGACAAAGGTACTGCCAACATCGAGCCACCCGGCAAGCTATTGATAAGCTTGGCGCGCTCGGCCACCAACTTAAGTGCATCCTCCAGTGAAAGAATGCCAGCCAATGTTGCTGCGGTATATTCGCCAAGGCTATAACCGACCACGGCTTCAGGAACAATGCCGTTACGGATCAGGTGATTGGCGAAACAATACTGGACAATAAAAGTGCAAGGTTGAGCAAATACAGTTTGATTCAACTTGGTGCTGAATTCGTCATTCGGAACTTGGCCCAACATCATCGCTTTGGCGCGGTCAAATGATGGCATGTCCTCAACGAACAAGACATCACGCAGATTCGTATCTAAAACATCAGCAAGTACTTCGAAGCAATATTCCATATCGTTACGGAAGGCCTCTTCCTCACGATATAAATCGCCAGCCATGTTTACATACTGATCACCCACACCAGTAAACATAAAAGCTACAGGTTGCTTACTCGCGGTCTTAACCGATTTAAATATTCTATCTGCTTTATCACCGCGCAATGCGTCTATTAACTCTTTATGAGATCGCCCCACAACTGCAAGACGTTCGCCGAATTCGCGGCGACCACAATGCAAAGTATAAGCCGCGTCCGCCAAGTTAATTGCATTATCGGCAGCCAAGGCATTAGCGAGATTTTCACGCATCGCCTCTAGAGACGTTGACGTTTTGGCAGACAACGTCATAAATTGCCATCGTTTACCAGCAACGCTCGACTCTGGTTTAGGCGCTTGTTCCAATATAATGTGTGCATTAGTGCCACCCACACCCAAAGTCGTAACAGCGGCGCGGAGCGGAATCGACGATTCCGGCAACTTATACAAAACATTACGTACTTTGAACGGACTGTTTTCTAAATCCATCTTCGGATTCGGCTTTTCAAAGTGTAATGTCGGCGGAATAACACCGGTACGCAGCACGTTGATCGCCTTAATCATGCCAATAGCGCCAGCGGCACGGTCGGTATGACCGAAGTTGGTTTTAATCGAACCTAAAGTAACGAACTGCCTTCTATCGGTGAATTGGCGATAAGCGCGGGTCAATGCCGCCACTTCAATAGGATCGCCCAGTTCAGTTGCCGTACCATGCGCTTCGATATAATTGATATCTTCAGGCGTCAACTGAGCGTCTTCCAATGCTCTGACGATAACCTCAGATTGACGTTCTACACTCGGTGCGGTAAATCCTGCTTTTAATGAACCGTCATTGTTGATGGCAGACCCTTTGATAACAGCATGGATAGTATCCCCATCCTCTTGAGCATCGGTCAAACGCTTGAGCAACAGCATCGCACAACCGTCAGAAAATACTGTACCTTGGCCGCGCGCATCGAAAGTCCGGGTATGGCCGTCTGGTGAGCCTTGATTATTCGGCTCGAACAAGTAACCATGCTTATTAGGCACCAATACAGAAACACCACCGGCTAATGCCATATCTGATTCGCCGGTACGCAAGCTCTGACATGCCAGATGAATACTCACGCCAGAGGTTGAACAGTAAGTGCCGATAGACAGGCTCGGCCCACTTAGGTTGAGCTTGTATGAAATACGCGTAGACAATGAGTCTTGGGTATTACCCAAATTGGTTTCGAAGCGATCCAATCCAGCCCAAACTTCTTTATCGCGATGCAGTTGCATCTGATAGAGACTCTGGGTCGTACCGGCAAACACACCGACCAAGCCATCAAAACGATGAGAATCATAACCAGCGTGTTCCATAGTCGCCCAAGCGACTTCCAACATCACACGGTGCTGCGGGTCGATCAATTCGGCTTCGCGAGGATTAAAGCCGAATACTCCAGCATCGAACATATCGATATTATCTAGAATACCGCGCTTTTTGACATAATTCGGATCATTGACCAAAGCGGTAGAAATACCAGACTCTAGCAATTCCTCATCAGTAAACGTCGATATGGTTTCTCTCCCATGGACGAGGTTATCCCACATGGTGTCAACATCCTTGGCTCCTGGGAAACGCCCAGCAAAGCCGATCACCGCAATATCGTCACACCCAGCAGCAGCTCTTGCATTACGACGACGTTGTTGAAGACGCTCAGCATCACCACTTTGTTCCTGTACGTCTTTATCGCTACCCAAACGTTTACTTAATTCACTGACGCTTGGTGCTTCGAACAGCAATACCGGTGACAGGGAAACATCGAACTCACGCTGCAACTCGGCAATAACTTGCATCGAGATAAGTGAGTTGCCACCCAACTCGAAGTAATTGTCATCCAATCCGACTTGATCGATACCAAGCACATTCTGCATTACACGAGCGACACGTTTTTCGGTTTGGTTGTTGGCTGCAATAAAAGTGGTGCTCAATTCAGGACGAGCGTAGTAACGCCTCTCGGCTTCGTCAATCCCTACTTGGCTCATGCGTTTACGATATACCCACTGGTTCAATCGCTCATACAAATCGGCTGTCGAATTGACCAAGTGACAAGCCTTAGAGCTAGACAAGATGCGACAAACGGCATCCACGCCCTCTTCCGGCAACATCAAAAACTCTTCGAGAGTTGTACCTTCATGGTCCTGTTCGCCGTTTTCACGTGCCCAACTATCCCAATTGACCGCAACCCAGCGGGTCACAGGATCATTCCTGTGGGCGAAAGCTACCCCGTCTTCATAAGAGTTGGCGGCAGCATACATCGACAACTGCATCCCCCCCAGAGTGGCAGCTAAAGACGAAAACAGCATACAGAAGTCAAGCTCTCGCTCGGCAATTAGACGCTCAATAACTTGGGTACCGGCAACTTTAGCTAGGAAGTGAGCCTCACTGCGCTCGCGGTCAACCTCCAAGATCACCGCATGAGACTGTGCGGTAATCACACCGGCGGCATGAAACAAACCATTCAGCTTGCCATATTGCTGCTCTACATCCGCAAAGATTTTAGTCATTGTCGGTTCATCGGCAATATCACCGGTAACGACAAAGACATTACCGCCTGCTTCATTCACCTCACGCAAACGCGCGATTTGGCGGCCAACACCATCCTCTGAGCCATGCTTGGCCAGATAGCTATCCCAATCGTCTTGTGCCGGGAATGGCCGACGCGACAACAACGCAACATTAGCCTGATACTTAGCAGACAGCATGCTCGCGATATTCATGCCGACATTACCTAAGCCGCCAGTGATCAGGTAATTGCCACCTTGACGCAATACATGGTTGTTTTCTCTCACGTCTTGAAGAGGGCAAGAAACGTAAGACTGCACATAGCGCTTGCCTTGACGGTAAGCAACGGCCACATCGTCGTTAGTACTCAGCAATTCTGTCATTACCTCATCGACGTTAATTTGTCCGGCGACAAAGTCGATACCGCGAACGGTAATGTTAGGAAATTCCTGCGGAATGGTACGGTAAGCACCAACATTAGTGAATTTGGCAGGCACAACGTTATCTTGTCCAACGGCCATATAAAGGTCACTTGAAACCACATCGATGTGAGCCGGAGCGTTCATGCGACCATCAGATAAACCTTGCGCCATCGCCAAGACGCTGAAAAAGCCACGTTTTTGAACCGCTTCAAACTCCGACAGCTCCGTCAAACTACCACAATGAAGCAAGTGCTCCGGCTTGAAACCCTGCTCGCACAGCTCGGCGACTGATTTACGCAATTGGCTCGGTTGATCGGCATCGACGACATATTTGCATTCGCTAAGTTTGGCAAACTTAGCGCCGTCAACCAAAGTGATCAAAACACACTTGCCGCCTGCGTCGCTGATGCGGTTGTATACCTGTTCGGTCAGCGGCTGTTCAAAGCCGACCACCAGCCATTTGGCATCCTTAACCTTAATAGTATCGAGGTGTTCTTGTTGGATAGCAGCCGTTTGCCAGCATTGCTCATAAAACCAAGCACCAACATCCTCGATTTTACAACCTTTGTTATCGACATCGCGTTTGATGTCGATCCAATAGCGTTGGCGCTCAAACGGGTAAGTCGGCAGCGATACTCTGCGACGAGTTTCATTGTGGTAGAAGCGCTGCCAATCAGGCGTACAGCCACTACTCCATGCGGCAGCAACAGCGTTCAATAGGCTTTTTAGGTCAGAGGCATCCTCATAGATGGTGCGCATGGTTTGAGCAACAGTCAACTGATCACTATCAATGCGGAATTGTGGATGCTGCCGAACCATCGACGTAAGGCTTTGACCCGGTCCGACCTCAAGGATAACTTGACGGCCTTTGCTCAACAACTTGTCTAGCGCTTCACCAAAGCGAACGGTGTGGCACATGTGTTTGAGCCAGTAGTTCGGATCGGTTGCCAGTTCAGGAGTAATCCAATCACCGCTGACGTTTGACAAGTAAGGAATAAACGGCTCATTCAACTCAATGTTATTCAGTACTTTTTCTAGTTCTGGACAAGCCGCTTCCATCATTTTAGAGTGGAAAGCGTGCGTGGTTTGCAGTCTGCGACTAAACAATTCTTTGTCTTTAAGTACGCTTTCCAAAGCCGCGATATCTTGTTCAGAGCCGGCTACCACAGTCATATTTGAACCATTGGTAATGGCAATCGACAGATTGTCATTTAAAAGCTGCCTTAACTGTTCTTCACCTGCAGGAACAGCCAGCATGCAACCAGGCTCAAGTTGGTCGATTATCCTCGCGCGCTCAACCACCAATGTCAGCGCATTTTCCAACGATAGGGTTCCGGCAATGGTGGCTGCAGCAAACTCGCCAACACTATATCCGACCAAAGCCTCCGGAACGAGGCCCCAACTGATGAGCAATCTTGCTAAGGAGTACTCCACAACGAATACTGCCGGTTGTGCAATCCGAGTAGAGTTTAAAGCTGACGGTACCGCATCCCCGCCTTTGTCTCCTCGGAAGAATAAAGCGTTGAGATCCTGCTTCGAAGTTTGCTGCGTGACGTTATCATCAAACAACACCGATTTGAGGTCCAAGTCGCTGTTTTGCTCCAACCAGTCAAAACACTTATCCATCGCAGCTTTGAACTCGGGCTCAGTCTGATACAACTGCGCGCCCATGTTGACATAATGTTCACCAACACCAGGGAATATAAAGGTCACAGGTGACTTGTCACTATTAGAATTGGTGACGACGGCAGCATCATTTTGGCCGCGCAAAAGCTCAATCGCATTTTCGGAAGATTGGCAGATAACGACTTTGCGTTCACGCATCTCTTTGCGGCCGAACTGCAAAGTGAAGGCTATATCGGCCAAAGAAAGCTCGTTATGCGTTTCAATATAATCGGCCAAGTTGTGTGACATTTTGTCTAATGCTTTTGGAGTTCTGGCCGAAAGTGTTAGCATTTGCCATTCGCGGCTAGCACTGGTGGCCGGCAGCAACGGTGCTTCTTCGACAATGACGTGGGCATTAGTCCCACCAATACCCAAAGCATTTACCCCGGCAATACGCGGTTTCTCACTTCGCTTCCAAGGGCGAAGTTCAGTATTGACGAAAAACGGACTGTCATTGAAATCGATTTCTGGATTTGGCGCTTCAAAGTTCAAAGACGGTGGTAACACCTCGTGTTTGAGCGACTGCACCACTTTGATGAAACCGGTGGCACCTGCGGCACGGTCCAAGTGACCGAAGTTACTCTTAACAGAACCTAAAGCAACAAAATGACGTTTATCGGTGCTGAAGCGGTAGGCGCGGTTCAATGCTGCGACCTCAATCGGATCTCCCAACTCAGTCGCACTGCCATGGCCTTCAACATAAGATATTTGCTCGGGTTCAACCTCCGCAACCGCCATCGCCGAAGCAACGACCTCAGACTGACCTCTAACACTTGGTGCGGTAAAACCAGCTTTAACGGCACCATCATTATTGATAGCTGACCCACGGATCACCGCGTGAATCTGGTCGCCATCAGCCAAAGCATCTTCCAGACGTTTCAACGTAACGACCGCAGCACCATCACCAAAGATAGTGCCGGTTGCGCCAGCGTCATAACTACGCGTCTGACCATTACACGATTCTTGACCACCTGGGTTGTACTCATAACCGAATTTAGTCGGAACACGTACGGAAACACCACCAGCCATCGCAATATCTGATTCACCGACACGTAGACTTTGACAGGCTAAGTGAATGGCGACCAAAGAAGTTGAACAGAAAGTTTGCACCGACACACTTGGTCCACGGAGGTCGAGCTTATAAGAAACCTTGGTACACAAAGCATCTTTATCGTGGGAGATAACGTTATCAAGATTAACGAAATCTTTACCGAATTCAGTGTTAGCGATAAGGTCAACACCATAACTACTCATGTTAGCACCGGCAAATACACCGATGTTGCCAGCATAACGACTGGAGTCGTAACCAGCGTCTTCCAACGATTCCCAAGCACATTCAAGGAAGAGTCGGTGCTGCGGATCCATCACTTCAGCTTCACGAGGCGTGTAGCCAAAAAACGCGGCATCAAATTCTTCGACATTTTCCAAAATTGAACGAGCACGGATATAATTCGATTGACAATAAAGGCTTGGACTGACTCCCGCCTCCTTTAACTCTTCATCGCTGAAAAAACTAATTTTTTCAACGCCTTCAGCAATGTTTTGCCAGAACTGTTCAACGCTATTACTACCTGGAAAACGACCCGACATACCGATGACGGCAATAGGAACCATTCCACCACGGTTGCTCAACTCTCGCCGACGCTGTAACTGGGCTTTGAAGGTTCCTTCTTCCTGTTGCGCTTCATTGCCGTTCGGCATCAAGTGCTTGTTCAACTCGCTAATAGTACCAGCATCAAACAACAATACCGGGCTGACCTGAGTACCAAATTCCTCTTGCAGTTGCGCCGCAACTTGCATCGCCGACAACGACGTACCACCCATGTCGAAAAAGTTATCGTTAACCCCAATCTTGTCGATGCCCAAAACTGAGCGGTAAACCTTAGCAATACGCCGCTCTGTTTCGTTACTAACTTCAACATAAGCAGTCGGTAAGTCAGGACGTTGATAGAGATTCATGGCAACGTCTTCTTCTTGAACGATATGCTTCGGCTGCTTAGCACGTAAAAATTCACCGCTCACCCATTGTTCAAGACGAGCGTGCAAAGAACCGGTCGAGTGAATCAGGCGCAGCGTTTTGGAAGCCATGGCACGAGTCAAGGCATCAAGCCCCTCTGCCGGCGTCATCGCAAACTGGGCAATGGTTGGCTCAGTAGAAGTATCGGCTTGGGCAAGTTCTTCATCGCTTCTAACATCCCAAGAATCCCAAGCAATTGAGCTGTAGCGAACCCCCTCAGTGTCTCGCTTGGACTCCACAAATGCATCAAGGTATTGGTTGGCAGCACAATATGCGGCAAAACCGAAGCCCCCTAATACAGTCGATACCGATGAAAACAATAAGCAGAAGTCGACGTCGTGCTGCTGTAGTAACTTATCAAGAACCAAAGTACCTGTGACCTTGGACTTGAAATGAGCAATACTGTCTTGTTTGGTAGTATTTTGGATCGGAATCAGAGACTCTAACGTCGCATAACCAGCCGCATGCACTACCCCGTCGACTTTTCCCCAATGTTTGGAAACATCCGACATCACGTGCGTCATTGCAGCTTCATCAGCAACATCCGCTTTATAAGTGCGGACTTCTCCCCCCAACGATTCAAGAGCCAATATCGAATGGATCTTACCGACTACACCGTCGTCAGCATGTTTTTGCTCAAGATATTCATCCCATGACTCACGAGCCGGTAAATCGGTACGCCCTGTCAACACCACTTTGGCATTGAACTGACCGAGAAGATAACGCGCAATAATCAAACCGATACCGCCTAGACCACCGGTGATTAAGTAAACGCCTTTATCCTTGAAGCCGACTTCATCACGTTGTGCTGACTTAATTGGGTCAGCAACAAACGTTTGAACAAAGCGTTGACCATCCCGATAGGCAACGTAGACATCAGTGCATTTACTATATAGCTCAGCAACTAAACTACCCATTTCAGACGCCATCTCCATGTCGATGGTACGGCAAGTCACATTTGGGTATTCCTGTGGAATTACGCGGGCAGGGCCGAGCAAAGTCGAAGCTAGCGGCGTAATTTTCTCATCGCCTTTCACCAAGCTAATGTCCGAGCAGACAACGTTCAATTTCAGCGGCTGGTTCCAACGACACTGACCGATGGCTTTGGCCAACCATATCAAAGCATAGTAAGCGCGCTCACTTTCTTGACGACCGCTAAGGAAAGTAATTTGGTCAACCATAATGCCTTGTGACTGAATCTGACTGAGCAACAACTGGTAGTCTTCAACTTCATTAATGTTAAGGCCATAGTGCACGTCATTGTGTTGAATATACTCATCTGCTTGTTTGGCTAATAGCACCGTGTGACCATCTTCACGAAGCTTTTCAACCAACTCGTCTGCATTCTGCTCGTCTGCCAATATCAAATGACATTGCTGTTCAACAGCTGTAGATGCGTCCAAAGCTTTATTCTGCCACGCAGGCTTGTAGAACCAATTGGACGGATCCGGTTGTTTGCCCGCGGCTGGACTCAGCAATCCGGCGATGGTGTCCGCCTGGGGCACATCAATCCAGTAACGCTGGCGCTGGAACGGATAAGTCGGCAGTGACAAACGGGCACGGCGCTCACCGCTCCAAAAGCATTTAAACGGCAATTGATAGCCCGCTAACCATAACTTAGCAATAGCACGCAGCAAGAACGCCTGATCGGAATGGTTGTCGAATTCATTACGACAACTTGGCACCACCACACGAGCACTAGACTGTTTAAATTGCGGTTGCATCCGAACGATAGAGCACAAACTCTGCCCTGGCCCGACTTCGAGCAAAGCACAACTCTGCTCGCTCAACAGGTGCTCAAGGCTCTGAGCAAACAACACGGTATGACGCATATGACGGCCCCAATATTCAGGAGATATTGCTTCTTCATCGGTCAACCAGTTGCCCGTTACATTAGACAAAATAGGAATAGTCGGCGGGCTCAACTCAAATCCAGCAAGCATGTTTTCGAGCTCTTCAACTACCGGCTCCATCATCGCCGAATGAAATGCATGGCTGGTGCCTAAGCGACGACTCAAAATGCCGTCGCTTTCCAAACGTGACTGAAGGTTGTCGATAGCGTCTATTTCGCCTGACAAAACAGTCATCTCAGGACCATTAATGATCCCAACAGATACCGAATCACTCAGATAAGGCTCAAGCTCATCTATGCCCGTTGACACACCGAGCATTGCACCTTCAGGTAATTCGGCGATAAGACTTGCACGGGTTGCAACAATTCGCAGCGCTTCTTGCAATGTAAAGACGCCAGCTATGGTTGCCGCAACATATTCGCCTAAGCTATAACCGATAAGCACATCAGGTTTAATACCCCAAGATTGCAACAAACGGCACATTGCATATTCAAGAACGAACACCGCTGGCTGAGCCGCCTCGGTTTCGGTTAATATACCGAGCTCACGTTCACCTGAGAGCATCCGTTTGAAAGCCTCATTGTCGTCGTGTTTAAACTGAGGCTCTTCGCGTAAAGCGTCGAGTAAATCAAGTCCCATTTCACGATTCAAGAACGAACAACATTCCTCAACCCACTTTCGAAATTCAGGTTCGGTACGATAAAGGCCAGCGCCCATGCCCAAATAATGATCACCGACACCGGCAAAAATCATCCCCAACGAATTCGGGAATTTATCTAGAACCGTGTCACGCAACATACATTCAGGTGCTAAACCACGCAGAGCTTTAATTGCCTCTTCATGAGTGTGACAAACCACGGCGCAACGATGCTGATAAGCACGGCGACCAATTTGCAGTGTATAGGCCACATCGGATAGATTCGCTTGCGGATTTTGCTCAAGGTAAATAGCTAAATTTTCACAAGCGCTGTCAAGAGCAGCTTCAGAAACCGCAGAGAGAACCAGCATGTTGCACGCTCTGGCCCGACTTGACGGCATTACCTTAGGAGCCTCTTCCAACACGATATGAGCATTTGTACCACCAATACCCATAGCATTTACCGCTGCACGACGGACGTTGTTGGTGCGTTTCCAAGGGCGTAATTCGGTATTGACGAAGAATGGGGAATTATCCAAATCCAACTGTGGATTCGGCTTTTCAAAGTGCAAAGTCGACGGAATCATTTCATGATGCAAAGACAGCGCCGCTTTAATGAGACCGGTAGTGCCAGCTGCACGGTCAAGATGCCCTACATTACTTTTCACCGAGCCGATACCGCAGTATTGATTTTTTACCCCAAACTGGTGATAAGCCTTTGTCAGTGCACGTAATTCAACCGGGTCGCCTAGTTCAGTAGCCGTACCATGGGCCTCAACGTACCCAATGGTTTGCGGGTCAACGTCGGCAGCCCGCAAGGCATCGACGATACACTGGCTTTGACCTGTCACACTCGGAGCGGTATAACCAGTTTTCATACCGCCGTCATTATTGATTGCGGAACCTTTGATTACAGCATAGATGCGGTTTCCATCGGCAAGGGCATCATCCAAACGCTTAAGTGCCACCATCGATATACCGTTACTGAGCAAGGCGCCTTTACCATCTTTGTCAAATGGTCGGCAATGACCATCTGGCGAATCAATCCCCCCTTGTTCAAACAAATAACCGACTTCTTGAGGTGTGGCGATGCGGGAACCACCAGAAATCGCAAGATTGCAGTCCCCCTGAAGCAAGCTGTTGCATGCCATATGGGTGGCAACCGCAGAAGTCGAACAGAACGTTTGTACGTTGACACTTGGCCCTTTCAAATTCAGCTTATAACTGACCTTGGTAGTTAACGCATCATTGTAGGTGGCGATACTCAAGGCTAAGCTGGGTAATTTAGCTTTAAGCTCTGGGTTGGACAGCAAGTTCAGCATGTAAGTACTGATGTTCGCACCACCGAACAAGCCAATACGGTCATTTTCTCCTTCACCAGTCTCACCGGCGTCTTCCAACGCTTCCAAAGTGCATTCAAGGAACAGGCGGTGTTGAGGGTCGAGTAGCTCCGCTTCACGAGGCGGGAAACCAAAGAACTGAGCATCGAACTTATCGACATCAGGAATGTAACCAGCCACTTTGACATAGTTTGGATGGGCCAACATCTCAGGGCTAACGCCACTTTCCAATAGTTGCTCATCGTCAAGAAAGCTTATACCTTCTTTACCCTCTACCAAATTTTGCCAAAATTGCTCAACATTTTTGCTATTGGGAAAACGACCCGACATCCCGACGATAGCGATATCGCGAGATTTAGATCGCACATTGTCGTTATTGCCGATACTTGTTTTGTTACCTTTGCTAGTCGCTTGTTCTGTCGACTTTTTGCCGTTTTCAGTGGTCACCGCCTGAGTTTCTTTCGCCGCACTTTTTGCCTTTTCAGCAAAGCTGTTTTGTGCAATATCGACATACCCCCCATGCTCTTTGAGGTATTGCACCATAGTCGCAACAGTTGGCGCTTCATACAGTACAGTTGCGTTTAAACTAACCCCAGTTAAACGACCAAGCTCAGCCATTAATTGCAGGCCGATTAGTGACGTGCCGCCTAAATCAAAGAAACGGTCGGTCGGCCTGAGCGATTTAACACCCAAGAATCGTTGCCAAACCTGATGAACGGTTGTTTCAAGCTGATCAATGGATTTAACTGGCTCATCTACTGTCGGAGAAATCTTTTGCTCAATTTCGTTAGTACTTTCAGGATGCTGCCAAATCATCGACTTTAGCTTAGCCAAATCATCACGAATTTGTTCAACGCTAGTACCGCAAACCATGATTTGAGGTTGTGCCATAGTCAATGCATCGACAAAAGCCTGCGCACCTTGTTCATCGGTCAAACCACATTGCTTACGGTTATTGATCAAGAAGTTCTTTACTTGAGTCGGGAAGCCGCTCAAACCATCCGACCAAGCATTCCATTGCCATTCACCCCAGATAATAGAGATGACTTTGCCTTGACCTTCACGGCAAGCCAAAGCATTCATATAAGCATTGGCTGCGGCATACTCGGTTTGGCCTGGGCCACCACCAAGTGTTGAAACGGTTGAAGAGCACAATACCAACCGTGGAATATGCAGTCGTTTGACTTCGGCCAATAGGATATCAGTCCCTAATGTCTTAGGGAGTAAGATCTGGTCGATTTGGTCTTTGCTCTTACCATGCAACAAACCACTACCGGCTACACCAGCAGCGTGAATGACACCGTCGATTGGACCAAAGTGTGCAGTGATGTTATTAAATGCTTTCGCAACTTGACCGGCATCAGTAACATCAGCTTGTACCAGCATAAGTTCGCCACCAGCCTGCTCTAAACTTTGCAGAATTTTAAGCAATTCGGCTCGCGAATCATTGGCGGCTATGAGTTGCGACCATTGATCCTTGGCAGGCATTGCGCTACGCGCTACCAAAGCAACTCTGGCTTTGTTGACTGATTGCAATTGTCGCGCCAATGCACGACCAATACCACCAGTACCACCAGTTATCACGTATACCCCGCCATCATAGATTGCAGGTTCTGCACTAGCGACAGGTTCTACCGCGTTAAAACTTAATGCTAAGAGGTTGTCACCTCTAATACACACGCTGCGTTGTCCGATTTCACTCACCAAAACTTCGGTCACCAAGCGAATCGGTTGTTGTAATGCTAAGTCGACGTGCTGACACTGCCAGTTGGGATTTTCATACTGCAAGGTATGCAGCGTCCCCACCACCATTGCCGAAGCAGGTAATACGATATCTTGTGCTGTCGCTTTATGGGCCAAAGTCGTCAATAGGCGCAAACGGCCACTGCTTTCAGATGGTAAAGATTGGACCAAGTGAACCAGGCGCTCAAACGCATCGGTTGCAATATCTTGCACTGTTCTGTCAGCTCTTAACGGCCATGCGTAGACGATATCACTGCAGCTAATCGATTGCTTTTTAAGCTGATCAAATAATAGCCGGTAGTCATCGGGTTCATTAGCTCGGATCGTGTAGTTCGGATGGGTGCTATCGAATGCATCACCCTGGTGAACCAAAATCACACCTTTGCCTTTTTTCTTGAGGGCGTGAGCCAATTGCGTTGCATAACCGTCGCTATCGACAAAAATCAATAGATCGTTTTGCTCAGCTAAAGCTTCACTTGCTTGGATCGTTTGCCATTCAGGTTTAAGGTAAATAGGCGAGCGCTGTTCGCCAGTAACGTCAATGCTATCACCAAACCAGTGGCGTGATGCGTCAAACAGCCAACTTGGCATACTCACCTGTTTAACCGGTAGGTCAACATAGGTACGTTTAAAATCGATTGTTACACCTGCGAGCCACAAATTAGAGACTGCACGTAAGAAGAATGCTTGGTCTGGTTGCTCGTCAAAACCATTGCGACAGCTTGGCACAACAACATGACTTTCGCTGTCAAAATCCGATTGCATTCTGACGATAGAACTGAGGCTTTGCCCAGGGCCGACCTCGACAAAGGCTTGATATCCATAATTTAGAAGACAATTCAAGCCATCAGCAAACTGTACCGTTTGACGTAGATGGTTTGCCCAATAGGCAGGTGACATCGCCTGTTCGTCGGTCATCCAAGTACCGCTAACGTTCGATACTAAAGGCATCTCAGGTGCATTGAGCTCAATCTCATGCAACAATTGCTGAAGAGGTTCAATAACGGGTTCCATCAGAGCCGAATGAAAGGCATTACTAGCACCGATATAACGGCTAATTACGCCGTCTTCCGTAAGCTTTTCAAAAACGTTATCAATAGCATCCGGCTCGCCTGATAACACAACCATTTTCGGACCATTGACAATACCGATAGACACACCGTCAACCATGTATTTGACAACGTCCTCTTTTGACAAGGGCACGGCTAACATCGCGCCTTTAGGTAACTCGTTAATAAGTTCTGCGCGTCGAGCAACTACACGCAGAGCGTCTTCAAGTTTAAATACGCCCGCGACCGTCGCAGCAACATATTCGCCAAGGCTATAACCGATCAAGCCATTGACTTTTACTCCTTTCGATAGCAACAACTGATAGAGGGCATACTCGATAATGAAGACGGCGGGTTGTGCGGCTTTGGTTTGTGACAAAATCCCCATGTCTCGATCGCCGCTGACCATACGCTTGAAGGCATCGCCCTTAGCGAGTAATTGCGGTTCGCTTAAGGCATTCAGTAAATCTAAACCTGTCGTTTTTTTGAGATAGCCACAGCACTGATCGACAACGGTCTGAAATATCGGCTCACTGTGGTACAGTCCACTCCCCATACCTAGATAATGATCGCCAACACCAGAGAACACCAAAGATACGGCTCGCTCTTCTCCTTTTGGGGCTACACCTTCAATCACATAAGCCGAGTCGTCAGTTTCTAAGGCCTTGATAAAATCAGCACCGCTTTTGGCAACGACAACCATACGATTGCAATACTGCTCTCGACTCGCCAAAGTATAAGCCAAATCGCTCATAGTGGGCGCATCTTCGCGGCTCAAAGTTTGCGTGACCACTTGTTGAGCTTTACTCAAGGCTTTTGGGGTTCTGGCGGAAAGCGGGAATAAGTGGAAACCATCGTTGGATAAGCTTTTGTTGGCCACTGGGTTGTACTCTTCGAGTACCACGTGAACATTCGTTCCACCAAAACCGAAGCCACTGACGCCAGCCAAGGCGAGTCGTGGCATGATTGGCCAGGACTGTGCCTTATCAGCGACTCGAACCGCCGAATTTTCAAAGTCTATACGAGGATTTTTATCAGAGAAATTGATTGACGGTGGAATGATACGATGTTTCATCGCCAAAACGGTTTTGATCACCCCAGCCATACCGGCAGCGGCTTCTAAGTGACCAATATTGGTTTTAACCGAACCAACCAAACATTGTTGCGTCGGTTTACGGTTTTGCCGCAGCACAGTGGACAATGCCGAAACCTCAATGACATCACCAATAGCTGTCGCGGTACCGTGAGCTTCAATATAATCGATATCGCCGGGAGATACACCAGCAGCCTCATAGGCGGAAGCCAGCATGGCTTCTTGCGCATTGCGGCTTGGCGCGGTCAACGCTAAAGTGCGGCCATCCTGATTCATCGAACTACCGCGAATAGTACAATAAACTCGGTCGCCGTCTTCTACCGCTTTTGACAACGGTTTAAGAATAATAGAGCCAACACCTTCACCACGAACATAACCATTGGCTCTAGCGTCGAAGGTATAACAACGGCCATCGGGAGAAAGTAAACCAGCCTGAGAGAATACAATGGTGTATTCAGGCTTAAGTATCAAATTAGCCGCACCGACGATAGCTTGTTTTGATTCGCCATTGCGTAAACTCTGACAGGCCAAATGAATAGCGCTGAGTGACGACGAACATGCGGTATCAATAGTAAGACTTGGGCCGCGTAAATCGAAGAAATAGGAAATACGATTGGCAACGATACTAGCGGAGTTGCCAGTTACAGCATAAGGATCAATAGCATCAAGCTGACAATATTGACGATCGAGGTATTCAATATTAGATAACCCAATAAAAACACCAGTTTCACTCTCTCGTATCGCTTTTCGATTAAAACCTGCATCTTCCAGAGCTTCCCATGCTACCTCTAACATCAAGCGCTGCTGCGGATCCATACGTTCGGCTTCGCGAGGAGAAATACCAAATGCATCAGCATCGAAATGAGCGATATCACTAATAAAGCCACCGAAACGAGTATTCATCTTCCCTGGAGCTCCAGCTACCGATGAATAATAGGCATCGACATCCCAACGACTAGCCGGCACTTCGCTAATAGCGTCACTCCCTGATACTAGCAGTTGCCAAAATTCTTCGGGATCATTGGCACCAGGAAAGCGGCAAGACATACCAATGATGGCAATCGGCTCTTCGTCGCAGGCTTTTTTATTCGTAACTTTAGGCTGTGCAGGTGACTCGACTTGATTAAGGATATATTCCGCTGCCTTTTTAATTGACGGGAAGTCGAATAGTAAGGTGTCAGGTAAAACGCAATCCAAACGTTTTTCCAAATTTCCAGTAATTTCTAATACTTCACTTGATGACAAACCATGAACTGACAAATCGTCATCGGAACTAATATCGGTAGACGGATCACCAATCATTTCAGCGATATGCTCGATTAACCATAAACAAATTTGGTCAACATTCATTAATTTCATTTTTTTCTCATATTTTTAGTGACATTTAAAAAGCCCCATCCCAATCTATCGGACTTTTAAACCAGCGGCTTTTTAACATCAAGAGATTTATATTTTTATTTAGCAACTCAAACTTAAATAGTGAGTGTTGTAACCGTATAAATAATTATTCCTCGAAAAATAATTTATAAAAATTAATTTCCTAAATCAGATCCTTGAATCGAGAAATAATTACTGGAAATACTTTCAAAGTACACGTCAACTTGATAATAAAATCTTAAACACGAATTCAACGAATACTATTGCCAGAAAAAATACGATATTTCTTCAACGATTAGCCGTCAGTGATGCCTTAATTATTTGAATTCCGAAAATGCATATCAACGCCGCTTAACACCTTCAGTCAAAGAACCATCAAGATAACGTGCTTTACAGGCACTACGCTCTACTTTGCCACTAGTGGTCTTAGGTAGAATCCCCTCAGGTAACACAACAACATCATGCAAGCGCAGTTGACTTTCTTCAGAAACCTCTTTTAACGCTATACGTTTAATGTATTTGGCCGAAACCTTTTTGGAATCAAGATCTACCACTTGATCGTCATCAATCACTTGATATTCCTTTTTAACTTCACAAACCAACACCACTTTGGTCGCTTCATCCTCTTCATAAGAAAAAGCGATGGTACAACCTAAACGTAAGCATGAAAGAGATTTTTCCACTGAAAATTCAACGTCTTGAGGATATATATTGCGCCCATCAACGATGATAAGGTCTTTGCAACGACCGGTAATGACTAATTCATCTCCTATCATAAAACCGAGATCTCCTGAGCGCATATATTGGCGGCCCGGAAGACCGACAATCTCATTTCCGAATTTATCTTTGGTCTGATCTTTTTTATTCCAATAGCCTTGTGATACAGACATACCACTGACCCAAACTTCGCCAATATATTGCTCATCGAGCAACTCATGAGTATCCGGATTGACAATACGAACGTCGTAGTCCCAATACCCAGAACAAACTTTGCCGCAACCGGTCATGATTTTGGTATTTTCACCGCTACTCAATACCGCTTTACCTTGCTCCATCGCAGCGATGTCTATTTCATAGTAATTAATGCCGCCATCTGACATAGTTGCCATTAGGGTGTTTTCAGCCAATCCATAGCAAGGGCATATAGCTTCTCTTGGAAATCCGACCTCCATAAAGGTCTCTATAAACAGATCCATATTTGGCTTTTTAATAGGTTCCCCAGCATTACCCGCGTGAATCCAACAAGATAGATCCAACGAATTGAATTCCGCTTCATCTTTACTCTTTCTGGCCAGCAGGGCATAGGAGAAGTTGGGGCCCGCGCTATGAGAAATACGAAAGCGATTAATCGCTTTAGCCCATCGAAACGGTTGATGAACAAAGTCAAATGGCGACATAATAAAAACTGGCATCCCAAAAGCCAAAGGAACCAATAGGCCTTCAATCAAACCGAAATCATGAAAATACGGCATCCAACAAATACTACTGGTGCCAACCTTATGGCAACCACTGTTAACACCAATATAATTGATGTTGCTCATCAAGTTGGCATGAGAAATCATCACGCCTTTAGGGGTAGAAGTAGAACCTGATGTATATTGCAGATAAGCAATATCGTTATCTACAACGCCCTCATGCACCCACATTCCCGAATAATCAGGCAGTCCGTCCACCGCTATCCACTCGATATTTTCAAACTCCGGCATCCCAGAGGTGATCATCTGTAATTTTTCTTGAATATCAGAGGTGGTTAGTAAATATTGCGCACTACCGTCTGAAATAACGCTTTTCACACGCATTAAATACCGGTCAAGTTTAGCTGAGCTTGGCGCAGGCAAGGGTACGGCAATGACCTTGCCATAAATACATCCGAGAAATGTATAAGCAGATTCAATAGAAGCGTTGAATAACATAACCACCCGAGCACCTTGAGCCTGCCGGCTTTGAAAGTAAGCGGCAATAGAGCGGGCGTGTCTGTCCATTTCGGCAAAAGTTACCGAGTCAGTAGGCTCTTCCCCCTTTTCAAGGTAGGTTAGTGCCGTGCGCTGACCAAATCTTTGAGCCACATCGCGATAATATGATATGAGATCCTTTTGTTCAGCAAGTTGAACATCGTCGGTCCCCATCGGCGAATTACCACTTCCCTTCAAATTAAAATCCTTATACATAAAATCTCCAAGCACTTTTAGTTGACACCATTAATTACTCAAGCTCTACGCGCTCACCTGGGCATAGGTGATACTAAGTTATACATACTCGTGCCCATCAGTTTGAGCGGTGCCGTGACTCGTATTATCTTCTTCCTTTTTCTGGTCGGTGTTGCCAACAATCTTACCACCTTCAAATTTAATTAGACGGTCGGCAATATCGTAGTAGCGGTCGTCATGGCTGATAACGATAACTGTCTTTCCTTTTTGCTTCAGACTCGGCAAAATTTTATGATAGAAGACTTCACGGAATTCAGGATCTTGGTCGGCGGCCCATTCATCGAACAAATAAAGTGGGCGATTCTCCACATAAGCGGTGACCAAAGCTAAACGCTTACGCTGTCCTTGAGAAAGTGCGGTTGTTGAAAACTGACCTTTTGAAATCTGGACTTTTTTATCCAACCTCAACTCTTTTAAGTGTTCTTCTACCTCAGCATCGTGTTCAGGTAATCCCTCACTGCCATAAAGTTTGTCAAATAAATAAGAGTCAGAAAAAATGGAGCCAAAATACTGTGAGTACCAATTACGATTTTCTTCCGTGATCTCCACATCATCAACGTAAATTTTGCCTTTAGTTGGCGTATATAAACCGCACAGTACTTTGGCAAAACTGGTTTTTCCGCTGCCATTACCGCCAATGATAAACACCAACTCACCGGTGCGGATACTCAAATTTATTGGATGCAATTTAAAGGCTGTTTCGTCCTCAACCTTTTCAGATTCACCGTATTGGTATTCGACGTTTTCAAAACGGATCTCTTTTTTCAACGCGGTCGGTAGGTTTTCTTGCAATTTAGCATCAAGCGCCAGATTTTTTTTCAACTTTTCTTTATCTGAACGCAAGCGTAAATCAGATAAAGTCAACGATGTGGTCTGGCTGATAACTCCCAACGAGATTAAGTTGTTCAAAGAAGCCTGGGCTCGTGCAATTTGGCCGACGTGTTCTTGAACATGATCGATATTGGTCTTCATAAATAACAAGGTCACGGCGAAACCAACGACAACCTCTTGACTTAGCTCTCCGGTGACACCGCCCCCAAAGATCAATAAGCCAACAAACAAGAAGTAAATAACCTCGGAATAACCTCGAATCAAACCAAACACCAACTCAGCGCGAAAACGTTTGTCTCGCAATTTACCGGATATTTCATACAATTCACCGGCGTAGAAATCATTCCAACGTTTTCTATTCATCTTAAGTTCTTTGATACCACCACGAATGGCATTGTACGTACCAACGATTTCTTCACCATGACGATGGGCTTCGATCAATAACGAGTCGCACTTTTTCTGTGGAATGTGACGGGTGAAAATGGCGAGCGCAATAAAAGCGATCATGATCAATAACATCACCCAAGAGAGATAGCCCAGATATACCATACAACTGAGGATAACGGTGATGTCGATACACATCGACGGCATGATTTGCATCGACACAGATAAACGATCGACATCATTAGTGATCGCCGCCATATATCTGGAACTTCCCTCTCCTTCAAGCTGAGAAAGCGGTTTATCAACCCAGCGACGACCTAACTGTAGCCTTAAATCAAAAGCAGACCACTGCGATAATCCCGCAATACAAGCTCGTGCCGCAATGTTGGCAATAAGGATAGCCATACAAAGGCCAAAAAAAATCAATAGATCTTGATGCTCGTTAACGTCTTTGAGGTGCTCATTAATAATCGCCAGCACAGCCGTGCTTGCCAAACCACCAATAACACCAAAAAATGCAGCAAGAATTATAAATTTAGGTGAATAACGAAATAGAAAACCTAATAATTTCATCGCGAAATCTCCAATTTAACGAAATGACTCATGCCATTTCCGATTCTACTTCGCATTCCTGCTTAGACTTGCCTTTTATAACATTCAGTGATATATACGGCGGTAGTTTAGCAACGTTAGTGCAATCATTTTCCAGCACATATCGATTATCTTCTTGCTTAAGAATTTCGAAATTTCCCAATCGATAAGTGATGAACATCATGCGATTTCTGTCGGTTTGGATAAATTCCGCGCGCAGCGTTACACCGGCTTTGCTGGCTTCACTGATGATATGATTGATCATGATAGTGCCGACACCACGGGACATGACCCGACAAGACATCAACAACAACTTGACGTTCCAGTAGGTTTGATTACGTTCAATGAGACAGACACCAATTTTACCGTAAGTGCCATACTTGTCGTTTAAACTCGCGATCAGCAAATCATGTTCATCAGACTCGATAAACTTACGTAGCTCATCATAGGTATAGGTATAACCAGTAGTATTGAGTTGATGAGTTCTTTGAGTCAATTCCTCAGCACGCTGCAAATCATCGTCGGTGGCGGGGGTAATTGTCATTTCAAGATTCAAAGTCGCTAAAAATTCTTCGGTAGGACCAGTAAAATCTTCTTCCAGTTTATTACGAGTAATATCGCTCTGGTACATCGCACGACGATTTTTAGAATCAGATGTGACAAAGCGAGGCATGAATTCATCACGATCGAGTAATTTATCAAGTTCGGTTTCCTCTAAACACAAAACTTCTTTGTGAGTAAAGGCCACTTCTTCACGCTCAAATGGCTGGTCATCGATAAACGCAATGGTATCAATGCCAACATTAATGCTCTGCGTGATGATGCCGACGCTTTCAGCTTTTGAACTCCAATTGATTTGTGGGTATATAAAGTATTGGTCAAGACCAAACTCTTTCAATTTCTCCATCGCGTCATCATGGGCATTTTTACTAGCGATAGACTGCAATATACCTCGCCTATCAAGCTCCTTAATAACATCGGCAACACCTGCCCTTAAAGTTACCGATTTGTCCTCCAGTAATACACCGTCCCAAACAGTGTTATCAAGATCCCAAATCAAAACTTTAATCTTTTTTTCACTCATGACTCTATTCCTATCTATCTGTTGTTAGGCATTTAATTTTAAGAAAATGCGGAATAGGTCACACAGACTTGTGCTTTGAGCGCACCCAACATACTCCCGACTTTCCTTACAATCTAATTGTGCGATTACACCTCTACTTTCCGTCCCGTTGCTCGTATGATTGCAACTCAATATCAGCAATTTTTTCTTCGAGTATTTGGGTACTTCCTTCAATAATCTCCATCACCTTAGCATCACGCAACAATCGCTCGACCGGGTACTTATCAGTACAACCGTTTGCGCCATGGATCTGAACTGCATCGGCGGCAGCACGAACAGCGCTGGTAGAAGCTAAGTATTTCGCTAGGAATACCGCTTGAATGTCACTAGGATCCGCTTTATCCAACAACTCGCCCGCATTACGGCACAGCAGGCGTGATGCGGTAAGGTCAGAAAGCATTTTAGTAATCATTTGGGCTACTAATTGGTGTTTATACAATGGCTTGCCAAATCGCTGGACTCTGACGGAATACTCTATTACTGCATCCATAGATGCTTGGATAATCCCAACAGAGCCAGAGGCAACTGAAAAGCGACCAAAGACAAGTGTTGATAACATGACAACATTACCAAAGGCGGGAGAGGCTAAAACATTGTCTTGATGAACAAAGTAATCTTTAAAGTTGAGTTGTGCCAACATTGAGCCACGAGTACCAGTCATTCCAAGAATCGGTTCAATCGTTAAACCCGGCATGTCTTTCTCAACGACAAAAGCGGTAAATCCTTGTTCAGCTTTAGCCATCAAAATGAAAACATCGCCGATTTGGCCAAAAGTTATCCATTTTTTGGTGCCATTAAGTAAGAACCCGTCTTCATGCACCGTAGCCGTCATTTCAATGCCCGAAACGTCACTACCAGCATTAGGCTCACTTAAAGCAAAACCGCCAATTTTTTCGCCACGTACCAACGCAGACAACCACTTCTCTTTCAATGCGTCGCTACCCCAGCGATTAAGTGCAAAGGCAGACATACCGTGAACGGTTAACAAACTACGTACCGACGAACAGCCGCAGCCGATCTCTTCGTGCAGCATACCCAAGGTGATCATATCCATACCTTCCCCCCCCCATTTCTGGGAGATAAAAGGTGCTAGATAACCCCGCTTAGCCAAATCTGGAACGATATGATCGGCAATTCTTTCTTCATTATCGTGTTGCGTCGCGTAGGGGCTGACGAACTCTCTCGTAAATGCTCTAAATTCGTCGCGGCGCGCCTCAACTTCATTGATTTTGTTCATAGATTTACCATCCTTGTCCTATTGAGCGAAACTGCAACTAAACGCCTTTTCTCTCAATAAAATTGGCAATGGCATTCACCGAATTGAAGTTGGCCAAGTTAAGATCTTCATCGCTAACGGTGGTAGAAAAATTTTTCTCAATCCAACCAATCAACTGCATCGCGAACAATGAATTCACAAAACCTGCTTTAAAAATATCCAGATCATCGGTCAGGTTGCCAGTCTCGAAAAAACGACCAAAAAAAGCTCTGACTAACTCTTTATTTTGCTGCAAAATAGTTCTCCAATATTTACTGTTAGGTACTAATTAATAAGTTTTTAGTATTTGAAGAAGCCTTCGCCATTCTTACAACCATGCAAACCGGCATCGACCATCTTCTTAAGCAACGGGCAAGGACGATATTTGCTGTCATTAAATGCTTCGTACAACACTTCTACGGAATACAAAATCGTATCCAGACCAATCAAATCACCAGTGGCCAAAGGCCCCATGGTATGACCGAAACAGCTAACGAATACGTCATCGACGTCTGTGGCACTCGCAACGCCATCTTGAACTAACCAAGCAGCTTCATTGATGGTCAACATCAAAACACGGTTCGAAACGAAACCTGGAGCATCGTTAACCAATACAGAACGTTTTCCGAAGCTGCCCAAGAATGTTCTAGCAACATCCAAGGATTTCTCCGATGTGTGATATCCTTTGATTAATTCAACGGTATGCTTCATAGGCACCGGATTCATGAAATGAATACCCAGAACTTGGTCAGGGCGGCTAGTTAGCGACCCAACTTTAGTGATTGATATTGCTGAGGTATTTGCTGCGAATACAACATCTTTATGACAGATTGTGTCGAGCTTAGGATAAATATGCTTTTTGATGTTCCACTTCTCAGTTACGTTTTCGACGACGAAATGAGCATCGCCCATGAAATCTAACTCGGTGGAAGTGGTGATACGAGCAATAATTGTATCGGTACTTTCAGTTATCTTAGGGTTCTGGCCGAGCATCTTTTGCGCTCTAAGGTTTTGAGCAATCGAGCTTTTTGCATCTGCCAATATCTCTTCGCTGATATCGTTGAGCAAAACCTGATGTCCATGTTGCGCAAGATCTTGAGCTAAACCACGCCCCATAACGCCCGCACCAATAACGCCTATAATATTCATGTAATAACCCCCAACTAGCTGTGCTAAATAGTAGAGCCTTGGTAAGGAACTCAATCCTGGTTGAATGCGCAGAATACACGTGTGTAAGAAATTGATTCATAGCACAAACAATAATCACGATGGCACGATTATTAACCAATCATTAGGAAACCAACAATTTTATAACCACCAAATAAACGGAGAAGACAACATCTGTTCGCTTTACCTTCACGCAAAGAACAACCCGAACAAAACGCCCTATGGTGTTGATTGCTAAACCAGACGATAACTCTAAACGCCGAGAATAGGCTAAATCTTTATAGAGAGCATCAAATACGCAAGATGGAGTTTTTACGCTCTTCCGTGAACTTAACTTAAGAAAAAACTTACCCCTCTTAGCTCGAAATGTAAACACCAACCATTAAATTTAACAAAAAAAAATGATTATTATAATAAATTCATTGGTTATAGAGGGATGAACAGTGTTGTAAAACGAAGCCTTTTAAGCCTTAAATAGAAATTATTATTTTCCCTATCACAATGAAACTAATAGGACTCTAGTGGTCTCCTGATGGAGCGAGGCTATTTAGTTATTCATAAAAACCATTAATATCATTAAGATAGATAAACTCTGACTCTTTATTATAGAAGCCGTTGCTCCTACGCCTGATACATCCCTGTCAGTCAGCGCTACTTGCTATTGAATAACGAAACGGTGCCATACAATATATGATAGAAGATAACATTAGCTCTACTTCTTGGGGCTTTAGGTGCAAGTAACTGCTTACTCAATACTAGCCACAGTGTCCAATTTTGTTCACTTAAGAGCTATAGACAGGCTGGTTTACCGTCCCCCCCTAGTAAGCCCGGCACTTCCCGACACTTTTTATGGCAAAATGTAACTTAAACCATAAGAGGAAAAATCATGGATAGAGGTATTCGATATTCAGATGAGTTTAAACAAGAGGCCTTCAATCAGCTCTCTGTTCATGACTACAGCGTTGCCGCGATAAAAAATGGCACCGGTTCATCAAGTCTGGTTCTTTACACTATCCTGTCAGACCCATATGCCGTGCGTTGAGTATTTGCTCAAGCAGCTATTATGACTGGCTTGAATCGCCAATGAGTAAGCGCGAGCACATTGACCAAAAGCTCTCACAAACGATAAAGCCGTTCTGAATTGAGGACGGAGCCTTATGCGGTTATCGAAACATTTATCTAGATTTTCGTAATAACGATGAATATCGCGGCGGCGACCAGAGCTTACGAGTCATGCAATAAAGAAGGCTTCCGCGCGTAAAGCAATTATAGGTTCCCAAGAGTTTATTGCGGGCGGTAAAACCAATATTAGCGATATCCCCAACAGGCTTACAAGCCATCATGAGGTTCAACTAAGTCAACTCATACAAAATAGAGAAAAAGAGATGAAATTTATGCAGAAGAGCTAAAATATCGAGGAGAGAAAGATGACAATTTGTTGTGAAAAACACAGTTATTCGGTTAATCGAGATAGTGTTAACGAACTGAATTAACTCATAAAAAAAGGGAATGTCGTAAGACATCCCCTTTGTAAGGAATTGGTGGAGCTGGGGGGATTTGAACCCCCGTCCGCAATACCTACATCCTCGGTACTACATGCTTAGTCAGTCTTTTGGTTAACCGTGTTGACGCCGACTAACAGGCTGCATACACGGCGAGCCCGATTGAGTTTAACGCTTTGGCTCCGGGCGAAGCCTCCACGCGAGTCTGCTTTGATGACCATCCGAATCTCGTCTCACAGACGAAGCGCGAGTGGATGGCTAGCGGGCTATTATGCCGCTAGAGCGTAGTTGTCGTCGTTTGCAACTATATGTTTGAGGCTTTTTACGAGGCCAGCCTCACCTCGGCATGCACCTAGGGTTTCGTGTATCCCGTCGAATCCTAATCAGCCCCTAAGCAAACCAAAGTATAACACCGTCCAGACCCACCTGTCAGCCATTTACTCGGTCTTTTCGCGTTGATAAGCACCTGAATCGCGGTTTATTTTTATAACTGATTGGCTTTTGAGCAACGCTCTACAGTACACTAAAGCAACCGCTGTCACGATTATCCACCTCAGGGAGGCACGCCTATGCTACGTTTATTTGGCATCCAGCCAGATGGTCAAATTACCGAGATAACCACCGACTCACCAACATTAGAGCAACTCAAGCAGGCGCACTGGGTTGATGCCCTCGAACCCACCGACCAAGAGCGAGACTGGCTAAGTTCAGTTTTAAAGACCGAATTGCCAGAATCAGATGATGTTGAAGAAATCGAGGCTTCGGCACGCTGCTTTGTCGACCACATCGGCTTACACGTACACGCGCTGTTTTTAGCGCCCACCGAGGGTCGTCATAAGACGGTAACCGTTGCCTGCATCTTACAAAAGAATCGTTTAGTAACCATTCGTGAGGGCGAAGTCGCTGACTTTCGCTTGCTACGCTTACGCGCCCGCCGCGGTCAGGTGTTTGCCAAGTCAGCAACCGAATTGCTGATCACCCTGCTCGACCAAAAAGTCGAGAACCACGCCGACACCCTCGAGGACATTCACCGCTCACTGGAAGACGTCAGCTATATGGTATTAGAAGACGACGACGCCGAGTTAGAAGATGCTATCGGTCAGTTAGCCAAATTAGAAGATAGTAACGGTAAAATGCGGCTTTGTTTGTTGGATACCCAGCGCGATATTTCTTTTATGCTGCGCCACACCCAGCGTGACGATGCGTCGATAGAGATGCTACGCGAGATCAACCGGGATATTGAAACCTTGATGTCGCATACCACCTTTTTATTCGACAAAATCAACTTCTTGATGGATTCCACGCAAGGTTTTATTAACATCGAGCAGAACCAGATTATCAAGACCTTCTCGATTGCCGCCGTGGTGTTTTTACCGCCTACCTTA
The DNA here is from genome assembly GCF_000299895.1 of Idiomarina xiamenensis 10-D-4. GTDB lineage: Bacteria > Pseudomonadota > Gammaproteobacteria > Enterobacterales > Alteromonadaceae > Idiomarina > Idiomarina xiamenensis. Next base: position 66,503 of record NZ_AMRG01000015.1, read on the forward strand.
ATCGCCAGCATTTACGGCATGAACTTCGAGTTTATGCCGGAATTAGCACTAAAACTCGGCTATCCCGGCGCACTGGTCGGCATGCTGCTGTCGGGCTTTGCACCTTACTGGTTCTTTAAGCGCAAAGGCTGGCTATAAAGCACAAATAGGGTACGGGTAGCATGGTTGGTGACGCGTAGCCGCCAACCGTGCTTTTCGGCTATTTCCTGACAAATCGACAAACCTAAGCCGGCACCGACATGGTGCCGCTCTGGACCGCGCCAAAACTTATTGAAGATCAGGCGTCGATGTTCGGCCGTAATGGCGGGTCCTTTGTTACTCACCGTCAGTATGTGTTGCTCGGTATCCGGGTGCTGGTGCTCGCGTAAATCGATGCACACCGCGGTTTGCGGTTCGGCATGGTAAATAGCATTTTCGACCAAGTTTTTTAACAGCACAAATAGCATACCTTTATCGGCGCGTACCAATGCTATCCGCTCGTTAAACTGTAACTGTAGCTGCACCTGATGACTGTCGGCCAGACGTGCTAAATAACGCACCACATCGTCGGCTAACTCGACCACATCACACTCAATAAATTGATAGTTTTGTACGCCCCTGGCCTCTGACAAATGTAGAATTTGCCCAACTTGTCGTGATAATTGGTCAATATCATTTAGCAACAATTGTCGTGCGGGTATGGGATCCAGCGCTTCGACTTCGTTTCGCATTAAGGTTAACGGCGTTTTCAGCTCGTGAGCGGTGGTGGCGAGCATATCTTGTTGGATCTGAAAGCCTTTTTCGAGCCGCTGAAACGCGTCGTTAACCACTCTGATGACCGCCTTTAACTCTTTGGGAGCGGCTTCGGCGGGTAGCC
>NZ_AMRG01000016.1 GCF_000299895.1 Idiomarina xiamenensis 10-D-4
AAAAGTCAACTGCTCTACCAACTGAGCTAACAACCCACAACATATTTCAGGAAGCATCTTCAGTAAAGGAACTGGTGGGTCGTGCAGGATTCGAACCTGCGACCAATTGATTAAAAGTCAACTGCTCTACCAACTGAGCTAACGACCCAATCCCTTCACGTCGATAATTAGACGCTTGTTGTTACAGCAGGAATGCTGTTGCAACGGCGGCATAGTTTACTGAAATAACGCCGCGTTGCAACCCTAATTTATCCTAAATTGAATCGTTTGCTTACTAAACGAGCGAATTGGTGATTAAAGCTTCGATAAACGCTTTTTCGCCAGACCTGCTTCGGTGCTATCGCCATACTGTTCGACGACTTGTTGATAGAAGCTACGAGCCACATCGTTGTTTTGCTGTTGCTCAGCAATCACACCCAATTTGAGCAAACAGTCACCACGCTTATTACTGTCAGGGTGCTCATCAACCACGGTCTTAAACTCGCTGGTTGCGGCATCATATTCACCTTTAGCAAATAACAATTGGCCTAGCCAATAATGTGCATTGGGAATATAAGTCGACTGCGGAAAACGCTTAATAAATTCACGAAACTCTGGAATAGCTGCGTCATAACGCTTGTCTTCTAGCACCAATTTTATCGCGTGATCATAAGCCTCATTCTCGCTTAAGTTAGCGGAATAGTTGACCTGATTAGTGGTTGACGATTGACTGCTGCTAGTGCCGTTATCTAACTGGCGGGTATCGACACTGACATTGTTGTTAACGCCAGCGGCGGGCGCTGCGCTCAAGCGTCGGTCGATTTCTTTATACAGTTCACGCTGACGTTGTAGCAACTGCTCTAAACGGTAGGCGTGCTCTTCGGTGATGCCACGTAAATCGGCGACATCCTGTTGCAAGCTGTTCACTTTTTGCAGCAGCGAAATCTGCGCTTCATTACGCGCTTCAAGCATGCGCTCTAAATCGCCAATACGCTGTTCAAGCGACGAGCCGTTAACACTGGAGACAGGCGCAGGATCGGCAAGCGCCGACCCTGCGACCATGACCAGAACTGCCGTTAAGGTCTTTTTCATGATACTAACTTAGTAAACTAATACCGCACGACGGTTTTTAGCGTATGCCGCTTCGGTAGACGCTTTCACCATCGGTTTTTCTTCACCGTAAGAAACGGTCGATAACTGTGAACTACGAACACCCAAGTTTTGTAGGTATTCGCTAACCGCTTTAGCACGACGCTCGCCCAACGCAATGTTGTATTCTGGAGTACCGCGCTCGTCAGTGTGACCTTCGATAACGATACGAACCGATGGGTTCTTCACTAAATAGTCGGCATGTGCAGCCAGCAGTTCAGCGTATTCAGACTGTACGTTTGAATCGTCAAAAGCGAAATACACGGTATGCTCTTTGCGCATTTCTTCGTATTTTTCCTGACGAATTTCTTCAGGTGATTTTGCACGTTCAGCAGAACCTACCTGAACACCAGACTGACCAGACTGCTGGTTAGTAGTTTGTTCTGAGCCAGAACCTGATTCGCTTTGCTGGTTTGAGCTACATGCAGCCAGTGTCACCATCGGCAGAGCAATAGCCAGACTTTTAAGCAGTTTATTAAGTTGCATCCTTTTTATTCCTTTTGTCTGTTACAAATCCGCGATTTTAGGCCCATCACATGAACGGTGACCATGATGGCGACTTAACCTCACCATCTTTGGCCGGTAAGCGCGCCTTAAAGCGACCATCAACGGACACCAGCGCCAGTACCTGACGATTTTGGTGCGTCGTGCTGTAAATGATCATGCTGCCATTCGGCGCCAAGCTTGGCGACTCATCCAAAGTAGTCTGAGTCAGCACTTGCATGGTGCCGGACGGGTATTCCTGTTTCGCAATGTTATAGTTACCACGGGTACGGTTTACCATTATGACTGACTCACCGTCCGGTGCAACTGTCCCGCCCAGGTTTTGTTCACCGTCAAATGTCATACGGCGAACATCACCTGATAGTAAATCTACGCGATATAACTGCGGTCTGCCACCTCTTTCTGAGGTAAACACAATAGATTTGCCATCAGGTGTCCAACTTGGCTCGGTATCGATAGCCCGATGATTGGTCACACGTTGCATTTCGCGAGTGGCCAAGGTCATCACATAAATTTCAGGATTACCGTCCTTAGATAATACCATAGCGAGTTTTTTGCCATCTGGCGAGAAAACCGGATTACCATTAATGCCAGCGAACGAGGTGATACGTTCGCGCTTGGTGGTATAGATATCCTGAATAAAAATTTCGGGGCGTTTATTCTCGAATGAGACATACGCTAACTTGTTGCCGTCTGGCGACCAAGACGGTGACATTAACGGTTCATTGCTGCTTAGCAGTACTTTCTCGTTATAGCCATCATAGTCGGCAACGACCAAGTGATGAGGGCGCTCATCGTCGTAGTTCACCGACACGTAGGCAATGCGTGTCATAAAAGCGCCACGCTGACCGGTCAAGGCTTCGTAGACGACGTCCGAAATCCGGTGCGCATACTGGCGGAACTGATCACCATCGATGACACTACTACGAGCATCTAGAATATGATCGTTGCTCTGCACCAATTCGCCGTTTTGCAACATCTGTGCTTTACCGCCGGTAATTTGGCCTCGCAACACATCGATGAGCTGAAACTGCACCATATAGCGATCAATCGAATACTCCTCAATGGAACCGACCAATACCGCTTCCACGCCCATCGATGCCCACGACGAATAATCCATCTGCTGGTCACTAGCCGGTTGCTGTGGCATGGCCGCGGTCGGGATCGGGTTAAACTTGCCGCTACGCATCAAGTCCGCAGCGATGACATCGGTCAGCCCCGCGGGCGCTGGACCTGTACCTTTCCATTTAAACGGCACCACCGCGATGGGTCGAGCACTATCGATACCCTCTGTGATCACAATTTCCAGCACGCTGGCACGCGCGACTTGCATTGTCATCAGGGTAACCCCTGCCATTAGCAATAAAAACCACTTTTTCATGACACCCTTTCCACCTGCATAAACTCCGTCTAGGTTAACCAGCTTAATTGGCCTGGTTAAGCTTAGTTGGAGCCACCGTTAACTGAATATTTTTGAACAGCGCCGCGACTTCTGGGTCATCTGGCATCGGGAACGTACCGATTTGATTGACCGCGGTCACCGTTGAGCGACACAAGTTGGTATCGCCATTACCTTGAACGTCTATGACAAAACCACTTGTGGCAAGGTTCAATTGCACCACACATTCCTTACCAATGTCATTAGACGACAAACGTAAGCGTGACATAATTTGCCGCTGAATGATCGCCATATACTTCTCTTTTTCGCTTTGCATACGTTGCTGACGAGCTTGGTTGCGAGCCGCCATTTCTTCCGCTAATTCTTTTTGCAACTGCGCTTCGCGTTCGGCTTGGCGACGCTGTTCCTCCTCACGACGCTTGCGCTCTTCTGCAGCCTTACGTTCCGCTTCTTCACGCGCTTTACGTTCCGCCTCGGCTTTACGCGCGGCTTCTTCTTCGCGTTTACGCTTTTCGGCAGCGGCTTTCGCTGCTTGCTCTGCTTCTTTACGCTGCTGTTCCAATTTTGCAGCTTCTTGCTTAGCCTGTTCCGCTTCTCGCTTAGCTTGTTCACGTGCCGCTTGCTGCTGCCGCTCCAGTTCAGCAGCCTCACGCTGTTCACGTTCACGGGCTTGCCTTGCCGCTTGCGCACGGCGCTCTAATTCAGCGATGCGACGTTGCTCGGCTTGTTCTTTGTCGCGCTGCTGCTGCTGGATCTTCTGCACTTGCTGCTCGACCGCCGAGGCATCCACCGCGACCGCCTCAACAATCGGTTGTTGGTCTGGCTGCGGATTGTCCGCCGAAATTTCCAGCGTAGGAGCATCCGGCGTGAACTCAAAGCTCACCAATAACACGGCGGCAATGACGCCGTGCACTACTAACGATTTAAGCCACGCTAAGCCGGTCCCGCCGGTCTGTGCTGATTTAGCCACGATTTACTGTTCCGGATTATCTGTCATTAAGCCGACCGATGGTACGCCTGCGCGCTGCAGAAAAACCATCAGTTGTACTACTTGGTTATAAGATACCGCGCCATCACCATTGACCACTACCGGCGTTTCTGGCTCTACTTGCAGGTGGGCAGCAACCAGTACCGCTAACTCCTGCGCGCTCATCGGTGCTTCTGGATCGTCGGCAATATTCAAAAAGTACTCACCGTCGCGATTGACCGATGCCACCATTGGCGGTTTGCTGTCTTCCGATAGCGGTTTAGCCGAGGCTTTCGGCAGCTCAACTTTGACGCCCTGAGTGATCAACGGTGCGGTCACCATAAAAATGATCAATAACACCAACATCACGTCGATGTAGGGAACCACATTGATTTCCGCGACCGGACGACGACGGCGACGTGGTGGTGCCATTAGCATGGTTACACTCCTTCGCCTGTGCTTGGTTGTTTTTTCCCGGCCAACGCCTGACGCTGTAAAATCGCGATAAACTCATCCATAAAGTTAATATATTGGTTATCGATTTTCTCTACGCGATGACTAAATCGGTTATACGCGATAACCGCCGGAATCGCCGCGAATAAACCCATCGCGGTAGCGATCAAGGCTTCGGCAATGCCGGGGGCGACCATCGCCAAGGTTGCCTGTTGCACCGCACCAAGGGCGATAAAAGCGTTCATGATACCCCACACGGTACCGAACAAGCCGATATAAGGACTAATTGAGCCAATGGTTGCCAAGGTGGTGAGATTAGCTTCTAGTTTGTCGGTTTCGCGCGAATGAGCAATACGCATGGCACGATAACTGGCTTCAAGAGTTTCCTGTGGACTAGCATCGTTATTTCGTAACCGCGCGAACTCTTTAAAACCGGCATGGAACAGGAGTTCTAGCCCTGTCGCATTGTGTGCCCGCGCCGAAATTTCCTGATATAAGCGCGCTAAATCGACGCCCGACCAAAAGCGGTCTTCAAATTTAAGTGCTTCTTTGCCGGCCGACTTCAGTACTTTGCCACGTTGGAAGATCAGCATCCAACCTAACACCGACATCGCCAATAACAGCAACATCACTAATTTAACCAGTAAGCTGGCTTGTAAAAACAAGTCAATAAACGATAATTCAGCTTCCACGCCGTAATTCCCCTAAAATTTCCGCGGGCATGGCAACCGCCCGCATCGCTTTATTATCTACGCAAGCCGCTTTAACTTGCGCCTGGCACAATAGCTTACCATGCTTATCCAGCACCTGTTGCTGAAAAACCACCGAAGCTCGACCTAATTTCGTGACGACAACAGTCACACTTAGCTCATCATTAAACCGTGCTGGTGCTTGCAAATCCAAATCAACATGCCTGACCACGAACGCGACCTGTTGTGCTAACCAGGTGTCTTGCTCAATCCCTAGACTACGTAACCATTCTGTCCGGGCTCGCTCAAGAAATTTGAGATAATTGGCATAATAAACGATGCCACCAGCATCGGTATCCTCGTAGTAGACCCTGATTGGCCAACAAAAAGTTCCATGTTTTGTCATCATTTATTCCAGTTTTACAACAATTTACTAAATAGTAAAAATCACTGCTTATGCGATAGTTTTGCATAAACCAGCAAAAAACAGAGCTGTTCAAATAAACACCAGAGTTTTTTTTATGCTTAACAAATACTCAGAGCATCACAACCAACTGATATATAAGAGATTCAACAATTATTCAGCAATTTTATGATGTTTTTTTAAACAAACGATTTTTTTAATCATAAAAAAAACTAATCCGACTCTACAATTTTTCTCGGTTGATAGGACGTCATCTTGGCTTATAATGCACAACATCAGATTTGAAGAGATTGGTTGTCACTTCTTCTGTATTGTTCCCTGGATTTAACTTCCTTCTTGTTGTTCTGTAGTTTGCCCGCGCTTTGCGCGGGCTTTTTTTTACCTATTGATCGCTATCGTTGAGCGTTGGCGTTAGGCCAAAATGACGGTAGGCATGTGGCGTTGCAATGCGACCGCGAGGGGTACGCTGTAAGAACCCCTGCTGAATCAAATAGGGTTCTAACACATCTTCAATGGTGTCTTTTTCTTCGCCAATGGCAGCAGCCAAATTATCTAAACCGACCGGCCCACCTAAAAACTTTTCCATGATTGCCAGCAACAACTTGCGATCCATATAGTCGAAACCAGCGCCATCCACATCAACCATATCCAACGCCGCCGCCGCCACTTCTGCGGTAACTCGGCCATCACTACGTACTTCGGCATAGTCGCGCACACGGCGTAGCAAACGGTTAGCAATACGTGGCGTACCACGAGAACGCCGTGCGATTTCACTGGCTCCGGCATTATCCATATCGACTTGTAGATAGCGCGCCGAACGCGCCACGATATCGGTGAGTTCACTGACTTGATAAAACTCTAATCGCTGAACAATGCCAAAACGATCGCGTAAAGGCGAGGTTAAAGCGCCAGCACGGGTGGTCGCGCCGATTAGCGTGAACGGTGGTAAATCCAGTTTTATGGAACGCGCCGCCGGTCCTTCACCGATCATAATATCCAGCTGATAATCTTCCATCGCCGGATACAAAATCTCTTCAACCACTGGACTTAAACGATGTATCTCATCGATAAAAAGTACATCGTGCGCTTCAAGGTTAGTCAACATCGCTGCCAAGTCACCGGCTTTTTCAAGTACCGGCCCAGAGGTGGTGCGAATATTGACATCCAATTCATTGGCAACAATATTGGCAAGTGTGGTTTTACCCAAACCTGGTGGTCCAAAAATCAACAAATGATCGAGCGCTTCTTGGCGCTGCCGGGCGGCCTCAATAAAAATTGCCATTTGCTCAACCACATGGCTTTGGCCGGTATAATCGGCGAGCTTTTTCGGCCGGATGGCGCGATCAACCCATTCGTCGTCACCTTGTGCGGCACCTTGAATGATACGGTCTGCCTCAATCATAATCGCTACCTATGCCATCGACTTTAACGCCTGACGGATGATCTCTTCGCTACTCATACCGTCGTTAGCTACCGTTTTAACCGCTTTTTCGGCCTGCGCCGCTTTGTAACCTAATGCTAGCAAAGCACTTAACGCGTCGCCACGACTATCGCTGCCTATCAAGGTTGTGCCAAGTTGTTCGTTATCGGCAGGCATAGCATCGGTCGCCGGTGTCGCCATCAGCGGCAGATCTTTTAAGCGATCTCGCATTTCCACCACTAAGCGCTCGGCGGTCTTTTTACCCACACCGGGTAACTTCACCAAGCTCGCCACATCACTTTGTTGTATGACCATGGTGAACTGCTGTGCCGACATACCGGACAGTATTGTCAGCGCTAATTTAGGCCCGACGCCTTGCGCCTTAATCAATTGCTGAAACAGATGGCGTTCTAACGGTGTGATAAAGCCATACAATAATTGTGCATCTTCACGCACCACAAAATGCGTTAAAACCGTAACCTCGGCGCCCGTGTCTGGTAATTGATAAAAACAACTCATGGGCATTTGAATGTCATAACCGACACCCTGTACGTCAACCACAATATGGGGCGGTTGCTTACTGCTTAACAGCCCGCGAATATGAGCAATCACAACGCTACTTCCTTTATTAACGCAGGCGCCTCGACGCACGTGTGCGGCTCTGCGCACCTGCTTGGTTGATCAGACTTTGTTGAGTATGAGCATGACACAAAGCAATAGCCAATGCATCTGCGGCATCCGCTTGTGGTTTTTTACTGAGCTTTAATACCGCCATCACCATGTGTTGTACCTGAGCTTTGTCAGCACCGCCGCGTCCCACTACCGCTTGTTTGACTTGCCGCGCGGCATACTCAGAGACCACTAGGCCAGCGCTGGCCGCGGCCACAATAGCCGCACCGCGCGCCTGTCCCAGCTTTAATGCAGAGTCAGGATTACGCGCCATAAATACTTGTTCAATGGCAAATTGCTGCGGTTGAAACTGAGTGATCAACTCACTGACGCCGTCGAAAATACGTTTTAGGCGTTCGGCTAGGCTAGTATCGGCAGTGCTCGCGACGCGAATACAGCCGCTAGCAATGTAGTCAAAGCGCGCACCTTGCTGACGGATAACACCGTAGCCGGTTACGCGCGATCCCGGGTCAATCCCGAGGATGACGTTCATGATGACAGTTGCTCAAAAATCTCATCACTGATGTCGGCATTATGATACACATCTTGCACATCATCTAAGTCTTCTAAAACATCGATCAGCTTTAAAAACGTAGTCGCCGTATCAATGTCTAATTCCGCTTTAGTGGCTGGCACTTGTGTTACTTCGGCGTGACTGGCGTGTAAACCAGCGGCATCCAGCCCGTCTTTAACCTGACCAAATAGTTCTGCAGTGGTAAACACGTCTAAGCTACCATCGTCATAGCTAACAACGTCTTCAGCACCGGTTTCCAATGCCACTTCCATCACCTGATCTTCGTCAACGCCGGCATCGGCACTAAAACTGATCACCCCACGCTTACTAAACAAATAAGCAACCGAACCGTCGGTGCCCAAATTGCCATTGTGCTTAGAAAAAGCAAAGCGAACCTCGGATACCGTACGGTTACGATTATCGGTCATACACTGCAATAATACAGCCACCCCACCCGGACCATAGCCCTCGTAGGTCAGTTCTTCGACGTTGTCGCCGTCAAGTTCACCTGAACCGCGCTTGATCGCGGTATCAACGGTGTCACGCTTCATATTATTAGAAAGCGCTTTGTCCACAGCGGCTCGTAGGCGCGGGTTGGTTTCCGGCTCAGGACCGCCCTCACGCGCTGACACGGTAATTTCCCGAATCAGCTTAGTGAAAATTTTGCCGCGCTTGGCATCTTGCGCGGCTTTGCGATGTTTGATGTTAGCCCATTTGGAATGTCCTGCCATTAACTTCGCTCCTTTGCTGGCGGCTACGCTTGGCCGTCATTGGTTTGCTCAGCATCGAGGTTAACGCTGATGCCCAGATCCTGCAACGCGTCGTCATTGGCGTAACCCGGTGCGTCGGTCAGTAAACACGCCGCGGTGGTCGTTTTCGGGAAAGCAATAACGTCGCGGATAGAGCTCGCGCCGACCATCAACATCACCAACCGATCCAGGCCAAACGCCAAACCGGCATGCGGCGGTGTACCGTATTTCAGTGCATCGAGTAAAAAGCCAAATTTTTCTCGTGCTTCTTGTTCACCGATCCCCAAAATATTAAACACCGTTTGCTGCATATCGCTGTCGTGAATGCGCACCGAACCACCACCCACTTCAACACCGTTGAGCACCATGTCGTAGGCGTTAGACAAGGTGTTGGCTGGATCGGCTTGCAATTGTGCTGGGGTGACGCCAACCGGCGCGGTAAAGGGATGATGGATGGCGGTTAAGCCGTCTTCGACTTCTTCAAACATCGGGAAGTCGACCACCCATAACGGCTGCCAGCCGTCAGCGACTAAGCCAAACGTTTCGCCTAGCTTTAAGCGCAACGCACCCATTGCTTCAGCGACGATATTAGCTTTATCGGCACCAAAGAAGATAATATCGCCCGAGTTCGCTTGCAGACGGCTAAGCAACTCGCTAACCACATCATCAGGTAAGAATTTCAAAATTGGTGACTGCAAACCATCGCGACCGGCGTCGATATCGTTGACTTTCAACCAAGCTAAGCCTTTAGCGCCGTAAATGCCAACAAACTGCGTATATTCATCGATGTTCTTGCGCGAGATCTGGTCAGCAACCGCAGGCACTTTTAACGCCGCCACACGCCCTTTGGCATCGTTGGCTGGCGCCGAGAACACTTTAAAATCAACGTCTTTCAATAAGTCGGCAACGTCCACCAATTCTAATGGATTGCGTAAATCCGGCTTATCGCTCCCGAAACGACGCATCGCTTCGTGCCAAGTCATGGTCGGAAACTCGCCCAACTCTACCTGCAGCAAATCACGGAACAATTGTTGTACCATCTGCTCGGTGACCGCACGCACTTGCTCAGCGCTCATGAACGAGGTTTCAATATCGATCTGGGTAAATTCGGGTTGTCGATCAGCGCGTAAATCTTCGTCACGAAAGCACTTAACGATCTGATAATAGCGGTCAAAACCCGACATCATGAGCAATTGTTTAAATAACTGCGGCGACTGCGGTAAGGCAAAAAACTTGCCATTATGGGTACGGCTAGGCACCAAGTAGTCGCGTGCGCCCTCAGGGGTGGCGCGGGTTAACATCGGCGTTTCGATATCTAAAAAGCCCTGTTCATCCAAAAAGCGACGCACGGCGCTGGTCACACGGGCACGAAAGCGAATGTTGTGATTCATGTCGGGACGCCGTAGATCCAAATAACGATAGCGCAAACGCGCCTCTTCGCTCACATGCTGATTAAAGTCGATAGGCGATGGTTCAGCGCGACTAATAATCGTCAGTTCCGAGGCGATAAGCTCAACTTTGCCGGTCGCCATCTGTGCGTTGACTTGAGATTCAGGGCGTAGGCTAACCTTGCCGCTGACCTGTATACAAAACTCTTGGCGCAACTTGTTTGCATCGGCAAAGATAGCCTGTTGGTCGGGGTCAAATACCACTTGGATGATCCCTTCCCGGTCACGCATATCGACAAAAATCAAACCACCCAAATCACGACGACGATGAACCCAGCCGCATAACGTCACGGGTTGATCGGCTAATGTTTCGTTGACTTGTCCACAGTAATGGCTTCGCATGCAAACATCCCTAGCGCTGATAATGTAAAAAGAAAGCGCAACATTATAGCGAATTGGCACAGAAAGTCATTAGCAGCACCGCTTGCTTAACTGACTAAAACAGCGTCAATCGTGACTCCAATAGTACTTTTCCGTTACCATAGGGACTTTTCTGATTGGTTGAGGACATCAGGGTGCACAACGATAACCAGCATAAACGCGACGCGCTGTTCGCAGAGCCAGCGCAGCAAGTCGCCGACTTCTGTTTTGACGAGCGCGTGGTCGAGGTATTTCCCGACATGATCAGTCGTTCGGTGCCAGGTTATCAGACGATTGTTAACAGCCTGACACAATTTGTCCGGCGCTTTGCTCAACCGCAGTCCAATCTATATGATTTGGGCTGTTCATTAGGCGCTGCCACCATCGCTATTCGCCAGGGCTGTGAGCATGTCGATGGCTGCCAAATCATCGCCGTCGATAATTCAGAAGCGATGATCAAGCGTTGTCGTATGCATGTTGATGGCTACAAAGGCCGAACCCCGGTTACGATTCGTTGCGAAGACTTAGCCGCAACGCCGATCGACAATGCCTCGGTGGTGGTGCTGAATTTTACCCTACAGTTTGTTCCGCCTGCGCAACGAGCCGCGGTTATCCAGCGTATTTATGACGGTATGCGGCGCGGCGCGGTCTTGCTAGTCGCCGAAAAGTTGAAGCATGACGATACGGTCGTTGACGAGCTACTGGTCGATTTGCACCATGACTTTAAGCGTGCCAATGGTTACAGCGACTTAGAAATCAGTCAGAAACGTGCGGCGATCGAGAATGTGATGCGTATCGATAGCTTAGCGACACATTTTCAACGTTTTCACGAGGCCGGTTTTAAACACCATAGCGTGTGGTATCAATGCCTTAACTTTGCCGCCATGTTGGCGATTAAATAGAGGGGTACAGGTTTGTCGTTGTTTCGTGATGATTTACAAGCATTGCTGAATGGCCCGCTACACCCGTGGCTAGCGCATGTAGCACCGCAGTTAGCCAGTTGGCAACAGCAACCCCACGGCGACTTTAAGCGTTGGCAACGGGTTTTGGCACAACTACCAGCGCTCAAAAGCGACACTTATCAACTGGGCGACACGGTGAGTGTCGGTAATATCGAGCAAGCTAGCGACAGTCAACGGGCACAACTGCAAGGACTGTTAAAACAGTTAATGCCTTGGCGCAAAGGCCCATTTGAGTTGTTTGGTCTGCATATTGATACCGAATGGCGTTCTGATTGGAAGTGGCAACGCATTGCGCCTCATTTAGGCGACTTAAGCGGTCAACAGGTGCTGGATGTCGGTTGTGGTAGCGGCTATCACCTCTGGCGGATGCTGGAAAGTGGTGCCGACCATGCCTGGGGGATTGATCCCGGAGAGCTGTTTCTGACCCAGTTTCAAGCCATACGTAGTTATATGCCAGCAGCTATAGCCAAACGCGCACACTTTTTCCCGTTAGGCGTCGAGCATCTGCCAACACAGAATAACTTCGATACGGTATTCAGTATGGGCGTGCTTTATCACCGTCGCTCACCGATAGACTTTCTTTACCAATTACGTCATCAATTAAAGCGCGGCGGGCAACTGGTGCTCGAAACCATTATCAGCGAAGGCGATGAGCATCATGTATTTATGCCAGGTGAGCGCTACGCTAAAATGCGCAATGTCTGGTACTTACCCAGCACCGGTGCACTCAGTCATTGGCTAAAACGTTGTGGCTTTAGCGAAATTGAATTATTAGACGTGAGTACTACCACCACCGATGAGCAACGACGGACGCCGTGGATGGAAAACGAGTCTTTAGCAGATTTTATTGATCCAAATCGTCCAAATTTGACTATAGAGGGGTATGCGGCACCAAGGCGAGCCGTTTTTCGTGCACGTAGGGCCTAAAAACACGCATACCAGGTAACAATAATAAAATGAGTAACTATCGACCTAAAACGACAGTAGAACAGTGGCGTATTCTACAAGCGGTTGTCGATCATGGCGGCTATGCTCACGCCGCTGAGTTTCTGAATAAAAGCCAGTCTTCATTAAATCATGCCGTTGCCAAATTGCAGCAGGTGCTGGGTATTCAGCTATTAGAAGTTCGTGGCCGTAAGGCTGAACTGACTCAAGCAGGACAGGTGATGCTGCGTCGCTCACGACAGCTGACGCAAACCATCACCGATTTAGAGCAACTGGCCGACAACCTCACCGAGGGCTGGGAGCCGGAGGTGCGGCTAGCTATTGAGATGGTATTTGACCGCACGCCTTTAGTACCCGTGTTACAAGAGTTTGAGCATGCCAGTCGCGGTACCCGCTTGACGATTGAAGATACCGTATTAACCGGCACCTTAGAGCATATTAGCGAGAAAACCGCCGATGTGGTGATCACTTATCATCTACCCAAGGGCGCCATTGGCGAGCCGTTGGCCGATTTTAAATTAGAGCTGGTTTGCCACCCTAACCATCCTCTCGCACAGCACGATGAAGCCTTTGCTCAAAGCGAACTGTCGCAACACTTACAAATTGTTATCCGCGATACCGCATTGAGTCCTCGCGAAGAAGAAGGTTGGCTAAAAGCCGAACAACGCTGGACCGTGAGCCACTTTGACGAAGCCTTGCGGTTGGTAAAAAGTGGACTAGGCTTTTGCTGGTTACCACCTTACATTACCGAGCAAGCCATTCGGGATGGGCAATTAAAGCGCTTGCAATTGGCAGGTAGCTCTCATCGTCGCGGACAACTGTATTTGATTTTACCAAAAGGCGACAACGCTGGCCCTTGCGCACGACGATTGGCAGAGCTGATCTTGGCGCATTGCAAAGGCGACCCGATGCAAGAAGCGGCCGAGTAACCCAAGCGGTTACTCGGCCTTTTTTTACTCTATAGCGATTTACACCAAGTTTTTCAGCCAAGCACTTAAATCACTACCAATTTTGGGATGGCGCAGAGCATGCTCAATGTACGCTTGAGCGTAGCCCAACTTATTCCCACAATCGTGACTACGCCCCTTCATGTAATAGGCGTTCACCTTATCGTCTGCCAAGAGCATCGCCATCGCATCGGTTAATTGAATTTCATTACCGGCGCCGACCGGTGTTTTTTCCAACAACGGCCATAGCGCCGCGGGGAACACATACCGGCCAACCACGGCTAACTGTGACGGTGCTTTATCCAACGCTGGCTTTTCTACCAATTGTTTAATCGCCGTTTGTTCGCCAGGCGCTAATTCAACACCAGCCAAATCGGCAATACCATACTGATCGACTTTATCAGCCGGCACTTTTTCGACCATTACCTGCGCCGCTGCCGTCTGTTCATAGTTTTTCACCATTTCAGCCAAGTTGTCACGACTCAAATCACAGCTGGCGGCGTCAACTAATACATCGGGTAGCACTACCGCAAAGGGCTCATCACCCACCAAGTTGCGCGCACACAACACCGCATGACCTAAACCTTTCGCGACCCCTTGGCGAACGCAGCTAATCGTCACCCCAGCCGGACAAATCGCCCGTACCTCGTCAAGTAATGCTTGTTTATTACGTTGTTCGAGCGTCGATTCCAACTCATACATCGCATCGAAATGGTCGGCGATAGCATTTTTACTCGAGTGCGTGACCAAAATGATGTCGGTTAAACCGGCAGCCGCACATTCTTCGACAATAAACTGGATCAAGGGACGATCGACCAACGGCAACATTTCCTTGGCGATGGCTTTAGATGCTGGCAGCATGCGCGTGCCTAAACCGGCAACCGGGATGACAACTTTTTTGACCATGAAATTCTATCCTTTGATAAAGAAAACGCATGATATTTGCATACCATGCGTTTTATCTACTAACCATTGAGTCGCATTAGTTTAGCGCGAAACCCTGGCTAAAACAGCGTTTTTTATGAAGTCTTTACGACTTGCCGACGCCTTCATGCTCGGCAACGGCTTCAAGTTCTTGGTTAAGACCTTCTTTCTCGTCTTTAGGTGCTGAACGCTCGGCGCCGTGCATCCAATCGACCAATTTGCCGGAGATCAGCCAAAGCACCACAGCAAAAATCGCTAGACCCACAGTGATACCACCGAACACCACCAGCAAACCAGAAAACTCAGGCTCTATACCCACTGAAGCGGCCATACTGCGTACCGTTTCGTATTTTTCTGCGCCGTCAGAGAAGGCACCAACCATACCAGCTAAGTATTGTGCAATGGCTGGCATCAAGAACCAAATACCCATGACCAATGACGCTAAGCGAAGCGGTGCCAACTTCGTCATCAGTGACAAGCCTACTGGCGAAATACACAACTCACCTAAGGTGTGGAATAAGTAAGCTAAAACTAACCAAATCATGCTAGAGCTGCCAGTCGCTTGGATCTCGAACACGCCGACAATCAAAAAGCCAAAACCAATAGCGGTCAATAATAAACCGACAAAAATTTTGATGGGCGCGTCAGGGCTTTTATCAACCTTATTTAAGTACACCCAAATGAATGAGAACACCGGCGCGAATAATAAAATGAATAATGGGTTCAAGGATTGGAAGTAACCCGCAGGCACTTCCATACCCGCCAAAATACGGTCGGTATAATCTTGCGCGTAGATGTTCATCAAACCGCCAGCTTGCTCAAATGCCAGCCAAAATACGGTAACGAACACAAACAACGATAAAATCACCCGCAAACGATCACGTTCGACCTTAGTCAGCGGCTGTTGTACGCCACCAGAGGCTTGTTTTGACAACTTCGCGCCCGGCACCTTACCGACATCACCTAAAAAGCGTTGGAAGGTTGCAAGCTGAGTTAAGACCGCGATAGTCATACCCACACCGGCGGCAAAATAACCCCAGCGCCAGCCGTAATCAGCACTTTCACCCAATGTCGACGTGACCAGCGGCGCAAAGAAGGCACCAAGGTTTATACCCATGTAGAAGATTGAGAACGCTGAGTCACGGCGCGCGTCACCCTGCTCGTATAAATCGCCGACGATGGTTGAAATATTGGGTTTGAATAGACCGTTACCACAAATAATCAGGCCCAAACCGAGATAAAATATCGACATGCTATGCGGTGTTGCAGCAAATAATACAAACTGCCCCGCCGCCATTAATATACCACCCATGAGGATGGATAAGCGCTGACCTAAAAAGTTATCGGCCAACCAGCCACCCAGTATGGGAGTAAAATAAACTAATGCCGTGTAAGTACCATACAGTTCTAACGCACTAGCATGCTCCATGCCAAAGCCAGGGTTAGTACCTTCGGTGGCAGCCACTAAGGTGAGTACCAATAGGGCGCGCATACCGTAATATGAAAAACGTTCCCACATTTCGGTGGTGAACAGGATATAGAGGCCGGCCGGGTGTCCGAACAGCGTCTTGGAACTTGGAGGATTGGTCATAAATGATTCCTAAAGGACTTCCAAATCTGTTGTTATGATAATAATTAGGCGCCTAGGTTATACCGTTTTACTGCCCATTAATGCAAGCCTACTCGGGTAGTTCGCTTAACTTTTACGTTAACTGACCTGTTGGTTAAGCCTGACAGCGTGCTATGATAGCCGCCTCAAGTGCTTGATCAGCCCCTAAAAACTGCCAATGCTACGAGAATCTCAGCATGCTATATTTTTTTCCTCGACAGTTGCCTAAATTGCAGCCTTTCTCGGTTACCGAGCGGCTCGCCATCATTCAAATAGCGCAAGAATCGATGCCTTTGCCGCGACGCTTTTTCGCTAATACCATAAAGATTTTGGTGCTGGGATTATTATTTTACAGCTTGGTCAGTGTTGAAGGATGGTTGTGGCGGGTGCTGAGTCTAGTCGCAGCCGTCGCCGCCTATCCGCTATTATTTCAGCCCATTACACTGAGCTTAATCGGCCCCTACTTAGATACCGCAATTAAGCGTTTTCGAGCACAACAAGAAGACAGCGAAGCGGAGCAGCAAGAAGATGAACCTCAGTAACACCATTAACACGAAGGCTTAATGGTGACTGATGGTTAACTCGGCATTTTGGTAATTAACCCGCCAGTCTTGTGCAGTCGATAGCTCGGTGCAATGCTGATGGTAATGCGCCTGCCGCCAGATACCTAAGGCTAAATCAGGATGCTGCGGGTGCTCGCTGGCTTGGTTGATGAGCAAATGGTCACCGGCGCGCGCCCAACAAATCTGCTGTCGGCGACTATCAACCACACCAATCACGACATCAAAAGCCGCACGAATTCGCGAATGACACAATTCGATGTTCAAATGTTTAAGCAGCTCTTGTGGTTTAAGCAGGGTATCATCTCGCCCACTGAGTAGTTGCCTAACCAATGGATTAATCAGCGTTTTAAGCACTAAAAGTGATAGTAAATGCTTACCTGCCATGGCATTCGAAAGCGCCATAACAAATAACCCGCTATCCTGCGGTAGGCGCCGATAGTCTATCCAAAGCTGATGACTGTCGACATCATTAAATTGATGACTGAAATGATAATGTCCAATATCCAGCGTGC
Organism: Idiomarina xiamenensis 10-D-4; assembly: GCF_000299895.1. Classification (GTDB taxonomy): domain Bacteria; phylum Pseudomonadota; class Gammaproteobacteria; order Enterobacterales; family Alteromonadaceae; genus Idiomarina; species Idiomarina xiamenensis. Next base: position 17,187 of record NZ_AMRG01000016.1, read on the forward strand.
CCACTGGCATTAAGTCACCGTTCAATTGCGCGGCGATGGCATCATCCTGATAAAGCACGTCAATATGGTCATCAAACTCCCAAAAGACACGCTCACAGGCTTGTTCCAACGAATGACGATCAACGCAGTTATTGATGGCATGACGCAGATTGTCCAAACTGTCTAACGGTTTGACCAGATAGTCCCATGCACCAAGCCTGACCGCTTCACGGATATGAGCCATCTGCTCGGATGCCGACATCACAATCACGGGTATTTCTGGTAGGCGCTTAAGTAATTGCTCAAGTACTTGTAAACCGCTAATACCAGGCAGCATTAAATCGCACAGCACGACATCGGGCTGCTGCCGCTGACAGAGTTGCAATCCGGCCTCACCGCTAGCGGCGTGGCTGACTTGAAAACCATTTTGTGACAGGTAACGGCAAGCGAGGTCGGCGAAAACCGCATCGTCTTCGATAACCACGACATGAATATCACTCATAGGCACCTGTAAATGACGCTATATGAATAGTAAGCATGATTCAGCATTGCTGAAGCGTCAATATTGGCTGTGATAAAAGCACTTGAAAAGTCGACCAGTAGCCTGTCGCCAGAGCGACAGGCTAGCGTTAAAATGGCCGAAAAATTATGGCTGGGTTTGCGATTCTAGATCGATGTCATCAAAACGATCGAAATCCTCAAAGTCCTCGAACTCGTCATCTTCCATTTCGACCGGCGGATTGCCATCGTAAACCCGATCACGCCAGTTTTGGAAATACGCTTCACGGACAAACGCGTAAGGGTCCAACGAGTTATTTAACACCCGCTCTTGCTGACGCAACTGAATGCGGGTCTCGAGCCCTTTAATGGTCCAGCGCGCAATATCCATTGGCCACGTTAACAGCGGATAAGGAAAGTACATGCCGTCAACCACATCGCCACCACGGTCAATGACCACCGTCGGTCCTAGCACCGGCAGCATCAAATACGGACCATCGGTCACCCCCCAAGTGGCTAACACCTCGCCAAAGCCCTCCTGACGTTTATTCAAGCCGACATGGCTAGCAACATCAAAGAGCCCCAACAAACCGACGGTCGAGTTGATGACAAAGCGACTTAATGAAACACCGGCATCGGCGAACTTGGCTTGTAGCGTATTGTTAACAAATGACGAAGGTTCGTCGAGGTTTTCCGTCATGTTATACAAAGCACGTCTAACCCCCTCAGGAATTTCATCATAAACATCCGCCGCTGGAGAAATAATATTGCGGTCGAGTTCTTGGTTAAAATCCCACATTTCGCGGTTAAAATGCTCAAACGGATCGCGTGGATCCTGATCCGGGTCTGGAGTACTCGAACAACCCGCCAACAATAACGCTGTCAGTGCGACAATAAGACTTTTCATTCCGTTAAACGCCTATCAATAATAATCGAAACTTGTTGCTCGGGCTGATTTTCCAGCACCGCCGAGCGCCCTTCCAGATCTCCAACGGTAGTGTCGATACGCTGATCTTGAGAAATTCTGGCGACCACTTGCCACTGGTCTAACTGACTCATTTGATAATCGGCCAACATCGCATCGGCATCACTTAGACTCACCGATACCGGTAACTCGCTTAATGGCTGTCGAATCACTGCCGCCGGCATGGGTCGCCCGTTTGGATTAATCACATAAACAAACAACGTCGCATCCGTCGGAATAGCGGCGCGTAATTGTTCGTCAATGGTGACCGTGACTTGTAACGCCTGCGCTTGTTGTTGCTGTCGAGTTTCGGCATCAGCAATCGCATTAGCCAACACTTGGCGTCGCTCTGCGTCTTCTGGTAATTGCGCTAACAACGCCTGCCAAGCTTCAATAGCCTGCTTCCAATCACCGCGCTGGTAAGCGACAAAACCAGCCAGCGACAATGCATCAGCTTGCTGCGGCTGCACCGTTAACGCCCGCGCTAATAAGCTTGAGGCGCGCTGCAACTGCTGCTCGCCACCCACCGCTAACAGCGCTTGGCTATAACTGACTAGGGTGCCGACTCGTTCAGGCTGCAACGCTAACGACTTTTCAAACGCTTGAAAGGCCTCGCCGGTTTGTTGCAGGGTCAACATTAAACGCGCATAGATTAACCATGCTACCGCGTCGTCGGGTTGGCGCGCTAGTTTTTGCCGTAAGCCTAGAGCAAACTGATTGATTTCCTCAATAGTCGCGCTCTCATCGCTATTCATCATGACTTTCTTGCCAAGCTCTGGCAAGGCCGTTAACGCTTGGTCGGCTTGCCACTGCAAACGCCAGCTATTGCCTAAGAAATAGCTACCCACAGCAATCAGCATCACCAGTAAGGCAGGCCACAATAAGCGCGTTTTCCCCGAACCTAATGCTAATTCCTGACGCTCGGTATCAGCTAAGTACTGTCGTTCGAGTTCCTGCTCCGCCTCGCGAAATTCGTCGTCGCCCAGCAAACCTTGGTGATGCTCTTGTTGTAACTCACTAAAGCGTTGCTGATATAGCTGACGGTTAAACGCCTGACGGCTCTGACGCTGCACGGCCTGGCGCCGACCAGCGACCAATAGAAACAACATGCCGATGAGCACTAAGCAAGCCATCGCTAAGCCATTAACGATCATCACTGTGCTCCTCTGCGGTACGTTTTAACTGTGCTAAACGTTGTCGTTCGGCGTCACTCAGCGGCGTCTCATCAGCCGCAATACGACGTTGCCGACGCACTAACACGACAATGGTGGCCAAGCCGATCAGTACAATCACCGCAGGCCCCCACCACAGAACACTGGTAGCTAACGTTAATGGCGGCTGATAATGTACGAAGTCGCCATAGCGAGCGACCATATAATCGATGATCTGTTGCCGCGATTGCCCAGCTTGTACCATCTCTGCGGTGCGGTCACGCAGGTCTTTTGCCAGCGGAGCGTTAGAATCGGCAATGGTTTGATTTTGACACTTAGGACAACGGAGTTCGTTGATCAACTGATGATAAAGCTGCTGTTGTTGCGCATTATCAAATTGGCGAACCTCGGTTGCATTAACCGTCAACACCACTAACAGGCTTGCGATTAGCGTAATAACGAACTTCATTGCGCCTCCAAGCCGTAGTAAATCGGCGCTAATGTCTGCTGCCAATTACGCGCATTGACGTCACCTACATGGCGATATCGAACAATACCCTGTGCGTCGATGATAAACGTCTCGGGAGCTCCATAAACACCAAAGTCGATGGCGACACTGCCCTTTTCATCGAACAAGGTTTGTTGATAGGGGTCACCCAAGGTATTCAACCAATCAACGGCCTTAGCGCGTGAGTCATCCTTATAATTCAAGCCGATGATATTTACACCCTGATCGGCTAATTGATTTAAAAACTCATGCTCAGCACGGCAAGTCGGACACCACGTCGCCCAAACATTGAGTAGCACCGGCTTGCCCTTTAGTAACGACTGATCAAAGCGTTGTTCAGGGTGGTAAATATTCGGTAGCTGAAAAGCCGGTACCGGTTTACCGATCAACGCTGAATTGAGTTCGGTCGGATCGCTGAATAAGCCACGTAAGAGAAAAGCGGCTAAGCCGATAAACAGTGCCAACGGCACAAACAATATCGCTAATTTTAGTTTGCTCATGCTTCAGCTCCCGTCATTGCTGTGCCGCGACGTCGTTGCCGATAGCGCTTATCGGTCAGCGCCAATAACGCTCCAGCAGCCATGATCAACGCCCCCAGCCAAATCCAACGCACAAAAGGCTTAACATAAATACGCAATGCCCAACGCTGGTCGTCAATGGGCTCAGCCAACGCCACATATAGGTCACGTAACAAACTGGTTTGCAAACCAACTTCGGTCATGCTGGTGCGCTGCACTCGGTAAAAACGCTTTTCTGACACTAGCTCGCTGACCAGTTCACCATTTTTAAAGACGCTAAATTCACCGTGCTCGGTATCAAAGTTGGGGCCATCGTAGTGTGCTAATCGGTCAAAACGAACTTGGTAGCCGGCAATTTCAGCCGCTTGTCCCGGCGCCAACGCGACGTCACGTTCAATTTCATAATGACTGACTAAAACAATGCCGATCAACGACACGGCAAAGCCAACGTGGCCGAGCACCATGCCCCAATGACTACGTCCTAAGCGCGTTAAGTGTGCGGCACTGAGCTGACGCTGGGCCAAGCTTTGGCGAATCTCAGCTAAAGTCGCGATTAACACCCAAAATGCCAGAAACAGGCCTAACACCACCATGGTTGGCACCTGCCCAGCCCAAATCGCCGGTAATCCCCATGCTAAAGCTAAAGCCAAGAGCAACGCTAACGCTAATGGTTGTCGAATGGCTTTGAATTCCTGTCGCCGCCAACGCACCAACGGACCGACACCCACCAGCAATGCAAAAGGCACCACTAACCAAGTAAATAGGCGGTTGAAAAAAGGCTCGCCGATAGAAATCGACCCCAGTCCTAACTCTTTATGTACTAATGGTAACAAGGTGCCTAGCAATACCACCGCGGTCGCCGCCATCAGTAAAATGTTATTACCCAACAGCATCACTTCGCGAGAAAATCCCTGATAACGGCCACTGCGACTGACTTTTCCGGCGCGTAATGCGTATAACGCTAAGGAGCCGCCAATGACCACAGCTAATAGCGCTAAAATAAATAAGCCACGAGCCGGATCGGTGGCAAAGGCATGCACCGACACCAATACCCCAGAGCGAACCAAGAAAGTCCCCAGCAAACTTAAGGCAAACGCCGCTATTGCCAACAGCACGGTCCATGACTTAAAGCTACCGCGCTTTTCGGTTACCGCTAATGAATGTATCAACGCGGTCCCCACTAACCACGGCATAAAACTGGCATTTTCGACCGGGTCCCAGAACCACCAGCCGCCCCAACCGAGCTCGTAATAAGCCCACCAACTGCCTAGGGCAATACCGACGGTCAAAAACAACCAAGCGGCCAATGTCCACGGTCTAGACCAACGCGCCCAGGCAGCATCCAACTGTCCCGACCACAGTGCAGCAATGGCAAAAGCGAAAGCGACCGAAAAACCGACATAGCCCATATACAGCATCGGCGGATGAATGATCATGCCGGGATCTTGCAATAACGGGTTCAAATCGCCGCCATCGACAGGAATAAACGGCAAGCTCCGATCAAATGGGTTCGATACGCTCAACATGAACAGGTAAAAGCCAATACTGACCAAGCCCAACACCACCAAGACGCGGGTGATCATGGATAACGGCATACTACGCGAAAAACGCGCTACCGCGGCAATCCAGCTAGCCTGCATGAACATCCAGAGTAAGAAAGAGCCCTCATGTGAGCCCCACACGGCGGTGATGCGATATATTAACGGTGTTTGTGAATTAGAGTTGGCGGCAACATAGGCGATACTAAAATCGTTAACCACAAAGCCCCAAGTTAACATCAGTAACGAAATCGCCGTAAACAACCACAAGCCGTAAGCCAACGGTCTTGCTAACGCCATTTGCGCCGGATTGCGGCGATACAAGCCTAAAGTCGGCCAAACCGCTAGCAAAATCGAGAAAGCCAAGGCTAAACATAACGCCAGGTGTCCTAACTCAGCAATCATCGGCCCGCTCCCGAACTGCTGTCATCCACTTGGTTTGGGTTAACGTGACGAATGCCTTTTATTTGTTCAGCTAGTTCAGGCGGCATGTATTCTTCATCATGTTTGGCCAGCACCTCGCTAGCATCGACTTCGTTTGCCGAGGTCAGTACGCCTTGCGCAACGATACCCTGCCCTTCGCGAAATAGGTCTGGCAAGATACCCTGATAGTTAACCGTCACCAGCGGCCCACCGTCGGTCAGTTGAAAACTCACTTTCAAAGTTTCTGGATCGCGTTTAACCGAGCCTTCGACCACCATGCCACCGATCCGCAAGCGTTGCCCGACGCTAGGCACCTGTTGTTGTTTACCCTTACCTTCAACCAACTCGGTCGGGGTATAAAATAAATCAATATTTTGTGTCAACGCGTAAAGCATCAACGACGCCGCCGCAGCGACACCCACTAGTAACATGGAAACGAGGGTTAAACGTTTTTTTCGACGCGGATTCATGGTGTATTAACCTCCTGCTGGCGACGCTTGGCAAGGCGCTGTTGGCGCTGCTGCAACTGTGTTGCCAAACGTTTTAAGCGACGCTGGGTCCATAAGGTATAGCAAGTCAGCAAGGCTAAAATTAAAAAGCTTAAAGCGAATGCCGACCACACGTACAGGCCGTAGCCCCCCATGTGAATAAAAGCCTGCCAATCAGAAAATGCCATCAGCGAGTCTCCTGCTGTGATACCGCAACTGGCGGGTTAACGCCCAGTTCCGCTTGCGCCCAGGGTCGATGTATCTCATTAAATAGCATCTCGTTGCGTAAGCGCATGATGATGAGTGTGGCGGTGACTAAAGCAAACGCCAGAATGCTCAGTAACAATGGCCAAAGCATATCGTTGGCAATCGACGGACGGCCGAACTTAGTAATGGTGGCGCCCTGATGCAGGGTGTTCCACCACTCTACCGAAAAGTGGATGATGGGCAGGTTGATGACACCAACAATCGCCAGAATAGCGGCAGCCTTGGCACCCGCCTTTTGATCATCAAAGGCAAAATAAAGCGCTAGCACACCGACGTATAAGAAAAACAAAATGAGTTCTGACGTCAGCCGCGCATCCCACTCCCACCATGTGCCCCACATCGGTTTTCCCCAGATGGCACCGGTTAACAGCGCAATAGCAGTCATTGCGGCTCCTACCGGGGCGATGGCGGCGATAGCCCACGACGCGGTACGAATCTGCCAAACCAAGGCAATCAAGGCCATGATAGCCATACCGAAATAAGCACCCATCGACCAAATGGCAGCTGGTACATGAATGTAAATGATGCGATAGCTATCGCCTTGCTGGTAATCTGCCGGCGCGAAAGCTAACCCCCAAACCAGACTAATCAGTAAAGTCACCACGGCACTACAGGCAAACCATGGCAGCAAACGAGAGAGTAAGCGATAACTTGCTTCAGCTTTTGCGTAAGGATGTAACCAGCGCCACATATTAATTCACACTCACTTTGACCGCTGCCGCAACAGCTAGCGGTGAACAGGTTAAACTTAGTACGGTTAAGGCCGCCAAAATGGCTAATAAACCTTGATTAGGCATACCGACCACCGCCGCCTCGACTGCCGCTGTGGCAAAAATGAGCAACGGTATAAATAACGGGATCAGGATCAGACTTAGCAGCGCGCCACCGCGTTGAGCGCCAGCGGTCAGCGCCGCCCCGATTGCGCCAATCGCGCTTAACAGCGGAGTACCTAACAGCAGACTGAGCATTAACGTTAACCAAGCCGATGTCGGCAGATTTAGCAACATTGCTAATAGCGGCGACAGCATAATCAACGGCAACCCAGTTAACAACCAATGCGCGGCTATCTTACTGAGCATGATCAAACTTAATGGACAAGGCGACAAGCAAAGCTGCTCTAGAGTACCGTCTTGTAAATCGTCACGAAATAAACGCTCCAGCCCCAATAGGCTTGATAACAAGGCGGTTATCCAAATAATGCCGGGCGCGATACGCGCTAAAACATCGGGGCCCGGACCAACGCCGAGCGGAAACAGCGTAACCACCATGAGCAAAAACAACAATGGGTTAATCAGGTCGCTTTTACGCCGCACCGCTACCGTTAATTCGCGTTTAAAGACAGTACTCATCACTTGCCAGCTATTACGCGTATTCATTGCTGGCTCCTTGAGTCGTTGCGGTAACGCTTGCTTGGTCAGCTGTGCTGCTAGCCGATTCGGTCAACAGGGTTAAACGGCGATAGTCACCAGCAAAATCATGCAATGCCTGATGCGAGGTCATTACAATCGCGCCACCGGCGTCTAAATGGCTTAAAAAACGCTGTTGCAATAACCGAATACCCGGCTGATCGAGTGCCGTAAAAGGCTCGTCCAAGATCCACATCGTGGCCTGATTAGCCCATAATCGTGCCAACGCGATACGTCGCTGCTGGCCGGCTGACAATTGACGTGCCGGGATATCTTCTAGACCCAGCAGGCCGATACGCTCGAGTATATCCCAGTCATCGTTGACGTTGGCCGCGACACCGTCCATTTGCCGCTGAAAAGCCAAATTCTCAAGTGCGGTTAAATCGGCCTTAACGGCAGCCTTGTGACCGATAAATAAAAGCTCTCGATAAAAACCGTCAAGTTGCTCAGCTAACGGCTGCTGACGGTATTCGATTTGACCTTGCTGCAACGGTAGTAAACCCGCTAAGGTGCGCAGTAAGGTAGATTTTCCGGCGCCATTTATGCCTTCGACATGCCATAGCTGCCCCGCACAGACGGATAATGATAAATCACTAAACAGTGTTCTATCACCACGACTGCAAGCCAATGCTGATGCCTGAAGCAATGCCACCATGAAAACCTTGTTCAACTACCTTAAAATTTTGCCGATAATACCACAGCGGGAATCAATTTTAACGTAAAACAGAGGCTAAACTTATTATGGCTAACGGCCAGTCACCTTTAGGTCAGCTATTGCAAAGCATTGCCAGCTCGAGCACCGCCTCGACTGCCAACAATAGCCAACTGCTAGCCGAGTTGAGTCGTCCGGGACACAGCCATTTGGCACAGGTGGTGAGCGTCGCTAACAGTCAGATCGTCTTGCAGCTAGGGCGTCAACAGTTGACGCTTAACAGCCAAGCGTTACCCGCCGCTATTCAGCAACAATTGCAGCAAGGCGCACGCGAGTTACTGTTGTTTAATCCGCCCGCCAATACGCAAAAGTTGTCGCAAGGGCCGAGTCAACAAGCCGATATCCGGCTTTGGTTATTGCCGTTAAAAGCCGCTCAAGATGGTCAATTGCAGCTCATGAATCGGCAACAACCGCTGGTCAACTGGCAACTGAATGAGCGCCAGCAATTGATCTTCCAACAAGGTTCAACAACGGTAGAACTACCGCGCCGTTTGCCCCCTATGGTGGCAAACTTTTTAGCCTCACACGGCAGTTTAAAATTGGAATTCGCGCTGACTCAGCCATCTGCTACACGCCAAGAGCCGCAACTGGTCGTCAGCTTACATTCGGCCAAACCCTCTTACCAAGTGCCACCACGAGCGCAAATTCCGCAATTGACCATGCCCTTAGCGAGCCCGTTAGCACAGCAATTGCTGAAGTTCAGTGAACAAGGCGTGAGTCGTTTAGCGTTAGAGCAATTGTTACAGTCTATGCGGCAACCGTCAGGCTTTATCGCACCGTTGCCGGGTCATGAACAAACGCTTGATGCTACTCGCTTATTGCAAGGCCGGGCGGCGTCACCACAACAGGTCATGCAACGCTTAACCGAATTACTGCAGAACGCACCGCCGACACGCGACGTAAATAACACGGCGTTGGCGCAATCCATTAAAGCGCTGGCTGAACAGTATTCAATCAGCAGCGCCGCTACAGCAGCGCCTGCTCGGCCCGCGTCAGTGGCAGCTAGCGCGGCTCAGGCCGATGTCGAATTACAACAACTATTAACGCAACTATTGGCAAAAAGTCCGCAGGCAGAGCAGTTAGCGCAACAACCGCAAGCCTTGCAGCACTGGGTCTCACAGTGGTTTGCAGCGCGTCCTTTAGCATTACAAAGTGCACAACAACTGGGTGGCTTGGGGCAAGCTTTGTTATTGTTGTTGGGCGCTCGCCTGCAACAACAACAGCCGCAAGGCGGCACACAGCAATGGTTACAGCAGTTGCAGCAATGGCTGCAGCCAGCGTCAAATAGCGCCGCTAAAGCCACTAATGCGGCGCTTAACAGCGCCCCACCCACAACTGAAATGAATAGCCCACTGGCGCAAGCTTCCAGCAGCTTAGTCAGTCGCTTGCTACAAACCTTAGGCAGTGCTTTTGCAAGCGCCCAATTGAGCCAAGCGCGCCTGCAAGAGTCGAGCGCTAACCAGCAGCCCGACTATTACATTTTGCTACCACCTGCAGCGCAACAAAATAAGCAAGATGAACTGTTAATACAACGCCGTAAAGATCGTCGTCGAGATCGTCAACAGCAAGATATTTGGTTATTTACCTTACGTTTAGATACACAGCGTTTAGGCGTTATTATGGCTAAGGGACGTTATCAGCAAGGTCATGCACAAATTGATTTTTATACCAACAATAGCGCCACTCAGCAGCAATTAGAAACACACCTAGCGGTTTTGCAAGGACGCTTGCAAGCGCAGCAGGTTAATCAGGTCGACTTTAGCGTGCAGGCGGGAGACATCCCCGAGAGCCTGGCAGAGCAAGCTTCGGGCGTCATAAGGGTCAGCGTATGAAAACTCCAGAGGGTGAGCAGCAACCAGACAAACAAGCTATCGCGTTGAGCTATGATGGCGCGAACACGCCGACGGTGGTGGCAAAAGGCTATGCCGAGCTTGCTGAGGAGATCATCGCCGTAGCCAAGGCGCACGGCGTCATGGTTCATAACGATCCGGAACTATCAGACAGCTTAGCCAAGCTCAATGTTGGAGAAGAAATACCGCAACCGCTGTATGTCATTATCGCTGAACTGATTGCCTTTGCTTATTATCTGGATGGTCGCTTTCCTAGCCAGTGGGAATACGGCTTACCACTCAGTAAACCGCCAGCCGCCGATGACGATTAAAAGCGCTATCACGCTCAATCGGCTTTGGGACGATGCAAACTCAGCAACAACTCGGCTTCGGCTCGCGGCAGTTCGCACTCACTCATTAACTCTTCGACGTCGGCGCCTTGGCTAACCAGTTTAGCCGCGCGCTGATAAAGCTTACCGCCGGGGTCTTGTTCTGCCACGTCTTGTACTCGTTGCTCGACACCAAACAGCTTTTCTTGTAAGGCTTGCATTTCGGCATTAACACCCAAGGTACTCGACTTCAACGCGCCAAGCTCATCACGTAAGCGCAACACTTCATGCGCAGCTTTGGTGACTATCTGTAAACGCGCTTGCTGTTGCAGTAACAAACGTTGTTGTTGTTGCAACCGAAGCATCACCATAACCGCTACACCTAAAACAATCACGACCGCCGCCACCGCAATGATCAGGGCAACATTGTTCCACATAGGTGCTTGCGATAGATCAGTCATGGTTTCGCTCATGGCCTAAAATGGGTGTGTTATAAGCGCGATATTTCATCCCACTCTTCGTCGGTCAACAATTTATTCAAGTCTACCAAGATCAGCAATTCACCATCACGGTTGCTAACGCCCTGAATAAACTTAGCGCTTTCTTCGGTACCGACGTTCGGTGCACTGTCGATTTCCGACGAGCGTAAATAAACCACTTCGGCAACACTATCAACCAAGATGCCGACCACTTGCTTGTCAGACTCGATGATGACGATACGAGAGTTATCGTTAACCTCGGTAGTCGGCAGGCCGAACCGCGTACGGGTATCAATCACTGTCACCACGTTACCACGCAGATTGATTATCCCCAACACATAGTCAGGCGCACCGGGAACCGGAGCAATTTCACTGTAACGCAGCACTTCTTGTACCTGCATGACATTAATGCCATAGGTTTCATCCTCTAAACAAAAGGTGACCCATTGCAGGATTTGATCCTGAGATTCTGCCTCAGTACTCTTTTTTAACGTACGGTTCTCACTCATTTTGCTGTGCTCCGTGTATCAGCGATCCAACTTGGTGGCGTGTTTCACGCCCAAGCCTTGGTCTAATAGTTTAATCAGTGCGTTCACATCAAGCAATGCACACATGCGCTCGCGTACCACCCCAGCTAACCATGGACGACGGCTGTCGACGCTTTTGCGCCACTGAATGGCGTCAGGCTGTAGCGGCTCGCTCGTCACCAATCGCTCGCACGCCAGCCCCCAGCGACTATCACTCAACATGATTAGATACTGGTAATCTAACTGCTCGGCAAGTTGTTCATTATACTTTTCTGGCATCACCCAACGCGCCGTATCGACCGCATGCAGCTGATCGTCACGTTCGGTCATAATGCCCATAAACCAATCGGGCTTACCGAATAGCGGGCTAACCTTACCGAGTTGGTGAATACCCCCCAAACTTTTCAACGGCACTGCCAGCGTCAAACCGGCGACCGAAAAAAACAGTGCCTGAAAGTCATTCTCTTGATATTCGGCTAATACATCGTCTGGCGCCGCGACTGGCTCGGTCGTATTTGGCGCAGCCTCGGTCGCGATGGTCGGCATCGGCTCGGCTTGTTGCTGAGGTTGATGTTCCTCAATAAATTCTGGCTTACCCTCGTCAACACTGACGTCGGTACTCTCATTTACTGCACTGGTTGCGATCTCAGCGGCGCTTGTGGTCTCGCTATCAACCACAATATCAAGGTTGTCGGCAACCACCTCTACCTGCTGTGGATCCGGCGTAGCAACTTGTAATTGCGCAAGCGAAACACCCTGTAATAACTTTTCTAGCTGCTGCTGACGATCATCCACAGCAAGCTGTTCAGGTTGTTCCTCGACGCTCGGCTGTTCATCCAGTAAAGCCGCTAAATAATCGGTCATCGCTTGTTCATGCTGGCGGCGGCTCATAAACGTTCTCCAGCTTTATCTAACTGTAATACATGAGTGAGCAACGACTGATAGGCTAATACGCCACGCGACTTTGGTGCGAACTGTGACGGTACCTGCTGCGCTCGACTGGCATCACGGAACTTGGTATCGACGGGGATCATACCGTTCCAAACATGTTCGCCATAGAGTTCGCGCAGACGTTGGTGCGCTTGCATTGAGGCGTTAGTGCGACGGTCATAAAGTGTGGGTACGATCGTGTAAGGATGTTGCTGTTGCCGCGAATTGGCAATCAAGGTCAGGGTTCGCATCATCCGTTCTAGCCCTTTTAGCGCTAGAAACTCGGTTTGCACAGGAATCAAAATACGTTGGCAAGCGGCAATGGCGTTGACCATTAACACCCCGAGTACCGGCGGCACATCAATCAACACATAGTCATATTCTTGACGAACTTGATGTAAGGCTTTTTTCAGTATTAAGCCCATACCGCTTTGTGTACCTAATTTGCGGTCTAAGGTAGCCAGCGCCATGGTTGACGGTAATACATCCAAATTTTTCACCGCAGTCGGCTGTAACGCTTGCATAAATTGTTCGGCAGTCATGCCCGCATTTTGCGTAAAAACGTCAAAAGCGCTCAGTTCAAGGTGCTCAGAATCAATACCAAAGTAATACGTCAACGACGCATGCGGGTCGATGTCTACCAATAACACACGCTTGCCGCGGTCAGCCAATAAGCCGCCGAGCGCAACCGTGGTGGTGGTTTTGCCGACTCCACCTTTTTGATTGGCAATGGTCCAGACTCTCAAGCAATGCTCCTATGCAGCTGACAAGGGTGCGGTTATTTAACGAAAGCCGACTTCGCGTAGCACCTGGCCCGCAACATCATTCAAGGCTAGGCTTTTGCTAGCGATACCCGCTTGCGTAACCGCCATTGGCATACCATAAACGACACAAGATGCTTCATCCTGCGCCCAAATTTCGGCACCGGCTTGTTTTAATAAGCGTGAACCCTCACGACCATCTGCGCCCATACCCGTTAAAATAATGCCGAGTACTTTACCGCCATAAACTTTGGCTGCCGAAGCAAAGGTAATATCAACGCTGGGTCGATAAGTAATGCGCGGATCTTTATCTTCATGAATTCGTAAACGGGCAGCACCACTGCGGCCGTCAACCAACATCTGCTTGCCGCCAGGCGCTAAATAAGCACAACCTGGCTTGAGGCTATCGCCATCTTCGGCTTCTTTAACTTCAATCTGACACAAACCATTAAGACGCTGAGCAAAAGCTCGGGTAAAGGCTGCTGGCATGTGTTGTACCATCACGATCGGGTACGGAAAATTAGCCGGTAACTGCGTCAAAATCGTTTGCAGTGCGACGGGTCCGCCGGTCGATGTGCCGATAGCAAATAACTGATAGCGACTGTTAGCGGCTGTCAGGCTCTTCGGTAACGGCGTCGAGACACTGCTGCTGGCACTGCTACGATGGCTAACAGACGGATCCGTAGTACTCGGCCGAGTACGCGCGGTAGACTCAGTATTAGCGCGACTAAAAGTCGGCCGTGTCAAACGCGTACTGGGTTTGGCAATCGCCAATACCCGTTGCTGTAAGACGTTAACGGCGTCATCGCGCTGACGCGCGATGTCTTCAAATTTCTTCGGTAAAAAGTCTGCCGCGCCAGCTTCTAATGCATCTAATGTAGCCTTGGCACCTTCATGAGTCAGCGAGCTGAACATCAGTATCGGCATTGGCCGCTTCGCCATAATGGCCTTGACCGCCGTAATGCCATCCATTACCGGCATTTCAACGTCCATAGTGACTACGTCGGGTCGTAACGCCATAACCTGAGCAACCGCTTCTTCACCATTATTAGCGGTGCCAATCACTTCAATGCCCGCATGCGCGGATAAAATTTCGGTTACTCGACGCCGGAAAAAAGCAGAGTCGTCGACAACCAATACTTTCACTGCCATTCGCTGTTACCCTTATCGCCGCGCGTAGGCTTTTAATAACCCCGAAACATCGATGATTAAGGCAATGCCACCATCGCTGGTTATGGTTGCTCCAGCCATCCCCGGTGTACCTTGTAACAGGGTATCAAGGGGTTTAATGACCACCTCTTCTTGCCCGATCAAGCCGTCTACCACAAAGCCAACTTGTTGCGTACCGACTTGAATCACCACCACATGACCTTCTTCATTGCGCGATTTACGGTCCGGATGACGCACTAACCAATGTTCAAGGAAGAATAGCGGAATCGCTTTTTCACGCACGATCAACGTTAATTGACCGTCAACCACGTTGGTTCGCGCCATATCTAAATTGATGATTTCGCTGACACCGGCCAGCGGCAATGCGAAAGTCTGTTGCTTCACTTCGACCATTAACGTCGGAAGAATCGCCAGGGTTAACGGTACTTTGATTTCTAACGTGGTGCCGCGTCCCAACTCCGAATCGATCGAGACCGAGCCGTTCAGTTGGTTAATTTTGGTTTTCACCACATCCATACCGACACCACGACCCGATATGTCCGAAATCTGCTCTTTGGTCGAGAAACCCGGTGCAAATATCAAGGCATAGGCGTCTTCATTACTCATACGAGCCGCCGCATCGACGTCTAAAATGCCACGCTTAATGGCAATGCCTTTCAGTTTTTCGGCGTCCATACCGGCACCGTCGTCACGAATCGACAGTAAGATATGGTCACCCTCTTGAGAGGCTGATAATTTCACCGTACCGACTCGTGGCTTACCGCTTTTTTCACGTTGTTCGGGCATTTCTATGCCGTGGTCGACAGCATTGCGCACTAAATGCACCAATGGATCGGCCAAGGCTTCGACCAAGTTTTTATCTAAATCGGTCTCTTCACCCTCAAGCTCCAGATTAATCTCTTTTTTCAGGCTACGCGCTAAGTCGCGTACAACCCGAGGGAAGCGGCCAAACACTTTCTTGATCGGCTGCATGCGGGTTTTCATGACCGCACCCTGTAAGTCGCCGGTAACCACGTCCAAGTTGGCAATAGCTTTATTCATCGACTCATTTTCGTCGTTGATGCTTAAGCTCAGTAAACGGTTTCGCACTAACACCAGCTCACCCACCATATTCATGATGTCATCTAGGCGCTTGGTATCTACTCGCACGGTAGTTTCTGCCGCACTAGCGGCGGGCGCAGGACTGGCTTTCTTGGCACTATCGGCAGTCGCTTTGGCAGCGGCGGCTGGTGCGTTAGCTGGCGCGCTGGCAGACGCTGCAGGCTTAGTCTCTTTAGACGCCGCAGGTGACTTAGTCGTCGATGCTGCTTTGCTCGACGCTTGCTGAGTATGGTTATCATTGGCCGGGCTAGCGCTAGCTTTGGGCGCCTGCCCTGAACCATGCAACTGATCTAACAACGCCTCAAACTCGTCGTCGCTGATCTCGTCATCACCCGCTTTCGCTGAACTAGTGGCCTTGGTCGAGCTGGCCGCTGGCGTATTATCTGACGTCGATGTCTTGTCGCTAGCTTGCTCCACTTGACTGGCAGCTGAAGACTGACCAGACGGCGCTTGTCCAGAGCCATGAATTTGATCCAGTAATGCTTCAAATTCATCATCGGTAATATCGTCATCAGCCGCGCCGTTAGACTTTGCTTCGTTCGTTTTAGCGGGCGTCGCGTTGCTTGGCTTAGGCTTTTGATTGGGCTTGGGCGACGGCGCTTGACCGCTGCCGTGTAGTTCGTCCAACAACGATTCAAATTCATCTTCGCTAATATCGTCGATGCCGCCGCTATCGCTACTATCACTGACTGGCGCATCACTATCACTAACGTTACTGCCGACATCATCGACCGAGGTTACGCTAGGAGCGCTAACGTCATCGTCACTGGCCGGTAAACTTAAGCGTTCCAACGCTTCTAACAAAGCCGGTTCGGCTGCGGTCGGTTCTTCCCGAGCTTGCACCGCGGCAAATTGCGCATTGATAGTATCTAGCGCTTGCAAAATCACATCCATCAATTCGGACGTGACCGGTCGACCGCCATTACGTAGCGTGTCGAACACATTCTCGGCACCGTGGCAGGTGTGTACCAATTCGGTTAACGATAAGAAGCCAGCGCCACCTTTTACCGTGTGGAAACCACGGAAAATAGCGTTGAGTAAGTCTTTGTTTTCAGGATCGTTCTCAAGCTCGACTAACTGGCCAGAGAGCTGCTCGAGAATCTCACCCGCTTCTATCAGAAAGTCCTGTAAAATGTCTTCATCTACGTCAAAGCTCATCGCTTCAGCTCTCCTAGAAACCTAAACTGGACAATAAGTCATCAACTTCATCTTGACCTTGCACGACATCTTGCCGCGTTTCGGGGTTGATGATGGGTCCCTCTGGTCCTGTTTGATCAGTTTGAGTTACCTTGTTATCGACGGATGCCTTGTTTTCTACAGTGCTTTCTGACACTTGCTGTGCAGAACGCTTACCGAACACTTTCAGTAGCTCGATCAAGTTCTTTTCGACGTCTTGTACCAGCTCAATCACCCGCCGGATAACCTGACCGGTAATATCCTGGAAATCCTGAGCCATCAGAATTTCGGTCATCAACCCCTGTAAGTGCTGGGCATTCTGACCGGCGTCGCCAATAAAACCATTAACGTCATGACAAAGTTGTTTGAACTCACCCAGCTCGATCTGTCGTGACATTAAACGCTGCCAAGTTGGCGCAATATCGCTAACGCGTTGTTGCATGTCATCGGCAATCGGTAAGCTCGCTTCGACCGCATCCATGGTACGGTTGGCGGCATCCTCGGTTTTTTGAATCACATAACGCAAGCGGTTTTGCGCATCGGGCAGTTCATCTGCCGTCAATGATTGTAAGCGCGGATCAATTTGAAAATCTTGAAGTGAATCATGTAAATCACGAGTTAATCTGCCGACTGACTTGAATAATTCGTCATGATGTTCGGTAAATAACGTGCGTAACAGTTCGTTAGCTTGCGTGTGCTTTTCTTGTTCTAAATACTCGACCAATTGGCGAGCCTGTGCCAAAGAAATTTGGCTGGCGGTGATCGGCATGGTTATCTCCCGCCCGATGATTACTGAATACGCTCGAAAATTTTATCGAGTTTTTCTTTTAGTGTGGCTGCCGTAAATGGTTTAACAATATAGCCGTTAACACCTGCTTGCGCGGCGGCAATAATTTGCTCACGCTTAGCTTCTGCGGTGACCATTAATACAGGAATATGGCATAGGTTTTCGTCAGCGCGAATCTCACGCAACAAATCGATGCCCTGCATGCCCGGCATGTTCCAATCGGTGACAACAAAATCGTAATCACCGTTTTGTAGCATCGGTAACGCGGTATTACCGTCGTCTGCTTCCGATACATTTTGGAAACCCAAGTCACGTAATAAGTTTTTGATGATACGTCTCATTGTTGAAAAATCATCAACAACAAGAATTTTCATATTCTTATCCAAAGCACCCTCCGCTGAGGCATTCGGTTACAACTGAAAATTAATCGACCCAGCTTTGCATACGAGACTTTAATCGTAGCATCGCTTGACTGTGTATTTGACTAACGCGTGATTCGCTTACGTTAAGTACTTCGCCAATTTCTTTAAGGTTTAACTCGTCATCATAATATAACGACAGCACTAAGGCTTCACGTTGAGGCAGGGTCGCGATCGTTTTAACCAGTGCTTGTTGAAACGCTTCCTGCTCTAAATCGTGCAACGGTTCATCATGTTCATGCGACATCTGCGCCGGCGTCAACACATCTTCGGTGACACCAAGATCTTCAATACCGATCATGCGACCCGCGTTAACTTCTCGCAAAATGTGATGATACTCATCTAAACTGATGGCAAGCTGCGCAGCAACATCGACGTCGCGTGCATCTCGTCCCGTTTCGTTTTCGACAATTTTAATCGCATTCGCCACCATCCGATTGTTTTTATGCACCGAACGGGGTGCCCAATCACCGCGACGAATTTCATCCAGCATCGCGCCGCGAATACGAATACCAGCAAAGGTCTCAAAACTGGCACCTTTGCCACCATCGAAGTTGCGCGCAGCTTCCAACAGACCGATCATGCCGGCCTGAATTAGATCATCTACCTGCACGCTGGCTGGCAACCGAGCCATCATATGATGGGCAATACGTTTCACCAACCCAGTATGCTGTTCAATGATTCGCTGACGATTGTCCGCTTGCGCGGAATAAACGGCGGCTTTACTCACTGGCAACATCTCTCTCACGATTGTTATCGGCAGAACTTATCAATTGCTCAAGGAAAAATTCTAAATGACCGCCCGGCTGCGCCGGAATTGGCCAGTTTACCGCTTTATTAGCCAGCGCTTTAAATGCTAACGAGGCTGGCGACTTCGGATAAGCTGCGACTAACGCCTGCTGTTTGCGCACCGCTAAGCGTAGATTTTCATCAAAGGGAACGATCGCGGCTAATTCCAGTGCCACATCCAAAAATCGATCGGTCACTTTAGTCAATTTATTATACAGCACTTGACCGTCGCGTAGCGTTTTCACCATGTTAGCGACAATCTTAAACTTAAACACACCCTGCTCGCGACTCAAGACTTTAATTAACGCATAAGCATCGGTGATTGAGGTCGGTTCGTCACAAACCACTACCATCACATCTTGCGCCGCCTTCGCAAAACTCACAACCATGTCGCCAATACCGGCTGCGGTATCAACGATCAGCACGTCGTAGTCGTCACGTAAGGTACTGAACGCGCGAATCAAGCCCGCATGTTCGGCAGCGCTTAAATCAACCATCGACTTGGTACCCGAAGTGGCCGGAACAATTTTAATGCCCGCCGGGCCTTCAATCAAAATATCGTCTAATGCGCACTGGCCTGAGAGCACGTGTGACAAGTTTTTCTCAACCCGTAAGCCCAACATGACATCGACGTTAGCCAGGCCCAAGTCGGCATCCAGCACTAGTACGCGCTGCCCCTGTTGTGCCATGGCGATGGCAGTGTTTAGCGAGACGTTGGTTTTACCCACGCCGCCTTTACCACCGGTCACCGCTATCACTTTAACTAACGACTTTTTCATTCTTCGCAGGCCACTCGCTTGATCCATGACGTATTAAACTACTCTTAACAAAAAATTTACAGTGACGGATTTAATCTAGATTCTGTCACGTATGCTGCATTGGAACAAATGCTTTTATCATACAAACGTTCGGCTTCGGCGACCAGAAAGCTGGCTTCTGCCGCTTTAATATCCTCTGGCACCTGCTGGCCATCGGTTAAATAACTGACTGGCAAGCCTTGTTCAATCATGACACTAATGGCTTCGCCCAAACTCATGCATTCATCAAGCTTAGTAAAAATGCAACCGGCTAGCGGTAACTGCTTGAACTGACGCACAATATCATTCTGTACTGGACTCTGCGCGGTTGCCGACAGCACTAAATATGGGCGAATTCGTAAACGGTGTTGACTCATCAGCGTCGCTAACTGTTCGCTCAGGCGGATATCGCGTTGTCCCATGCCAGCGGTATCAATAAGAATGAGCTTACGCTGACGCAATTGCAGCAAAACGTCTGCCAATTCCTGTGCGTCTTTCGCCACTTTCACCGGACAGCCGATAATACGACCGTAGGTTTGTAGCTGCTCGGTGGCACCAATGCGAAACGTGTCAGTGCTGATTAACGCAATCGCATCACTGCCGTGGCGCTGCGCAAAGCGAGCGGCCAATTTAGCGATTGTCGTGGTTTTGCCCACACCAGTGGGTCCCACCAGCGCGACCACACCACCACGCGCCAAAATATCGTCACGAGTAGTCGTTAACTGGCCTTCTAACAGATTTAATGTCTGTTCCCAGGCTTCTTCTAAGTCATCATTTTCGGGCACAAAGCCGGCAATTTGGTCGGCAATAGGCGCTGAAATGCCCATCCGCGTCATACGCTGAATGAGTAACGCCCGGGTCGGCTCGTTGCGGTCGATTTCTTGTTGCATTAGACCCGACACCTGATGCTGCAGCAACTCTCTGATACCGGCAATTTGCGCACGTAAATCGGCGATATCCTGATTATCACTCGCGGCAGGAGCGCTATTAGCCACCATTTCAGGAAAAAATTGATTGCGTAAGTGTTGCGCCTGGCCGCTATCATCGGCGCCGTACATGTTCTCGGCATCGGTCTCAGCTACAGCTTGATTGCGCGGTGCAGCAGCGTTGTTTGAGGCCGTAGCCTTTGCTTCGGGCTGCACCTGTGGCTGGCGTCGCTGTAATAATTCAGCCAAGCTTTGAGCTGGCGGTTGCGTATCGTCCACACTTGCCGACTCCGCTGTCGGCTGTGAGTCGTGATTCTGCTGCGGCTGTGCCTGACGAGACTCAGGGTCTATCGCCGCCACTAACTCGACACCGCCATTAACGCGTTTGTTCGACATGATGACAGCGTCAGCACCCAAGGTTTCTTTCACTTGTTGTAACGCCGTACGCATGTCTTTAGCAAAAAAACGTTTAATTTTCACAGCCATTCACCTTTAGCTTGATTGCCCGCCAATCGAGCTGACAATTCGAATTTGTTTATCGTCCGGCACTTCTTGATAAGACAGTACTCGCATACCGTCCGTCGCGTGTCGCGCAAAGCGCGCCATGGTGCCCCGCAACAGGCCTGAAGTCAGTAATACCGAAGGCTCTCCAGCCATTTCCTGTTGCTGATGGACATCGCGTAACGACTGCTGCAAGCGTTCGGCTAAACCGGGTTCAATACCGCCCGCGCCTTGACCATTACCGTCGTTACCGGCCATCTGCAAAGACTGATGCAACATTTGTTCCAACTCTGGCGCCAAAGTTATGACAGCTAATTCTTGCTCACCGTTAGCGATGTCTTGCACGATCAAACGACGCAAACCGATGCGCACCGCCGCCGTTAACACATCAGGATCCTGACTACGCGGCGCATACTCCACTAAGGTCTGTACAATGGTGCGAATATCGCGGATAGCGACGCCCTCATCGAGGAGGTTTTGCAGCACTTTGACAAACGTGCCCAAAGACAAGTTATCCGGGACGAGGCCTTCAACTAATTTAGGATGCTTGCGCGCCAGCATATCCAGCAACTGTTGCCCCTCGTCGTGACCGAGTAACTGCGCCGCATTATTGGTAAGAATTTGACTCAAGTGGGTAGCGACCACCGTCGCCGCATCGACCACCGTATAGCCTAACGTTTGCGCGTGCTCGCGTTGCTCGGGACGTATCCACACCGCATCCAGACCAAACGCTGGATCTGTGGTCTTTTCGCCATCTAATTGGCCAAATACCTGACCGGGGTCGATAGCCAGTTCCCAGTCGGCATGAATTTCGGCTTCTCCTAAGGTGACGCCCATGATGGTTAAGCGATAACTGTTAGGGCCTAAATCTAAGTTGTCGCGAATATGTACCGCTGGCACCAAAAAGCCAAACTCCTGCGAGAGCTTTTTACGTACCCCTTTAACACGCGTCAACAATTCGCCACCTTGGCTTTTATCGACCAACGGGATCAGTCGATAACCCACTTCTAAACCGATAGTGTCGACCTGACGGACGTCCTCCCAGCCCAGCTCTTTTTGCTGCACTTGTTGAGCTTCGGCTTGCTTTTCCGCCTCGACCAACTCGCCCTCGGTGGATTTTTGCTTCTTCAATTTCAAATAGGCCGCACCCGCCAAAACCGCCGCCATACTTAAAAAGGCTAAATGCGGCATGCCCGGTACAACGCCAATCGCGAACAACACGGCACTAGAGATCACTAGGACCCGAGGACTATCGACCAACTGCTTAACGACTTGTTCACCCATATCCTGCGAGTTATTTTCGCGGGTGATAATAATCGCCGTAGCAACCGACAGTAATAACGAGGGAATTTGTGCAACTAAGCCATCACCGATGGTCAATAAGGTATAAACCTCGATTGCACTGGAGAAGCTCAAACCGTGCTGTACCATGCCGATGATAAATCCACCGACGATGTTGATCAGCAAAATTAGAATACCGGCAATGGCATCGCCCTTAACAAATTTACTGGCACCATCCATAGAGCCATAAAAATCGGCTTCGCGAGTTACATCAGAGCGACGCGCCTTAGCCTCTTCTTGATTAATTAAGCCAGCATTAAGATCGGCATCAATCGCCATTTGCTTACCCGGCATGGCATCCAAAGTAAAGCGCGCCGAGACTTCAGAAATACGACCTGCACCTTTGGTGATAACGACAAAGTTAATGATGACCAAAATCGCGAACACCACCAGACCAACGGCATAATTACCACCAATCACCACACTACCAAACGCCTCGATGACGCTACCAGCGGCATCCGGCCCGGTATGTCCCTCCAACAACACTAAGCGCGTAGAGGCAACGTTTAGGCTCAAACGTAATACGGTCGCGATCAATAGTACGGTAGGGAAAGCGGCAAAATCTAATGGTCGACGGGTATAAACTGCGACTAACATGACCACTAAAGATAGGGTGATACTGAAGCTAAATAGGACATCCAGCAGTATCGGCGGCATCGGCAAAATAACCATCGCCAGAATGGCCAATACCGCCAATGGCGTACCAAAACCCCGTATCAAATGGGCATTATTCTGGGCGTATTGCTTAACCCCTGATAACCGCTGAGCACCGCTTGCCATAACTCTCTATACCGTCAAAAATCCGCATCTGAGTCGGTAGCATTCAAGAATCAAGCCAGCTTTGGTAGCTATATAATTAAATACAAACAGCGTTAGCTTTTGCCATCAGCGTAGCCATAATCCTTGCTGTCGCAATAACGGCTGCATAGGATTAGCTGAGATCCACTGCCATTGCACCCGATACAACCCAGTTTGACTATCGACCGGTGTTACCCGCTGATGCAACTCACCCTGTGTCGAGATCTGCTCACTGGCCAGCGGTGGCAGCCGCCGCTTCGCTGATGCGAAGCTGTGCCTGCATGGTTTGCTGTAGCTGTTGCAGTTGCAGTGCCTGCGCTTGCCATTGTTGCTGCAGCACAAGCAGTAACGGCGTCACCAGCAGTAATATGCTAAGCACCTCAAGCAGCGCCTGCCCCGTTGTTTTATTCATGATCGAGCAAGCGCCAACTACCGTTAATGGGCTGCCAACCGTTTACTGTCCGTTGCCATTGCTGCACAATTGATAACGCTGTCATGAATGTCGGTGGCGAACGGCGTAAAGATAAGCGTATGCTCAACACATTAGCGCTCAGCTTACTGACCTGCACCTGATAATTGCTATCGCGCTGCACCACCTGTTCAAGGTTATCGGCAGGGTTATCAAGCTCAACCTGCCATTGCCACCACGCATCAAGCAAACGCTGGCGATAGTATTCGTAAAGTTGCCAGCGTTGCTGTTGTAGTTGCAAGCGATACAGCACTTGTGCGGTCAGCGCCAACGACGTTTGTAGCGTCAACAGCAACAACAACGGACTGGCCATCAACAAAAAGCCAGCATGACGATGATTCATACTTCCCCTTCAACGGTAATGCTATTCGTATTTTCCTGCCTTGATAGTCGTGCTTTTAATGGTTATCTATTCTGCTGCAAAGATAACGGATAAGCAGCGTTGGTCTGAGTTAGCAAGCGCTGCAAGTGCAGTTGCATATCAACTTGCTGTCCTTTCAGGGTCAGCTGCAACGACCAACGCGGGTAGGCGGCTCGCTGCCAGCCGCTGCGTTGCGGCGGTACCGACTGCAAACTAAAGTGAACCAACCCGACCCACTCATCATCCAGCAAGTTTTGCCAGCCACCGCTGTCGCATGTATCGCTGCCATGCCGAATTTGTAACTGCTGCGCTCGCTGCCGAAAACCGCTGCCTGGCGCGTCATGCTGATGCGCCTCGAAAAGCCAACAATTATTACCAAAAGCAAGCACCTCAGCGGCGTGTTCCAGATCGTTGCGAATCAACGCCAGCAGGCGTTGGCCTTGTTGCCATAGCAGTGCATACTGCCGCACCTGATGACGCCATTGCAGCACCTGATAGAGCTGTTGGGTCAGCAACAGCGTTAGCGTTGTCACCAAGCCCAGCGCTACTATCACGCTCAATAACGTCATTCCTCGTTGCCGACTCAACAAACGCTGGCGCTCGCTAAACACCAGCGCATTCGGCCATATTGACTGATAATAAGACGTGCCACGGGCACACCGGTAGATTGTGGTATTAGGCTCAAGCTGGTTGCGCTTGCCCGACCACTGTTGGCACTAAAGCTCAATGGCCAGCGTCGATTACTGATAATCTGCCACTGCTCCCCCACCAAGGCGGCCAGCTGCGTCTGGCTGATCAGTTGACGTTGACCAAACAGCGCCGCTTGTCGGGCTTGCGCTAAATAATCCAACAGTTGCTGCTGAACCTGCCAAAGTTGTTGTTGTGACTGCCACTGCTGAGAGCGCGGTAAACTCATAAAAGCCGCCGCCGCGATTAACGCCATGACCAACAACAACTCCAGCAAGCTCCAACCATGACAGAACGGCAAGGGGGTTAGTGGCTTTAACATAAGGCGATATCGACGATCAGGCAATGTAACCAGTGACGGTAACTATAGTCGGCTAACCGCGGTAAGCCGGTAGTTTACGCCTATGCATACAATTAAAGCCGTTATTTCAGACAATAAAAAAGCGGCTCTCTGGCCGCTTATGAAGCGCTGCGTCGCACTTTTATGAGGCGTCTATCACGCACTATAACGCCGTAACCCGTAATTCAGGCGGGATCGAAAAGGTGACATTTTCGGCGCGGCCATCACGCTCAATAACACGCTCGCCACCCCAATCTTGCAAACGCTTGATCACTGCCTGCACGAGTACCTCTGGTGCCGACGCACCAGCCGTCACGCCGACCGTATTAGCATCATTTAACCAGTCGCGCTGAATACCATCGGCATCGTCGATAAGAAATGCTTGAGTACCGATTTTCTCCGAGAGTTCACGCAGGCGGTTCGAGTTAGAGCTATTGCGCGCACCAACGACCAGCAATACGTCACTTTCAGCGGCCAGTTCGCGCACTGCATCTTGACGGTTTTGCGTGGCGTAGCAGATATCATCTTTGCGTGGCCCATTAATATCAGGAAACTTAGCCCGTAAAGCGTCAATGACGTCGGCAGTATCATCTACCGATAACGTCGTCTGACTCATGTAATGCAGGTGTTGCGGATCTTTGACCGTCAACAACGCCACATCAGCAGGAGACTCGACTAAATAAATACCACCCGCAGCATTGTCATATTGGCCCATGGTGCCCTCGACTTCGGGGTGTCCTTGGTGGCCAATTAAGACACATTCATGCCCTTTACGACTCGCTCGCGTCACTTCCATATGCACTTTAGTCACTAACGGACAGGTGGCATCAAAAACTTTTAAACCTCGCCGCTTGGCTTCGCTACGTACCGCTTGTGAGACTCCATGCGCACTAAATATGACAATACTATTGTCAGGTACCTCATCGAGTTCATCGACAAAAATAGCCCCGCTATTACGTAAACTATCAACCACATATTTGTTATGTACGACTTCGTGACGCACATAAATAGGGGGTTCAAAAATCGCTAAGGCACGCTCAACAATGGTAATCGCTCGGTCAACTCCGGCACAAAAACCACGTGGATTTGCCAATAAAATCTTCATGCTAACCTCTACGGTGATACACCCAAAATATCGACTTCGAAAGTGAGTGTTTGTCCCGCTAATGGATGATTGAAATCAATCGTCACTTGACCATTTTCAACAGCACGGACAATGCCTGGCAGGTCGGTACCATCGGGCTGTGTAAAGGCAATAATCGCCCCCACTTCGGCTTTCGTATCGTCGCTAAAGCGCGACGCATCGACCTGATAATAATTATCCGGATTGGGTTGCCCAAATGCGTCCTCTGGCTGCAACTCAAACTCACGCTTATCGCCTTGCCGTAAGCCCACCAAGCAACGTTCAAAATTATCGGTTAAGTTGCCATCGCCCATACGAAAACGCGCAGGCTTACCCGAGGCTAAGGTACTATCAGCCACCGAACCATCGCTCAGACGAATAGTAAAATGCATGACCACTTCGAGTCCGTGTTCAATAGATAAACGACTCATGATTGACGCACTTCTCTCTGATCGATAAAAAACGCTTCTAATAACATCAGCACAGCTCCCACGGTAATCGCGGTATCGGCCACGTTAAACGCCGGCCAGTGCCAATCCTGATAGAACACATCGACAAAATCGATCACGTAACCATAGATCACGCGGTCGATTAAATTGCCAACGGCGCCCGCAACAATTAATGAAAACGCCAAATTCTGCCGCCACGCACCCACTGGATTACGCCGCAACCAAATGCTCAGTACTACCGCTGCAGCCACCGCTATCGCCGTGAACAACCAGCGTTGCCAACCACCGTGATCACTCAAAAAGCTGAATGCCGCACCGTAATTGTGCACATAGGTAAAATTAAGACCGATATCAAAAGCGCGCCACAACGCCGTACTTTCATACAAGTCATAGTTGGCAACAACCCATTGCTTAGTGATTTGGTCGATGATGATCAATACCACCGACAACCATAAAAAATGTAAACCTGAGCGGCGCTTTTCCGGCGCCATCGTTGACTTAGGCAAAGTGACGCTCCTCTCCAGTTCCATCGATGTTAGTGACACAACGCTGACACAATTGTGGATGTTCAGCTATTTGACCAACCTCTTCACGGTGATGCCAACAACGTTCACATTTAGCATACTCGGTACGCTTAACCTGTAACCACAACCCGGTAATATCGGTTGCAACAGCCTCTGCCGGAGCTTTGTCAACGGCGCTCACATGAGCAGCCGAGGTCAGCATGACAAAACGCAGTTCGTCATCTAGGCGTTGTAACTTGTCGGCCAGTTCTGGTTGCGCATAAAGGGTTAACTCAGCCTGCAACGAACCACCGATAACATCGTCACGACGCGCTTGCTCAAGCGCGCGGTTGACTTGATCACGTACCGCCAGTAACTCTGTCCAATAGCGGTTTTCGCTATCGGCGACACCGGCAAATTCGTTAAAGCCCTGATACCAGCTATCGGCTTGTGCAAACTTGCCGCGCTGGCCTGGCAGCGCCTGCCAAATTTCTTCGGCAGTAAAACTCATGATTGGCGCCATCCAGCGTACCAATGCTTCGGCAATATGATACAACGCCGTTTGACAAGAGCGGCGAGCATTACCATCACGCTTAGCGGTATACTGACGATCTTTAATGATATCCAAATAAAAGCTACCCAACTCAATGGAACAGAAGTGCATCAGTTTTTGCACTACCTGATGGAATTGGTAACTGTCATAAGCGGCTAGTAATTCAGCCTGCAGATCGGCCGCACGTCCGACAATCCAGCGGTCCAATTCGACCATATCGGCTTGCTTAAGGGCATGTTGTTGCGGCTCAAAACCGTTCAGGTTAGCGAGTAAGAAACGCGCAGTATTACGAATGCGTCGGTAAGCATCGGCAGAGCGCTTCAAAATTTCGTCAGAGACGGTCATTTCGGCGGAATAGTCGGTCGACGCGACCCATAACCGTAAAATATCGGCGCCCAGCTTATTCATCACGTCTTGCGGTGACATCACGTTACCCAACGACTTAGACATCTTGCGGCCTTGACCGTCGACGGTAAAACCGTGCGTCAATACTTGTCGATAAGGGGCTTGTTGATACATCGCCACGCCAGTCATTAACGACGACTGGAACCAACCACGGTGCTGGTCTGAACCTTCCAAATAGAGGTCAGCAGGCCAACTCAAACCGTCAAACTCGCGCAACACGCAATGATGCGTCACACCAGAATCAAACCAGACATCCAAAGTATCGGTGACTTTACGGTACTGTTTAGCTTCTTCTTCGTCCAACAAATCTTCAGGCTGCAAATCAAACCATGCCTGAATCCCCGCTTGTTCAACTCGTTGTGCGACTTGCGCCATTAACTCAAGTGTACGTGGATGTAAGCTGTCATCATCGCGACGGACAAAGATAGCAATGGGGTTACCCCAGGTGCGCTGCCGCGAAATACACCAGTCTGGGCGCCCTTCAACCATTTGTTCAATGCGACTTTGACCCCAGTCGGGTACCCATTGTACCGCGTCGATCTGTGTTAATGCCTGTTGCCGCAGGCCTTCTTTTTCCATGCTGATGAACCACTGCGGAGTAGCACGGAAAATGATAGGCGTTTTATGCCGCCAGCAGTGAGGGTAAGAATGCTGATACGCCTCGTGGTGTAGCAAATTACCCTGCTCACGCAGTTGTTCGATGATGGCATCATTGGCTTTTAACACATGCATACCGGCAAACAACGGCGTATCGTCTTTATAGACACCGTTATCGCCGACCGGGTTGTAAACCTCGATACCGTATTTTTGTCCGACTAAAAAGTCATCAACACCATGTCCTGGGGCGGTATGCACACAGCCGGTGCCCGACTCAGTGGTCACGTGGTCGCCTAAGATCATGGGGACTTGTAGGTCATATAACGGGTGTTGCAGTTGCACGCCTTCTAAATCTTTGCCCTGACAGAAGCCCAACTTGTGATAATGGTCGATGTCGTAACGTTGCATCACATCGGCAACCAAATCCGAGGCGATGATGAGTCGCTCGGCCTGGCGTTCTTTTTCGGCGTCGGCCTCTATTTGAACTAATGCGTACTCTAATCCAGCGGCTAACGTGACAGCGCGGTTGGCTGGCATAGTCCATGGCGTGGTGGTCCAAATCGCGACACTTAATGGTCCGTTACCCGGGTGCCCCTGCGGATGCTGAAAACGCGCCACTACATCGGTTTCCGACATCACCGGCAAGCGCACATCAATCGCCGCCGAGGTCTTATCCTGATACTCAACCTCAGCCTCGGCCAATGCCGAACCACAATCGGTACACCAATGTACCGGCTTAAAGCCTTGTTGCAGATGACCATTATCGATAATTTTCGCTAACGCGCGAATGCTGTCGGCTTCTTGTTTAAAGTTCATGGTTAGGTAAGGTGTATCCCACGCTCCTAACACACCTAAACGTTTGAAATCAGTGCGTTGCTGTTCGACTTGTTGCAGCGCGTATTCACGGCATTTTTGGCGAAACTCGGCCAGCGTCAATTTTTTACCCGGTTTGCCGTGTTTTTTCTCAACCTGCAATTCAATCGGCAAGCCGTGACAATCCCAGCCCGGCACATAAGGCGCATCAAAGTCGCTCAAGGTTTTGGCTTTAACAATGATGTCTTTCAAAATTTTATTGACCGCATGACCAATGTGAATCTGGCCGTTGGCGTAGGGAGGGCCATCGTGCAGAATGAACGTCGGCTTTCCTGCTTTGGCTTGGCGAATCTGTCCATACAGATCCTGCTGATACCAATTTTCCAGCATAACCGGCTCGCGCTGGGCCAAATTGCCGCGCATCGGGAACGCTGTTTCAGGAAGGTTTAGCGTCTGTTTATAATCACTCATGCGTGCTGTATTCCGTCTTTATCATATAAGTTTATCGGTAATGCCTAATAATCTATCATTAGGCCGCCGCTTTTAGCACCTGCATTGTGCTAATGTTTCGTCAAGAATATCCGTGTTCTGCAACGCAGACCGTTGCTTCGTCAGCTAAGCGAAAACCTCGCGCGCTTGCTGAGCATCTTTGCTAATTTGCTCAGCCAACTGCTGTAACGACTCAAAACGCCGCTCATCACGAATTTTAGCCAACGCTGTCACAGTGACCCGCTGCCCATAAATATCGCCAGTAAAATCAAACAAATGCACTTCTAACTGCATGTCTTGCCCGTTCAACGTGGGACGCTTACCGACATTAGCGACGCCACGGTATGTTTGTCCAGCTAACTCGACAGTCACCGCATAGACCCCGTGCAACGGCGATTTTAATCGTTTTAGCGGCACATTGGCGGTTGGGAAGCCGATTTTTCGACCATTTTTACGACCATGAATGACGCGTCCCGACAAGCTATAAGGTCGCCCTAACATTGCCGCCGCGCTATCAAAGTCAGCGCTTGCTAGCGCCTGTCGAATCGCGGTGCTACTGACCCGCTGCTGCTGTTGTCGGAAACTGTGTGTATCGACCACGTCAAAACCATACTGCTGTCCGGCGCGTTGTAGTAACGCGAAATCGCCCTCGCGACCACGGCCAAAACGAAAGTCATCACCGACCACTAAAAACTCTACCGCCAACTTATCGCGTAATACATCATCGATAAACTGTTGCGCCGGCTGTGCCGCAAAGCGACGATTAAATTCAATACCGATGTGACGTTGAATGCCGGTTGCCGCTAATGCCTGATATTTCTCGCGCCAATTGGTCAAGCGAGCCGGTGCTTGTTGCGGCTGAAACAACTCTAACGGTTGTGGCTCAAAAGTCATTACCGCTGCCGTTAACTGGCGTTGCTGCGCTTGCTGTAACACCCGCGCCAACACCGCCTGATGGCCTAAATGTACACCATCGAAGTTACCGATGGTGAGTACGCAACCACGATGCCGTGGACGTAAGTTGTGGATGCCGCGAATGAATTCCATAGCTAATGCCAAGCTTACCTTTTTTAACTCGCAGCCGCGCCGCGAATGACAGCGGCCGATTATAACGTAAGCAACGGCTAGATTCAGCACCCATAGTCAGGAAATGCAAAGCAAACTTGCCCCGCTTGAAGGGTTTATCTATCGCTTAGGTGCGCAGATGTCGTGGCCGCACCCCCAAAACCAGCAAGCTCAATAAATAGGCGCCACCACCGACACCGATGAGCGCGGCTAAGCGCCAACTGCGCTCACTAACCGACCAATGCTGCCAATCGGGTAACGCAGGTTGCAACATGACCAGTAATACCGTCATCAGCAATGTCGCCAGTAGCACCTTGCTCAAAAAACTGACACTACCGGGTTGCCACACCAACGCGCCTTCGCGTTTTAACGTGATACCCAATAACCCAGCATTGACCAAGGCCGAAAGCGCGGTAGCTAATGCTAAGCCAACGTAACCAAAAGGGATGGCAAAAATCACGTTGAACACCATGTTAGTCAGCATTGCAATGATGCCAAATTTGACCGGTCGTTTAGTGTCCTGCCGTGAGTAAAAACCGGTGGCTAGTACCTTAACCAGCATAAAACTGAGCAAACCGGTGGCGTAGGCGATCAAACTGTAAGATGCCATTTGCGCATCGCTGTAGCTAAAGGCACCATGCATAAACAGCACCATTAACATCGGTTGTGCCAGCACAATTAAACCTGCCATTGCCGGTAAACCGAGCAACACCACCATGCGAATCCCCCAATCTAAGGTGCGTTGAAATTCGATTGCGGAACGGTCGCTATGGCGAGCCGATAAGGCCGGCAAAATGACCGTCGCAATGGCAATGCCAAATAACCCCAACGGGAATTCTAAGAGTCGATCAGAATAATAGAGCCAACTGATAGATCCGCTCATTAAGAAGCTCGCAATCAGCGTATCAAACAGCAAATTAATCTGACTTACCGAGACACCGAATAAGGCCGGTAACATCAGTTTGCGAATTTTTTTAACACCAGGATCAGACCAGCCCCAACGCGGCCGTACCAACAATCCGGCACGCTTTAAAAAAGGTAGCTGAAATAAAAATTGGATCAGGCCGCCAAAAAACACACCCCACGCTAAGCCATATTCGGGCTCATCTAATTGCGGCGCCAACCAAATTGCAGCAAGAATAATCGCCACGTTTAAGAATACCGGGGTAAACGCGGCCACCGCAAACTTACCCAATGTATTAAGAATCGCGCCCGCTAATGCGGTAAAGGTAATGAACCACAAGTAAGGAAAGGTAATGCGTAATAAATCTGACGCCAGCACGAACTTTTGCGCCTGCGGCCCGCCCTGCCACCAGTCGATAAACCAGCCGGTACCAAATAGCGCAGTGACCAACGGCGAGGCAATCATGCCGACTAAGGTAACGATGCTAACAATAGTTCCTAAAGTGCCGGCCACCCGCGCTATCAACAGTTGCCTATCGGGCAGCTCCTTACCTTGTTGATATTCAACTAGCACCGGAACAAATGCTTGCGCGAAAGCGCCTTCTGCAAATAAACGCCGTAAAAAATTAGGGATTTTATTAGCAAAAAAGAATACATCGGCTGCCGCCCCAGCGCCCATCAGGTTAGCGATCACGACATCGCGCACCAGCCCAAGCATACGCGAAAGTAAGGTCATGGTACTGACCACTAAGCCGGAACGTAATAAGCCTTTAGACACAAATAGTTTCTCAAATAAGTGGTGGGGCAGAAACAATCAGTTATTGACCATAACAGACTGTTGTTTGGCTGCAAGCTTCGTTATAATGGCTGCATTGTACTTGGCTGTGCTTTTTTTGTCATTGATGTCTGGTCATTTTGGCAACGCATTTGCTGTTGACTTTTGCGGCTAAAACAGGCATATTCCACGGCCTTTATTAATGTGCGTTCAGTTAACGAATTTTTAGGAGTCCACCTTGGCTAACATCAAGTCTGCGAAAAAGCGCGCGAAACAGGCAGAAAACAACCGTCGCCATAACGCCAGCCGTCGCTCAATGATGCGTACTTACCTGAAGAAGGTAAATGCTGCAGTTGAAGCTAAAGACAAAGAAGCAGCGCAAGCAGCGTTGGTTCAAGTAACACCAATCCTTGATCGCTACGCGACCAAAGGATTAATCAGCAAGAATAAAGCCGCTCGTCATAAGAGCCGCTTGAACGCGAAAGTTAAAGCGCTGTAAGCGATTAAACTTGTTCGCACCAAAAAAACCGGCGTCTGCCGGTTTTTTTGTGCTCGCGATTTGTATGCTTACGACTGGTATGCTCACAAATAGCGCAGTAGAGAATACGCTAACCGATTAGGTACTAAAACCATCATCGACAGTCAGCGTCTGACCACAAATATACCGTGCCGCGTCGCTGAGCAAGAAGATCACGCTGCCGCTAATATCATCGGCATTCAACATACCTTTGCTGTTGCAATAGCGACGATAGTTCTGTTGAAACTGGGCATGCTGACCATCTTCGATACCACCCGGCGCTACACAGTTGACTCGAAATGGCAGACCATCGGCGTCGTGCGCGGCGTAATTAGTGAGATAGCGGGTCAGGTGTTGCACTCCAGCCTTAATTGCCGCATATTCGACCGGCATCGTCATCGGTAATTGCTCATAAACATCAAAACGTGGTGCAATTTGGCCGTAAATCGACGAAAAGTTAACCAGCGAAAACGCTTGTTGACGTGCTTTAGCAGCCAAATAACAGCGCTGCATGACCTGAAAATAAAGCCCTAAATGTTGACTGACATTGTCTTGAAAATCACTCAGCTGCACCTCGCAGAAATCACGACCATAAGCGCTATTACGGGGATACGCTAAATTAACCGCACCGTCGAATCCTTCAGCCAATAATGGATCTAGAATCGCGTTAGCACTGGCACTACCGCGGACATAGCGAATACCGGCTTGTTGCAAGCTCGCTTGTGGGTGCTCGGCAATATCCAGCGCTACCACCTCGGCGCCGGCTTGCTGAATAGCGAGCGCCATGCGCGCGCCCAACAGGCCGTTGGCACCAATCACTAAAATACGTTTATCAGCCAGTGTCATTACATCACTTTCCTTGGATATTAATTAGCGTTTGAGCCACCCGCGCTAAGTATTACTCTCAGCGCGTAAATAGGCCTCGGCGGTAATAAAATCGTAGCGGTCGTCAATATCGACCGCTCGTTGTTTGGGAATCTCGACGGCTTTGGTACGTCCACTGAGCACACCCGCTCCTGTCAGTACAAACTCTGGTCGCGTCACATAAGCCACCGTGGTCATATCATAGACCGGAGGCGCTGCTTGACGGTGATGAACCGCTTGCGACGACGTTGCCGCCAACTGTACATAACCCTCGGCATTCATGGTCAGCATATTAAAATAAGGGCTGCGCGCCGCTGCTGTCACCGTCACCACCATATCGGTGTGCTCATCTAATGCCTGTAAGCAACGCTGTAAATCGTCTGTAGCACGCAGCGGACTGGTTGTGGGTACACTGATAAAGCGCTGGAAATCCCGGCCTTGCGCACGTACATGGTTAATCGCGTGCTGCCACGCCAACCACTCAGGTGAACGATCCTGAGCCAGTTCCGGTGGACGCCGAATCAACTCGGCACCACACTGTTGCGCTAAGGCAGCGATTTCGTCGTCGTCGGTAGAGACAAATACCTGTTCAATCTCGGCAACCGCTTGCGCACTCTCGATAGCGCGTTGTAGCAGCGGCTTACCCATTAACGATAGCAGGTTCTTACGTGGCAATCCCTTAGAGCCACCACGCGCGAAAATAAACGCGAAAGTTGTTTGCATCAATCATTCCTCATCATGCTGCGTAAGGCATCTAAGGTCTTCAATAGGGTCATCGATTCGGCTACAGTCGCTAATGGCGCGCTAGGCTGCACCTGCGCTTGCGCCTGATCGGCATAAAACTGCTCCAGTAAACGTAAATACATGTCGCTATGTTCAGCGTTGGCCTGTAAGGTGCGGCCGTCGGCATAGCGACAAATTAACGTTTGCGTCAGTAAGTTCCAGCGCAATACGGCATTTTCCGTGGTGAACACCGATTCGCGCTGAACCACCTGTTGCACAAAGTTCTGATGCAAACTGACCGGCACCCCATCGGCACTAGTTAAGAGGCTAGTGACGCTCTGTTCAACGTCGGCTTGCAACAACGGCTGTGGCATCGATAGCGCACACTGCGCCGTTAACGGTCCCAATAACCATTGTAAATAATCTAACTCGTGCGATAACTCTAATAAGACGCCACCACCAAGTTTGCGCTGCGCCGATACCGATTGCTGATAAGGTAAATGGGGACGCCAAGCGGCTAAATGTTGCCCAACGTGAGCATGCACGTGCAATAACCGACCATGCTCGGGTGCTTGCAGCCACTGCTTTAATTGCGCCAATTGCTGCCGAAAACGCAATGGGTAAGCCAGCGCTATGTAGCCTTGCTTTGCGCTCGGTAATAAGCGTTCAGCGTCGGCAGCATTCAGCGCCAGCGGCTTTTCGATTAACAACGGTATTTTCAACGACGCCAAGCGCAATGCGTAATCAATGTGGTGAGAAGCCGGCGCGGCGATGATCGCTGCTTCGATTTGCGCTAGCGGCAATGCCTGCCATTGCGAAAAACAACGGCTAACACCGTCTGCTTGATAATCAACTAAGTTGAGCTCACGCCCTGAAGCCGACAGTAACCAGCACTCACAATCCGGCCTGAGTCGTCGACTATTACTGGCATGCCTTAGGGCGATGGCGCCACTGCCAATAATCAGAATGGCACCGCTCACAGCTGTTCAAACTCACTTTGGGCGCGCTTAAAGTCTTCCATGCGGCCGATATCAAGCCAATACTCTTGCAACGGAAACACATTGACTTGGCGTTGTTGCTCGATTTCCTGAGTCAATAGATCGGGCATGTCTATCCGTTGCTGCAGCGGCACTCGTTCGATCAACTCTGGCGAGATCAGATAAATACCGGCATTGACGTCGTACCAGGAAACCGGCTTTTCAACGATACCAGTCGCTTGATGACCATCACTACGTACCACGCCATACGGAATTTGAAACTCGTGTTGACGTACACACATGGTCGCGACACCACCGCACTGCTGGTGAAAATCCAACAACTTGCGATAGTCCAAATTGGTCAACAGGTCACCATTCATCATGAATAGCGGTTCAGAAAGCTGCTCAGCACGCAACAAACCCAAGGCGCCAGCAGTACCCAACGGCTTATCTTCATGCACATAGCGAATGTCGACGCCCCAGTGACTACCATCACCGAAATGTGAGGTGATCATTTCAGGCTTATAGTGGGTCGAGATATAAAAACGCTGAAAGCCCGCATTAACAAAGCCCTCTAAAATCACCTGTAAAATCGGCTTACCACCTACTTCAAGCATGGGTTTCGGGCAATCTTGAGTTAATGGTCGTAAACGCGTACCAAAGCCGCCCGCCATCAAGAACACCGCGTTATCGTATTGCGGACGGCTGAGCAAACTCTGCAGCGTTTCTAAGCGGGTCACTGTGCCCTGCTCATTGAGTATCGGCAACTGCAACACTTGGTGCTTTTCCATCCAACGCTGCAAACGCTCTAGCGACCAATCGCTATAGCCGACCTTAGGTTGACTGTTCATCACTTCGGTGACAGCGGTATCCAAGCCTTTTCGAGCCAGCAAGCCGCGGCGAATATCACCGTCGGTCAGCGTGCCTAATAACTTCCGCTCAGCGTCTACCACCAGCACAATGCGTAGTGCGGCGTTATCCAGCGTGGTCATGGCGTCGGCGATGGTCGCCGTGGGTGTCACTAATGCCGATTGCCAATCTTTCATGGACGGTGTTGCTCCTGTCTTAAGGGGGTCAGCCAGCAAAGCTATACAGATTTCATGCCAACAAAACTTTGACGGTAGCGGGCTTATCCTTATTCGTCAATCAGTTCGCCGACCGCATAGTCGCGTTGAGCCGGACGCCCGAGCAAATCCCATAAACGATGCGGCGACATGCCAGCACGACTACGGCAAGTAGTCAGGTGCGCAGCATCGATAGTTTGTCCCGCGCTGAGCGCTTGCGCGCACACCAAAACCTGCCGAGCCAGCGCCCGCGTATCCCATTCACACGCTTGCGGTAACTTACGAGGTTGACCGATGGCACTGGATACCTGTCGGATCATGGCGACCATTTGCGTCAGCTGGTCGGCCTCTATTGAGGCTTGGTGGTCAGGACCCGGTAAACTACGATCGACGGTAAAATGTTTCTCGATAACTCGTGCGCCGCGCGCCGCTGCGGCCACTGACACCGCAATGCCCGCCGAATGGTCAGAATACCCTACCGCACAGCCGAACGCCTGCGCTAGTTGATCCATTGCCGCCAAGTGAATGGCTTCATCGGGAGCCGGATATTGCGAAGTACAATGTAGTAAGGTGATCTGTTGTCGTACCCACTGTTGCGCCTCGGGCTGACACCAGTATTGCCAGATAACCTCGCTACTCTGCGGTAAACCGCTATGATTAGCGCCCCACGCTAGCGTCGCTAACGCCTGTTCGATTTCACTGAGAAAGGCCATACCGGTCGAGACCATCAGCGGCAAGCCACTGCGCGCATAGGCCAACAGTAACGGTGCATTAGTCAACTCGCCAGAAGGCACCTTGATACGCGTTATCGAGAGCGCTAGCAAATGCTGCAGGCTATCGCTGTCAAAGGCTGTCGATAAAAAGTCGATACCGAGTCGTTGCGCTCGCTGTTGCAAAGGCTGGTGCCAGGCTAATGGCAATTCCAAAGCCTTGAGCATGTCACGCTGCGACACTTGTTGCTGCATATTTTGGCGTTGGTAGGCGGCTTGTTGTGCTTGCTCAGCGGCCAGCTTTTCGGCGTTAAAGGTCTGAAACTTGACCGCGTCGGCGCCGGCGGCTGCGGCAACGTCAATCAATTGTTCTGCCAGGTGTAAATCACCGTTATGATTTACGCCAGCCTCGGCAATGATATAAACCGCTGAATTAGCCATCATAAAATCCTAGTGCTATGGAGCTCGGTTGAGTTAATTGCTGACAAATTTTGGCGGCACTATCACCACCACCATAGGGTAACGCACAGTTCGCGGTAAGCCGTTGATGGGTATCACTGAGCGCCTGCTCAACCGCCTGTCGGATGGAATCAGTATCGCTATTACAATGTAGCACCGATGCTGCCGCTATACGCCCAGCTTGACGTTGACCCACATTAACCACCGCTTTGCGTAGCGCCGATACTTCAATGATAGCGCTGGATGAATTACCTAACACCAACGCGCAATGGCGAATGGCATTGACATAATGACGCATACCCAAGCTGGGTACTAAGCACAAGCGCTGATCGTTATCACGATGACGCCCAGCCGCCTGCTCTAACTGTGCAATAATCGCCTGATGGCCGGCATCGCCATTCGGGTAGGTAAACAACACATCGTAATCGCTAAAGGCGGCCAGCGCGTCCAAAATGTGCGCGGTCACGGCAGCCGGTTGCTCTGCTGTACTGGCCGTCGCCGGATGATAAGTAGCGAGGATAAAAGGCCGTTCTCGTAAGCCCCAATGCACACAAAAAGCATCGCGTTCAATCAGTTCGGTATGTAACACGTTATCGACACCCAAGGCGCCAACGTCAAACACCCGCTGTGGTGACTTACCCATGGCAATGATGCGTTGCCGATGCTGCTGATTGGACGCAAAGTGATAACTGGCTAGCTGTGTGATGGCATGCCGTATGCCATCGTCCAACGCGCCCGCAGTGACTTCGCCACCATGAATATGGGCGATGGGTATGCGTAAAAAGTAGGCGGCCTGAGCAGCCGCTAACGCTTCATAGCGATCCCCCAGTATCACCAACACCTCGCTACGCAAGCGTTGTAGGGTCTCGCTCAGGGCTGGCAAAGCGGCGCCCATACTGCGCACTACGTCACGTTCATCAGCGACCCGTTGAAAAGGTATTTGCGCACTTACGGTAAAACCGTCTGCGCTGATCTGCCGCTGGGTATCGCCTAGCTGGCTATCAAAGTGATACCCCGAAGCCAGTAACTGTAAGGTTAGTGTCGATTCAGCACTGATCGCACGTAGCAATGGCGTAAGTAAACCGTAGTCGGCTCGGCCGCCGGTAAATACCGCAATACGTTTAGTCGTCATCGGTCGCCACCCCAGCGCGTACGCTACTGGGTAGATTGACCAAGCGCTGTGCCAGCCACTCGGTCTGACTTAAATCACCGTGCGCTTGCTGTTGATACATCGCCAACTGATGCATCGGCCGCCACACCGGCCGCGCTTGAATACCGGCCTGCTGACAACCGCTCAATAGTGCATCCCGGGCGCTAAGGTCGCGGCACAAGACGGTGTTTAGCCAGTAGTTACTTTTGCCGTAACTGGGCTCGGCGATAAACTGATAGGGGCTGTCGCTGAGCAGCTGTTGATATGCCTCGGCAGTAGCGCGCTTATCGGCTAAAAAACGTGGTAAATGACGCATTTGTGCGTGCCCCAAGGCGGCATTTAGATTCGGCAGTCGGTAGTTATAAGCCACTTGGTCGTGTACGAATTCGTAAGCGTGTGGCTGCTTGGCGGTGGTTGTTAAATGCTTGGCCTGACGCATCTGCTCGGTATCACCTAACACCATGCCACCACCGCCACAGGTGATGACTTTATTACCGTTAAAACTAAACGCCGCTAACGGCGCTAAGCCACCACATGGACGGCCCCGATAAGATGAGCCCAGCGCTTCGGCGGCATCTTCGAGCAACAGTATCCGCCACTGCTGACAAACGCTTTGCAGTGCGTCCATATCGCACGGGTGACCGTATGTATGCATCGGCACACAAGCACGAATTGGACGTCCCGACTCACGCTGACGACAGATGCCGTGATCGTCAATCAGCGCCTGCTCAGCCAGCCATTCGGCTAACGCTGTCGCACTCATGCCCAAACTTTCGCGCTCAACATCGATAAATACCGGGTCGGCCTGGCAGTAACGAATCGCGTTACAGGTGGCGACAAAAGTTAATGCCTGTGTCAGCACCAAATCCCCCGCTTCAACACCGGCGATCAATAATGCAGTGTGCAAAGCGGCAGTACCATTAACGGTGGCAACCGCCGCAGGCCGCTGGCAGTGGTCGGCCAGCTGTCGTTCGAAGAAATCGACGTAACGACCCACGCTGGATACAAAGGTAGAGTCGATGGTATCCAGCACCGCGCTGCGCTCTTGGCTGCCAAACTGTGGGGCATGCAAGGGAATGACGCTGTCATCGCTAACGCCGTAATGAGCACGAATATGGTCGGTTAATTGTTTCAGAAAAGCCATACCGAATTCCTATACGTTATATTGGTCGGCTTTGTAACGCGCCAGATGTTGCGGCTGGCTGAACCAGTCGATGGTTTGCTGCAAGCCCTGCGCTAACGAATGCTGTGGTTGCCAGTCACTCAAACTGCGCAGCTTTTGATTATCGCCCCAGAGTCGGAAAACCTCGGATGACGCAGGCCTTAGCCGTTGTTCATCGGTAATAAACTCAACCGGACTGCGCATCAACTGTTTGATCAACGCTAGCGTATCGGCCACAGAAATTTCGTCATTACTGGCGATATTGATAGTTTCACCAACCACCTGATGACCGGCTTCGGCTAAAGCGATAAAGCCGGCACAGGTATCAGCCACATAGTTAAAGTCGCGGGTGGGCGACACATCACCTAATTCAATTCGTTCACGGCCAGCCGCGATTTGAATAATAATAGACGGAATAACCGCTCGCGCCGATTGTCGCGGACCATAGGTATTGAAGGGTCTGGCAATCGTAACCGGTAATTGAAACGCGTTAAAATAACTCAGCGCCATCGCGTCGGCGGCAATTTTTGATGCGCTATACGGCGATTGTGGTTGGCTGGGATGCTGTTCGTCTATCGGCACATAACGCGCGGTTCCATAAATCTCGCTGGTTGAGGTTTGAATAAAGCGTTTCACGCCCTGTTTGAGCGCGGCCTGACACATATTCAACGTGCCGTTAACGTTGGTTTCGACATAGCTATTCGGCGCTTGGTAAGAGTATGGGATGGCAATTAGTGCGGCCAAATGAAAAACGACATCGATGTCGGCACAAATGTTATCGCATAGGAATGGGTCACGCACATCTCCGGCGATAACTTCCATCTCTTTAGCCAACGGACTGCTGTCTAACCAGCCCCAACTGTTAAACGAGTTGTACTGCACCAAGGCTCGAACCTGATAGCCTCGCTGCACCAGCAGTTCGGCCAAGTGTGAACCGATAAAACCATCGGCGCCGGTGACCAATACCCGTCGGTTTACTGAAGTCTTCACTGCTTATGCTCCTTGCCAGCCCCAATCACATTTCATTTGCCAACGCTGAGGAAAGTCCTCACGCATAGCCTGTAAATAATCGTCCCATAAGGTTAACGCGCGTTTAAAGGCCTGCAAACAGCGCTGCGGATCGTCAAAACTATACAGCAAGGTCATCATCGGGCACTGAAAGTACAGTAGTACGCCCTCTAACACGTAGTGTAAATGACTCAACTGTGAGCGGCGGTGCGAATACAAGTAGCGAGATTGACGACGCATTAACTCGAGTGCTTGCTCGGCATCAGCCACTGGCTCGCGGCACAAGGCCTGTAAATGCTCACAAATTTGGTCAAATTGCGACAACTGTAAATAAGGTTTCATGTCGTCAATTTGGCGTGGAGTAAAGCTGTGCTGTTTTATCCAACTCACCACTTGCTGCTTATTTGGCGCCCGCGTATCAACCAGAATCATTTCTGGCTGCAATGGCTTCGCACCCTCGATTCGAGCGCCACTACCGACGTTATAGCAGTCGACTTTAGCAAAGCGCTGCAGGCTGAGTAAGCGTTTCATTTGTGCACATGACATCGCCAGCAAATCGCTGGACATCACCTCGCCACCAAAATTACCGGGCAAGCGATGACGAGCTTTGGGCTGTACAAATTTATCTTTTAATCCCTTCTCGTAATAAAAGCTACTTTTTGCGTGCTGGCTGGCTTCATCTTTATAGCCGTTGTCGACACCCATCAAGTAAACCTGACTAAAACCCATGTGCAAGGCGAACGATAGCGCCGTGTTCGAGACCATCGGATTACACGACGACAAATACGTGATGGGTTGGTTAGCACCTAGCCATGAGGCAATTTTCCATAGCTCTGAGCCCGCCTCTACCGGTTTTGCCGCCATACCAACCCAATCATAAAGGTCAATAACATCGGGATAAATGACGTTAAGGGTGAGTAGACTGATTGATTTATAGTCTTCTGGCTGCATGGTTTGCAGCAAAATATCGTAAGTCGTTTTGGGGCGCTCGACCAAACAATGAAAATCGGGCTTGATACCCATTTTTAGCAGCGTTTTTAACGCCGATCCAGCGGCAATAATCACCACTTGGTCTTGTATCTCGGCCAACACTTCAGCAGCTTCGTCTAGCGACGGGCCATTGCCGACCACCACCACTGGGTAATCTGGGTAGGCGCTGCTTAACGGCTGTTGGTCGACCAGCATATTAACGCCGTGCTGCAAATTTAACGTGGTATGCGCCAAGCTGGTGGTGGCATCGTTATAAAAACCGTAACCACCATGTAATTCGTGCATGCGCTGTGTAAACGAGGTGACTAACGCTTGGGTATCTTCGGACGGATAGTGTGCATAACAAAAGGTTTTCACTAACGAGAAGGCACCGATGTCTTGGCTGATTTGCCATAAGTCGTCGAAAAACTGACGATAATCACTGCCAATATGCAAAAACAAGCAGCCATTTTGTTCATTAACGGTGTCGATCACGGCCGCCCAATCGATACAGAACAAGCTGCAATAAAAAAGATTAAAATCAGGTTCAACGATATTCAGATAGTCAAATTGCACTTGCTCGAGTAACAACGGAATATGATAGCCCAAACCCACGCCAAAAATTACCGCCGACGGAAACCGTGTCGGTAACTGCGCTAAAGGCTCTAAACGCCCTGCCTCATCGACAATTTGTCCGAGCCGGCGAGTAAACTGCGAGTGTAAGCGGTGATCGTCGGCAGGCGCCTTGGCAAAGCCACTAAAATCGACGTGGCTAATAATCGGCTGTTGCAGCTGCTGTTTTACTTGGGCGGCGATTTGCTTACCCGGCTCTAACCCATATAGTGGCGCGCCATTTGCGGTTAACGCGACATTCGCATAGCCACTTTCGGTAACGTGCAGCGCTAAAGGGGTATCGCTTTGATACTGTTCTATCGCTTTAGCAATATCGGGGAAGTACTGATGAAAGGCCGCTAAGTTACGCTCAAACCGAGGTTCAGCCTCGGCGGCGAATGCCTGCTCGCGTTCAACGCTACGTTGCGCTTGGTGTAAGGCTTGCTGCGCCTGATTAAGCAATTGTTCCAGTGTTGCCATAATACCGCGGTACCGTTTTTAAACTTAAACTCTGTAGACTATAAGTTATCGGCTGGAAACGGAACAACTGTATGACTAAATCACAGTTGTTCGCGGTATTTATTGATTTGCTTGCGGGATTTTTGCAGTTGGGTTAAATCGTCAGCGCTACTATCACGGTCTGCTCGCTTACTTTGAATCAGTCGATCAAGCGTATCGGCAACTTGTGCTAGCAATGCTTGGTGCGCTAACGGCTGAAATTCAGGATCGGCAAAGCAGTCACGCAACGCGCTATCCAGCGCGCGCGCATGTTTAGTGGCTTGTGCATCATCGTCTTCGGGCACTTGCTGTAAACGGTCGAGTTCGGCTTTAACGTCGGCTATCGCCATATTTAAGCGCCACTCGCTTGCTGTTGCATTTGCGTCATCGCGACTTCGCGTTCGGTCATCGGAATCGCATCCCAAGCTGATTTAATTTGTTTTAACAGCTTAGCAACTTCATCGATGATCTCAACGTCGTTCTTTAACGACGCTTCGGTCAAACGGTCATACATGTATAGGTATAAGTTATCGAGGTTTTCCGACACTTCGCCGCCAACCTCCATATTCAGGCTACTGCGTAACGACTCAATGATCGCCGATGCCTTACTCAAGTGCACACTCTTCTTTTCTAAATCTTTGCGTTGAATGGCACCCTTGGCGTAACTCATGTTTTCCAACGCACCCGCCATTAGCAACTGCACCAGTTGATAAGGGTCGGCGCCTGCTACGCGTGAACGTAGAGAATCCTGAGTGTAACCCTTGAGTTTGTTGTTATACATCGTGCTGCCCCTTTTACCTTATACCACTGAATACATCTCACCGTGACCGCTTAGTCACTGGCGACTATTTCTTACTGCCAAAGCCCGGTAGGCTCGCTAACTGTTGCGTCAAATAGTCGCTAGTGCTTTGCATTTGCGACACTAATACATCTAACGCCGTGTACTTTTCGCGTAACTGAGCTTCTAGCTGCTCCATGCGATATTTATGCGCCTCACGATCATCGGCGATACCACGTAAGCGTTCATCCAGCGAATCTTCGCGCTGCGAAATGACACCACCAGAACCGAGGTAATTACCCAGCATTTCTTCAAACTTGCTACCGATACCCTCGTCACTTGAGAACACTTTAGCAAACGATGCAAAGTCGTCATCCATGGCTTCGTTGACACTACGCACCACGTTTTCGCGTTGCAACTTACCGTCTTTATCCAAGCTCAAGCCCAAATCAAACAAGTTATTAAATTTGCCCGAATCGGTCACTTCGCTAGACAACGCGATAACCATCTGCTGTTGCAGCCCACGCATTGAGGCATCGCCATTTAACGCGGCCGAAGCACCGGTATTTTTATTGAAAGCGGTAGCTTGGTTGATAATATCGACCACACCATTATAAGCCGCAACAAACTCATCAATTAACTTATCGACACCCTCACGGTCATGAGAAATATCGACC
This sequence comes from Idiomarina xiamenensis 10-D-4, assembly GCF_000299895.1. Lineage (GTDB taxonomy): Bacteria > Pseudomonadota > Gammaproteobacteria > Enterobacterales > Alteromonadaceae > Idiomarina > Idiomarina xiamenensis. Next base: position 61,999 of record NZ_AMRG01000016.1, read on the forward strand.
GTCGCCGATTCACCCTCAGCGGTGACTTTTTTGGCGATGATAGTCGAACCCTCAATGACGTCTGCGAAGGTGTTTGACGAATTGGTCGCAGTAATACCATCAATGCTGATAATAGCATCGCGCGCTTTGTCGGCGTCGGCAATCGTCAAACCACCGGCACTACCATCGGCGGCGGTGGTGCTCATACCATCAAAGTCGGCATTGTTACTGGTCACTTCTAAATCGTTACCAGCGCCGGTCAAGCTTGAACTGAACACCACTTTGGCTTCGGAGCCCGTATTAATGATGTTCATCGACACGCCGAAGTTATCGCCGGTCATATCGTTCACCCGGCGGCGCACTTGTTCTAGCGTTTCTCCTGCACTGATGTCGACCGAAAAACTCTTATCACCGGCGCTAAATGTCAACGTCGCGTCGCTATCGGAGACTACCTGATCCGATGTTGCAAACGCGCCTGCAGCCGAAATCGCACGGCTACCCTGAGCCAACTGTTGCACCTCGACGCTAAACTGACCGACAGAAGAGTCAGCAGTACTCGTGAAGGCAATAGCGTCGCCGGAAGCGGGTTGAGTAATGTTTGAGGTACGTCGATAAAATTCATCAGCGTCGGCCAGTTTATCGACCACACTTTGAAATTTTGACAGCTGCGATTTCACCGCACCCAGCGCCGACAGCTCCACTTCATAGCGGCTCTGCGCCTCGTTAAAGCGTTTCACTTTTGGCTGGTTGGCCGCCGCGACTGTCGATGTGATCAGGTCTTCTAACGGGAGGTTAGAGCCGATACCTGCAAATGAAGGCATAATATCCTCCTACTCAAACTTGTTTGTCGAACAAAATGCCCGACCGGTTATGACTGTTATCGGCATACTCTTCGATAGCTTTAGCAATTCGTTGCACCACTTCCGAAGGAATTTGCCGGATTTCTTGTCCGCTATCCTTGTCCACCACTTTCACGATGGGCGGATCGCCGCGTTCTTCAAATACGAACTGTAAGCTGGTTTGGCGAATGGTCGAACTTTGGTTTAACGCCTCAACCGCTTGTTGCACAGTAGTTATATCACTCGTACTCGCACTTTCACTGGCTGCTTGCTGGTCTGCCAGTGGTTGCTGTAACTGATTATCGATGGTCGCCACTAATTGCTTATTGGCGCTTACGGCTGGGCTTGGCACCACTGCTTGCGCATTAGCAGGTGCGCCATCTGCGCGCAGCGCGGACGTCGATAACGTTAGTCCTGAATCTAATTGTAAATTTGCCATAATTGTACCTTTCACAAGAAATACCGAACACCAGCCGGACTTTCACATGTAGGTTATCGGCAACTCAGATAAAGACTTTAGCAAAAAAAGTAAAAAAAAACCGAAAGGTTGCCCTTTCGGTTTTTTAGCCGTGTTAAGACGCCAATTACTGGCGAACTTATTTAGCCTAACAGCTGTAACGCTGCTTGTGGACGCTGGTTAGCCTGCGCCAAAATGGTAGTACTGGCTTGTTGCAGGATCTGCGCCTGAGTTAACTTAGCAGTTTCTTCAGCAAAGTCAGCGTCTTTAATACGCGAGTTCGCTGCTTCTAAGTTCTCAGAAATGTTCGACTGGTTACGAATAGTCGATTGGAACCGGTTTTGCACCGCACCCAGCTCGGCACGCTTTTTATCGGTCGATTGGAAACGGTTCTGCACCGCACCCAGCTCGGCACGCTTTTTATCAACCACAGCAATCAGTGAATCCATACCCGCCAACACCGCTTGCGCGTTGTCTTGCGTTGATACCGAAATGGTGCTGGCGACAAAGTTCGCCGCAAAGCTTAAGGTACCTGATGCAGTACCGGCTAAACCACTGAGTGTGTTGCCAGTCACGCCTGACGCCACGCTAGCGATACCCGATAAGGTAAAGCCGCCGTCGGTTGCCACTGAGTTAGCGGTGCCACCTACGTTGGCCATACTAAAGCTGATGGTTTGGTTAGCGTCAGCACCGACCTGGAAGCTCGCTTCATAGGTACCGTCCAATAAGTTCTGACCACCGAAAGTGGTGTCAGAGGCAATACGGTTAACCTCATCCATCATGACGCGGATTTCTTCTTGAATCG
>NZ_AMRG01000017.1 GCF_000299895.1 Idiomarina xiamenensis 10-D-4
GTGAGAGTAGGTCACCGCCAGACTTCAAATAAGACAGCCCCTGCTGAATACCAGCAGGGGCTTTTTTATGTCCGCGATAGGCATTTTTATGTCTGATGTAAAACTCCCCTCTCCTTTTCTATCGATCTCACTCCTAGATTGACCGACTATTCCTTTTTATATTTCTATTAAATCGAAAGGTATTATCATAAAAAGCGTCTTTATTTCTCATTGATAACAGATACTATCTATTATTAGTGAGTCTCATTTAAACTTAACTTAGAGAATATATTATGTGGCGTAACAGCAACGTCGGCTACGGCTGGTTGAGCGTGGCTATCCATTGGTTGTCGGCATTAGCGGTTATCGGTTTATTTGTGCTTGGCTACTGGATGGTAACCTTAACCTACTACAGTGAATGGTATCGGCTAGCGCCCTGGTGGCATAAATCGATCGGTATTTTGCTATTAGCGTTGACCGTACTACGCCTGCTGTGGCTATTACTTAGTCCAGCACCAACACCGCTAGGTAGTCGTTGGCAAGCACTTGCAGCTAAAGCGGGCCATATTCTGTTGTATGTGCTGTTACTGCTTATTTTGGTCAGTGGTTACCTGATTTCTACTGCCGATGGTCAACCCATCAGTGTGTTTGACTGGTTCCATGTACCCGCGCTTATCACTGGCTTACCGCAGCAAGCCGATATCGCCGGCAGTATTCACTGGTACGCAGCGTTGAGCTTAATTATTTTAGCCGCTGGTCATGCATTGATCGCCGTAAAGCATCATTTTTTTGATAAAGACGACACCCTTAAACGGATGTTAGGCAAACACTAGGAGCGTTACCATGAAAAAGACAGTTATTGCAGGTGTATTAGCTGCCGCAGGCTTACTCTGTACCAGCGCGCAAGCCGCCGATTACGTGATTGATACCGAAGGTCAGCACGCCTTTATTCAATTTAAGATTAATCACTTAGGCTATAGTTGGCTACTGGGTCAATTTAATGATTTCGAAGGCAGCTTCTCTTACGACGAAGATAAGCCAGAGCAAGCCAAGGTTAAAGTGACAGTAAATACCAATAGTTTGGACTCTAACCACGCCGAGCGAGATAAACACTTACGTGGCGGTGACTTTCTCAATGTCGCTAAGTTTCCGCAAGCCACCTTTGTCAGTACCAGCTACCAGCCTGATGGCGATGGTAGTGGCGTACTAAAGGGTGAATTAACCCTACATGGTGTGACTAAAGCTATCGAAATTGATGTTGCCGAAGTCGGTGCTGGACCAGATCCTTGGGGTGGCTATCGTCGAGGCTTTGAAGGCACAACAACCTTAACGCTAAAAGACTTTGGCATTGATTACGATCTCGGTCCAGCGTCTAAAGACGTACAAATGTACCTATCGATCGAAGGCGTTCGCCAATAATCTCTGTCCTTTATATCAGTAAAAGCCCAGCAACATGAATATGTGCTGGGCTTTTTTGCTTGTGTGTTGTGTCTAGCCTGTCGCACTAATGTTTAGGCAATGTTGTCGGTGCCTTTTCGGCAAACTTATCGGCGTAATAACTCATTGCTTTTTGATAAGCACTGAGCGCCAGTTGAGGATCGCCTAAGGCCTCGTATGCTTGACCCAGTTGGCGATAAACTCGGGCACTCGGCGACTTCTCAGCGGCAGATTTTAACGCACGTTGTGCTAACGAATAATCGCCTGATTGTAACGCCATTTGTCCTAGCGCCTGCAAATAAACGCCATCATCAGGGGTTTTGCGTAACCCCTCTTGCACATAGTTGACAATATCATCGTTGCTGACGACTAATAAATCAGCCTTGAGCACCTGATAAAGGCTCATATCGCCGCGCTTTAAGCCGCGATAAATCACCTTAGCAGCAATAACATCTTCGCCTAAGTGATGAAGCGCCTGTGCATACGCCAAACGCACACCGGCATCGCGCCGTTCGCGTTTGTCCAATTGATGCCAAAACGACGCTAACGTCGCGTTGCCTTGCCGACCTTTATTCAAAAATAATTGCAGCAATACCTGATAGCGCAACGGCTGTAACTGATCTTCCGGTAACGCTTTCTCGCGCTCAATGGCAGGCAACAATTCGTATAAATCATGCCAAGCCTCAGTCTCACTCAATACTTGTGGTGCTAATGCCAAAGCGCCGCGATGTTTAGGCGATTCACTTAATAGTGCCAGTAGTTGTTGTCGAGCGGCTTCTGGCTGGCTCTTGCTTAATTGGCTGATCTCGCTAACGCGCAAACTATATTCATTAGGACGCTGGAAATTGGATAATTTATCACGCCAACGTCGGGCGGCCTCGCTATCGCCCTGATGCTGAGCGGCAAAGCCCGCTAACGCAGCAAACTCCGACCGAGCTTTAACTTTATAAGCCTGCGCAAAGCGCTGCTGTGCAGTGTCATAGTCGTTTTCTAATAACGCGGTCAAACCGTCTTGGTAAGCCGTTTGTGCTTTGCGTTGCCGACGTTGTCGTAACCAGCGGCTACCCATTCGGCCACGACGCACCAGCTTACTGATCAACCAATCCAGCAACCATATCAGCACAATAGCAACGGCCACTACAATCGCCGCCCCAACGACGCTGGTCTCGATTTGCCAGCCAGCCATTTCAATCAATACATAGCCGGTATTACCAGCCCATAGCGGACCAATCACCAAGCCGGCGATGATGATCAAGACCACCAGCAGTGCGCGTATCATAGTTCGCCTCCTTGCCCGCTAAGGCGATGTAGCACCGCTGCCGATTGCAGCTCGGCAGGTATATTGGCGACGATGGCTTGTGCCGACAGCCGCGCTAAACGTTGCTGAAAACGCTTGGCTGCTTGGCTAGCGGGCAATAACTGTAATGCTTGCTCGGCTTGCGTTAACGCTTGCCGATAAACTTCTGGCTGTTGTTTTAACAGCGCCAACTGGGCGATTTCGATATGTAACTGTAGGCGCTGTTCAATCACTAAGCGCAAGTCATGGCTCAATATTGGCTGAGTTGGCCGCTCAACGCGTTGGATACGAATAAAGCTGTCTAACACCGCTTGCCAGCTTGTCGCAATGTTATCGCGCCAATCGCTACTGTCATCACTGACTTGGGTTTGCCGTTGTGATGACTGGCGTTGTTCACGAGGCAACTCGGTAACGCTCGCGGAAAGCTGTGCCAGTTGCGCCGACAGTGCATTGATATCGACCGGCTCCAGTGCTTTTAAGGTTGCGATATCCGTTGCCAATGCCCGTCGTGCATTATTCACGCGTGGGCTATCGACGGCGGCTAACTGCTGATCCGCTTGCTGTAATAATTTTAAGCTTTGTTGTACATCGGCATTTAACTGTAACTGACGGTTAGCTTGTTGCACCACATGATTGGCTTCAATAATTCGCCATTGTTCAGTTTGTGCAATATCCAACTGACCAAGTTGCTGGTTTAGTTGATCAATTTGGCGTTGTGTACGTTGCTGCTCTGCCTGCTGCGCTAAACGTTGCTCGGCTAAACCATCCTGCCAACCCTGTTGTTGCTGTTGTAGCGCCTGTGAAAGTTGCTGACGAGTTTGTTCGGTCGCTTGGCGTAACTCACTCAATTGCTGCTGCACGCTCTGTTGGCCGGCTTGCTCGTCGGCCAGCACATTTTGCAAACGCTGTTGTTGCGCTTGCAACGCTTGCTGCTGTTGCTGCGAAGTTTGCCACAATTGCCAACCGAACCAACCGCCAACGGCGAGTATCGCTACCAGCACCAGTAGCAGCACATACCAAGCCTTATTGCTGCTATTCATGTTGTTCGTTGTCGCTTCATCTAATGTCGCTTTCGAAGTCTTTGTTGTGCTGGCTTGCGGCGCTGCCGATTGCTCGGTGCGGCTATTGGCCGAGGTTTGCTCAGGTTGTTGTTGTTCGCTTTCGCTCATAGCTAAGATCCCTTCGTAAGCGCTTGAATAATCGCGCTGTCTGTCGCACTTCCTGTCATGGTGATACGGTCACCGCTGCTAAATGGAATTAAACCGGCAATACGTTCGCCAGGTACGATCCAATGACAACGCTGTAGCCAAGATAAAGCATGTTGCGGTAATGATGCCAGAAAATAACCCAATTGTTCGGCGCTGGTCACCACGATTTGGGTGATCGAGTTCTGCCATGCTTGCAGTAATTGCGCGCCGTCGACGGTCTTTTGGCGACGTTGATACACTTGCCAATAGTGCACCTCTGCGCCGCGCGCGCGCAAGGTATCGGCAATCAGTTCTCGGCCGCCCAACCCCCGCACAATTAACCATTGCTGCTGGTTGACCCATTTTAACTCAGGCAGCGTCAACAGGGTTTCACTATTGTGCTGCTGCCATGGGCAACTCACCGGCTGCTGAATCGCCTTGGCTGCATAGCAAGCAGTCCCCGGGCCCACGGCAAAATATTGCGTGGCTGGCCAATCTTGCGGCCACCATTGGCAAGCGTAATCGACCGCATTACGCGACACAAAAATGATGCCGTGCCAATGTTGCCCTTGATAAACCGGCAGCAGTTCGGCGGCGGCATCGTTAGCGACAATATCGATAAAGCTATAATGATCGCTATAAATACCGCGTTCTAGTAACTGTTGTTGAAGCGTCAGCGCTTGCTCTCGCGGACGAATCAGTAGCACCGATGGCTGCGTCATGAGTGATCATGCTCTCAGTTATTTGCGGAATCTTCTGTCTGCTTTGTGGCATCAGAATCGGCGTACAAAGCGGCTAAAATTTCGCCTGCTCCAGCAGCTAATAATTGCTCTGCCAACGCAATGCCGAGCTTTTCTGCCTGTTCTCGAGGACCACGAATCTCAGCCGTTAATACACGACTACCATCGGGTTCACCGACCAGCCCGCGTAAAAATAGCTGTTCACCCTGTAGCTCAGCATAAGCGCCGATAGGTACCTGACAGCCACCCTCTAAACGACGGTTCATGGCGCGCTCTGCCAATACACAACTACGCGTGTCGGCGCAGGCTAATGGGGCTAACAACTGCTTCATCGCGTCATCGTCGCTACGACACTCGATGCCTAGTGCGCCCTGACCGTTTGCTGGCAGCGAATCTTCCACAGCAATATAGTCGCTAATACGGTCACTCAGCTCGAGTCGGATTAATCCAGCTGCAGCAAGAATAATGGCGTCGAATTCACCTGCATCTAATTTACTCAAGCGAGTCTGCACGTTGCCGCGTAAGTCTTTAATGCGCAAATGTGGAAACCGCGCCTGCAATTGGCATCGACGACGCAGACTACAAGTACCGACCACCGCGCCCTCAGGTAAATCGCGTAATTGCTGGTAATGATTAGACACAAATGCGTCGCGCGGATCTTCACGCTGACAAATGGTATGCAGTTCTAAGCCTGGCGGAAACTCTACCGGCAAGTCTTTCATCGAATGTACGGCAATATCGGCGCGCCCTTCTAACATCGCCACTTCCAGCTCTTTAACAAAAAGCCCTTTGCCGCCAATTAGCGCCAGTGGTGTGTCGAGAATGACGTCACCGCGGGTCGACATCGGTAACAGCTCAACCCGCAACTGAGGATGCAGTTGCTGCAAGCGTGCTTGAATATGTTCGGCTTGCCACATCGCAAGCTTACTCTTGCGGGTGGCGATAGTTACCACTTGCTCAACAGCCATTATGACGCATCCTGAGGCGCTAGACTGACTGCTTGTTCGGCTTGGCGCGTGGCTGATTCTGATAATAGCTGCCACAATTCGGCGCCGGTGCGGTTGTCTATCCATTGCCCGTCACGATATTCAAAATGGTGACCGTTAAACTTGGTCGCGACCCAAATTTGCTGCAACGGTGGTTGTTTGTTGATGACCATTTTGGTGCCATTGATAAAGGTCAACTCGATGATATCGCCACCTGATTCATAATCAATGTCGACACCACAGCTTTCCACCGCTTCCTCAATGTCGATCATTACTTGATCGGCTAAATCATGATACTCGTTGTCTTGCATAACCACTCCCGCTAATGACATTTACGACGTCGGGTGAGAAGATACTCTCAATGTTTCTTTCAGCCCTATAGTTTAGCGATGTTTATCAAGAAAGTAATCCGAACCCTGACAATCAGCCTGTTTCTTTTAGGACTTTATGCGTGCGGTCAAAGTGGGCCCTTACAAATGCCCGATGAGCCTACGCCAAATCAAGCCCCAGCGCCGGAGCAAACTGACTCATGAGCGAGCAAGAAGCTGCCTTCACTCGGCAAGCTGACGGTCAGTTAGCGGTCGATGGCTTGCCGCTTAAAACGTTGGCAGAACGTTACGGCACACCGCTTTATATTTATTCGGATGCCGCCTTAACACGTAATTGGCAGGCTTTTGCTCGGCACTGGCCAGCACCACACCGGCTGTGTTATGCGGTCAAAGCTAACAGTAACCTAGCCATCTTACAGCGTCTGGCACAGTTAGGCGCAGGCTTCGATATTGTTTCTGGGGGTGAGCTAGCGCGCGTGTTGGCGGCTGGTGGAGATGCTGCTCAGGTGGTTTTTTCCGGCGTCGCTAAAAGCGTTACTGAAATCACTCAGGCACTGACTGCCGGTATTGGTTGTTTCAACGTAGAAAGTTTGGCTGAACTTGATCGCATTAATGCGATTGCCGCCGACCTCGGCTGTATCGCTCCGGTGTCGCTGCGTATTAACCCAGACGTCGACGCTCAGACCCATCCCTACATTGCCACCGGCTTAAAAGCCAACAAATTTGGTATTGCCATGGATGACGCCGTCGCCAGCTTCGTCTATGCGGCCAGTTTGGCACATGTAAAGGTGGTCGGCGCCGACTGCCATATTGGCTCACAAATATTGTCGGTTGATCCGTTTTTAGATGCTGCACAGCGGATGCTCGATTTAGTCGCCGAGTTAGCGCGCCGCGATATTCCGTTACAGCATTTGGATATGGGGGGCGGTATGGGTATTCAATATCAGCAAGAAGCGCCCTTTGCATTAGCCGAGTATTTGCAGCGTTTACAGGCTTTAGTCAAGGAACAGCAGCCTCATTTGACACTGATGTTAGAACCCGGCCGTGCCTTGGTGGGTAACAGTGGCGTTTTGGTGACCCAAGTTGAATATCTAAAACGCAGCGCTGATAAATGTTTCGCACTGGTCGATGCCGGTATGAATGACCTAGTACGGCCAGCGCTTTATCAAGCTTGGCATGACATTGTACCGGTGCACGCGAGCACTGAGCCGCAGGCCACATTAGTCGATGTGGTGGGGCCAGTTTGCGAAACCGGAGATTTTTTGGGACATGCGCGTCATTTGGCGGTCAAAGCCGGTGATTATTTAGCGGTAATGAATGCCGGCGCTTACGGTTTTACCATGGCGTCGAACTATAATACCCGACCACGTGCGGCTGAGTTATTAGTGCGTGCTGGTCAGGCGCATGTCATCCGTGAACGGGAAGAGTTACAACAACTCTGGAAAGATGAGCGGCTTCTCCCGTAAACTAGCACCATGATCGATTTGAGATAAGACGCCTGTATGCTACTAAACTTTACTAAAATGCACGGGCTGGGGAATGATTTTGTCGTTATTGATAATGTGACTCAAAATGTTTTTTTAAATGAGGAACAAATTCGACAATTGGCAGACCGCCACCGCGGTATTGGGTTTGACCAACTGTTGTTGGTGGAACCGCCTTATGACCCGGATTTAGATTTTCACTATCGTATTTTTAACGCTGATGGTAGTGAAGTCGCGCAGTGCGGCAATGGTGCGCGCTGCTTTGCACGCTTTGTTCGACTAAAAGGCTTAAGCCATAAACAGCACCTTAAAGTCAGCACTAAAGCGGGCAAAATGACATTGCACCTTGAAAAGGATAACCAAGTCACGGTGGATATGGGCGAGCCTTTATTCAATCCCGCCGACGTGCCTTTTCGGGCTAACAAAACCGAACTTACTTATGTGATTCGAGCTGCCGAGCAAACCTTTTTATGTGGCGTGGTCGGTATGGGCAATCCACACTGCGTGCTGCATGTCGATGATATCGCACAAGCGCCAGTAGCCGAGCACGGGCGCTTGCTAACCCAGCATGAACGTTTTCCTGAAGGGGTTAACGTGGGGTTTATGCAAACGCTTAATCGTCAGCATGTGCATTTGCGAGTATTTGAGCGAGGTGTCGGCGAAACCCAAGCTTGTGGCAGTGGTGCCTGTGCTGCCGTCGTTGTCGGTATTCTACAGGGCAAGTTGGATAATCTGGTGCAGGTTGACCTGCCCGGTGGACGTTTGACCATTCGTTGGCGTGAAGGCCAGCCGGTAAAAATGACCGGACCGGCAGAATGGGTTTTTGATGGACAAATTACGTTATGAACAATGACAGTAACTTAAGCTTAGCGCCGCGCATTGATGACAGTGTGATCCGCGAGTATTTACAAGAGAATCCCGATTTTTTTCAGCGCCATGACGACCTGATCGCACAGCTTAACCTGCCACACCAGCAAAAAGGGGCGGTATCGCTGGTTGAGCGACAACAGCAGAAATTGCGCGAGCGAGTGCGTGAGCTTGAAGAAGAAATTACCGAACTGATGGTGAATGCCAGACGCAACGAAGAGCTGTTTAAGCAATACAGTGAGCTTTATGTCAAATTGCTACATAGCCGTGATTTAGATGAAGTGGCGCAAAGTCTGCGGCAAACCTTTGCGGAAAAATTGGCAATGCCAGCACTATCATTAAAGTTTTTTGACAGCCCGCTAGAACTTGGCGAACAGTATGCCTTTGCCGCCGATACCCATAAGCAATTGCTGAGTAAGCGCTTTACTGACGATAGCATTTATTTAGGCCGCCTGACTCAAAACGAGCAACGTTTGCTGTTTCAGGACGAGGCTATTGCTTCAGTCGCGTTATTATTGTTGGGACGTCAAGGTGAGTTAGGTATGTTAGCCATCGGCAGCCATGATCCTAGTCATTTTGAGCCAGCCATGGACCAGCTGTTGATTTCGCAACTGCAAGCCCTGCTCAGCGTAACCTTGCCCGGCGTACTGGGCGTGCAACGTGATTGATCATGGTACTCGCTGAGTGGTTACAGGCTTATCTTAACCATCTGGCCGGAGAGCGCGGCTTAGCTGAACTGACCCTAAAAAACTATCAGCGCATTTTAAATCAAGGCGTTAACGAACTCGCCGGACAGGCGATTGAACAGCCCACGCAGCTAAGCTTGTCGGTGTTTGAGCGACTGTTAGTGGGTTGGCGCCGGCACGGCTTAGCAGAGAATTCGATTGCGTTATATTTATCGGCCTGGCGCAGTTTTTGTGATTTTTTAGTACAGCGACAACAGCTTACGCACAATCCAGCCGATGCCGTGAAAGCCCCCAAGCGACCACAACGGCTGCCGCGTAACATCGACGTCGATAGTATGACGCAGTTGTTAAAGTTACCCAGCGACGATGATATCGCCATTCGCGATGCCGCCATGCTTGAGCTGACATACGCCAGTGGTTTGCGCTTAGCCGAATTGGTCAGCTTGGATATTGATGCTATTAATCCGCGTCATCAGGAGCTACGGGTGACCGGTAAGGGTAACAAGACCCGTATTGTGCCTTATGGCCGCTACGCGGCGAGTGCGATTCAACGCTGGTTACCGGTACGGCAACGCTGGCTAGCTAATCAGCGCGATGAGGTGGCATTATTTGTCAGTCAACGCCAGCGCCGTATTAGTCCGCGTACGGTGCAACAGCGCTTTAATTATTGGGGTAAGCAACAAGGTTTACAGGGTGACTTACATCCACACAAGTTGCGTCATTCATTCGCTTCGCACATGCTGGAATCTAGCGGTGACCTGCGCGCCGTGCAGGAGTTGCTTGGCCATGCCAATTTAAGCACCACTCAGGTATACACCCACCTAGACTTTCAACATCTAGCCAAAGTTTATGACGGTGCACATCCGCGTGCCCGTAAAAAGGATAATTCGTGAGCCGTATGCAGTTTTATCAACCACCGGCGCCGATTGCCGTTATCAGTTTTGACCTCGACGATACCCTGTACGACAACGTGCCGGTGATGGTGCATGCCGAGCAACAGGTACAACGTTTCATGCACCAGCATTATCCGCAAACACAACAATGGCAGTTGCAACATTGGCAGCAGCTACGACAGCAAATTATGCGTCATGATGTGAAGCTGGCTGGTGATATGACGGCGTTGCGTTTACATACCCTAGAGCGTGGTTTTTATGAATTAGGGGTGAGCGATGCAAAACAAGCCGCGCAGCAAACCCTACAGCAGTTTCTGCGCTACCGTAGTCAAATTGATGTTCCGGCAGAAACTCATGAAGTATTGCAAGCGTTGGCTCAGCACGCGCGTTTAATCGCTATCAGTAATGGCAATGCTAACGTCGAAAAAATTGGTTTAGCGCCATACTTTGACTTGATCTTACAGCCCAGCGCGGAACATCGGGGAAAACCCTTTAACGATATGTTTGTTGCCGCCCAGCAACACTATCCACAATTACCGGCGAACGCATTTTTACACGTCGGTGACCACCCACTGTCAGATATCGAAGGTGCCCGTCGTGCCGGTTGGCAAAGTGCTTGGTATACGGGTGGGCTAGGTCGGCGCCGACATTTACGTGGGTTACCGACGATGGAGTTTGATCAACTGCCAGCCCTGTTACAATTAAAGCCCCTATTGCGTCAACCCTAAGCCAGACAAATGGCTTAATACGTTACTGGTTGCATGTACAGTATGCGGCCAGTAAACTGGGCGCCAAATCAGCAACACAGGTACTTGCGCATGAGCGAACATCCGTTATTGGAGCGATTAAACGAGCATCAACGTGCGGCGGTTGCTGCCGACAACAGCGCTGGCGCGGGTAGCGGCAAAACACGGGTTTTGGTGCATCGTATCGCTTGGCTTATGCAGCAGCGACAAGTATCGCCTTATAGTATTTTAGCGGTCACCTTTACCAACAAGGCGGCGGCAGAAATGCGCGGCCGTATCGAACAGTTAATGGGCAGTTCGGTGCGTGCCATGTGGATAGGTACGTTCCACGGCTTAGCGCATCGCTTGCTACGTGCGCATTATATGGACGTTGGCTTACCGCAAAACTTTCAAATTTTAGACAGCGATGACCAGCAACGTTTGATCAAACGTTTGATCCGTTCCATGAATCTGGATGAAAAGCGATGGCCGGCAAAGCAGGCGCAATGGTATATCAACGGTAAAAAGGACGAGGGTCTCAGGCCTTTGCATATTGATACGTATGACCCCACCGAACGCACCTTAAAAAGTATTTACGAGGCTTATCAAGATAGTTGTGACCGTGCCGGTTTAGTCGACTTTGCTGAGTTATTACTGCGCGCACACGAGTTGCTGCGTGATAACCGCATTGTCCGCGAACATTATCAAAAGCGCTTTCAGCATATTCTGGTCGACGAGTTTCAAGATACCAACGATATTCAATACGCGTGGATACGCTTGTTAGCAGGCCAACACAATCAAGTCTGCATTGTTGGTGATGACGATCAGTCCATTTATGGCTGGCGTGGTGCGCGGGTTGAGAACATTCAGAAGTTCTTAGATGATTTCCCCGGTGCGCAAACTATTCGCCTTGAGCAGAACTATCGCTCGACTGGCAACATCCTTAATGCGGCAAACCAAGTTATCGCCAACAATAGCGACCGTTTGGGTAAAGACTTATGGACCGATGGTGGTGACGGCGAGGCCATCGATATTTATGCGGCGTTTAATGAACAGGACGAAGCGCGCTATATCGTTGGTCGCATCGAAGCCTGGCGAGATCAAGGCAATGCCTTACAAGATTGTGCGATTCTGTATCGCAGTAACGCCCAATCACGGGTGCTTGAAGAAGCCTTATTACACGCTCGCTTGCCCTATCGAATTTACGGCGGTTTGCGCTTTTTCGAACGGCAAGAAATTAAAGATGCACTAGCCTATTTACGGCTGCTTGCCAGCCGTGACGATGACGCAGCGTTAGAACGCGTCATCAATACGCCAACGCGAGGCATTGGTAATCGCACACTAGAGTTGATTCGACAGGCGGCTCGCGAGCGTCAGCTACCGTTATGGCAAAGCGCGCAGCAGTTAGTCAACGAGCAGGTGCTCAGCGGTCGTGCGCGGAATGCGGTGAGTCAGTTTATCGAGTTGATCGAGCAGCTGGCGAGTCATACGCTGGAGTTTAGTCTGGGTCGGCAGTGCGACGAGGTTATCAAGCAAAGTGGCCTGCTTGCCATGTATGAAGCAGAAAAGGGCGAGAAGGCCGAAACGCGCGTCGATAACTTAAAAGAACTGGTCACTGCTTGCGATAACTTCCGCTTAGACGATAGCGAAGAAGACTTATCGCCATTAAATGCGTTTTTGGCTCATGCAGCATTAGAAGCGGGTGATGAGCAAGCCGATGAATATCAAGATGCGGTGCAATTGATGACGCTGCACAGTGCCAAGGGTTTGGAGTTTCCGTTGGTGTTTATGGCCGGGGTCGAAGAAGGCTTATTCCCTTCTCAGCAATCAATGGATGAGCCGGGACGCTTAGAAGAAGAACGTCGATTGTGCTATGTGGGCATGACACGAGCCATGCAGCAGTTAGTCATCACTTACGCTGAGCAGCGCCGTATTTACGGACAAGACTTTTTTCATAAAGTCAGCCGCTTTATCGGTGAAATGCCCCCGGCGTGTCTCAACGAGGTACGTATTCAAAGCAAAGTGCAACAGCCCGGTATGAGCCGTTTTCATAGCGGTGCTAGCCATGAAGCTTTTGTCCAGACCGGCTATCAGTTAGGGCAGCGCGTTCGGCATCCGAAGTTTGGCGAGGGAACGGTGCTCAATTACGAAGGCAGCGGCCCGCAAAGCCGCATTCAAATCAATTTTGATATGGCCGGCAGTAAATGGTTGGTGGTGGCCTACGCGCGTTTAGAACCCTGCTAATCGACCAGACCGGTTGATCGCTGTTGGTGGTTATTACGTAAGCTTTGATTGAGTCTAATCAATTTAACTCAATCATAAGGAGATCACGCATGAAACGTAAAGCGTCAGCAGTTTGGCAAGGTAGCTTAAAACAAGGTAAGGGTCGCATTAGTAGCGACAGTGGCGTGTTAGACAATGCTCAGTATGCGTTCGGCACGCGCTTTGAAGATGGCAAAGGCACCAACCCCGAAGAGCTAATCGCAGCGGCACACGCTGGCTGCTTTTCAATGGCATTATCGATGATGTTAGGTGAAATCGCCGATGTCACGCCTGAGCAAATCGATACCCAAGCCGCAGTCAGTCTAGAAAAAGATGGCGATGGCTTTAAAATTGCTAAAGTGCATTTAACGGTAAAAGTACAAGCCGACATTGATGGCGAAAAATTTCAAGAAATCGCCAACAAAGCGAAAGCCGGTTGTCCGGTTAGTCGCGTATTGAATGCCGATATTAGTATGGATGCCGAGCTGGTATAAAACCGTGATGAATGCGCGGCGGCAAACGTCCCCAACGCCGCGCATCCATTGCTTGGTAACTGCCGCGGTAACGGTCGCTCAGGTTAACAGCCCAACGGCTGGCTAAGACCGCCCAACTGTCCTTTCACTGCACCTTCTTTCCAACTTGGTAACTGTGGCATCAAGGTCAAGCTAGCGCGTTGCTCAACTTGATATACGCTGACTTGGTACTGACAGTAGTTAGCATTGCGTGGTAATGACTGATCCATAATAAATGCCGATGCCTCAATCCAACCATCAACGTTGGTCATCACCACTTTGTAGTAAGCCGATGGAATGGTATGTGAGCGGCTGCTCGATGGTAGGCTGGCAAAATAGTATTCGTACAGCGGACCGGTAACCACATACACATCCTGACCCTCTCGTACCATTTGTCTAACGGCATTTTCTAACTTTACCCAAGCGCCTTGATTGAGCTCAGAACGTTGCGGAGTAATATTGGATAAATAGTTGGTTTCGGACCAATACGGGGTGTTGCTAAAAGACGCCAAGGGTACTTGATGACCACGGTCGGTACCGATAGTGGCGTGAGCATCTTGATAATCGGCGGGAGCGAGCGTGTCGCTGCTGGGTAACGCCGGATCCTGACGCCAATAACGAGAGCGGCTCGGACCGTCAATGGTGCTGGCCGTCACGTGGTAGGCTACCCAATCGGCAAACTTGGTGTCGGCGTTATTACTTAAACTGTAAATGGCGCGATTGACTTGTTGTCCGCTAGCGCCTGTGGGGCAGCCATGCAGGCAGTTGTCGGCGTATGCGTTGACGGAAAATAGACCCAGTAACGTGGCCAGCGATAGATAAATAAAAACATGTAAGCGCATAAGTGCATTCCCTGTTATCGTCGTAGTCAGAGCTAAACGGTGTACGGTCACAACCATGACCAAGCCTCAGGTTAATCCGTTTATATGAATTTTATGTAGTTATTTTGTGACAAAAGTCGTCGGTAGATTACCCTGCTCGATGTCGTTTGTCAGCGAATGCTGGCGGTCAGCGTAAAATAATGAGGAATAACCCATCCGTATGCAGAGTTACAAATCTTGGCGTAGCCACTTAGTCAGCTTGTTGCTGGCGCTGCTGCTAACCGCGCTACTGGGCTCGGTATTGCAGAGTCTGCTGAATTTACGTGCGCTGACGGCGTTAGCGGTCGACATTCCGGTGTCGGATTGGCTCACGACTATCATCTACGATGTATTGCACTTTGCGCCGGTTTTAGCGGCTTTAGTGCTAGCCACCGATTTATTGGCGTTGCCGCTAGCGGCCATATTGCAGCGACGTTGGCCACTGCCGCTACAGGGATGGTGGTGGTTGGCTGGTATTGTCGGGTTAGCGCTGACTTTCCGCTTGGTCGATGCGTTGGCACCAATGCCGACTTTTATTGCCGCCACCCGGGATACTGCCGGCTGGTTATTGATGTCAGCTTGTGGTTCAGTCGGCGCTGGTGTAGCCGGTTGTTATTGGCAGCGACAGCAGGAGTCTTGAGTATGAAAGTGTTGCTGAAAAAGGTTACATCGTTGATGTGGGTCGGGGTTGTTATCGGTAGCTTCTCGCCAGCCTTAGTCCATGCCGATGATGAGCGCACAACGACCGACTATCGGCTGCAGGTGGTGGCTACTGGATTAGCATCGCCTTGGGCACTTGCCGCCTTGCCCGATGGCCGTTTATTGATGACCGAGAAAGCGGGTAAGTTGTGGTTAATAAACGCTGAGGGTCAGCGCCAAGCAATAGATGGTGTACCCAGTACTCAGGTGATTGGTCAAGGTGGCTTGATGGATATTGAGCTAGCGCCTGACTTTGCGCAATCACGGCAATTAGCGTTGAGTTATGTTTGTGGCGAGGCCGATAGCAATGCCACCTGTGTGGCGAAAGCGTTGTTCATCGACGATCAGTTGCAGCAGGTTAAGCAAATTTTACGGGTGTCGCCCAATAAACCCGGAGGGGCACATTTTGGTGCGCGTCTAGCATTTGTCGATAAGGACACCTTGATCGTAACTACCGGTGATGGTTTTGACCAACGCGAGCAAGCGCAACAGCTTGATAGTCAGTTGGGCAAAACCTTGCGTATCGACTTACAAGGCCAGCCACTTATCGACAACCCCTTTTACGCCGAGCCACAGGCCAATGCTGCGATTTTTACCTACGGCCATCGTAACCCTCAAGGCCTCGTCTATGACGCTGAACAGCAGCAATTGATCTTGCACGAACATGGTCCTCGTGGTGGTGATGAAATCAACCTGTTACAAGCGGGTAAAAACTATGGTTGGCCAATCGCCACCGACGGTGTCGATTATAATTTTGCGCGCATTTCACCGTATCGACAGTTGCCCGGCGTCGAGCCTGCCAAGTGGGTATGGACGCCCTCAATTGCGCCTTCAGATATGGCGATTTATCGTGGCCAGCAATTTGTCGATTGGCAGGGTGATTTATTGGTCACCGCACTGGCGGCCAAGGCGCTATACCGTGTTCAGAGGGGGCCGCACGGGTGGTCTCAGGCTGAGGTGTTAATGCAAGCACCGCAACAGCGCTTACGGGCCGTGGTGGTCGATGACAGTGGCAATATTTATGTGGCTAGCGATGGCGAAAACGCGACCTTATGGCGGCTTAGCCCACGCTAAACCGCCAATGTTTATCGCTATGCTGAGGCTAAATGATCTTGCAGCATCGCCGGTTGACGGTCAGCGGTAAAAATTTCGATCCAGTAACCATCGGGATCTTTAATAAAAGCAATACCCTGCATTTTGCCGTCTGCGGGACGCTTTTGAAATTCAACCCCCAGTTCCTCAAAGCGCTGACACGCCGCATCGACATCGGGTACATGAAAGCCGATGTGACCAAAACCGCGTGGCTCGCTGTTACCGTTGTGATAACTGACATCATCGTCATCCTCGTCGCCCCAGTTATGGGTTAGCTCCAACATCGCTGGGCGTTTGAAGGTAGCAACGATACGCGGGTCATGAGCTTGCGGAACTTGCTCGGTTTGGTCGCTGTCGATGGCGGCCAGAAAATACAACGTGAACTTCATTTCTGGAAAGTCGAGACGCTTGACCAAGGTCATACCCATGACGCGGGTGTAAAAGTCTAAGCTACGCGTCGGTGATTTGATGCGTAGCATGGTTTGATTAAATACAAAGCCTTCGGTGGCGGGATCGCGTTGCTCAGCGAGGCCCTCGGCCTGATCAAAGTGGCGACTCATTATAGCTCCTTAACGCGGTGGTCATGATCAAAGGGGACGATAGTGCATTAACTTGGGGTATTGGGTCGACGATTCAACCCAGTCGATAGTGTTTAAGCTAAGAAAAGCCTACACTAGGGGATGCCTTTAGTAAGTACTCGTAGTTGACGAATTCGGTTGTTTAAGGAGTGGTTTCGTATGTTACAACGCCAATTATTGGTGGTCTTGCTACTGACGTTTAGCGCGGTAGCGACAATGCCGGCATGGGCTTATGGCTTTAACGGTCATAAAGCAGTGTGCCAAATTGCTTATGAGTTGCTGGACACTGACACTCAGCAGGCTATCGATGAGGTCATGCAGCAACAAGCGGCCTATCAAAGCTTCGCCGAGGCCTGCACCTGGCCCGATGATATTAAATCTAACCATGATTATGACTGGGCTGGAAGCTGGCATTACATCAACGTAGCACGCACACAGACGCAGGTTTCAATGCAAGATTGTGACGCCGATGGTTGTGTGCTTTCAGCCATTCCGGAAATGCAGGCACGTTTACGTGCAGACCACTCAGATTGGCAAGCATTGTTATTTCTAGCGCACTTCATTGGCGATCTACATCAGCCGCTACATGTCAGTTATGCCAACGACCGCGGTGGTAATCGCGCTGCTATTGAGTTTCGCGGCAAAGCCAGCAACCTGCATTCATTATGGGACTGGCAGTTGTTGCAGGCGCGCGGCATCGACCAGTGGCAGCAGTTTGCTAGCAATCAGCGTCAGCAAATTACCGCCGAACAACGTCAGCAATGGCAGCAAGGAACGCCGTCCGAGTGGGCAACGGAGTCGCTAGTGCTAACTCGCCAAGTTTATGCTGACTATGCTAACAAGCGCCCGGTTGATGACGCTTATGTTGCCGAATACGGTGCTCAACTAGAACAAAAGATGCGTCAGGCCGGTGTGCGCCTGGCACAGCAGCTAACGGTTTTTTACGGCCACTCGCACTAGCTGCTTTGACTAAGCTTTTTCGCCTGACGGCGCTGGCGCTGGTTATGAATCAGTGAGTCAGCGCTGTACAGCGCCAATGCCGACCAGATGATGATAAACGTGATCAACTTACCCATTGCTAACGGCTCGCCATAAACCACCACCGCCAGCACAAACATGATGCTGGGGCCGATATATTGAAAGAACCCCAGCGTTGAGTAGCGAATACGTTGCGCGGCCGCGGTAAAGCACAGCAAAGGCACGGTGGTGACAATACCGGCAGCCATTAATAACACGTTCAGCGTCCAGCTATTAGCGGCCAGATCGCTGCTCGGGGAGTCGGCAAAGCCAAACAGATAAATCAGCATGATAGGCAACAAGATCAAGGTTTCTAGCCATAAACCAGTAATCGAATCGACCGGCAAACGTTTTCGAATGGCGCCATAAATCGCGAAGCTACAGGCTAACGCTAACGCGATCCACGGTACCGAGCCAAACGACACCACCTGAATTAATACCCCGCTGACTGCCATTGCCACTGCCAACCACTGTAACTTGCGCATGCGTTCGGCAAAAAACGCCATGCCAATGGCGATATTGAGCAATGGATTAATGTAATAACCCAAGCTGGCATCTAATATATGGTCGTTATTGACGGCCCAAATGAACAGGAACCAGTTGCCACCCAGCAAAAAGGTTGCCAGCGTTAAACGCAGCATATGCGAGGGGTTTTTTAATACTGGTTTGAGCCGATTAATGCGTTTTAGCCCGACGATCAGCGCCAATACGATAACAAAAGCCCAAATGATCCGATGTGAAAGAATTTCTAAGGCCGGTACTTGCTTGATCAGCTTAAAGTAAACCGGCGCCACTCCCCAGCACGTGTATGCGGCAATCGCAAATAACACGCCCTGACGGGCTCGTTGAGCTTCGTCAGTCATAAATACCTCAGTATGAGTCAGAAGAAACGTTTAACCGACCAGATAAGTACCCGTGCCAAAGGCGATATGGGTGCCGCTGTCGTTGTGTAATTCCATTCGTGCCACCGCTACCTTGTTACCGGAGCGAATAATGGTGGCACTGGCAATAAAGGTCTGGCCACGGCCAGGGCGCAAATAATCCACGCGTAAATCAATGGTACCGCAACGCATTAAGCGTTCCATCAATTCGGTTTCCGAGGGCTGCTCTAAGCGTGCTACCATAGCGGCTATGGCAACCAGTCCACCGGCGGTATCTAAAGCGGTAGCGGTGACTCCACCGTGCAGGATTTGCTGCGGTGCATTACCGACCAAATCGTCGCGCCAATGAAAGCGCAACTCACCGCGCTCCGGGCTGAATTGCGTGATTTCGAATCCGAGCATACGTTGAAAGGGTATGCGGTCGTTCATAAACTCGGAAATTTGTGCAAGCAGCGCGTCCGTTGTCATTAGCTTATGGTGATCACCGATAGGGATGCTTACAATAGAATGTAAGGCCGCTGCTCGTCAACCAAACGGAAGCTTATGTCCAGTTCTCAGGCGTTATTTATTCATGACAGTGCTAGCTCATCGCAGTCGCTAACGTCTGCTACCGAGCTGAGCGAGCTATTAGCCGAGGTGTTTGGTTATCAGCAATTCCGTGATGGTCAACAAGCCGTCATGGACGCGGCGCTACAAGGTCGCGATAGTCTGGTGCTAATGCCCACTGGGGGCGGCAAGTCGCTGTGTTATCAATTACCCGCTATCGCGCAAACGGGCCTTACCTTGGTCATTTCGCCGCTACTGTCATTGATGCAAGATCAAGTCGATGCTTTGAATACCATGGGTATTGCCGCCGCCGCATTGCATTCTGGGCTGGCGCCAGAACAAAGTTTGCAGGTGTTGCGACAGTTACAGCAGGGGCAACTTAAACTGTTGTATGTCAGCCCTGAACGGGCACTGCAAACCAGCTTTATCGAGCGTTTAAGCAGCTTATCGGTAGGTTTATTGGCGGTGGATGAGGCCCATTGTATTTCGCAATGGGGGCACGATTTCCGCCCCGAATATGGACAGCTTGGACAATTGCGTCAGGTGTTACCGAATACGCCAGTGATGGCGCTCACGGCAACCGCTGATGCCGCCACTCAACATGATATTCAGCAACGCTTGGCGTTGCAGCAACCCCTAGTACACCGTAGTAGCTTTGACCGTCCTAATATTCGTTATTTGGTCGAGGAAAAATATAAACCGGTCAAACAGTTACGTGACTACGTGCGCAAGCAACGTGGGGCGGCTGGTATCGTTTATTGCGGTAGCCGTAAGAAAGTTGAGGAATTAGCCGAGCGATTACAACAAGACGGCGTCAGAGCGGCTGCCTATCATGCCGGTCTGCCGCATGAGCTGAAAGAAACGACCTTGCGTAACTTTGTCCGTGACGATGTTGATGTGGTGGTGGCGACGGTGGCATTTGGCATGGGAATTAATAAGCCAAACGTGCGCTTTGTTGTGCACTTTGATGTACCACGAAGTATCGAGGCGTACTATCAAGAAACCGGTCGTGCTGGGCGTGATGGCATTGCTGCAGAAGCGGTATTGTTTTACGAGCAAAGCGATGCCGCTTGGATTCGGCGCATGATCGAAGAACACGATAACGAGGAACGGCGGCGGGTTGAAGTACAAAAATTCAATGCCATGCAAGCCATGGCTGAATCGCAAACGTGTCGGCGTCTGGTGCTGCTTAACTATTTTAACGAATATCGGCATGAGCCCTGCGGCAACTGTGACATTTGTATCGACCCACCAAAGCAGTACGACGGCAGTGTTGATGCACAAAAGGCGTTAAGTTGTGTTTATCGAGTCGGCCAACAGTTTGGTATTCACCACGTGATTGATGTGTTACGGGGCAGCCGTTCGCAACGCTTGCAAGAACTCAAGCATGATCAGCTATCGACTTTTGCTATCGGTAAAGAGCAAAGCCATGAATATTGGTTATCGGTTATTCGGCAATTGATTCATCGCGGTCTACTGATTCAAAACATCCAACGGCATGCGGCCTTGCAATTGACCGAAGAGGCGCGCCCGGTATTACGCGGCGAACAAACCCTGATGCTGGCGCAGCCACGTATCAACTTGGTGGCGAATAAAGCGCGGGTGACCGACCGCGGAGATTACGACAAAGTGTTATTTCGGCGTTTACGGCAGGTGCGTAAATCCATCGCCGATGAGGAACAGGTACCGCCGTTTGTGGTATTCAACGACACTAGCCTTGTCGAAATGGCGCAACAGTTGCCCACCAGCGCCAGTGCTTTATTGGCGATTACCGGGGTCGGGCAGAAAAAACTTGAACGTTACGGGCGTGATTTTTTGGCAGCGATTGAAGATTACTTAGATGCCGACAACGAGCATCAATTAGTGCCATAAAGCAATCACTAAGCACCTGATAACAGTTATATTGACAGGTCGCAGGCAGGTAACTAACGTAAAATTAACAATTACTTGATGGCGAGCTGCGATGGCATGGCATCTCTCAGCGCAACGAACTGACTATCTCATCAAAAACTCGTCGATGGCACTCCTGTGGTTTGACCGCGAACAGCAGCAGTTATCATTGAATAGCAGCGCCGAGCATTGTTTAACATTGGGTTTAACATCGCCTGATAACGTGTCTTTGGCATTATTGCAGCAGCATTGGCAAGCGCTATTGTCGGCACCCACAATCGCCACATTTCTTATGCAGGGCGATGTCGGCGATACACTACCGATCTTGCATATTCAGTCGCAACGTCGTTGCTCACTACAGTTAACCACTCAAGACGCTGGCGGCTGCTTACTGTTGTTGACCGATGCAGACAATGAGCAAAGCGATAAAGCTAATCCTACCCAACAGTTTGACCGGGCGTTATCAGAGATATCCACGCAGCTTATTCGTTGCTCAGCGGAACAGGTCGACCAGCATATTGTAGCGGCGTTAGAGGCTTTTGCGCAGTGTAGCTACAGCGATCGATGCTATGTGTTTTTATTCGATGACGACGGTGAGGTTATCAATAATAGCCACGAGTGGGCAGCGGTTGGGGTGAGCCGTCATGCGCATGAATTAAAAGGCTTGCAGGAATCCGATCTGCCGTGGTTTTTTCAATGTTTGCGTGAACAACAGCAGATGGTACTCAATCACATTGATAGTCTACCGCGCGCAGCGCAAGCCGAGCACGACGAGTTTAAACGAGAACAAATCCGCTCGATACTGTGTGTCGGCATTTTTGCCAGCGACCGCATGATCGGTTTTGTCGGTGCCGACGCGGTGAAGCAGCAGCGTGACTGGACTCATGACGACATTCGCCGCTTACGTTTGGTTGGCAATGTAATTTTTAATACCTTGCAGCGGCATTGGGATCAACAAGCGTTAGATACGGCCCGTGAGCATATGCAAGCGCTTAATCAGCGTTTACAACGGCAGGCGCATCAAGATGGTTTAACCGGCCTGGCCAACCGGCGTGCACTGGATCGTTGTTTGTTATTAGAGCTACGACGTGCGGCGCGACAGCAGCAAGCACTGAGTTTATTGCTTATCGATATCGACTATTTTAAAGCGTATAACGACTATTTTGGTCACTTACATGGTGATCAGGCGTTAAAAACCGTGGCCCGAGTATTACAAGAGCATGCTCAACGCTCGGGAGACATGGTTAGCCGCTATGGCGGAGAGGAATTTGTCATCGTCTTGCCAGCCACCGATCAACAACAAGCCGAGCAGCTAGGGCAACGACTGTTGGCAAACTTACGCGCTGAACAAATTGCTCATCCAGCGTCGCCAACGGCGCAAGTGTTAACCATCAGTATCGGTGCTCATAGCATTACACCCGAGGCTAAGTCGGCGCCGCAACAGTTGGCGACACGATTATTAAAAGCGGCTGATGACGCGCTTTATTACGCAAAAAAGCAAGGTCGTGACCGTTATTGTTGCAGTCGCTCCATAAGCTATTAAGCTATGGCGCCTAGCTTCTCAAATAAAGACCGGTAATGACTAACGACACCTTGCAATTAAGTTGCTTACCCAGCCACGACGATCTGCATTCTTTACAACAATGGGCGGAACGTTTAGCGCATTTATTAGCGGCGGATATTCGCGAATTTGAGCTAGCTGCCGATCAATACTGTTGGCGTTTAAGTATTGCCGAGCAGCATTGGCTATTGTTCTATTCTGCACTTTGCCAATCGGTTTGGTTACAAGCGCTGGAGCCATCGGCAGTATTAACACCGGTTGCTGAACGATTAGGTCAACTGGGCTGGTTAACCGAACCGGACTAAACCGGGGTAAAATAATAGCGCCAGATATCGATGATAACCGGCACCACCGACAGCGCTAGCAGTAACCCCATACTGATGTTAAACAGGCGTTGCCAAAACGGTTGAGTCAGGATGCGTCTGAGCACGCTACCGCCAATTAACCAGGCACCCACGCAAGGGTAAGCCATCAATAAAAATGCCAGCGTGATGGCGCTGACTTCTATCCATAAATCACCGTGCATGGTGGTGAAGGTAGCGACGGCGCCGCTAGCCATGATCCAAGCCTTGCCGTTCACCCACTGGAACAACGCCGCTTGCCAAAAGCTCAGTGGTCGCTGTTCGCCACGCTTAATGGCACTGGGGTGCTGGCGCGCTATGTGCCAAGCTAGCCATAATAAATAGGCGGTACCTAGCACTTTGATGAGCTGGTGTAAGTTCGGGAAATGATCGAATACAACACCAAAACCTACGCCCACTAACAGTACCATGATAGGAAAACCAACACAGATACCGTGTAAGTGCGGTAAGCTAGCGCGAATGCCATAATTCATTCCCGATGACATGATCATGACATTATTGGGGCCGGGTGTAATCGTTGTCGAAAAAGCAAATAATAGTACGCTAAAAAACACGTCCATCGGGGCGTCTCCGATCATCAATTAAAGTGGCAATAGGTGATGCTTAGCATGCCGTATTCAGGTGTTTGATGAAAGCGCTAAATGCACAGTGGATTGATAATATTGCGGCGGTGAGTGAAGACCGTTGGCAATCGTTGCTAAGTAGTGATTATCCATTTATACAACATGCGTTCTTGGCCGCTTTAGAGGCTGGCAATAGTTGCTGTGCTGAGCAAGGCTGGCAGCCCCAACACTTATTGATTTGGCAGCAAGAGCGCTTAGTGGCAGCGGTGCCAGGGTACGAAAAATCGCACTCAATGGGCGAGTATTTCTTTGACTGGGCCATTGCCGAAGCCTATCAGCAGTGTCATTTAGATTATTATCCTAAGTGGGTTGCCGCGATTCCCTTCACCCCAGTAACGGGACCGCGCATACTGACAGCCACCGACATCAACAGCGAGCAAGTAACGACCGCCATTAACCAAGCGATACAGCAGCGTATGCAGGAGCGAGCTTGGTCGAACGCGCAAATTCTGTATCCCAGTCAACAACAAAGTGATCAATGGCGTGATCAGCAACAGTGGTGGCAGCGCTACGATATACAGTTTCTTTGGCACAACCGGGGTTATCGCGATTTTGCTGAGTTTTTGGCGGCTTGTACCTCGCGTAAACGTAAACAAATACGCAAAGAGCGCCGCGCAGTTATCGCACAAGGTATCGACATGCGTTGCTTGCAAGGCTCGCAATTGGACGATGATTTTTGGCAGCGCTTTGAGTATTGCTATCGTTTAACCTATTTAAAACGCTCTGGGCATGGCGGTTATTTAACCGCGGCAACCTGGCAGTTATGGCGTCGCCATATGGCCGACTCGCTGGTGGCGTTTGCCGCCTATCATGATCAACAAATGGTGGCTGCTGCGTTATGTTTCCGCTCGTCCTCAACGCTGTATGGGCGCTATTGGGGCTGCCTCAACGAATTTGATTTTTTACACTTCGAAGCCTGCTATTACGCCGGTATCGATTATTGCATCGCACATGGCTTGCGTGAGTTTGACGCAGGTGCACAGGGCGAGCACAAACTACAACGCGGTTTTGAGCCGGTACTACGTTATGCGAACTATCGTTTTGCTAACACCCCGCTAGCTCCGGCTATAGCGGATTTTTGTCAGCGTGAACAACAACATGTCCTCGACTATCAGCAGCAGGCACAAGCTCAGTTACCGTTCCGCCAAGTGAATAGTTGAATAGATAACAGTTTTGCGGTTTCTTTGCATGATAAGCATTCTTTTATGGCTTGGCTTACTATAGGATGATCAAGCCTATTCAGCTTCAGGTTCGCATACATGTCTCGGTTTCTTCTTATTTGGCTATTGCTGGTTGCTGCGGTTAGTCGTTCAGCGCTAGCCCTACAGGCCGTGTCAGAAGCGTTGCCGATAGATCATGGTAGTCAAGCCGAGCAACGCTTATGCGGGCAATGCCATGTGCCAGCTACCATTCAACGGGCAGAGCAAACCGGTATTCAAATCGAAGGGCTACCGACCCAGTACGAACCAGGCAAACGTTATCAGCTAACCTTAGTGTTGCACGACAAAAGTCGTGATATCGCGGGTTTTCAATTATATAGCGAAGCTATTAGCGAAGAACCGATAGCCGGTTTAAAAACGCGCCTACCCAGCGCCGGTCAATTAGCATCGGTCAGCGACGATACGCAATTGATGACAACCGATAACGGCGAAAGCTACTTAACGCACAGCCGCTTAACCTTAAAAAATGAGACAACGGCTAGCGAAATCCGTTGGTCGTTCACTTGGCATGCGCCTAACAGTCCTGACGAAAAAGTACGCTTTACTGCGATGGCGGTTGCTAGCTCTACCCAACCTCAGGGTATCGGCGATCAAGTATATCGTTTTGAACGCATCGTTTTTACGGCACCTTAATTGACTGCGAATTAATAATTACTACGTAAGTTCATATTTCTACTGTAGAATTTCCCAGAGATACCGATAAAGTCTCGATTTAATCTTTTCCCCCTAGGCTTCTCTGGAGTACCCGTTCATGTTTCGCAGTGTATCGATTGGTTTTCGTGCCAAGTTAGCTTTTGCCTTTATTGCCCTATTGATGATTGGTCTGGGATTGTTTGCGGTTACACAGCAACAACGTATGCAAGCACAAACTGACGAGATTACTGACGTCAGAGCGCAGATGCTCGAAGCCGTTTATGAAGTCGCTCGAGAATTCCTGCGCGTGCGAGTGCACACTTCAAACATCGCTGCGGCGACTAACGCTGCTGACCGCACTCGCTACATTGCACGGCTAGAGAACGCGGATAAGCAATTTACACAAGCGCTCGCACGCTTTGATGATTTTAATTTAAATGCCAATGAGCAGCGCCTAATGCGTGAGTTGCGGACGTTAATTCAAGGCTTTAATAACATTCAACAGCAGGTTATTGAGAAAGCTCAAGCGGGTCAGAACGATGACGCTTTTCGGTTACGTGACAGTCAGTTAATGCCGCAAACCGATAAAGTTACCGATATCATCAATCAGTTATTAAGTTTACAACGCGACGATATTAAAACCGCTGCAACGCTCAGTGCAGACATCGCTAGTACCTCATTAT
Source organism: Idiomarina xiamenensis 10-D-4 (assembly GCF_000299895.1). Taxonomy (GTDB): domain Bacteria; phylum Pseudomonadota; class Gammaproteobacteria; order Enterobacterales; family Alteromonadaceae; genus Idiomarina; species Idiomarina xiamenensis. The sequence continues at coordinate 26,030 of NZ_AMRG01000017.1, forward strand.
CTGCCACGATTAGTGCGGTGGTGATATCGGTGCTACTGATGTTTTTATTAGCTTGGCTATTAACTCGAAGCATTGTTGAACCTATCGGTCGAGCAGTAGGCGTTGCAAAGCGTATCGCGCAGCGAGATCTATCACTCACTGTTGATGTAGATGGTAATGATGAGGCAACGCAATTACTGGCCGCGTTACGTGACATGCAGCACGGGCTTAGTGATGCCATGAGGCAAATCGGCGAGTCCTCCGATCAATTAGCATCGACCTCGGAAGAGCTTAATTCGGTGACCGAAGATAGTTCGCGTGCGTTGCATGAACAAACCGAGCAATTACAGCTGGCGGCAACCGCTGTCAATGAGTTAACCGCGGCAATAGAAGAAGTGGCTCGTAATGCGCAAACCACTGCTGATTCATCGCAACTGGCGGATGAACGTTCACAGCAAGGCTTGCTACAAATTCAAGAGATGCTAAAAGAGATCGAAGGGTTGGTGGCCGATATGCAGCGCTCGTCGAGCGATATGACGCAGTTAGCAAATCAGGTAAAAAGTATTACATCGGTGCTTGATGTTATTCGTGGCATTGCCGATCAAACCAACTTATTAGCGTTGAATGCCGCTATAGAAGCGGCGCGAGCCGGCGAAAGTGGCCGTGGCTTTGCGGTGGTCGCTGATGAGGTTCGTGCGCTAGCAAAAAGAACACAAGATTCGACTGCTGAAATTGAGGGGATGATCACGGCAGTACAGGGTGCAAGCGACGCCTCGGTTAAAAGTATGCAACGCGGCGAGCAGCGTGCAACCGGTACTTTAGATATGGCACGTGGCGCCGGCGAGGCATTAAGTGAGATCACCGCTGCGGTGAGTGATATCAATGAACTTAACCTGTCGATTGCCAGTGCTTCCGAGGAGCAGTCGAAAGTCGCCAGAGAGGTCGATGGTAATTTAACCCGAGTTAACGATTTATCGGCACAAACGGCGACTGGTGCCAATCAAACAGCAGCATCTAGCGCAGAGCTTGCGCGCTTAGCATCACGTTTAAGCGAAATGGTTGCTCGCTTTAAGTTAGCCAATGGCTAAGTGACAATCCGGCCCGGGCCACCAGCGGTTAAACCGTAGTGGCCTGCTGCTGTTGTTCCTCGGCATCATCTTCGAGTAATAAAAAACCACCCGATTGATGTTGCCATAATTGTGCGTATAGACCGCCTTTGCTAAGCAATTCATCATGACTGCCGTATTCGATGATCTGCCCTTTATCCATGATCACTAGACGGTCCATCGCGGCGATAGTGGACAAACGGTGAGCAATAGCGATAACCGTTTTGCCCTCCATTAAACTGTACAAGTTCTCTTGAATAGCCGCCTCGATTTCCGAATCAAGTGCTGACGTTGCTTCATCCAAAATCAAAATCGGCGCATCTTTCAACATCACTCGCGCAATCGCGATACGCTGGCGTTGTCCGCCGGACAGTTTGACGCCGCGCTCGCCGACATGCGAGTCGTAGCCGGTACGACCATGCGGGTCGGCTAAATCCAAAATAAAGTCATGTGCATGGGCGCGTTTGGCGGCCTCGATAACCATCGCTTCGGTGGCTTCAGGACGGCCGTACTCAATGTTTTCACGCACCGAACGATGCAGCAACGAGGTGTCTTGCGTAACCATGCCGATGTGGGCGCGCAGACTATCTTGTTTAACCTCGGCAATATCTTGGCCGTCAATAAGAATACGTCCACCTTGCAGGTCGTAAAAACGTAGCAGCAGGTTAACCAAGGTCGACTTGCCAGCACCCGAACGACCGACGATACCGACTTTTTCACCTGCCGCGATAGCCAGTTGTAAGTCCTCGATAACGCCACTGTCTTTACCGTAATGAAAACGAATATGGTCGAATACAATGCTGCCATGCTTGACCACTAAATCACGAGCGTCGGCTTTATCCTCCACTTGGCGCTGCGATGATATCGACTTAATACCATCTTGCACGGTGCCGATGCTTTCAAACAGTGTCGATAACTGCCACATCACCATTTGCGACATACCGAACAGGCGTAGCACCAAACCAATGACCACCGCGACGGCGCCTAACGACACACTATCGTTCATCCACAAGCCGATAGCGGTAGCCGCAGAACCAAATAGTAAGGCGCAGTTGAGTGCATACAAAAAGCCATACAGCCAAGTCACCAAACGCATTTGTTTGTGCACGGTTTGTAAAAAGCCGTCCATGCCTTCTTTGGCATAAGCGGCTTCGCGTTGCGCGTGTGAGAACAACTTAACGGTTTGGATGTTGGTGTAGCTGTCGACGATGCGGCCGGTCATGATGGAACGCGCGTCGGCTTGAATTTGCGAGACTTTGCCCAGCCGGGGTACAAAAATCTTCAGCAGAACCACGTAAAGTATCACCCACGCCGCTAACGGCAATGCTAAACGCCAGTCGGCGCTACCAATAATGATGAACATACCGATAAAGTAAACGCCAACGTAGTTGACGATCTCCATCAGTGTGGTGATGCACTGCCGCACCGCTAGCGACGTTTGCATGACCTTGGTGGCTACCCGGCCCGGGAACTCGTCTTGATAGTAGCTCATCGACTGTTTCATCAGATAGCGATGCGCCTGCCAGCGAATACGCATCGGATAGTTACCCAGTAGGGTCTGGTGCAGCAACATTGAGTGTAACCACACCATCAACGGCAAACCAATCAGCACCACTGCCGACATCGCCAGTAAGCGCGTGCCTTGTTGTTGCACAAAGTGCTCTGGATCTTGTTGCGATAACCAGTCGACAATGTTGCCTAAAAAGGCGAACAACCAGACTTCGGTCAGCGCAATACCGGCCATGAATAAGGCGGTCAGTACGATGTATGGGGTACTGCCTTTGGTAAAGTGCCAGCAAAAGCCAAAAAAGCTTTGCGGCGGCTGGGTCGGCTCTTCCGCTGGAAACGGATTTAAGCGATTTTCAAACCATCGAAACATCAGCGGTTACATCCTTATCATTGAATCACTGGTTACTGCCTAAGTAGTTACTGACTGCTTGCTGCCACTCGTTGGTGGCAGTGATATCGAGTAGCGATCGGTTTATTTGCTCGCGTAGCGGGCTATCTTCGGCAACGGCGAAAGCATAATCTTGTTGCATGAAGACATTGGGTAATACTCGTAAGCTAGCGTCGCTGTATTGACGCACTAAATACTTTAACAAGGGCGCGTCATAAACCACCGCATCGACCTCGTTTCGCTGCAAGGCTTGCAGCGCTTGTTGCAGGTCTTGATAGTCGCCGCGATAGCCAATACTGCGGTCGTTTAACCACTCAGCACTATAAGAATCGGGCAAGGTGGCGACACGAAAATTAGCCAAATCTGCCGGTCCTTTGACCGCACTACCGAGTTGATTAACGGTTAACGACGAGGCAATTGACGCCGTAAAACTCGAAATAATGATCACCGAGGTAAACATCCACACCAGCGCGACTGCACGGCCACCGGTAGTTCGTGGCGACTTATCACCATAACCGACGGTGGTCATGGTCACCGCTGCCCACCAAAAGCCAGCGCCGATCCCGCGCCAGCTATTGCGTTGGAATTCATCCTCATTATGGCGTCGTTCGAACAACCACACAAGCCAACCCGATAGCAATAAAATCCCAATCAGCGCGGTCAGTGCGCTAACGAAGTCCCAACTAAAGAAGCGGGTGATCACCAACCACCATGTCGGTTGCTGTTCAGACTTAACCGCAATGCCTAACCCGGCATTAAAAAACGGTTGGGTAAAATCTAACAGCTGTTCGCGCTCGGCGGTCACATAAATTGCGCCGACACCGACATCAAATCGTTGCTCGGCCACGCCCGCTAACACATCTGCTAATGAGGTTTTATGATAGCTGTACTGCCAGCCCTGTTGCTGTGCGATTTGTTCCCATAGTTGAATGCTCAGGCCATGGTAATTACCTTGCGCATCTTGCATAACAAAAGGCGGATTTTCACGCACGGCTACCTGCAACGATTGTGCCTGTACTAGCGGCGCTAATAGTAAGCTAAGCAACAGCGCGACGAAGCAACCTTTAGTTTTTTGAAACAATGCGTTATCAAGCATCCTCGACATCCTTGTGGTGGCTGAAGTGGTAACGAAACGTTTCGAGTATAGCACGTAAAATCAATCACAAAGCCGCGCGCCGAGTGTGGATATCGGCGCCGTGGCAGGTTATTCGGAGGTCAACTTGGCTGGCATTATGATTGGCGTAGTTTGTGCTTCAATACTTTACCGTTAGCATTGCGTGGTAGGTCATCGACGAAGCTATATAAACGTGGGTGTTTGTAGCTCGCGAGGTGTTCGGCTATGTAGGTTTTCAAAGCGTTTTCGGTGTCGCTGGCGTTGGCTTCGGGCACTAACATGATCACCGCTTTAACGCTTTCTCCCCATTCCTCATGAGGTATCCCGATCACGGCGACTTCTTGTACGCTGGGATGGTTACTCAAAACCTCCTCGACTTCGCGCGGATAGACATTTACACCACCGCTGATAATGAGGTCTTTTTTGCGATCTTTTATCCAGTAAAAGCCATCGTCATCCTGCACCGCGATATCACCGGTTTTTAACCAGCCCGCCTCGCTATAGCTGGCGCTAGTGGCCGCAGGATTACGCCAGTACTCACGCATCAGGCCTTCGCCGCGCAGCTCGATTTCGCCAGCCTCACCCGGGGCTACGGCTTGTTGCTGGTCATCGACAAGACGGATCTCGGTATTTAGCGCCGCGCGTTTGCCGATTGAGCCAGCCTTGGTTAAACCGTGCTCTGGAAACAATAACGTACCGGTTGGACCGGCTTCGGTTAACCCATAAACGCAGTAAAACTGATCGCTGGCAAAGGCCTGTTGCACCTGTTTGGCTTGTGCTGGCGACATCGGTCCGCCGCCATAAATCCAGTGACTCATGGAGGACAAATCAGTGGTCGCGATAGCCGGATGTTGCGCGGTTAGCAAATAGGCAACCGGGGCACCAAAAAAGTGTGTAGTGCGATACTTGGCGACATGGGTTAGCAGAATATCGGGACTAAAACTGCTCGCGACGACCTGACAACAACCGACCATGGTGCCTGCCACCAAGCTCAAATGTAACGGCGCCGAATGGGTAAAAGGCATCAAATTCAGCAGACGGCTTTCGGGACGATACTGCATTTCTACGGCAAACATGGTGGCAACGGCAATTAGCGCTTGATGCTGAAACAGCACACCCTTAGGGCGACCAGTGGTGCCAGAGGTATAAATAATGGCGCAGTTATCGCTGCTGCTATGTTGTGCTTCGATAGCCTCGGCGGCATACGCCGCGAGTTGTTGTTGAGGTTGGTTCAGTAACAAACAGGGCACGGTGTCAGTGAGTGCGGCTAACGGCTGTTGCGTGAGCTCGCAACTGATCACACAGCGAGCCTTAGCATCGCCCAAAATATAATCCAATTCGGCGCTGGTCAGTTTAACGTTTATCGGCACCACGATAGCTTGCAGGCGAATGACGGCAAAGTAGGCGATCACAAAGGCGGCACTATTAGGCAGTAACAAGGCGACTCGATCGCCCTTACCGACTTGATAGTCTTGGCGCAGGCAATGTGCCATTTGGTTAACCAAGGTATCCAATTGCTGCCAGTTTAAGTGTGTGTCTTCGCTCAGCAGCGCGTCAGCGTTGGCGTATTTACGGCCATTACGAGCAACATAATCGGCAATATTCATAGCGGCATCCTTAACCTTAAGCGTGATGTGGTGCGGCGCGTGTAATAATGGCGCGACAATCGGCAGAGGTTGTTAGGCTGCCGTAGTTCAAACCGCAATAGGCGCCGACACCGGCTTGTAAGCGGCTACCGACAAAGGCGTCAGCAACGGCGGCAGGAGCATGTTGGATAAGTAGCGCAGCTTGCAACGCTAATGCCATGCTATCGGCCACTTGCCGGGCGCGATATTCCAGTGTCTCGCGGTCGTTAAATTGTTGTTTAAGCCCTCGTACAAAGGCGTCAAAGGTGGCATTGCCAGCAGCGCCTTTCAGCTCATCAAAATAGGCATCGAGTACCGCTGGCTGACGCGCTATGGCACGTAAAATGTCGAGACACTGGACATTACCACTGCCTTCCCAAATAGCATTTACCGGCGCCTCGCGATACAACCGCGGCATAATATGTGTTTCCATCACGCCGCTGCCACCAATGACCTCCATAGCTTCGTAGGCGTGATTTGGCGTACGTTTACAAATCCAGTACTTACCGACAGCGGTGGCGATACGCGCCAGTAAACGCTCGTGCTCGTCGTCTGGGTTATCCATCGCCCGCGCCATGCGCATCATATAAGTCATTGCCGCTTCGCTTTCTAAGGCCAGATCGGCAAGTAAGTTCTGCATCAACGGTTGTTCGCTCAGTTTGGCGCCAAAGGCTTGGCGTTGACTGGCATGATGGATGGCCTGCGCGGTGGCTTGCCGCATACCGGCTGCGGAGCCGATCATGCAGTCGTAGCGGGTGGTGGCGACCATTTCGATAATGGTGCGTACACCACGACCCGGCTCGCCTACACGCCAGGCTAATGCGCCGCGCAGTTCGACTTCGCTGGAAGCATTGGCGACGTTACCCATCTTGTCTTTTAATTGTTGGATTTGTAAGGCATTTTTACTGCCATCGGGGCGCCACCGGGGTACTAGAAAGCAGGTTAAACCCGGCTCGGTTTGCGCCAACACCAAAAAAGCATCACACATCGGTGCCGAGACAAACCACTTATGCCCGACTAATTCATACAGTTCACCACGCGCGTCGCTGCCCACGGGGTAAGCGCGCGTTGTATTTTGTCGCACATCCGAACCGCCTTGTTTTTCGGTCATCGCCATCCCGATAGTCACGCCCTGCTTATCGACATCGGGGCAATTACGCGGGTCGTAGTGATAAGCGGTAATTTTGTCCTGCCAGTAGGCCGCTAACGACGGTTGGTGTTGTAACGCTGGAATAGCAGCAAAGGTCATGGTGATCGGGCAGCCGTGCGCGGCCTCGACTTGGGTTTGCAGGTAGTATTTTGCCGCTCGTGCAACGTGTGCACCGGGTTTGGGTTGTCGCCAAGGACTGCTGTGTAAACCGGCTTCAATCGATGCCTTCATGAGCGTGTGGTAGCTGGGGTGAAAGTCGATTTGGTCAATCCGATGACCATAGCGATCATGAGTTTTCAATTGTGGTTTCTGGGCATTGGCTTGAAAGCCTAAGGCTATGGTGTCCGCCCGCCCGGTGACGGCGCCAAACTCATGAATTTGTGGTTCAGCCCAGCCGGCACCTTCGCGCTTCACTGCGGCTTGTAAGGCCTTATCGGCTTGATAAGGATTATAATTTTCCAATGCTTGTGGCTGGTTTAATACACGATGAGTGCACGCACCATAGCGATCTTGCATGGGGTATATCAGATCAGTCATCAGCGTTCTCCTGAATTAAGCGATGCGTGGTCGCCGTCGAGTATGGCGCGGCGAGTAAGCCGCGTAGACAAAACTGCACAATGTCATCGACCACGGTAGTCGACGGTTGTGGCGTATTGGCTTCGGTGTGTCGACTAACTTGTGCGAGCGGACCAATTAGGGCCTCGGCAATCGCGCCAACAATGGCCGTGCTGCTGAGTTGCGCATTCTGTGCCGGAAGTTGCTGGTTATCGATGCCGCGTTGAATGCTGGTAGCGAACAGTTCAGCATATTGCTGACGAAACTGTAAGCGTTGCTGATCCACAGCCGCTTCCACCGGTTCGGCAATCAGCGCCCAAGCTAATGTCGGCGCACGCAGTGCGCGCTGGGCAAAGACGTTGAGTGCATGAGCAATTTGTGCGGGTGCTGCTGCACTCACGGTCAACGCTTGCGCCACTTGCGCTACCTCAATGCGGGTCGCACGTTTAAAGACCTCGGCAGCCAACTGTTCTTTGGCTGGAAAATAGCGATATAAAGTGCCGGTGGCGACGCCCGCGTGATTGGCTAATTGCTGCATTTGTAAACCGCTAAAACCAGCGCTAGCGACCAGTTGCTGCGCGCAAATCAGCAGATGTTCGCGGGTCGCGGCTTTGCGATCGCGCATTTTATGGGTTTCTCGGTAAGCCACGGGCTGTCGTCACGTTGTTGATTAAGTCACAATAGCTAAAGAATGAATCTAGATTCACTTTTTGTCAAACGAGTTTCTAGGGCAGCGCTACAGAGCCGGTTTGGTGGGGTAAAACCAGCGAATTGATAGCTCTGCGCTGGTGACAAGGGATAATGATTCGGTTAGTATTCGTGATATTATAACGTATCATTATTGCCGGGTTGGAGTCGGGCGCATGAGCACTGAAACGATAGTTAAACGCATCAATAGCATCGACGCCATGCGTGGTTTGGTCATTTTACTGATGCTGTTAGATCACGTGCGGGAGCGGTTTTTTCTGCATATGCAGGTCAGCGATCCGATGCTGATCAGCGAAACCTCCGCTAGTCTGTTTTGGAGTCGTTTTGCGGCGCACTTTTGCGCACCGATATTCATTTTTTTAACCGGCCTATCGGCGTGGCTTTTCGCCCAATCACGGCAGTTCGACTTAACCCAAACACGCCAGTTTTTGTGGCGCCGTGGTCTATTTTTGCTGCTGCTAGAAGTCACCTTGGTGACGTTTTCTTGGATGGGTAGCTATCACACCATTTGGTTGCAGGTCATTTGGGCCATTGGCCTGTGCATGCTGGTGCTGGCAGTTTGCGTCAATTGGCCGCGCTGGCTGCTATTGAGCGTGGGTCTGTTACTCGTAGGTGGACACAATCTGCTGACGCCCATTAATCTGCAGCCTGAGCAATGGGGCTATAGTCTGTGGACGATATTACATGACCGCGGCTGGTTACTGACCGATGCTGCCGTAAACATTAAAGTCAGTTATCCGGTATTGCCTTGGATTGGTGTGATCTTGTTGGGCTACGCCGCTGGACCCTTATATGCGAAACAACAGCCAGCGGCGCAACGTCTGCGTTGGCTATTATGGCTGGGGATCGGCTGTTTACTGGCTTTTGCGCTATTACGCGGCGGCAACCTATACGGCGAAACACTGCCCTGGCAAATGATGGATAGCGTTGCGCAGACGTTGATGTCGGTGTTCAATGTGACCAAATATCCGCCATCGCTTAACTTTTTATTAGTCACCTTAGGCGTTATGTTCATCGCCTTAGCGTTACTAGAAAAATATAACAGCCGGTTAAACAATTACTTATCCATATACGGCGGCGCGCCGATGTTCTTTTATCTTTTGCACCTATACCTGTTGCTGGCGTTATACCAATTAGCGCTCGCCTACTTCGGTGCTAATCAGGGCGATTACTTTGGTGTCGATAGCATGGCGCAGGTGTGGTTGATCAGCGCCTTGTTAGCCTTCGCGTTGTATTGGCCGACACGCAGGTTTGCACAATACAAGCGCGCCAGCCGACAAGCCTGGATCAAGTATCTGTAAGTTGCTTAGGCGGTCGCTCGACGTCGCCGCAAGCGTTGCCACAGCGGTGCCAGCATCAAGCCGCTCAGCACAATGACCATGCCTAACAGTTGGATGGCGGTCAGAGGTTGGCCTAGCAGCAATGCTGTCAGGGCGGAGAATACTGGCACTAAGTTAAAGAATAAAGAGGCCGTTGCCGGACCCAGTACTTTGACGCCGTTAAGCCATAATAAATAACCCAGCACGGTAGCAAAGATACTGACATAAAGTACGCCTGCGGTCGCTGTCCAACTCAAGTTAGCCAAAGCTGCAACGGGATGGCTGGCGCTTTGCGCAAGGCTCATTAACAGCAGCGCGCCACAACCGGCTAGCATACTCAGTAGAGTAAAGGGCAACAGCGCCAACCAACGCGAGATATATTGACTACAGACGGTATAAGCACTCCATGCCAACATACCTAAAATCACTAGCTGGTCGCCGTGATTAAACTGCAATTGCAGTAAACGTTGCAGTTGGCCGTCGGTAATGACTAACAGTACGCCCAGTAGCGCCAGCGCGATGCCGAGGCCTTGTGGCAGGGTGAGCCAGCGTTTTTGGATGATAGCCACTAGCAGGTTAGTTACCAGTGGGCTTAACGCCATGATCAACGCTCCATTGGTGGCGGCGGTTTGCGTTAAACCGGTAAATAAGGCCCAATTAAATGCGCCAATACCGACGACACCGGCAACGATGACTAACGCCCACTGCGCCAGGCTTAAGCGTGTTATGCGCTCACGCCGGTAGAGCATATACAAGGCTAACAGGCTGGCGGCGATAACAAAGCGCCAGATGGCCAGCGATAAGCCGTCCATTTCGTTCAGCACAAACTTAGCAACTGGAAAGGTACTGCCCCAAAAGAACGCGCAGATAAACAGCATCAACACGGTACCGCGTGAACTTTCACTCATATTTTTACCCCGTTTATCGTTAGGGTGCTAGTCTATAAGTTCCAATTAGCGTTTGATATAGGCCTTTGTGGCGCATTAGATTCCAAATATGAAACTTAATTATTCCTTAGATGACATGCATCTGTTCTGGCTGGTGGCGCGCTATGGCAGTTTTCGGCAAGCGGCGCAGCAGGCCGGATTGCCGGCGTCGACGTTGAGCCGTCGAATCAAGCGGCTTGAGCAACAGTTGGCGTTGCGTTTGCTGCACCGCGATGCGCATCGCGTTACCTTGACCGCCTCGGGACAGCAATACTTGCAACGCTGTGGGCCGTTGTTTGGCGAACTGACCGATATTAGCAGTGAACTTTATCACGAAGTACATGGCGCACGTGGCACCATCCGCATCGCCGCGCCGGTGAATAGCACCCAACACTGGCTGGGACGAGCACTGAATCGCTTTTTACAGCGCTACCCCGACATCGACATTCAACTGACCCTGTCGAACAGCAACATTGATATGAACGCGCAATTGATCGATATGGTCTTTCGTGTTGGTGACTTACCGCCCTCGGATTGGATTGCCCGACCCTTACTACAGGTGCCATTTATGCTTTACGCCAGTCAGCAACAGGCAGCCTGGTTACGGTTAACTCACCCGAGTGAATTGGCGCAAGTACCGCTGGTGGTCAGTACTCCCATTACGCATTGGCGTTTGCAACACAAACATACTCAGGCTCACTATTTATGGGTACCCCAGCCCGCAGCTATTCGCTTAGCCGTGAACGACATCAGTGTCGCTAGCCAAGCGGTTGCAGACGGTATCGGTGTCGGCTTTTTACCCTTATCAATGACCACCGCACTGCGTGACAGCGGTGAGCTACAGGCGATTATGAGCGACTGGATCGGACAACCAAGGCTGATCCACATGCTCTATCGTGATCGTGATAACTTACCGCAACGGGTGCGCCTGCTTATCGACTTCATGCTGGCCTATACGCGCGAGCTTGGATAGCTATCGCCTTTGCGACTATGACTTATATGAAAGGCTGACATGATTTGTTACCGATATCTGCGTTGATTAACAGTACTTTTTATCGCTCTTGGTTATGCTATTTCATAAACTAAGCGTATCCAATGTTGCTCACGGCTAACGGATACGGTATTAAAAGATGAGTATTAGTTTTATTACATGTTATTAACAAGGTGCTCATGGCTGCTATTATGTTCGACGTCGAGTGACGCCGAACGGGACCGACGAATGATATGACCAGCAATTTGATGAAAGCGATGGGGCTAACTATCGCATTGGCAAGCGCCGCGCTAACCGTCGCGGGCACTGCTTATGCCCTAAACGGCCTGCAACATCAGCAGAATTCAGGTACTTATGTACCAGGTGCGGCTTATGATTGCAGCGGCATCAGTTTGGATCAGCAAGATCCCACCAGTTTGACGCGTGAGGAGAAAATTGCGCAACTGGAAAAAACCTTACAACACTCTATCGACGATTACGCCACCTGTTTGCAACAGGTACAAGCCGATATGGCTAGCGCCGAACAGCAAAGTGGTCAAGCGGCTGCTGGCCAAACCGGCAATGGGCAAAGCGGTGCTGGTCAAGCGCAAGGCCAACAGCAAGGAGAGCAAGGAGCACAGCAGAGTTCGTCTACACAGACCACCAGCGAGCAACAACATCAGCAACAGCGTTCACAGCAGGGTGAGTCGTCGACCACCGAGCAAGAAGCGCTACCGGCTGCACAACCCGGCAGCCCACCACAGGGCGCTGGAGGGCCACGGCAAGCAGTGCCACCAGCGGATAACGCGTCGGTGTTATGTACTTTACTGTGGCAACAAATTGAACAGGCCAGTGATGCTGCCAGCAAGGAAAAGCTGACCCAGCAGTACCTTGATTACAACTGCGGTAAATCCTAATAAGAGAACGATTATGTCAATCAACAACGTTACCCTATCGAAGCAACCATTACTGTTTTTGTTGTGCGCATTCACACTCCTCTTAAGTGGCTGCGGCGCGACCCCCAAAACACAAAATGGCCCGTTAATGGTGGGTCCCGGCTCAACTATGCAGAGCGAACCGACAAAACGCAGCTATAACTACAACAGCAGCATTTATTTGGACGTCGCGGTACCGGTGTTTAATCCGGGCTTTCCGATTGACGCTGATAGTGGGCATATCGATTACGATGAATTGGGCGAGATGGATATTTGGCCACAATTGCGCCGTGCCGAAGCCAAGCGCTTTGCGATTCAAACCAAACATGCGCTGCAAGATACCAAGGCGTTTGGCTCGGTCAATAACGTACCCAGTACCGATACCACCGCCGATTTATTTGTGCTTGGCACCATCAATCACTCCGATAGCGAAGTTGTGACCATCACGGTGATGGTCATTGATAGCGCGGGCACGATTTTGGGCGAGCGCGAGTTTGAACACACGGTCTCGCAGTATTTTTTCCGCGACCAACAGAATCAGGATAAAAACCCCTACGAACCGGTCTTTAGCCAAATTGGTGATTATGTTTACGATTTGGTCACGCAATTACCCGATACGCAAAAGCAACGTATCAAACAAACCACGTTGGTGCGTTATGCACAGTATTACTCACCTGAGGCCTACGACAGCTACGTCTCACGCCAGTTAAAGCGGTATGACGGACAGCAATATTATCAATATTCGTTGAACGGTTTACCGGCCGAAGATGATCCTATGTTCCAACGTATTCAAAATTTGCGGGCGCAAGATTTACTGTTCGTCGACCGCATGCAAGACCAGTTCGAGGTGTTTGATAAAGAAACCGAAGACGCCTACCGACAGTGGCAAAAAGAAACCCTGCCAGAAGCTGTGCGTGCTCGCGAAGCGCGTGCCGAGCGTAACACCAAAGCGGCATTGGGTATTGGTTTAGGGGTGTTGGCAGCGGTATTGGGCAATAACAGTTCGTCTACCGCTACAGCGGTTGCCAGAACCGCCGGTGCTATTGGTTCGGTGTGGTTGCTAAAAGATGCCTACAAAGCCAACGAGAACCTAAAAGTCGCCCGCACGGTTATCGATGAAATGGGGCAAGGCTTAGATTTGAACTTGAGCCCAACGGTGATGGAGTTTGACGACAAAAGCGTCGAATTAACAGGTACCGCTAGCGAACAGTACGAGCAGTGGAAGGCGCATTTACGTAAAATTTATGCGCTTGAACAAACGCCCGACACGCGATTGTAACGGCGCCACCGATGGCTGAGCACAACCAACCACAAAGCCAGATTGACGCGCTGCTTGCCGAGCAAGCACAGCAGCAGCGTCGACGCTGGCTCATCGCCATAGCGGTGCTGTTGTTGTTATTGGCGTTATTGAGTTTGGGCTGGCTGGCACAGCAAGTGCTGATTAACAGCAGCACCCCGGCTGCTGCGCAGCAGTTGGAGAGTAGCGCTGACGCTAGCGCCGAGAAGCAACCTGAACAAGCCCTTGCAACGCCAGACACCGGGACCGATGAGCAGCAAGCACAACGCCGGCAGCAGTTTATGCAACAGCTGCCGATTTTCGAGCAAGGGTTAGAGGCACAACTGACGCAAGCCCACGTCAAACGTTTTGCCGAATCGGCGGTGACCGCCGCGCTGGCGGCAAAACAGCAGGCTCTGGTGGCATTTGCTAACGGCGATTATGAACAAGCATTGCAGCAGTTAGGCGAGGCTCGTGAGCAAGGCAAAGCCATCTTGGCCAACTGGCAGCAAACATTGCAACAGCGTCTTAGCGAGGCGCAACAAGCATTTGCCAGTGACCAAGTGAGCGCCGCGCAACTGGCGTTGGAGAAAGCGCTGTTACTCGACCCCGACAACCAGCAGGGGCAGCAACTGCAACAACGTATCGCGGTTTACCCCGAGGTTAGCCGTTGGTTAGATCGTTATCGCGTCGCTGAGGTCGAGAATAATCTATCGGCTCAGATCGACGCCCTGACCAAGGTACTGGCATTAGACCCTGCGCGGCAGTCGACTTGGCAGCAAACACTGAGCGACAAGCGCCGCTTACAACAGCAGCAGCAAGCTGATAGTTGGGTGACGAAGGGCGTGGCGGCATTACAAAGCGGTGATTTAACGGCTGCCGAACAGGCTTATCAACAGGCCCGGCAGCAGGCGCCGCAACAAGGCAATGTCCAGCAGTTGGGTAAAGCGCTTGCCAGCGCGCAACACGAGCAACAGTTACAACAACAGCAACAGCGTATCCAACAGTTGATCGGCGCCGACGATTGGCGGCAAGTGCAGCAACTCAGCGCCTCGGCGTTGCAGCAATTTCCTAATAACTCACAGTTACAGCTGTGGTCACAACAGGCGCAACAATTGAACCAAGTGCAACAGCAATTGGACAACTATAACGCTCGTCCACAACGATTAACCGACAGCAATATTCAACAAGCGGCCACCGATTTGTTGGCCACGGCGTTACCGTTAATGCCGCAGTCGGCAAGGCTGCAACAAGCAGCACAGCAGTTGGCGCAACAGATCGATCAACTGCAACAGCCGGTTGCGGTGACGGTGATTTCTGATAATCGCACCGATATTCGCGTGCTCGGCACTGGCGTGGTCGGCACCGTCGATGAAAAAGTGATTCAGCTTAAACCGGGTCGCTACACCTTAGAGGGACGGCGCGACGGCTATCGTAGCAAACGCGTGACGCTAGCATTGGCGCCAGGGCAAGAACAAGCGCGAATTGAACTGATTTGTGACGAAAGGATATGACCGTGAGCGATAGTAAACGCGCAAGTGTTGACGACCATATTAAAGCCAAGCAACTCAAGGGTGCTGGTGTAGTGATTGCCGGCGCGATAGTGACCCTGCTGGTGTTACTTAGCTTTTTTTATTGGTTGGTGTTCGTTAAGGGCTATGCGGTGCAAATTGCACCACAAGAAGCACGTCAACAAGCCAGCGTGCGCGTGCTGAATGGTGCTGGTGTGGTGTCTGAACACAGCCTTTATAGCTTATTTGGCGGTGAGCTGACGGTCGAGATTAGCGCGCCGACTTATATCAGCGAAACGCTGACTATCAACGCCGACAGTCCCAGCACCCTCAGCGTTACACTGCAGCCGCAACCGGCGCTCATCCACGCGCGCTTAGCTGATGACGTCGAGGCCAGTTGGTTTATCGACGAGCAACGCATCGCAGTTGGCAATCATTTGCAGCATGAACTCGCCGCTGGCGACTATGTATTGCGTGTCGATAGCCCTTTTCATCAATCATGGCAACAGTCGTTGTCGCTGGCGCGCGGTGAAGAGGTCGAATTAACGCCAGCATTGACTCTGATAGAAGGACAGCTGAGCGTCAGCAGTCAAGTCACCGACGCCAGCGTTCGGATAGATGGTGGCGAACCACAACCGTTACCGCTGAGCATCAATTTGGCTGGAGGGCGCCATCAATTGCAAGTGACCGCGGCGGGTTATCAAACCATCGATGATAGTATCGAAATCAGCAATAACCAGCCCTCGGTTAGCCGTGCTTATCGACTCCAGCCATTGCAAAGTCAGTTGCAAATTAGTGCGACGCCGGCAGACGGTGTGCTGACCATCGATGGCCGTTCACAGCAACTTGGTAACCTCTCCATTGCCGCCAATCGAGCCCACCAAGTGCGCTATCAGCGCGACGGCTATGCCAGCCAAGAGCAGTCGTTAACGCCGCGTGTCGGTGAGCAACAAAAGCTACATTTTGAGTTAGTGGCCACCTATGGTGACGTGCGAGTACAAAGCAACCTGCCCGGACAGTTGCAGGTGAACGGTCAAGTACAGGGCGAAACACCGCAACAGCTGCGCTTGCAGACCGTCGAGCAACGCTTAACGCTAACTAAGCCCGGTTATCGCACGGTTACGCGGCAGATACAGCCGCGCCAAGATCGTGTCACGCAAGTGCAAATGGAGTTGCTGACCGAGTTTGATGCGCGGCGTGCCGAGGGCCGGCCACTATTTGTGTCGACGCTGGGTATTGAAATGGCACGTTTTCAGCCCAGCGCATACGTGATGGGCTCGCCTGCCAACGAACGCGACCGCAAGCGAGACGAATATCAGCTAAGGGTCGATTTTTCACGACCAATTTGGGTCTCTCGGCATGAAATAACCGAAGCCCAATATCATGCCTTTACCCAGCAAGGCGGTACCAGTTCGTTACCGGTTAGCCAGGTCAGTTGGCTAGAGGCGGTGCAATATTGCAATTGGCTCAGCGAACAAGAGGGCTTGCCGCTGTTTTATCGCATCCAAGGCCAGCAAGTGGTGGGTGTTAATGCCGAGGCGCGCGGCTATCGCTTGTTGACCGAAGCCGAATGGGAGTGGTTAGCCAAACAGGCGGGTCGCTCTGCCGCGACCACGTTCATTTGGGGTAACGGTGAACGTATTCCGAACCATAGCGGTAATTTTGCCGATCAGTCGTTACAGGGTAAACAGACGTTTTTTCTCAAGGATTACAACGATGGTTTCACCGGCAAGGCGCCGGTGGGCAGCTTCAAAGCCGACCGCGTAGGCTTGTTTGATTTGGCCGGTAATGTCAGCGAATGGGTACACGACCGGTATACCACCAACCCACCCGATACCTCGGTGACGCACACCGACTATTTAGGGCCGACAGTGGGTCAGCAACACGTGGTTAAAGGCGCCAATTATGAATCGGGACGCCTTCAAGAGCTGCGTAATGCCGCTAAAATTGTGGGTGACGGTGCGGCCGCCACCATCGGTTTCCGCATTGCTCGTTACGATTAAGCGAGAAGAGGCTCGATGATGCAAAAAAAGTCTAAAAGTAAGCTGTGGTTAGCATTGATACTGGTCGTGATTGCCGCCTCGGCAACCGCCGCAGTGGTGAAAATTAGTCTGGATTCGCCGGTGGCCTTTCCGGTGGACATTTAAGGGACAGCGATGAAAACAGCAAAAGATAATACTCGCATGAACATGCCGCCGGTGGTTAGCCTGCCGGTGTTTTTAGTGATCATCGCGGTCGTGCACTTTTTCTACCAAGGTGTGGTGATACCCAACGCACAAGCGGCCATTGCTGCGCAAGGTGCGGGTGGCACGGTCAGTATTTGGGTCATTTTAAAAGATCTTGAGCAGCAAATCTGTATCAGCATCGGTTTGTTCTGCTTGGTCATCATGGGTTACAAGTATTACCGCATTGTCTTTATCGAAGAGCCGCTATTCACCACCGATTACCTGCAAAGTTACGATAAATCGCAACCGTTAGACGTCGATCAGGCAATTAATGACCTGCAGCAAAGTAGCCACGCCAAAAACAGCTCGGTTGCTACTTGGATCAATTGTCTGCGCCGTTACAAAAACACCAACAACGTACAGCACGCTGCCGACGCCACGCGTGATAGTGTCGATGCGCTGGCAGTGCAATTAGAGGCCGGTAACGCGCTGATCCGTTATTTTATTTGGGCCATTCCCAGCATCGGCTTTATCGGTACCGTACGCGGTATCGGTAGCGCGTTAGCGAAGGCCGAAGAGGCGGTGTCTGGCGACATTTCGGGTATGGTCGATATGCTCGGTGTGGCGTTCAACTCAACCCTGGTGGCGTTGGTGATTTCCATCATTTTGATGTACGTACTACACGTATTGAATAATCGCCAAGACGAAATGGTCATCAAGACCCGTGAAAACTGCGAAACGCATTTGTTGACCCAGTTGCACCGCTAATCATGAGCAAACAGCGTAAAAGCGACGGTTTTAATCTCGCCTTTTTGGACGTCATGGCCTGTGGCTTAGGCGCAGTGCTAATGATACTCATCGTGGTTAAATTTAATGCCAGCACCAGCGTCCCTAGCGATGAAATTGAACGTTTGCAAAGCGACTTGGCAGGCTTGCAACAGCAACAACAAGAAACCCTACAGCAGCTTCAGCAAACCGACGCCAATTTATCTTCAGAAACGGCCTCTGCCGAGCAAATTCAAAGCCGTATCGAGCAACTACAGATCCAGCAACAGGCGGCACAGCGCGCGCTCGATGACCAGTTAGCGGTATTGGCAAACCTAGAGCAGGCGGTGGCGGCTGCTGCGCCAGAGACCGCAGATGATAACTTGTCATTAAGCGGTAGCGGCGAAGAGAGCTATTTACTGGGTTTAAAAGTGGAAGGCAAAGCCATCGGTATTTTGTTGGACTATAGTGCGTCGATGACCGATGAGGGCTTGGTTGACGTGATCAAGCGTAAAATCGGCTCCGCCGCCGATAAGCAACGTGGGCCTAAGTGGCAACGTGCTAAACGCGTCGCGAAATGGTTACTGGCACGTTTACCGCAAAGCTCGCAGGTGGCGCTGGTGGCTTTTAATGAGCAGGCGCAGCCACTGGGTTTACGCGCGGTCAATAGCGCCAAAGTCAGTAGTAGCATGAACGCGTTAAGCGAGGCCATCGACGGCTTAGTGCCGCAACACGGTACCAATTTGCAACAGGCGCTGATGACCATCACCCAAGCCATGCCCGATATGACCGATTTGTACGTGATCACCGATGGGCTCCCCACCTTATTAAGCGACGCGTCGGGCTTACAGACTAACGCCCAGTGTCAGCCGTTGCCGGGTAAAATGAAAACCATCGATGGCGATTGTCGTTTACTGACTTTTTTACACAGTTTTCAAACAGCAGCACCCAAATCGGTACGCACTAACATCATTTTGTTGCCGATGGAGGGTGATCCACAGGCGGCTTCGGCGTATTGGAACTGGGCGGATATCACCGGTGGCTTATTGATCAGTCCGGCACGGAGTTGGCCATGAGTAAACGCACGCCGATAGAAGTGTTTAGCTTATCGTTCTTGGATGTGATTTCGTGTGCATTCGGTGCCGTGGTGATGCTGATTTTGTTGGCAAAAAATGGCGACGAGGGGGACTTTCGCGACGCTAATCAAGTCAGCACTCTGATCCAGTCGATTGCGCAGGCGCAACAGCAAAGTGCCGCTTTGCAGCAAGCCTTTGCCGACAAATTAGAGCAACTACAACAGATGCAGGCTGCCGCTGCTAGTAATGCCGAACAGGCCGAAGCGCTGCAAAGCGCGATTGCGCGTGCAAAAAATAACGTCCAACAACTGACCGATGCCGCCTCGGGCTTAGAACAAACCCTAGTTGAGCGCGAGCGGGCCGCACTCAATGCCGGGCGTGCAGAAACCCGTGATGAAGCGGTGGGCGGTGTACCTGTTGATAGCGATTACGTCGTGTTTATTATTGATACCTCGGGCAGTATGCGACAGTTATGGCCGCAGGTCATGCGTACCATGCAAGAGGTATTAAATAACCATCCCGACGTGAAAGGCTTTCAAGTGATGTCGGATAACGGCGACGTGCTCGGCCAAAACCATGCTGGTGGTTGGCGCAAGGACAGTAAGGCGCAACGCGCCGGTGTATTACAAGGCATGCGCAGTTGGTCGGGCGCGTCCAACAGCTCGCCAGTGGAGGGCATCGAATTAGCCTTAAAAAGTTATCGCCGCTATGCCGGTAACTTGGCGCTATATGTGTTCGGTGACGATTACGCCGGACGCTCCTACGAAGCCGCAGCGACGCATATTACCGCGCTGAATAATGACGGTAACGGTGGCCAAATTGCACGTATTCATGGCATCGGCTTTAAGAAGCGCGGGTTTGACGTTAACCCGCGCAGTGAAGTCGTGAAGTTTTCCACCCTGATGCGCGAAGTTGCCCAGCGCAACAACGGCACCTTTATGGGCCTTTAGTTATGGGCTTTAGTCGGGTTAAAAACCTCGTTACTTGCCTAGTTCTGACAGCTAAAGCGGAAGCTGTTATCCAGATCCAGCGGCAAAATTAGGGTGCTGAATTGCAACGCCAGCGATTGTTGGCATAAGGCCGCGCGCGCCTCGCTATTATTCACGTAAGTTGCGCGGTACTCGGCATTTAACACCGGTTTACCTACGGCAATGAAGGGCTCTAGATAGTCGCACTCGTTGTATTCGAAGCACTGCTCGTTCACGGCAAAGTCAAACTCATCGACTAAATCAACAATTTGTTCCAAGTCGTTTTTTAGGCCGACAGCCAGGCCACGTTGGTGGGCTTCGCTGGCTAAAAAGCGATTGAATGCCAGTTGGTCGGCATAGCTTAAATTGAAACCAGAATTGTTGGTATAACCATCGACGTTATCGGGTTCAACGGCATCGCAGCCCTTTTCTGCCGCTAATGCAATGCGTTGACTCATGATGGCACGAACATTGTCGCTGGTAATATCCAGCCAACGTTCGTCTTCCCAACCAGCCAACGTCGAACCCAATTCGGCCTCGCTAAACTGGCTCGCATCCGTGCGCCACTGTTCATAGGAACCCGCCGAAAAATAGCAAATGACGCGGCGCCCTTGTTGCTGCAACTCGGCAATTTGGCGGGCTGGCGTATCGAATAAATCAATATCGTAGATATCGACTTGATAGTCGCTGTCCAGCTCTCCTTTTAGTTGCCACTGCCAACTACTACCAAGCTCAGGTTGGTATCGGCTGGGCGTTCCCGTGTCGCCGTTGTCGGCATCTGGCGTTGGCGCGGAATCGCCACTATCACTTCCGCAAGCGGTCAATAACAGAACACTAAACGAGGCAATTAACAGCCAGTGACGCATCAGTTTGAATCCTTCCTTAGGGGCTGGCCAGTACCAGCGAATGGGCAAATCATAAAACCATGTCGATGATAGCAGCAACTATTTTTAAGTAATCAATTTCGTCACTTACTCGTATAACCCATGAGCATTACCGTGCTAATTTGGCTATCATCGTTGATAGACTGTTCAATCCTAAGCAAGGACACCTATGAGTAGCGTTTCTCACCAATGGCGATTCTTTCGGGCTGGTGGCTTTGATCAAGTGTTGATCGAAACCGCAGCCGATTTGCAGCATTTACACGAACTCGACCCGAAATTATGGACGGTGCTGAACTGTCCTACCGAGGGCTTGGAGTTTGATAGCCGGACATTGTCGTTAATGGACGACAATAACGACGGTTATGTGCGTGTGCCGGAGGTGCTGGCAAGCGTCAACTGGTGTCGCGAACGCTTAACCGATTTGCAGGTGATGTTTGCCGAACCCGGTTTGCCGCTAGCTAACATAGCCACGCAGGATGAGTTAGGACAGAGCTTATTGGCGTCGGCGCAGCGTGTTTTACGCTATTTAGACAGCGAGCAGTGCGAGCGCTTACAGGTTAACGATTTTAGCGATATGACACGACTATATGCCGCTGAACACTTTAACGGTGACGGCGTGATTGTGGCTGCGTTAACCGATGATGCGGCGTTGCAGACTTTGATCGGCGATATCGTCGGTTGCTTGGGCGGGCGCGCCGATCGTAGCGGTGAAATGGGTATTGATGCGGCGCAACTGGCCGACTTTTTTACGCAAGCGCAAGCCATTGTCGACTGGCACGATGAAAGCCAGCAAGACGACCAGAACCTGATGCCATTGGCCGAGAAAACTGCCGCTGCGGCTGCGGCCTTGAGCCAAGTTGAGGCAAAAATTGACGATTATTTTGTACGCTGTGGCCTAGCTGCCTATGACCCCCGGGCGGCGGAATCGCTAAACCCCGATGCCAGTGTCTATAGTGACATGCGCACGCGCGCTATCGCTCGTGGTGAGGAAGCGCTGGCCGCGTTGCCGATAGCGGCTGTCAACGAGCAGCCCGAGTTGCCGCTGCAAGCGGGTATTAACCCGGCTTGGGCTGGTGCCATGTCGAGCTTTGTTGAGCAAGCGGTGATGTCGTTGTTGGATGACATAAAACCCAGTGACGCGCTCACGTTGAGCCAATGGCAAACCGTCAAGGCTCGATTAAAGCCGTATCAAGAATGGTTGGCGCGGCGCCCTGATAGCCCATTACACGACTTAGGTGTTGCCCGTTTGCGCGATATTTTACAGGCGCAACAGCAGCCCGCTTTACAAGCGCTGATCGAGCGTGACCTAGCGATCACACAATTTGCCGATGACGTACAGGCATTAGAAAAACTGACTCGTTTGCAACGCGATTTAGTTAAATTACTGCGTAACTTTGTCTCACTCAGTGACTTTTATCTGGATCGCGAGGAAGCCATTTTTCAAGCCGGTACCTTATATATCGATCAGCGCAGTTGTGAACTGGTGTTGCGCGTGGATAACTTAAAACAACACCAGCTGATGTCGCCATACAGTGGTTGCTATTTGCTCTATTGCCAATGTTCAAGGCAGGGTGAAAAGCCGCTGCAGATCGTAGCCGCACTTACCGGTGGAGACGTCGATTATTCCATGATGCCGGGTCGTAATGGCGTGTTTTATGACCGCAAAGGACGCGACTGGCATGCGACCGTGACCAAAGTGGTGGCGCAGCCGATCAGTGTACGCCAAGCGTTCTGGACGCCTTACCGGCGAGTCGCCACCTTTGTCGAGACGCAAATGAATAAAATGGCTGCCGAACGCGACAAAGACGTGGCTAAACAAACCAGTAATCAGGTTAGCACTGCCACCACCGCCAGCAAAACCGACAGCGGCAACAGCCAATTTGATATCGCTAAATTCGCCGGGATATTCGCCGCTATTGGTTTGGCGATTGGCGCCATTGGTAGCACACTGGCAGCCATCGCCGCGGGCTTCTTTGCGCTCAATTGGTGGCAAACACCGTTAGCGATAGCGGGCGTGTTACTGTTGATTTCGGGACCGTCGATGGTGATGGCTTGGTTGACCCTGCGGCGCCGAAACTTAGGGCCGTTGTTAGACGCCAATGGCTGGGCTATTAACACCCGCGCCTTGATTAATTCACGCTTTGGTGCGGCCTTAACCGGCTTAGCACGTTTGCCGCACGGCGCCAAACGTCGCCTGCGCGACCCTTATGCTAATAAGCACCGGGTCTGGTGGTTGTTGGGTCTGTTATTATTGTCATTACTGTATACCTTGCATGTTTATAGCGTGTATTAATATTGCCACTTAGGTACATGCAGCTCTGGCATCACTGGTTTTTTTTCGATTTGTCGATATACATCGACTGATCAGCGGCCCTGAGTAAATCTTCTAAGGTGTCGCCGCTAGTTTGATATAACGCTGAGCCAATGCTTAATGATGGGTAAAGGCGAGCATCGTGCCAACGTAGCGCTGATTGACTGGCGTTAGCCTTGATCTTTGCTATGATCGAAGCGACCACTGCGGGTTGCTTTTTGTTGGGTAAAATCACGAGAAATTCATCTCCACCAAGTCGGGTGACAATCGCTGACTTTGGTGTTGAACGAAGTAAAAGTTTACTCACAAATTGTAATAACTTATCGCCCGCGTCATGACCATAGTTATCGTTGACCTCTTTAAAGTCATTGAGATCTATTAATAATAGGCTAAAAGGTTTAACGGCTTTTCGACTGCTTAAGGTATCTTGCAAGACTTTCATGGCGTAACGACGATTAGGCAACTGCGTAAGTTCATCACGCATCGCATACTTATTCGCAAGTTGATATGCACGCCACAGGCTAAAGACCGAGAAGAATAGCAGCAAGGCAAACACAAAAATGATGGCTTTGACAAACAGCAGTGCTTGCTGCTGTTTGCTCGGTATGGCGATGTTGTAATGAATACCGATTAACCATTCGCCGTTGGGAATACTAATCGGTAAGGTAAAATCGGCTTCTTCAAACGTTTGTTCTTGGCCATAAAATATGGCGCCGTTAGCACCGGCTCCATCAACTCCTCGAATGGCAATCTGCGCCTGATTAATGTCCGCAAAACCCGCTAGTGCGAATAATAAGTCATAGTCAATAACGACACTGGCAGTTCCCCAATAATTTTCATTGTTAGGATAATCGGTAAAAATCGGATAGCGCGCAATCAGGCCTGTACCACCTTGCACTAAGGGTAACGGCCCAGCAATAAAAACATCACCTTGCTGCCGAGCTTTTTGCACTGTCCGATACTGCTCTGGCACGTTACGAAAATCCAAGCCGATAGCTTTCTCATTACCCTCTATGGGGTAGTTGTGTGAAATGACATCGTTAGGTGCAATACCTACATTGCGGACTTGATGGGCTTTGCTCAGCAAACGTTGTGCTATGCTTTGCCAATTGGCGATTGCGCGTTGTGGATCAATGGTTAGTACCGTCGCTAAACTATCGGCAAGAAAAATATCACGGTAAAGATTTGCTTCAAGCCGAGATTTTGCTAATGAAATCTCCTGCCTTACCTGTTCTCGTAACTTATCTTCTTGCTCGGTTTGCAGCAATCGAACAACCGTATTAGTGGTTACCAATACCAGCACTAAGTAAATTGGTAAAATGCCACCAAAAATGACGAGGTTTCTTTTTCTTAACACCTTATCCGCCTATGACTGATAATCATGCGTTTAAAACGGCGCAAAAAGCAGCATTATCATCAGATACTCAATTGCCTCACTTGCAGATCATTGTGTCAGTCTGGGTCGACTTTGCAAGTACCTGATTGTTAACGACGTGTACAGCGAAGCGGCTCACCTTTTAACGCGCGGGCTGAGTCGCATAAATGTCGCCGCGCGCCGACAGCACAAAGTGACAGTCCTCAAACAGGCTGAATAAAATCAGTGCAATTAAGTCGTTACCAGACAAATCGAGGTTTTCTTCGATAACCCGCTGTTGATAGTTAAATTGCATATGATGGATAGCGTGGCGCCGACCATTGGGTCGCACCAGCTCGCTACCGGCGGCAAACTCAATGCTTAACTGGCGCTGACCAGCGCCTTTAAAGCGCGCGGCTTCGACCTCTTGCTTATACACCTGATGCAGCGTGTGGCTGTTGCCCGCGGCGTCGCGCACGATAATATCGCTATCGGTAACCTCGCTATCTAGCGCGTCACGCTCGGGTATTTCAAAATGGTGTGGTTGACCATCAAGCTGTTCCATAAAAACAAAATCAGACAGCTCCGGAATGATCACCTGACGGTTAACGATACGTTCGGCTAAGTCGTCCAGCCAACCGAGTTGTAACGGTTGCCGCAGAGTGACGCACTTTACTTGACGTGCCATTTGCACTTGCAGCCACGCATCGCGGCTAATGCCTACGCTGGTGAGTAACACCAAACAACTCAGGTTGTCTGCCTTGACTCGCGCCGCCGCCTGCTCAATATCCGTCGCCTCAATACGGCGCTGCCAATCGGCAAAACTGACGACACCGCGTAACTCATCGCCCTGACTATTGCCGTGCCGAGTACACAGCTCGCCGTTGTTGCTGTTATCCAGCAAGGTGATGGCCGGGTGGCGGCTCAGTTGTTGTTTAAGAACAGCAAATAATGCCGATGTTGACTGGGGAACCGCTGTCATCGTAATCAATCCCTTGGCGATAAATTGAGTGTTGTCACAATGCCAAATAACACTATAGAGATGATGGAAAAGCTGCAAGTTATACCAAACAACTTAACAATATCTTAGCAGGAACCTCTATTTGATAATGATTCTTAATTTCAATAATATATTCGATAATGAGCACCTTTTACTAATTACCTCACTGTCATAGGCTAACAATCTCTTGCTTGCAAAGCTGTTACTCATCACCACGACCACGTTATTGAGCGAGGTCGGCCCATCGTCTGCGGAAACTGACGCAACCGCATTATTGTGGGAACATTATCTGCGACCACAAATTATGTGGCCGGCGTTACCTGACGATGCTATCGCTGATTTAGCTATGCTGCCCGCTGTGCCCGCAGTCGATACCGATGTGCTGGCGTTAGGAACCCGACTGTTTCACGACCCACAATTGTCGTCGACTGGCGATGTTAGTTGTGCGTCATGCCACCAAGCCGCGCATGCGTTTGCAGATCCGCAAGAGGTTTCTAGCGGCAGCCAAGGTGCGATGGGAAAACGCAACGCGCCGGCGTTAGTCAATACGCGATTATGGCGACATTTTTTTTGGGATGGACGTAGCCCAGATTTAGTACATCAAGCAGCGATACCATTGGCCGATCCGGTGGAAATGGCGAACAGCACCGACGCGGTGGTAAATTACGTGGGCAATGCCGAATCATATCGCCAGTTATGGCGGTCGGCTTATGCTGACCAAGCTGTCGAATGGCGGTTAATCGCTGCAGCGATCGCCGAATTTGAGCAACAGCTACAGTCACCACCTAATCGGCTTGACCAATTTCTGCTCGCTATCAAGCAACAACAATGGCAACAAGCTAAAGCAAGCCTGACGGATCAAGAGCTGATGGGGCTAGATATTTTTCGTGGCAAGGCGGGTTGCATCAAATGCCACAATGGTCCGTTACTATCGGACCAGCAGTTTCATAACACCGGGCTACACTATTATGGTCGGTTTTATGAAGATTTGGGGCGCTTTGAGGTTACCGCTAATGCGCACGATATGGGTAAATTCAGAACTCCAAGTTTACGGCAATTGCGAGATACTGCACCCTACATGCACAACGGTTTATTCCCGCATTTGGGCGGTATTGTGAACATGTACAGTCATGGCGGTGCCAGACCACAGCCACGAGAGCCGTTACCGACTCCAATATATTACCCGCAAACCAGCGACTTGCTGGTGCCGTTTCGACTCAGTGAAGAGGAGCGGCGGGCGTTACTGGCGTTTTTGCAAATGCTGTAGCGTGAGGGTACAAGCTTTTTACAACGGATCGGCGTTTAACCTCAGCACAGTACACGAAAGGTGACTAATAGCCTGCCATTGTCGTCATAATAATGTACCTCGCACTGTTGCAACTGCCAGCTATTGTCGGGTTGCTGATGGCTTGGCGGCAGTGGCTGGCCGGCGGCGGGTTTGGGGTAATAGCGTTGACTGCCGATAACGCCTAACTCGGTGGATTGCGAGCGCCGGTAAACCCGATCAAACGCCATTTTCGCGCAGGGTGATAGCTCCAGTGGCGACAAGTTAGGGGTTGCCAACACCGACCAATAGCTACCACCGATATGAGTTTTGCTGGCATCTAGACTAATTGTCAGCGATTGCTGTTCAGGACGGATGTTGAATACTACCCGAGATCCGTGCTGATGGTCTTCGGTCGCTAGCGTATCGGGTACGGGGTAATTAAAAATCACCGACCTCGCTACCCGCTCATTGTCCCAACTGACCGACACACCAACGCCAGCCTTGCTTACCTCAAGACCAAAACCGTTAAATGTTTTTTCGTCAAAGTTAGTCGACAGGCTCAAGTCTTCTTGTAAAAACGCCTCATTTACCGCCGTTCGCAGACGGTTACGGAAGGCTCCCGACAAAGCTGCCGTCACCGCTTGGTACTCGCTGCTCTGCTGACAGCTAAACGGCGCTTGCGCTGTGCTTGTGACGCGGCGATTAGAACTCGCTTGTACTAACCAGTCCTGCTGTTGTTGCGCGCTAGTGAAGCTACGACCAACACGATTGGCTACGCGTTGCAGCGCCGCCCCTAGCGCTTGAGTATAAGCCACACCATTGCGTATTAGTTCCTCAGTGTTAGGCGTAAAGCCATGGTCTACCACCTGCAACTGCATCAATGGCGGATACATACCTTGCTGCGTGTGGCTTAAGCGGAACCCCCATAAGGTATGCGTGCGCTTATCCAGCACCGCCGCGTAATGCGGCTGACTATAGCAACGCTGATTATCAATGCTAATTGGCCGCCCCGGTTCACCGGACACACAACGAAACGTCGGCGCCGCCTGTTGTATTAACAACTGCCGAGCATCGTTGTAGCTACAGCCCGCGCAGGGAAACACCCAAACATGCTCCGCATCTCCGCTTGCATGGACAAAAAGCGGTAGCAAACTTAGCAGTAATAAGCCCAAAAGCGATCGCACGGTGTCCTTAGTGTCATTCCATCACGACTAAAGCCTAGCGCAGATGAGCGCTGTCGGTGGAGTTTGTGACGAATCGAGCGAATGTGGGGATAAGGGGCTGGATGGTGGTTGCGCTAAACGCTACATTTATACAATGACCTAGAGTCGGCGGCACTGCGTGGCGACAGAAATGAGACGGTTACTATTATTTTTTTTGTATTTAAAAGTAAATACAAAAAATAATTAACGTATTCTTATTTAAATACTTTAAAAGATTTATGTATTTAATATTGAATACATAAAATTTGATTTTGTATCAATTTAAGGATACATTTTATCGGGTAAGCATCCAGATAAGTGAGCGCAATCATGTATTCTAACCGCACTAATTCCAAGCACATAGTCAAGCAAACCGTGATGCATCAGTATCGAAATATCGTCAATGCGATGGCGGGAAAGTCTCTGCAAAAAAAACCAAAACAGGGCTGGATAAGAACCGTGCGAACGGCGCTAGGGATGTCAGGTGCGCAACTCGGTGAAAGAACGGGGTTAAGCCGCAACCGAATTTCGGTACTGGAGCGAAAAGAAGCCGACGGTGATATCACCTTGAACCAACTTAGGGATTTAGCCGAGCAGCTTAATTGTGATCTGACCTATGCGTTAGTACCCAGAAAATCGGTTGAAGACATGATTGATGAGCAAGCAACAAGGATTGCCGTCGAAAGCTTAGAAAGCAACACTCAAAATATGTTCTTGGAGGCTCAAGCTCTCGATGAACAAGCAAAAAAGCGACTATTCGAGCAGCTCAAGCAGCAACTTATCGAAGCTGGAGGGCGTGCGCTGTGGAACCATTCCAAGGTATAACATTTGACAAATTTGGTAGATAACCCCGATGGCGCAACGCCGCTAACTCCTGATGATATGCAGAATTTGAGACATCGGCATATCGAAACTCGTGAACAACTCAATGAATTGGAAGCGGCTAATATACTGCAGGGACAACGCTGGGCGGCTCAGCTCAAATCACCAACCCTAGCGCGCATTTTTGACCTCCTGTTTGTGACGGATTTGCACAACGCACTGTTCGGTGAGGTTTGGGTGTGGGCCGGTAGCTTCCGGCTAAGAGAGCTGAATATCGGTGTCGAACCAAAAAACATTGCGATAGATCTTCACAACTTTCTTGAAGATGCAAAGTGCTGGATTGAGTTCCGGCATTATGACAATCTTGAAATTTCCGCCCGAATTCAACACCGCCTCGTTCAAATCCACCCATTCGTCAATGGCAACGGCCGCCACTCGCGCATATTCACCGACATCGTTCGAGTATACCTACTCGATGAAAAGCCGATGAAGTGGGCAAACGCCAAACTCGAAAACATGACCGAAGAACGTGCGGCGTATATCTCAAGTTTAAGAAAAGCCGATCGCGGCGACTTCTCAGAGTTTTTAAACTATCTGCAAAGCTTAGGTAATTGAAATACGCTCGGTGGGTTCATTGGCTTCTGAATAGAGATTTTAGTGTTATTGTGTTGTGCCTTTAAGTCTCTTACTATCAATTAAATCATCGGTAAAGCGCGCACGTATAATCAATAAGTATTAGGCAAAATATGCGTTCTTCGTACCTATCATTAGTCATCGTCGCGGTGCCGTCGCTGGTTGGCAGTTTTATCGTTCTTGCTCTCGCTGCGGTGGGGGGAACAGTCTGGATGACTCATTTGCTGGCTATTTTCCTAGCCTGCTGCCTCGCCTTGGTGGGCCGTTATATCAGCAAATGGGGTAACCGCCAGCTTAGTGCCTTTGTCATCGTTATCTTGACCTTAATCGGGCTGGCGACACCGTTATTAGCCGACTCGGCCGAGCCTAAACGTTGGATGTCCATTGGGTCATTGCGGCTTTATGTCGCGCCGCTGTTATTGCCCTCGTTTATCGCCGCATGTGCGATGTTTTCTGACAAAAATGGCAAGCGTCAAATGCTTTCCCTCACCGCTGTTTTAGGGGCTGCTCTGTTGTTGACGTTGCAGCCAGACGCGTCTCAGGTGCTGGCGTTGCTGGTCGCTGCAATGGTTATTGCTGTGCAGTGTCGGCTTGGTGTCATTCGCTTAGCTATTGTCGCACTTCCGGCTATATGCCTCGCCCTATGGGCATTTTCGTTACCCGACCCGCTCGCACCGGTGCCACATGTAGAAGAAGTATTTGCCTTAGCGCTAGGGCATTCATTATGGACTGGGATCGCGATCATAGTCTGTGCCATCGTGCTTATTGTGGGGCTGTGGATGCTATCTGTTAACGGGCCTCACTGGTTATCCGCCATAGCGGCATACTATGCCGTACTATTTTTATGCTCAACCGTAGGAATTACGCCAGCCCCGCTTATTGGCTATGGCGCAGGACCCATTTTAGGCTTTGGCCTGATGTTAGGGCTGTTGCAGTTGCTAGAGCGTCCAAAGCCGCTTAACAAAACAATGTCACCCATCGCTGATGAGGCAACCGGCTGAAGTGTCTATATCCGCTCTTGGTACTAGGTCGAAGGTCTACAATGAGCGATAAGTATACGCTTGGTTACGTTGTAGTTTAGTTCGATCTTTACTCGTAGCAGTCTTTCAGCTTCATGTTCGGAGCGGAAGTTGAAGTTCGGACCATGGCCAGTAATAGAAAGGCTAAAATATAGAGTAAAGTAACGAAAGCCTTGATTTGTGTGGACTTTGGTTTATTGTCCAACTTTCTCGAAAAAATGAGTTCGATTCTACCTTGTCGTATAGTTCTAACTAGTCGACTGGCACACAGGTACTAAAAAGTCCAGAAAAATAGGGTCACAGCATTTCCAGTGTTTCTTAAAGAGCTAAATCAAAGGCTCATCACCAAAAACTGTTATCCAATATTCTCTCCAGTCATCAGCTAAGGAGAAATTTTTATACTTTATATGAATATCGCGTCGAATAATCAACCATGGTTGCCGTTCAACTTTTCCACTGCGAAGAGCTCTAGAAACATTGGTGGATTCTTTCTCCTCTCCTTCTGGCATGATGTATTCGTTTATTGTTTTAGTGATTTCAATCCCTGAGCTATGTTCGAAACCTTGAGAAAATCTTATTACAATTGCACAAAATATTAAGGGGATATACTCTGAGTTTTCATATTTTAGCGTCAATACTTTCTCTGGGATTAAAGTAAGTATTTCGTCTCTACTGTATTGCCCGTCTGGACTATTTTCAATCAGAAACTCGTCATTGAGGGAGAAAACCATTTGTTCCGGACTTTTACTTTTTCTCTGAGTATTATCGCTTGACGACTTTTTTACTGCAGATATAAATGCAGCAAGTTTAGATTCAAC
The DNA here is from genome assembly GCF_000299895.1 of Idiomarina xiamenensis 10-D-4. Classification (GTDB taxonomy): domain Bacteria; phylum Pseudomonadota; class Gammaproteobacteria; order Enterobacterales; family Alteromonadaceae; genus Idiomarina; species Idiomarina xiamenensis. The sequence goes on from NZ_AMRG01000017.1 coordinate 57,385, forward strand.
TCTCTCGATGTCAGGAATCGAATAAAAAGCTTGATTCGAAGGCTTTTCCATTGCGTATCTAGTAGATAGATAATGTTTAATTTGCTTTGGAAGAGTAGACTTTTGTATTATGTCTACTCCATCTATGAATACTTGGGCAGTCCCTTTTTCACCCATAAACGAAAATACGCTATTAAAACTCCTCTTCGCTGCCTCATATTCTATAGCCTCGTGGAAAGGAATTGACGGTGCGCTGACAGCGAAATAAACATCTTCTTTTATAATGTAGCCTAACACTGCTACTCCCATGGGAGAAATTCTGAAATTTTTTCCTCTTGAAAGTTCAAAAGTATCTAAGTCTTCAGAGTCACTAGGCAGCTCCAAGCACTCAATCAACCTCTCCTTTACAGCCTCTTTTATGGTAGCTTCTATCCATTTATCTCGATAGCCGTAATGCTGAGCAAAACTTATAAGCCTGTTTATGGTAACTCCATGATTCCTCTCAGAATACTCCAATTGTAACTGCCCCTTAAAATAATACAGCTCAC
>NZ_AMRG01000018.1 GCF_000299895.1 Idiomarina xiamenensis 10-D-4
GACGGGCAGCCTGTGAAGCCGGTGCCAGTTGACGAGTTCCGCATTGGTGTGGCGGAAACCTATGATGTAATTGTCCAGCCTAAGCAAAACAAGCCGTACACTATTTATGCTGAGAGCTTTGATCGAAGTGGTTATGTCAGAGGTACGTTAACGCCGGAACTTGGTCTTGAGGCTGAAGTGCCTGAACTACGGCAAGTTCCTGAGCGAGGCATGGCCGCTATGGGCATGGGAGCGATGGCGATGTCCGGTGATATGAAAGGCAATAGCATGAATATGAAGCATATGGGCGGCAATAACAGTCATATGACGCATAAAATGACACATAAAAAAGAGCTCCCGGTCGAAAACATTAAAATCAAACACCGTGAGTCCGGACATGGCGCCGGGGCGGCTATGATTGCTACAAACCCGGTAAGCCGTTTGCATGAACCCGGGATTGGATTGGAAGACGTTGATCATAAAGTCTTAGTGTATACCGACTTGGTCGGCGCGCATGAATGGCCGGATACGCGGGATCCCGAACGACAGATAGAGCTGCACTTAACGGGTAATATGGAGCGTTACATGTGGTCTTTTGATGGTCAGAAGTTTACCGAAGTGGATGGCCCGGTTCAGTTTCATCATGGAGAACGACTGAGGTTGGTGATGGTAAACGATACGATGATGGACCACCCCATACACCTACACGGTATGTGGATGGAACTTGAAAACGGACAGTATCCACGCCCACGCAAACATACGATTAGCCTGAAGCCGAGCGAAAAAGTGTCGTTATTGATAACGGCAGACGCGCCGGGTAGTTGGGCGTTCCACTGTCACCTGTTGTATCACATGAAAGCGGGTATGTTCCGTGTGGTCAATGTCGCATAAGGAGGACAATTATGTACGGTAAATCATTATTAGTGGGTGCGGCGTTGTTGCCAGGTTTAGCAGTCGCCGGACATGCGAAAGAGGACTGGCCTGAACCCGTCAAAGAATATTACACCGGGCAAGTACTGTTCGATCGGTTGGAGTTAACGCGAACCAACGAGGAGGAGAATCTTGCTGTCTGGGACGTGATGGCTTGGTATGGCGGAGATTATCACCGGGTTGTCTTCAAAAGTGAAGGTGAAAACGTTCAAGATGACGGTGAGCCAACTGACCTTGAAAGTGCAGAACTGCTGTATGGATACTTGGTGTCTCCATTTTGGTCGTTTCAGGCCGGTATTGGTACGCGAGGCACCTTATCGTCGGATGCCTCGATGGAAAACTATGCGGTCTTAAGTTTTATGGGCTTGGCGCCGTACTGGTTTGAAATGGATAATTCTTTGATGATGAACGAAGAAGGCGATGTCCAATTTGTTAGCGAAACCGAGTACGAGTGGCAGTTAACACAAACCTCGTACTTACAACCTCGCATTGAGTTAACAGCCAACCTGACAGACTCAGACAAATATGAACGGCAAAGTGGCTTGAGCAACTTGCGCGTGGGGTTGCGATATCGCCATGAAATAAGTCGTGAATTTGCCCCTTACATCGGTGTGTATTGGAACGGGGCGTTAGGAAATACGGCAGATGAAATGAAACGAATGGGTGAAGACACCACAGAAACAGGCGTGGTCCTTGGGGCCAGAGTTTGGTTTTAATTGATAATAAACAAAGAGGAAACAATATGAAAAACGTACTTAAATTAGCCTTCGGTACCGCGTTATTTTTTAGTGCATGGGCCAGCGCCCACGTCGGTCTGACATCCAGTAGCCCGGAGGACGGTGCGACTTTGTCCGAGTCACCAACGGAAATTACGATGAATTTTTCCGGTGATGTTCGTCTGGCTAAAATTATGCTGCACTCAGATGACGGTAAAATGCATCCGTTGGGCTTTTCGATGAGCATGACTCCTAAAGCAGCGTACGAAATTGCTGTTAAAAATAACTTGGCGTCCGGTGGTTACACGGTTTACTGGACGGCCATGGGTGGGGACAGTCATAAAATATCGGGTGATTTTAGCTTTGAGGTGAAATGATGACCCTTTGGAGTGTGGCCAGCGTTTTAACGCTGGCCTTTATATTCTGGCTTAACGCGGTGATGACCGCCTCGCCTTATATCGTTTATTTGTCCGGTTTTAAAAAGCAGTCTGAACGAAAGAATAGCCTTGTTGCGTTGCTTCTATTACTGGCAAGCCTTATGTATTTTTTTCTTAAAGTCGGTAGTTTTGCTGCTGAAGGCTTTGCCGGAGTGGTTGACACGACCTACATGCAATTTATATGGACCGGCCCTGTGGGGTTGTTCATCCAACTTCAGGTAACCGTTGCTGTTGCCTGGATTATTTACTCTGTTGTTAAGGTAACAAGCATACAGTGGATGCTATATGTTGTGGCGATTGGACTCATGGGATGGAGTTTTTTAAGTATCGGGCACGGCAGTGACGCGGTCTGGTGGGGAAAGCTAGCGCTTTTAACACATCTGTTAGTCGCCTGGGTCTGGTTTGGCAGTCTGAATTCACTGCGTAAGCTGGCAACCTCCGTATCACTTAATAAAGCGAAAATTATTATGGAACGTTTTGGAGGGCACATGTCTGCAGCGGTTCCGATACTCTTGATTGCGGGTGTGGTTATGTATCGAAGTGCAACCGGACAATGGGTACCAAAGCTGCCATTAACTTCATACGACACGGTATTGCTGGTGAAGCTTGTGTTTGTGGCGTTGATTCTTCTTGTCGCCGCACTGCATAAATTAAAGCTGGTACCCCAGTTGAATAATGAGTCGGCTGCGAAGCGACTGAAGCAATCGATAACGGTAGAAATGGTATTGGCTGTCACTATTTTTATCCTGGCCTCTGCGCTAAGCAGCGTGTTTTCCCCCGGTTAATGTAAGGAATAAGAAGAATGAAATTACTTGTGAGTGTTTTTATGGTTTCGGTAATGTTTATTTCAGCGCCCAGTAGCGCCGAAAAACTATCTGAGCCGACCGCTGTGCTTGATGCATTTCGAACTGCTTTAACTGAAGGTGACACGGAGGTCGTTAAAGACGTGCTTTCCGATGATGTGCTTATCTTTGAAGGTGGTGGCGTTGAACGGTCCCTGGCTGAATACAGTGCTCATCATCTTAAGTCAGATATCAAATTTAGCCAGGCGGTTCCTTCCAAGCTGATTGAAAGAACACGATATGAAGTGGCTAGCCTTGCTGTGATCACTTCTCGATATAGTATTTCCGGGGCGTACAACGGGCGTGAGATTGATTTAACGATGAATGAAACTGTAACCGTTTCACATACCCCGGAGTCTGGCTGGAAAATTATCCGGATTCACTGGTCCAACTAACGTCAACCACAGGAGCTGATTATGGCGGAACACGATCACGAACACGGACATCAGGGTTATCAGAAAGGAAGCCTTAGTCTTTGGGGGGCGGTGTCGCTGGGGACTGGTGTCATGATTGGCGCTGGTATTTTTGCACTGACAGGACAAGTTGCTCAGCTAGCAAGAGAGTGGTTTGTACTGGCGTTTGTGTGCGGCGGTATCATTGCCGGTTTCAGCGCCTATTCGTATGTGAAACTGGCCAAAGCATACCCGTCAGCGGGGGGCATTGCGATGTTCCTCAGTAAAGCCTATGGGAAAGGAAGTGTGACGGCAATATTCGCACTCTTGATGTACTTTTCTATGGTGATTAATGAAAGTTTAGTCGCTCGGACATTTGCGTCCTATACCAGCCAATTAATTTCTTTTGAAGCGCAGTGGCTTGTCCCGTTGTTGGCGGTTGGTTTGCTGGTCTTTGCGTTTTTTATCAATATTTTGAGTAATCAGTTTATTCAAACGTTCTCGTTTTTTATGGCCTTTGTTAAGGCTTTAGGATTGGTGATTTTAGCGGCTGGTGGTTTGTGGGCCTCAGGCATTCAGTTTGAATCGATATCGGCTATTCCAGAAGAAGCTACCGGCGGCGGTATTTTAGCGGGGATTGCTTTAAGCATACTTGCGTACAAAGGGTTTACAACAATAACCAATAGTGGCGGTGAAATTGTTGAGCCCAAGAAAAATGTCGGGCGTGCCATTATTATTTCGTTGATTATCTGCGCGTTAATATATGTTCTGGTCACTCTGGCGGTTGGCTCGAGCCTGTCCATAGATGAGATTGTGAAAGCGAAAGATTATGCGCTTGCTGAAGCTGCCAGACCCGTCTATGGCGAGACTGGACTTTGGGTGACGGTCGCTTTTGCAATTGTCGCAACGGTATCCGGTGTGATCGCGAGCGCGTTTGCCGTCTCGAGAATGTTGGCTATGTTGACCAATATGAAACTTGTGCCACACAGTCATTTTGGGATGCCAGGTTCCATTCAGAAGCACACACTGGTTTACACTATCGTGATGGCTATGGTCTTAGCTGCTTTTTTCGATTTGAACCGAATCGCTTCGCTTGGTGCTATTTTTTATATCGTTATGGACATTGCGATCCACTGGGGGGTATTGAGACATCTTAGACAAAAAGTGAATGCCAATATTTACATACTTGTCAGCGCAATCGCGCTAGATGTCATTGTTTTAGCCGCTTTTATATGGGTGAAATGGACAAGCGATCCGCTGGTTATTTGGGCGTCTCTTATCGGTATGGCATTGATTGCCGCTGGTGAGATTTTGTTTTTACGTAAAAAGCGTTAAGAAAAAGAGCGCATAGCGCTCCTTTTCTAGTTCATTGTAAAAAACATCCAGATAGCCATAGCGACCATCATGAGGTTTTCAGTGAGCGAAATGAAGCCTAACGGCACATTACTTGAGCCACCGACACAGGCACATTTTAGCTCACGTTTGTCGACATAAACGGCTTTAAAAACGGAGACAGAACCCACGATGCCTATGAATAACGCAATAGGGATGGAAATGACATGAGCAAATTCCGCTGCCATTAACAGACCCGCCAAGCCTTCGGCGTAGGGGTAAACACGGCCATAAGGCACCCATTTTTTGGCGAGAAGATCGTAGTTGAGAAACATGGTAGAGAATTTCTCTACGTCCTGGAGTTTGAGCAAGGCCAGAACCACCATCGAGAAACTGATGAACCACTCGATGGTTTGTCCGGTAAATGCGCGACCAAAAGACAACCACGACGTGGCTACGGAGAGGAGCGCTGTCATAATAAATAATGCAATAACGGGTCGGTAACTGGTTGCGTCAGGGTCAGGAAGAGGTTTTCCAAGAAAGGCTCGAACCTCTTCGTACCCACCGATGCGTTCATCACCAATAAACACTTGTGGAGTGGTATCGACGTTGTGTTTTTCCTTGAATATGTCGGTTTCCTCGCGGCTTTCCAGTAGGTTGTCGTCCACATCGTAACCGTTGGCTTTAAGTAAGTGCCTGGTTTTTAAACCAAAAGGGCATTGGTGGTCAGGTGTCGACATTCTGTAAAGCGTGGCTTTTTGAGTTGATTGACTCATAGTGACGTCTCCTTACTTAAAAATGGTACATCTATATACGCATTATAGTCGCTGGAGGATTAGCATCTCTAATTGTGAGATTAAAAATTCATAAAAATTGAAAATATATTTTAAATTTTGAAAAACTGGACAACTTTTTTTGATGGCTTTTTAACCGTTTATAAGAGCTGATTTTAAAAGAGTTAGGATATTTAAGGGGGGTAAAAGTTGAATATACAAGCTCTACAAGCGCTGCTATTAAAGAGCTTTGTATACAACTTTAGTTTTTTTGGGTATACGGATTTAATGGTTGATGGGGCACCTTCACCCCATCAATCTGATACCACCCTCAGATGGTTGATAGATCGACTCCGTAGTTGAGTTCCTCTGCGAAGTCCGGCAGTCCGTAACCGATGGTTTTCTTGTAGAAAGGAGAGACCTTCGCAGTCGGTGCCTTCTTCTTGTGCTTCGTGGTGTAGAGCATTCGTGCCCGCATCACCTCGAAGGAGTAACCGCGCCCTTCACGGTTCTTGTCCTTGGCCAGTCGGTTGATGGACTCCGTGTAAGCGTTGGTGACGGGCATGTCCGTCTCGAAGTAGGTCATGGTCTCTTCGCGCCAGTTTCCCACTGCCCTGACCAAATCGCTCCAGACTTCCTTTTGGCCCTTCGGGATGGTGGCTATCCACTCGTCCAGGGCGGCTTCTGCCTGGAGCCGTGTGGTGGCGTCCCAGATGCCGTAGAAGCGCTCCTTGTGCTCGTAGGCGGCCAGCAGTTGCGGGAACGCGCCTGTCCAGGTCTCCATGATGAGGCGCTCCCGGTCTGAGACTTCGTGAGCGCGTTTCAGCAGGATTTTCCGGTCTCCCTTGAGAGTCCGGCTCTGGGACGGTTTCAGCTCCTTTCTGAGGCCCTTGCGCACTCTCTCTAGGGCATCGTTGGCCATGCGCACCACATGGAACTTATCGACCACGATACGGGCCTGGGGCAGCACAGCCTTGACCGCTGCCCGGTAGGGGTTCCACATGTCCATGCTGACGATCTCGACCTTCTGCCGGTCTTTCAGCTTCATCAGGGGGTCGTCTCAGAAAACGGAAAATAAAGCACGCTAAGCCGTTGCAAGGCCGCATCGTCGAACACGCCGTAGCCGCCCGTGGTGCAGGCCACCGGCCGTAACAAGCCGCGCACCAGGTAGTCGCGCACGATATGTACGCTCACCCCAGCGTTATGGGCCAGTTGCGATACCGTGTAGGCGCTCATCGCACACCTCCTTGTCCTCACCCGGCGCAGCAGGAAAGCTGCTTCACATCCTTGTTGAAGGTCTGCGCCGCGAGCTTCAACCCTTCGACCATCGTCAGGTAGGGGAACAACTGGTCGGCCAGTTCCTGCACCGTCATCCGGTTGCGAATCGCCAGTGCGGCCGTCTGGATCAGTTCGCCCGCTTCCGGGGCCACTGCCTGCACGCCGATCAGTCGTCCGCTGCCTTCTTCAACCACCAGTTTGATGAAGCCGCGCGTGTCGAAGTTGGCGAGCGCGCGCGGCACGTTGTCCAGCGTTAGCGTGCGACTATCAGTTTTGATGCCGTCATGGTGCGCTTCCGCCTCGCTGTAGCCTACGGTCGCCACTTGCGGGTCGGTGAACACCACGGCCGGCATCGCGGTCAGGTTCAGGGCCGCGTCACCGCCGGTCATGTTGATCGCGGCGCGAGTGCCGGCCGCTGCCGCCACATAGACGAACTGCGGCTGGTCGGTGCAGTCGCCTGCGGCGTAGATGTGTTCCACGCTTGTACGCATGCCGGGGTCGATGACGATAGCGCCTTGCGGGGTGAGCGTGACGCCCGTCGCATCCAGTGCCAGCTTGCGTGTGTTGGGCGCGCGGCCGGTGGCGACCAGCAGCTTGTCGGCGCGCAGTTCGCCGTGCGCCGTGGTGAGCACGAATTCGCCGTCCCCTTCACCATTGATATACGCGACCTGGCTGGCCTGGGTGTGTTCCCTCACCTCGATGCCCTCCATGCGGAATGCGGCCGTGACGGCTTCGCCTATAGCTGGGTCTTCGCGGAAGAACAGCGTGCTGCGAGCCAGGATCGTCACCTTCGCTCCGAGTCGGGCGAACGCCTGCGCCAGCTCCAGCGCCACCACTGATGAGCCAATCACGGCCAGGCGCTTAGGAATCGTCTCGCTGACCAGCGCTTCAGTGGAAGTCCAGTACGGAGTGTCTTTCAGGCCGGGAATCGGCGGCACGGCCGGGCTCGCGCCGGTGGCGATCAGGCAGCGGTCGAATGCCACCACGCGCTCGCCGCCGTCGTTGAGTTGCACGATCAGGTTGCGATTGTCCTTAAAGCGGGCGGAGCCGTGCAGCACAGTGATCGCCGGATTGCCCTCCAAGATGCCTTCGTACTTGGCGTGGCGCAGTTCATCGACGCGGGCCTGCTGCTGGGCCAGCAGCGCCGTGCGCTGGATGGTCGGCGTGGTAGCGGCGATGCCGCCATCGAACGGGCTTTCCCGGCGCAGATGGGCGATATGGGCGGCGCGGATCATGATCTTGGACGGCACACAACCGACATTGACGCAGGTGCCGCCGATGGTGCCGCGCTCGATCAGCGTGACACGTGCGCCTTGCTCGACGGCCTTCAGCGCCGCTGCCATCGCGGCCCCGCCGCTGCCGATGACGGCGATATGCAATGCGCCGCTGCTACCCGTCTTGTCGTTTCTGCCCAGCAGATCGCGCATCTTGTCGAGCAATCCGCCCGGCGTCGAAACTGAGGGGGCATCGGCCAGCGTGGCCCGATAACCGAGTCCAGCTACAGCGGCCGTCAGCGCGTCGGGTGACCTCAATGGCGAGCTTGGCGCTGCCCTTGGCGTAGGAGACATCCGCTGATTGCACGCCGGGCACTTTCTCCAGGGCGTCCTTGACATGCACTGCGCACGAGTCGCAAGTCATGCCGGTGATTTTGAGAGTGCTCATACCATCGTTCCTTATTCGTGTGGGCCGCCGTGTCGCACGGTCAGCCGTCTTTCACAAGCGCTTGGCGGGGAGTTCGCAGCCGTCCGGTCCGCAACGGCGATGCGCCGGCGACACGAAGTCCCAGATCGACACCCCAATCATCAAGGCCAGGCCGACGTACATCAGGTTCGCCGTCCACCAGTTGCCGAGCAGCCAGACCGTGGCCGCAAACACGATGGCCGGGCCGATCATGCCGAGCAGACTGCGCAGCCATTGCCGATGACTGAACCAACCCAGCGCGTTCGCCAGGAAGGCCAGCGCGGCAAACAGCGGCAGCAGGCGGCTGATGAACAGTCCCTCTTACTGGCTCAAGAAGCCCAGCCCGATGGCCGCGCCGAAGCTGGCGAGGGCTGGAAAGCAGGCGGCGCAGCCCATCGCGGAAACGACGCTGCCGAGCGCGCCGGTTTTATCGGCAATGCGTGTCATCAGTCCCATGAAGCGGCTCTCGCTGTTGTCGTTGGCTTGCTGGCTCACTGCTTGACGCTGGACGGATAGCCGGCGTCTGCGGTGGCCTTGGTCAGCTTCTGTACGCTGGCCTTGGTGTCGTCAAAAGTGACGACGGCCTCGCGCTTCTCGAAGCCCACATCGACCTTGCTCACGCCTTCGACCTTGGAGAGCGCTTTCTTGACTGTGATCGGGCAGGCGGCGCAAGTCATGCCGGGAACCGCTAGCGTGACGGTCTGGGTAGCGGCCCACACCGGGGCAACAGCGGCGGCGAGGGCAAGGGAGGCAAACAGTTTCTTCATGATGAACTCCTGGTTAATAGAAAAATGGAACGACATAGGGAAATCCAAGCGCGACCAGGACCAGCACGGCCACGATCCAGAAAATCAGCTTGTAGGTGGCGCGCACCTGCGGAATCGCGCAGACCTCACCTGGCTTGCATGCCTGCACGGGCCGGTAAATCCGCTTCCAGGCGAAGAACAGCGCCACTAGCGCCGCGCCGATGAACAACGGTCGATAGGGTTCCAGCACCGTCAGGTTGCCGATCCAAGCACCGGAGAAGCCCAGGGCGACCAGTACTAGCGGCCCCAGGCAGCAGGTCGATGCAAGAATGGCGGCCAGCCCGCCGGCGAAGAGCGCACCGCGCCCGTTTTGTGGTTCAGACATACGTTGGCCCTTTTGAATTTGGATTGGATAGCGTAACCTTACTTCCGTACTCATGTACGGAGTCAAGCGATATGGAAAATAATTTGGAAAACCTGACCATTGGCGTTTTTGCCAAGGCGGCCGGGGTCAACGTGGAGACAATCCGCTTCTATCAGCGCAAGGGCCTGTTGCCGGAACCGGACAAGCCTTACGGCAGCATCGGACGTGGTTCGGGTGAAATTCGTGAAATCGGCACAGCGGCTGGGGTTCAGTCTGGACGAGATTGCCGAGCTGTTGCGGCTCGACGTTGGCACCCACTGCGAGGAGGCCAGCAGCCTGGCCGAACACAAGCTCAAGGACGTGCGCGAGAAGATGGCCGACTTGGCGCGCATGGAAACCGTGCTGTCTGAACTCGTGTGCGCCTGCCATGCACGAAAGGGGAATGTTTCCTGCCCGTTGATCGCGTCACTACAGGGCGAAGCAGGCCTGGCAAGGTCAGCTATGCCTTAGCGTGCTTTATTTTCCGTTTTCTGAGGTGCCCCCATCAGGTAGTTGGTCACCACGTCCTGGCGGCGGGTGGCCAGCAGGTCGAGCAGGGTTCGCTCCTCAATGTTGGTCAGAATGCAGCGGTAGCGCTTGTTCAGGTATAGCTCGTCAATGCCCAGGATGCGGGGCGTCTCGAAGCGGCGCCAGCGCCCCAGGAACTCGGCGCGGGCGTTGAAGATGTCGCGCACCGTCTTCTCGTCCAGGCCGGTCTGTGCCGCCACAAAGGTGTAGGGGTGGTTGAAGGATTCCTTCTCCACGTACTCATGCAGCCGCAGTGTCATACGGAATCCGTCCACCATCTCCGGTAGCTGGGGCCTGAATGTTGTCTTGCAGGCCCGGCAGGTGTATCGGCGGCGGACCACCCAGAGAGTGACCCGCTTGCCGTGGATGGGCAGATCACGATAGGGAACGTCACGCTTGCCGAACCGTACGAACTCACCCTGCACGCCGCATTCCTCGCAGGCGATGGGATCGGGCACGTCCACCTGGAAGTGCATTTCGTCGTCGGTTGATTTGCAGCCCAGTACTTGGTATTGCGGCAGGTGAAGGATGTTGTCGGGAAGTTCGGTCATGGTGTTGTATAGGCGTAGGTGTCAGTCAGATCCATCCGACTCGGCATTGGTGTTTGCTTTTTTTACCCAACAAGCTGCTGGAAACGAAAAGTAAGGCACCGAGGACAATTGCAATATCAGCCAGGTTGAAGGCCGGCCAATGCCAGTCTCGCCAATAGAAATCAAAGGAATCCACAACATAGCCGCGAAAGACCCGGTCAATCAGGTTGCCCATGGCGCCACCGAGGATAAGACTGTAAGCGATGGCTTCTCCTTTATGACGATTTTCAAGGATCAGCTTGATCAGAAAAATCGAGACCACTACCGCGATTCCGATAAAAAAGTAGCGCTGCCAGCCTCCACCATTCGCAAAAAGACTGAATGCGGCACCGGTGTTCCATAGGTGCACCCAGTTAAAGAACGGGGTCACCGAAACATACTCGCCATAGGCCATTGATTGCTGCACCAGCCACTTTACAGCCTGATCAGACGCTGCCAGCAGGCCCGATATGGACAATAGGGCATACGGCGAGAGCTTTTTGCCAATAATGAGCATTATTTAACCCTTCAACGCCAAAATGCGTCTGGCACCGTTAAGTACAATGCCCCCCGCGATGGTGCCGATAATCAGATCCGGATAATTGGAACCGGTCCACGCGACCAGGGCGCCGGCGGTGATGACCCCCAGGTTGATCACCACGTCGTTGGCCGAGAATATCCAGCTTGCCTTCATGTGCGCCCCGCCTTCCCGATGTTTGGATATGAGCAGCAGACAACTGGTATTGGCAATCAATGCGACGAATGCGATAGCCATCATCACCAGCGATTCAGGCTCACTACCGAATACAAAGCGTCTCACCACCTCTACGAGCACGCCCACAGCCAAGATCAGTTGCAGTACACCAGCAAGATGCGCGGCACGTACCTGCATTTTCACGCTATGTCCAACCGCATAAAGGGCAAGCCCGTACACCGCCGCATCGGCAAAATTGTCCAGGGATTCTCCAATCAGGCCGGTGGACTGGGCGATCAGACCGGCAGTCATTTCCACCACGAACAGAAGTGCATTGATGCCGAGCAACCAGCGCAGGGTCCCGGATTCTTGCTTAGCAGAAGCTGCCGAAAACTCGGCGGCCTTGATGGTCTCCGAATTTGCAGCGACGGTTTCCTGAAGCGAGGCGCCTAGCCCCAAGGTCTTCAGTTTCGAGGTGACGGGCTCGACCTCGCCGTCATGCACGACCTTCAGCCGGCGGTTCGACAAGTCGAAGGACAGCGCCCGAATCTCCTCAAAGCCGTTCAGGGCTAGGCGAATCATTCGTTCTTCTGATGGACAGTCCATCTTCGGCACGGCATAAACACTGACCCATCTCCCTGGCGCCTCGGAGGAGGCCTGTATATCGGTATCCGCTGCGGACGTTGCATCACCGCCACAGGCGCCACCACAGGATTTGCTCATGATACGACTCCACTTGAACAATGTTGTGGTACCATTTAAAACTATAAAGCTACTATAAGGTCAATAGAGTAAAGAATCCGTTGGGGAGGAGGCTGATGCGCATTGGTCAGTTGGCGCAGTTGGTAGGGGTCGAAACACAGACGATCCGCTTCTATGAACAGCAGGGCTTGTTGCCGCCGCCTGATCGGCAGGACAACGGTTACCGTGTCTATACCGAGAAGCATGGTGAGGGGCTGGCCTTCATCCGTCGCTGCAGAATCCTGGGCCTGTCACTGGCTGAGATTCACGAACTACAGAGCTATCAGGACGACCCTCATCAGCCTTGTACCGCCGTCAACGCCTTGCTCGATGATCACATCTCTCATGTGCGGTCGCAGATAACCGCTCTGCAAGCGCTTGAGAAACAACTCGTTTCACTGAGAGCGAGTTGCAACGATGACCGGGAAGTTGAGGCGTGTGGGGTTCTTGCTGGAATTAGCGAAGGAAACATGCACCAGCAGTAGGTGAAGCATCAACCAGATAATCCGATGAGATGCCGGTCTGTCTCACTCTCATGCAAAGGTAAGATCAACCATTTAATCCGCTTACCCGAAAATTTCAGAGGCAATAAGTGGGAAGTTGAGAAGTTGGATAAACACGAATATGGCGATATCGGCGCTTATCGCAGAACTAGAAACAAGCTGGCGAAAATAGGAAAGTGCCTACATTTTAATGCAGGTGATGAGTGCACATCACTTATAAGGGCTCATTTCGTTCAGAAAAGTCAGTTATTGTCCGTTATATCAAAAAATAACCACATATATGCGTCCTGACCCTACGGGCAATCAGATCAAATATTATCCTTTCCAGTTGAGGAAAGGCTCATAGATCCCTGAGACGCTTTTTCAATATGCTCAGACCACCATTCCATCATTTCTCTGCGCTGCTTTATGTAAGTAGCGCGGTTATATGCCCCTCGAATTTTGTCTTTGTCGATATGCGCCAGCGCAACTTCAATTACGTCTTTATCAAAACCTCTCTCGTTAAGCGTAGTGCTGGCTAGAGCCCTAAGGCCGTGAGCTACCAGGCGACCTTCGAAGCCCATCCTCTTGAGAGCCATGTTAGCGGTTTCTTTATTAGCATGCTTAAGGGGAGCCCTATCAGAAGGAAATATAAACTCTCTGTGGCCGCTCATTGGCTGCATGAACTCTAGTAGCGCTAATGACTGCTTGGTTAACGGCACTTCATGAGGTCGTCCCATTTTCATTCTCTCTGCGGGGATTGCCCATATTGCTTTGTCAAAGTCGATCTCTTGCCAACGGGTCTGCACGGCTTCGCCTGGGCGGACCATGGTGTGTAATTGCCATTCAATCAAACACCGAGTTACGTATTTGATATTGGCAAAGTTTAAAGCCCGCATGAGCTCCGGTAATTCATCAGGGGCGCGTGATGGCATGTTCTGAACCCTTGATGAAGGTATTACCCGATTGATGCCTGTCAGAGGGTTATGATCGATGTATCCTACATTAAGAGCGAACGACATGACGTTATTCATCCGGCGAGCGACCTTACGCGCCATCTCAAGGCTATTCCGTTTGGTAAGGGCTTCAATGACTTCTATTGCTTTCGGTGCTATTAATTTTTTGATTGGAATTGAGCCCACTCGTGGGAATACGTCATTTTCAAGTGAACGCCAAATCTTTTTGGCTGTGTCGGGCTTTACTTCTTTCTGGTGCGTTTCGAACCAACGCTCAGCCACTGCTTTGAATGTATTGCCCGCCGCAGCCCGTTCTGCTTCGAACTGTTCGTCACGGTGAAATATGGGATCAATATCCTGTGCAAGTAACTCCCGATTCTGCTGGCGCTTTTCACGTGCTAAACTTAAAGACAAATCAGGAAAGTTGCCAAGTGTTAAGTTTCTGCGGCGTTTGGTGAAGGGCTCGAAATAATTGAAGATCCAAACTTTTTTGCCCGATGGTTTGACTCTTAGGTGCAGTCCTTGACCATCAGAAAGGTTGTATTCTTTGTCTTTGGGCTTCGCCTCGCTAACTTCTCTAGCGCTCAATGGTTTAGTTATACGGGGTATTTTAGTAACACGCCTTTTGTACATTTTGTTCTGTGTTACTAAACAGTGTGGATGTTACTGAACCAGAAAAGACTAAAAAAGACTCCAATACCGTCCAAGTACTTGATTAATAAAGGCTTAAAGTACAAGTATGGACGGCATTGGAAGGGATGGTGGTGCCCGGAGGCGGACTACTGCGCGCAGCGCAGTTGAACAGCGCTTTAGCGCTGGCCCCGTAGGGGTGAGGTGCTTTGCACCGAATCATCATTCGATTCAACGATCCGTAGATACAAAAAAGCCAGTCCGAAGACTGGCTTTTTCTGAATAATGGTGCCCGGAGGCGGAATCGAACCACCGACACGAGGATTTTCAATCCTCTGCTCTACCGACTGAGCTATCCGGGCGTGGGGCGTATTAAACGATTTTCTCTGGGTTGAGTCAACCGCTTTTTATGTGATTTTTAACTGTTTGGTCAGTAAATATGCACTTTGCCGGTTTTTAACCCAGTTTGCTCGCCTTTTACCCGTTAATTAACCTCTAATCACACCTTTAAATAAGTACTACCGGCCAAGCATTGCTCATAAAAGTCGGTCCAGCGTACGCCCTCACGTGGTGCAATATTACCCTTACGGACTTGGCGGTCGATACTTTTCTTAACCACTTTGGCCATATAATCGGTATTGTATTGCATGGTAGTGAGTACTTTTTCTGCCGACGTGCCCGGTACCACTTCTTCGATATAGAAATCGCCCGGCTCATCATCGTGTGCGTACACGTGCACCTCGGTTAAACGCCCAAACAGGTTGTGCATATCGCCCATCACGTCTTGATAAGCGCCGGTCAAAAACATACCGACCACGTAATTGTCGCCTTTTTTCAGCGTATGCATGGGGATGTTTTCGCTGATTTCGGTGCCTTCGATGTATTTACTGAGCTTACCATCGCTATCGCAAGTAATGTCGACCATCGAACAGCGCACTTGCGGTTTTTCGTTCAAGCGCGAAATTGGCACAATCGGAAGCACCTGACCAATAGCCCAAGTATCTGCTGCCGATTGGAAAATCGACATATTCGCCAGATATTGGCTAGCCAGCATATCTTCCAATTCTGCCAGTTCTTGAAAGACAAAGCTGTCACGATCCAATGACTGATGGATATCGGCCAAGATCTGCCAATACATGGTATCGAGCTTAGCCATCTCGGGTAGCGATAAAATACCTAATTTAAACGCCTCATAAGCGCTAGCTTTAAACGATGCAGCATCGTTATAGCGTTCTTGCGGGTGGATCTCTTCGGCGTTCACCAGTTCGCGCATGTTAGCGACTAGGATATGCTCGCCATCTTCGGCTGAAATATCGAACTGCGTACCGGTCGGGCTGATTTCGCCGACGATATTGGTGACCACACAGCTGTGGTGGGCGGTGATGGCGCGACCACTTTCGCTGACTAGGTTAGGGTGCGGTACCTCTTCTAAGTCGCAGATTTGCTTCACCCCATAAACCACATCGGCAACATACTCTTCGGTCGAATAGTTACGTGACGAGTCGGTGGTTGAGCTGGTGCCGTCATAGTCGATACCTAAGCCGCCGCCGATATCTAAGTACTCTAAAGGCACACCCATTTGTACCAGTTTTGCGTATAAACGGGCGCCCTCGGTTACCGCTTCTTTAATCTTGCGAATGTCCGACAGTTGGCTGCCAATATGAAAGTGCAGTAATTTGGCGCAATGCAGCATATCCTCGCTTTTTAAGCGTTCGATAATATTCAGAATTTCGGTAATGCTGAGTCCGAACTTGGCACGGTCGCCACTTGAACTAGCCCACTTACCCGCGCTTTTCACCATCATTTTGCTACGCAGGCCGATCATCGGTTCGACATTCAGCTTGCGCGCTAACGGGATCAGCATCTCCAGCTCGCTGTATTTTTCGATAACAATGATCATCTTGCGCTGTAAGTGGCGTCCCAGTAATGCCAGCGTGAGGTAATCCTCATCTTTATAGCCGTTCAGAATCGTCAGTGCATTGGGATTTTCATTGTAAGCCATGACGGCCATCAGCTCGGGCTTTGAACCGGCTTCTAAGCCATAATTGTAGGGTTCGCCGGCATCAATGATCTCTTCGACGACTTCGCGCATCTGATTCACTTTGATCGGAAATACGCCGATGTACTTGCCGTTATAATCGGCATTGTCGATAGCCTGTTGAAAAGTCTCATTTAGAATTTCGACCTGCGAACGCAGAATGTCATGAAAACGAATGACCGCCGGTAACTGAATACCCTCCGCCAAAATTTCATCCACCACGTCTTTCATATCGATAGTGACATC
The DNA here is from genome assembly GCF_000299895.1 of Idiomarina xiamenensis 10-D-4. Lineage (GTDB taxonomy): Bacteria > Pseudomonadota > Gammaproteobacteria > Enterobacterales > Alteromonadaceae > Idiomarina > Idiomarina xiamenensis. Next base: position 16,393 of record NZ_AMRG01000018.1, read on the forward strand.
GGGATAGCGATGATTAGGCGCAAGTTGAATATTACCGTTTTCACCGATCGAAAAATAACCCGCGCCCCAGCGCTTAACGCCGTAAAGTTCTTCGGCGTCGTCGATGCTCCAGCTTGACTGCATGCTAGGCTCCTTGTTGATTCGAGAAGGATTGATTGAGGACGATTAACAATTCGCGCACGATTTTCGCCGCGAACACATCCGAGTTACCAGTGGGGTCAATCTCTGGCGACAACTCGACAACGTCGGCACCAACCAAGTTTTTCTGTCGTAATAGCTTCATCAAGCTGACATAAGAATGAAAGTCTTCACCGCCCGGTTCTGGCGTACCGGTACCGGGTAAGAACGATGGGTCGAAATAATCCAGATCCAAGGTCAGATAAATCGGCCGCTCGGCGGCAATAGCGGCAACGCTATCTAAAAACGCCTGACGCGATTTGCGGATCGTGCCGTGCTCATTCATCCATTGATACTCTTCGCGTGTACCCGAACGAATACCATATTGAATCAATTGGTGCCCGGCACCAAAATGGTCAACGGCGCGCCGCATGATTGAAGCGTGTGAATAATGGTAGCCTAAAAAGCCGTCACGTAAGTCGGCGTGTGCATCCAGATGCAAAATGACTAAATCGGGATACTGTGCCAGATATTTACGGATCGGCGCGTAAGAAATCGAGTGTTCACCGCCTAAGGTCAATACCTTCACTTGCTCGGCGGCTAAATCAAGCTCGCCAAAAATAGCAGCAAAATCGTCGCTAGCATGTTGCCACTGCGCTTCAACGTCTGCCTCGTTACCCAGCGACAGGTTGCCTAAATCGTAAAAGGTTTGGTCGTGTAGGTCGGCATCCAGATAAGGCGAGTAGGACTCAATGTCCTCCGACACCGCACGCAGACCGTCCGGCCCATTGCGTGTTCCCTTACGAAAGCAAGCCGTACCGTCAAAGCCAAAACCAATAATATGAGTCGCATGGGCGTACACATCGGTGCTACGGGTGGCGCCAAAAAACTCGCGCGCAGGAGAGGTCGTCGAGACCGGCAAAGATACAATTTTCGACAAAGTGGTCAACCTCACAAATTCGTCGTTGGCAAACACATAAAGCGAATATTATCGTAGCTAGCTGACGCTTTTGCCAAGCGAAAAGCGTCAGAACCGATAATTTTTTCGCGATTTTTAAATGCCGATTTAGGCTTGCGGTTCTGCAACCGATGTTGGCGCGGTGCGTTTAACCGGATTAAACAGCGTTTGTTGAATTTGAATCATTTCTTCACTCAAGCCCTTACGCTGTTGCCAAGTATCGGCCAACGGCGTGGCCACCGGTTGATCGGCGATAATACCCGCCATCACTTGATTCGCCCCGGCCATGACCAGATTCACGGCGTGCACCCCGATACGGGTAGCTAAAATACGGTCACTAGCGGTTGGCCGACCGCCACGCTGAATATGCCCCAGCAGACAAGGACGACAGGGCAGGTGTAAACGATCTTCAAGTTGCTCAGCTAAACGTACGGCGCCACCGGGCCATTGGTTTTCGCTCAAGACCATCACGTAAGAACTGTCGCCACGGACTTTTTGTACGTTTTCGATGTGTTTAACTAAGGCTTCGACCGTCAACGGCTTTTGTTTTTGCAGCTCCGGCAGGATCATCCGCTCAGCACCCGCCGCCATAGCACTGCTTAAACCGATAAAGCCCGCGTGACGACCCATGACTTCGACGATGAAGACGCGATCCATGGCTTCGGCGGTATCGCGGATCTTATCTAACGCGTCCATTGCAGTTTCGACCGCGGTGGCATAGCCAATAGTGGCATCGGTGCCGTATAAGTCGTTATCGATGGTGCCGGGAATGCCGACAATCGGTTTTTGCCAAACGCTACCCAAATGACCGGCACCGCGGAACGAGCCATCGCCACCGATGACGATCAGCGCATCAATTTGATGTTTATCTAATACCTGCGCTGCGGCCGCCGGCGCGTCGGCTTCGCGAAAGCGCTCACTGCGCGCACTTTTAATGATGGTGCCGGAATATTGCAAAATGTGCAGTACGTCGCTCTCGTTCATGTGTTGCCAGTCGTCGTTAAGCAACCCTTCGTAACCATGACGAAAAGCAACGACATCAATACTATGATGTTTAGCGGCTAAAACTACTGCGCGCAGGCTGGCATTCATACCAGGCGCATCACCACCGCTGGTTAATACCCCAATACGGCCAATTTTTGCAGGTGCAGGCACGTCGAACTACTCCAATTAATAAATGACTCTGCTAAGCTTATCCGACCTGTGCGGATTGACCAAGAGGCGCTAGCGATGAATTCTGAAAATACGCATAAGTTTGATTATCAAGCGATGCTAGATTGGGCCATTGCTTGTTTGCAAAGTGCCGGTGCCAGCGCCGAGGTTGCGCGTACCACCGCGTACTATTTGCTTGAGGGCGATATGTTAGGTTATCGCACCCATGGCTTGGTGCGTTTATACGACAATATGCGCTGGCTACGAGATGGTAAAAGTCGTACCGAAGGCGAGGTGACGGTGGTTAGCGACCGACCGGCCATAGCGTGCTGGGACGCGGGATTTTTACCCGGACCCTATGTCATGCCAAAAGCCATTCAAGTAGCAATTGATAAAGCCAAGCAATGCGGCACTGGTACTATGCTGCTACGGCGTAGCCAACACGTCGCGTCGCTAGCCGCCTATTTGTCGTTGGCGACCGAACAGCAGTTACTGATTAGCGTTATGGCGTCGTCTCCCGGGCAACGTGCGGTAACGGCACATGGCGGCAAACAAGCGGTGTTTTCGCCTAATCCGTTTGCTATTGGGGTACCTACCTCGTCGCAAGCGCTGATCTTTGATATTAGTTTATCGATGACTGCCGCGGGTAAGGTGCGTCAGGCAAAAGCCAACGGTCAACGCTTACCCTATGCGGCGTTAGTCACCGCTGATGGTGAGTGGAGCGATGATCCGCATACCTTTTTTGCTGAAAACGCCAGCGCCATCGCGCCGTTGGGGGGCGCACAGTTAGGTTATAAAGGTTACGGACTGACGCTGTTCAGCGAAATTTGGAGTATGGCGCTATCGCTGCACGGGCGTCAGGCAGGTGCTGATGATGGTGACGCCAATAGCGTCTGGATACAAGTTATCGACCCGGCGGCTATAGGCGATTACGCGGCCTTCCAAGCAGTAACCGACGAATTATTACAAGCGGCGCTGAATTCGGCGGCTATCGACCCCCCGGTGCGCTTGCCCGGCCAGCAAAGTCATGCCCATAAACAGCGGCAATTACGCCATGGTGTCGAATTTAGCGATGCGATTTTACGTGTATTACAGCGCTGTGCCGATGACCGCCAACTGCCGTTACCCGCAGAGCGGTAACGGCGTGGCTCGACAGTTAAGGCTGTAAGCGTTGGATGGTCCAACCATCGGCGCTACGCCGATAGCAAAAACGGTCGTGCAAGCGATGACTACCGCCTTGCCAAAACTCAAAATAATGGGGTTCAACACAGAACCCGCCCCAACTGTCGGGTAACGGGATAGGTTGCTCGGTGTTGGCATATTTTTCTTGCAACTGCTGATAACGCTGCATCAACTGCTCGCGGCTGGCGATAGGTTGGCTTTGCTGCGAGGCTAACGCCGCGATTTGACTGGCACGCGGACGGCTGTGAAAGTAGGTTGCTACGTGTTCACGGTCAACAGGCTGGGCATGGCCGCGAATGCTGATTTGACGCTCCATCGATAACCAAGAAAAATGCAAACTAACGCGATGATTGTCGCCGATGTCTTGGGCCTTTTGGCTGCCTAGGTTGGTGTAGAAGTAAAAGCCGCTGGCGTCGTTGGCTTTGAGTAGCACCACCCGCTGATGGGGATTATGGTCGGCATCGACCGTCGCTAACGTCATTGCTGTGGGGTCGCCATCGGTATAGGCGGCAATCGCTTCGGCCATCCACCGATCAAACTGTTGGTTAGGGTCGCTGGCAAGCTGTTGCTGAGTCAGTTCTGCGCGTTGATAATCGCGACGAATATTGTGTAGGTCCATAGGGCTTTATCTCATGACGACGAGCTAGCGTCAGCTGAAGGCTGGCGCATCGCTTCCATTAGCATTACGTTATCAATGGCTATTGATGAATTATTCACAAATAGCTGTAACAGGTGTTGATCTAACTCACTGAGTTCACGAATTCCACGAATAAAGAGTAAATATCGACGTTGCTGGTGGGTTTGATAGAGCCCGTAATAGCAGTGCTCATGTACGCAAAAGCTAACGGTTTGTTGGCGCGCTTGTAAGTTAGCAATCACTTGTCGATTTACGTCACCACTGACCGGTTGCCCTACCTTATCTGCATACTCGCCAGTGGCGCCGATGATTTCGTATGGGTGACCCTGCTCACCGCTGGCCGTTAAGGTCGATTGTTGCTCACGGCAATACAGGGCATCGTCAGCTCGTGTAATAAGTGCTACTAACTGCTCCAGAATGCCTTGGCATAAGCCCTGCATTGAGCGGGCGCTAAACACTTCCGCCGAGGCACTGATGACTTTTTCCAAACCTAACTTATTGCGTTCGATGGCACGTAAATCGCGGTAGGCTCGCAGGGTCGAGTACATTAAGGTGACCAGCTTGCGATAGGTCAGTTCGGTTTTCTCTTTATAGTCGTCAATGTCATAGCCAGAGATGACTTCCTCTTCTGGCGCTTGGCCGGGTTGGCCGGTGCGTAAAACAATACGGACAATACGGTTTTTGAGTTCATGACGAACCCAGTGTGCGACATCCAGACCGGCATGGTCGGTTTCCATCACTACGTCCAATAACATCATGGCAATATTCGGATGCTGCTGTAATAGTTGCTTGGCTTGCGCGCCCGAGTAGGCCGACAAAAACTGTAACGGGTGACCATCAAGGGTAAATTCGCTTAACGCCATTTGGGTGATGGTATGGATTTCTTCATCGTCATCCACAATCAACACTTGATACGCATCTTTGCCCGGCAGACTTTCTGCGGGCGTTGTTGGCGGCGTATCATCGGCAAATAAAAAGGTATCATTCATCGGCGTTGCTCGACTCCGTTTCTCGCGTGTACTGAAGCTCTCCGGCGACATAGGTTTGTCTGACGGTGACTTGCCAGAGCTGCGCTGGCTCAATGGCAAACGGATCGCGGTCGAGCACGATAAAGTCAGCCCATTTACCCGGTTCAATGGAGCCGAGACGATGTTCTTGCCACGCGGCATAGGCAGCGTCCAGAGTAAAAGCGCGTAATGCTTGCGCTAAGGTCATGGCTTGTTCAGCATACCAACCCCCGGCAGGTTGATCGTGTCGATCTTGGCGGGTAACGGCGGCGTGATGGATTAGCTGGCTCTACCGGAAAGTCTGAGCCCGCGGCAACGATGGTGCCTTGCTGTAATAAGGTTTGCCAAGCATAAGCACCAGCCATACGCGCTTTACCTAAACGATCTTCAGCCATGTTCTTGTCTGAGGTCGCGTGTGTGGGCTGCATCGAAGCAATAATATTCAGTGATTTGAAGCGTTTCAAATCGCTTTTGTTGACAATTTGTGCGTGTTCTACACGATTACGCAGGTTCTTACCGCCAATTTCGGCAAAACTGCGGGCAAATTGATCTAAGGCGATACGGTTCGCACGATCGCCAATGGCATGGATGTTAATTTGAAAGCCATAAGGAAGGATCAGATTAAATAGGGTTGCGATATCTTCCACTGGCGTGACCAGCAAGCCATGTTGATGTGGCGCGTCGCTATAGGGTTCGAGCAATGCTGCACCACGGCTGCCTAGCGCGCCGTCGGCGTAGATTTTGACACTGTTGAGCTGAAACTTATCATCAGCGCTCGTGATCGGCCCTTGTGCCAGCAGTTCTGGCAGGCGTGGTTCGGTAGCCGCAATCATGGCGTATATTCGCAGCGGCAGTTGTTGGTTTGCCGCTAAACGTTGATAAAGCGCGATTTGTTCGGCGCTAACGCCGGCGTCGTGGGTACTGGTGATACCCAGTGATAACAATCGCTGAAAGGCTAACTGTAAGGCTTGTTGCTGCTCGGCCACGGTGGGTTCCGGAATAACCCGCTTGACCAAATTCATGGCGTTATCAATCAATACCCCAGTCGGGTTACCGTGCTGGTCACGGACAATTTCACCGCCATCAGGATCGATGCTACTGGCATCAATGCCAGCAGCGTCTAGCGCCGCTTGATTGGCCCAACCGGCGTGGGCATCGACACGCATTAACCAAACTGGCCGATCAGCGATTTGTTCATCGATCATGGCTGCCGTGGGAAAGCGTTTGTCTGGCCAATTTTCTTGGTTCCAACCTCCGCCTTGCAGCCAGCTTTGCTGTGGGTGCTGCTGCGCGAACTGCACCAGTTGATTAACCGCCGCCGCAGCCGATTCGCTATCGCGTAAATCGACTTGCGATAAGCGCATGCCTAAACCCATCACATGACCGTGTGCGTCAATTAAGCCGGGTAGGACGGTCTGCTGTTGCAGATCGACGGCGGTCGCCTCGGCATAAGCTTCAGCTAAGTGCTCACCGCCGACAGCGATAAAGCGTCCGTCACGTACCACAAAACTTGAAAATGATTTTAACTCGGCGTCGTTGCCAGGGGGGCTAACTAGGGTATAGCCGTTGACATTAAAGTAACGCGTGGTGTCGGCGTGCGCGGTTAGCGGCGGGCTAGTCAGTAGAGTAGCCAGCAGCATCGATGGTAGTAATCGTCGCAAACAAATAGACGGCATAACGAACACTCAATGTTGTGCTGAAAGTCGTTTTACTATATCGCCTTTTTGCCAACGTTGCAGGTAGCCGTGGCTGGTTACTGCCAACAGCTCATCGCCGTGGTCGGCTAGCGCCGCATAAAGACCGCTATTCTCGGCGCCCTCATGTAGCGTGTAGCGAGTCTCGGCATTGACCACGTATAAGCTGCGTCTTGGTCCCGCAACCAACCACTGAGGTTGCTGCTGTGGCAGACTGAGTGGGATTGCGCTAAAACCCTCGACATTGGTTGGTGGTAATGGCTGTGGCTGCCAGTCATGGTTTTGCCAATGCAACATTAACCAAGCGGTGTTGGATTGACTGAACGGATTGCTGGCTAAGTCGGCGTAGCTTAATAAGCCATATTCGTTGCTAAAGGCGCTGGCCACGATGACACCGGTTCGCCATTGCCAGTGCTGCAGTTGCGCGCTGCCATCTTGGCTAAATAAGAGCAGCTCACCAGCGCGGGTGGTCACTAGCCAAGCTTGTTGTGACGGCCAATAATGGATGCTGGTTGCCGTGCTCGAAAGGGATTGGCGTTGACTCACTTCGGCTTGTTGCAGCCATAGCAATTGTTGATTTTCGGTAGCGACCACCACTTGGTCATTAGCTAGCTGGGCGAGTATTACGGTGTCATTGAGCTGCCAGTGGTCGCTAACACGTTGTTGTTGGCTATGCCAAAAGTACAAGTTGTGCCGGTCATAAGCCAGATATTGCTGTGCTGATGCGCTCAATTGATAACTACCGTCGGCGTCCGGTAGGCCTTGTTCGGCCTGTCTTTTGCCCTGTAAATCAAATTGTCGTAAACCACTGGTGTCAATGACAACCAGTGTTTCTGCGCTGATACTCGCAGCTAGCACTGGATACTCGGTTAAGCGCTGTTGTTGTAACGCAACGGAGGGTTGCGGTGTGCATCCTAACAATAGACTTAATAGCACCAGGCAACTGATATAGTGTTTAGTCATCGCGCTCTCGGTCATTCATCGGCTAAGGATTTAGTGGTTTAGTTAGCATGATTAGCACTAATTTGTGAATAAAAATGTAGTCAACCTCTGACTAATATGCTAAAAGTTATTATAGTAATTGAGTGCCAACGTTGATAACAAAAAATGAAAATCTTAATAATTGACCCGCAGTTTTTTGTTCGTGCCGGCTTGATTCAGTTGATCACGAGCTATTCTTCTAATGTCGCCATATACGAAGCGGCAAGTTTTTCCGTCGCGCAAGACTACTTAGCTGGTGACGGTGACTATAATATTATTTTTGTCGAATTACAGTTACCTGACGGCGAAATACGGCCAGTCTTGCAGCGCTTAAAAAAATCGGCGCCGCAAGCACATGTGGTGTTGTTCACTTGGCGTAAACCGGTGACCGACATTCGCCAATCGTTAGCCGCTGGCGCACGTAGTTACTTACCTAAAGATAGTACTGCCGAAGAAGCTAAACTGGCCATTAGAGCCATTTTAAATGGCGACCGTTATCTGCCAGATGAGCCTCAGCTAAGTGAGGTATCGGCATCTCAAGGTGGTGCGGAAAACTTTTTATCGCCACGCCAGTTAGAAATTATGCAATTGTTGGCGCAAGGCCTATCGAACAAAGAAATTGCCAATATTCTTGGCATTACCGAAGGCACCATTCGTGTGCATTTATCGGCAATATTTAAAGCCATCAAGGTGTCAAACCGCACCGAAGCAACGCTTTGGTATTTGCTACGGCAAAAGAAATTGGTGAGCTAGGTTTTGTCGTTAGAGCAAATGTTACGCGCCCTTGAGCAAACCGACAGGGCGCCAACAGAACGCTGGGATCCGCCGTATTGTGGTGAGATTCCTTTAGTCATTAAGGCTAACGGTGACTGGTTTTATCAAGGCTCGCTGATTAAACGCCAAAAGCTGGTGAAATTATTTGCCTCGGTCTTATCTCGCGAAAACGACGATTATTTTTTAATAACTCCCGCCGAAAAAGTTAAAATTCAGGTCGAAGACGCGCCTTTTGTCATCACTCAGTGGCATTGGCAAGAAGGAGCTAAGCCCGCGGTAATGATATTGACTTCTAATATTGGTGAACAAGTACCGCTAGCAAAATCTCACCCTTTATTATTGCACCATCAAGTACCTTATGTTGATATGGGTAAAGGATTACTTGCCAAAGTGCATCGTAATGTCTTGTATCAGTGGGCTGAATTCGCCGAAGCCGAGTTTCAGTTCGGTGTTACCCAGTATTTAATCAGTAGCGCAGGTGAAAAGTTTGTTATCGGAAGCGATAACATGAGTTGCTAACTGATAAGGCTAGGGTACAATACAAAGTACAGGTACGTTCGTTGTTAGCCGATGTTGATAGCCCGATGCTAAAACCGCAAACCGTTTATTTGCTTGAAGAAACCCACCAGCGTAGCCAGCAGTTACAGACCTTGCTGGAGTTCGTCGGCGAGCGCGTTGAGCGCATAGAACCGGCCGCGTTGGCGGAAAAATCAGATAGTCAGGCACCGTTATGCGTCATTGCGGGCGATTGTGCGCGCGAATTAATCGAGATCGCTAAAGAGCATCCCGCTATTCCCTTCATTTCAGCTCACGAGAAACATAGCAACGCATTAAGTTTAGCCAACGTCGTCGGCGAAATTAACGATAACGTGCAGTACCCTATGTTGACTCAATTGCTGCACTATTGTCAGCAGTATCACCGTCAACAACCTCGCCAAGGACAACCTAAAAGCCCGCGCTTGTTACGCACCTTAGTCGGCAAGAGTCGGTCGATTAATATCGTGCGAAAATTGATTACTCAAGTGGCTGATACCGATGCCAGCGTGCTCATTTTAGGCGAATCCGGCACTGGTAAAGAGGTGGTGGCACGCAATATCCATGATATTTCAAAGCGGCGTGATGGTCCTTTTGTGCCGGTTAACTGTGGCGCTATTCCTGCTGAATTATTAGAAAGTGAGCTATTCGGCCATGAGAAAGGCGCGTTCACTGGCGCCATCAGCACCCGTAAAGGACGTTTTGAGCTTGCCCAAGGCGGTACCCTGTTCCTTGATGAAATTGGTGATATGCCATTAAACATGCAGGTGAAACTGCTGCGGGTGCTACAAGAGCGTTGCTATGAGCGTGTCGGTGGTAATAAACCGATTCAAGCCGATGTGCGCATTGTGGCGGCGACCCACCGCGAACTGGAGCAGATGATCATCGATGGCGACTTTCGTGAAGATTTATATTATCGGTTAAATGTGTTTCCTATCGAAATGCCCGCGTTACGCGAGCGGCAAGAGGATGTACCATTAATTTTGCAGGAGTTGGTATCGCGCTTTAGTCAGCAGAATGGGGCGCAAGTACGCTTTACCGATAATGCCATGGCGTCACTATCGCTACATCGCTGGCCAGGTAATGTGCGGGAATTGGCGAATCTGGTTGAACGTATGGCGATTATTTACCCTGATAGTATCGTTGATGTTAGCGATTTACCGCCGCGTTATCAGCACATCGACGCGCCCGAAGTGCAACCCGAATATCCTGAAGAATTGCTAGAACGGCAAGCGTTAAGTGAGATTTTTGCGACTGACGACGATGGCAGCGAGCCTCCGCAACCCGAACCCGCAGCGATTAGCGCCGCGGTAGCCAGTGCTTTAGCCGATAGCCAGTCGATACAGGACCTGCCGCCAGAGGGGGTTAACTTAAAAGATATGCTCAGCAATTTAGAGAAAGACTTGATCCGCCAAGCGCTCGAAATTGAAGACTGGGTCGTGGCGCGCGCGGCGGAAAAGCTCGGTATGCGGCGCACCACGTTAGTGGAAAAAATGCGTAAATATCAACTCGCTCGTGATGAACTTTGACGCCAAAATAATGACACGCTAGTTTTTTGTAATAGACTGAAAAATAAAGGTTTTTAAGTGGCACAAAGTTTGCATTCCTGTTGTTCAGTAATGATTGATTCAGGAATGGCTTATGAGTTCGCAACCGATTACCGAAGCGTTTTGCCCAAAGCGCTTACAGCGTAGTTTCGATGTGCTGCCGCACGCGGTGGTATTACTCGACAGCGATGGTGTTATTCGCTACCAAAATACTGCAGCTAGCCAATTATTTGAAACTCAGTTACGCGGACAATTGTGGCGTGAAGTCGTGAGCCGCCTGTTTGCTCCTAAGGCCGATGATGGCCATGAATTGAGCTTGTTTAATGGTCGTCGTGTACGCGTCGATATTTCCTCGCTGGCGCCCGATCCGGGCCAGCTTATTGTCCTTACCGATTTAACCGAAACTCGTGCGCTGCAAGCGCGGATCGGACAGCTGCAACGATTATCGTCGTTAGGCCGCACCGTGGCTGCGCTTGCTCATCAGATCCGAACGCCATTGTCGGCAGCGATGCTGTATGCACATAATTTGAATTCGTCGCTGTTAGACGAATCGCAACGCTTAAATTTTTCTGACAAGTTGGTAAACCGACTGCAATCTATCGAACACCAAGTCAACGATATGCTGCTTTTCGCGAAAAGTGGTGAGCAACAAGTTGTTGAAAAAATTGAACTCGTCGACTTATTAACGCACGTTCAGGGCCAGCTTGAAGCTGTCGAAAAACGTTACCAGACGCAGATTAGCTGGCCTAGTAACGTACCAGCGGCCAGCCTAACCGGTAACCTCACGGCACTGTCGGGTGCATTACAAAACTTACTGGTTAATGCACTACAAGCGGCTCCGGTAAACGCGGCGCAAGTCGCTGTTCGTCTGCGCTTTAGTGAACAGCAGTTACAGCTTGAGGTTGAGGATAACGGTTGCGGTATCGATAGTGCTCAACAACAACGCATTTTTACCCCCTTTTATACCGACAAAGCGCACGGCACAGGCCTTGGCCTAGCGGTTGTGCAAGCGGTTATCAAAGCTCATCAAGGTCAAATCAGTGTTACCAGTCAAGTCGGTCAGGGCAGCTGCTTCAGCGTTATTCTGCCAGCCCAACACTGTGTTTCCGATTCCTTAGCAGAGGTCATGCATCATTATGGCTAAACCAACGATCCTTATTGTCGAAGACGATCCAGCCTTACGCGAGGCAATTGTCGATACGCTAACGCTTAATGGCTATCAGTGTTTAGAAGCCGACAGCGGTGAGCAAGCCTTACTCACGTTAAAACACGATGACGTCGATTTGATTCTGAGCGATGTGCAAATGTCGGGCATGAATGGTTTGCAGTTGTTACGTAGTTTGCATACGCAGGGCTATGATATTCCGACCATTATGATGACTGCTTATGCGAAAGTCGACGATGCTGTGATTGCCATGCGCGAGGGCGCTGTTGACTACTTGAGTAAGCCATTTTCGACCGAAAAATTGCAGCAGTTGATGACACGTTATCTACCACTTACTGAGCAACCGCAAGACGAGCCTATCGTTGGCGATAGCGACAGCCACGCGTTACTGACGTTAGCAAAAAAAGTGGCGGCGACGCAGGCGACGGTGATGATCAACGGCCCAAGCGGATCGGGCAAAGAGGTTTTAGCCCAGTATATTCATCGACGCTCAAGCCGCGCACAACAGCCGTTCGTGGCGATCAACTGTGCGGCTATTCCCGAGAATATGCTGGAGTCGACGTTGTTTGGCTACGAAAAGGGTGCTTTTACCGGTGCCGTGCAGGCGTGCCCGGGCAAGTTTGAGTTGGCGCAGGGCGGCACCTTATTGTTAGATGAAATCACCGAGATGGATTTAGCACTGCAAGCCAAGCTGCTGCGCGTTCTGCAAGAGCGTCAAGTAGAGCGTCTGGGTGGACGTAAAACCATTCATTTGGATGTGCGCGTAATAGCCACCAGTAATCGTGATTTAAAGCAAGCTGTGGCGCAGGGTGATTTTCGTGAAGATTTATATTATCGCCTGAATGTCTTTCCGCTCACCTGGAAGCCGCTAGCGCAACGGCCTGGCGACATTATTCCATTAGCCGAACACCTGCTGGCCCGTCATTGCGAACGTGCTGGTATCGCGCGCGCAGAACTGAGTCAGGCTGCGCAGCAGTGTTTATTAGCGCAAGCATGGCCGGGTAATGTGCGTGAGTTAGAAAATGTTATTCAACGCGCCCTGATCCTGCACCAAGACGGCGTGATTGAGGTGGCCGATTTGATGCTTGAAGGCCACAGCAATCATGGCATTAGTGTGCCGCAACATGTGGTGGTGCCAGAGCAAGTGGATAAGCCGGGCAATTTGGGCGGTGAGCTGTGGCAGCAGGAGCGTCAAATTATCATCGACGCGTTAAAACGTCACAATGGCAAGCGCAAAGCGGTAGCCGAGCAATTGGGTATTAGCGCCAGAACTTTACGCTATAAGCTGGCGCGTATCCGTGATGAAGGCGTGCAATTGCCGGGTTAAATTACCCCGGCTTTAATGTTGGCACTTCCTTTGCATAACTTTACCTAAGAAAGACCAATGTCTGAAATTTGACGGTGAGGTTAGCGCATGAAAATTCAAGCAAGCGATATGTACGCGGAACTGCAGAGCCTGGCGGCTCAAGCTCGCAAGCCAGGCGCTTTAGATACGGCCGACAATCTACGGGTCGGCAACACATCTCAAAATGACTTCTCAACCTTACTGAAAGGCGCGTTAGATAACGTTAATGCCCTGCAACAAAGTTCTGGCGAGTTAAAAAATCGCGTCGAATTGGGCGACCCTAACGTCAGTCTGGAACAAGCCATGATTGCTAGCCAAAAAGCCGGTATTGCCTTTGAGGCAACCGTGCAGGTGCGCAATAAATTGGTCGAAGCATACAAAGAAATCATGGCGATGCCGGTTTGATCCGGTAGCTAACGGTTGGAGAAGCAGCGCGTGGCAGAATCAACAGAACTCATGGTCAGCAATCAGTCGCTAGGGTCGGATAACGACAACTACGGCAATGGCAATGAGCAACAAAAATCGGGCATCATGGCGGTGCTAGGCAATATTGATGTACTGCGTCAGGTGATTCTGGTGTTAGCGTTGGCGATTTGTGTCGCTATCGCGGTGTTCATCATGATGTGGGCGCAAGAACCGACTTACCGACCGTTGGCAAAAATGGAAACCGAGCAGTTGGTGGCCACGCTAGACTATTTAGATGCTAACCAAATCGATTATAAAGTCGAAGGCAATACGGTCTATTTGCAAGAACAAGATTTTGACGCCATCAAACTGCAAATGACACGCGCTGGTTTGAACTATTCAGGGCAGTCTGACCCGAGCCAAATGTTGATGCAAGATCCGGGCTTTGGCGTCAGTCAACGGTTAGAGCGTGAGCGTTTACAACATACTCGTGAACAACAGCTTGCACGGACCTTAGAAGAAATGCGCGCGGTCGCCAGCGCCCGAGTGTTACTGGCGATCCCGCCACACAACGTATTTGCACGCCGTGAGAAAAAGCCCAGTGCGACGGTGTTGCTGACTCTGCGCGGTAGCAATAGTTTAGATGAGGAAGAAATTGCCTCCGTAGTCGATATGATCGCGTCTGCGGTACCTGAGTTAGAGCCGTCACAAGTTACGGTGACCGACCAAAACGGACGCTTGCTGAATTCTGGTTCACAAAGCGCACTGTCGGCGCGCAGTTCGCGTGAGTATCAGCTAGAACGCAAGCGCGAAGACGAATACATGAACAAGATCGACCGCATTTTGGTACCGATTTTGGGCTATGACAATTACACCGCGCAAGTCGATTTAGCCATGGACTTTACTCAGTCCGAGCGCACACAACGTAATTATAACCCCGACATGCCGGCTATTCGTAGCGAAATGACCGTTGAGAATCGCTCGGTTGGCGATACCATGGCGGGGATCCCGGGGGCGTTGTCAAATCAGCCGCCGCTGGACGCTAATATCCCAGAGCAAGCGACCGCTACTAACGCGCAAACGGCCACACCAACGTCGGTACATAACGAAGCAACCCGTAATTATGAGTTGGATAGCTCGGTCAGCTATACCCGTCAACAAAGCGGTGTCATTAAACGTTTGAGCGTTTCGGTCGCGGTCGATTATGCTAACGCCACTAATGCTGAGGGCGAAGCTCAGTTAACCCCACGTAGCGCAGAAGAGTTAGCCAATATTCGACGCTTGTTAGAGGGGGGTTTAGGTTTTGATATTAACCGCGGTGATACCATTGAGGTGGTGACTGTACCTTTTGCTGCAGTACCTGATTTAGCCGGCGCCGAGCCTGCGGTTTGGGAAGAACCTTGGTTCTGGCGAGCAATGCGCTTACTGGCGGGGGGTGTTGATCCTGACCGTGGTGAAACCGATGCTACGTAAGTTAATCAACCCTGAAGCAGCCGATCGCGATGAGCTGGATGACATGATGGCGAGCGAACGTGACTTGGGTGACGAAACCATTGATATGCTGTCAAACGAGTTTGATTCCGATGCGGTTGGCTTTGCACCGGATGGCAGCTTACAATTACCAGACCTGCATAAAGATGAAGACCTGTTGAAGGCGGTTCGCGCATTGGTTGCCAATGAGCCTGAATTGTCATCACAAGTGGTTAAGGCGTGGTTAAATGAAGATGCCTAGTATGGAAGTCACAAAAAGCCGCAGCGACCAAAAGTTTGACGTTAACAAACTGGAGGGCGTTGAAAAGGCTGCCATTCTGTTGCTGAGTTTGTCTGAAGAAGACGCTGCGCAAATCCTTAAGCACTTAGAGCCAAAGCAAGTGCAAAAGGTGGGCATGGCGATGGCAAGCCTGGATGACTTTAGCCAAGACAAAGTTAATGCGGTGCATAACTTGTTCTTAGAAGAAATTCAGAAATTCACCAACATTGGCTTCAAGAGTGAAGAGTTTGTGCGGCGCGCGTTGACTGCTGCCTTGGGTGAAGATAAAGCCGGTAACCTGATCGAGCAAATCGTTATGGGTGGTGGCTCACGTGGTTTGGATTCGTTGAAGTGGATGGATTCGAAACAAGTGGCGACCATTATTCGCAACGAGCACCCGCAAATTCAAACCATCGTGTTGAGTTATCTCGATCCGGAGCAAAGCGCCGAAATCATGGCGCAGTTCCCAGAAAAAGTTCGCCTCGACTTGATGATGCGCATTGCCAACTTAGAAGAAGTTCAGCCAGCTGCGCTGCAAGAGCTAAACGAGATCATGGAAAAGCAGTTCGCTGGTCAAGCCGGTGCGCAATCGGCAAAGATGGGCGGCCTGAAAGCGGCGGCAGACATTATGAACTACCTCGATACCAATATCGAAGGTCAGTTGATGGACGCCATCCGCGAGCAAGACGAAGAAATGAGTCAGCAGATTCAGGATCTGATGTTTGTGTTCGAAAACTTGATCGATGTCGACGACCGTGGCATTCAGAACTTGCTGCGTGAAGTCGAGGGTGATGTGCTGCAAAAAGCGTTGAAAGGCGCTGACGATGCCCTGAAAGATAAAGTCTTCAACAATATGTCAAAACGTGCTGCAGAAATGCTACAAGACGACTTGGAAGCGATGGGACCGGTACGTATTAGCGACGTTGAAGCGGCGCAGAAAGACATTCTGGCGACGGCCCGACGTTTGGCCGATGCCGGTGAAATTATGCTGGGCGGCGGTGGCGGCGAAGAGTTCCTCTAACCGCAACAGTGCAACCGATAACGCAAGAGGTAGCCTAGCATGGGTTCCGATCAAGACATGTCGACAGCTAAATGGTCTTATCCCGACATTACCCCGGATGATAAACGGGGTAGTGAAACCAACGCCTTGAATAAACCGAAACGTTGGCAATATGAACCCCCTGAAGCCGATTTACCGCAGGCCACCGATGAACCCCAGCCGTTAACCGCCGAGCAACTGGAAGCGATCCGCCAGGCGGCGCGTGATGAGGGTTATCAAGAGGGCCTACAACAGGGTCGTGAAGCCGGCCATAGCGAAGGTTATGAGGCTGGTTTTGCTGAGGCTAAGCAAGCCGGTCATGAGCAAGGCTATGCCGCTGGTGAAGCGGCTGCTGCGCAAGCAATAACAGAACAGCACGCACGTTGGCAGGCGTTAATTGACGCGGTGACAGCGCCGCTAGAGCAAATTGATCAAAGCGTCGAACAAGCATTGATTGAGTTGGTACAAGCGTTAACCGAAGCTATCTGCTTACATCAGGTCAATGTCAGTCAAGATACCATTTTAAACGCCCTGCGGCAGGGCATCGAAGCGTTACCGGTGACTGACCAAAAAGTCGTTATTCACCTACATCCCGACGATGTCGAGCGTATCAAGCAGGTGTGGAATGACGATGAGTTGCAACAGCGTGGCTGGTTACTTGCTAAAGACCAGCAAATCGAGTTGGGTGGCTGTGAAATTACCACCGAACGTTCGCGCGTCGACTACACATTAAGTAGTCGTATGCAAACCGTGTTCGCGCAATTGACCGGTGAGGATGGTTAAATATGTCGCTGGCCGAGCGCTTAAAAGCTTATCAAAAGCGTATTCAGACACCGCGCGTGGCGGTTTCAGGTTATTTAACACGTGTGGTTGGCTTAACCTTTGAAGCGGTGGGCTGCCGAGCGCCAATTGGTAGTCTCTGTGGCGTGGAATCGGCACAGGGCGAGATCCGCGCTGAGGTGGTTGGCTTTGCCGGTGATATCACCTATCTCATGCCGATCAGCGATGCTCATGGAGTTTTACCCGGCGCGCAAGTTAGGCCGTTACAAAGACAACAAGGATTACCGCTAAGCATGGGATTGTTGGGTCGAGTGATTGACGCCAATGGTCAGGCGCTCGACGGCAAAGGGCGTATTCATAGCGAACAAACCGGCACCGCTAAACGTGAGAAAATCAATCCGCTGGCGCGCCGTGTTATTTCACAACCCTTAGATGTCGGCGTTCGAGCCATTAACGGCTTATTGACGGTTGGTCAAGGTCAGCGCATGGGCTTATTTGCCGGTAGTGGGGTGGGTAAAAGTGTCCTATTGGGCATGATGACCCGGGGCACGACCGCCGATGTTATCGTGGTGGGCTTGATTGGTGAACGTGGCCGTGAGGTGAAAGAATTCATTGAGGAAATTCTTGGTGAAGAGGGGCGGCAGCGCTCGGTAGTAGTGGCTTCGCCGGCAGACCAATCACCGTTAATGCGCTTACGCGGTTGCGAAGCGGCGGCAGAAATTGCCGAGTATTTTCGTGATTTAGGCATGAACGTACTGTTGTTGATGGACTCGTTAACCCGTTATGCGATGGCGCAACGGGAAATCGCCCTAGCCATTGGTGAACCTCCGGCGACTAAAGGCTATCCGCCTTCGGTGTTTGCCAAGTTACCGGCATTAGTTGAACGGGCTGGTAACGGTGGTGAAAATCAGGGCTCGATCACGGCTTTTTACACGGTGTTAACCGAGGGTGATGACCTACAAGATCCGATTGCTGACTCATCTCGTGCGATTTTAGATGGTCATATTGTGTTGTCCCGCGAGTTGGCTGATGCCGGCCACTACCCCGCCATTGATGTCGAGGCATCTATCAGCCGGGTGATGCCGCAAATTGTGTCGCAGCAACATATGCTGGACGCGGTACAGGTGCGGCAATGGTTTTCACAGTATCGCCGCAATCAGGATTTGATCGCCATCGGTGCTTATACCAAAGGTAACGATCCGCGTATCGACCAAGCCATCAATATGCGTCCAAAAATTGACAACTTCCTACAGCAGGGGATGCGTGAAGTGGTGCCTTACGACGAATGCTTGGGGCAGTTGCAGCAATTGACGGGTAGCCGTCAGTCTTAATTGAAGCGAAGGTAAGTCATGGCCGATATGCGAGCCCTACAAATGCTACTCGAGTTAGAGCAGCGGCGTGAAGATAAAGCAGCGGCTGAACTGGCTCAGGTACGCCAGACCTTGCAGCAACAGCAACAACGGTTACAAGGTATGGAGCAATACCGGCTGCAGTACTTACAACAGCTGCAACAGCGCGGCAATCAAGGCTTACACTCTCATCAGTTCGGTCAGTACCATGCCTTTGTCGGCAAGCTGGATGCCGGTGTCGAGCAGATTCATGCCAGTTTAAGCAAGCTACAGCAAGTGGTTGAGCAGCGTCAGCAACGTTGGTTTGCACAGCGGCGCAAACGCCAGTCGGTAGAACATTTACTAGAGCAGCAGCGTTTGCGTCAACAGCGTGAGGCGGAGCGCCGTGAACAGAAATTAATGGATGAGTTTAATAGCAACAAGTTTGCGCGCATTAAGCAAAGCGGTTGACACTAGATAAGGTGACCGTTGCAGAATAGTTGGAACAAAAATTGCTTAGTTTTCGTCAGGCGTTCGCAGCATGTCAGATAGTCACTATCTGTTGTCACTAGTTGTTGTCAGTATGCGCGAACAAAATGAATTGCAGGATAACGTCGAGAATTTGCTATGCCACAACCAGTGATGCCACAGCCTGCCCGTACTGCCAATAATTCGACGTCGTCGCCGCTAGGTCTGTCGTCTAATGAACGAACCAGTAGCGAACGGACGGAGCAATTTGCCAGTACGTTAGAGCAGCAAGCTCAGCAACATCAACAGCAAGTTTATGCTGAGCAGCGCCGTAACCAGCAATTACGTGCACAACAAGCTGATGCCGAACAGCGCCAAGCGCGCACCAGCGAACAGCAGGCAGCGGAGCGTCGCGCTGATGCGCATGCTAAGCCCGAACACGATAGCAATAAACCTTCCGATAGCTCGGCAAAGCCGGCCACCGAAACCAACAAGTCATCGTCTACCGATAATGCGCAGGAAGCTGAGTCAACGGCGACACAGCGCGATGACGCAAATGCTCAACAGGACACGATTAAAAATGCCGCTGAACAAGGCGACGAAGCCCTTGAGCAAGCAGCGACAGATAACGCTACAGATAGCGCAACAGAACAAAGCAGCGCCGCTACCGACGAGGCTGCACAGCAATGGTTGGCATTGTTGGAAGCCATGCGCGAACAGTTAAATCCTGAGGTAGAGCGTGATGGTGATGGCTTACTAGCGGTTGGTGATAAAGGCCTAGAGCAACGTCTTGAGCAGTTTTTGGCACAGCTTGATCCTGCCATACGCGATGCGGCGCGGCAGTTAATTGCCGCTAATCATGATAATCAGTCTTTGCAGCAATTAGCGGCTTTAAGTCAGCAGTTGCTGCAAATCGCCGAACAGCAACCTGAGGCCGATGTTGAGCAATGGTTGGCCAGCCTGAAACAGCAATTACAAAGCGCCGAGGGCGGTGAACTGACAGCGAGCCAGCAACGACAGCTGCAACAGCTCGGTGATTGGTTAACTCAGCAAACCGATGGTGTTATGGATAAGACGGCTAGGCTAGCCGATAACCACAGTGCTGCCGATAAGCCAGTGGCGTTGTTGCGTGCGCTGGTACAATTGCAACAAGCCTCGCAACAAACTTCGCAACAACCCATGCCACAAACTCCGGTGTCAGCATCGACCAGCGAGAATAACGATAAGGCGTTGATGGCATCACAGGCAGAATCTCATCGACAATCGAGCGCCAATAATGCGCGTTCAGAGCTGGTGGGTAACACCGACAAGAGCATTGCTATGAATGGTCAGCAAGACTCGCAACGGGATCTGAAAGCGAATACTGATGGCGCCGCCGCACGCAATCAGCAACAGAGCGAAGCAACACCGGATAATCGTCAGCAAGCGTCAGTAAGTGGGCGTGAGGCAATGTTGCAGCAAGTCATCGCGCAAACGGGGCAGTCGGATAAACAATCGGACAAAGCGTCGGTAGATAGCACTAGTAGCTCGCTCAATACCAGCGCTGCGCTAATGTCAGCAGCGCGCGAGAACAATAGTTTGGCGCAGCAACAACAGCAACGTGTAGCCGATGCCTCGACATCGTTTGCGCAAGCGTTAAGGCAATCGCAGCAGTCGCTTGATGGCAACGACCCGCAAGCGGCTTTACAGCTGCGCGAACGTGTATTGATGATGGTCAATCAAGGCGTACAGCGGGCCGATATTCGCTTGGACCCACCGGAGCTAGGTGGTTTGCACATTCGTTTGCATGTACAAAATGATCAGGCTAGTGTGCATTTTCAAGTACAGCATCAGCAGTCGCGGGAGATCGTTGAGCAGGCTTTGCCGCGCCTAAAAGAGATGTTGGAACAGCAGGGACTACAATTAGCCGATAGTAATGTCAGTGAGCAGCGTCAACAAGGCAACGATAGCGATGCTCAGCCGCAATCGACGGCAGCTGCTGCTCAGGGTGAGCTGAGTGCTACCGAGGGTGAACTGACGCAGGTCATGATTAATGACGGACAGCCATTGGGCGTCGGGCGGGTCGATTTTTATATTTAGCCGGTAACCGAGGGGTTGTTGCGCAAGCAAACAATCGGTGGCAGGAATTTGCCGCAAAACATGCGATACTGCACCCATAATAACGGTGAATAACCATTAACGGATAATAACGATGGCTGAAGAAGACGAAGAACTGGCACTAAAGAACGAGCAAGGCGGTAAAAAGAAATGGCTGCTGATCGGTGCCGGTGGGGTTGTCGTGGTGTTGCTCGTGGTGGTGCTGTTATGGCTATTTAGTGGTGATGACAGCAGCACTACAATTGCTGAAAACAGTGCCAGCAGCGACCCAACCGCCGCCGCGGCTAGCGGTCCAGCGGCAGAGCTGGGCACCGCTTTGTATGTCGGTATGCCACGACCGTTCGTATTTAATGTGCCGGGCGATAAACGAGATCGCTTAGTACAGATTAATGTGCAACTAATGGTGCGCGGTGTCGATAACGAAGAATCAGCTAAGAAGCATATTCCGTTGATTGAGGGTACGTTACTGCAAGTGTTCTCATCAACCACAGCAGAAGCCCTGCAAACCGCTGAAGGTAAAGATAAACTGCGCGAACTCGCGTTGGCGCAAGTACAAGATGTCATGCAAGAGATAGCCGGTAATAAAGTGGTAGAAAAAGTGCTATTTACCGGCTTTGTACTGCAATAACAAAAGGCCAGAACTGTGAGCGATTTATTATCACAAGACGAAATTGATGCGCTGTTACACGGTGTTGACGACGTCGATGAAGAAGATGTTGATTCCTCGGAATTAGCGTCGGATGCGCTTGATTACGATTTCTCGTCGCAGGATCGAATCGTTCGTGGCCGTATGCCGACGCTGGAAATCGTTAACGAACGCTTTGCCCGGCACATGCGAGTAAGCCTATTCAATATGATGCGGCGCACCGCTGAAGTGTCGATTAATGGCGTGCAGATGATCAAGTTTGGCGAATATGTACATACCTTGTTCGTGCCTACGAGTTTGAACATGGTGCGTTTTCGTCCTTTAAAAGGTACTGCGCTAATCACCATGGAGGCTCGTTTAGTCTTTATTTTGGTGGATAACTTTTTTGGTGGTGATGGTCGTTACCATGCAAAAATTGAAGGCAGGGAATTTACCCCGACCGAGCGCCGTATTATTCAAATGCTGTTAAAACTGGTGTTTGAGGACTATAAAGAGGCCTGGGCACCGGTCATGGACGTTGGTTTTGAGTATTTAGACTCTGAAGTGAACCCAGCGATGGCCAATATCGTCAGTCCCACCGAAGTGATCGTGATCAGCTCCTTTCACATTGAATTGGATGGTGGCGGTGGCGACTTCCACATTGCCTTACCCTATTCAATGCTGGAGCCCATCCGTGAGCTGCTTGATGCCGGCGTACAATCTGATAAAGAAGATACCGACATGCGTTGGAGTAAGGCGCTACGCGACGAAATCATGGATGTGCCGGTAGAGATGATGGCTAAGTTGGCGGATTGCGAGCTGTCGTTACGCGAAGTGATGGACTTACAGGAAGGCGATATTATTCCGATCGAAATGCCCGATGATTTAACGGTGTTCATCGAAGACTTACCAACTTTCCATGCCAAATTGGGACGTTCACGAGAAAACTTGGCGCTTAAGGTCACCGATAAGATCAAGCGCCCTGAAACGGTGAAATCGGATATTCATATGTTAACCCGTGGTGGCCGCCGCATCGGTGGTGATGCTGAGCTACAAAAGCTCGAAGAAGATATTGATTTATAGCCAGTGACTGGCCAGCGTTTAATGAGGCAATTATGAGCGGTGATGATAAAGAAATGGATGAGTGGGAAGCGGCAATGGCCGAGCAGGCTGCTGCAGAAGCGGGCGAAGGCGATGATGATGCCGACGGTGCAGCGGTACGTACCGCCGAACTGGAAGAGCTGAGTCATGACGAGCAAAGCTTAAATGGCGAAGAAAAGCGTAAGTTGGATGCTATTTTAGACATTCCGGTGACGATTTCGATGGAAGTTGGTCGCAGTCAAATCAGTATTCGTAACCTGTTGCAGTTAAACCAAGGCTCAGTGGTAGAATTAGAGCGTGTTGCTGGCGAGCCGCTGGATGTGCTGGTCAACGGCACCTTGATCGCCCACGGTGAAGTGGTCGTCGTTAACGACAAATTTGGGATACGGCTAACCGATGTTATCAGTCAGATCGAACGTATTCGTAAGCTGCGCTAGCTTATTATTGGGCAGCCCCGCTTATGCACAAGCGCAAACGGGGCCCATTAACGGGAAAGATATTGGCGCTATGTTGCTATCGTTGTTGGTAGTACTAGCGCTGATTTTTGTGTTGGCGGCGGCACTACGGAAATTGAATACTCGCATGCAACGCGGTGGTGGCATGCAGGTGTTGAGTAGCCTTTCGCTGGGACAAAAAGAACGGCTGTTAGTGGTGCAGGTGGGCGACGATAAATTGTTGTTGGGGGTTACCCCTCATGCGGTACAGCTGCTAAAGACCCTGCCCGAAGATTTTGCTATAAAAGCAGTCAGTACTGAGCAGCAGTCGCTGCCCTTTACCGAACAACTCAAACAACAATTAAAAAAGAAACGTTCCTAATGATGCGCTTGTTGCCCCTTGCTATTGCTTTATTGTGCTGGTGTTTGCCTGACGTAGCCTTCGCGCAAGAAGATTTAACCGCGATTACCGTGACCACTAACCCTGATGGTAGTCAGGAATATTCGGTAACCTTGCAAATTCTTGCCATTATGACCGCGCTGACGTTTATTCCAGCGATGGTCATTATGATGACCTCTTTTACCCGTATCATTATTGTTTTGGCGATTTTAAGACAGGCGTTGGGCTTACAGCAGTCGCCCTCAAGTCAGGTGCTAATCGGTATTTCGTTATTCCTGACGCTGTTCATCATGACACCGGTATTAAACGATATTAATGACCAAGCATTGCAGCCATATTTAGCTGAGGACATCACCTCATTAGAGGCGGTAGAACGTGCCAAAGCCCCGCTGAAAGCCTTTATGCTGGCGCAAACGCGCGTCACTGATTTAGAAACGTTCATCGATATTTCTGGCACCGAGGGCGTCGATTCGCCCGAGGATGTGCCGATGACAGTGTTAATTCCGTCGTTTATTACCAGCGAGTTAAAAACCGCCTTTCAAATCGGTTTTATGCTGTTCTTACCGTTTTTGATCATCGACTTGGTTGTCGCCAGTGTGTTGATGGCGATGGGGATGATGATGTTGTCACCGATGTTGGTATCGTTACCCTTTAAATTGATGTTGTTTGTACTCGTGGACGGTTGGAATTTGACCATGAGCACGCTCGCCGGTAGTTTTGGCGTGTGACGGAGGTGAAACATGGGTCCCGAAGTTTTTGTTGATATTTTCCGTTCGGCGCTAGGTGTTATTGTTATTCTGGTCAGTGCCATTATTGTACCGAGTTTGTTGGTCGGTTTGGTGGTCGCGGTGTTTCAGGCTGCGACTTCGATTAACGAGCAAACGCTGAGCTTTTTACCACGCTTATTGGTCACGCTGGCGGCTATCGGTATTGGCGGTCATTGGATTGTGCAAGTACTGATGGATTATACCATCGGCATTTTTAACCAGATCCCGCAAGTGGTCAGTTAATGGACATCGCCACCAGTACCATCCTTGACTGGCTGGCGCAGCATTTGTATCCGTTGACGCGGGTCTCGGCGATGCTGATGAGCATGGCTTTATTCAGTGGTACCCTCATTAATCAACGTATTAAAGCGCCGTTGGCAATCGCTATTACGCTGGCAGTATCGCCGGCTTTACCCGCCGTTAATGTGCAAGTCGAGATGGTGTCGGTGGCAGGCATGCTGATTATTGCACAGCAAATTGTCATCGGTGTGGCGTTAGGCCTGCTATCTAACTTGTTTTTACAGACCTTTATTCTGGGTGGACAGATGGTGGCCATGCAGATCGGTTTGGGCTTTGCTTCAATGGTCGACCCCAGTAATGGCCAACAGGTACCGGTAGTTGCGCAATTCTTTTTAATGTTGGCTAGTTTGCTGTTTTTAGCGGTCGATGGACACCTACTGATGATCCGCATGGTGGTCGAAAGCTTTAATGCGATTCCGGTGGGCATGACCGGGTTAAGCGATATTGCCATTCAAGAAGTGTTTAATTGGGGCGGCACGATGTTCTCCGCGGCGTTAGCGACGGTATTGTCGGGCGTCATCGCGCTATTATTAGTTAACTTGAGTTTTGGTGTGATGACACGCGCAGCGCCACAGCTAAATATCTTCTCTATCGGCTTTCCCATTACGATGGTCGGTGGTCTCATCGTATTATGGTTGACCATCGGCGGCTTTATGTTCCATTTTGAAGCTCAATGGCAGCGCGCAGTGACAAGTATGTGCGTGGTTATTAATCAGCAGTGTTAGGTAAGTACATAGGTAAGTACATAGGTAAGTACATAGGTAAGTACAATGGCTGAGACCGATCAGGAACGTACAGAAGACCCCACGGAACGACGAAAACGACAGGCCCGTGAAAAAGGTCAGATAGCGCGCTCAAAAGAGCTCGGTACCGCGTTTGTTTTAGTCAGTATGGCGGTAGCGTTAATGTGGTTTGGTAGTTCGTTAGCTATCGGCTTAGCGCACGTCATGCGTGACTTGTTTACCCTCGATCGGCAGCAAATCTTCGATACCAGCAAAATGATGGCAGCCTTGGCAATGCCGTTAAAAGAACTATTCTGGCCATTATTGGGAATTTTCTCGGTGGTGGTAGTCGCCACATTTTGGGGTAACACTTGGCTTGGCGGTTTTAATTTTAGCTGGCAAGCGATGGCACCGAAGCTCAATAAAATTAGCCCTTTAAAAGGCTTTAAGCGCATGTTCGGGGTACAAGCGCTGATTGAATTGGTGAAAGGCATTGCCAAATTTGCGGTGGTAGCCGGCGCTGCAGTATTGCTGTTGTGGTGGCAATATGAGCATATTTTGACCATTGCTGCCTCGCAAATGCCGACCATGATGAAAGAGGCGGTAGAAGTCTTATTGTGGATGTTTTTACTGCTGTGTTGCTCGATGTTTTTTATCGTCGTTATTGATGTGCCGTTTCAGTTGTGGAAGCACAACAAAGACTTAAGAATGACCAAACAAGAGGTCAAAGACGAGCATAAAGACTCTGAGGGTAGCCCTGAGGTGAAAGGTCGTATTCGTCGCTTGCAAATGGAAATGGCGAACCGGCGTATGATGCAAGAGGTACCGAAAGCCGATGTGGTGGTCACTAACCCGACGCACTATGCGGTTGCCTTAAAATATGACAGCAATGGTCGTGGTGCGCCGCAGGTATTAGCCAAGGGTACCGATGAAACCGCCGCTAAAATTCGAGAAATTGCACTCGAGTACGAAATTCCTTTGGTCGCTTCACCCGGCTTAGCACGTTCGATCTACCACACTACCGAACTTAACCAAGAAATTCCGCAAGGACTATTCGTCGCGGTGGCACAGATTTTAGCTTATGTGTATCAGCTGCGTGAGTACCACCGTGGGCGAGGGAAGCGTCCACAACAACCGGGCGCTGATCGGCATATTCCGAACGATTTACAACATTAAGCAGCGCGCTATAGTTCGCTATTTGCGCCGATTCGCGTGCTGCTATATTATGCCGTGCCACTGACCCAGGCTTTTTATTGTAAGGGCGTTATGACAACAGCATTAACGGTTTGTCTTGCACAACTAGACTTTACAGTCGGTGCGATTCACGAAAATACAGCAAAAATTTTAGCGACTATTCGCCGTCACGGTAACGATAACGATATTATCGTATTTCCCGAGTTGGCGATTACCGGTTATCCGCCCGAGGATCTGCTGTTACGGGATGATCTATACGCCGCCGTTGATAATGCGGTAGAGCAAATTAGTGCGGCAGCTTCCGATGCGGTGGTTATTGTCGGTCACCCGCAACGTGTCGGCGAGGAAACCTTCAATAGTTTGTCTGTTTTGCATCGTGGCGAATGTTTACAGCGCTACCACAAGCAGCGTTTACCGAACTACGACACTTTTGATGAGCAGCGCTATTTTATTCCGGGTCAGCAAAACGCGGTGTTTGAATGGCAAGGTCAACGCATCGGTCTGTTGATCTGTGAAGACTTATGGCATCCATTACCGCTGCAACGTTTACTGGAAGACGATATCGACTGGGTGTTATCGATTAATGCGTCACCTTATCAGCTGGATAAGCATGAACAACGGTTATCGGTACTACAACAACGTAGTAGCGAATGTGGTAAGCCGATCGTTTATTTAAATAACTGTGGTGGCCAGGACGAGTTAGTGTTTGACGGTCATTCGCTCGTGCTTGCCAGTGATGGTTCGGTAGCTGCCGAGTTACCGCATTGTCAGACGTTGTGCGCGAGTATTGAGATCAACGCTGCTAGTGTCCAACTTGTCGGCGAGTGGCCAACAGCGGCTAGCACATTGAGCAGTCAGGCGTTGGTTTATCAAGCGCTGGTTTTGGCCGTGCGTGATTATGTACAAAAGAACGGTTTTAACGGCGTGGTATTGGGGCTATCGGGCGGCATTGACTCGGCCTTAACGCTGGCGTTGGCGGTCGATGCGCTGGGTGCGGATAAGGTGCGCGCGGTGATGATGCCGTTCAAATATACCTCAAGCATGAGCTTAGAAGATGCTGAACAACAGGCTCGCCAGCTAGCGGTCGATTATCAGGTAGTATCTATCGAGCCGATGTTTAATGCATTTATGCAGCAATTGCAGACGC
Source organism: Idiomarina xiamenensis 10-D-4 (assembly GCF_000299895.1). Lineage (GTDB taxonomy): Bacteria > Pseudomonadota > Gammaproteobacteria > Enterobacterales > Alteromonadaceae > Idiomarina > Idiomarina xiamenensis. The sequence goes on from NZ_AMRG01000018.1 coordinate 44,043, forward strand.
TATTTGGCGATGCCGAGGTTGATACGACCGAAGAAAATTTGCAGTCGCGTTGCCGTGGCGTGCTGTTGATGGCGTTGTCGAATAAACATCGGGCGCTGGTATTGACCACCGGTAATAAAAGCGAGATGGCGGTTGGCTATGCCACCTTGTACGGCGATATGTGTGGTGGCTTTGCACCGTTAAAAGATGTGCCTAAATTATTGGTGTTTGAGTTGGCGAAGTATCGCAACAGCTTATCGCCTTGCATTCCTGAACGCGTTATTTCGCGTCCGCCATCGGCAGAACTTGCGCCGGATCAGGTTGATGAAGATTCGCTACCCCCGTACAGTGATCTTGATCGTATCCTTGCTCTGTATGTGGAACAGGACTGGTCGGTTACTGATATCATCGCTGCTGGTTTTAACGACCAAGACGTTCGTCGCATTGTGCGTTTGGTTGATTTGAACGAATATAAACGTAAGCAGTCGGCGGTAGGACCAAAAATTACAACTCGGAACTTTGGTCGTGACCGTCGTTATCCGATAACTAGCCATTATCGTTATGAGCTGCAGCGTCAGGACGCGTGATTTGGACCGAGTGTAGGCACAGCAAGGAGTATAGCCGTGAAAAAAGTTGAAGCAATCATTAAACCATTCAAATTAGATGACGTTCGCGAGGCGTTATCCGAGGTGGGTATTAACGGTATGACCGTGTCTGAAGTGAAAGGCTTTGGTCGGCAAAAGGGGCATACCGAACTTTATCGCGGTGCTGAATATATGGTCGATTTTTTACCAAAAGTTAAGGTCGAAGTCGTTGTTGCTGATGATGAAGTTGAACGTTGTATCGAGGCCATTATGGATACTGCGCAAACGGGTAAAATCGGTGACGGTAAAATTTTTGTCAGCGCGGTTGAGCGCGTGATACGTATTCGTACTGGAGAAGAAAACGAAGATGCGGTGTAGCTAATTGACCGTTACGAATAAAAAAAGAGCGCCTTTTCGGCGCTCTTTTTGGTTCTCAACTCGCTTAACTTAGTCAGCCGAAGCCATCGGGTTCTCGGGATAATTAAGCTGTAATACTTTACGCGCGTCATCACGCATCTTTGGCAAATCAAGCTGATCATAGCTTTCTACCATGATGGCTAATGCCTCCTCCACCTCGGGAGTGTTTGGATAGTATTCCAATATATATTTACCGCGGTTAGCGGCGGCCAAATAGGCGGCGCGGTCCATATAGTATCTGGCGGCGGCTAGTTCATATTTAGCCAAGCGACTTTTTAGTGCGACTAAACGCTGTTTGGCGTCGGGCACATATTTGCTGTCAGGGTATTGGCGAATTAAATCAGCAAAGTCTTTAAACGCATCGCGGGCGCGCGACGGGTCGCGGTCGTAACGCTCAACGCCGACCAACTCTTGAATGGTGTTATGTTCGGCACGTTGATTGACCAAGCCACGCATATAAATGGCGTAATCAATATCCTGATGGTTGGGGTTTAGCCGAATAAAACGGTCGATAGTGGCTAACGCCTTATCGGTATCGTCTAATTTGTAGTTTAAATAGATCAAGTCTAACTGTACTTGGTTGGCATAAGCGCCAAATGGATAACGGCTAGACAAATTGTTAAGCGCATCGCGGGCCATCGATAGATTACCCTGCGCCATCAGTTCGCGGGCGCGTTCGTAGGCCACTTCGGGGCCACTGGCTTGAGCTTGCGGTTCGTCCGGTGTGCCAGAGCAAGCGCTTAACATGACGCTGGCAGCCAGCGCTAAAATAATACGGTTTTTCATAGGTGCTGCTAAGTCCCTTATGATTTAAGGCTTTGGCGTTGCGCGCCAAACAGGTACACTACAGTGATTCGGCATTCTAACGCAGCCATTCAGGCTTGCACAGTCCAATATCACATTATGAGCGAAGCAATTTCTTTAGAAGCAGTAGTTCCCGACAGCATATCGGGCAAACGATTAGACCAAGCGTTAGCGGAGTTGTTCCCAGACTATTCGCGTTCTCGGCTGAAGGCTTGGATCCTCGACGGCAGTGTTTGTATCGATAATCAGGTGATTGATAAACCTCGAGAGAAAGTGTCGGTCGGGATGTTGGTCTCGGTCGATGCCGAGATTGAGAGCGAGGAGCGCTTTGTCGCGCAGGCAATTCCGCTCAATATCGTTTATGAGGACGACGATATTTTGGTGATCAATAAGCCTGCTGGTTTGGTTGTTCATCCCGGAGCGGGACAGCCCGATGGCACGTTATTAAATGCACTATTAGCGCATCATCCTGCGATAGACCAAGTGCCACGAGCGGGTATCGTACATCGTCTAGATAAAGACACCACAGGCTTGATGGTGGTGGCGAAAACGCTACCGGCGCAAACTCATCTGGTCAGTGCGATGCAGGCGCGGGAAATTACCCGCGAATATGAAGCCGTATGCAATGGCGTGATGACGGCCGGCGGTTTGGTCGACGAACCGATAGGCCGACACAGTACCAAGCGCACGCAAATGGCGGTAAATCCGATGGGCAAGCCTGCCGTTACGCATTACCGGGTGGCAGAGCGTTTTCGTGCCCATAGCCACCTGCGGTTACGCTTAGAAACCGGCCGCACTCACCAAATTCGCGTGCACATGGCGCATATTCGGCATCCGTTAATTGGGGACGCGCTGTATGGTGGTCGGCCGCGTCCGCCGAAACAAGCTAGCGAGGCCTTTTTAACCGCATTACGTGGTTTTAAACGGCAGGCATTGCATGCTGCACAATTGTCGCTGCATCATCCGCTTAGCGGTGAGTGGTTATCATGGCAGGCGCCAACGCCTGACGACATGGTGGCACTGTTGGAGGTATTGCGTGAAGACCGCCGCCAACACGCTGATTAAGCGGGGGTTATACCAAGCTGATTGGCAACTGCCTGACGGTGTTAAGGCATTCTACTCAAGCGCGGCTTTTGGTAATCTCGCGGCGCATGTTGGCGACGACATTAGCTCGGTGATGCGTCGCCGTATTAGCCTTACGCAATTACTGGCGTTGCCGGCTGCTCCTAGCTGGCTGCAGCAAGTGCATGGTAGCGAGGTGGCGCAGTACGGTCGACTAGGTTTGGATAAGCGACAAGCGGATGCGGTATACAGTAATAGCGGTAAACCGTGCGGTATATTAACCGCTGATTGTTTGCCTATTTTGCTCTGCCACCAAGATGGTCAACAGCTAGCGGCTGTGCACGCTGGCTGGCGAGGCTTATATCAGGGTGTTGTCGAGCAAGCTGTGGCGCGTTTTAGCGGTGCAGCAAAACAGTTGTCAGCCTGGATTGGTCCCGCCATTTCGGCTCAGCATTTCGAAGTCGGTGACGATGTGTACCAAGCTTTCGTGCAACGAGATGAAACCGCGGCGACAGCCTTTCAAGCGTTACCACAAGCGGCAAAATGGCTATGTAATTTACCGCTGCTGGCGGAGCTACGCTTACGCGCGATTGGCGTATCGCTGATCAAGCAAAGTCAATTATGCAGCTATGCTGACTCTCGTTTTTACTCCTACCGACGCCAGCCAGACTGTGGGCGAATGCTGAGTTTGATATGGCGCGCTTAAGTATCATTTTGATCGGCGTCAATAATCCTCAATTAGCAGTGTAATTTCTCTCGTCTGACGCTTGAAGTTGGCGAAAAAGTACCCACATTGTTAAACATAGATGTTAACTCGTGGAGTATAGAGCATGAGACTCGATCGTTTAACTAGCAAATTTCAAATGGCGATTGCCGACGCCCAGTCGTTGGCGTTAGGCCGTGATCACCAGTTCATTGAGCCGGTGCATATGATGCAGGCCTTGCTCGATCAGCAAGGCGGTTCTACTCGTCCGTTATTGACCATGATTGGTGCTGATTTTTCGGCGCTACGTGGACAATTGGCTAAAGCGCTAGAGGCGCTACCCACGGTATCTGGTGCGGGTGGCGAAGTGCAGCTGTCACCACAAACCGCAACGCTACTTAACTTGTGTGATAAGTACGCGCAAAAGCGCCAGGACAAATTTATTTCGTCCGAGCTGTTTTTATTAGCGGCATGCGAAGACAAGGGCAAGTTGGGCGACATACTTAAACAAGTGGGTATTACTAAGAACGCACTGGAAAAAGCCATCGACGATATTCGTAAGGGCGAAAAGGTTGAAGATCAAAACGCCGAAGAACAACGGCAAGCTTTAGATAAATATACTATCGATCTGACCGAACGCGCTGAGCAAGGCAAGCTCGATCCGGTCATTGGCCGCGACGAAGAAATTCGCCGTACGATTCAGGTATTGCAACGCCGTACTAAGAACAACCCGGTATTGATTGGTGATCCCGGTGTCGGTAAAACCGCCATTGTGGAGGGGCTGGCACAACGTATCGTTAATGGCGAGGTGCCCGAGGGTTTAAAAAATAAGCGGGTATTATCGTTGGATTTAGGTGCGCTACTGGCCGGTGCCAAGTTCCGTGGTGAGTTTGAAGAGCGCTTAAAAGCGGTGTTAAACGAGTTGAGCAAAGAAGAAGGGCAAGTGATCCTCTTTATCGACGAGTTACACACCATGGTCGGTGCCGGTAAAGCCGACGGCGCGATGGATGCCGGTAATATGCTCAAACCAGCGCTGGCGCGTGGTGAGTTGCATTGCGTTGGGGCTACCACGTTAGACGAATATCGCCAGTACATCGAAAAAGATGCAGCGCTAGAACGTCGCTTTCAAAAAGTGCTCGTTGATGAGCCAACGGTAGCCGATACCATCGCCATTTTACGTGGTTTAAAAGAACGTTATGAATTACACCACGCGGTCGAAATCACCGATCCGGCGATTGTCGCGGCGGCGTCGCTGTCGCATCGTTATATCAGTGACCGTAAATTACCGGATAAAGCGATCGACCTAATTGACGAAGCGGGCTCTCGTATTCGCATGCAAATCGATTCTAAGCCGGAAGATTTAGACCGTTTAGAGCGACGTATTATTCAACTAAAGCTTGAGCAACAAGCGTTACAGAAAGAAAAAGACGATGCCAGTAAAAAGCGCTTAGACCTGTTGCAAGAAGAATTGGATGAACAGGAACGTAAGTTTAAAGAGCTGGAAGAAGTCTGGAATACCGAAAAGGCAGCGGTGCAGGGCACGCAAAATATCAAAGCGCAGTTGGAACAAGCTCGAACTGATATGGATATTGCGCGCCGCGCGGGTGACTTAAACCGTATGTCGGAGTTGCAGTATGGTCGTATTCCGGCGCTAGAGCGGCAGTTAGATCTGGCTTTGCAGGCTGAGATGCAAGACATGAGTCTACTGAAAAATCGTGTCACTGATGAAGAAGTGGCTGAGGTGCTATCGCGCTGGACTGGTATTCCCGTGAACAAGATGCTGGAAGGCGAGCGCGAGAAGTTATTGCAGATGGAACAGCAACTGCATAGCCGTGTGGTCGGACAGAATGAGGCAGTCGATGCCGTTGCTAACGCGATTCGGCGTTCACGTGCGGGGTTGAGCGACCCGAATAGACCGATTGGATCGTTTTTGTTTTTGGGGCCGACGGGTGTCGGTAAGACCGAGCTGTCGAAAGCGTTAGCGCAGTTTTTATTTGATACCGACAGCGCTATGGTACGTATCGATATGTCCGAGTTTATGGAAAAACATTCGGTGGCGCGCTTAGTTGGAGCGCCTCCGGGCTACGTCGGTTATGAAGAGGGTGGCTACTTGACCGAGGCCGTACGGCGCAAACCCTATTCCGTTATTTTATTGGACGAAGTCGAAAAAGCGCACCCCGACGTCTTCAATATCTTGCTGCAAGTGTTGGACGATGGTCGTTTAACCGATGGTCAAGGGCGTACCGTTGATTTTCGTAATACGGTGATCATTATGACCTCGAACTTGGGTTCTGATTTAATTCAAGAGAAGGCTAATGAGCATACTTATGAAGAAATGAAAGCGGCGGTTATGGATGTTTTGGTGCATCACTTCCGTCCCGAGTTTCTTAACCGGGTTGATGAAACCGTTGTTTTTCATCCGTTATCGAAAGCAAACATTAAACATATTGCCGAAATTCAGTTACAGAACTTGCTGCAACGTTTGCAAGAACGAGATTACCAGTTGCAGTTGGACGATGCCGCACTGGCGTTAATCGCCGATGCTGGGTTTGATCCGGTATACGGCGCGCGGCCATTAAAGCGAGCTATCCAGCAGCAACTGGAAAATCCGTTGGCGCAGCGCATACTAGCGGGTGAGTTAACACCGGATAAACCGATAAAGGTATCGGTTACCGATGAGCAGTTGGTGATTTCGCAGTAGCCTGACTATGATTAACTGGCAGTATTACGCGGGTAAAGTCATTTGCCCGCGTTTTTAATTGTATGGCGGGAGTATTTTCAAGCTGATAACGGTCTATGCTATGCTGATTATAGCCGTGCCTTGCAAAGCCGCGTGATGCAACGCCTGCGTGAGCAAAAAACGACCAGAAGCTAGGCATACTGTTTACACAACTCTTAAAGGAAGCACGACTAATGGCGAATGACACTGATAAAGGTGCCAACGCAAACGCTAAACGCCGCGGAATTTACCTGTTACCTAACCTGTTAACCACGGCCGGTTTATTTTCTGGTTTTTATGCCATTGTAGCGTCGATGAATGACCGCTATGCAGAAGCTGCGGTGGCAATATTTATCGCCATGATTTTTGATGGCTTGGACGGCCGTGTGGCACGTATCACCAATACTGAAAGTGATTTTGGTGCTGAGTACGATAGTATGGCGGACATTGTATCGTTCGGTATGGCGCCGGCCTTGGTGGTATATAATTGGGGCCTGAGCGGCTTAGGTAATTTGGGCTGGTTGGCATCTTTTATTTTTGTCGCCGGCGGAGCGTTACGATTAGCTCGCTTTAACACCAATTTGGGCGTTGCCGATAAACGCTTTTTCCAAGGCTTAGCGATCCCTAGTGCGGCCGCCATTGTTGGCGGTATGGTATGGGTCGGTAGTAAATACGGTGTTACCCCTGTTGCCGACGGCGAGGCCGGTTTTGTGAGCTACATGGCCGCGCTGATTACCATTTGTGCCGGTTTATTGATGGTTAGTAACTTCCGTTATCATTCGTTTAAAGATATTGATTGGCGTGGTAAAGTTTCTTTCTTAGTGATTTTAGCAATTGTGTTGGCGTTCGTTGTGGTGGCCACCGAACCATCGTTAGTATTGTTCTCGATTTTCTTCTTATATGCGTTGTCAGGTCCAATATTAACTATCAAGAGTGTTAATAAGTTAGAACTGAAGCACGTACTTGGCGATACCGATGACGACGATGCTGACTTTGCTCCAGCGCGAGCTGATCAACAGCAGGATAGCAGCAAGTCTGAGCATGAAACAACACAGCACCAGACTGCTGCGGAGAAATCGTCAGCTGAGAACACCAATAGTGATATCGCTAGTGATAAGCAGGAGTCTCGTAAAGAGTAACGTCAGCGAGTACATAGTTAGGTCAGGCGAGTACAACTGACCTGACGAGAGTTTTAAACGGTCAAAGGTGCGTGAATTAGCGTATTTTTGGCCGTTTTGTTTATTATCTGAGCGATTGATTCAATAATTTAAAAAAATCGTCATTTACCCCTTGCACCCACGCCAATGATCCTTATAAT
>NZ_AMRG01000019.1 GCF_000299895.1 Idiomarina xiamenensis 10-D-4
CGATGGCGGGCCGAAGGGTAAACACAGAAGTTGGGACAACCGCTCTAGGGTTAGAGCTTGGGTAGACTAACGCGCTACCGTGACGTTTTCATGACAAGCGAGTAATAATTCGCTTATGACAACTGATGCGCGGTTTTGGCGGCGTTTAACACGGCGGCCATTTTTACCGAATGCTGCACCACGTTGGCACTGACATCGTGATCTAACAGGGTTTTCACGTGTGCATCGATGCACATACCGCAGCCATTTAACGCCGAAACGGCTAATGAATACAATTCAAAGTCGGCTTTATCCACCCCCGGATTCGCCATGCCGTTCATACGCAAACCGGCTGGCATTTTGGCGAATTGCTTATCGCTGGCCAAATGCACGAAGCGATAATAAATGTTATTCATCGCCATCAGCGACGCCGCTAATTTAGCCGCTGCGACAACGTTATCTCCGACTTCACCGTCAGCTTCGGCTTCTATCGCCTGGGTTAAGCTGGGGTAGTTTAAGCTATAAGCTAATGCGAGCGCGGTGCCATAGAACTGCTCTTTGCTCATGCCAGAGGTGTCGACGTTGCCAAAGATACTCGATAAGTTCAACTTGGTGTCTTTGCTATGATCGGCGATGTTTTGTTTAAAGTCCGCAATACTCATTACAACCACTCCTCAATTCATCTAGGTCATCGGGTTGGTCAGCATCGCCGCAATCGATGCTGACCGGGGTCCATGAACAACAAGGGTTATAGCGTGTCGCCGCCAACCGCGCGGTTACAAGGACAGAGTTCGTCGGTTTGTAAGCCGTCTAAAATGCGCAAGATCTCGGTTGGATTACGACCAACGTTTAAGTTGTTTACCGAAACGTGCTGGATCACGTTGTGTGGGTCGACGATGAAGGTTGCGCGTAAGGCGACGTTTTCTGCTTTATCACGAACGCCTAAGCCATCGATCAACGAACCTGAGTCGGCAAACGAGTACTGATTTAGACGGTCAAGGTCAGGGTGTTCACGGCGCCATGCCAACTTAACGAATTCGTTGTCGGTGCTGCCGCCCATAACAATGGTGTCACGGTCAGCGAACTCTTCGTTTAACTTCGCGAACTCGACAATTTCGGTCGGGCACACAAAAGTGAAATCTTTAGGATAATAGAAAATGATTTTCCATTTACCGGCAAAGCTGTCTTGGTTAATGGTTTCAAAAGCGCTTTCGCCATTTTCTTCCGGCATATTGAAACCAGGCTTCGCGGCTACAACGCTAAATTCGGGTAATTTGTCACCTACTGTTAACATAAGCTTTCGCTCCTTATTGAATCAGTTTTCCCTAACTTTTTGTCAGGGTTTGTTGAACGGTTCGACGACAAGTCTACTCATGCGCTATGATTAGATAAAACGAATAAAAGCAATTACAACAATCGAATTAACCAATCAGGACGGCCATAGACGATCATGAGCAAATTACCCAGTTTAAAAAACCTCAGCTACTTACTGGCGCTGCACCAGCATCAAAATTTCAATCGCGCCGCACAAGCCTGCCATGTCAGCCAATCGACATTGAGTAGTGGCATTCAAAACCTCGAAGAGCAGTTGGAGTGTCAGTTAATTGAGCGCGATCATAAGAGCTTTTTGTTTACCGCAATGGGCGAACAAGTGGTCGAGCAAGCCCGCCAAATCATTACTTCAGCGGAAGAAATGCTGCATTATGCGCAAAGTCAGGGCAATCAAATGGAAGGGCCATTACGGCTCGGTTGCATTCCCACCATAGGGCCTTTCTTATTAGGTAAGTTGAGTAAGCGTATTCAAGAAAAATACCCGAAGTTACAACTGAATATCGCCGAAGATACCACCGCCAATTTGCTTCAAGCGTTGCGTAACGGCGAGCTTGATGTGTTGATTCTGGCACTCCCGATGGATATTCAAGGTAATCAACAATGGGTGCTGGGACGAGATCCGTTTAAATTAGTCATGCACAAAAGTCTGGCAGCGACCATAAACGAACCCGTCGACTATGACCAGTTGCCCGACCGCAGCATCTTTTTATTAGAAAAAGAGCATTGCTTAACTGGCCATGCGGTGGCTGCTTGCCAACTCAGTGATTCCAGTAAAATCAATCCATTTACCGCCACAAACTTGCACAGTTTGGTGCAAATGGCGGATGCCCGCTTAGGCGCGACCTTTATTCCGCAGATGGCTATCGATCAAGGCATTCTAAAAGATACCGACTTAGTCCCGTTACAACCTAGTGGCCGCGAAGCATCGCGAGATATCGGCTTGGTCTACCGTGCGACCACCAACCGACGCCAAACATTTCGTAAGTTTGCCGAAGAGATTGCCGACTTATTACCTGAAAATACGCTCAAGTGAACCAAGCCGAAGTCGCCGCAGTAAGCTTAAGCATTGCTATTAAAGCCAAAATTTACGCAAGGACCGATAACCATGCCGTCGACCGTTAACGGACACCGCAGCATCGCTAAACATCGTCGTTACGCCTTACTGCTGGGGCTTAGTGGTAGTCTCGCTTACGCCAGCGCCAGCCAACAAGCCTTTGCTGAGCAAACCACGGCTAACGCCGATGAGTACATCGTCATCACCGCCACGCAGCAAGCCCAACCGTGGTTAAGCAGCGCCGCCAGCGTCGAACGGGTCGATGTCGAACAACAACTACCGGGCTTGCGTATTGACGCCGCCGAACTGGTCGCTGGTATACCTGGCTTACAAGCTGACTCGCGCTTTAATTACGCACAGGACACACGGTTGATTCTGCGCGGGTTTGGCTCGCGGGCGGCGTTTGGCGTGCGCGGTATGTTGTTAACCCTCGATGGTATTCCGTTGTCGATGCCCGATGGGCAAGCCCAGACCTCGAGCATTTTGCTCGACGAACCACGCACGGTAGAAGTACTTAAGGGGCCAATTGCTGGGGTTTACGGCAACGCCGCCGGTGGCGTGCTGGCCATGCGCAGCCAAGCGCCGCAGCAAACCGCGCTGACTACGCGCTTGATGGCGGGCGAGAACCGTACCCACAAAGCGCAAATCCAGGCCGATTGGGTCGGCGATGAACAACAATTGCGTCTGGTCGCCAGTGACTTTAATAGTCAGGGAGTACGCCGTCACAACAGTGCCGCTAGACAGCAGTTAGCATTACGCTGGTATCGGCAATTTGACGACGCCACCCAATTGATTGTGCGTTATGACGACAATGACGCACCATTATTACAAGATCCGTCGGCGTTAACGCCTGCCGCTTGGCGCGAGAATGCCGAGCAAACGGTGCAGCGCGCAGTTGATTTTGATACCCGCAAGTCGATCCGTCATCGGCAGGGTTCGTTGTCGTTACAGCACCAAGACTTAGCGCAACAATGGTCAATTAACCTCTGGCGCGGTCAACGCGATATCGTGCAATTTTTACCCTTTCGTGGTGATGGTATTGCCGACTCTGGCGCCGTCATCGACCTCAGTCGCGAATTCCAAGGGGTCAATGGCCGCTGGCGGCAAGCATTGGATGCCGAACAAGCCTGGCATTTGAGTGTCGGCGCGGCGCTTGAGCAGCAGGACGATAAGCGCCTAGGTTACGTCAACGATAGCGGCGTACGCGGTGATTTACGCCGCGATGAAACGGGCGAAGTCGACAGCCACGAGTTGTTCGCACAACTGGAGTGGCAAGCGTCACCGCGCTGGCAATGGCAACTCGGCGCTCGTTATAACGCCATTGATTTCAGCGTTGCCGACCGCTACATCATGCCTGGCAACCCCGACGATTCTGGACAATTAGATTTTAACGAAACCAGCTTTGCGTTAGCCGGTCACTATCAAATCAATGCCAACTGGTCGTGGTTTGCCAGCTATGGAGAGGGCTTTGAAACCCCCACGCTGACCGAATTGGCATACCGCAATCAAGGCAGCGGCCTCAATCGTAGCTTGCGCCCAAGCCGCAATCAGCAGTACGAAAGTGGCTTGAAGTGGCAAGCTGACAACGGATGGCAAGCGGCCGCCACGGTGTTTTTTATCGATAGCGACGACGAACTCTTGGTCGACCAATCGAACGACGGCCGTACCACTTATCGCAATGCTACCGCAACGCGCCGCTACGGTAGCGAATTCAGCGCGCAAGGCCAACTCGACGATAACTTACAGCTGCGCACCAGTTTAGCCTATCTGAATGCCGAGTTTTCCGGGAGCGAACTGGATGCACGTCGGCTGCCGGGGATAGCCCGCTGGAACGCCTATATGCAATTGGATTATCAACTGCTTGGGCGGTCGACTTGGCCACTGTGGCTGAGTGTGAGCGGTGACTTCCGCTCCAATGTAGCGGCTAACGATGACAACAGTGTCTACGCGCCAGCACGTACCGTATGGGATGTCGCACTGCGCAGCGAGTATATCGACCAGCAATGGCAGATCAGCCCTTGGTTAAGGCTTAATAACGTTACCGATAAAACCTATGTTGGCAGTGTAGTGGTCAATCAAGGTAGCGGACGCGCCTTTGAACCGGCGGCGGGTCGTGAGCTGATGGCAGGCATTGAGATCAAGCGACTGTGGTAGTCGACTTAATGATTAGGTCGTCTCGCCGTTAGCGACGGCGAGACGATTATTTTAACGCTTTAACATCACGACATGCTGCGTAATACTGCCAATAACCGCTCGGCTGTTTGCTCAGAAGAAGCCGGGTTCTGCCCGGTGATCAACAAGCCATCTTGCACCGCGTAAGCCTGCCAATCATCACCACGCTGATAATCGCCACCTTTTTCTTTTAACTCATCTTCTAACAAAAATGGCACCACGTCTTTTAGCCCAACGCCTGCTTCTTCGCTGTTAGAGAAACCGGTGACGGTGCGTCCGCGTACGATGCTATCGCCGGTTGCCGTTTTTACGTTCAACAATACTGCTGGAGCGTGACACACGGCTGAGACCGGTTTACCTTGCTCCCAGAAGCGCTCGATCAGCTTAATTGAGTCTTGGCTGTTGGTTAAATCCCACAACGGTCCGTGACCTCCAGGATAAAATACCGCGTCAAAATCGTCGGCGCATACCTCGCTCAATTTACACGTATTCGCCAATGCTTGTTGCGCATCGTCGTCCTTGTCCAAACGCTCGGTAGCTGGCGTCTGCGCGTCCTGTTGCTGGCTGTTAGGGTCAATCGGCGGCTTGCCACCTTTGGGTGATGCCAGAGTAACCTCGGCACCGGCATCGATAAAGGTGTAATAGGGGGCTGCGAATTCTTCAGCCCAAAAGCCTGTTTTCTGTCCGCTATCGCCTAGTTTGTCGTGCGAAGTTAATACCATCAAAATCTTCATAGCCACTCCCATTATCAACTTGCTGGATAATCAAGTACGAGTTGCCCGAAGATTCTGATCAGTCGTCCTGATCTAACCAGCGATATAGCGTGCGCCGTGTAACCCCAAGAATATCGGCTGCTTGCGCTTTATTGCCACGGGTATGCGCCATTACCTTCGCCACATAGTCGTCTTGCACCTGCTGCATAGTCGGCCAATGGTCGCTACTAGCACTCTCGGTGGTATCGTTCAGCGCCGCTTCACTAACACTGGCTTCGAGCATCCGGCTAGGCAGATGCTCGACGTCGATGGTATCGGTTTCGGTGAAGGTATAAGCTCGTTCGACAGCATTCTGTAGCTCACGCACGTTACCTGGAAAACGATAACGGTATAGTTTATCTAATGCCGCAGGACTGAATTGGCTGACGATTTTGCCTTGCTGTTCACGTAACTGGGTCAAAAAGTGATGCGCCAACAACTCAATATCGTCGCCGCGCTGACGCAGTGGTGGAACCGCCAAACTGAACGTCTCGAGCCGGTAAAATAGATCTTCACGAAAGACTTTGGCAGCTACTTGTTGCTCTAAATTCTGATGGGTGGCGGCAACGATACGCACATCGACACTGATCTCCTGATCGCTGCCGACCGCGCGTAGGCGTCCTTCCTGCAATACCCGCAATAGCTTGGCCTGTAGCGGTAGCGGCATTTCGCCAATTTCGTCCAACAACAAGGTGCCGCCATCGGCTTGTTTAAGCAAGCCGGCGCGCGCTTGACTAGCACCGGTAAAGGCGCCTGCGGCATGACCAAAAAACTCACTTTCCATTAATTCAGCAGGAATACCGGCACAGTTGACCGCTAGAAATGGCTGCTGCCGCCGCGCGCTGAGTTCGTGAATGGCTCGTGCCACCAGTTCTTTACCGGTTCCGCTTTCGCCTAACACCAAGACACTGCCATCGGCTGCCGCGACTTGCTCGATCTGGCGGTACAATTGCCGCATCAACCGGCTGCGACCGATTAATCCTGCGGGCCCATCTTGTTGTAGCTGCCGATAGCGACTGACCTCGGCACGCAACGCGCGGTGCTCCAACAAGCGTTTCACGCTAAGCAGTAGGTGTTCCATATCCAGCGGTTTGGTTAAAAAGTCGTCGGCGCCATGCTTAAGGGCGTCGACCGCTTGATTAACCGTACCAAAGGCGGTGATCAACAGCATTGCGGGGGCTGTTTTGCGCTGTTTGACTTGTTGCAGCAATTGCATGCCGGAAATACCCGGTAGTCGTATATCGCTCACTAATAAATCGATAGGGGCTAAGCTGTCGCTTTGCAAAAACGCTTCGGCCGACTCAAAACCGACACAGGTATAACCCTCGGCGTCCAGCTCTTCTAATAATAATTCACGTAAGCCGGGGTCATCCTCGACCACCGCAATCTGACATTGTCGACTCATTGTTCGGCTCCTTGCTCTGCACTGGGCAAACAAACACTCACACAGCAGCCACCTGCGGCATGATTAGATAACTGTAATTCGCCGCCGTGATCGCTGATAATATGCTGCACGATGGTTAGCCCTAAACCGGTACCTTTACCCTGTGCTTTGGTCGATACAAATGGCGATAGCATATCGTCAACACTGAGGTTTTCTGGCAAGCCGGGGCCATCGTCGCAACAACAGATGCAAAGCTGTTGTTGCTGCTGACTACAGCTCAGTTCGATGCGTTGCTCGGCGACTTGCAAGGCGTTGCGTAAAATATTCACTAACGCCAGTTCTAAACGCTGCTGGTCACCATTGATGTAATAATCTTGCGACATATTGATGTGAATTGCCGCGCCGCTATCGTACTCATAACCTATCTGTTGTTGTGCTGCTAACAGTAACTGTTTGACCGAGAGGCGTTGCCATTGCTGTGTTGGTGTACGGCTGAACGCTAGTAGTTGCTGCACCATCCGTGTTAAGCGTTGTACCTGTCCGCGTACGGCGGTGAGTTGGCGCTGACTTTCGCTGTCTGGATGCTGGCGCTGTAAGCGCTGTGCGCGGCCATCGATAACGGTCAATGGCGCACCCAGTTCATGCGCAACACCACTCGCGACACGACCAATCGCCGCCATTTTCTCTTTTTCACGCAGCGCCTGATTAAGGCGCCGCTCGTGTGCCTGACTTTGCTGCAACGCCTGCTCGGCCTGCAACATACTGTCCAACATACCGTTCAAACCACGCGCCACTTCGCGTAATTCGCGTGGGCCTTGCTCAGCGGCACGTACGCTGCGCTGGCCCTGTGCGACTTTGCGCATGGTTTCGACTAAACGGTCGACGTGACGACCAACGCCACGGTAGTGGCCGAAGACCAGTAGTGCGATAGTTAGCAGCGCAAACACGCCCCAACTGAGCCAAGCAATATTCGATAACTGCCGGAACTGTTGATCGAAATCGCTGGCACGCCGGGTGATTTGCAGTAAGCCATTGATACGCCCGCCACGATCGATGATCGGCAAAAAATGCGAATAGACGTCACGCCCAGCGACCGAGCGATAACTGTCTTGCTGCTGACCAGTGCGCACGACCTCCTCAAACAACAGGCTATTGGTTAAGTCGGGTTCGGCAATGCCGGCGGCAGCCACCAAGTCACCGTTGGTATCGTAGACCGACGCGCCGTACACCCGGCCGATACTAAACACCGATTCTAAGTTGGTGCTAACCGTGGCTAGATCACCACGCATCAGAGCGTCGCTAATGGGTAATCGTATGGCACGACCAACCAATTCTAAATCGCTTTTTAGCTTTTCAGTGGCTTGCTCATTAGCGACTTGTAAGCCCGAGCTTATGGCTAACCCCGATAACACCAGCATCGGCAGCACCACGTAAACCAGCAAGCTGAGTTGTAAGCCTGACAGCAATCCATTGTTAAGACGCCGCAAAAGACTGGATACTTTTGTCACAAGTGACTCCTTTTTGTCTGTATCCAAAGTATACACCGGACTAAAAATAGTTCTGTAAATATTTGTAAGTAAAAGAAAATATTAAAAACTATCAGGATCTTATGAGTCTCTGCAGATTTTTTGCCAAGGTTGGCACGAGCATCGCATTATGTTTCAGCGAAAGACAATTTTCATGACGAACAAGGAGTTCATTATGCGTAAGACATTATTAGCAATTGCCACAGTTGCCGCTATGGGTACCGCATCAACCGCCGCATTGGCGCAGGATGCGCAGCAACAGCAACAAGCGATGCCACAGGCAGAGCAGCAAGCTGAGCCGATTTCTGATGCGATGTTGCTGAAGTTTTCTGAAGCTATGAAAGATGTTCGTGATATCACCGGTAAATATGCCGATGAGTTCCAGAACGCCGAAAATGCTGAGGAAGCACAAGAAATTCAGCAAAAAGCGCAGGAAGAAATGATCGCAGCGGTCAACGATGCTGGCTTGACGCCGCAAGAGTACAACATGATTGTACAGCAGGCGCAGCAAGATGAAGCATTACGCGCTCGTTTACAAGAGCTGACCGGCGAAGACGCTTAAGCGACAACATTTTAATGAAAGGATAGTGGTTGGCACGGATGCCAATTAATATTGAAAAGGGCGCTAACGAA
Organism: Idiomarina xiamenensis 10-D-4; assembly: GCF_000299895.1. Lineage (GTDB taxonomy): Bacteria > Pseudomonadota > Gammaproteobacteria > Enterobacterales > Alteromonadaceae > Idiomarina > Idiomarina xiamenensis. Next base: position 8,833 of record NZ_AMRG01000019.1, read on the forward strand.
AGTTAGCGCCCTTTTTAATCCGGTATGATCAACCATTAGATAAACCGTTAAATCTCGTCGCTCGCCGCATCACTACCAGCAACGCCACTTTCATCACTACTCTCACCACCACTATCATCACTACTATCACTGGCCGTAAACCACTGCATAATACGGGTACGCGCGACAGAAAAGGCGATGGTGCCGAGCAAAGTGCCCAGCTGATTACGTTTGTCATGCTCGGATGAACTATCTGAACTGTCACTATTTGTCGAACTGCAATGTCGCGGACGCTGCCACAACCAACCCAAAATAAAGGCGGTAGCGATACTTTGTGGCCGCGCCAACTGACGTTTTTTACGCCACCAATAACGGCGTTGTTGGTGACTTAGCACGGTCCGCTGCATCATCAGCTTTTGTTGTTGCAGAGCGACTTGGCGTTGTAGCTGGCGGCGACCATTATTCCATAGCACGATAACGCTCCTTATTTGCCTCACCATCGCTTTCGGTTTGGCTATCGGCGTGTTTAGCATTATCGGCTTGTTCGGCCTCTCGTGGCTTTAAACCCGCTTCTTGCAGGGTCACATCAAAACGCAGCCGCTGCGCGTTGCGTTTGACGCTATTCCATAACAACCAGCCGGTCACCACACACAACAAGCCAGCCAAAAGCAAACTTGGCACCACGGGTAACCCGAGCTGCCAAGCGGCGACGGCGATGGTGGCAATCAATAATAGCCAACCGGTGACGGCTAACACCGCCACCGCACAACTGAGTGCCAGCATTTTTACCGCAGCCAGAACGACCAAACGCCCCTCTAGCTGCGCCAATTCCAGCCAGTTACCCAGCCATTGCCAATAACCTTTACCCAGCCCTCGCAGGCTGGGTTCTGAAGAATCAGACATAGGCTAAGACAATACCGTTATTTACGACGACAAAGCGACGTGACCACGGCGCCAGCTAAAAAGGCCAAGCCGATCGTTTTTAACGGGTTCTCTCGAGTGTAAGTGCAAACCGCATTGCTCACATCACGCGAACGTTGACCGGCTTGTTCAGCAAAATGCTGCGCCTGCTCTTTCAAGCCATCGGCAACATCATGTAATTTGTCAGAGCTACGACCGGCCGCATCGGCAGCTTTGTCGACGGCAGCATGTGCTTTCTCAGCAGCCTTATCGACGCGTGCATGTGCGCGTTGTTCGGTTTCCTTGGTCTGTGGTGCTTTAGCCATAATGACTTCCTCCTTGCGTTATGAATGACAAGCCGACTGCCTAAAAACCAGTCAGCTCCACCTTAAGCTTACGCACGGAACCGTCAATATGGATCTAAATCGGGCTAATTTGCGAAAGATTTACGCAGCGGCTAGCTGTCTGTCGCTAAGCACTGAAGTCATTATGTGGATCGGTGTCGGCAAATATGGCGTACTTTTCAATTTGCAGTAAAAACTGACGTAAGTTTACACGTTCGCTTAAATCGATACGCTCGCGGAAAACTCCCCAACTTAAAAAGCAACCTAAACGCAATTGACCGTCGCTAAACGGGCGTCCGCTACTACGCTCAAGCGACCAGCGACGTTGCTCCAAGTGATCAAGAATACTCTCGATACGCTGATACTGACGCGCTAAGTATTGGCTTTGTTCAGCGCCGATACCCTCGCGACTCAATAAGAACGTGTTGACCACCGCGTCCAGCGCGGTATTGACCATTAACAACAAGTTGAAATCTTCAATATCCGCACAAAAGCTCTCGCCAGCTTGTTCACGGACGTAGCGCAGAATGCTGACTGAGTCGTTCAAGCGTAACTCGCCATCATCCAAAAATGGTACCTTGGCAGTCGCCGACAACTGCTGACTTTGGCTGTGATCGGTCAGAATAAATTCGTAATCCTGCTCGGTCTCGGCCAGTGCAATACGACAATGGCGCACAAAGGGTGACGTATAACTGCCGTATAATTTCATCACTCACCTCAATAACGTTGTTTGTTGTTCATCACTTTATATAGATAACGGCGCGATTCCGATAATGGATGATTGGCGCTTAAACGCTGATAAACGTCCGCCGGCATCATCCGATTAATGGCCGCAACCGCCGCGGCGCGGTTACCGGCAAAGGTTTTAAACACATTGCCAGCGCCGCCGTTATAAGCAGATACCATCGCGTATTCACGACTTTTCGGGTGTTCAATGCTGACTAAGTATTGGCGATCCAAAACATGCAGATACGCGGTGCCAATATCTATATTAGTCGCAGGTTCAAACAATTGCTGTGGCGTCGGCTGGTCGTTACGCTTTTTAATTCGTTGAAACACATCTCGTCCGGCAGTACTCGGCACCACTTGCATTAAACCATAGGCATTGGCATGGCTAACCGCATAGGGGTTAAAGCTACTTTCGGTTTCAATGATGGCGTAAATCAACGCGGGCTCTATCTGATAACGTCGGGCGGCGGTTAAAACCGCTCCGCTATATTGCTTTTCACGTAAATGTTGGTGATCGGCAACCAACGCAATGTCGACCCGGTAAACCGCCTTGCCGTGCTGCCGATATTGCTGCAATTGCTGGCTGATCAAGTACTCGGCAAAGCGCTCGGCACGCCACCGGTATTGCACCACGACGCCATCATGGTCACGCACTTGACCGAGCAAAAATGGCGGTCCGCTGGCGTTAGGGTCGGCGTCGGTAAAAATATCCACTGCGGTTAAATTTTGCGAGGTTAACAAGGTCGTGACTATGGCTTGCTTAAGCGCTTGACGAGGCTGCTTGAGCGCAATGGTTTCGATGCGCAAGCGACCTTGTTCAAAATCGACCTCGGCCCGCGCATGATAATCTTGAGTGTATTTCACATAGCGCTTAGGCGTCGCTACCGGCGTTTGCTGTTTACCCCAAATACCGTCCACAACTTGTTGCAACTGCTGCATGGCTTGCTGCAACTGCCGCATATCATTAAGCAATAATTGTGGGTTTTGCTGATAACTGCTTAACCGTTGCTTTGCCAAACTCTCGACAGCGGCGCTAGGGTCTTGACTGGATAGCACCCGCATCGCCTGCTGCGGCGTTAATTGACAACTGCTTAGGCAAAGTAAAGTCAGGCCACAACCGATCATTCGAGCTATGCGCATCGTTACCACGTCGCTTTTACAAAAACTTTACTATGCCCAATGTTGGCGTTTAAAGCTAGCGTGCTGGGCAAGCAGCAATTTACCCTCAAGCAAAAATGTTATATTATAACAATAACGAAGGGAGTATTTGCTATGCGTGATTTAATCGGTTCTTGGTTATCGTTACTGTGCTTATGCCATTGTTTAGCGTTGCCGCTACTGGTGGTGTTTTTTGACGTGGCCATTCTGCATGATGAACATCATCATGGATTTCACTTGTTACTTATCGTTCCCATCGCGCTGCTTGCGATATTTAGCTTACCCAGTGGTTATTGCCGCCATCATCGCCTACACCCCTCGTTGATCGGCGGCACAGGAATCGTGTTGTTGGTGATGGGGCTGATTAATCATGAAGCTGAACTGCTACTCACGGTGACGGGTAGTTTATTGATGGTAGCGGCACATTGGCGCAATCGCCATTTGTGCCGCCAACAGCGTTCGCTATTTAAGCCTTCTTAACAAATTCGGACTTTAACTTCATGGCGCCAATGCCGTCGATTTTACAATCGATATCGTGATCGCCATCGACCAAGCGAATATTTTTAACCTTGGTGCCGACTTTAACAACCGACGATGAGCCCTTGATTTTCAAGTCTTTAATAACCGTTACGGTATCGCCGTCGGCTAACACATGACCGACCGCATCACGGATAACGGGCTGATCAGACTCAGCCTGAGCCGCCACTTCTGACGGCGACCATTCGTGACCACACTCAGGACAAATCAACAACTGACCGTCTTCGTAAGCATATTCAGACTGGCATTGTGGACATGCAGGTATACTCATTGTTTTACAACCTTCTACCAAGGCGGTGCTCTGATAACGTCACCGCCATACTGTTAACGAACGCCAATTATACGCTAACCTCGAGCAAAGCAGAATAACCAGATAGCCACTAAGGTTATTGAGTCGTATCCGCTTGCGCCTCACGCCTTTGTCGGCTTTTCTGATACATACAATAATATGTGTCCTTGCACCACCACCGTACCATCGTCACGGTAGGCGGTCACCTTGACCGGCAGGTCACCGGGCTGCCACTGTTCAGGCGACGTTTCTGCGACCACGCGAATGTGTTTACCGGTCGATTTGGCGGTGTAATCCACCTGCATACCTTTCGGTATCCAGCGCAAATGTTTCGGAATGGTTGCCTCGGCCAAGCCTCCCATAGCCATTTCCATACCGTTACAAATGGCAATCACATGCACCGTACCGATATGATTTTGCACCGCCTTGCGCTTGTTAAACTTTAGTTCGCAGTAGTTCGGTTGTAATTGGGTTACCAACGGCTTGATATTGGCGAAGTAAGGCGCTTTACGCGAAAACACCCAAGAAAATAACCGGCTGCCAAACGGATAACGTTGAAAGCGCTGATAGAGCGATAAAATAGGATTAACAGATTGATGATCAGACATAAACAAGTCACCCATGTTGTACGTGACTGCCATGATAAAACAATCTAGCTAAGTTTCAGCAAAAAACGTTAATTTAACGTTTAAATGGCGCATGTTTCTGTAATTTTCGCTGCAAACTGCGACGGTGCATGCCCAACGCCTCGGCGGTCGCACTGACATTACCTTGATGCGCCAGCAATACTCTCTGAATGTGCTCCCACTCGACTTGCGCCGGGGTCATCGGGGTATCGTCTATCTGCGCCTCGCGCTGAACGCTGCTGTCTTGCTGTAAGCGCGCCAATAATTCAGTTAACGCTACCGGTTTCGCTAGGTAATCGGTGGCGCCACGACGCATCGCCTCTACCGTGGTGGCGATGCTAGCGTAGCCGGTCAGCATGATAAAGTGGCGCGGGCGAAAATGCTGTTGTAAGGGCGCAATGGCATCTAAACCTGAGCTATCGGCTAATCGCATATCGAGTAAAACCGCATGCACTGATAATTCGGGCTGAGCCAATGCTTGCACGGGGTCGGCATAAGCTTGAATCGCATATTGATGATGTTGTAGGCGGCGCGCCAATACGTCTCGAAAGGCGTCGTCGTCGTCAATCAAAACCAGCCTGGTCATGTGTTACTCCGAGCTACCGGCTGGTGAGGTACCAACGGTAAGCACACCGTTGTGAGCAACATCGGCCTGTCGTTCATCAGCTGCTGCCAGTTCACCTGTCCGCCAAAACGCTCAATCGTGGCATTACTTAACACTGCTCCCATGCCAAAACCGTGTTCGCTAGTCAGCATTCGTTGGCCCAACTGCTGCAGCCGTGTTTGCTGTTGAACATCTGCCGATGTTAAGGGGTTCTCCACCCGCAGCCAAAGTTGTTGTGCATGAGGTTGTAACGTCACGTTAACCTGAGCGAGCTGGTGAGGAGTCTCGGTAGTCTCATACTCGCCGTCATACAGTGCGTCACAGGCGTTAATAATGACGCTGGTCAACGCGGGTAATAAGGTCGCGTCGGCACGCACACCTAAACCCGCGTCGCTGGATTGGTCAATGCTAGCCTGCCAAGCGATGTTGGCTTCTGGTCGCGCCAAGCTGAGCGCCTGCTGTAATGCTGGCCAAAGCTCGGTCAAGGCATAATGACGCTGGCGCCGCTCACGCACGTCGTCGGCAATGCGTCGCCAACTCTGCAAATGGTTGGTGATGCGTTGCGTTTGCTGTTCGATAGGCATTAGCCAATCAGCTTGCGGATGCTGCTCACGTGCTTCTTCTATTAGCAACTGTAAGGCTTGGGTCGGGGTAGCAACATCATGGGTCAGTTGCGCCGCGGCGGTGCCCATGGCTAACAATTGCTCATCACGCAACTGACGTTCGCGCATGGTCGCGATAGCCTGTTCACGTTTAAACACTTGATAACGAAAGTAACGGATCACCACCGCTATCAGGCCGCTGGTCAACACAAAGCTCAGCACCATGGCACGGAAGTGCGATAACATCGCCGCACCGTGTGGACCATGTAGCGTGTGCTCGGGAAGTAACGCTAATTGAATACTCTGTGCCGCCACACTAACCAACAGAATGCTGCTGGCATGCGCCAGCGGTAATAGCATAAACGCTAACACCACCGGCACCAGCAGTATCGCGCTGAAGGGGTTGCTCGCAGCGCCGTGCAAGGCTATCAGACTATTTAATGCCAGTACCTCAGCAATCAATACCAAACTCGCCAACCAATGTGGCAGCCTAATTGAACGCCGCCAAGCTAACAGCAATAATAGCAACACCCAGTTCACTCCCTAATGGCTAGCAGTATCGGCAATGCTATTAGCATACTTAAAAATTGTAGCGCAGCGCAAAGTTAAACGAACGCCCAGCGCCAGCTAGCTGTGTGAAACCTTGGCTACTATCCTGGTTAAACTCGGCAATACTCACGCCGCCCAATGGCTGTTGATAATACTCATCCAGCAAGTTGGTGACAGCAAACGAGAGTTGCCATTGCTGGTAACGCCATTGGCTGGTCCAATTCAGTAAGCTATAGCTGGCCGTCTGGTTCTCTAAACGACGCGGATCGACGCGCGTTTTACTGTCTAGCCACTGCCAGCTCAAACTATTCTGCCAATCACCGAGTTGTTGCTGCAGCGCGACTTGCGTTTGCAGCGGCTTAATTTGATAAAGTGGTTGGTCACTGTGGTCGCGCTCACCATGTACCGCCGCAATTGTTGTCAGCAATGACCACTCGCCGCTGGTACTGCTCTGCCAAAATTGCCAACTGGCATCAACATCAACGCCGTAAAGTGTGGCATCAAAGTTGCTGAACTGCAGCGTGTTGCGATTGCTCGCCGCCATGTTGCCACCCATGCCACCACCCATGTCGCCACCCATGGGTGAAAACTCGCCGATCACGTCGGCATCAATGAAGTCATTAACTCGCGTATAATAAGGTGAGATGCGTAACTGCCAACCATTGCTAACATCTTGCAACTGATAGCCCAAGCTCAAGGTGTGCGCGGTTTCTGGCTGAAGGTCGATACGCCCAACATAGCCATTAGCGTCACCAAACCAACCGATCATGGTGGTCGCCATAACGCCGCGTCCCCACGAATAACGTTCGTACAAGTTCGGCGCCCGGTTCTTGCGCGCTAAGCCAATGCTCAGTTGCTGATAGTCGTCGATGCGATACTCAGCCGCTAGGGTCACATCGACCAAGGTATCGGCTTGTGAGCGGTCACTGGCATTAAAAACATCGGCCGCAGCCGCATCCATGTTAGGCATCCCCATCATCGGCATACGATTATAGGGTTGCACTTGGTCGCTGTCGGTACTGACATGTTCAACGCGTACACCGGCCTGCGTCCGCCATGCGCTTGACCATTTCTGTTCCAGTTCAGCGTAAGCGGCGATACGGCGACGTTTGCCGTTATTAATATTCAAATAGTCGTTGGGCCCCATCATCATTGAATCGGCCATGCCCGGCCACCAGTCATCCAACTGATATTCATAAAACTCATGACCAAGATGTAACCAACGCTCTTCACCAGGCGCGCTCGACAATGGCAACTGCCACTGTAATTGATAGCTGTAATCGTCGGCTTCGGTATTCATCGGCATCATGCCGGGCTTCTCATCGGTAAAAAAGCCCATTTCGTGTTTCACGCGATGCCAATTCAATTGCGCCTGAAAATCGCCACCCTCGGTTAATTGACGGCGATATTGTGTGACTACACCAACACTACGGTTATTAGTCATATCCATGTATTGATTGGGATAACCCTGATAGGGAATGTACTGATGCGTCAACTTAACCGCGATCTGCTGTTTATCGTCACGCCAAGCCCCGGTTAAAGCATGATTTTGCGCGCGATACAGCGTGTCTAACACCTTATCGCCATTACCATCGTCGTAGCTATTCGCCGTTTCATAGGAGCCATCGTAGGCCAGACTCACGCTATCGCTAGCCATACGCAATCCAGCCCCCAGCAAACGCACATCGCCGTTAGTTCGGTAGCCAGCAGAAAGGTAGCCGGACTGCCAAGTTAACGACTGACTTTGATTAAACTGCGGAGCAATACTATTGACGCTGATGACGCCGGCGATGTTGTCACCCGCCATACTCACCGGCGAAACCCCAGCAATCACTTTTGCGTTAGCGATTTGATTAGCCGATACATAGGATAGCGGCGGGTTCATTTGGTTCGCACAAGCCGCGGTTATGTCGGCTCCGTCTACCAACACCTTGACTCGGTCCCCCATCATGCCGCGCATTACCGGTAACGCAGACACACCACCCGCCGCCGAAAAGTCGACACCTTGTTGCTGTAAAAGCTGCTCAGCGCTGCCCAAACGGTCAGCCCGTTGCTGACGTTGACCATGAACTTCAATCACCTCAATGCTATCAATACCCGCATCATTGGCTATCGCAGCCCCAGAAAAAGCACCGCTAACGGCGACCGCTAGCGGTGACAACACGGCCAATAGCGACCGTGACAACGACATCGATGAACTCATAAGAACCTGATAATAGAAGTGATTTAACAAAGTGATAGCAGTATACGAAGGCTAAGCTGAGCTGAGAACGTGACAAATTGTCGCAGCAGCATTTTAGTAAAAAGGAATGCTCTCGTCATTGACGCATGTGTTATGTTATAACATATTAATCAATTCGATATGGTGAGGCTCCCATGGCAGCGACAAATCCTTTACCCGTGACCGTACTTTCTGGCTTTTTAGGCGCCGGCAAAACGACCGTGCTGAATCACATATTAAGTAATCGCGAGGGACTCAAAGTTGCCGTGATTGTAAATGACATGAGCGAAGTCAACATTGACGCCGCCGAGGTCAACAAAACCGTCAGTATTAACCGTACCGAGCAAAAGTTGGTGGAGATGAGCAACGGCTGCATTTGCTGCACGCTGCGTGAAGACTTGTTAGTAGAAGTTGATAAGTTAGCTGCCAGCGGCGAGTTTGATTATCTGGTGATTGAGTCGACTGGCATTTCCGAGCCGCTGCCAGTAGCCGAAACCTTTACTTTCAGTAATGAAGAAGGGCAAAGTCTTTCAGACATTGCCCGCTTAGATACCATGGTAACGGTGGTCGATGCCTACAACTTTTTAAATGAATATGAACAAGCTCGCTCGTTGCACGAAACCGGCGAGCATTTAGGCGATGATGATGACCGAAGTATCAGCGACTTATTAATCGATCAAATTGAGTTTTGCGACATTATCCTGCTCAGCAAAGTCGATCTGGTCGATGAACAACATTTACAGCGTGTCACGCAGGTACTCAAAGCCCTTAATCCAACGGTTGAAATCTTACCGATTAGCCACGGTCAAGTGCCGTTAAAAGCCATACTGGGCACGCAACGGTTTAGTTTTGAAAAAGCCCAACAAGCCCCTGGTTGGTTAAAAGAGTTACGCGGCGAACACACACCCGAAACCGAAGAATACGGCATTAGTAGCTTTGTCTATCGTGCCCGCCGTCCTTTTCATCCTGATAAGTTTTATCGCTTTATCCACCAACAGTGGCAACAAGGTCGCTTGCTGCGTTCGAAGGGGTTCTTCTGGCTAGCCTCACGCCCACGAGTGGTGGGGCAATGGCATCAAGCCGGCGGTATCGCGCGCTATGGCGCGGCTGGCTACTTTTGGGCGGCAGTACCTGATAGCCGTTGGCCACAAGATGCCGCGTCAATCAACGCCATTATGTCCGATTGGCAAGAACCTTACGGCGATATGCGCCAAGAACTAGTGTTTATTGGTCAACACCTCGATCAACGACAAGTGATAGCGCAATTAGACGCCTGCTTATTGAATGACGACGAGCTGGCGCAAGGACCGAGCGGCTGGCGCCAGTTGAATGACCCCTTTCCAGCCTGGGAGATCCAATGATGCTTGCTCACCAAACCGTTGCCGAGCACGCCCCACACGGCGAAGACGTGAGTATACTCACACGGTTTTTTGATGACGGTGTCAATGCTGCCTGTTGGCAGCGCTCATTGTCCGCGCCGCTACAGCACTATGCTCAGTACCTGTGCCAAACAACACCGTTATCGTTAAACCGTCAAGTAGACGAACACAGCGTCAGACACTTGTTAGAACGACACTTACCCGAGCACGCTGCGCGCCACCAACTTATCGACGATGTACAGTTATTGGTGGCAATGGCGATGGTACTGTTTGATGCGAACAACATTGGTTTACGCTTACGTGTTTTAGATAACGCTATGTGCCCTAAATTTCACGTCGATAAACTGATGTGTCGTTGGTTATGCACCTATCACGGCGCTGCCACCGAATGGTTAGCCAATGACGATGTCGCTCGTCAGAGTATGACCGCATTGACCGAGCAACCGCGTTATGCGAGCTGCGGCGAGGTGATGCTATTGAAGGGCGAAGCTTGGCCGGGCAACGCTGGTAACGGCTTAGTACATCGCTCTCCAGCCATACAAAATAAGGCGACTAAGCGGCTGTTGTTAAGTCTCGATCCAATGTCCAGTTAACCAGCTAAACGTTAAACTGTGCAAAACTGATTGCGCATTAAGCGCTATTTTTACAGGCTTATAGGCAAGTTGTGGTCGAATTATTCAGGCAAGGAGAACCACCATGTTTAAACCTGTAGCCGCGATGCTCGGTCTGGTCATGCTCATCGCCACCCCTGTGTTAGCGCAAGCCAGTACCGACGCCAATAAACGCGCTGTACAACAACTGCTGACCGCCTTTAATCAACACGATAGCCAAACCATCGGCCGCTTGTTGAGTGACGATGTGCAATGGCTTGCCATCGAAGGCGAGGGCGTAAAGCCGCGTGTGACCGATAAAGAAGCCATGTTAGACGTGGTCAACACCTTCTTTACCGAATGCCCGAGCTGCCGCACCGAATTACTATCGATTCAAGCCTCAAAACAACGTGTCACCACTATCGAAAAAGCCAGTTGGGAAAAAGCCGGCAAACCCGAGCAGCAACAAAGTGTCACCGTTTATGAATTCAGCGACGGGCTGATTAGTCGGGTCTATTATTATCCGGCTGAGTAAGTCTTAACTTCGTTGTCGTGTAACGATAGTTTTTTTAGCACTTCACAATCGGCAACCCGGTGCTGCCGGCAGCTTAACGACAGTTGTTGCAACTGCTGCTGTAATTGCTGTAACGCTGCTATTTTTTGCTCGACCGCCTGTAATTGTTTGACCACCAAGTCATCCACTTCTCGGCAGGAATGGCCGGGGTCGGCTTTTAACGCTAATAGATTTGCAATATCGTCCAGTGGGATCTGTAATTCGCGGCAACGCTTAATAAACTGCAAACGCTCAACATCCTCCTGCCGATAATTTCGATAGCCATTGCCCTGACGCGGCACCGTCGGCAACAAGTCAATATCCTCATAATAACGAATGGTCTTATCGGTTAACCCTGTTTGCGCTGACACAGCCTGAATTCTCATACGCTTGACCCTCTAACAACTAGAAGCTTTATGCTAGCGCCATCATAACTTCTATCCCAACGAGGTCAAATATGAGTAGTTGTTGTGGCGTCAATAACCAAACAGCCATGGATAACGCACAAAAACGTTTATTATGGATAGTCTTAGCGTTAAACGGCGTGATGTTCGTGGTCGAATTTGTCGCTGGTTGGTTGGCTCAGTCTAGTGGACTGTTGGCCGACTCGCTGGATATGCTGGCCGATACTTTGGTATATGCAGTCAGTTTGTATGCAGTTGGTAAAACGCTCCGACACAAAGCCAACGCCGCCACCTTAAATGGTGTACTACAACTGCTGCTGGCCTTACTCGTCATCGTTGATGTGATAAAACGTTGGCTGCTGGGTAGCCAACCACAAGTACAAATGATTTTAATAGTTGCGCTCATTGCGCTGTTAGTGAACGTGATCTGTTTTGTCCTGCTATATCGCTTTCGTCGCGGCGACATTAACATTCGCGCCAGCTGGATTTGCTCGCGCAACGATATGCTCATGAACGTCGGCGTTATTATATCCGCTATAGCCGTCAACCAGACCCAGCAAGCATGGCCAGATCTGGTGATTGCCTTAACTATCGCTAGCATTGTGGTGATGTCGGCACTACGCATTATTGGTGACGCGCGACGAGTTCACCGAGGCCAACAAAGCGATATCGGCGGTTGTTATGGCTGATCACTTAGTTTTTACTCACCAACGCGCTTCTACGCCAACCCCCACAACGCGAGGCGCGCTGGTGATGGCATTGACGCCGTCGCTAAATCGGTATTGGATGTAACTGTTATCAAATAAGTTATTAGAAAACAGATACGCGCTCCAATTCTGACTATCGTAAGCTAAACGTGTATTAACGATTGTTCGTGATGATTCTTCGGTACGGTTTGCTCCGATGGCGGTATAAACCTCGCTACGATAGCTTGCATTAACGTTCCAACTGACTTGGTCGGTAATATAAACATTAACACCTGCTGAAGCGGTATGGTTAGGAGCAAAGGTAAATTCTTCACCGGCATAGCTGGTAATCGAACCGTCAACAACCGTATCAAAATGGTCAAACTGGGTGCGAGAATAGCCGTAAGACAAATACCAGCTAATGTCATTATTGAGTTGCTGTTTAAAGGTCGCTTCGGCGCCATATAAGTGCGCATTACCAGCATTAACCGTATGCGTGTCATAGGAATTTAAACCGAAATTAGCGACAACTTGTTTATCTTTCCAGTCAACGTAATAAACGTTGGCATTAAATACACCATCCACGCTGGGTAGTAATTGTCGCCACGCTAACTCATAGTTGTCGGTATATTCAGGTTCATAGGCAACCACTTCGCTACGCGCAATATTTAAGCTACTGCCGCCAGAGCGGTATGCTTTCTGATAAGTCGCCGTTAATGATTTATCATCATCAAACGTATAGCGAACACCGAATTTGGGTAAAAATGTATCGGTGCTGATCTCGGTTTCGGGATTACTACCGCTAGCTTGAGCCACTAATCCTAAAACCGCATTGTTGATACCGCCAATGAGTTGATATAGCTGGCTACCTTCGCTACCAAAAAAGGTCGGATCGGGTAAGGTACCGGCAAAGTCAGAGTCGACATCCGACGCAAAGCTATACTGCTGATGGTCGTAGCGAAATCCAGCTAACAGCGTCCAGGCATCGTTGAATTGATAGTCTACGTCAACAAATAGCGCCTGATTTTCCGATGTACTGTCATTCAGGGATTGATAGTCCACCGGTATCTGCGGCAGCGCTTGTCCGTAATTGACAGCAATTGCTGTAGCGGTATCGCTATCCAGTCCATAACCTTGCAGTACACCAGCAATGGTAGGAATAGGGGTTTCAATATTACTGCGCGTCGCCAACGCGGCATGATTATCGTGTCGTGACAAATACACGCCCATCAGCGCGTTTAACGCTTGCCCTTGATAGTTAGCCCGGAACTCTTGGGTAAAGACTTTATAGTGGTTGTCTTGAAAACCATAGTTGTTATCTGCTGGGCTTAAATCAATATCATAAACACGTTGTACGTCAGGACGGCTGTACGAAGTCGCCGATGATAATAGCCACTGCTCATCCAGTTGATAATCAACGTTTAACGAGAGCATTTCTGTTAGCGCATCGGAGCTCGTATCGCGGTTCGATGTATTAATTTTATCGGACTCATTTAAATGATTGTAACTATACATATAAGGTCCATCGCGCTTGTCGCGAGTATAGTTAAATAGCACCCGTAAACCGTCCAGAGCTTTCGGCGTCCACAGCAACTTGCCGCGTAATAACAACGAATTTACTTCGTCGATATATTCATCACGAGTCGGGTTATAAATGAAACCTTTAAATAGACGTTTGTCGGCAGCGACACGAAATGCTAACTCTTGCTCGACCAAGGGACCGCCGACAGCCACTGATAACCGCTTATCATCAGGATCCGACCATTGCACTCGCGCACGTCCATCCCAATACATGGTCGGATCATTGGTATTAACCACCACCGCACCCGCTAACGCATTTTCACCTTGAATCGTTGATTGTGGGCCACGTAACACTTCTACTTGCGCAACATCCCATAAATCGCTCGGGCCAGTATCTGTCATTTGGTTGGGTAATGGCACACCATCGATATATATAGACGCTAATGGGTTTTCTGCACCGGATTCATTACTAATACCGCGAATCGTGAAGCCTCGATTACCATACATCGATGATACGTTTGGCGTTTTATTGATGATGTCATATAGCGATTGAATGTTTTCTCGCTCCATCTGCAGTGAGGTAGTGACATCTACACTGGCGGCTGTTTCTTGCGCTGAGCGGCGTGTTTTTTCACCGGTAATGGTTATTTTCTCAATACTATTTTGCGGCTCATCGGCAGCATGAGTAGGGGTGATCATCAACAAATTGACAACCGACACCGATAATATGGCAGTTTTAAAAGATAAGCGTTTCATAAATATTCCAGTGACTAATAGCTATAAGGCAACAAAAAAGATAGTTTGGGCGCTAACCTTTAAATGCTAATGAAAATGATAGTTATTATCAATAGTGGAATGAGTTTTTAGTCTTTCTAAATATAAGCAGATGGCTAGCGTTGATCGCGTTCGAGCATCACCATCAACCAGATCTAGCAGGTTTAGCCAGATCTGGTGATTGCATTTGCTATCACTATGGTTGTGTTGATTAAAACAAAGATGGCGGGGTTAAAGATGATAATCGCCGTTGCGCTCGGGTTGATTGAGCACCGCTAATACTTCCAGCGTAAAATGGCTATCGCGGTTCGGCCAGTAGATACGGTCACCCTCCGCTAAACCAATCAATCCGCTACCCACATTGGATAAAATTGATAGGTGCTGCTGCGCATTGCGCCAATCCTTTGGATAACACAAGGTGCGCTCAAAGCTAGCGCCGCTTTCCACAATACGAAAGCGTAAGGTCGAGTTCATCGACACCCGTTCGGGTGGAATGGCCTTGGGGACTAACACCAATGCCCGGCTGAGTTCTTGCTCTAATAACTCATGGACTTGTTCATTGATCACATCTTCATCAAGTAAACGTTCAATACGACAGACGTCCAACTCGGACAACACAATACTCGGTAAGGGTTGCATGATTATTTCCTTTTCACACTGCTAAATTCTGAGATTAACTAGGCGCTATAGAGGGTGTTTCTGAGATTCGAACAACAAGAAGAGAAAACACGAATACGGCCGGCCGTATCCGCGCTATTGATACGACCGGCTTAAGTTGGACAGGTGTGTGCAAATGCCCTGCGGGCAGCGGGATTAAACATCAGTGATATCCTTAAACTCAATATCCTTAATCTACCCCCTCCGGCGCTTAAGTCAAGCCAACAAAAAAAGCTGATACCGCAATAGGTATCAGCTTTGTGTGCGGCGTTAAGTTATCGGCTAAGCGATATAATTCCAGCCTAAAATGTTCCAATAATAATAGAACAGCAGCATATACAGGCCGGCTAGGGTGACCAAACCATAATAAATCTTGCGCCCCCAACTTAACTCACCAGCAACTAAGCTCTTAACCAACAACACCAGCGTCAGCAACGCCAATAAGCTAGCAATGATAGGGAAGATCAAGTTGGCTTTGAATAACCACGGAAAGCCGGTAAACAGTGCTTCGCCATAGCTGATCAAAATCACGCTGGTCAGTACCACAAAAGTGACGTTAGCCAGACTGGTTAGCTGTGCACTGCGACGCAACCAACGCTGCGAGCCGCTCAATGTTTTGTAATGCTTGCGTTTATAGCACCAACTGATCAAAACATGAACGAACAACAACAGACTAAGTAGCGGCAATAACACTTTAAAAGGCGTAGTCGCCAACAGCGGTGTGCGCTGTAACGACATAAACGGCAAGCTATCGTAATACATGGTCGTCATTTGACCTTGTTCATCGGGTACAAATGCGATCAGTTCATCACCATCGACTTGGCGAAACAGATTGTCGTCGATCTCGACATATTGGCGCGCATCAAACGGGCCATCGACTAGTAGGGTATTATCTGCCGTGGGTGTCACACTGACGCCGCCGCTTAATAACCCCATCGCTTTTTCGATTGTACTGTCGTTACGACGCCAGAAAATATAGCTACCGGCATATTGTCCGGCACGCTCGGCAAAGTCGGCAGGCGCGGTCAGCTTTTCATCTTGATAGGGAAAATAATGGTCGTAAAACTGCTCGATAAAAGCACCACGAGCCTGACTATCGGTGGTGGTCATGTAAGACACAAAAATACCCAACTGCTGTTCTTCATCCAACAATAAGTTGGAATGGAACTGCATGGTGTCACCGCCGTGGCCGATCAACCGGTGACCATTGATGTGTTCTTCGTAAAAGCCATAAGCCATACCGCTTAAACGCTCATCGCCATGAAATAACGGTGAGTGCATCAGCTGTGCGGTATCGGCTTGCAAAATACGCTGGCCATCTAGCACGCCGTTGTTTAAATGCGCCAGCATAAAACGCGCCATATCGTTTGCCGACGATGACATGGCGCCAGCCGGGCTAAATGAATCGATCATCTCGAACGGCTGCTCGCTTAACACGCCCTGCTCACGTATATAGCCTTTTACCATATTAGCGCGAATGGTCTCGGGCAACGGCTCTTCGAAACTTGAGTTATGCATCGCCAACGGTTCAAAAATGTGACGTTGTACGTATTCGCTAAAGGGTTCACCCGAGACGCGTTGCACAATCAATCCGGCCAGTGCGGTCGCGTAGTTAGAATACGACGACACTTTGCCCGGCGGATTTAACCGCGCTGGCATGTATTTTTGCATAGCCTGTTCTAAGGCAATGCCTTTATTCGGGTAATACTGAATCAAATAACCCAGCGCACCGTCCTCAAAACCGGCGGTGTGCGTCAGAATATGGCGCAGAGTAATGGGCTGTTCGAAGGTGTCAGGGATACGAAAATCAAGATACTGGTTAACATCGGCATCCAAATCCAGCTTACCCTGCTCATGTAACTGCATCACTGCAGTCCAGGTAAACAACTTAGAAATAGAACCGATACGAAATAACGAGGTTTCCGCGTTGACCGGTTTGTCGGCGTCGTTATCGGCAATGCCGTAGCCTTTAGAAAAAATCAGTTGCCCTTGATGCACTACCGACACCGTCACCGCAGGAATTTCTAATACCGCGCGTTGCGCCTCGACGGTACCATCAATGTAGCTTTCGATATCTTCAAAAGACACGTCTTGTTGTGCGTTGGCGCTAACCGCTGGGGTTAACAACATCAGCCCCATCAGCACCGCACGACAGGCACGGGCAGGCAACGTGCTTACAGTAAAATCAGCGATCTGCATGCAGTTCTCCTTGCAACTTAGGTTGCAAATGCTTGTTGTTATTGTTGATTGGCGATTGAGTTAACGTTAAATCCACGCTGGCGTTGCGACGCAACAGGCTTAACGACTGCATAACGATCAATCGGTACTGCTAGTAGTCACTACAGCACAACGCCACCAAATTGTACAGCCAAAATACAAATTAAGGCTGCAATATAATGAAAAAGCCGCCATAATGACTTAATAACGGTGCTGTTGATAGCGAAAGCTGACTATCTGGTTTAGGATCAGCAGGCAGTCAGCAACACCATCAGTAACGCATGCTTAGCAAAAAAGAGAACCTCATGGATAACGCAGAAGAGCTCGACCCTTATGGCCTGATCATGGATGCCATCGTGACGCAAACGCTGCCGCCCAGCCAAAAAGTGTCAGAAAATATTCTCAGCGAGACTTTTGGCATTAGCCGTACCATCGCACGTAACTTGATGGAACGTTTAGTGGCACAGCATTTCTTGGTTACCTTATCGCCCCGGGTCACCCAAGTAGCGCCGTTAACGCTGTTTGATATCCGCCAAAACTTCATGCTGCGTAAAATGCTGCTGCCAGAAGCGATTTCGATGACCGGCGCTAAGGCCGATTTTGCTAGAATTGATGCCCTGAACAAACAAATCCAAGAGTTGCTGCCGATTCGCGACGACCAATCGTCGTTAAAGCTGTTAAAAGCTAACAAAGAACTGAATATGGCGCTGTGCGAAGCGGCTGGCTATCCGTTAATGACAGACTGGATACGCCAGTTAGAAGACACCGCCATGCGCATTTACTGGATTTACATCAAAACCCAAAACGCTTTTCCCTATTCCGGCGAACAGCAAACACTGGCTTTAGAATTGATCAAAAGCGACGACAAAAAGCGTATTAAAGCTTCGGCTTACGACATGATCGAACAGACCGAAGAACGCATGTTCAATGCCATCATCCAGAATAAGAAGTTTTACACTCAAGATTTAGTCTTATAAAACGTCTGCAAGCAGGCATAGCGGCTACCAACGTGGATCAGAACGAATAACTGAAGGACACGCCGATTTTACGTGGTTGTAACGGAATAGCGGTAATATCCACCACGTCGGTTCCAGACACCGCGGTGGCGTTGTAGCGCGTGTAAGCCTGACGGTCAAACAAGTTGTTCACGTACACGCTGACCGACAGATCCTGCCATTCAAAGCCAGCCGTTAAGTTAACCAGCGTATACGCATCGCTATTAACATTAACCGACGGATTGCTGGGGTCACCATTGCTAAAGGCCGACACCGTTTCGTCTTTATAGCGCGCGTTCAGTGATAACCAACCATCGACGTTATCAGACACCGAATACCAATACTGTAAGCCCGACGATACTGTCCATTTAGGTACGTTCGGCACCTGCGCACCTTTTTCGCCAAACAGTGTCGGCTCATCTTCGTTTAAGGTGCTATCGCTGTATGACAAACCCAAATTCCAGCTTAAGTCACGGTTAAATTGGTAGACTAACGAATTCTCAAAGCCTTTGACGGTAATACCGTTATCGGCGTTACCACCGGTGGTCACACCAAAAAAGGTGACATTGGTTTGAAAGTTCTTCCAGTCAATGTAATACAGCGCCGTTTCATAACTGAGCTTATCGTCCAACGCCGAACCCTTGACACCGACTTCGTAACTCCACAAGTCGTCTTGCTCGACCACCGGTTGCGATAACTGCTCGTTGGTGAATGGGTTATACACCGTCAGGTTGGCCGAAGCGGGGCGGTAACCGCTGGCTACCCGAGCATAAAAAGCGGTGTCGCTGCTCGGCCGATAACGCGCGGTTAGCAAGTACGTCTCGACGGTATCTTTGGCGGTATCCAAATTCTCCACGCTCTCGCCGCCTAACAGCACACCATCCTGAATAAAGACCAACGACTGTTCGGTGCGCGAAATACGCATGCCCGCGGTGACATCAAAGTCGGGTCGCAGATAATAGGTGACATTACCGAACGCCGCGTATTCTTTATAGTCACTCGGAAAGGCAGCATAAACGGCTAAGATCTCGCCCGGCATACCGACTAGGTTTTGATTATTTTGAGTTTCTTCGTGGGTATAAAACGCGCCCGCTAACCACTCAAACTGATCGCTGCTGACCGAGGTTAAGCGCACCTCGTGGGAGGTCTTCTCCGACCCAACGTCCAAGCTTAACGGCGCTGAGGTAATGGTACCCGGATCTAAACCCTCGACCTGCTCTAACAACGGACCGTACAACGACACCACATCTTGTTGGTTGTTACTCTCGTACTCGGCACGGCTACTGACTATATCAAGGTCAGCGAAGTCCATTGAATAGCGTAAGCTAGCCGACCATAAGGTCTGTGTTAATTCATCGCTACCGTAAGCACTGTCTGATTTAAACTCACCATAGGTTTCCTCTTTATCGACATTAGCAATACGTACCGCCGAGCTTAAGCCGAATGATGACTCTTGGCGTAAGCCTTTAACACGAATACTGAGTTTATCGGTCGGTTTATAGAGCAAATCGGCGGAATAACCGTGGTCATCCGCTTCATTAGCATTTTCCCGGATGACGTTACCATTAGCAGGATCGACTTGGTCAACATAACCGCCGTCATCACGCGAGTACGCCGATAAGGTCAGACCGAGCGTATCTTCGATCAGCGGAAAGCTATAAAAGCCGCGATACATCTGATTCATATCGCCGTTCTTGGTGTGCGAAAAATCAGCTGTTATCTGTCCCCGACCTTCGTACAATTCGGGCGCTTTGGTAATATATCTTACCGCACCGGCAATCGCGGTTGCGCCATATAACGTGCCTTGCGGTCCCTTGATCAACTCCACCCGCTCGATGTCGCCCAGTAAGCCATCAAAGAACAAGCGGCCACCGGCGGCAAAACTGTTGTTACTGGTCAGCGGTACATCGTCTAGATAAATCGCCGTCACCGCCGAGTCATCTTGCTGGGTAACACCGCGGGCACTGATGCTACCGCGGCCTTGTTGACCAGTAACACTACTAAAATAAAAGCCTGGAGCCTGCTCGATGACATCGGTCACCGAGGTCATCCCGCGCTTTAAAAAATCATCGGGGTCGGCAGCCACTACCGCCGCCGGAACTTCTTGAATGGTTTCCACCCGCCGCGAGGTGGTCACTTCGATACGCTCAACCGATTGTTCGGCGGCGTTATCGCTGACTTGCTGTGCTTGTGCTAGCGGCGACGCTAAGGCAAAAACCGGTAGGCTGTACAGTGAATAACCTATTGCGCGAGCCAGATACTTCATTGTTGTTGTCATTATCATATCCCTCGTGGCGCAGCACTCGTTGCCCTTTGCTACGGGCAGAACTGAGCCTGTTGCGCTGCTATCGGTGAGTGAAACTGTTAACGAGAGTACCGGCTTAACCTCTCGACAAAAATCAATTAAACAGCTTTACTTGAGAATATAGCAGCGTTATTTTTGTTTTTCACGGTTTTTTATTGCTGAATCAAATTTCACCCGATAATAATCATAAACAACAGGTAATCCGTATGAAAATCATCGCCGTGGACGTGGCTCTACTCAATATTGCCATGACCGAACCCTGTAAAACGCCAATCGGCGTACTTGATGCCGCGCGTAACGTGGTGGTACGTATTCACACCGACAACGGTCTTAGCGGTTGGGGTGAAACCAGCCCAATGTCGCCGATTACCGGTGACAGCCAACAAAGCAGCTATGCCTTAGGTCAAGAAATCGCTCCGTTGCTGCTACAGCAGGACGCCTTAGCCTGCGATGCGCGCCTGCGCCAGCTAACACAGTTTAGTCCCGCCGCAAGCTGTATTCGTAGCGCCTTTGATATGGCGCTTTATGACTTGCGCGCGCAACACGCTGGCTTGCCGCTTTACCGCTACTTGGGTGGCGAACATCGCCGTTTAGTCACCGACGCCACTATCGGTAATCAAGCCCGCGTCAGCGACACCGTCGATGCTGCCCTTGGCTGGGTCAAGCAGGGCTTTAGCGCGATCAAACTCAAAACCGGCCGCGCCGACTTAATCGATGTTGAACATGTTCGAGCGGTGCGCGAGGCGGTCGGCGACGAGGTCGCCATCCGCATCGACTGCAATCAGGGTTGGCATTACGCCGAAGCCATGGCGAACATTCGCGCGATGCAAGGGCTAAATCTGCAATACGTCGAACAACCTCTGGCGGCGTGGGATATCGACGGCTTCGCCCGACTACGAAAAGCCTCGCCTATCCCCATTTGCGCCGACGAAAGTGTGTTTAGCGACCACGACGCACTGCGCTTAATCAAACAGGATGCCGTCGATTATCTGAATATCAAGCTGGCTAAGTCAGGTGGTATTGATACCGCGATAAAAATCAACAACCTTGCTCAGGCAGCCGGTCTTCGCTGTATGATAGGTTGCTTCGCCGAGAGTCGGTTAGGGTTAACCGCGGCAGCGCACTTCGCGATGGCGAAAAGCAATATTTGCTTTATCGACTTAGATGCCGGTTTTTGTTTAGCCGAGGACCCGGTTATCGGCGGCATGCATGCGCCCATCGAGGATGGTGGCGTCATCAGCCTATCCGATAGCCCGGGTTTGGGTGCGACTATCGACGACAGCGCATTAACGCAATTACAGCAAGTGAGTTAAACCCGCAACACCTGCCATTCATAACAATAATCACCGTGTGCTAGCCACACGGTATAAGGAGCAGTGATGATAGACTCGCCACCGGTGCTATTAATACTGGCGCTAATTTTTTTGATTGTCTGGTTTAGTTATCAGTGCGAGAAAACGCGTTGGGGTGCAAAAATATCGGCACCGCTGATCATATTGTTTCTCAGTTTTGCGTTAGGCAACCTCGGCGTTTTACCTAGCAAAACACCGGTTTACGATGCCATCAATAGTGTCCTCGTACCGCTCGCAATACCCTTGTTGCTGTTTAGCGCCGATATTAAACGTGCATTAACCGAATGCCGCGCTATGCTCGGCGCCTTTACGCTAGCGGTGGTGGCGACCATTATCGGCGCCGGCGTAGCCTTAAGCGTGCTCGACCTCGGTGTCTTTGAATCGGAAATCGTTGGTGTTCTCAGCGCCAGTTACATCGGTGGTAGCGCCAACTTTGTCGCCACAGCGCAAGCGGTGGGGTTTACCGACTCTTCTTGGTATTTATCGACGCTCACCGCCGACGCCATCGGCGCCATTTTCTTTTTGGGCGCGTTGATGCTGTTGCCCACCATCAACTTTATTAGCCGCCGTTTTAGCCATGCCAGCTTAACCGAACAACAGCAGCAAGCGCGACCAGACGACGCCGTGCCACGCACCATCACCGAAGCCGGCGTGGTTGCCAGCCTGACCCTCAGCGCAGTAATTTGCGCAATAGGTTACGCAATTGCCGCGCTGATCCCGGTCGAGGGCATGTTCATCATTGCCATTACGGTATTGTCGTTATTGTTTGCCAACTTTGCGCCACAGCGTTGGCGCGACCAACTGCGCTTTGACTATCATGCTGGCACCATCTTTATGTATATCTTTTTTGCCGCCATCGGCGCCAGCGCCGATTTAAGCGTTATGGCCGCCTCGGCCATCCCTATCGTTGGCTTTTTAGCGATACTGGTGATCGTGCATATTGTTATTCTGGTGGTGGTCGGCGCCTACTTTAAGTTCTCGTTAGCAGAACTGATGATCGCATCCAGCGCCTGCATTTTGGGGCCATCTGCAGCAGCAGCCATTGCCGCCGGACAGGGTTGGCGACACTTAGTGAGTCCCGGCATGCTGGTGGGCGTGTTGGGTTATGCTATTGCCACCTTTATTGGCATTAGTATTACCTCGACGCTGCATGCCATTCTTTAACCAGCAAGGCCATCAGTTCGGCGGCCGGTAGTTGCCGCGCCAGCGCCGCGGCCTGACCCGCCCAATACGCGCCGAACTGCTCATTACCCTTAGCCAGCGCTGCCGCAGTCAGCGCTTTGCCGGCGTCATAAGCAATCGGGTAAGCCGGCAGCGCGGGCGCCTGCTGGCTATCGACCTCGCGATAAAAGCGATTAACGATGCCACGTGCCGGACGCCCTGAAATAGCACTGGTAATAGCGGTGCGACCACTAGCCGCACCAGTTAATGCTTGTCGGTGACCCGCTTTGGCTGCCGATTCCGGGGTCAAAATAAATGCCGTACCAAGCTGCACGGCCTGTGCTCCCAATTGCAACGCCGCGGCGATAGCTTGACCATTCATGATGCCGCCAGCGGCAATCAGCGGTATTTGCAATTGCTCGTTAAGTTGCGTCAGCAATGCCATTAACCCCAACTCTAAATCGCCGTCTTCGGGCTTAAACACGCCGCGGTGACCGCCAGCCTCGGCTCCTTGTGCGACCACCGCGTCGATGCCCAACGCCTGTGCGACTAGCGCTTCGTCGAGCGTGGTGGCACAAGCGATGGTGACGATGCCTGCGTCGCTAAGCGCGTCGATGGCGGCTTGTGCCGGTAACCCAAAATGAAAACTGACCACGGCGGGGCGCTGCTGCAATAACAGTTGCAGCAGTTCGGGTTGCTCATCAAAACTTAAATAAGGCAGTTTTAAATGGCTTGGGGCGGTGGCGCCAAACTCGGCAAAAAAGGGTTGCAAGTGGCGAAGCCAAGCGGCTTCTTTATCGGCGTCGGCTTGTGCCGGTTGATGGCAGAAAAAGTTTAAATTAATCGGTTTATCGGTAAGTTTTCGCGTTGCCAGCAATTGCTGTTCAACTTGCTCGACACTGCTGGCGCCTAAGCCTAACGAACCTAAGCCGCCCGCATTGCTTACCGCGGCGGCTAATGCAGGGGTCGATACCCCGGCCATCGGCGCTTGAATGATCGGATATTGAATGCCCAATTGCTGCATAAAGCCTTGTTTAGGATGCATCACGACTCTCCTGATAACGACAATGGCGACTGCCTTGCTTGCGGCTCAACAGCATCGAAAAAATGCCGGCAGTTGTCAAACAGCAGACGCTTGCAAACTGCACCGATAACTTGCCAGTGGCGATATAAGCCCCTAGGGTAGAATGATAACTTTAACTGTATAACTCGCGTCTGGAGGACAATTGCATGTTGGCCAAGGTTTTATTGTTGGGCGTCTTTGTCAGCAGTGGTTTTTTCACTGCAACCGCCATCGCACAGTCGGTCTCGTCATCTGCCGATATGCGACCCAATCAATCATCGGCGCGCGCCTGCCAACTACTGACCGAAAAAGAAGTGCTTGATCACATACCCACTAAAAAAGGGGTACAGATCGTCGATGAAAAAGATGAGCCTTCGCATTCAAGCTGTGTCTGGGTGAGAAACGACCTCAACCTTAGCAACACCACCGAAGAGCCGTTTCAATTAACCCTGTCTTGGCAACACAATTTGACCGATGACTATCTGCTTGAGCGCGCCAGCCGTGCCGGTGAGCCCGTGCAAGGCATCGGTGATAAAGCTTACTGGCTAACCACCGCACAACCCTCGCTACTGGTATGGTTTGAAAACGATACCATTAGCGTGCAAATAATGGGTGGTCAAGCTAGCCGCAGTTCCGCCAAGCTAGCCGCTGAACGGGCGCTGCGACGGATAAAAACAGGGCAGGTTTGGCGTTAATGATCGCCTAACAACGCTACGCCATTTCACTGCAAGTAATGGAGAATGCCAACTTTATATCCTTAATCGTTTAGTTCATGTCAAAAGCGCCTGAAGGGAATCAGTTTGTGGTCAGTTGTTCTTTGAGACACCACAAAAAAAGAGGCTAAAGATGCATAAACGTCATCTAACTCCATTCCTTTTACTCGGTCCAACATTATTTTCAGGCGCGATATACGCCGACAGGGTGAGCGTCAATGGAAAGACTTACGAGTGCTCTAACTCGTGCAGTATCAACACCGGGCCACCCATGACAATTCAAGATTGTTGCGGCGGCACAGTGGCTCTTCTGCAACGTGAAGCAATTGAAATTAGCTAGTGCTGAAAGTTTTTTTAAACGGCAAATTAGTTATGAAGAAAATTACCATTGTGGCGTGCCTAGCCGTAGCGATTTTTTTGGCTTTCTTTATACCAGAACAAGCCCCTAATGATGTCAGCGTTCATGAATCAAAAAACAACGCTAGCACGATCTCTGTCCCATTAAAACTAGGCCAAAAGCAAGCAGAAATTACTGTTGAACCAACACTAAAGAGAAGCACAGAAACTGATGATAATAAAGTCTTAGACAATCTAATCTTAACGCTATCAGCCCCTCAGGGATTAGCGCTGGATGCGGCTAATCGGGCCTTACGGCAAGCGGACTTTAATGCGTTAATTGACCGCTTAGCTAATGACAACTCAGGGCTTGAACAAACACTGGCACTGACAGAAACGCTGCTTGATATTCAAACCATACATAACGAGTTAGCACTCACTAACATAGCTTGCAATAGACAGCTATGTGCAGCAACACTTGCCGTTCGCAACACCGAATCTATCATGCCGTTTACCCGTGAGCTGGTCGATAGTTTCTCGCAACCAGTCAGCGTTATCAGCCAACCAGTCGTAGTGAACGGCGTACACAAACTACGGCTGCTACTCAATTTTCGCTCAGCTAGTCTTGTTGTGAACGAGTGATGACGACTTGGCGGATGACCACCCTCATCATAATCATAACCCTATCGGGATGTTCGACCACGGCTAAGATCGCTACAGGATTAATTGCCGATGATCCCTTCCTTTTTAGCGAAATCACGACGGTTAAAGTGCGTTGGGCAAGCGGCAAGTGACACCGAGCGGCGCTCACGCGATGCGCGCATTAGCGTGATGAACGACATACGACAGCAATTAGCCGCAGGCAAAAACCTAAACGACTACTGCAATATTAAGGTTAAACACGCCATTGATGACAGCTTTCAACGACCAGTAACCAGGGGATTTTTATGAGATTAAAGACTATTTTGATAACCTTTTTTGCTTTTTTAATGACCGCTCAAGTAAGCGCCGATGAGCAGCAGTGGATGCAAATACAGCAAGATAACCTAATCAATCAATTACCAGCCAACAAACCAGTGCAACCGCAAGATGGCGATATTCGGACCCAAGTTTGGCAGCGTATCGAAAATAACGTGCTGTTTAGTTACACACTAAAGCAAACCTATCGTGTGCAAGGCGATTCCGGGCGCTGGGTTACGACGTTAACGAGTAAACAATATATTAAAGATGTGCCGCCCAAGGCGGCTGATGGGATTGACTAAATGGTCACCGTTATCAGTACTTTACAAACCTTAACCAAGCCGTCGTTGACGGCTTTTCGGCGTTTTACTAGAGTGACTTAACGCATGCTGACGTCCATTAACATCCAGATGAGCAGCCGTATTGTCAGCAACAGGCGTAAGGAAACCTGTAAGGAAACGACCAATGAAACGACTTTGTACGACTCTCGCTTTTACCACAGTGGTCATTTGCGGCGCGGCTCAAGCGCAGACCGCACCCGAACAATCGATGGATAAACCATGGGATTATATTTACGATAATCCGGGAAAAACACCCCATGACGACGACCAATCTGAACACGGTGAACGACTACAAGCGCGCTGGAACAGTTGCTCAGACATGGTGCTAAAAACCAATATGGTGGCAAAGACCATCGCCGGCGTAAAAGATAACCCCGACGACTATTACGTCACCGCAGAACAAAATCGTAAGCAACTCGACCAGTTCTTTCCAACCAATACCGGCACCTACCAAGACACCATTAACGCAAAGATTTTAGCGCTAGGTGACGAACATTGGAAAATGGCGCGCGGTGATGCCGACAGCGCACCCGAACTATCACAAATGGCGTGGGACTGGTGCACCAACCAAGATGCCGAAAACTTCGTCGGATTATAGCTAATAGCGGGTGGTGACAATTAACACCAAACGTGCGGATGACTCGCAGGCATCCGCGCGTTCGCTTTTATAAATCAAGGTTAAGTGTGAGTTCTGCCGTTCGTTCCATGCCCATCCAGCAATTGGTGGCGTCGGAGCAAGCGCCCACATAACGCTCATTGGTAACATTATTAACCGACAAGCCAATACGCATAGTTGGATTAATCCGGTAAGTCATAGCGATATCACCTAACGTATAGCTAGGCACTGTAGCGGTATTCTCTGCATCCAGAGCGCTCTCTCCAACAAAACGAATACCAGCGCTGACATCAAAGCGGTCATTAAGGTAATAAGTCGCCCACAATGACGCTTGTTTATCGGCCACCCAAACAGGCGTTTTTCCTACTAAATTGGGGTTTAATGGGTTATCACTCACCTCGACATCCTGATGATTATAGGTTGCCAATAACTCCAAATCCTCGCTGACTTGGCCAGCAAGCGATAACTCAAAGCCGGTCGAAGTCACTTCGCCTGTCTGTGTGTATTGCATAAAATCAGGCGTGTTAACCACCACATTCTCTTGTGTGATATCAAAGTAAGCCGAGGTAATTTGAACTCGCTCTCCAGCGTACTTTAACCCCACCTCAAATTGCTCTGCGGTAGTGGGCTTGAAAGCCGCACCGGTGTTGGTGTCCACTCCAGAGGTCGGCTCGTACGAAGTGGCATAGTTAACATAGGGGCGAATACCGTTCTCAAAATTGTAAATCACAGCTAAACGAACACTGGTTTCACTCTGATCGATATCGGTTATCGTTTCAGCGCCCGCCGCTTGTTGTTTGTCTGTACTCTCGTATTGGTCATGGCGTAAGTTAGCTAGCAGTACCCAGTTAGCAACACTGATCTCATCCTGTAAGTAATAACCCACCTGAGTTTGTTCTATATCGTTCAGTTGGTCGTAAGCAAAACTGGCCTCTAGCGCCGCTATATCAAATTGATGGTGATCGGGAGCAGCAAGATCGATAGTGGGTGTATTCGCACCAAAAGTATCACGATAGCGTACATCGGAATTTAACGTCTGGTAGTCAACACCGACTAATACCGCGTGCGTCACCTCGCCATGACTCAACTCAAACGCCAACTGGTTATCGACGGTATAGCCATTCATACTTTCGTCTGTGCGATAAGCCGCACGCGTCAAGGTGCGTCCTGCTGGGGCAAAATGATAGCTATTGCGTTGTAATAACTCGCCATCGGTATAGCGAAAATTTTGCAAAAAAGTTAAACCGTTAGCAAACTGGTGATTAAACTTATAGCCAACCATACCGATGCTCCGGTCAACATTATTCCAGTTGCCATCACCGGCATAGGCATCACTGTCTAAGCGACCCCAGTCAGCGTTTAATACCGTACCTTCAGCAGGTAATGGCGTCGACGGTATAGCCCTAGGATCGCGCTGATAATAAAGGTTGAGGTTTAAACTTGTGCGTTCTGCCAGTTGAAAGGTGGCCGAAGGCGCCAACAAATAGCGTTCTTCCTCGGTAGTTTGCATTTGTCCATCGCGCTGACGAGCTAACGCGACCACACGGTAATCAGCAATATCGCTAATACCATTATGATCAATACCAATTTCCGCCAAACTTTGCGTACCCGCACGTAAGCGCAAACTGGTTTGTTCAGTGCTCAATGGTAATTTGGCGACCTGATTAACCATACCGCCAGGAGGTGCTGAACCATAAAGTACCGAGGTTGGTCCTTTTAATACCTCAATACGCTCACTCGCATAAGCATCAACTTGTGCAGCCAAGTTCCACAAGTTGTTATATGGCAATTGTAAGCCATCGTAATAATTCCGGTAACTTTGAAAACCACGAATACTATACTGGTCAAAAATTGTCACCGTACCACGGCTTTCAGGCGTCACCCCGGGTACATAACGCAGCGCTTCGTTGACACTGTCTACAGCCCTAAGCTGTAATAGTTCGCTGTCGTAAACCTCATAACTCATCGGTGCTTGTAAGGGTGTCAGTGCCGACTTGGTACCCGTGGTGCGATAAGAGTCAGCATATACTTCAATCCGCTCAATCGACGGTTCGGCTTCAGTTTGTTGTGCCCAAACCGACCCCGACACAGCCATCATCGCCAGCCACAGAGAACCACGTTTAAATTGATTTAACGATAGCGAAAACATAAGCAATTCCATGTAGAACATAAAGGCAACACATGTTATTGCAATTGATTCCTATTTACAAATCAATTAACTTTCACTTGAAACTGCCTCGGTGTTTCTCTAAAGCGCTCGCGAAATGCCTTAATGTAGGCACTAACCGTGGCATAACCGCATAACGCTGAAACTTCGCTAATGGCTAATCCCGCATCAATCCATTGCAGCGACGTTAGCAATTTAGCTTGCTGCCGCCACTGACTAAAACTCAAACCCGTTTGCTCCATAAATAATCGACTTAACGTGCGTATACTCACCCCCCACTTGTTGGCTAACGCAGCTTGACTTTTTTGGCTTGCAGGCTCTTCAAGTAACTCGTCGGCAATATGGCGAGCACGACGATCAGCGGGCAACGGTAAACACAAAGACAGCTCTGCAGTGCGCATAGCTTCGTACGCCAATAACTCTGTGAGGTGTGCTAAGTATTCAGTTGGATAGTCAACAGCTAAAGACGTCAATTTTTGCAAAATTGCCTGTATAAAAAAATCTATGCGGCAAATCTTAGGCTTATTATGCAACGCCATATTATCCATCGAGTTAACTCGAAAGATATAGCCCTGCACAGTAGATAACGCACGAGCTTTATGAGCCAACTTTTCAGGAAACCACCCCAGAGACCCCGACGTTAACGTCCACTGTGCCTGCTCAGTTTCGATGACAAAAATTCCGCGCGTCAACCAATAAAACTGACCCGCCGAATGACTATGCCAGGGTGTTTCATGTTGCCGAACATGGCTTAACGCTTCGATATGCACAAAAATGGCCACTTAAAGATATTTAATGTCTTAATAGCGATAATAGGCCTAGCGTTTCACTTTGTATACTGCATGCGTTGGATCAATTAGGAGTATGAACAAATGAACACACGCAATTTTGTCATCAACGCATTGCAGCACGTTATCGGAAACCCAGAGCACGACGCAAAGTTATTGGAGCATTACTTTTCTGAAAAGTATCAACAAAGGGTGAATGGCGTTAGCCTGGATTACCATCAGTTTGTCGAGCATATGGCACTGCTGAAACGCCATACAAAGAAAATGATACTGAACATTCTCGCGCTGGCATCAGAAGACGATACCGTTTTTACTCAGCATCATGTAGATATCGAAAAGAGTGATGGAGAACAATGCTCGTTTGAGGTTTTTGCTAATTTCACCATAAAAAATAACAAGATAGTCAGTTGCGTAGAACTTACACGTTTGCTGGCAGGCAGCTCAGAAGATGACGATATGGGCAGTCGACACTAAAACTTATCAAGCAATCACTGCTTCTTTTCAGCAAAAAAACATTAGATACCCTATTGCAGGGGTATCTAATTTGTTCGCTGATTAACGAGTGCCCATTTTATTAAGGGGCTAATGCACTTGTCTTGGCGTTCTATCCCCAATTAGCTTATCTCAGCAGCTCGACGCGGAACTCGGGTCGTACTCGTGCTCACACCGACTAGCTCGCCGTTTTCATAAGTAAAAGTGATGGTAACCGTCACAATGTGAGTAGCGGTAGTGTAAGTTGTCGATGACGACGACGAACAAGCACCAGAAACACAAGGAGCAGGTGGGTTACTTGAACTAGAGGTATCTATGTCATTGGCGTTTAAAAGACCATTTTCACTGTTACTGTGCACTAATTTTGCGGTTCTATCTAAATTCACTTCGCTTGAATGCAGGATATGTCCTTTATCATCCCAGACCAGCACCGAGAGCTTTTCTAAGTCTTTGTTGTGTTCTACTTGAGTACACACATTATTTGAGCATGGCGGCAACGTTTGGCTGGCTAGAGCGACGAACGACATAAGAGAGAAAACTGTTGCGATAAGTAGCTTCATAAAGCTGCTCCTTGTCATTTTTGTAAAATGTAAGACACCACGCAACCAGCGTAATGATACACAGTTAAATGTTGCAAAAATGTTTCAATTTGTCAAATGGGCAAGAGCGTGAGCGAGTTAAAATACTAAGGTGGCGAGTTCGGGCCCAAACGCGTTAAACAAAGAGCCGTACATTTATTTACACTAATAAAAAGGTGTTACTTAGGAATAAAGTTTGATACTAGATTTGGATTAAGTCATTGATTTTATATTACACATCTTCTTTAACTAATAAATAAAGTATCATACAAATTCGAGTGATGTTCACGATTTCGGATAATTTTATAGAATAAAGAATAAAACTAATGTTTAGATAACACTACCCTACAACCGTTAAAGATGTCTAGAAACTCTGGGAATTCCACTAATATCCCATCCTCAGACTGGACTTCCCAGACGTTATTAACCTTCGGCTCGCTCCCAAAGTATTCTACCATCACGTGCACAAGCATATGGCACGAGGTCCTCCGGCGGAGGCTTTGACTCCTCAAAGCGGTAACGTTTAGCAACGATTAAATCGATTTTTCCCAAACCTAGTTTCCTTCGCGAACGATCCAGCTCAAACATTAATTCTGTATTCCTTCCTGTAAGGATTCCTGCAGGAGCATCATCTTCTATAACCGAGACAAAATCATGGTCGCTGCCCGGGCGCTCCTCATCCCGAGGTCGACTTCCAATAATATATAGCCTTTGGTAACCATATTTACCGAGGTGACGAATACAGAACTGATGAGTGAATTCTGTAACTGCCCCTTAAAATAATACAGCTCA
>NZ_AMRG01000020.1 GCF_000299895.1 Idiomarina xiamenensis 10-D-4
GCGGTGTCCTAGGCCTCTAGACGAAGGGGACACAGGACAATGGCGATATCAATAACGACAATAGTGGCGTCCCCTAGGGGATTCGAACCCCTGTTACCGCCGTGAAAGGGCGGTGTCCTAGGCCTCTAGACGAAGGGGACGCAACATATTGCAATTCATTACCGCTGATTTGATTGGCGTCCCCTAGGGGATTCGAACCCCTGTTACCGCCGTGAAAGGGCGGTGTCCTAGGCCTCTAGACGAAGGGGACGCACGATAATCAAATCTTGCTGAACAAGAAAAATTGGTGGAGCTAAGCGGGATCGAACCGCTGACCTCTTGCATGCCATGCAAGCGCTCTCCCAGCTGAGCTATAGCCCCACACCTGCAGTACCAGACTGCCTTGACAGCGGGGCGCATTCTAGTGCGCCGAGCGTCTTGGTGTCAATAGTTTTTTTAATGACCCGCAACTGACTGCCCATTTTTACAGCATACTGTTGATTTTACCAGCAAAAGCGACAATTTATGAGCAATTGTCCAGCGCATCAATAGCGCCCTTGGCAAGCCTAACTTAATCGGTGCCGAAGTGATAAATCTGCTCCACATCAGCACTATCAGAAATCGATACCTGCATATCGCTGACTAAGCCGTCATCTAAACTGTAAACCCAACCATGGATGTGTAATGGCTGACCAATACGCCAAGCCTCCTGCACCATGTTGGTTTTGGCCAAATTTTTAACTTGCTCAATCACGTTTAATTCGCACATACGGTCGATACGCGCGTGCTCGTCGAGCTGCTCCAGCTCTGCTTTATGGCGATGATAAATATCTCTAATCGGGTACAGCCAATGGTCAACTAAACCGTGTGACTTTGATTCGATGGCGGCTTTCACACCGCCACAACCGTAATGGCCAACCACTAAGATATGTTTCACCTTAAGCAGTTGAATGGCATATTGAATCACC
Organism: Idiomarina xiamenensis 10-D-4; assembly: GCF_000299895.1. Lineage (GTDB taxonomy): Bacteria > Pseudomonadota > Gammaproteobacteria > Enterobacterales > Alteromonadaceae > Idiomarina > Idiomarina xiamenensis. Next base: position 948 of record NZ_AMRG01000020.1, read on the forward strand.
GATAAGCAATTAAAATCCGTCTGAATCACTTGATTAGCGACATTGCGGTGCACAAATAATTCACCAGGTGCCATACCCACCACCTGATTCGCCGGCACGCGACTATCCGAACAACCAATCCATAAATACTGAGGCTGCTGCTGTTCCACTAAGCGTTTGAAAAACTGTGGATCTTGAGCCACCAGCTTTTCTGCCCAGGCACGATTTTTGGCGAGTAACTGCTTCAGCTGATGAGGCATCTACGACTCTCCCTGTCGCTCTTCAGCAGCGCTACTGCGCCGCTGCTTCACGTTCAGCGATAAAGGCCAAGGCCCGTTCAATACGTTGCTGTACCTGAGTCGGTGTCAGTAACGCTAAAGTCACATCTAACGACGGCGAATTACCGCCGCCAGTAACAGCAACGCGCAACGGCATACCCACTTTGCCCATACCTACGTCTAATTCATCGGCACTGGCCTGAATTGCCTGCTGAATCGAATCAGCCTGCCACTCTTCGAGTGCGGCTAAGCGCTTGGCGACTGTCTGTAAGGGCGCTTTAGCCACCGGGCGTAAGTGTTTTTTCGCAGCGGTTTCGTCAAATTGCTCATAATCTTGATAAAAGTATTGGCTCAACTGCGCCATCTCTTTTAACGTTTTGACTCGCTCAGCTTGGATCTTAACAATGTCAGCACACGCTGGCCCTTGCTGGGTATCGACGCCTAGCGCATCAAACTGCGCTTGTAGCGCCTGCCCGACTTCATCCGCCGGTAACGTTTTCATATAGTGCTGATTGAGCCAGTTTAATTTATCGGTATTAAACGCCGAGGCCGCTTTGTTGACATCTTCGAGCTTAAACAAGCGTACCATTTCTTCACGACTAAACACCTCTTGGTCGCCGTGAGACCAACCCAAACGAACCAAATAATTCAGCACTGCCTGCGGTAAGTAACCGTCGTCACGATACTGGGTAACGCTGACCGCGCCATGGCGTTTGGATAATTTTTTGCCGTCGTCGCCAAGGATCATCGACACATGCGCATACTCAGGTACTGGCGCCGCCAACGCTTGCAGAATATTGATCTGGCGGGGGGTGTTATTGATGTGATCTTCACCACGTACGACGTGGGTGATACCCATCTCCCAATCATCAATGACCACACAGAAGTTATAGGTTGGTGTACCGTCACTACGGCAAATGATCAAATCGTCCAGTTCGCTGTTAGCAAACTCGATACGGCCACGAATATGGTCGTTAAACACCACCGAGCCCTGCTCTGGGTTACGAAAGCGAACCACATAGCTATCGCCGCCAGCATCTGGGTTATCGCGGCAATGGCCGTCATAGCGAGGTTTTTCGCCGCGCGCCATCTGTTCTTCGCGCATCTTTTCTAAGCGCTCGGTCGAGCAATAACATTTGTAGGCCTTATCTTCGGCCAGCAATTGTTCAACAAATTGTTGATAACGCGGAAATCGGTGAGTCTGGTAAACCGGCTGTTCGTCCCAGTTTAACCCCAGCCATTGCATGCCATCAAAAATCGCATCTATTGCCGCTTGTGTCGAACGTTCACGGTCGGTGTCTTCAATGCGTAACACAAATTTTCCGCCGTGGGCTTTGGCAACTAACCAAGAGTATAAAGCGGTGCGCGCTCCACCAACATGTAAGTAACCGGTCGGGCTAGGGGCAAAACGAGTGACAACAGACATAGCTTGGGTGTATCTCCGATCTAAACTGCAGACAAAAAAGGATAAACAGTTTAGCAGGGACGTGCCGGGCTTGCTAGCATTCTGGCTTGCTACGAATGATGCAAATAAGCGACTAGAAACGATGGATACAAGGATAAAAGATTGGTGGATGGTACTGGGCTTGAACCAGTGACCCCCGCCTTGTAAGGGCGGTGCTCTCCCAACTGAGCTAACCATCCACAAAAGAGGATAATACGGTAAAAAATTGGTGGATGGTACTGGGCTTGAACCAGTGACCCCCGCCTTGTAAGGGCGGTGCTCTCCCAACTGAGCTAACCATCCACGTGCCGTTGCAGCGATGATAATTTGCTGCGCTTGCGGGGCGGTATTATAGGGAGCTTTGCCAACCTGTCAAATAAAAATATCGGAATTTGTATCGTTTGCTGGCTTTTTCGTCAAATCGACCGAATTATAAACGAATATCACCCCTAGGCGGCTATTGCCCTTCCCCACGCGCCAAAATTTCTCGGTAACGGCGCCAATGTCGTGACTTCGCTAAAAACCAAGGAGCCCAACACCAAATCGCGATTAATGCGGCTTTGGTATAGGAGAATTGCGGCCAATGAGCGTGTACGACGCTGGCCAGCAAACAACCATCAACAAGCCAGGATAGCCATAACGCCGGCCCAGCGAAACGCCACAACCAACTGCGTTGCAACAACCACGGTTTATGCTGAAGACAAGTTAATATCAGTACATACATGGTTGGCAAGCCGACTAACAGGGTTAACACAAATTGTTCACGGCTCTGATAAAAATAGCCCAGTAATAAGCTACGGTCATCACCAAACGTGAGTGAAATGATCCATGCTAGATAACCGCGCAAGAAAAATGCAAACAGCAATAAAATACCTAACGGCAAGCGTAAACGCCCTTCGCCATCAATGTAATACTCGTCACCCTGTCGCAGCATGTTTTTCCTAGTCCACAGCTATCAGCAGCGGCTATAGTAGCGAAACACCGATGACAAACCAATATTGATCGAAAATGAGATTTGTCACTTAATAATAAGCAACCTAAGCAAGCCGTCTCACACCTTAATCAGAGGATGTCGTCATGTACGATTTATATTATTTTCCAACACCCAATGGCCATAAAGTGACCCTGTTACTAGAAGAGTGTGAATTGCCCTACCAGATTCATACCGTCGATATCACTGCCGGTGACCAATTCGAAGCAGACTTTTTACGCATCAGTCCAAACAATAAAATGCCCGCTCTGGTTGACCAAAAACCCAGCGACGGCGGCAAACCATTGGCCTTATTTGAATCGGGAGAAATTCTATTTTATCTGGCTGAAAAACACGGCCGTTTCTTAGCGCCAGAGTTACGCTTAAGACACCAAACCATGCAGTGGCTGTTTTGGCAAATGGGCGGTTTAGGGCCGATGTTAGGACAGAACCATCACTTCAATCAGTATGCGCCAGAGCCCATTGAATACGCGCAACAACGCTATATCAAAGAATCTAAGCGATTATACAAAGTGCTGGATAAACAATTACAAGGACGAGACTTTATTGTCGGCGAGTACTCAATTGCAGACATGGCCAGCCACCCGTGGTGTAAAGGCCATGCGAAGCAGCAAATCGATATCGACCAGTATCCCAATGTCAAAGCCTGGCTAGCACGCATTGATGAGCGCCCTGCCAGCCAACGCGCATACGCGCTAGCTGACAACTACAATCGCAGTAGCGAACTCAGTGACCAAGCGCGCCACAATATGTTCCAGCGCGAGGCCGACTAACCCGCACGCTTCAGTTGTTCGCGCAGTTGCACGATCTGATCGCGTAGCTGCGCCGCCTTTTCGAACTCCAGGTTTTGCGCAGCATTGTGCATTTCGCGCTCGATAGCGTCGATTTCTTTAAGCAGCGTCTTAGCATCGCGCGGCGTTTGATAAGCGGCATTGGCTTCGGCCACTTCACGTTGCTGCGCTTTACGTTCACGCGACTTGCGACTGTCGCCCAAATCCATAACATCGGTGATGCGTTTCTTTAATCCCTGCGGAGTAATGCCATGTGCTTCGTTAAAGGCGATCTGCTTTTGCCGACGGCGGTCGGTTTCATCAATCGCTCGCTGCATCGAACCGGTGATGGTATCAGCATACAAAATCGCTTTACCATTGACGTTACGCGCGGCCCGACCAATGGTCTGAATCAACGAACGGTCAGAGCGCAAGAAGCCCTCTTTGTCGGCGTCCAGTATCGCCACCAATGACACTTCAGGCATGTCCAAGCCCTCGCGCAGTAAGTTAATGCCTACTAACACGTCAAACTCACCTAACCGCAGGTCACGGATAATTTCCATACGCTCCACGGTATCAATATCGGAATGTAAGTAGCGCACACGAATACCATGTTCGTCCAAATAATCACTGAGATCCTCAGCCATCTTCTTGGTCAAGGTCGTCACCAGCACACGCTCGTCCAATTCGGTGCGCGCGCGTACCTCAGACATGACATCATCGACCTGCGAAGCAACGGGACGGATCTCAATCATCGGGTCGACCAAACCGGTGGGTCGCACCACCTGTTCCACCACTTCACCCGCAGAACGTTCCAATTCATATTTGCCAGGCGTTGCTGAAACATAAATCGTCTGTGGCGCAATGGCTTCAAACTCGTCAAATTTCAACGGCCGGTTATCCAACGCTGAGGGCAAACGGAAGCCATATTCAACCAAGTTTTCTTTACGCGAACGATCGCCCTTGTACATCGCCCCAACCTGCGACACTGTGACATGTGATTCGTCGATGATTAACAAGGCATCTTCGGGCAGATAATCCATCAACGTCGGTGGTGGCTCGCCCGGTGCGCGGCCGGATAAATAACGTGAGTAGTTTTCGATGCCCGAACAATAACCCAGCTCTAACATCATCTCGATATCAAACTGGGTACGCTGCGTTATGCGTTGCTCTTCAATCAGCTTATTGGCATCCAATAACTGCTGCCGACGGGCTTTTAACTCATCTTTAATCGACTCTACCGCCTCGACGATAGTTTCTCGCGGTGTCACATAGTGGGTCTTCGGATAAACCGTCGCACGCGCCACATCGGCTTCTAAAATTTGTCCAGTAAGGGGTTCAAACAAACTAATACGATCGATCTCGTCATCGAACATTTCTACTCGAATCGCTAGTTTCTCGGATTCTGCCGGAAAAATATCGACCACTTCACCACGCACTCGATAAGTACCACGCTCGAACGCTGCATCGTTACGTTTGTACTGTAGTTGTGCCAAGCGCCGCAACATATCGCGTTGATCAAGAATATCGCCACGCCGTAAATGCAGCATCATCTTCATGTATGATTCAGGATCGCCCAAACCATAAATGGCCGATACCGACGCCACCAACACCACGTCGCGACGCTCCATTAACGCTTTAGTCGCCGATAGTCGCATTTGTTCAATGTGATCGTTAATCGAGGCGTCTTTTTCAATAAAGGTATCGGTGGTCGGCACGTAGGCTTCGGGTTGGTAATAGTCATAGTAAGAAACGAAATATTCCACCGCATTGTTGGGAAAGAACTCTTTCATTTCGCCGTATAACTGTGCCGCTAGGGTTTTGTTATGAGCCAGAATCAAGGTCGGCCGCTGTGTTTTAGCAATAACGTTGGCCATGGTAAAAGTTTTACCCGAACCGGTCACCCCGAGTAGGGTTTGCTGTGCTAACCCCGCATCAATATTGTCGACCAATGCCTCAATGGCTTTGGGCTGATCACCCGCGGGTTGATATTGCGATGTCAGTTCGAACTGCTTAGCCACGACTCCCCCTAACGCGCTGCCTGCTGCGCTAACGTCTGTTTAAGTACTTGGTTAAACCACAGATAGGCAATGACCGCGGTTAACAAGTTGGCGATCACGCCACCGACAAACAAACCATGAATATCGGCGATTAAACTGCCCAGATAAGAACAGGGTACGAAAAAAACGAATAACCGTATCACGCTCAACCATAAAGCTTTAATCGGCTGATGGATGGCGTTAAAACTCGAGTTGGTAAGAATCACGCAACCCTGTACGCCATAGCCCAATGGCATGATGTAAATGAATAGTTTAACAATCTCGTCAACCGCCTGCTCTTGCGAAAATGCCGCCGCAATCGGATCGGCTAACAGTAGCAGCAACACATAAATAACCAACTGCAACGCCATAATGGCCGCTAATGCGGTTTTGTATGCTTGTTCGACACGCTGATAGCGACCGGCCCCAACGTTCTGACTGATAAACGGCGGTAACGACATCGACAACGCTAAAATGAGGATACTGGCCAGCGACTCAATTCGACTACCGACCCCAAAAGCCGCCACTGCGGGCGCGCCGTAAGCGGCGATAATTGCCGTCATTACCGCCATTGCTAATGGCGTCAACATGTTAGCACTCGCGGCAGGCAAACCAATACGTAAGATCTGGCGCATCGACGACCATAGCGTGGTACCCGCTGGTGCTATCCAACTGATCAGTTTTTCCCGCTGTAATAACCACAGCACCAATGCCACACCGACCACCCAAGAGATCAGGCTCGCCAGCGCGGCGCCTTGCACTCCCATTGCCGGAACTGGCCCCCAACCGAAAATCAAAATGGGATCAAAAATGGCGTTCAAAACACCCCCCGAAGCCATGATCAACGAAGGAGTTCGAGTATCACCGGAGGCGCGTAACACGGCGTTGCCAATCATCGGTGTCACTAATAACGTGCTGCCGATAAACCAAATCGACATATAATCACGAATCAACGGCATCAGCGTCTGGCTGGCGCCGAGTAAGGCAAAAATTGGCGTCATCAACAAATAGCCGAGCAACGACAGCAACGCCACTAATACCGCCGATAGCACTAACGCCGCATAGCCGTCGAAGTGAGCCTTCTCACCTTGTTCAGCGCCATAATGGCGCGCAATTACCGCCGACGTACCGATGCCCAAACCGATGCTCAAGCTGACCACGGTAAAGGTCACCGGAAAAGTAAAACTCACCGCGGCAAGCGGTTCAGTGCCTAGTAGTCCGACAAAAAAAGTGTCCACCACATTAAAACTGATCAGGGTTGCGATGCCGAAAATCACGGGCCAAGTCATACGCCATAGCGTTTTGCCGATAGGATCATTAAGTAGGGCTCGCGACGCGACGGCAGCCTTCATGAAAACCTCATTAGCGGGAGAGAAAAAGCGTCGATAGTTTAGCCGATTATCGTGCTAAGTGCTACGCCGCTACTGCGCATTGACGCGTAACAGCAATAGACTTTTGACTATAAAAAACGCTATAGTAACGGCTTTCTATCAGGCGCTATATAAGGGGTTTTTGTGGATTATCAACTTTCCCAGCGAGTCAACGCGATTCAACCGTCGCCAACGCTGGCGGTGACACAAAAAGCAGCGGAATTGCGCGCTGCTGGTCACGATATTATTGGCCTGGGGGTCGGTGAACCTGACTTTGATACCCCCGAGTTTATTAAAACCGCCGCCAAACAAGCTATCGATGCCGGTAAAACTAAATATACCGCCGTCGATGGTATTAACGAGTTAAAGCAAGCCGTTATTAATAAGTTCCAGCGCGATAACGGGCTAACCTTCGACGCTAAGCAAATTATTATTTCGGCAGGTGGTAAGCATAGTATCTTCAACTTGCTGACCGCTTGGTTAGATGCTGGCGACGAAGTTGTGATCCCGGCACCTTATTGGGTGTCTTATCCGGATATGGTGAAATTGGTCGGTGCCAAGCCGGTCATCGTAAGCGCCGGTATTGAGCAACGTTTTAAAATTAGTGCCGAACAACTCGAGCAAGCCATCACCCCACGCACTAAATTACTGTTCTTAAACAGCCCATCGAATCCTAGTGGTACGGCCTACACTGCCGACGAACTCAAAGCGTTAGCCGAAGTATTACGTCGTCATCCGCAAGTCTTGGTTGCTTCCGACGATATGTATGAACATATTTTGTGGCAACCCAACAGCTTTGCCAATCTAGCAATGGTCGCTCCTGACCTACTCGAGCGCATCGTGATTTTATCTGGAGTCTCTAAGGCCTATGCCATGACAGGCTGGCGGATCGGCTATGCTGCGGGGCCAACGGCGTTAATTAAAGCCATGGTAAAAGTGCAGTCGCAAAGCACCTCGAACCCCTGCAGCATAAGCCAATACGCTGCAGCGGCTGCGTTAGAGGGTGACCAAAGTTGTATCGATGAGATGTTGCAAGCATTTAAACAACGGCATGACTACTTGGTTGAGGCCTTGAACGCGATTGATGGTGTTGCCTGCATTGCCGGCGATGGCACCTTTTATACTTTCGCTGACATTCGCAGTTTGATTAAGAAAGCAGACGCCAGCGATGATATCGCGCTCTGTGAACGACTCTTAACAGACGCTAAAGTGGCTTTAGTACCGGGCAGTGCTTTTGGTGCGCCAGGCTACTGCCGATTATCATTTGCGACCGATTTAGAAACATTAAAGCAAGCGGTTGCGCGGATTAAAGCGTTCTCAGAAAGCCTTTAAATAGGCACTAAAAGCTCTACAAATAAGCATTACGCCGGTAATTCTAGTAATTGCCGGCGTTTTTATATGTTAACTAGGCCAAAAAAGCGTTTGCTTAGATCGACGATAGAAAAAATCAGGCTGTGACAAAGTTGTTGCGGTTTTTTAACCACTTGATTATTTAGCCTCACAATCGTTCAAACTTTGATCAACAAACGCAACTCACTGATTTAAGGTTTGTCAATAGATTTGCGACCAGAAAACCAGCAAATCAATCAAGAAATACACAACCTGCTGATTCTTCGAACAATCTACCGACAACGCCGTTAGTAACGATTAGTTTTTTCTATAAAAATATTAACCAACTGATTATTAAAGAAATATTTTCGGTTAGCGATTTTTTGTTCAACCTTAAAATTTACCGCTAAAGCCCGTCAATACTCGTCATTAACAGAGTTGACCACAGGGTTATCCACAGAATCCGTGGATAAGATCGGCTAGCCTACAACTGTCGTGGCTTAGCGCTTGCTGTGGATAATTGCGAATGAATACGAACATAACAAAAGAGATAGATGTAAACCACTTTAACGCTTGACACCTGCTAATTTACGGATTAGTTAGGCTTTTTAGCGCCAAACGCCATAACCGGCATCATTTTATCGTCATAATTGGTTTAAATAACAACAACTCGAGCACTTTTTCGACAACCGCGTTAAAAAGCGATAAAAACCGCGCCTAGACTGTTGACAGTCATGCTCGCGCACATTAACATTCCGCCCCGTTGCCGTGATGTTCCCCAGTAGCTCAGTTGGTTAGAGCGGTGGACTGTTAATCCATGTGTCGTTGGTTCGAATCCAACCTGGGGAGCCAACAAACATCACCCGCAACCTGCATTGAATTCCCCAGTAGCTCAGTTGGTTAGAGCGGTGGACTGTTAATCCATGTGTCGTTGGTTCGAATCCAACCTGGGGAGCCAAAATTTCTTACAACAAAGCCCGCTTAATGCGGGCTTTGTTGTATCTAACTGATAGCATTAAGCCGCTATCGCCTGCTGTTCCATCTTGCCCCATAGTTCACTCGCAAGTTGTGCTACGGATTGTCGTTGGCCAGCCAACAACCATTCAGCAACCGCCAGCGCCACATTGGGCCAACTAATACGAATCGAATTGCTAGCTACTAACCATTGTGCTAATGCCTGCTGGCTTAACTGTGGCATTACCTCAGCAAAGCCATAGCGTTGTAACAACTGCGCGTTAACTTGCTGTTCAAATTGACCCGCTAAAGGACGTACCAATAAGCGCTTGCCACTGGCTAATGCTTCGCAACTGGTTTCAAAACCGGCGTTAGCAATAATTCCCCGAGCACCAGCAAAGTGTTCAGCAAAACCTTGCCGTGAAGGCGGGAAGTACTCAATATGACCATCGCTACAACGTTTCGCCGCAGGATGAAAAACGTGAAATCGTTGCAAAGGAAACGCCTGCAACAATTGCTGGATAGCGGTTAATGATTCGAACGGTAAATAAACCAGGTAATGGCTGTTATTGGCAGCGCTGCTTGACGCCAATTGCCGGTGATGAATGATGGGTGGAAGTACGTGTTCGTTGGCCGCAGTCCAATGCATGCCTAACGCCTTGGCAGACGGTGCGAATCGACGCGTGATCAGTTTTTGCAGTGGTCCCATATTGACGCCAGCAATGTCATTAAAAAACGCATATTGCCGACCAATACCAATGGCGGCTCTTCCTTGGCGTTTTGCAGCCCAGGCCGTGACTGGCTCAAAATCGGTCAAAATGGCGTCATAAGCATCTAAATCAAGACGGTTAACATCCTGCCAGAACTGCCGCCAAGGGTTTTGCCGCAATGTTTGCGTTAGCGATACCCGCCCCTGCTGTACTTGGAAGCTCAACCCATGCCGGTATTGAAAGCCGGCAAAGCGCTGCATATCAAACAACGCTTCGCGCGGTCGCCCCGAGACCAAATAGTCGGCTTCAATACCGACCTGCTGAAAGGCATCGGCCAGGGCATGGCAACGACTAATATGACCGTTACCGGTCGCTTGAATACCTAACAGTACACGCATTTAAACAGACTCCTGCATGAACATAAGAAGCATCCATGCCAAACCGCTTCCCAATAGCATACCGGCGATAATATCGGTCGGATAATGCACACCTAAAACGATACGTGACAGGCCAATAGCCGTCGCCCAGAGATAAACCGGTATAAAAAAGGCAGGCATGTAAAACGCACATAAGGCAGCAAACATGAACGCTGCGGTGGTGTGCCCTGAGGGAAAACTAAAGGCGTCGTGAGCCTTAATGACTGCGACATGGTGAGGTAATCGCTGATAAGGCCGCTGCCGTTTCAGCACATTTTTGAGCGCCCAATAAAGCGGTAGCTCGATTAAAAAGCCGAGTAACAGTGCCCATAACAGCGGATATGCATCGTCGTCACCACATAATTGCGCGATAATACAAACCAGTAAATAGCCGTAGCCGTCACCGCTGCGCGATACCCAGCGAGCTGAACCGCCATTGGCAGCCGGGCTGCGCCAGCGTGTAAACCAGCTTAAACCGGACTCATCAAAGCGTTGCAAACGTATGAACCAGCGCGTCATGGCAGGCTCCTTATCGGCATCGACAGGCTAAAGCGTAGGCGGCTAAAATGACGCATCGGTGACCATTTAATGAAGCTTTGATGACAACGTTTTTAATCGGCATTTGCGCTGCGGCAATAATTCGTCACAGAGAACAAAATAACCCTATGTTTCAGCGGTTGTTTATCGCCGCTTAAACACCGATAATAACGCTTTTCATTTACCCGATAATGGAAGCCACGCATGACCGAGTATTTGCTGTTATTGGTCGCCACAGTATTGGTTAACAACTTCGTGCTGGTGAAGTTTCTTGGCCTGTGCCCATTTATGGGCGTGTCCAATAAACTAGAAACCGCGGTCGGCATGTCGGCGGCTACCACTTTTGTGTTAACACTAGCGTCGGTCTGTAGTTACTTAGTCAACGCCTACATTTTAGTGCCGTTAGATTTACAAGCGCTGCAAACGCTCAGTTTCATTCTGGTGATAGCCGTGGTGGTGCAATTTACCGAAATGGTAGTGCATAAGACCAGCCCGACACTATACCGCCTGCTGGGTATCTTTTTGCCGCTGATCACCACCAATTGTGCAGTACTCGGTGTGGCTTTGTTAAATATCAATGAGCAACACAACTTTGTCGAATCTATCATTTACGGCTTCGGCGCGGCGGTCGGTTTTTCATTAGTATTGATTTTATTTTCCGCTTTACGCGAGCGCTTAGCGGCTGGCGCATTTCGCGGTGCCGCCGTGGCTATGATCACCGCCGGTTTAATGTCGCTGGCTTTTATGGGCTTTAGCGGTTTGGTGGCGACCTCATGAGTGTACTCACCGCGATCATTGTCATTGGTGTGCTGGCACTGGTATTCGGCATCGTACTGGGCTTTGCCGCGGTACGTTTTCACGTCGAAAGCGATCCCATTGTCGACCAGATTGATGCCATCTTACCGCAGACGCAGTGCGGACAATGTGGTTATCCGGGTTGTCGCCCGTATGCCGAAGCCATTGCCAACGGCGACGATATCAATAAGTGCCCTCCCGGTGGCGAAGCAACCATTAAACAATTAGCTGACTTAATGGGAGTTGAAGCAAAGCCACTGGATGCCGCCCACGGCGAAGAAGACGTCAAGCGCGTGGCGGTTATCCGCGAAGACGAATGTATCGGCTGTACAAAGTGCATTCAGGCTTGTCCGGTCGACGCCATTTTGGGGGCTGCACGGCACATGCACACGGTGATTGAACACGAATGCACTGGCTGCGATTTATGCGTCGAACCCTGTCCGGTTGATTGTATTGATATGGTGCCAGTCGAAACACGTCCAGAAACCTGGCAGTGGAACCTTAAGCAGGTGGCGGAAAGCCACGGTATTCCTGTGAAAATGGTGGAGTAAGTCGGTCATGCAACGAAGTAAAGCGCAAATCGAACAAGGCCACATCTGGACTTTTCCCGGCGGCATTCATCCGCCGCAACGGAAAACCTTGTCGAACGCCTCGGCCATCGCCCGTCCACCATTACCACCACAACTGGTATTGTTAGTTCGCCAACACATCGGTCAAGCCGGTGATATTCAAGTGCAAGTCGGCGATCAGGTATTAAAGGGTCAGCCCTTAACGGCAAGCGGCGCCAGTCGCGGCTTGCCTTTACACGCTCCAACCTCGGGTTTAGTCACCGCCATCGAAGAACGTCCCAGCGCCCATCCATCGGCGCTGCCGGAGCTGGCGGTCATGATCACACCGGACGGCGAAGAACGCTGGATTGAGCGCCAACCGCTACGCAATTATCAACAGCTAGACGCCGCCAGTCTGATTGATCTGATTCAGCAAGCCGGTATCGCAGGCTTAGGTGGCGCTGGTTTTCCGACAGCGCAAAAACTGGCACCACAAAAACCGCTCGATTATCTGATCATTAATGGTGTCGAATGCGAACCTTATATTACTGCCGATGATCGTCTGATGCGTGAGTACGCCGCCGATATCGTCGCCGGTATCGAGATTTTACAGCACATTACCCACATTGAACGAGTCCTGATAGGGATCGAGGACAACAAGCCAGAAGCCATTATGGCAATGCGCGAAGCCTGTCAGAATAAACCACAGCTGTCGGTGCGCGAAGTCCCCACGAAGTACCCATCGGGAGGCGAAAAGCAGCTTATTCAGCTGCTCACCGGCCGCCAAGTACCAAGTCGCGGCTTACCCATCGATATTGGTTTGCTAGTACAAAACGTCGGTACCGCATTTGCCGTTAAGCGCGCCATCATTGATGGCGAACCGTTGCTCGAGCGCGTCGTCACATTGACCGGTGAAGCCCTGCAACGACCCGGGAATGTGTGGGCCTTACTCGGCACGCCGGTTAAACACTTGTTGCACTACGCCGAGTATCAGCCTCAATCTAACGGCAAGATCATTATGGGTGGACCGATGATGGGCTTTACCCTGCCTACCGATGCGGTGCCGATCGTCAAGATCAGTAACTGCGTATTGGCCCCCACCACGCAAGAACTGCCCGACAGCGGCGCCGAAATGCCCTGCATTCGTTGTGGCGCTTGCGCCGATGTCTGCCCAGCGTCGTTATTGCCGCAACAATTACAGTGGCTAGCAAAAGCCAAAGACTACGACGCGCTGGATGAACATAACCTGTTTGACTGCATCGAGTGTGGTGCCTGCGCTTACGTCTGCCCTAGCGATATTCCGCTGGTGCATTATTATCGTCAAGCCAAAGCCGAGATCCGCCAAGTCGCCCGTGAAAAAGCCAAAGCTGAGATTGCGCGCGAACGTTTTGAAGCCCGTCAAGCACGTTTAGAGCGTGAAAAAGAAGAGCGCTTAGCTCGCCATCGGAAAGCCTCGGCGGCGCGCCAGGCAGCACAAGCCGATACCGGCAACGATGGCGACAACGCGAAAGCTAATACCGGCGAACCGTCGGCAGCAGTCAAAGCCGCGTTAGCGCGCGCCAAAGCCAAGAAGCAAGCGCAACAAGCGGGTGCTGAGAATGAGGTTGATGTTAAGACTGATAGCGACGAAAAGCAGACAGCAACGACCAAGACTGACGATAAAAGCGCCGCAGTTGCGGCGGCAATCGCTCGCGCCAAGGCGAAAAAAGCCAAGCCAGATGGTAGCCCCGACAACAGCGAGATGGCGAGATTACGCGAACAGCGTAAAGCCGAAGCGCGCCAGCGTAAAGCTGAACGAGAGCAACAAGCTGAGCAACAGCAAGCGGCCAAGACAACGACTCATGATGAAGCGCCACAGCAAGCGTCGGACGATAAACGCCAAGCAGCCGTGCAAGCCGCGATCGCGCGCGCTAAGGCTAAGAAGCAAGCTGCGCAAGCCCAAACAGACGTTGCCAAGAACGATGCGGCAAGCAATCCTACAAATAGTGATGAGTCTGCTGACAGCAACCCGGCTAGCACGGATAAGCCAGCGACCGACGACGACCGTAAGCAAGCCGCAATTAAAGCGGCCATCGCCCGCGCTAAAGCAAAAAAGCAAGCCGCACAATCATCAACGACTCAACAGCCACAGGACGATAACGACTCATGAGCTTCCGCATAGCCCCCTCACCCCATGGTCACGTGCAGCGTGCAACCAGCGACGTGATGCGCTGGGTGGTGTTAGCGTTGCTTCCCGGCGTGATTGTGCAGCTCGTGTTTTTTGGCTGGGGTGTATTGTTTCAGTTAGTACTCGCTATCAGTACCGCCTACGTTTGTGAAGCGCTTTGCGTGCAAGCCCGAGATCGTGCAGCGTGGCCGGTACTAAAAGACAATACCGCGTTAGTCACTGCCTCGTTACTGGCGCTGAGTATCCCGCCGTTAACGCCATGGTGGGTCATCGTCATTGGTGTTATTTTTGCTATCGTTGTGGTTAAACACGTCTACGGCGGTGTCGGTCAGAATATCTTTAATCCGGCCATGGCCGGTTACGTGCTGTTACTGGTCTCGTTCCCAGTGCAAATGACCAGTTGGCTACCGCCTATGCAGCTGAGTCAATACAGTTTGGGCTTATGGGATAGCTTGCACGTGATCTTGTTCGAATTTACCCCCGATGGCTATAGCGTCGAGCAGTTACGTACCAGCGTTGACGGTATTACCATGGCCACGCCATTGGATTCGGCGAAAACCGACTTAAGCTTAGGCTATACCGCTTCGGAAGCGTTACAAAAGCCGATATTCAGTGACTTTGCCGGACTCGGTTGGCAGTGGTTAAACCTCGCTTATTTAGCCGGTGGCCTGTTACTCATCAAGCTACGTATCATTAGCTGGCACATTCCGCTTGGTCTGCTACTCGGCCTTTGCGTGCCCGCTTTATTACAGGTTGCTTTTGCCCCCGATACCAGTATTGGACCGTTAATTCATGCACTGAGTGGCGCGACCATGCTCGGCGCCTTCTTTATTGCTACCGACCCGGTCTCGGCAGCCACCTCCAATCGCGGTCGTTTATACTTTGGTTTATTGATCGGCGTGCTAGTCTTTTTAATTCGCACTTGGGGTGGATATCCTGATGCAATCGCCTTTGCCGTGCTGCTAGCGAATATGTGCGTACCGGTAATCGACAAGTACACCAAGCCAACCGCATACGGCCATCGGAGAGAATCATGATCACGCTCAAGAGCATGCGTAAGAACGGCTTAATTTTGGGCGCATTCGCGGTTATCGCCACCGGCTTGGTAGTGGGCATTGCCAAATTAACCGAAGCACCGATTGCTGCGCAGCAACGCGCCGAGTTGATGAACACGCTTAACGTGCTGATCCCACCGCAGCGTCATGACAACGATTTATACCATGCCTGTCGGCTCATCGATGCTCCTGAGCTAGGCGGCGAACAGCCTAAACGCTTATATATCGCACGCCTCCAGCAACAAGCGCAGGCCATTGCCATTGAAGCCACCGCGCCCAATGGTTATAGCGGCGCAATCAAACTGTTGGTGGCAATCAATGTAGATGGCAGCGTCGCCGGAGTGCGTGTTTTACAACACAACGAAACACCCGGTTTAGGCGATAAAATTGAACACCGTAAAAGCGACTGGATAGAAAGCTTTAACGGTATGACCGTACGTGGTGACGACGATAAGCGCTGGGCCGTGCAACGTGATGGCGGTAGCTTCGATCAGTTTACCGGTGCGACCATCACTCCGCGCGCGGTGGTGGGCGCCGTAGCGCGTACGGTAAGCTATGTTAAACAGCATCAGCAACAGTTACTGTCAGCACAACTGGCGCGCTGTTCGGAGGCTTCATGAACGAATATAAGAACCTGACGCTGCAAGGCCTATGGCATAACAACCCGGCGCTGGTGCAACTGCTCGGCTTGTGTCCACTGCTAGCGGTCACCGCTACTGTCACCAATGCCATGGGTTTAGGTTTTGCCACCCTCTTGGTCTTAGTCGGCTCGAACGTTACCGTATCCTTGGTGCGTAACTGGGTGCCGGCTGAAATTCGAATTCCGGTATTTGTGATGATCATCGCGGCTTTCGTCACCGTGGTACAACTACTGATGAATGCCTACTTGTACGGTTTATATCAAGCCTTAGGTATTTTTATTCCGTTGATCGTCACCAACTGCGCCATCATTGGGCGTGCCGAGGCTTATGCTTCAAAAAATCCGGCCCCCCAAGCCGCCTTTGACGGCTTGATGATGGGCTTAGGCTTTACCTTAGTGTTGATGGTGCTGGGGGGCATGCGCGAAATCATCGGTAACGGCACGCTGTTCGATGGTGCCGAGTTGCTACTGGGAAATTGGGCGACGTCGTTACGGATCGAATTGTTCAGCGTGGATTACCCGTTACTGCTGGCTATTTTACCGCCCGGAGCCTTTATCGGCATGGGCTTTTTAATCGCCTTAAAGAACGTCATCGACCGCCGCCGCGAAGCTCGTCAGCATCAGCCCGCAAAAGAAGTCACCCGGGCACGGGTAACGGCGCAATAGTATGAGCTTGAGGTAAGATATCAATCAGTCATTGATAAACTGTGAAGCATGAATAAACAAAAACGTATTGAAATTTTAACGCGCCTGCGCGCCAACAATCCGCACCCGACCACCGAACTGAATTACCGTAACCCGTTCGAGTTATTGATTGCCGTCTTGCTGTCGGCGCAAGCCACCGATGTCGGTGTTAATAAGGCGACCGTAGGCTTGTTTGCCGCAGGACCCACACCAGAAGCTATGTTAGCGTTGGGCGTCGATGGTGTTAAACAACACATCAAAACCATCGGTTTGTTCAATTCAAAAGCCGAAAACGTCATCAAAACCTGCCGCATACTGGTAGAACAGTACGACAGCCAAGTACCAGAAGACCGCGAGGCACTAGAAGCCTTGCCCGGGGTGGGTCGCAAAACCGCCAACGTGGTCCTGAATACCGCTTTTGGCTGGCCGACAATTGCCGTCGATACGCATATCTATCGGGTCGCCAACCGCACTCGCTTCGCACCCGGCAAAACCGTGCGTGAAGTAGAGGACAAACTGGTCAAAGTCATACCTGCCGAATTTAAAGTCGATGCCCACCACTGGTTCATTCTGCACGGCCGCTACACCTGTATTGCACGCAAGCCGCGCTGTGGTTCGTGTTTGATCGAGGATTTATGTGAGTTTAAGGATAAAACTGAGTTATAAATTTTACCAACGTGTTCGCTAGCCAGCCTTAATTCGTATTCATTGAAGACTCACCTTAGCAGCGCAATGGATATAATTAACACTGTTTAAGAATGAGTTAACTTGTGTCTGCAGAAGGCTTTGTATACCCTACCGCATCCTAGTCTGTTGCAAACACGTTAACGTGTCATTCAGACTAAGGCCATTAAAATAAAACTGTACCGTAATGCCTGGCTCAAAACCGCTGGCTAATGGCTTGTTGAGTCAAGCAAATGACGGTTATAAATAAATTAATTTAGTCTTACCATCAAAGGTCGTGAAAATATTATGCTGCACACTATAAAATCGATTTTGCTGGTTTGTTTAGGCGCGCTATTGCTAAATGCTTGCGCTCAAACTCCCGTAAAAACCTACCCGTACAGTGATATTGAAATAAAGTACGCCGTTCGCCATTTTGAGGCTGACGTTACACAGTCAGTTGAGAAGTTTAAAGGGGATTATTTAACCCGAGAGCAGATTGAAAGCATATCAAAAGAACATTTTATTCAGCTACTGAAAGATAATAACTTACTGGCCGAAGAAGGTGACATCAACGTTGTTGATCTGGACATTTTTATCGATTATACACGCCGCTTTGTTGGTGATGGGACGCCATTCCCGGTTGAAAAGATGACGGCGCCAACGGTTGATTTACATGAAGCAAGCTATTTGGGCGACACCGTCATTCGTAAAAACATTTCGCGTAATCTGCTGCTAGATGATTTGTTTAATGGCTTACTTACTGAAACGGAGGAATTAGAGCGAACGACGGCTCAGGCCGTGGCAAATAAGCTGCTAGAAAATTTACAAAACCGGAATCAGTACGACCGAAATGCATTTGCGGCTATGACTGCCGGGATGACGGATAATGAGAAAAAGCAGAAACGCCAGTATAGCGAAACACCGTTACCCCAAGATCCTTCTTCATACGGCTTAGACTCAGAAAACTATTTGCCTGAAGCTCTCGTGCAACGTTACTTACAGCGGTTAGCAAATGGAAGCCGCGATGAACGTATTGATCTCTATAAGGAGTTAATCGGAGAGTGGAACAACAGTTCTGCATTGTATGAGCAAATCAATGCTACGGTATTAACGGGCTATGAAAGCACAGACTCCGATGTCATCGAGGAAGTCATATGGGCCTCAAAAGCACTGGCTTACTCAGGACTAGCGCGCTATCGCTCTACCTTGAACACCATCATGAACAGCAATGCCCCAGATAAGCTGAAAGGCTATGTTGAGGATTATCTGGAAACTATGACAGTTCGCACCGAGCAAGCAAAAACGGTTCACGATGTTTCTACGATGTCCCCCGATTTAGACTGGCAAACCAATCAACTGCGTAACATGTTAAACAGCAGTGATAATCAGTTGCGCGTTTCTGCAGTTAAAACTATCTATCGAAACCAGCTATACAGCGATCCTTTATTAGATGAAATCAGCCATATTCTGCGTTCTGAAGCGGTACTGCCACGCAAACGCTACGCGGCTTTTTCTGATTTCTACGCTTGGAATTGCCGAGTGCTAGGAAGCTCAGGAAAAACCAAATATAAAGCGCTGCTGACAGACTTAGCGGAAAACGCATATAGCCATAAAGTTCGTGAGTACGCGGAGGAATTTGCCGACGAATTATAAGCTAGCTAGTACCGGCACCCCGTCTAAATAGTTGTGGTACTGATTGGGCACTCACCTGTGGTAGCAACGTTTATAGGTGGGTGTCCTTACACCCCTTTAAATTTAAAGGACTGGCGAGCAGTTTTAAACATGGGAGAACGAATATGCGCTTATTACATACGATGCTACGAGTGGGTGATTTACAACGCAGTATTGATTTCTACACGCAACAATTGGGCATGAAATTATTACGCCAAGCCGATAACGAGGCCTATGAATATACTTTAGCGTTTGTCGGTTACGGTGATGAGGTCGACCATACCGTGCTTGAATTGACTTACAATTGGGGCGTTAGCGAATATGAACTCGGCCAAGCTTTCGGTCATATTGCTATCGGTGTCAGCGATATTTACCGCTTATGTGAACAGCTTAAAGCCGCGGGCGCCGACGTTTATCGTGAGCCAGGCCCGGTTAAAGGCGGCACCTCGGTGATTGCTTTTGTGCGCGATCCGGACGGCTACGCCATCGAGTTAATTGAGCGCGATTAAGCCATCACCAGATGTACTCAAATGACGCTAGCAAGCCTTAAGGTTTGGATTTACAACGCCACGTCTAAAGGCTTGCTCAACTGAATCACCACGCGGCGGTTTTTACGCCGTTCAAGGCTATTGTCATTCGCTGCCACATGACGGCTTTCGCCATGTCCCTCACTACGGATCCGATCAGCATCAATACCCATAGCAATAAAGAATTCGCGTATTTTTGCCGCACGCTGCTCAGAAAGCTTTTGATTGACCGAGTGTGAGCCATAAGAATCGGTGTAAGCGTCGATAAGCACCAACTGCAAATCCTTGTCAGCTTGCAAGTACTGACCGATTTGCGCAAGTTTACGTTTCGAGCCATTAGTCAGTTCATCACCGCCACTCTCGTAATTCAGTACCGAATAGGCAATATCTTCAAAGCTGAATTTCAGCAGATTATTAACGCAGGACATAAAGGTGTCGTAAGACGCCTTAAAATTAGCTGCCGACAAACCAATAGCGACCTGGTCACGCTCGTTGTACCAATCTTGATAGAAAAAAGTCGGATAACGCCCTTTTTCTAATTCACTCAGCACTGTCCACGCCAGTTGCTTGGGCAATTCGCTATTAAACTGTTTATACAGACGCATATCGCCAATCGCATAACCTTGCTCGCCAGGCCACCAGCGTGGCGCCAACGACTGCACAGCGGCAACGCCATAACTGTCTGGCAATTGGCGCATATCCATCTGCATTTTCAAATCGAGTTGTTTACCCGCGTCGCTGACAAAGTGAACACGGCCATAACGTGGAATTTGATGCTGTAACTCACACTGTAATGGGGAATTTCGGGTCAATTGCCACTGCGAGTTATCGAGTTCAGCGACGTAATGGCGTACGCCTGCCTGCGCGCTAAATGCCACTACAGCCGATAACGCCAATACACTATAACTCCACCGATTTCGCATAATACCCCCTACTCAGCCACGCCTAGGTTATCGACTGCATCCGTCAAGGCTTTAGCGGCTTTTGTCATTTCCTGTGACATTTTCAACAGCGCTAGCGCTGATTATTCATGGTCTTTCTGGCATACTAGCAGTCGACGGATGCTAAATCGAATGGGGTGTTATGAGTGAGTCGTTGCTGAAACAACGTTTTCGTGGTTATTTTCCAGTGGTGATTGACGTTGAAACCGCCGGTTTTAATGCTAAAACTGATGCGTTACTAGAGATCGCCGCCGTGATCATGGATTTTGACGATAATGGCCAACTACACCCAGTACAAACCTTCCATCATCATGTACAACCTTTTGCAGGCGCCAATATTGAGCAAGCCGCAATCGAATTTAATGGCATCGATCCTTTTAGCGAGCTGCGCGGCGCGGTCAGTGAAGCCGAAGCGCTAAAAGAACTGTTCAAACCGATTCGCAAAGCACAAAAAGCCGCCGACTGCCAACGCTCGGTGCTGGTCGGTCATAACGCCCATTTCGACCACAGCTTTTTGATGGCCGCCAGCGAGCGCCAAAACCTTAAACGCAACCCGTTCCACCCATTTGTCAGCTTCGACACCACCTCGTTAGCCGCGCTCACACTGGGCCAAACCGTATTAGTCAAAGCCTGTAAAGCCGCTGGCATCGAGTTTGACAGCAAACAGGCACACTCTGCTAAATACGACACCGAACGCACCGCCGAACTATTCTGCTGGATGGTCAACCGCTGGCAACAACTGGGTGGCTGGCCGTTGGGCCAGCCGTTCGAAGGCCCAACTCTCTGAACCAGCTAAATTAACTTATTCAGTATCTAAGTCAGTACGCTCAAAGCCACCGCTTTCGAGTAAGTCCTCTAGTGCGATAAGCTGGGAGTCTAAGCTCTGCCGGTGGTCGACCGAAAGTTGAAGGTTTTGCTTCAGTAGTTGCAGCTGCGCTATACGGGTTTGGATACGGTATTGGCGTAGCGTGTTCAATTTCGAATCTACTTTAGCATTTCCTGTCGAGGCAATAGTTAAACGGTTATAATCGGCTTCGTATTCTATAGCCATCATTGAGTCTGAGAATAACTTTTCTGAAAAATTTGAGTCTATTATAAAATCACCTTTCTCTACCAACCGATTAAACAGATTCACATTGGCCTGTTGAAAAACCGCTTGCAATAACTCCTCTGTCTGCTCAGGACCATATCCAGCAGCATCTATTAGCAACTCAGCAGCAACGACATCTTGGAGCTTGGCAAGCTGACGAGTCCACATAGAGTTTGCTTCTATATAAGCCCCCATTTTGATAAAAGATTGAATTTGTTCGGTGGTGATATCATCGTCTAACACTAGCGCAACATATAACGGTGTATAATGAGAGGACTGAGCCCCTTGTCGCATCGGCGTGTTAACGTCTAATGTACCATTCTCGATCAAGGCTAATAGAACTGCCGATATATCAATCTCGTCACGACTCGCAGATTTTGCCAATCGCGTTAATATTTCTTGGTAAGTGAGTGATTCATAAATATTTAGATTCGCAACCTGTTGACTGTTTGATGCGTCTACAGAACCATCCGTGATGGTTTTCGTTACAACGATAGACTGTTGTTGTACAAGCTTCTTATCAGTTTCAGATAACTGTTGAACTTTTTTATCCACGGTTTTAACAGCCCATACTGAGTCGTCAACTCTAAGCGGAAAAAAAATTTTCAAAAAGCTAAAACCACCAATCAGCAAACCTGTTATTAATAGAAATTTATTGCTGGATTTCATCGTGGAGAATAGTCCCCTGAAATTTTATAAGCTCCCCAAACTGGATAGTCTTCAACTAAAATGTGAGCAGATCGGCTGCTTATTTGAGAGCTACTACGAAATAAAAAACTGGATCTATTATAGTTTTCAGGAGCACTACTATTTTCAATCTGAATATACCATTCAGCCATCGCTATATCAGGCATGTGCTTTGCCAAACCATCCCAACCAATATACATATCCAGATCAACATAGACGGTTTCATAAGAATTTGAATCTGCATTAGCAAAGCCGATAAAAGCTAATAGAATCGCTGAAATCTTTTTCATTATACCCACCTATAAAAATAACACCTATCCCTTAAGAAATTAACACTCCCTCCTAAAAAAGCAATTTAATAAAAATAAACACCTATTAAGTAATAGTGTTTTTATCTAATATTGAGAGCGAATAGTACGAATATCAGAATGCATTCACACTCAGTTCGACCTGAATGTGCTGCTGATTTCCTATCAGGCTTAGCGTTAAGGTGACTGCTGGCGCCTTAGCGATGGTTTCGTTATCGCCGTGAGTCAGGCATAAGCTGAATTGTCGTTTAAGTGACTCAGACGGCCAGTTAATGACCACTGGCGGTACATCTTGCCGTGCTGCCAACGGGCTTATCGCACGAACACGATAGGCTGCCATAGCACCGCTTTCCTGCAAACGCTGTTGCTGCTCTCGGAATAGACGATTAATTTGCCTTTGCCAGCGTTGCTCAAGTTGCTGTAGGCGCTGCGCTTGCGACTGAGTTGATAGCGTCGGCGACGCGTTTACTTGGAAAAGCAAGGGGTCCTGCTTTGGGCAATTGTACTCGGAGTTCAGTAACAGGTTTTTCGGAATCGCTGCCAAGGTTCGTTGAAAGGCCAGACTTTGATCGACTTGGTACCAAACGCTTAAGCCATCCTCGCTAACCGCGTTACGCATAGCGACACCGGCCGTGCTTGTCTCTACAGTCGCAAGCAACGGCTGACTAACGGCAAACTGGATAGTCGCCTGAATCGCTAATAGCGTGCTCAGCACTAGCAATATACAAGCTGCACGACACCGATCATAAACAACACCAGCACAGCGACTATTTGTACGTCCCCACATCGCGGCCCTCCGTGCTACGACTGTCAAACGTCTATGAGTCTGGCGTTTATTTTTCCGGCGAAGTCAAAAAAGTGCTAGAACGCGCAATAGAGCATAAATATCAGACAGTTCTGACGATAAACGCTTTAGCGCTTTGGAGGATGGAAAGACGCGTCAAAAAATCATTTGACAATAATTCTCATTTGCAACTAATATCTGACTAAACTACTCAGGTATAGTGATGGGTTGAGTTAACGCCAAGGAGGCGAAAGCGCATGGTGCAACAACTGATTTGGGCAATACTACTGCTGTTTAGCGGTTTTGTGATGGGTCATTTATATGGCTCTCATCAACATTCAGTCGAGACTCCGTCGGTTGCCAACCAGCAACACTTAACCATTGAGTGGCCGCAGGATGACCATTGCCGTGCAACGACAGCTAGCGCGCAAACATCTTGCCGATTGGCCTTATTAAACAGTGCTACGCAGCAATAAGCCGCGGTAGTTGACACAACCACCAACTCCCTATGGTACTCCCCGCGTAAGCTCAACACATTATCCAATACCCTCCTGCGCGGATAATGTCAGGCTTACGCGGGGTTCTACCCTTGCCACCCTCGCTCATGCTATAATGAACTTTCTCTTTGTCGTTTTGGCGTCGTTTTTTGGAGTGGCCTATGCAACCGACACGATTTGACCAGTTGGTCGACTTTCCCAGCAACTTCACCTTTAAAATTATGGGTGTTGCCAGCGATGATTTGCCTGATCAAATCATCGAAGTGTTGCAACAACATGCACCGGGCGACTATGCACCATCGGTCAAGCCTAGCAGTAAAGGCAACTATCATTCGGTGTCAGTCGTAGTAACGGTCGAAAGCCAGCAGCATATCGAGACCCTGTATCGCTCATTAGCAGCTATAGAAGACGTACGCTACGTGCTTTAACCCTACCACCAGCAGGTGGTTGCAACCGTCTTAGCAGGTTATACTCATGCCCATGAACGAGAGCAATGTCAACGCCATTCATAACAGTCAACGCCTTGTGGTTCGCCACTTAGGTCGCTGTGGCTATGAGCCTGTTTGGCACGCGATGCAAGATTATACGGATAACCGTGACGCCGATGCCGACGACGAACTCTGGATCGTTGAGCACGAGCCGGTCTTCACCCAAGGTCAGGCGGGTAAGGCAGAACACCTATTGATGCCCGGTGATATTCCGGTGGTACAAGTTGATCGCGGTGGCCAAGTGACTTACCACGGCCCTGGTCAGCTGGTGGTCTATTTTTTACTCGATATTCGTCGGCGCAAGTTAGGTGTCCGACAATTGGTTAATCACATCGAAGACACCATTATTACCATGATGGCTGAGCACGATGTGGTGGCCAACGCCCGCACAGACGCCCCTGGGGTCTATGTCGAGGGGCGTAAACTCTGTTCTTTAGGATTACGTATTAGGCGTGGCTGTTCGTTTCACGGCCTGGCGCTTAACGTGAATATGGATTTAGAGCCCTTCCAGCGTATTAATCCTTGTGGTTATGCCGGTATGGAAATGGTTCAGACTGCCGCTATCGGTGGTCCGCAGTCGCTCGCAGACGCTGCCGAGCACGTCATTCGTATTTTTGCCGATCGCTTAGAATATAGCGATTGCATTCAGCAAACGGGATTAGCAAACGCTTATGTCAAAGCCAGTTAAAATCGAACCCGGCGTTAAGTTACGCGACGCCGACAAAATGGCCCTGATTCCGGTCAAAATTGTACCGACAGAGCGTGACCAAATGCTTCGCAAGCCTGAATGGCTAAAAGTAAAATTGCCGTCGTCAACACAACGTATTGACGAAATCAAACAAGCAATGCGTAAGCATGGCTTGCACTCGGTATGCGAAGAAGCCTCATGTCCAAATCTGCCAGAGTGCTTCAATCACGGCACTGCCACCTTTATGATTTTGGGTGATATTTGTACCCGCCGTTGCCCTTTCTGTGATGTCGCACACGGCCGACCACTACCACCTGACGCCGATGAGGCGGTCAAGCTCGGTGAGACTATCCGTGATATGAAGGTCAAATACGTGGTGATCACCTCGGTTGACCGCGATGACTTACGCGATGGTGGCGCGCAACATTTTGCCGACTGTATTCGCGAGATCCGCCGTTACAGCCCGGGCATTCAAGTCGAGGTGTTAGTACCGGACTTTCGTGGTCGCATGCAAGTCGCGTTAGATATTCTGCAGGATGAAGCACCTGATGTATTTAACCATAACTTAGAAACCGTACCGCGCATGTACAAAGCGGCACGCCCTGGAGCTAACTATCAGTGGTCACTGGATTTGTTGAAAAACTACAAAGCCGCGCGACCAGATGTGCGCACTAAATCCGGCTTAATGGTCGGTCTGGGTGAAACCAACGAAGAAATCTTAGCGGTGATGCGCGACCTCCGCGCCCATGATGTCGATATGTTGACCATTGGTCAGTATTTAGCGCCAAGTCGCCACCATATTCCGGTCGCCCGTTATGTCACTCCAGACGAGTTTGAGGCGTTCCGCGTTGCCGGTGTCGAGATGGGCTTTAGCCATATTGCTAGCGGCCCCTTGGTACGCTCGTCTTACCATGCCGATCTGCAAGCCGCTGGCGAAAAGGTTAGCTAATTCATATCGGTTAGGTATGGGTTAACAACCCAATCAGCAACAATTCAGCAAAGGTGTCAGTCATGAGTGTATTGATTTGGTGTTTGTTGATGGCTTGCCTGCTACCGGTGTTAGCCAAAGCGCCGGTAGTCTACTTTCAAAATCGCGATGGTGGTTATGATAATCACCACCCGCGTGCGCAACAGCAACAACTAACCGGTGCCGGTGCGCGCGCTGTCGCCGGTCATTACAATGCCTATGAAGCGTTGCCGTTATTTGTCGCCGCGGTGCTGGTGGTACTAGCGACCGAACAAGTCACCGCGATGATGCAAAATTTGGCCATCGGCTTTGTGGTGCTACGAGTCGCCTACCACGTTCTTTATTTAGCCAATTATGACAAGCTACGCTCGTTAGTCTGGTTATTTGCGACTATGTGTCCGGTGTTGATGCTGGCGCAAAGCGCCATTAATCTGAAGGGTCTTTAACTGATCGCCAGTAGTTTTGCATCAGCGTTAAATACAATGCCGGCCAGTGCGCCACTTCTTGCCGTTGCATCACCGTCGTTTGCGCTACCGGTCGCCAGGCATAATAGCCGCTGACCCGATCACAGGTAGCCACCGGATATAACCCCACCGCCTTGCCGTTAGCTGCTGCCGAACCGAGCAACCAACGGCCATCGGCTTGCAGTTGCCCCAGTTGGCGCCAATCAGCAACGGCATGGCGCCAAGGTAACCGTCGATATAGCGCTTCTAATTGCAACGCCGTTAGCCGCTGTGAGCGCGTCACTACAACATTAAGGCTTGGATGTCGATAATCGCCTTGGCAGAACCGTTGCGCCAACTTAGTCGACATCGGATACTCATCGGCCAACCCGAACCAATGGCCCATCTCGTGTAATAACACCGCCGCACCGCTGGTGTCGGTTAAGGTGATCGCCTGAGCGTTAGCGCTGGCAATACCATGGTCGCTAAAGCGCCAACGATAGACCTCCTGATCGGGGATGTTAACGCTAGGCAGACAATGAGCACGTTGGCGAGTATCTTCTGTGCCACAACGCAATTGTGCTTGCTGCTGCCAAGCAAAACAGACATCAAAGCGTTGTAATGGACTATCGCGCCACGCTTGCATCATTTGCAGTGCTCGTTCAAGTTGACGCCGATGTTGCAGCTGAATCACCACCGGCCACTGACATTGCTGTGCAAAGTCAGGCTGAGAGCGATAGTCGCGTAACTGCGACAGCTGTGCCAGCCAACGCGGTTGAGCACTTGGCTGTTGCTGCCAAAGCTGTTGCAAATCGGCTAGCGTTAACTGGCTTTGCCGCAATCGTCGCTGCCACAGTTGTTGCAATGCCTGTTGTCCGGCTGAGGAAGAATCAAACTGCGCCCGCCAACGCTGCCATTGCTGATATTGGCTGGGCAAGCGCTGCTCTAATAAGCTTAATGCGTCTAATTGACCTTGCTCCGCTGCCGCCAGCGCCCAAGGATAAGCTGCGCTAAAGCTACGTTGTTGCAGCAAACGTTGCGCAGCCTGCCATTGTGCTTGCGCATCGCCGCCGTATGCCGCTGACCAGAGATTGGATGTTAATGGCGAGCTGCCAGTGATGAGCAGCGCCAGCACGCCGCAAACGAGCATGCTGGCAAGGTTGGTAAAACTCAGATTATGGCTGTGCCTGTTGCGCATTCACCTGCTCGCGGCTACGGCTTAGCTCTAGAGCAGCATAGCGGTGCTCCACAAACTCATACACGTTAGTTGCCAGAGCGAGCTTAAAGTAATTCATTGCTTGTGCGTGCTGGCCTTGTAACTGCTTAAACTTGCCCAAGTAGAAATAGGCTTCACAGAGCCGTTCAGACAGTGTTTCGTCTTCGGCTAACTGTTGTGCCATGCGTTTTAAAAACTGACGCTCGCTTAAGTCACCTAAATACAGATCGATAATATTCAACGCCCAATCGTCAGCCGCAATCGCTTGCCGGTGTTTACGCAACTCGGTTAAAGCGCGTTCCGGTGAACTCAGTGTTTCACCAAAATACAGCCACAGCACGCGATAAGGATCATCGGTTTGCGCTTGATAGTGACGGCCAATGTCGTCTTCGGCAATGTCGTCACGGTTATCATAATAGCCGGCGATACCGCGGTTTAGATAGGCATAATCGTGGTCGGGTTCGAGCTCAATAACCGCATCAAATGCTTC
This sequence comes from Idiomarina xiamenensis 10-D-4, assembly GCF_000299895.1. GTDB lineage: Bacteria > Pseudomonadota > Gammaproteobacteria > Enterobacterales > Alteromonadaceae > Idiomarina > Idiomarina xiamenensis. Next base: position 29,117 of record NZ_AMRG01000020.1, read on the forward strand.
ATAAGCATACTGAAACTCGCCCATCTGGGTGTAATGAATACCTAAATAGTTGTAGGCATCGGCCAGGCGAGGCTGAAACTCTAACGCCCGATTAAAATCGATACGCGCTAAGGTGCGCAAGCCCATGGCATCATAAAGCGCGCCACGACGATAAAACAGTACCGCACGTTCGTCATCATTTAATGGCTTGGTCAGCATGTCGCTAATTTTGGCAAGCTCGATTTCATGACGAAAAGTCGGCTGCTCTGGCTCAGCTAAAATCAAATTTGCCATTTGCTGTGATGGCTGCGACGTCATGCTTGCGCAACCCGATAAGGTTAGCAGTGAAGCGACCGCTAGTGCTCTAACTATCTGCCGGGACATTGACCCACTCCTTGTTTGTCTTAAATCCTATTACAACACAAAATCACTCGCTGTCGCCAGCGGCAATAAAAGCCCACCCATAAAAAAAGAGAGCCCGATACGAAATCGGGCTCTCTTGCTCTGTTAGCGTTTTGCGGTGCTAGACCCTATCGCTATCAGACCACGCTAATAACGATAAGTTTACCAGCAACAACTTAGCCGTTGTCGCCCTCGTCGTTGCTCGCGGCAGCGCTTTCAGCAGGTGCGGTATCGGCTGGCTTTTCCGCCGCTTCTTTCATGCTTAAACGGATACGACCCTGACGGTCAATCTCCAGCACTTTAACCGCAACAGTCTGACCAACTTTCAGGTATTCGTTGACGTCGTTAACACGTTCTTCGGCAATTTGCGAGATATGTACCAAACCATCTTTGCCTGGTAATACGGTCACAAACGCACCAAAGTCGACGATACGCGCAACTTTACCCTGATAGATACGACCCACTTCGACGTCAGCGGTCAGCTGTTCGATGCGCGCAATTGCGGCATCGGCGTCGGCTTGGTCGGTAGCAGCAATTTTGATGGTGCCATCGTCTTGGATCTCGATGTTGGTGTTGGTCGATTCGGTCAACTCACGGATAACCGCGCCGCCTTTACCGATAACATCTTTGATCTTGTCCGAGTTGATCTTCATGGTGTGATAACGCGGCGCGTAAGCCGATAGCTCGGTACGGTGACCACCAATGGCCTCATCCATCACGGTTAAAATGTGCAGCCGCGCAGCTTTCGCTTGTGCCAATGCCTGCTCCATGATTTCACGAGTGATACCATCGATTTTGATATCCATCTGCAAGGCGGTAATACCATCGTTGTTACCAGCCACTTTAAAGTCCATATCACCTAAGTGATCTTCGTCACCCAGAATGTCAGATAAGACAACAAATTTGTCATCTTCTTTAACCAGACCCATAGCAATACCGGCTACTGATGATTTAATCGGTACGCCGGCATCCATTAACGCCAGTGAAGTACCACATACCGACGCCATTGAGCTAGAACCGTTTGACTCGGTGATTTCAGAAACCACACGAATGGTATACGGGAAGGCATCGTGATCAGGCATAACGGCTTGTACACCACGCTTAGCCAAACGACCGTGACCAATTTCACGACGCTTAGGCGAGCCGACCATACCGGTTTCACCAACACAATATGGGGGGAAGTTGTAGTGCAACATGAAGCGGTTGGTTTTATCACCAATAATGTCGTCGATCATCTGCGCGTCACGTTCGGTACCCAAAGTCGCGGTTACTAACGCCTGAGTTTCGCCGCGAGTGAACAATGATGAACCGTGGGTACGCGGTAATACGCCGGTAGCAACGCTGATTGCACGAACCATATCAGGGTCACGACCATCGATACGTTTTTCGCCGGCAATAATGCGGCTACGTACTACGTCTTTTTCGATGCTATGGAAGATTTCGCCGACTTCACCGCTATCGATGCTATCGTCTTCTTCAACCAGTTTCGCCACAACGCTGTCTTTTAATTGGCCTAATTGTTCATAACGCTTGGCTTTTTCGGTAATGCGGTAGGCTTCACCAATACCGTCTTCGGCCAACGCTTTAACTTTACCGTGCAAGGCATCATTGCTTGCCGGTGCTTGCCATTCCCACTTCTCGTTGCCTACTTCGGCAGCAAACTCGTTGATAGCGGTGATCACGCTTTGTTGCGCTTCGTGACCGTAAACAACCGCACCCAACATCACGTCTTCTGATAATAATTGAGCTTCTGACTCAACCATCAATACCGCGCCTTCGGTACCGGCGACGACTAAGTCCAACGACGACTCTTTCAATTCGTCTTGGGTTGGGTTTAATACGTATTCATTGTTCAACACACCAACGCGCGCAACACCGATAGGACCATTGAACGGACAGCCTGAGATTGCCAAGGCGGCAGAGGTACCGATCATGGCGACGATGTCTGGGGCGATTTGCGGGTTAACCGAAACCACGGTCGCGATAACCTGAACTTCGTTCATGAAGCCTTCAGGGAACAACGGACGGATCGGACGATCGATTAAGCGTGCCGTGAGGGTTTCGTTTTCGCTTGGACGGCCTTCACGCTTAAAGAAGCCACCTGGGATTTTACCGGCAGCGTAGGTACGCTCTTGATAGTTAACGGTTAATGGAAAGAAGTTCTGACCTTCTTTCGCTTCTTTTTTTGCAACTACGGTGACTAATACCGTAGTGTCATCCATGCTAGCTAGCACAGCGCCACTGGCTTGGCGTGCCATGACGCCAGTTTCTAGGGTGACCGTGTGCTGACCGTACTGAAATTTCTTAGTAATCGGATTCACGTTTTCTTTCCTTACTTTCTGACAATGCGAACCCCTTGGCTCGCTTTTTTCTTTCACTGATAATCTCGCGTCACAGTATACGTTATTTGTGACAAAAAAAAGAGTACTTACAATTCTCTGCTGACAGGCCGCTTGGCGCTTTTTCCATGCAATAAAAAAGGGGCCGCTTGGCCCCTTGTTGGTCAATCGCTTAGCGACGCAGACCTAAGCGCTCGATCAACGTAGCATAACGCTGATTGTCTTTACGCTTTAAGTAGTCAAGCAGCTTACGACGCTGGCTTACCATGCGCAACAAACCACGACGTGAGTGGTGATCTTTTGCGTGAGCCTGGAAGTGACTTTGCAGCTCGTTGATGTTTGCCGTCAACAACGCTACTTGTACTTCAGGAGAACCGGTGTCGTTCTCACCACGGCCGAATTCTTCTACCAGTTTCGCTTTCTGTTCAACAGTTAGTGACATAATACACTCCTTAAGGATGAAATAACGTGCTCGCCGATCACTAATTCAGCAACCACAGAGGACGCGGATTATACGCATATCCAGCGCCATTGACAATGCCTAAATCACTACCCTTTTGGGCCAGATATCGCCGCCTTTGCGTACCAAACCGGTGCCTAGAAAGCGGCCATCGGCTTGACACTTAATGCGATACTCATCACCATCACGCAAACTACCATGACGCACCGGCATGCCATGAAAGAAGCCTTCTGCCACCTCACTATCCACCCAATATTCGGGCAAACTGACCAAGGTCGCATCACACGGCAGTAACAACTGGTCTAAAGCATCAAGGTCAGCATCAGCAAACTCGGCTTGGTCAACGCCAGCACAACTCAGCAATTGCTCAAAACTGTACATCGGCTGCTGTTCAAAGCCTGCCACTGCACTTCGGTGCAGCTCGGCGACGTGAGCGCCACAACCTAATTGCTGGCCTAAATCGTCAATCAGGGTACGAATATAAGTCCCCTTAGAGCAGCTAACGTCTAACCGAGCGCTATCACCGTCAACGCTCAATAGCTTGATGTCATAAATGGTGATATCGCGAATTTTGCGGGGTACATCGATACCTTTACGGGCGTATTCATATAAAGGACGGCCTTGATATTTTAGCGCCGAGTAAAGACTAGGAGATTGTTTTTGCCTGCCGATAAAATCGCTTAGCGCTTGTTGCAGTTGCGCTTGAGTGGGTCGTGACGCACTACTTTCGACCACTTCACCCTCACAGTCTGAGGTGGTGGTGCGTTCCCCAAACTTGGCCAACACTTGATAACGCTTATCGGCGTCCAGCATATACTGCGAGAACTTAGTGGCCTCGCCTAGGCAAATCGGTAACATGCCCGTCGCTATCGGATCTAGGGCACCGGTATGACCGGCTTTGCTCGCGTTAAACAGGCGTTTAACGCGTTGCAAAACACGGTTAGAACTCAAACCTTGGGGTTTATCCAGCAGCACCACGCCATTAACCGGGCGACCTTTATTCGCCTTAGCGGGAACAGCCATCTTAGCCCTCGTTGTTGTCGTCGTTATCGTCGCTAACGTCGTTGTCGACGTCATCACGATCGCGAGCACGCGCCTGGTCAACCAAACGTGCCATGCGGATGCCTTCGTTTAACGATGGGTCATGGACAAACCGTAACTGTGGCACCACGCGCGCGCGCAAGCGCTTACCCAACAAACTCCGAATGAAACCGGCGGCTTCATTCAACACTTTCAAACCCGCTTTGACTTGTTCGCCATCGTCTTGCAAAAAGGTCACAAACACTTTGGCATACGCCAAATCGCGAGAAACCTCTACGTCGGACACGGTGACCATGCTAACGCGAGGGTCTTTCACCTCGCGTTGCAAAATCACAGCAATGTCACGTTGTAGCTGTTGCCCTACACGGGCGGTACGACTAAATTCACGTGCCATAGGCTCTATGAATACTCCTGTTGTAGGCTATATTTAGCAACTACGTTAGAGACTACGCTCAACTTCAACCACTTCGAAGACTTCGATCTGGTCGCCGACTTTGACATCGTTGTAGTTCTTCACGCCGATACCACACTCCATACCGTTGCGAACCTCTTGAACGTCATCTTTAAAGCGACGTAACGACTCCAGTTCGCCCTCGTAAATCACCACATTGTCACGCAGTACACGAATCGGCGCTGAACGTTTGACGATACCTTCGGTGACCATACAACCGGCGATAGCCCCCAGTTTCGGTGACTTAAATACGTCACGAACTTCGGCCAAACCAATGATTTCCTGCTTAAACTCAGGCTTCAACATACCGGTCATGGCTTGCCGCACTTCGTCGATCAGGTCGTAAATCACGCTGTAATAGCGTAAGTCGACATTTTCTTGTTCGACCAGCTTCTTCGCAGCCGCTTCGGCACGGACGTTAAAGCCCACAACGATAGCATTAGAGGCTGCCGCCAAGGAGATATCGGTTTCGGTAATACCACCGACACCGCTGCCGATAATATTGACCTTCACTTCGTCGGTAGACTGTTTTACCAAGGAATCGGCAATGGCCTCCAACGAGCCCTGTACGTCTGACTTCAAGACGATGTTTAGCTCGGCAACCTCGCCTTCGGCCATGTTGGCGAACATATTCTCCAACTTAGCTTTTTGCTGTTTGGCCAATTTCACATCACGGTATTTACCTTGGCGATAGTTGGCAACTTCACGCGCTTTACGCTCGTCTTTAACAACGGTCGCTTCGTCACCGGCTTGCGGCACACCCGACAGACCTAGAATTTCCACCGGCATTGATGGACCAGCTTCTTTAATATCTTGGCCTAACTCATCGCGCATCGCTCGGATACGACCATACTCTAAACCGCATAAGACGATATCGCCCTGCTTCAGCGTACCCTGCTGCACCAAAATGGTAGCCACTGGGCCACGGCCACGGTCTAAGCGTGATTCGATCACGATACCGTGTGCCATACCGGTGCGCACCGCTTTCAAATCGAGCACTTCAGACTGCAGCAAGACCGACTCTAACAAATCGTCGATACCCTGACCGGTGTGCGCCGATACCGGTACAAACTGTACGTCACCGCCCCAATCTTCCGGGATCACGTCGTGCTGCGACAGTTCGTTCTTAACGCGGTCTGGATCGGCTTCTTCCTTATCCATTTTGTTGACCGCAACGACCAATGGTACGCCAGCCGCTTTCGCGTGTTGCACCGCTTCTTTGGTTTGTGGCATGACGCCGTCATCGGCAGCCACCACCAAGATAACGATATCGGTAGCACCGGCGCCACGTGCACGCATTGAGGTAAAGGCAGCGTGTCCCGGGGTATCCAAGAAAGTGATCATACCGTGACCAGTTTCAACGTGATACGCACCGATATGCTGGGTAATACCGCCCGCTTCGCCTGATGCGACTTTGGTTTTACGAATATAGTCCAACAGTGAGGTTTTACCGTGGTCGACGTGACCCATAACGGTAACCACCGGCGCGCGCGACTCTTCTTCGCCCGCTTCACCGCGATCGGCTAACACTTCTTCTTCCAAGGCATTGTCTTTGACCAGTGCCGCTTTATGACCTAACTCTTCTACCACTAAGGCAGCGGTGTCCTGATCAAGGATCTGGTTGATGGTGACCATCTCGCCCATTTTCATCATCGTCTTGATCAATTCGCTGGCTTTAATGGCCATACGGTTAGCCAGTTCACCGACGGTGATGGTTTCACCAATACGCACTTCCCGCTCTACCGGTGCTGCTGGCTTGTTAAAGCCTTGCTGCAACGATGACGGACGGCGGCCACCCTTACGGCGTTTTTCACGACGTGGCTGCTGTTCTTCACGCTCTTCGTCTTTCCGACGACGCTTTTTACGACGGTTACGGCGCTCTTCGTCATAATCCTGTGCATCTTCGGCCGCGCGCGCTGTGCTCGAGGTAGTAAAGTGAACTTCTTCTTCCTCGGCTTTCTTACGGGTCTTTTCTTCTTCTTCCCAGCGTTTAGCATTTTCTTCGGCTAAACGACGAGCTTCTTCGGCTTGACGTTCAGCTTCTTGCTCGGCTTTTTTACGCGCTTCTTGTTCCTGAATCTGCTTCAAACGATCCGCTTCTGCTTTCGCTTCGTCGGCCTTTTGACGTTCTTCAGGCGTCATTTGTGCACGCTTTTCTGCCTCGGCTTTTTGCTTCGCTTTCTCTTTTTCTTTGCGAGCTTTTTCGGCTTCTTTGCGCTCTTCCTCAGCTTTCTTGGCCTCGGCCGCTTTCCGCTCGGCTTCGGCTTTTGCTTCGGCTTCACGTGCTAGACGCTCAGCTTCTTCGCGTTCACGCTCTTCGCGCTCTTGTTCTTCGCGTTGCTGTTCTTCTAGCGCCGAACGCTTCACGTAGGTACGTTTTTTACGTACTTCTACCTGAACCGCTTTCGACTTATTACCACCACCCAAACTTAAGGTGCTCTTAGTTTTGCGCTTTAACGTCATTTTACTCGGCTCAGCGCTACCTTGGCCGCCATGTGATTTATTCAAGTGCTCAAGCAATTGCTGCTTCTCGCTCTCGGTCACGGCGTCGCCTTTTTGCTTTTTAATGCCGGCTTCGTCAAACTGTTGAACTAAACGATCAACCGTTGTACCGACATCTTCAGCAAGCTTTTCCAGCGTCACTTTATCCATAGTCTGTTACACCCCCGTTGATCGTTACTCTGCTTCACCAAACCAGCAAATGTTGCGCGCTTTCATAATCAGATCGCCCGCTTGCTGTTCATTTAACTCTTCAATATCTGCCAAATCATCAATACCTTGTTCTGCCAGCAATTCCAGTGTGGAAATGCCTTTGCTGGCCAGCACATAAGCCAAATGACGATCCATGCCTTCTAAATTCAGCAAGGTATCATCGGGCTCTGCCGACTCCAGCGATTCTTCGTCAGCCAACGCTTTAGTGGTCAAATAGGCCTTCGCGCGGTTGCGCAATTCATCAACCATATCTTCATCCATGCCGTCGATAGCCAACAACTCAGCCATCGGTACATAGGCGACTTCTTCTAGTGACGAGAAACCTTCGTCAATCAACACTTCGGCGAAATCTTCATCGATCCCCAAGTTCTCAGTGAAGAGCGTCAGCAAGCGTTGTGTTTCTGCTTCGTTTTTCTCGTTAAAATCATCGATGGTCATGACATTTAACGTCCAACCAGTCAATTGACTCGCTAAGCGCACATTTTGTCCGCTCTTACCGATCGCCTGCGCTAAGTTGCCTTCTTCCACCGCGATATCCATGGTGTGCGCGTCTTCGTCGACGACAATAGAGGCGACTTCGGCTGGCGCCATCGCATTAATCACGAACTGTGCAGGGTTATCATCCCACAACACGATGTCGACACGTTCGCCACCGAGTTCGCCTGACACCGCTTGCACCCGTGCACCACGCATCCCCACGCAAGCACCGACGGGATCGATACGGCGATCGTTACTCTTCACCGCAATCTTCGCTCGAGAGCCCGGATCGCGCGCCGCGCCTTTGATCTCAATCATCTCTTCGCCGATTTCCGGCACTTCGATGCGGAATAATTCGACCAAAAAGTCGGGATGGGTGCGGCTCATGAATAATTGCGCACCACGTGCTTCTGGCCGTACGGCGTACAATAAGCCACGTACACGGTCGCCAGGACGCACCGATTCACGAGGTAACATCTCTTCACGATAGATAATGGCTTCGGCGTTATTACCCAAATCCAAAATCACGTGTTCGCGGTTAGCACGTTTTACGGTACCGTTAATTAGCTCGCCAACGTTATCTTCGTAGGCTTCGACGATTTGCGCGCGCTCGGCTTCGCGTACTTTTTGCACGATAACCTGTTTCGCGGTTTGCGTAGTGATGCGGTCAAAGACTATCGATTCAATTTGCTCTTCAACGTAATCACCAATATCTAAGCTAGCATCGTCATAGCGCGCCGCTTCCAAGCCAATCTCACGGAATGGGTGAGCCAGACCTTCGCCAGTATCTTCGACCACTTGCCAACGACGGAAGGTATCAAAGTCACCAGTATTGCGATCAATACTGACGCGGACTTCGATATCGCCATCGTATTTTTTCTTAGTTGCGTGGGCCAGCGCAGACTCCAGCGCTTCGAAAATTTTCTCGCGCGGTACCGCTTTTTCGTTAGATACCGCTTCCGCTACCATCAAAATTTCTTTATTCATTGTTGTGCCTCGCCAACGCAATCCTTAATCAAAATTGGGAATTAAATGCGCTTTTTTGATCGACGGTAATGCGACCTGCAAGCTTTCACCATCGACTAAGAAGGTAATTTGCTCGCCGTCAACCGCGCTAATTTGCGCTCGGAACTTACGCTTATTTTGTTGAGCTGCCACCAACTCAACTGCCGCCTGCTCACCGATAAACATGGCGTAATGAGCCGCTTCAAAAAACGGACGCTCCATGCCGGGCGACGAAACTTCTAAGTAATATTCACTATTAATGGGGTCTTCAACATCTAATAACGCGCTGACCTGATGACTGACATCGGCGCAATCATCCACCGATATTCCCTCTGGACTATCGATATAGACGCGTAACGTTGAATGCTTTCCGGCGCGTACGAATTCGACGCCCCAAAGCTCAAAGTCCAACGCCTCTACCGCAGGTTTAATCAGCGTTGTTAAACGATCTTGCAAACGTGCCAATGGTTAACTCCCAGAAACAAAAAAAGGGCGTAAACGCCCAGTGTTATTGGCCAGTCTTGATGGCGACTGGCGCAGGCCACATAGCAAAAAGCCCCGAGCAAGCTGCGGGGCTTTTTAAACACTGGACCCTGTAAAGCTTAGTTTAGCCAACAGCGCTTAGCATGTCAGCTAAAAAGCTGGTTGCGGGGGCAGGATTTGAACCTACGAC
>NZ_AMRG01000021.1 GCF_000299895.1 Idiomarina xiamenensis 10-D-4
ATTTGAACCAGCGACCCCTGACACCCCATGACAGTGCGCTACCAAGCTGCGCCACACGCCGACCGTGAGCGCTATGTTACGGATTTTCAGCGGTTTGGCAAGGGCTTGCTGGTTCAACTGCTGCAAAAAGCAGCAGTTGGCGGCGATTTTAATCGTTTTCGCTGCGACTAAAGCGTTTTAGTTGCTGCAAGGCGTTAATTAACACCGGCGTGGGGGGCTCGGCACCGCTTATGATGTTGCCATCTGCACGGTCAAATACGGTGATCTGGCCGTTGCCATCTAGCACGCTAGTACGCTGGCTATCGTAAATGACAATATAAGGCGCGTAGCTTTCGACTAGCTGTTGATTGCTTTTATCAAACTGTAAGTTACGGCCATTGCTATAATTGCTACTACCCTCGGCGCAGGACATTAAGCCCGCGAGCGCCGTTGGTACAATATCTTGTAAACCGGCTAATTGGCCCTCGGCAATCGCCACGCCTTCACTCCACAACGGTACTTGCATGCTGGGCACATGAAAGCGCGCTGCACCCAAGCGTTCGTCAGAGGGTTGCGGGCTTAAACTGGTAACCAGTACACGCTGTTGGTCGGCTTGCGCTTGTTGCAAGGCGTCTAACACTTGTTCGACATCGCTGGCGGCGGCGTAAATAACGGTAAACTGTAACGCGCCGTCAATATTAATACGGTGTTGCGAGAGCGGTTGTGCGGCTGGCTGCAACGGGTTCGGTAAGACATCGTCAGGCCACTGAGTAGTGGTTAAGTGACGCACTTGTACGCTAAAGTTTTCTAACGGCGATTGATAAGCCGGCAGCTGTTGCTCTGACTCGACTTTGCTCTGGTAGAAATCGGGCAGACCGTATAGCAGTTGAAATGCGCCGCCACGACGGCTTGGGTGCCCCAACAAGGTAATCGCTTGCGGCTGTAAACCCAGCGCCTGCAATGGCTGGTTCAGTTGTTGTTGCTGCTGCGTGCTGAGTTGATCAAACACCACCAACAGGGTCGATTGTGGCTGATTGTTTTTCGCGCACAACAATGGACTAAGCGGATAAACCAGATTGATACTCTCGGGCTGGGTGATGGCTTGCTGCCGCGCTTGATAATTTTCGACCGTGATCAAACCGTGTTTGGCCATCAAGGTTTTAGCCGTTGTCGGATAAAATACCGGGAATAAGTCGTCTTGTTGGGTAACCGGATCGTATAACGCGGCGTCGGCCCAAATATGAATACTATGACTGCTGAAAAAACATAAAACAAAAACGGCGGTTACGGGGGCGCCAATACGACGTTCTTGTAAGCCGCCTAAGCGTTTCCAAGTGAGGTTGGCTAGCACCATTTGTAGCGCCAAAATGAGTAAGAATACCAATAAGGTCGAGATAATAATGACGAAGCTACCGCCAGCAAAAGCCTGCTCGGCGTCTTTCGCCAGTTGGGCAATGGAGTAACTGTTCAGGTGATAGCCGTATTGGCGATAAAAAAGCGCATCGGCGGCTAACGCTATTAAGCCAAAAGAGCTGGTAACCGCAGCAATGCCACGTAACACTCTGGCGTAAGGTAGTATCAGACAAAACGGAAAAATGACCACGATAAAAAAGACGAAGGGCAAAAAAGCAAAATGGCCCAGCCAGCTGACCACTAAATACAGTGTGCCTAGCACCGTTTGCGGTGGGTTAGCGGCGTCTAAATATAGCGTGCCTAAAGCCAGGCATAAGAGGATATTGGTAAAGGTAAACCAGTGGCCCCAACTGATCAAACGAGCCATTTTATCTCGGCGTTGATACTTTCCCATGCCTGTCCGCGTCCTTGATACGAATGAATTAAGATCGTTTACGGCAATTTAATGATGATTACCCAGCGATTGTAGCAAGATATTGGAAAATTGCTTGGCGACAGCGGCGCGTTTTTCTTCCGGATAACCTTGTTCAACGACGTTGCTGACGGCGTTGCCGAGCGCCATTAACGCTAATTCGGCTGGGATCTGTTGCGACTCAAATACGGTCAAAATGTCGTCCAACAAATGGTCTAATTGTTGTTGATTGTATTTCGATACAATAGGCATATCGGTTTACCAAATTTCCGCTGTTAGGGTAGCCGTAAGCGCCTGCTACCGTGTTACAATTGTCGATTATGGTAACACAGCCAACCGCCGAGGACAGCGAAAACATGCAGTTGCAAGTACATCACAGCATTATTCACCAGTTTTATCATGACCAACAACAAATTGGTCTGCGCTTGGCCAGTCAACCGTTGAGTAGTGACGACCAAGTCGTTACCTTGCTGGAAGACTTGAACGATAGCTATAACGCCAAGCCATCAAAAGGCTACGCCAGCTTTGTCGATGAGCAAGATGATGCCGAAGCACCAGAGTTTCCTCGGTTATTGACGACATGGTTGGCAGCCCCAGAGCAATTTGTGCAATTTTCACAAGATGCTGCACGGTTACTGCAAACCGAGCTTGAAAAGTACGGCTTTTTGCAGCCTGGTTTTTTACTGTTGAGTCATTACCGACAGCTCGCCAATGAATATTTGTTAGTGAGCTTCTTGCCGATTCGCGATGGTGTCACCATTGCCGCCGACTTATCGGTGGACCGTTCGTCGCAACTCGATTTGAGTCGTGTGCAGTTGGCTGCGCGTATTGATTTAACCGAATGGCAGGCGCACCCACAGGATGCCAGCTACATTTCTTTTATTAAGGGGCGCGCAGGGCGAAAAGTGTCCGACTTTTTCCTCGATTTTTTGGGCTGTACTGAGCGCGTCAACGCCCGCCAGCAAACCCAGCAATTGGTCGATCAAGTACAGGCCTATGTGCGTGATCAACAATTGCCACAGGAGCAAGCGGGTGACGTGCGTCAGCAAGTCTACAGTTATTGTGACGAGCAATGGCAACAAGGCGAGCCAGTACGCGTCAAAGAGCTGTCTGAGCAATTACAAAATCAGCACCAAACCGCTACCAGTTTTGCCGATTTCCGACAAGAGTTTACGCAATCGGCGACGGATACCGACGCTGCCGATAGCAACGATGAGTTTCCGGCCGATAAAGGCACGTTGCGGCGCTTGGTCAAGTTTCAGGGACAGGGCGGTGGTGTTAGCGTTGGCTTTGACCAAACCTTGTTAGGTTCGCGGGTGGATTATGATCCACAAACCGATACGCTGAAAATAATTGGTACGCCACCGAATCTGCGCGATCAACTGCGACGCTACTTTGGTATTGATAGTTAACAGCATAAAAAAACGCCGACAGAAGTCGGCGTTTGCTGTGAGTTGTTAAGTGAGCGTGGTCAAAGGGTAACGAAATAATTTCGTTAGCCGCAACGCTTAAACGTTGTCACGCTTTGTCGCATTGCCCAGGCACGATATTCGCTGCGTGTAAGCCTTTTGGCCCTTCTTGCAATTCGAATTCGACTGATTGGCCTGCTTTAAGGGTACGATACCCTTCCATTTCGATGGTTGAATAATGGGCGAAAATATCGCCTTCGCGTTCTTCACTCTCAATAAAGCCGAAGCCTTTTGAGTTGTTGAACCATTTGACTTTACCGGTAGCCATACTTCTACTTCCTTCCTTTGTACAAGTAGTCATCTTTTATTGTTAGGATAGTCACTCGTGGAGACTTGAAATAAGTTCCCACCAGCGCCATCTTCTAATGTAGGAAAGATCAGCTATTAGTCAAGGCCTGGGTGCGAAAAAATCGACGCTTTTTTAACTTCTTTATGTTAAATGTTATAAAGGCGCATCTATTTAAGAACGACTATAGTGATAGTAGGTTAATTCTGATGAGTCAGTTTGAACATGAACATCAGGGAGATGTCGAAGAACGACACGAGTTAAAGCCTCCCTCGATGTACAAAGTGATCCTCAATAACGATGACTATACGCCAATGGATTTTGTTATTGAGGTATTAATGAAGTTTTTTAAGATGGATCAAGAGCGCGCCACCGATACCATGTTGGCCGTGCATTATCAGGGACGTGCAGTCTGCGGCGTTTTCTCTGCAGAAATCGCCGAAACCAAAGTTGTACAAGTGAATCAGTATGCCCGCGAAAATCAGCACCCGTTGCTGTGCACGATGGAGCAAGCTTAAGCCGGTACACAAAACCACACGCGGTGTTGAGGAGTGGTCTATGTTGAACAAAGCGCTTGAATTGACGCTAAATGATGCCTTTCGCTTGGCGCGGGAACGTCGTCACGAATTGATGACGGTTGAACATTTATTGGTGGCGCTATTGGATAACCCCGATGCGTCCGAAGCGTTACGCGCATGCGGCGCCGATTTTGCGCAGCTCAAAGAAGAACTGCTCAGTTATATTGACCGCAGTACACCGCAGTTTGAAGCCGAAGAAGAAAACGGCGACACCCAGCCCACGTTAGGGTTTCAGCGAGTATTACAACGCGCGGTGTTTCATGTGCAGTCGTCGGGCAATGCCGAAGTGACCGGTGCCAACGTGTTGGTCGCGATTTTTTCTGAACAAGAATCGCAAGCGGTGTACTTGCTGAACAAACATGATATTACTCGCTTAGACGTGGTGAACTTTATTTCGCACGGCATTTCGAAAATGGAACAAGAGGGCGAAGAGGGTATCGAACAGCCGGCCAGCGAAGCGCAAGAATCGGACAGTGAAGAACAAAGCTATCTGAAACGTTTTTGTAGCAACCTCAATGCGCAAGCCCGCGATGGTCGTATCGATCCGCTCATTGGCCGTGATTTAGAGCTTGAACGTTGTGTGCAGATCCTTTGTCGTCGGCGCAAAAATAATCCGCTGCTGGTGGGTGAAGCGGGCGTCGGCAAAACCGCTATCGCCGAAGGCTTAGCCTACCGTATTGTTAATAAAGACGTGCCGGATGTGATTGCTGATGCCACTATTTATTCGTTAGATATGGGCGGATTGTTAGCTGGTACTAAGTATCGCGGTGACTTTGAAAAGCGCTTTAAGATGCTGTTAAAAGAACTTAAACAGCAAGATCATGCAATTTTATTTATCGACGAAATTCATACCATCATCGGCGCCGGTGCTGCCAGTGGGGGCGTGTTAGATGCCTCTAACTTGCTCAAACCGCTGTTATCTAGTGGCGAACTGAAATGTATGGGGTCGACCACTTATAATGAGTATAAGAATATTTTCGAGAAGGATCGGGCGCTGGTACGCCGCTTCCAAAAAATCGACGTCAATGAGCCATCGGTCGAAGATACGACGAAGATCTTATTAGGCCTGAAAAGTCATTACGAATCGCATCATGGTATTCGCTATACTCAGCCAGCAATAAAAGCAGCGGCCGAACTTGCGGCTAAATATATCAATGAGCGGCACTTGCCGGATAAAGCTATTGACGTCTTGGACGAGGCTGGAGCCAGCCAACGCTTATTGCCGCAATCGCGGCGTAAAAAGACCGTGGGCGTGGCCGATATCGAAGCCATCATCGCGAAAATCGCGCGTATCCCCGAGCAATCGGTGTCACGCTCTGACCAAGAGCTGTTAAAACAGTTAGACCGTAACCTGAAAATGGTGGTGTTTGGTCAAGATGAAGCTATCGACAAGCTGACCGCAGCGATTCGGTTATCGCGTTCCGGTTTGGCAAACGAGCAAAAGCCGATCGCCTCGTTTTTATTTGCCGGTCCTACTGGAGTTGGTAAAACCGAGGTCACACAGCAACTTGCCAAAGCGATGGGCATTGAGTTACTGCGTTTTGATATGTCTGAGTACATGGAGCGGCATACCGTTAGCCGCTTAATTGGTGCGCCTCCGGGCTACGTCGGTTTTGACCAAGGTGGCTTGTTAACCGACGCGGTGATCAAGAACCCACACTGTGTGTTGCTGTTAGACGAGCTGGAAAAAGCACATCCTGATATTTTTAATATCCTGCTGCAGGTTATGGACAACGGCACCTTAACCGATAATAACGGGCGTAAAGCGGATTTCCGTAATGTGGTGATAGTGATGACCACCAACGCTGGTGTGCGCGAAACTATTCGTAAATCGATTGGTTTTCAACAGCAAGACCATAGCCACGATGCCATGGCGGAAATTAATCAGGTATTTACGCCTGAGTTCCGTAACCGCTTAGACGGTATTGTCTGGTTCAACCACCTAGATCCTGCGGTGATTAGCCAAGTGGTCGATAAGTTCATCTGTGAATTACAGGCGCAGCTGGATAAAAAAGGCGTGTCGCTGCAATTGGATCAAGCCGCCCATGATTGGCTCGCTAAGCATGGTTATGACAAACAAATGGGCGCGCGGCCAATGGCACGTATCATTCAGGAGCATTTGAAGAAACCGCTGGCGAATGAAATCCTATTTGGTCATTTGGCTAATGGGGGGAGCGTGAAGGTCAGTTGTGACGATGAAGGTGAGCTACAATTTAGCTATGACAACACCAACGAAGCCGTGGAGTCTTAAAACGATGGCTGAGCGCTTAGTGTGACTCAGTAATAAACACAAAAAACCCGGCCGAGCCGGGTTTTTTTTAAGCTAATCAATCGCGCTAGAGCGTGATTGCGGGACACAGAATTAGCGAGCACGGAAAACGATGCGGCCTTTGGTCAGGTCGTAAGGAGTTAACTGTACGGTTACAGTGTCGCCAGTCAAAATACGAATATAGTGTTTACGCATTTTGCCTGAAATATGCGCTGTCACCACGTGACCATTCTCCAGTTCAACGCGGAACATCGTGTTGGGCAGGGTGTCTAGTACCGTTCCCTGCATTTCAATGCTATCTTCTTTCGCCATTCAAATCCTCGTGATCGCGGTTTTTTATTCGGTTAATGTGACCTGCATTAAGCGCTATCAAGCGCTAATAACTGCTAGGGCAACACTTAAGCAGGCGTGATTTTAGCGGTTTTTACGTACAATTGCCAGCGCTCACCATCAAACCGCTCATGTGGTGTAAACCTGGCTTTATAGTTCATCTTTTGACAGGCATCGATTTGATAGCCTAAATATAAGTGCTCTAACTGCCAGCGTTGTGCTAACTGTAATTGTTGCAAGATAGCAAAAGCCCCCAGTGAGCGTGCTTCTGCTTCGGGATCGTAGAAGGTGTACATAGCCGACAGCGACTGTGCTAAGCGGTCGGTGGCAGCCACTGCCACTAGCTTATCGGCGCTGTCATACCAGCACAGCAATAACGGCGTCAGCCAATCGCAACTGACCCACTGCCAAAACTGCTCGGGGTCGGGTGGGTACATGGCGCCATCGCGATGGCGTAACTCAATAAAACGACAAAATAAGTCGGTCATTTCGGTGTCGGCTTGGCTGCTGATCTGTAATGTCAGATCGCGATTCTTCGCTAGCACGCGTTTTTGGTTGCGACTAAATGAATAATCTTTGGCTAATACCCGCAATGATTCACACGCCCGGCAACTATCGCAGTGGGGGCGATAGATGTCGTTATGACTACGGCGAAACCCGCGTGCCAATAATGCTTCATACACATTGGCATTAAATGGCTGCGTGGCCTCAGGAATAATTGCCAGCAGCCGCTCTTGTTGAGTTGGCAGATAATTGCAGGGCTTAGCAGGGGTTAGACCAGCTTTCATGATAAGCCATAGCAGGTTAGTGCGATTGATTGTGGCAGCCACATACCGTGATCAAGTTTTTCGTGACGGGCTATGTGTAAGATCTGTAAAAAACGTTGCCGTGGCATCTGCGAAGCCCCCAAACTGAGCAAATGTGGGTTTTCTATTTGGCAATCGATCAAACGACCACCGTGCGTCAGAAAGTGCGCGGCGAAACTGGTTAACGCCATTTTTGATGCATCATCACGGCGGTGAAACATACTTTCACCACAAAATAAGCTACCGATACTGACACCATACAAGCCACCGACTAGCGCTGTGTCATCCCAGATTTCGACGGAGTGGGCATAGCCAAGACTATGTAAGGCGCAAAAAGCTTCGATGATATTGGCGTTTATCCAAGTGCCTTCGGCCGCCGCTCGTACTTCGGCGCAGGCATTGATAACCTCGCTAAAAGCATGATTAATGGTGCAACGATAATGGCTTTGGCGGATCTGCTTACGCAAACTGCGGCTGGCGTGTATTTGCGCTGGGTCAAATACCGCGCGCGGATCAGGACTCCACCATAAAATCGGATCTTGTTCGCCGAACCACGGAAAAATGCCTTGCTCATAAGCGGCGATTAAACGCTGTGGACGTAAATCCCCACCCACCGCCAGTAAGCCATTAGGCTCGCGCAACGCGCTGGCTGGCGGCGGAAAGGTAAAGTCGTTGGCGGGTAGCTGAATAATCACCGCTGCGCTGTCACTTCTCCAAGTTACTTGGTCAACGCGTCAAGATAGCGTTCGGCATCCAGTGCCGCCATACAACCGCTACCGGCCGAGGTGATCGCTTGACGGTAAATATGATCCATGACGTCACCGGCAGCAAATACGCCCGGTACGCTGGTTGCGGTAGCGTTGCCGGCAAGCCCACTTTGTACCCGAATGTAGCCGTCGTTCATCTCTAATTGACCATCAAAAATGCCGGTGTTGGGCTGGTGGCCAATGGCAATAAAACAGCCAGCAACATCCAGCTCGCTGGTGCTACCGTCTTTGGTGCTCTTAATGCGCACGCCAGTGACGCCACTGTCGTCGCCCAATACTTCGTCTAAGGTTTGGTCGACATGTAAAACGACGTTACCGTTTTCGGCTTTATCGCGTAAACGATCAACTAAAATCTTTTCTGCGCGGAAGCTGTCGCGGCGATGAATCACATGGACTTCGCTAGCGATATTGGATAGATACAGCGCTTCTTCAACCGCGGTATTACCACCGCCAACCACACAGACTTTTTGATTACGGTAGAAAAAGCCGTCACAAGTAGCGCAAGCCGAAACACCGCGACCCTGAAAAGCTTCTTCTGAAGGCAGACCTAAATATTTAGCCGAGGCACCGGTGGCAATAATGACCGCGTCGGCGGTGTATTCAGCACTATCACCTTTTAACCGGAACGGGCGTTGGTTAAAGTCGACGGTATTAATATGGTCAAAAATGATTTCGGTATTAAAGCGTTCGGCATGTTGTTGCATGCGCACCATCAAATCAGGGCCAGTTAACCCCTCGGCATCACCCGGCCAGTTTTCGACTTCGGTGGTGGTGGTTAACTGACCACCTTGCTGCATCCCGGTCACCATCACTGGCGCTAAATTAGCGCGAGCGGCGTAAACGGCGGCGGTATAGCCAGCAGGGCCTGAGCCCAAGATCAAAAGTTTGCAATGCTTCGCATCTGCCATGTGATGACTTCTCCAATTCTTATCAAGACGACCTCACCAGCGTAGCAAGGTCATTAGCGTATACAGGGTATGGGGTCGATTGTATTAATTGCAAGCGTCAGCGACAAGCGCCGAATAAAAAAAGCTCGCCGAAGCGAGCTTTGTGATTGCTGTTAACGTTATTGCTGTTCAAGTCGCACGGCTTAACTTAGTGCAGCGACCGGATCGATGTACTCTAAACCCAGTTGTTCGCCTAAGTCGTCATGTACGGCTTTATAAGTGATTTTACCACGATGCATGTTTAAACCGTTGCGCAGGTTGGCATCGTCTAACATGGCTTTCACGCCTTTATTGGCCAACGCAATGCCGTATGGCAGGGTGGCGTTGTTGAGCGCGATGGTAGAGGTACGGGCAACACCACCTGGCATGTTAGCTACACAGTAGTGCACTACGTCGTCAACCACGTAAACCGGATCTTGGTGGGTAGTCGCTTTTGAGGTGGCAAAACAGCCGCCTTGGTCAATGGCAACGTCAACCAGCACCGAACCTGGCTTCATGTTCTTAATGTGTTCGCGGGTCAGTAATTTAGGTGCTGCGGCGCCTGGAATCAGTACCGCACCAACAATCAAGTCAGCGACTTGTGAGAATTTGTCGATAGCGTCAACGGTCGAGTAGATGGTCTTCACACGGCCACCAAAAATATCGTCTAGTTCACGTAAGCGCGGTAAAGAACGATCTAAAATGGTCACTTCGGCACCTAAGCCAACCGCCATCTTAGCCGCGCTGATACCCACGACACCGCCACCGATAACCAGTACTTTACCCGGTTCGACACCCGGTACGCCACCTAACAAGGTACCGCTGCCGCCGTGCGCTTTTTCTAAATAATGAGCGCCGGCCTGTACCGACATACGACCCGCAACTTCACTCATCGGTGCAAGTAACGGTAAGCCACCACGATTGTCGGTCACCGTTTCGTAAGCAATCGCTGTTACACCCGCTTCCGCCAACAACTCAGTTTGCTTAGGATCGGGGGCTAGGTGCAAATAGGTGTACAGGATTTGACCTTCACGTAATTGCTTACATTCTTCGGGTTGCGGCTCTTTGACCTTAACAATCATATCGGCCGTGGCAAAAATTTCGGCGGCGCTATCAACAATACGCGCACCGGCTTCTTCATACTGGTCGTTAGTAAAACCAATCGCAGCACCACCGTTATTTTCGACAATAACTTGATGGCCATTTGCTACGTACTCACGAACCGCTGCCGGCGTTAAACCGATACGGTATTCGTGATTTTTGATTTCCTTAGGTACACCAATCAGCATAGCTTGCCCTTAATCATGTGAGACAGAGTGTGTGGTACAGCAGTTGTCGGTTAATAACCACCACCGTACAAAATTGTGCCGCAAATTATAGACTAACCCGGTGGTGAGTTTCGTACTTTTTTGCTGGTCTGTTTTAGTGTAATATTCTGTCTATTGATTGTTTTAGTGGTGACTATTGTGTTTAATGCCGAAGAACCCGTCAAAATCACTATTGACAGAATCGACAGGAAGATCCTGCGCTTATTGCAGGACGATGGCCGCATTAGTAACGTCGAACTTGCGCGGCGCGTTGGTTTAAGTGCAACCGCCTGCCTTGAGCGAGTCAAAAAGCTGGAACGTGAAGCGGTTATCGAAAGCTATCATGCCCGCATTAATCCGGCTAAATTAGGTGCTAACTTGATGGTGTTCGTCGAGATCACGCTGACCCGTACCTCGGCTGATGCGTTTGCCGAATTTAGCGAAGCGGCGAGAAAAACCGACGAAATACTGGAGTGCCACTTGGTCGCCGGTGATTTTGATTTTCTAATCAAAGCGCGCGTTCCCGACATGCCAGCTTATCGCCGCTTACTCGGCGAAACGCTATTAATGATGCCGGGGGTGAACGAATCACGCACTTATGTGGTCATGGAAGAGGTAAAACAAGAAAATAAAGTGTTGATCAAAGGCTAACATTAGCCCTTGCTTGCGTTACAATGCGTGAGTATCAGGTCGTTAGCCTACAACATTGACGTTTATATCATGAAGGATACAGGCAAGTTGCTATGACAGGCGTTCAGCGCGTACTCGAAGTCGGACTCATTGTGTGCAGTGCGTTAGCGGTATTTTTACTGCTAGCGTTGTTTAGCTTTGATGCTGCCGATCCCAGCTGGTCACAAACCGGTTATCAGGGGCCTATTAATAATGCTGCCGGCGCCATCGGCGCGTGGTTCGCCGACGTGTTGTTGTTTGCTCTGGGCTACATTGCCTATGCCATTCCTTTTGCATTGGCCTTGATGGGCTACCTGTTATTTAGACAGCCGCATCGTTTACTTGAGCTGGATTATTTGGCGGTGGCGTTACGTTTCATCGGTATTTTATTGACCCTGATTGGTTCTACCGCGCTGGCGTCGTTGAATGTACAAGACTTATTTAATTTTTCTGCCGGCGGGGTAGTGGGGGATGTATTAGCCCACGCCTTATTGCCTTATTTCAATTTCATCGGTACGACCTTGCTATTGCTGACCTTCTTTTTAACCGGTATCACTTTGGTTTCCGGTATTTCATGGGTAGCGTTAGCCGATCGCTTAGGCGATTACACCATCAAAGGCACGTTATGGTTAGTTAATTACGCGCGCAGCTTCAGCTTGAAAGACGATGATGACAGCTTAGTCACTGAAACCGCCGGTACACAATCGACAACCGTAGTAGCCGATAAGGCTGGACCGCGTCGCGCGCCGCAACAGACGACGACCGATGAAACCGAGAGTGAACCTGGCGATAGCCATGAGCAGGTGGCTAAGCGTCGTCTGCGAGACCGTTTGTTGGGCCGAGGAAAAAGCGCAACCAGCGTTAACGACGAAACCGATATTGATAGCCATGACAGCGATAAAGCGCTGACCGAAAGCTTATTTGGTGCCGCCAGTAGTAGCGCGGATGGCCAGCGTCAGGAACCGAGCTTGAGCTTACCGTCAATGTCGGCGTTAGATGAAGCTCAAGGTTCAGATACTGGGCAAGAGGCGCCACCGCGTTTTAGCAAACAAGCGCGGCAGCAAGCGCCTAACGATAGTGACAGTGCGCAAGCCTCGACTCCGAAAACGGCGATGATGGTGGCGCGGCAATCGACAGCTAGCGAACGTGACGAGGACGAGCACGAGGTGCAGGCGGTTACCGAACCATTACCGCCATTACCGTCGATCGAATTGCTGGATCGTCCCGATAAAAAAGAGAATCCGATCACCCAAGAAGAGTTAGATCGGGTATCACGTACCGTCGAAACCGTGTTGAAAGACTTCGGTGTCGACGTGACCGTTGCTAATGTGCAACCCGGTCCAGTGGTAACACGCTTTGAGCTGGATTTAGCGCCCGGCGTGAAAGTCTCTAAAATTTCTAATTTAGCGAAAGATATTGCACGGACCTTGTCAGCCGTTGCTGTACGTGTGGTCGAGGTGATCCCAGGTAAGTCCTATGTGGGCTTGGAGATCCCCAATAAACACCGTGAAATTGTGCAGCTAAGCGACGTTATTGCCGCCGATGTTTTTCAGAAAAGTGGCAGTCCACTGACCATGGTGCTGGGTAAAGGCATTTCTGGTTCGCCGGTGGTCGCCGATTTGGCAAAAATGCCGCATTTATTGGTGGCCGGTACCACCGGCTCGGGTAAGTCGGTGGGCATCAACGTCATGATCTTGAGCTTACTGTATAAGTCGACGCCGGAAGATGTGCGGTTGATCATGATCGACCCGAAAATGCTAGAACTGTCGGTTTATGAGGGCATTCCTCATCTGTTAACCGAGGTGGTCACCGATATGAAAGATGCGGCGAATGCGCTGCGTTGGTGTGTGGGTGAAATGGAACGCCGTTATAAGCTGATGTCGGCGCTGGGTGTGCGTAACTTGAAAGGTTACAACGCTAAGGTGGTAGACGCACGTGAGGCGGGTGAACCGCTGCGTGACCCGATTTGGAAGCCGGGTGACTCCATGGATGAATTACCGCCCGAGTTAGAAAAGCTGCCCAGCATCGTCGTCGTCATCGATGAATTTGCCGACATGATGATGATTGTCGGTAAGAAAGTAGAAGAACTGATTGCGCGTATCGCGCAAAAAGCCCGGGCTGCCGGAATTCATTTAATTTTGGCGACGCAGCGGCCGTCGGTCGATGTCATTACTGGCTTAATTAAAGCCAATATCCCCACCCGTATGGCGTTTCAGGTGTCGTCAAAAGTCGACTCGCGCACCATCCTTGATCAGCCTGGCGCGGATCAGTTATTGGGGCAGGGTGATATGCTTTATTTACCGCCGGGCAGCGGCGCGCCTGTACGTGTGCATGGCGCTTTTGTTGACGACCATGAAGTACACGCTGTGGTTGCTGACTGGAAAAAACGTGGCCGTCCTAACTATTTGGATGAAATCCTTAGCGGTGATATGGGTGAAGATAACCTGCTGCCAGGTGAGCAACAGGAAATGGATGAAGCTGAGGCAGACCCGTTATACGACGAGGCGGTGGCTTTTGTGACCGAAACTCAGCGCGTGTCCGTATCCAGTGTACAACGTAAGTTCCGCATCGGTTATAACCGTGCGGCACGGATTGTCGAACAAATGGAAATGAGTGGCGTGGTCAGCAGCGCCGGGCATAATGGTCAGCGCGACGTGTTAGCGCCAAAACCGCCGAGGGATTAATGATGAACAACCGTGCAAAAAGTACATTAGCGGCCTGCTTAATGGTTAGTGGTTTAGCCGTGGCGACCGTGCCAACGGCAGCAGCGCTACCGGTCAGTGAACAGTCAGAGAGCATGCAAGCTAAGCAGCAATTACAACAGCGGCTGGCAGAAATTGATACTTTGAGTGCCAATTTTACTCAGTTAGTCAGCGACGCTGACGGTGAGGTAGTGCAACAGCTGAACGGTGTGTTGTCGTTAGCGCGCCCACACTATTTGCGCTGGCAAACCGATGCGCCAGACGAAACCCTGATGATTGCCGACGGCGAAGCGGTGTGGTACTACAACCCATTCGTCGAACAGGTGACGGTCTATCCACAACAAGATGCGGTTGAACAAAGCCCATTATTGATCTTATTAGACGCCAATACCGAGCGCTGGCAACAGTATCAAGTCGAGCGTAGCGAAACCGGGTTCGTCATTACCGCCACCGAGCAACAACAGCAGCAATTAGCGTTGAGTTTTGATAGCCAACAGCGTTTATCGCGCTTGCAGGTGACCGATGCACAAGGCCAAGTGACCGACATTAAATTGGCTAGCGTGGTGATTAACCAGCCTATCGCCGCCGAACAGTTTCAATTTAGCGTGCCTGAGGGCGTGGCGATTGACGACCAACGTCCGCAATAAGCCATTCCTGTACTGTTTATAACATCGCTGACTTTAGTCACTCATGAATAATAGCTTAGGATTTGATTTTTCACCGGATTTCGCGCCTTTAGCGGCGCGTATGCGGCCGCAAACCATCGCCCAGTATGTCGGTCAGCAACACTTGCTGGGTGCCGATAAACCGTTGCGCGTGGCGCTAGAACGCGGCCAATTACATTCGATGATCCTATGGGGACCACCGGGTACCGGCAAGACCACGCTAGCGGAACTGATCGCCAGCAAAGCCGACGCCAGTTTACAACGTTTAAGCGCCATCACCTCGGGTGTGAAAGATATTCGTTTAGCGGTTGATGAAGCTAAGCAGCGCGCCCAACAACACGGTCGCCGTACGCTGTTGTTTGTCGATGAAGTACACCGTTTTAATAAGAGTCAACAAGACGCGTTTTTGCCGTTTATCGAAGACGGTACCATCGTGTTCATTGGTGCAACCACCGAAAACCCCGGTTTTGAACTCAACAATGCGTTGTTATCACGAGCGCGGGTTTACCGACTGCAAAACTTGACCGACGATGACTTACGTATCGTGCTGCAACAAGCGCTAAGCGATAACGATCGTGGTTTGGGCGCGCGACAGCTAAGTATCAGCGAGGCCGCTGTCGACTATTTATTGATGGCTGCCGATGGCGATGCACGACGCTTGTTGAACTACCTCGAAGTAGCCAGTGACTTTGTCGAGTCTGATAGCCACGACATTAGCTTGGAATTACTGCGTAACGCCATTGGTGCTAAGCAAACCCGCTTCGATAAACAGGGCGACCATTATTACGATTTACTGTCGGCGTTTCACAAATCGGTACGCGGCTCCTCACCGGATGGCGCTTTATATTGGTACTGCCGTATTTTGGCCGGTGGCGGCGATGCCTTGGTGGTCGCCAGAAGGCTGCTAGCGATCGCCTCAGAAGATATTGGCAACGCCGATCCGCGCGCGCTGCAGTTAGCCTTAAACGCTTGGGATACCTATCATCGGGTGGGGCCTGCGGAGGGCGAGAGAGCCATAGCGCAAGCCTCCATCTATTGTGCCAGTGCCGCTAAAAGTAATGCCGTTTACAACGCCTTTAAGGCTGCTCGAGCATTGGCCGAACAAGATAAAGCACACCCGGTGCCGAATCATTTACGTAACGCGCCAACCACAGTGCATCAGCAGCAGGGTTTTGGCGACGATTACCGTTACGCACATAACTACCCAAACGCTTATGTCGCCGGTGAACGCTACTTACCCAGCGCAATAGCCGAACAAGTCTTCTATCAACCCAACCAGCGAGGTTTAGAGACGAAGTTAGCCGACAAGCTGGCATGGTTACGACAATTAGATGAGGCCAGCGATTGGCAGCGAGGTGACGATGACTAGTTGGTTATGGGTGGCCGTCGGTGGCGCGCTAGGCGCATTGATGCGTCATGCAGTGGTGCTCGGCTTTGGCCCCAATCTGTTGAAAACATTTCCTTTTGCGACATTGCTGGTTAACATAGTGGGCTCATTTTGTTTGGGCTTACTGATGGCCGTACATCAGCAGCAAATTATCGCTGAACATTGGCGTTTGCTGTTGGGGGTAGGGTTGCTGGGGGCCTTCACCACCTTCTCGACTTTTTCGGTCGAAGTGGTCACCTTGATGCAAGCCGGCGCGTGGGGCAAGGCATTGTTGCACGCCGGGCTTAATTTTTTCTGTTGTTTAGTCGCCGTATTGCTAGCTTTTTGGTTAGTACCAACGGCGGTGAAATAGGGCTGTTAATAGGGAACTCATGTTAGACGCTAAATATTTTCGTACCGATATCGCGGAAGCCGCTGAACGATTACAAAGCCGCGGTTATACGTTGGATGTAGCGAGCTTAGAGGCGCTGGAAAGTCGCCGTAAAGCGCTACAAGTTAAAACCGAGTCATTGCAAGCTGAGCGTAACAGTCGCTCCAAGGCTATCGGTAAAGCGAAAGCGTCGGGCGAAGATATTCAACCCTTACTGGCCGCGGTTGCCGATTTAGGTGACCAACTGGAACAGGCGAAAGAACAGTTAAAAGCGTTACAAGTTGAACTGCACGATATCATTGCTGGTGTGCCTAACTTACCTGATCAACAAGTACCGCAGGGTAACGACGAGAACGACAACCAAGAAATCAGCCGTTGGGGCGAACCACAGCATTATGCGTTTCCGGTTCGTGACCACGTAGCGGTCGCCGAGGGCTTAGCCGGACTTGATTTTGAGCGCGCGGCTAAGCTGACTGGTGCCAGATTTGTGGTGATGCAGGGTGGCGTGGCACGTTTACACCGTGCCTTAACGCAATTTATGTTGAACTTACATACTGAGCAGCACGGTTATCAAGAAACCTACGTGCCGTATTTAGTCAATCACGATACGCTCTATGGTACCGGGCAACTGCCGAAATTTGGCGCCGATTTATTCCATGTGCGTGGCGAGACCGAGCAACAAGTGCCGTTATCATTGATCCCGACTGCCGAAGTGCCGCTAACCAACCTTTGGCGCGATGAGATTGCCGACGAAGCCCAGCTACCTTTGCAATATGCCGCACACACGCCGTGTTTCCGCAGCGAGGCGGGCTCGCACGGTCGTGACACGCGGGGCCTGATCCGACAGCATCAGTTTGATAAAGTCGAGTTAGTCTGGTTGGTCAAGCCGGAACAGTCTGATGACGCCTTAGAACAATTAACCAGTCACGCCGAAAAAGTACTGCAATTGCTAGAACTACCGTATCGCAAGATGTTGCTATGCACCGGTGATATGGGCTTTGGCGCCGCTAAGACTTATGATTTAGAGGTTTGGTTGCCGGCTCAGGATGCCTACCGAGAAATCAGCTCGTGCAGTAATATGCGTGACTTCCAAGCTCGTCGTATGCAAGCCCGTTTCCGT
The DNA here is from genome assembly GCF_000299895.1 of Idiomarina xiamenensis 10-D-4. Lineage (GTDB taxonomy): Bacteria > Pseudomonadota > Gammaproteobacteria > Enterobacterales > Alteromonadaceae > Idiomarina > Idiomarina xiamenensis. Next base: position 17,456 of record NZ_AMRG01000021.1, read on the forward strand.
CGTCAGGGAGCGAAAAAACCTGAATTGTTGCATACCTTAAATGGTTCCGGTTTAGCGGTTGGACGTACCTTGGTGGCGATTTTGGAGAACTATCAACAAGCCGATGGCAGCGTCATTATTCCTGAGGTATTGCAGCCTTATATGGGTGGGTTGAGCGTACTGAAACCGGTATAATGGTAATGCCACGGGCGCGCTATGCGTCCGTGGTGATTTATATACACTTGGCTGGCTTGGGCAAACCGGCAATACGTGTGGCTTGCTTAGCCGGGCCTTTTGGAAACAGCTGGTACAAATAGCGACTGTTGCCTTTATCTTCACCTAAACGTTGTTTAACGGCTTTTACCAACACGCGCATGGCCGGGCTGGTATCAAATTCTTGATAAAACTGCCGGACAAACAACACCACTTCCCAATGCGCCGCTGTCAGCTCGATATTTTCCAGCGTCGCAATGTGTTCTGCCAACGCTTCGTTCCAATCGTCAAAGTTTGCTAAATACTCGTGTTTATCGGTGGCGTAATCACGCCCATCCACATGCAACATGAACATCTTACCAAGTTAAGGGTGTGTGGTTGAGGGTTAATTCTACCCATTGCGCATCGCTGAGCAAGCGTATGTCGGATAAGTGTTGTAGTTGCAAGCCGAGCGCTTCGACTTCGTGTTGCAGCGCATATACCGGCTGTTGCACCGCCATCGCATCGGCATGATGCAAGAGCGCGCTTTCACCGAGCAACAACACATCGTCATGCTGCAATAACTCGGCATGCTCTTGTAGCCAATGATTGAGTCGCTTATCGCGCAAATAATGTAGTGTAGCCATCGTTGTTACAACCTTTTTCGGAGCCGCAAAAGCCAGCTTTAAAACTTAAGTAGGGTCGACTGTTGTGCTAACCAATTAGCGATTTGCTGAGGTGGCCAAATCACCACCTCAAGCGCTAAATCGGCAGCCGTCATGCCCAGCCGTGTCAGCGCATCGGCGTCGACAATCGGCGCTTTCGCTTCATACAATGCTAACAAGCGATATTTTTTTGCTAATGACGGTTTTGCTAACGTCGACAATTGTACGTTGTCGCTAAGTTGCAGTACCGCGTCATTCAATAGCACTAACTGCGGCGCTTGATCTAAGCTGCAAAACATCAGTGTCATATCTAAGCCATAGCGAGCAGCTGGCTGAGCCGGCGCTTGGGTTTGTACGATGACAGGGCTATATGTGCTCATCGGGACGTTCTCTATGGCGGCGAGTTAAAACTGAATACAGCGGTCGCTGCGACTGGCCGCTTCGGCAAAACTGAGTAAGCCGTGTGCGCTAAAACCGGCGACTTTTCCATCGACACCAAAGTCTTCCAGCAGTGTCTCACAAACCTGTAACGGCACTTGACTGGCCGCGGACCACTGTTGCCAGGCGCTAACGATATCGTCGGCTTGAGCGCTTGCCACCGGCTGGCGTTGACTATGCGCATGAAACACGCCGTCGCCATAAAAAAATACCTGTAAAATCTGATGTCCAGCGGCGTGCGCAGCTTTTGCATAACGTAATGCTTGAGCGCTACGATAAGACTGGTGTGGTGCCGCTTGTAGCAATAAGGTAATGGTCGCCATGCTGCTGACTCGATACTCGTTAATGGATGTTTGCAGTATATCACGACAGCTACAAAAACGCCCCGACAGAGCGGGGCGTTTGTAAGTTTTATCGGCGTTAGTGGGGTTTAGTCGTCGCCGCCTGCGAACGCCATCAACAGATTCAATAAGCTGATGAAGATGTTATACAGCGAGACGAATAAGGTCACCGTCGCCAAGATATAGTTGCGTTCACCGCCATGAATGATTTCGCTGGTTTGATACATGATCAACGCCGACGAGAACAGCATGAACAAGGCGCTAATAGCTAGGCCTAAGGCCGGTACTTGCAAGAACAAGTTAGCCACTACGGCAACTAACAACACCACCATACCCGCGGTCAGCATGCCACCCATAAAAGACATATCTTTTTTGGTGGTCAATACATAGCCAGACAGGGCAAAGAAAATCAGTGCCGTGCCACCTAATGCCATCGCCACTAATTCACCCGCGCCAGCACCGACCAGCATGCCTAAAATCGGCCCCAAGGTATATCCCATAAAGCCGGTTAGCGCGAACACCGAAATAATGCCTGCGCTTGAGTTAGCGGTTTTGTGTACCAAGAACAATAAACCGTAAAAACCGATTAACATAAACGCCCAATGTACCGGTGGCGCATTAACTGCTGCGGCAACGGTGGCCACAATGGCACTGAAGGCCAAGGTCATGGCTAACAGTGTGTAAGTGTTACGAAGGACTTTGTTAACCTGAAGCACCGACCCGCTTTGCGAGGCGTATATCTGGCTTTGGTTACTCATACTTTTCTCCATTAATAGTACAAAGTGAAAAACAATATTGTCATTAGTTCGTTAACGGTTGCGCTGACAACGCGCCTACAATACTCATGGCGATACTGTCTTAACGCTTATCCTACCGCAAATATGGGGGGAGTAAGCAATGTTTTCAATAAATTTTATGCTGATCAGACTTACCATCGGCGAATTATCCGTAAACGATGTGGCGCCATATTAAGCTTTGACCGCAAATGTTGTCGGAGATTTCACCAGATTGGCTAAATTACCGACAAACGAACATTTCTTTTCATTTTTTGCTTTACAAGCCCGAACAGGGTCATTAATATTCACCCCGTCGTCAAGGCACGGCAGCGGAGAGATGGCAGAGCTCGGTTGAATGCACCTGACTTGAAATCAGGCGTGGGTTCACACCCACCGGGGGTTCGAATCCCTCTCTCTCCGCCACTATTTTTAGGGCTCGAGTTTAACTCGGGCCCTTTTTCGTTATTGTCCTAAAATCAATATCTGCATAAAACTTATCCTCGCCTCAGTTACCAGCCAACTGCGAAAACTTTGCTATAGTCTTAACGGTTATTCATTGTTGTTCCATCATCAACCGCACTCCGGTGCTAACAGGATATTGCCGTTATGCGAGAGAAAATCACCTTTGACAGTCAAGGCCAACAACTCGCTGGGTTATTAGAACGACCCGCCAGTGCGCCCAAAGCGTACGCGCTGTTTGCACACTGTTTTACTTGTGGTAAAGACATTGCTGCTGCCACCCGCATTTCGCGCAAGCTCGTCGAGCTTGGTTTTGCGGTGATGCGCTTTGACTTTACCGGATTAGGTAATAGCGATGGTGATTTCTCTAATACCAACTTTTCTTCTAACCTACAGGATTTGTTGGCCGCCGCAGATTGGCTTGAGCAGCATGCGCAAGCGCCAGCGTTGTTATTGGGGCATAGCCTGGGCGGCGCAGCGGTGCTATCGATTGCAAAACGGCTGCAATCGGTAAAGGCAGTGGTCACGATTGCCGCGCCAGCCACCGTTGAACATGTGGTGGAACAGTTTTCAGCGTCGTTACACGACATAAAGACTGAGGGTAAGGCGCAAGTCATGTTAGGCCCGCGCCGCTTTACCATAAAAAAGCAGTTTTTAGACGATATCGAGCAGCACAGCGGACAGCGTTTTCAGCTGGGTGGGAAAGCGTTGTTGGTGATGCATTCGCCGTTTGACCAAACGGTTCCTATCAGCGAAGCCGAGAAGATTTACGATTGGGCAAAGCATCCTAAAAGCTTTATAAGCTTGGATAAGGCCGACCATTTATTAACCCAGCGCGAGGACGCCGAATACGCCGCCAATGCCATTGCCGGTTGGGCCTCAAAATATCTACCGTCGCCATTACAATTGCTGCAACAGGCACCAGAGCAACAGCAAGCGCTGCTTCGGGTTGAAGAAAAAGACCATAAGTTTACCCAAACCGTGGTTGGTTTTAGTCATGTTTGGTTAGCCGATGAACCGCAGGCCGAGGGTGGGCAGAATCTTGGCCCCAGTCCTTATGAACACTTGTTGGCGGGGTTAGGCGCCTGTACCGCGATGACCTTGCGTATGTATGCTCGGCATAAGCAGTTGCCGCTAGATCATGTTAACGTCGAATTAAGCCATCAGCGCAATGATGATGGTAGTCAACAGATAAAACGACAAATTGAATTGCGCGGCGCCTTAACCGATGACCAGCGTCAACGATTGCTGGAGATCGCCAATAAATGCCCAGTACATCGGACTCTGACAGGGCAGTTGGCAATCAATACCGAGTTGCTGAGCCGACCGACTCAGGTTGACTAGTCAACAATCTGTAACACTGTTGTCGTATTGTCGGGCTTCGTCGGCTGCCTGATTTGTTTTATACTGACAGCACATACCGAGCATGGATAGGATGATTCTGTAGTGACCAAGTTAGCCCCCAGTCTAGAACAAGTCTTACATCAGTTAACCGCAGCCGAGGATGAACAGCAGTTGCAACTGCCTAGCGGTTGGGGTCAGGGTCGAGCGCTATTTGGTGGCTTGACCGTGGCCGTCGTCATCGAACATTTACGTCGCGCCGTGGCTGCGCAACAAGCATTACGCTCGCTATCGGTATCATTTGTGGCTCCGGCAGTAG
>NZ_AMRG01000022.1 GCF_000299895.1 Idiomarina xiamenensis 10-D-4
TGAGCTGTATTATTTTAAGGGGCAGTTACAGCCACTTTCTGATGAACGTTTGGCGTGATCGCGTTGAATACCCTGAGTTGAAACGCGTACTGGCTAATTTCTACATGCAGTACCGACCTCATGCGGTGCTCATTGAAGACAAGGCATCGGGGCAGTCGTTAATTCAAGAATTGAGAGCGGGTGTGGAACTACCGGATTATCCGAAAAAGATTGTCATGCCGGTGGTTGCGATAGAGCCAGAGGGCAGCAAGTTGACACGGGCTATCCGGGTTAGTCCGCAATTTGAAGCGGGTAGGGTGTGGTTGCCGGAAGTTGCGCCATGGCTCATCAATTACGAGTCCGAGCTATTCGGCTTTCCGCTAAGCACTAACGATGACCAGGTGGACAGCACATCGCAGTATTTGGACTGGGCTCACTCGCATTCAATTAACATCGTGAGCGCCAGCACTGGCCGTCGAGCCTCAGTAGATGCAGATAACGCGGGCAATGGCAGTGTGCGACGTCGTAGCCGCAATAACTTTGGAGGTTATACCTGATGGCGAAAACCAAAAAGCCAATCAAAACTGAGCTATCGAAAGCTGATCATGGGCGCGCGCTGGCCAGTGCATTAATTCAGGTTATGATTGAAAACCCTGATAACGTTTTGCGCACTAAGGGCGGCGGTCAATTTGACGTGTATAAAGAGCTATTGCGCGATGATCAGGTTCGCAGCACATTTCAACAGCGCCGAACAGCGGTTACTCAGGCGGAGATTGATATTGTCCCCGGTGGTAAAAGCGCTCAGGACATTGCTGCAGCGGAATACATCAAACAAGTGCTGGATGATATCGGCTTCGATCAGGTTACCGATAAGATGCTCTACGCTAATCACTATGGCTACAGTGTCGCGGAATTAATGCCGGTGATGCGTGACGGACTCTGGTATTTAGATAGCATTAAGGTGCGTGACCGCGGCCGCTTCCGTTTTGGCGTGAATAACGAGCTATTACTGCTAAAAGGTGCACAGCAACACGCGATGCCGCGTGAGAAGTTTTGGGTATTTAGTGTAGGTCAAGAGCATGACGACAATCCCTATGGTGAGGGGCTAGCACACGCGCTCTATTGGCCGGTGTTCTTCAAACGAAACTGTATTAAGTTCTGGCTCATCCACTTAGAAAAGTTCGGGATGCCAACGGCGACAGCCAAACTCTCGCCAGCGGCAATCAAAGATCCCGAACAACGAGAAATGGCGCTTGATGTGCTGGATGCGGTACAGGCTGATAGTGGAGTGCTAATACCCGAAGACTTTGTCGTTGAATTATTGGAAGCTAGCCGCTCAGGTACCGCCGATTATAAGGCCCTCGAAGAGGGCATGAACCGCGCTATTTCAAAAATCATTCTTAGCCAAACCATGACGACTGACGACGGCAGCAGCTACAGCCAAGCGAAAGTGCATGGTGGTGTGAAAGCCGACCTCATAAAATCAGATGCCGATCTGATATGTGCGAGCTTCAATACTCAGGTCGTTGATTATCTAGTTTCTCTAAATTTCGAAAATGCTAATCCGCCACGGGTATGGCGTAAGACTGAGGAAAAAGAAGATCTGAACACGGTAGCCGACCGAGACAAGAAAATCTTCGAAATGGGTTACGAGCCCACCGAGGAATACATCAAATCGACGTATGGCGACGGTTGGCGTAAGCGCGATATGAGCTTTGGCCGCTTGCCGATGGGTAACCAAATACAGCCGATGGGAGCGGAATTTGGGGAAGTCTCGCCGTTAACTGAAAAGCGCATTCAGCATCGACGCGACCAGCGAGATATTGTTGATGCTGGCGAGTATCTTGCTCAGGATGCCGATGCGGCTATCGGTTCGCTGGCGCGTAAAATCATTGAGTTTGCACAGAGCGCCGGTAATGAAAACGAATTTAGAAAGCGTCTGGATGAACTGGCAGAGCTAGACCCGTTACCTGATGTAGTCGAGCGTATTCGTAATGCTAACGTTTATGCCCGTATGCGAGGCTATATGAAAAACGGGACTCGTTAATGCGTATTAGCCACGTCGTTAATTACTACGAGGCAGCAGCTCAGTTTGAGATACCGCCGCAAGAAGCGTTAGATTTCTTTCTGTCGAAAGGGCTTAGTCGCTCATTTCGCTGGGATCAAATGCTGAGCGCTGAACATGACGTGGCTTTCACCGTGGCTAAATTGATGAACGGCAATTTACTCGAGTTCGTCAAGAATGAGCTAGATAAAGTTCTCGCCAATGGTGAAACTTTTGACGACTTCGCAGAGCAGGTAATGCCAGCGCTGCAAAGAGCTGGCTGGTGGGGGAAGCGCGATGTCATTGACCCATTATCGGGTGATGTCATAGAAGCCCGTATCGGCACTGCCAGCCGCTTAGAAACCATCTTTAGAACTAACCTGCAAAGCGCCTACGCGAAAGGTCAGTGGCAGAATATCCAAGAAACCAAAGATAGCTTTCCCTATCTGATGTACGATGCCGTTGATGACTCGCGTACTCGACCAGAGCATGCGCAGTGGGATGGTTTAGTACTCCCCGCCGACCACCCATTTTGGGAAACCCACTACCCGCCAAATGGATATAATTGCCGCTGTGGCGTAATTCAGCTAAGTTGGGCTGACTTGGACGCTTATGGGCTTTCTGTATCCGAGCCACCGCCAGTACAGTGGCTTGTTCACGAAATGCCGGATGGGCGCCAGATTCGTTACCCAGAGGGCGTTGATCCTACATTCGCTTAATTCATCTGTTCGTCGGAAAAAACACGGGTAGCGCCTAACAGGTGCGTGGAGAAAAATAGCGTCAACGATAGAGGATTGGCGCTATATGAAACGCATCAACATTTTCAAAACGGGTACGCATACCAGCTCTGACGGCCAGACGTTAGAGTTCGGCGAAGACTTGCTACAAAGCTCCGCCGAGTCTTATGACCCCGCACTTCATGAAGCCCCGATTGTTATCGGGCATCCGAAATCTAATGGCCCAGCTTACGGCTGGGTTAACGGCATCGAGTTCAGCGAAGGCAGCTTAGATGCTATTCCACACCAAATTAACACCGACTTCGAAGAAATGGTTTCCGCTGGCGCGTTTAAAAAGGTCAGCGCTAGCTTCTATTTGCCTGATGCCCCGAATAATCCTAAGCCCGGCACGCTGTATTTGCGCCATGTTGGCTTTTTTGGTGCACACCCGCCAGCCATTAAAGGCTTGAAGCCTGTTGAATTTTCGGAAGCCGAAGAGGGGATTGTCGAATTTGAAGACCGCTGGCAACACGGCTGGACGCTAAAGGGCATTGGCGACGCATTAAAGAACCTGCGTGAGTTCATTATCGACAAATTCAGCAAGGATGAAGCGGACAAGGCCATCCCTAACTACCTACTCGATGATTTAAACAAGTCAGCGGACTCGTTCATGAAAAATGACGATACCCCGGTGACTGATTTTAGCGAAAGCGACAAACCAGATCCGGAGACTGTCGACATGAAAGAAATCGAAGAGCTAAAAGCCAAAGTGGCCTCACTTGAAGCTGACAAAACTCAGTTAAGTGATAAGAACGGCGAACTCGAAAAAGCGGTTGCGTCGTTCAAAGAAGCTGAGCAAAAGCGCCAGCGAGCAGAGTTAACTGCCCGTGTTGATGCGCTTGTAGCTGGCGGGAAAATTAAACCCGCTGATAAAAGCCGAGTGCTAGCGTTCGCTGAGCGTTTAGCGAACCAAACCGTCGATTTTGGCGAAGGCGAAAATGAAAAAGGTTTAGATGCTCAAGACCAGTTTTTGAAGCAATTCGAAGAGGGCAAAGCGGTCTTGAACTTTGAAGAGCAGTCAGGCGATGACACTGACCCACCAACGCCGGTAACCGCTCGCTCATTATCAACCAAAGCGGTTGAGTACCAAGAGCAAGAACGTAAAGCCGGTCGAGTTATTTCAATTGCTGAAGCTGTTGATCACGTAAGTAAAGACGCGGAGTAAACGCTATGAAGAACCCAGGTTTGATTAAAAACTTTATCGCCGCCACGGCGATCCCACCGCACCGCGTCGTTGCTTTAGCGGCAGGTGAAAACGAAGTGGAATTGGCAACCGACGTCACCGATCCGTTCATCGGCACGTCTGCCGAGCCTGCCACCGTTGCAACAGGTGGGCGCATTGATGTGACCTTTAACGGCATTGAAGAAGTTGAAGCTGGCGGCGCGGTATCGAAAGGCGCGCGGCTTACTGTTGATGCTCAAGGTCGCGTTGTTACATCAAGCGAAGCCACTAACAGTGTGATCGGCCGCGCTTTAACTGCTGCTAACGCTGCTGGTGACATCATCAGCGTTGAAATTGATAAAGATTAAGAGGTCACTATGTCAGCACCATTCGTACCACAACAACGCCTAACGGCTATCGCTTTAGGCTTTAAGAATGCGCAGTTCATTGCCGATCAGGTTATGCCGCGTACACCTGTTGGTTCTGCCAACTTTAAGTGGACCGAGTTCAGAGCTAAGGACACGTTCACCATTCCTGATTCTCTTGTTGGTCGTAAAAGCCGCCCGAACGAAGTCGAATTCGGCGCGACAGAGCATACCGATTCAGTTGTTGACTTCGGATTGGAAGATCCGATTCCAAATGCTGACATCGACGAAGCTAAAAACAATCCTGCTATTGACCCCGAAGGCCGTGCAGCGATGAAGCTGGCTGAGTTGATTGCGTTAGGTCGTGAGAAGCGTGTCGCCGACAAGGTGATGAACGTGAATAACTACAATCACAGCGAAACGCTCTCCGGTACTGATAAATGGAATGCGCCTGAATCAAACCTGATTGAACAAATCAGTGATGCGATGGATACGCCGTTAGTGCGTCCAAATACGTTAGTGCTTGGCCGTACCGAAGCGACCGCGATGCGTCGAAATCTGAGTTTGGTTAAGGCATTTAACGGCACAAACGGTGATAGCGGCATGGTGCCGTGGGAGTTCATTCGCGAGTTGTTCGAGCTTGAAAACATCATCATCGGTGCTGCTCGTTATAACACTGCTAACAAAGGCCAAGATATGAGCATTGAACGTCTATGGTCCGGTGGCGCATCGTTGCTTTATATCAACCCCATCGCAGCGCTAAAAGACGATGTGACCTTTGGCATGACCGCCGAACACGGCGAGCGTGTTGCATGGACTAAGCCTGATGAAAACATCGGCTTACGTGGTGGTGTGCGGGTACGAGTTGGCGAGTCAGTAAAAGAAGTCGTTATCTCGAAAGAGGCGGGTTTCTACTTTAACGCGGTGCTGTGAAGCGCCGCTGTTTTTAGCTGACTAATTGGAGAGAAACCATGAGTAATAAAAGCGTTGAAGTCGTATTGAGTCATCCGGCACGCATTAACGGTGAAAAACACCAGGTAACCGGTGAGCCTATCGCTGTTGATGAACGCATTGCTAAGCAGTTGGCTGACGCGGGTGCGTTAGCTCAACAAAAACCTGATGACGATAGCGATTCAGATGATGGTTTAGCAAAGCAAAACAAGGCTGATTTAATCGATATCGCTAAACAGCTTGGTATCGATGTGCCTAGTAATGCCAATAAAGCTGACATCATCGCGCTTATTGAGCGGGAAAAAGGCGAGTAAGCGTGATGCCGTACGCAGCAATAGGTCATTTGGAAATCCGCTTTGGTGTCGATGAACTCGAACAGCTTGCGCCGACAGCCGACGAAGGCGAGTCACTGGATAGTGACAAGTTGGAGGCGGCGCTGACTGAGGCAACAGCAGAAATGGACACGTTCATTGCTGTTGCTTATTCGTTGCCATTAGCATCAACGCCAGCGTTCCTAGTTACTGTTTGCTGCGATATTGCTCGTTTTCGATTGTGGGATGATAGTGCGTCCGACGAAGTTAGAAAGCGGTACGAAGACGCTATTAGTTGGCTGCGCCGATTAGCTAAAGGTGAAGTTAATTTAGGACTACCAACGCAAGAGGGCGGCTCTCGCCCCCAAGTTGCGGTTAAGCGCACTGCCGCTGACCGTGTTTTTACGCGCGAATCGCTAAAGGGGTTCTGACATGGTGATGTCGGTTAATCTCAACGAGCAAGAATTTTCGCGCATTAAACGTTCGCTTGATGAAGTTGGCAGCGATCAACGTCGCGAGTTTTTTAAACGAGTCGGACAAGGCTTGCGTGCTGATTTCCAGATGGGGTTTCGTCAAGGTAAGGCGCCGGATGGTACGCCGTGGAAACCGGTAAAGCGTGCCGGGCAACCACTACGAGACACCGGGCGATTGCAGCAAAGTATTCGCGCTCGGTTCTCAGCAAAAAGCGCCGAAGTCGGCACCAACGTCGAATATGGTCCTCCGCTGCAAGACGGTACCGGGAAAACCGTTAACATCCGCACGCACACGCGCATTATTAACAAAGCATTTGGGCGTCAATTGCCGTTCCCTGTCGCGCAAACGGTTGGCTCTCATAAGCGCAAGATGAACTTACCGGCGCGGCCGTTTCTTGGCATCCACGCCCAGCAAGAACGAAAGATTGTGCAGATATTCAACCAGTACATGAGCACCATTGATGGAGTTGAACCGAGTGGACTTGCTTAGTGCTATTGAAGACCGTCTAGGTCAAATTCAGGTGTCGGGTAAAGCGCTATTCAAGCGCATTGACCAAGCTGTCGATGCGTCGACCATTCTTGATGCCACTCAGGTGCGTGCTGACGGTGCTTTCGTTGTGCCGATTGAAGATGGCGCACAGTCGAACGAGCGTACGACAGGACGCTATTCGCAGTTAATACGAGAGCGCTTTGGTGTGTTGATTGCGTGTCGCAGTGTCAACGATGCACTGGGATCGACTGTTAACCGACGTTTAGCGGAAATGAAACGTGCTGTACGCTCGGCCATCGCCGGTTATGAACCCGGTGAACCTTACGAGTCGATTGTGTTTGAACAAGGGCAGTTATTTGAGTTTCGCAAAGGCGGTGTGCTCTGGATTGACGAGTTCAGCGTCGAATATATCTACGAGGGGCAATCATGATTGTCGTGACTGTATCTGAAAAGTGTCGACGCGCCGGTATCGACTTTAAAAAAGGCGTGAATAAGTTTGAAGCCGGCGAGCTGCGTAATGCTCAGTTGGCTCAGTTAAAAGCAGACTCACGTTTTGCAATTGAGCATGTGAGCGATACAGATAAGGGTGAGCGTGATGCGTCGAACTAAAAAAAAGCTACTGCTGGCGATGGTCAACGATGGCAACCAAGATTATGGCATCGACCTAATTGATGCGAATGGTCCCGGTCTCCCCATTCAGACAACTGGCCTTGAGGTAACGCCGCTGGAAGGTGAAGAGCTTGAACGCGAGCTTGATAACGGTAAGAACGGTAATAAACCGATGCTGCTCGTTGGTATGCACGTCAAGATCTCCGGCAACGTTGAGCTAACGGGTGCTGGTGCAGCGCTCACGCCTGCGGCTTACGCACCTATCATGCAAGTTGCAGGCTTCAAAGAAACGGTTGGTGCATCGCAGGTGGATTACGCGAGGGTAACTGATAACAGTGAACCTGATGGCTCGTTCTATTTCTTCCAAGACGGCGCTATTCATAAACTGCTTGGTGCCCGCGGAACTATGGGTACATCGCTAAAAGTTGGTGAGCTGCCGACAATGAGTTTTGAGATCACCGGCTTATACGGTGGCGTGGTCAGTGGTGCGTTGCCATCGCCAGACTTTTCAGCATGGCAAACACCTGAAAAGGTTGGTCATGATAAAACTGTATTTAAGCTCGATGATGTTGAATACAAGATGTACGAGTTTGAACACAGTGAAAATAACGAAATCGCTTATGACGAGAATACCGTCGAAGAGCGCATCTATTTAACCGATTGGAAGCCTGACGGACAAATCATCATTGAAGCGCCAGAGCTTGCTGACTTTGACCCTTTCGCCATTGCCCGTGATAACGCCACGTTAGCGATGTCGATCAGCCACGGCGGTGGAGAGGGAAAAACAATCGAACTATCTACCGCACAGATTCAGCTTGGCAAGCCAACGTATTCAGACCGTGAAGGTAAGGTGTGTTACACGTTGCCGTTTCGGGTGCTGGAAGACGTTGCGTTAGTTACTAAGTAAGAGGTGAACTATGGCGTTTAAGTTGAAGACGGGTCCTATTACTGCCGAGGCAACCATCACTGTGCATCACCCTGCAGACGGGGAAATTACCTTTACTGGTAAGTTTCAAATCCTGAAACAGTCGCAGTATCAAACGTTGGTGCAAGGCAAAAAGGATGACTTTCAGATCATTCGTGAAGTGATGATCGGCTGGTCAGGTGTTACCGATGAAGATGGCCGTGATAAACCATTCACATCGGATGCACTTAGTGAGCTATGCGCTTATTCATTCGTGCGCACCGGCATCATGCGAGCGTATACCGATCTACACGTCGGGCTTTCTGCACCAAAAAACTAGAAGAGGCTGCCCGATATTGGGTGCACGGGCCAGCCGAAGATAGTGAAGAGCGCCAGCAACTCGCTGATGAAATGAAGGTATTCGGGGCATCCGACGAGGATGTCGCCGAATTCTTGAGATCCCGCAAAGACTTGGATGCTGACTTTTACGTGTATGAGGAAAACTGGCCGACCGTGCTGTGGTTCCTCGAAGTCAGCGATCAGTTCACGTTTACCCAAGGCATTTGTACTGGCGTTAATCTGCCTGGCATCAAAGCTGATGCTGACATGGCCGAACGTGATTACACATCAGCACAATATAAATCCCTCAGAACTATGATGCGCACGGCGGTTAAAGAGCTAAATGCGCGTATGGAGACCTGATCATGGCCATGAAGCTGTCGGTTATCTTTGACGGTAAAAACGAAAAGTTAAAACAGGCGACCAAAGAAAGCGAAGCAGAAATGCAACGCTTAAAATCGACTGCGTTGCGGGTTACCGGAGTCATTGCAGCGGCATACAGCGCGGGCACCTCGGCACGGGCGTTATTGGACAATCAACGCATGATGGACCGCTGGAATGCGCAAATGCGAGTTGCGGCCGGTGGTGTTGAGGAAGCGCGAGCCAAAATGGGTGATCTCAATGATATGGCTGACCGAACCGGTACACGGATAGATGAACTGGTGCTGGGTTTTACGCGGTTATCCAACCTAGGCTTACGTCCGTCAGAAGATGCGTTGCTGTCTTACATGAATACCTCACAAGCCATGGGTAAGAGCTTAGAGCAATTTATCGAAGCTGTTGCCGACGCATCTGTAGCTGAGTTCGAGCGATTGAAAGAGTTCGGTATAAAAGCGAAGAACGAAGGCGAGACAATCAAGTTTTCGTTTCAAGGCGTCACGACAGAGGTTAAGAACAGCGCCGATGCTATCCAAGACTATCTCATTAGTTTAGGGCAAAACCAGTTTGCCGGTATTGTTGAAGAGCAGTCCAACCAAGTTGAAGCGGCGCTAAATCGTTTAAATAACCAATGGATTAAGACACTACAAACGGTCAATGAAGGTGGTTTAGGCCGTGCCATGAAGGCGTCAATAGAAGCCGGCACTGAGGCACTAGGTGAATTTACCGCATTTATCGAGGAAGAGGGCGACACTATCATCGATGTCGGCCAAGCGATTGCTGCCGTATTCGCCGCGCGGGTGCTGGGAGCCACTACCGCGGCTACTCGCGGTTTTATTCTTCATCAGGCGGCTCAGGCTCGTGTTATTGCCCGTTATGCTGCAATGAATAATATCAGCACAATTACTGCCACTCGGTTAGTCGCCGTGGGTACCGCTGCCCGTTTCGCTTCGGCTGGCATGGCTATGCTTGGTGGCCCCGTTGGAGTTATTTCACTTGCTGCTTATGCCCTGTATGAGTATTCAACGAGTGCCGATAACGCAATTGAACCGACAAAGAGCTTAAAGCAGCAGGTCAGCGAGCTTGCAGATGATTTTGAACGCATGACCGAAGCGCAGCGAGAAAGCGCAAGGATCACATTACAGGCTCGAATTGATGAAATAGACGAGCTTATTCGCAAAAATGAGCAACTTAAACTGACTCAAAGTGAATTGGAAGGCGCATCCACAGAAGAACGTCAGGGTTTCTCACAGTTCATTGGTCTTGACCCGGGCGCACTAGATGATGTGGGTGATTCAGCGGTTCATTCACAAGCACGTATTGATGAGTTAAGGCAAGAAGCGGAGAACCTCAAAGATAAATTAGAAGAGCTGAAGAAACCCGCGAACGATATCAAAAATATCGGTGACGGTGCGGAAGAGGCGTCGAAGAAATTTCAGAAAGTCACCGATAAGTTAGCGATGCAACTTGTTGAGCTTTCACTTAGTGAAGAACAATGGGAACGATACGCCATACTGCAAGAGGCCGGGGCCGACCTAAACGAAAAACAAATCGAGAGCATCGACCGGCTGATAGGCCGCATTCGAGAGCTACGTCAGGAAAAAGAAGCTGAAGAGGCAGCGGAAAAGCAGCGCCAGCAAACTATCAATAATTTAGCATCACTATCCGGCAGCCTGGCACCTCAAAACAGCGAGATAAATCAGCATGCCATGAATATGGGAATGCTAGATAAGGCGGCACAAGATCCCTCATTATTGGGTAATATGTACGTGAACGACGGGCAGGGCGGTTTTCGACAAGAAACCGAGGTCGAAAAATTAGCCCGCATTAACCAGATGAAAGAAATGGAAATGCAACGCCACGCAGAGGAAATGTCGCGTATCAATGGCGACATGACGGTGCAGATTGATGCGTTATGGAGCGAAACCTTTGATCGCTTTGCCGCTGGCATCGGTGATGCTGTGGCCACGTCAATGCTGGAAGGTAATAACTTTGCTGAAACAATGCAGAGTCTGTACAAAAACGTAGCCAAAACCATCATCTCTAGCCTAATAGAAATAGGTGTAAAACGAATGCTTTTAGCCGCGACTGAACAAAAAGCTGCAGCGGTAACGTCAAGCACTAACATCGCTGCCATATCGGCCACTACTGCTGCATCAACGGCTGCAACAGGGGTAACCACAGCAACACAAACAGCCGCTGCAGGAACCGTGGCGGCGGCTTGGGCGCCAGCGGCGATATGGGCGTCAATAGGCTCATTTGGTCAAGCGGCCGTAATTGCGGGCGGCGCGATCCTTGCCGTAAAAGCTCTTGGTGGCTTCAGAAGTGGTGGTTATACGGGTAACTATGGTGAAAACGAGGTTGCTGGCGTGGTCCACGGTAAGGAGTTTGTTTTTGATGCCAAATCAACCGCCGCAATTGGCGTCAAAAGCCTTGAGCGAATCATGAACTCAACGAGGCCAGAAGCATTTCTAGGCATAGCGCATAACGGTATCGGCCGCGTTCCCGAGTCGCACGAAGGCACGTGGATGCTGCGTAAGGATGAAATGGTACTTAACCCTACCCAACGCGAAAACTTTGAGTTGTTAGTCGACCATATCAAACAGCAGAATGGTCAAGGTGCTGCAAATGCATCAGTTGCTAGCGGCGGCGTAACCGTCGAAATAACAAACAGCTACACTTTTGAGGGCGGTGCCGGTGGTAACCGAGAAGAAGTTGAGCAAGCGGTAGATGCCGCCAATGAACGCTTCAAAGCCGAGCTTATCGACGACTTTTCGTCTGGCGGGCGGATCTATCAGACGCTGAAGGCGCGGGGGTGAGAGAGTTCCTGCGTGTTCTAAATGAAGCAAGACTATGTCTTATCGCTCTTAGATTACACTTTGTGAACGGCTATCGTTTCTAAATCTTTTCATTACTTTTCTCAAAAAAGCATGAAAAGTCGTGTTTTGTCTGTTATACCTGATACACTAAATGCATATGTGCAAATTTTTGACCATCAGAACGCTAGTTGGAGCATTGCCTTGCCTCAAGTTCAGACCGATGCCAATAGAATAATCAAATTACTCCAAAACTATCATAATGGTGAAGTTCCTGATGATCTTGCAAAGCGACGATTCATCCGTGATATAGAAAAATTGCCTGAGATAGAGGTTCAACTTCACTTGAAAGGAGTTCTAGAAGCTGTTTGTAAGAATAAACAGTCTTCCGTGAGTTTTTTCGAAGAAGCTCTTAAATATTCTAATGATTACAATGTTTGCAGTAACTACTGGAAAGCACTAAAAACTTTTGGTTTAACGTCTGAATCGATAAAAAAAGGTTATGAGCTTGCTAAGCTATGTCATGGTTATGAGATGCAAAATGAATTGTTAAATCATTCTATGATGATTTTAGATATCGAAAATCAGAAAAGGATTTTTGATATATTGAAAAAGGCTAATAAACTTAGCAAGGATGCAGATATTGAGAATATGCTTCTAGAGGTTGAATGTATGGAAAAGTTTATCGAGCATACAGATTTAACTGAAGAGGAATTAAATCAAGTAGGCCAGATAGCCTACGATCTGTTGGCAGAGAATGAGGTTGAGTTTGTAGCTAATGAAATTAAGCATAAGAAGCAACGCCCTAACTTATCAGTATCTTATATTATCGATTCAGAAAAGTTGTCTGCTGATAAACTATTCGATTTGAATTTTGAATTTGCGGATAGATTAATTGAGCGAAATTTGCACACCATTCCAGTCGTTGCTCAATTTAAGCGGCGACTACTTAATAAAAAGTTAGAGTCTTCGGAGGTCTCTAATGTCGGTTAACGCTGAGGATTTTTATAACTCTGCTAGGCTTAATTATCAACAGAAGGATGAGATGGGCTTTCGCAACTGCGTTAGCAGGGCTTATTACGCTAGTTATCATCAGACCTTATCTATTCTTACAGCAAAAATTCCAAGTTACAGCGGGAAGGGTGTTCATTCATGTTTAATTACTTATTTGTTAGAACTTAAGCATGAATATGAACCATATGATAGTAGAAAACTGAATCAGATTGGATACATTTTAAAGCAACAAAAAGATAATCGATGTGATGCCGATTATGAACTAAATGGTGAGACAATTGATTGTGTTGCTGCAGAACAAGCCTTAAGCTCATTTGATAGAGTTGCGGCTCTTTGCGCTAAGCTCGAACAGGCAGCCTAACCGGAAAAAACGCGGGTAGCTCCTAACGCTCGTAGTATCCAAAATCCCCATAGTGCAATGCTAAGGGGTAGTAATGATTGTCCAGTTTCCTGACTTACCGGTTTCTAAGTCTGGTTTTCAAATCGTCACAGCGACCGAGCTGCTTTTTTCGCCTTACAACAAGGTTGAAGAAGTGTGGGAAGAGCCGGGCGACAAGTGGCGCTGCACCTTAGCATTTAACTTTCTAACCCGTGCTGAATTTCGTCTATTGGATGCGCACCTTGCTTCATTGCGCGGGCACGTCGGTGTAACCACAATCCGCGACTATGCGCATGAAAATGCGGTGTTGAATTCGTCGACGTTGATCTGTGATGTCGACGGTGAGCATGGTACATCGATTAGCGTTTTTGGTGCCGGCAGCAGCCAACCTGTCGCAGCCGCTGGAGACCGTTGTCAGGTCGGTAACCAACTATTCAAAATAACTCAAGATTCAACTTCTGACGGCACTGGCCGTGCGGTTCTTCACGTACAACCCGAGATCCGCAAACCATTGACTGTCGGCACGCCTGTGATCACTCAACAACCGCGGGGTGCATTCCGCATTGAAAATCCGTCAAGTTTACCTACATGGTCTGGCAATAAGAGCTATGTGCGTGGCGTTCAAATCGACTTCATCGAGGCGCTGAATGTTTAGGTTTGACGATCCGACCGTCATTGAGCTGATTGAAAGTACATCCGAAAAGCGCTTGCTGCTATTTGGCGAACTTCGCTTTCCAAGCGGATGGGTTCGTGCTCATACCGGTGTCGGTGACCGCACTTACAACGGTCAAGTTTATAAGGGACTGGGTGAGCTGGCCAGCATTGGCAAGTTCAAAGAGAACGCATCTAGTGGTGCCAACACTATTGATGTATCGATGCGTATTGATGACGTCACCCTGTTTGCCGATGTGGTCAATCAAGACCCCATTGGCGGTGATGCATCGATTCATCTTGTCGCGCTTGATGAGCAACGAAAGATTAAAGGCGGAGCCACGCTCTTTGATGGCTTTATTGCCAGCGTCAACGTGCTCAAAGGCCGTCCGTTCACTATCAATTTGCGCCTGTCTGACTGGTGGGAACGTTGGAGTCAACCCGTTAAAAACGCACGCATGACGGATGAAGCGCAACAATCTCTCTATCCCGGGGACCGATTCTTTGACCAAGTCGAAGTGATTGCGAAGGGCATTGATAGCGAAGTACCTGGTCAGTCGGTTGGTGGTGGTGGATCGCCCGGCGGCAAGTCGAGTGGTAGCAGAGATATGTACCGGAGATAACGATATGCGACTTAAAAACTGGCCAACGAACTTAATCAAATTACTACAGCAGCGTCGCGACCAGCCCTTTGAGTGGGGTGTCAATGATTGCTGCTTGTTTGCCGCAGACGCTTATCAGGCGATTCATGGTATCGATTTAGCTGACGAGTTTCGCGGGCACTACTCAACAAAAATAGGGGCCTATCGCGCGCTAAAGCGTCACGGCTATAACGACGTGGCTGATGTGCTTGGCACTAAACTAGGTCAACCAAAAGCGGCGGTAATGCCAGAACGGGGGGATCTGTTGCTAGTTGACAACCACGGTCATCAAACTGCCGGTGTTTATTGTAACGGAGCATGGGTTGTTGGTGAATTTCGATTACTACAAGTGCCGTTTTCATGGGTGCAAACTGCATGGAGTACTAAATAATGCCACCGGTAGTTGCTGCTGTAGCGGTTGGTGTGGCTGCGGGGGTCGCGTACGGCGCTGCTATAGGCGTCCTTGTCGGCATTGGCATGGTAGCCCTACAGAATTCGATTAAACCTGAAATGCCCTCGGTCGAAGAAAACTTCGGCCAGTCTCAAACGCTGACAACTCAAACATTACAAGCTCGACGCGGCATATACGGTGAGTCGGTAGTTTCCGGTTCAATGGTTGGCTATGGACGTACTAAGCGCGGTAAAAAAGATGTTCACGTCGTTTGTATCACTTTAGCCGGGCATGCTATCGATTCAGCCGAGCTTTACGAAATTAATGGTAATCCGCCTCATGCCGGTTGCGAAGCACACTTTTATGACGGCACTCAAACTGAGGTATCCGAGCATCTATTAGAGCATGCCGAGAACTGGACAGAAGAACACGTCGGTTATGGCGTAGCTTACGCGGTCGTTTTCATTCCAATTGACCCGGATAAAATGGCGAACGGCCTACAAAACGTCACGTTCAAAGTTCGCGGCTCAAAGGTTTACGACCCTCGTAAAGATTCGTCTGTTGGCGGTTCTGGATCACATCGTGCTGATTCACCGAACACATGGGAATGGTCGGATAATTCAATTTTGTGCGCGCTTGATTACGTGCGATTCAAAGGTTTCCAGAAGCTGTCGCTGTCCAAATTCGATATCGCGCATATTGCTGAACAGGCCAATATTTGTGATGAACAGGTCGCGTACTTGGATAACAACGGAGCTACTCAGTTTGAGAAGCGCTTTACTGCTAACGGTAACTGGTCATTCGATGAAAGCCCGCCTAGTGTATTGCAGCGTATTCTCACATCATGCGGCGGTAAACCGTATCGCCGTGGTGGCAAGATCTATTTGCAAACCGCCTCGTATCATGGCTTACCGACAGTCACACTAACGGAAAGCGACGCCGCCGAAATCATCAAAATATCACCTCACCGAGAGTTGCGTGATCGCATAAATCTCGTGCGCGCCAGCTTTATGGACCCGCGTAAGCGTTACGAGCCAACCGATGCACCGGTGGTTAAAAATAGCGGCTACATCAATTCTGATGGCATGGAGCTAGAAGAGGATCTACAACTCAGTTTTACCAAATCAAGCACCATGGCTCAACGCTTGATGAAGTATCACATGGAGCGGAACCGCGCAGGCATGCGCATTGAGTTCCCGTGCAAGGCAAAGGGCTTGCTTGCAATGGCTGGTCAGAATGTACGAGTCGAGTTACCCAATGAAGGCATCGAAAAAGAGTTTATCGTCGCTGATTGGAGTTTTGACCGTAAAAAGAAAGTCACCAACTTGGTGCTTGAGGAAGAATCGCCAGCTCTTTACTCGGATGATTTAACGCCGACAGAAGGTGACTTGACGCCAAACACTAATCTGCCGGACTTCAATATTCCGCTGCCGCCTGAATCGTTAGCGTTTGAACTAGATGCTGTCAGTACGCATCGACAAGGCTATGTGACGTGGACGCATCCAGTGCCTAGAGCTGTCAGCGAGTACATTGTTTCGATTAAAAAAGCGAACACGGTCGTCGTGGTGTATTCGGTTGTAGCCAGCTCAAGCGTTGAACTACGGCAGGATATCAACGGTCTCGATGCTGGTGACTACTCAGTTGAGATAGTCGCTAAGAATCGTTTTGAACGCATGAGTGCGCCAGCGGCACTGGCAATGCAATTGCAGACGCCAAGCGCACCAATATCGTTAGGTATTACGCCGGGTAACTGGGAAGCAACTTCAGCACCGGTACTTGAGGGTATCGGTTTAGGTACGGTTTTCGAGTTCGCGTTTGGTGACGTTGAGAATGTCATCGGCCGTGGTATCTCAATCGTTCAGCCCGGATTAAAGCCTGACACCGAATATACGTTTTTAGCGCGTACAGTTAATCCTCTTGGTAAGTCTGGCTGGATTCAGGAAACATTCAGAACCACGAAAAACGACGAGCAAATTTCGCCGTGGCTACAAGGCATTCGTGAGGAATTGGACGCTGTTGACCTCGTCATCGACAACATTAGCGAATGGAGTCCAGCACGCGATATCTCAGAGCAATTCACCGCAGTATTCGATGACTATCAGCGCGAATCTGATAACCGTGCGACGCTGGAAGTAGCGCAAGATGCTGGGCGTACTGCTGATGGTGCGTTAGAAGTCGTCAATGGTGTTAAAGGAGCCATCGACGATCCTGAAACCGGTTTGGGCGCGACGTTCTCGATGGCACAAAGTGCCAAAACGACCGCGGATGGTACCGCAGAATCAATGACATCCATCGCGTCTGGCATTACCGGTGAAGAAGACGAAGCAAAAGCTATTTTGCAGATGAAGGCTTATCTAAACGAGGGCGGTTTAGCTGCTCGGGCATTTCTTGGTACCGACGCTTACGGGCGTACTACGGGTGTGATCATCGGCGATGATGGAGTTACCCGCCAAATTCAGTTCACTGCTGGCAGCGTCGGTTACACCGATGGTGACGGTCAATTAATGATTTTTTACGACCTTGAGCGTGGTCGCTATGTATTCGATGGTCACATGGTTGCGCGATCTGGTTTATTTGCCGGGGAACTACAGGCTGCAACCGGCACATTTTCGGGAACACTAAACGCTGTAGATGGCACGTTCAAAGGCACTTTACAGGCAGCCAAGGGAACGTTCGCCGGTGATTTAGAGGCGGCGGGAGGCACGTTCAATGGCGAGTTGAACGTTAAAAGCGCGGAAAGTGGCGTAAGAACAGAAATCACCAACGAACTATATCGTGTATATGGTAGCAATGGGGTGATGCGGCTACGTTTGGGGGTGTGGGACGATGCCTGAAGGATTACAAGTTTGGGATGAGTCGGGTCGACTCATCGTTGATACAACAACGCTAGTGGGCAAATTACTAGGAACCACCTTTTCAGAGCAATTATCGGGCTATTTAGACGATGAGCGCTTTCTGCGCGGGACGCCATTTGGATTTGTCTTGCCTCAACCGACATCCTACAACCTTGGTAATGGAAACGCTTATAACGCCACGGTTTCTAACTCTGTGAAGCTTGATTTTATTGGCAATCGGATGCGCTGGTCACTGACTGAAAACGAGCAATATTACGATGACATACCAGGCTATCGAATTTACTACGGGATATACTGATGCGTGCTGGATTTGAAGTTTTTACTGATAACGGTCATTTACAAATCACAGACCAGATACCCGCTATTGGATTTATTCGGAAGGGCTCGGTCATTTCGTCGGTACCAGGAGCGTTCCAAGTTTCTGCGGAAGCTCGCATACCCCTCAATGACATATCTGAGATTTGCGCGTTTTCGTGTGCAGCACCGGTATCACTGCTTTACTACGACGCAGCGACTAGCGAAATGGTTTTAGGAGTTGATACAGCCGCAGCCAATTCCGTTCAAGTCGATTATTACGTCTTCGGTTTGCAAACCAAAACGTCGAATGCCGGGCTTCAACTTTTTGATAGTTATGGTCAGCTAACCTATGACTCGTCGTGGCAATTATTTAGCCCGGTTTCATCGGTTGGCGTTGGTAGCCATTCATTTCGTTCAGGGCACAAATACGCCGTGTTACCTGTCAATTATTACACCAAAGTTGTTTTCAGTGGCGTAAGGTTTCCATCACCAGCAGATGCGTTTGAACTCATTCACGACCGATATGATGATGCGTGTCGGGTTATTAACCACACGGTCACCGTAGCTAACGCTAAAACCTTTGCGTATTCCCGGACATACCAATACCCACCATTTCAGCCGCTACCGAATAGCTATTACTCAGAGCGAGATAATGGCGCTTCGACCGCTTATTTGGTTATCGACGTGACGAATTTTTAAGGAGCAAATCAGATGGCATTCACAACAGGCACCGCAACATTTCAGAATGGCTCTGCTACTGCAACTAACGTCACATTGAATGGCGGCAGCTTAGCCTTTTTTGCATCTGGCACC
>NZ_AMRG01000023.1 GCF_000299895.1 Idiomarina xiamenensis 10-D-4
AAGCGACACAACGGTGCCATTCGGTTTGTTCGCGTGGCTCACCGGTTTGCTTATCTTTCCAAGTTTCGCTGGTGGCGATCGATAAATTGGCGATTGCGGTACTATTCTGTGTATAACGAACCTCGGGATCGGCTCCGAGATTACCGATAAGAATGACTTTATTGACGCCGCGACTAGACATTTTCACCACCTTTAACGCCCTTGGCGTATTGTTGGGCTAGTTCTTTTGCTTCTGCTGCTGGCTCAATCAAGCATTCTTCTTGGTTATAACCACACATAAAGCCATCACGGTAGGCTTTTACACGCTCCTGCTCGGTGAGTAGTTGGAGTGATTGGGCTGGGTTTTCGTTCTGTACGTCATTTATGTTGCTTTCGAGCGCGGCCTTATCCGCCCAATCAAAATCGCCATCATCTACCACATCCATATACTGATTAATTGCGGAGTTTAAACGTTCAACATGCGCCGCTAGCGCGTCGCGTTCTTGCCTTGCTTTGACAAGCTCAATAGCTTTTTCTTTGTGCATAACAACAGGGCAAACCAAAGAATGAAGATTGTCATAACCGTCATCAGTAAACAGCCAGCATTCATCATCAGCGAACCTCGCAAACTTTTTGCGCTTCCACTCGTTACATTCTTCTTGAGCCAAATGCAGCATTCTGGCGTTAGCTTTTTCGTCCCTGCGATGTATAGTTGCCTCGCGCTCAAGCTCCACCACGCGCTGTTGGAGTTGTTCGTTTTCATGTTTAGCAGAAAAGTATTTGAACTTGTCGGTTTTTAACTTTGAATTGCGTTTTGCAAGAATCCGATTTGCTCGGTAAATTTCTTTTATCTGACTGCTTTCTTTGTGAGCATCTTCAATTCTTGCGAGCAATCTAACCATTAAAAATAGCTCTCTAGATATATTTGAGTCGTGGCGATAATTGTCTAAGTTTTTCTTGTACAAACTGTAGTGCCGGATGCCAGCTGGTCCTATTATGTTCTTGACTTGACCAGACCTATTAACTTCAACAAGACCCCATTTGGCGGGCAACTCGTTCTCACTAATAAGCCCAATAGGTGCCATGTAATAACGCCAATTACCCATTCCTACATCGCCGTTACGGTGAGGTTTTTTGAAATCGTTCAGAAAGTCTTGGCGAGATACTTTGACTTCAACAACAACAGAGCCGTCGGTGTGGTCACCCGTGCATCGGAATCCTATTGCGTCAGGGATTTCCCCATCGTGACCACTTTTCACTTCTGCTACAGCAACATGACAGCCGTGGCCTTTTGCACTATTAGGACGTTTTAGCCACTTCACTGCTATCTCGCATAGTTGCTTATGTGTAAGTTGTCTCATTTTCTTTCCTAAAAACTTATCGCTTATCTGATTTAAACCGCTGCCAATCGATGTCTTTGATAGACTCAACGACACCGGCAACATGGTTTAACTTGGTAAGAGCGCGGCTAAAGTTCGAAAACGGCACACCGTTTAATAGTGCGGCGTCTTTTTCGTTAAAGCCTTTGACTAAGTGCGCGCGGAGCGCATCTTTAACGTCATCACTGTTAATTCGAGTGAGCTGCAAAAGCAGCTCGAAGCGCTCGTTAGTTTGGCTTGCTTGGCATAGGTACTTCATAGCGATATACCCACTTTCTTGCGCTGCTCCCATTCTGCAGCGCAGTACTTGTCACACCAACGTCGACCCGGTTCGATATCGGGATTGCCACAACATAAGCATTCGCCTGTTGCAGTTGCTACGGGCGTTTTATGGCGAGCATTCTCAATGTTGATTTGCTCTAAGTGCATAGCTGTTTGCTGTGCGCGGTCGATTGAGTCAGTCATTGAGTCACCCTTAAGCCGCGTGCCGCAGTTCAGCTTGTTTTTTGCGATACTGACTTTGCAGCCATGCTTCATCGATGTCATCTAGCTCGCCAGAATCACGCGCGGTCTGAATCGACTTGCCAGCTTGAAGTAAGTCTTCTTTATTGCCGGCCGCTGCAATTTTGTCGCCGAAAGACTTCGCGGTAGCGCTCAAACGTGAACCGCTTTTAACACCACGAATAGCGTCGGCCGTTTCACATATGAAAACGGCGGCCATGGTGTTGTCACAACCAAAGGCGTTAGCGACAGCGACTAGCATGTCTGATTTATCTGGTGTAGATTCTCGTAAACGCGATACCTCTGGCGCTTTATTAGTGCCAGAAACCGTGGCTTTTTCGGTTGAGTTAACCGGCGTTGTGTCGTTAGCTGCGCTTTGCTGCTCCGGTTTTGTCTGTTCCTCTTGACGAATACGCTCCCGCTCAGCATCAATGCGTTTTTGCTCGGCTTCCTTGTGTTCGCTTAAACGCGACTTAACTAATGCTTTGAAGCTATCAGCATCTTTTAGCAATAATTGGGATAGGTCAGCGAATAAGAACGCAAGGTCATCGTTTACCAGTTCAGAAAATGATTGTTGGTTAGCACTGATAAGCTCAAACCAATCATTAGCACCTATTTTGGCTTGTGCTAACTCGTCGTCGACAGCACTGCGTAAACTATCGATGGTCTTTTTGCCTTTCATGGCTGCGCCGAAGTCGGGCGTAACGTCGGGGATTAATGATTTACCCAACTTTTCATCGAGCGATTTAAGGTGATCAGCAAGGCTGGCGATCGCTTTACCGCGAATGCTGGCGCGTATTTCGTCTTTACGAGACTTCACCAGTTTGTCGAGCTGCAAACGCTTTTCACGTAGCTTTTCTTTCAAGTTGTCGACGGTGCGGAACAGCTCGTCAATACTTTGCGTTTGCGACAATGCATGTTTTTTGGCGGCGTCGAGTTCACCCTCAGCTTTTTTACAGAACTTCACCATTTCTTCGGCGTTTGCGAAGTCTTGGTCGGTTTGTAACTCAGTATTGATAGCTTGGATGAAAGACAACGCTGTCTTTTCGTAGGTCACCAGATTAGTGCTTTTAACCCGGCCCTCAACTTGAATGAGCAGGGCCGGCAGATCTTCGGGTGTTTCGCCGACAACAATTTCCGATTTTTCTGCTGGTACGAAGTTAGCTAAATCGTCCGCAAATTGCTGCCAACCTTTAATAAGTTTGTTTCGGCGTCCACGAACGGGCTCATACCATAAATAAACTAAGTTATCCTCGGTGCCATCGGATACTACGAATATGGCTTTCTCAGCATCGGACACCATTAACTGGTGTTCTAACTGCCAATAATATTCAGCATCTAATTTGCCCGAACGAACTTGGTCGGCTAGCTTCTCGTTCCACATTTTGTGTTCGAAAACGATATCGCCCATCATCGTTAGTCCATCGAACGATGCTAGATAGGTGCCGCACTCGCTTTCACCGGTTGCTGGGTAAAGTTCTTCACCGACGATGCCTTCAACGATAGGGCGAGCCAAGGCTTCCATTTCATGCCCTTTATCGAACAAGAACTTTTGCACGTAGTCGCTGATCTCTTTCTCAGAGCCCAACGCTTTCATTTCTAGCAGTTCATTACGTTTCATTTTGCTAGATGCAGCCATCATCACTGGCGCTTCCGAAGCTGTAAAACGTTTAGCGCGGGCAGCATCCCACTCAGGTGAACCCTGTTGAAGTTTTAAAATACGCATGATGTGGTTACTCCTGTTCGCTAGCAGCGTCTTGCTGTTCTTCTTGTTCAAGCTCAATAGAAAGAATGGTGTCGACTTGACCGTTACTGAGATTGCTTTTAGCGCTCAGCATGTCGATCACTTCTTGTGCGGTGCGTTGGCCGCTCACAATAAGCTGGCGCCACTTCGGTAAAAGTTCGTTGAAGCGCTCTTGCGGGTAGTCTTCTAGCTCCGGCTCTCGCGGCTGCGATGGCGCGGGGGAGGGATTCAATTCTTTTTCTGGCTGTTGCTCGTACAATTCATCAGACGAGTACACACCTAAAATTACATCAGGGGCATATAAGCGAGCCCAGCGCTTAACTGCGAGGTACGCAAGCTGCTGCTTTGGATCCGAAGCCCACAGCGTCGAATTACGTACTTGAGCTTGGCTTAGCAGCAACTCAAGTAAGCGGGGTTCACTTTCACCTTTGAGGGTCGCCCATACACGCACACCTAAACCTTTCTCGTCCGCTGCCGTCCAGTTAGGGGCTTGGTATTGGCTACCTTTTTGAGACGTCTTAGTAATAAAGTTACCAATCACACGTTCCCAGTTACCAAACCATTCATAGTGAAATGAATCGCGCACTTTAGTAGACGAACACACTACGGCATTAACCAGTTGTGCTTCATAGCCCAGCGTGCCACTGACTACATGAGTTTTCTGTGCAACGGCGAACGGATTCATGCGCCATTGTGCTGCTTGCATGATAACGGCCATGCAATCAGCCGGGTTGCCCTGCAGATGATTAGGCACAGTAGCCCGGCCATTAGCCATCATTTCCGCCAGACGATTCATTTGCTCCATTGCCTGATAATCAAGTACCAGATCGGTGGTTGAGCTGAATTGACTGTTCAGTGCTGGCGACTGTTGGTCGTAAGAGGTAGCTAACTGGCTCATGCTGCACCCCCATTAGGCGATAATGCACTGGCCGCGGGTAAAATCTCTTGCATCGACTGAATGGTGGCGCGTAGGCGCTCCATTACATGCCGGTCACTTAAATCGAACTGGCGTTCAATGAGATTTTTACCGTTCTCGGTGATCTTAAGTTGAACGGTGTCATTTGGGTTGAGTTGCAGGTGACCACCGAACTGCGCACAACGCATTAGGGCGCAGTGGTGGTTAATCAGTTGGTCCAGCAGGTTCGATACGTTCTGCTGGTACAAATCTTGTGCCGTACTAGCCATTTGGATATACTCCATGTCGGTTGAAGGGTGATTCGTCACCCGTATTGCCAGGCCCAGCCGGGTTGCCGCTCGCTGGGCCATCTCTTCTCTGCGTACTACCTCTCGCATTACCAAGCACCCTCATTGCTAAGAGCACTTGTGAATGCGCCGCCTCTCGGCGGTGAATGGTTTCATTACAAAACCGGTTGCATGCGTAGAACTCCTGAGCAGATAGACTCAAACTCTTTAGTAAACTTAAGTTTAATAAAGTTTATTGTCAAGGGTTAACTTTAAAAAACTATAATCAACTGATATCAAAGAACAGATCTCTGTACTTAGAGACCTATAGCAGCCCAGGTAGTAAGGCTAGAGATACTTATATTTTGGACAGAACTTAATCAATCGCATGGATTCATAGCTGTTTCATATGGAGATACTCTCCAAATGCCATTTCTTGCTCTGCTTAGAGTACCGCAAAGTTAGGCTATAATTAGTTCTAATCATCGCGCCAAACCCATTTTGAGCATCAACAAAGCCTCGGACATGGAATTCGCAATTCCCCATAACCGAAACATATACCCCATCGCTGGACATCCATGGGAAATCAGCTGTGGATGGTGCTTTAAGACGTTTCTCAATAAAATGTTGACCCATAACGTAGGCCATTGATTTATCTTGGCAAGGATCTATTGGCTTTCGTTCAGAGCAAGCGAAAAGAGATAAAAAGACTGCAAGATAGAGTAGTGCCTTCATAGATATTGTCCCTTCGGGAAATCAATAATATACTGATTAATGTTTATTACAATTAACTGAAAATAAGTCAATTAATTTAAAAATAATTGGTAGAAAAATGAGAAAAAATATTTACTTACTAGCTTTGGTTTCGTTGTTATTAACGGCCTGCGCCCAGCAAACTTTTAATTATTCACCCAAGGTAACGAATGTCGATTTTCCGCCGGTGGGTAAGGTGCATACAGCTCAACTTGGCGAGAACATGATCGCGCAAGGCATGTATATCGAAACGGAAGCTGTAAAAGTGTTGGCTACCGATACTTTTGGATTGGCCTATACAGTGATGCCTGGCACGTTTCTCAAACATCGAGAAGATGATAAGCGTATATTCTTTCACGTTCATGGAAACGATGGAGCAGGGAATGTCGTAGCCTCTGCATTAGCCGATCCGTTTTCTGCCGTAATGGTAGAAAAAGACTCAAAGGAGTTTTGCATACTTTCGACGTTTGGTAGTTATAACTGCAGCGATGATACTCAGTATGAGCTGACTACAGTACCTATCATCAAGTCGGATACTATGCAGCAAACGCTTGTTTATAGCGGTCGTGTCGGTGAACGCATTAATATGGTTTATCGCGAGTTTCAAGGCAACATGATCCGCGACGCTTTCACAAACCGAGTCGAGTACGATTTATCCGAATCCGACATCATTGGGTATAAAGGGGCCCGATTACGAGTAATCGAGGCCACCAATCAAAAAATCACTTATGAAGTGCTGAGCAACTTCAAATAAAGCACCAGTCCGGCTGCTGCGTGCTCATGAGTATATTACTGTGAGCACGCTCAGTATGCCTTATCAGTTCTTCATTGATGCTGCCCCCATCCAAGTATAGTTCGTGGTGCTCAACCACATATTCTTCGTCGAACTCCACGCAGTAAGTCAGATAAAGTACATTCGTTTTCATGCTTTAGAATCCATTGCTAAGTGAATGAAGACTAAAATCCGGATTTATCACTAGGGCGGCCAATCCCTAGCTAGTCACCCGTTAGCATGACATTTTTTATAATGCGCATTTACGATGTCAGTTATCTATTCGTAAGATTAACAGTAATAAACGACTGTAATTCGTGACGTATTATTCAAATGTCGCTAACTAGGCGTGACCATGAAAACACAAATTTGGATCGACGCTACTGCTTGGCACAGGCATGGGATTGATAAGATAAGGGTAGGGAGGTACCACGAATTCTGTTTTAGGCAACTTCTCTAGCGAGATTAGTAAAAATTGCTATTATAGAACCGTTTTTAATGAAGAAAGGACTCTTAATGCATGTCTAAGCCAGATAGAAAACCAGAGGAACACCCTGAGTACAAGATGTTCAAATTTGTAGTAGTTGCGTTACTTGGCGCTACGGTTCCCGTAATTGTATTTTGGTTAGCATTTCACAGCTACCCTGCTGGCGGTCCCCCTGAGTGGGCTGAATTTGCAACTTATTTTTCAGGGTTCGCTACCCCGATAATCGCATTTTGTTCAGTATTGCTATTCTTTAGATCGCTTATTATACAGCGCGATGAGTTTACGAAAACACGAGAGGAGATGGCTAAGGCAACTCAGTTGCAACTCGAAACAGTTAGAATTCAGGAGAAAGCTAATGAGCATATTAAGATAGCGGCAGAAAAAGATTACGAGCGTTGGAACATAGAAAGATACGATTCTTTCATTAAAAAATTAGAAATTGATGACAGAAAAAATAGTATAGACCTAACCGATTTTTTAGGAGTCAAGCAGATTCCGATAGCTCTAGGCTTTAGAACTATATTACATGGATTAGACGAAAATGATATTTTGAAAAGGCTAGAAAATAAAAATGACCTTTTCTGTTTTAATATGCTATTAGCTAATTATTTCACCAATAGAACTTCTTTGGCAGCTCTGATTATAGAGTACCCTGACAAATCTAGCATCATAAAACTCTATGGGACTTTGATTATGTCATTGAAGATGGAGAGAGACTTTATTATTAGCCTTTTTGATAAGCTACGAGCGAAATCTGGTTATGATTCTATGAGGGGGGATAAAGTTATAAGTAATTATAAGTCAGTAACTGAAAGGTTATTCAATATGCTAGGTTGGAAAATTTAATTTTTCTATTTATATAAAACTGAATTTATTTAAAGTTTTTAATGAAAAAGTCGGAGGTATAATTGGAAATTGAATTATAAAATTCTAACACAAAATCGGTTGACGGCTTAAAGTAAATTATAAGTAACCAAATTAGCAAAACACCAATGGAACCCCATTTATAAATATTAACTCGGAATCTAGTTTTATCTGCAACAGATTCTAAAGATTCTTTTACTTCAATTTGAGAGTTTTGAACCGCATGATGATTTGCCCCCGCATTTAAATTTATAATGCTATCCAATAAGCTTTGCCCGTTTTCTTCAAGTTTATCTATATATAGTTTTGTTTCGCTGTGAAGTATCAAAACTAAAATCATTACAACTATTACTATGAAAATAATTTTTGGATCATAACTATTTAAACTACTTTGCCTCATAAATATTGTTGCAAGCATAGTTGCCGGAACAACTAATAGCTTGAGCGCTGTGCTTTGAATTGTGTCTGATATTTTACCTATTATATCTATAGATTTGTCGTGCAATTCATTCAGAGATTTATCTAAGCCAAATTTAGATATGTATGCGGAATATTCTTTGTCATAGCCACTCTGTATGTCGTCAGATAGTCTTAAAATATCACTAGCTGATGGGCTCTCAATCGCGTCGATTTTATTGAGAAGAGATCGTTTGAATAATACGATTTTTTCATGTTCATGTAAGGAGCTACTGTCAAATATCGGAAAGCGAAAGTTTACTAACTTTTTTGGTAATTCGCGTATAGAGTCAGCATCGAAATGAAAATTAATTATTTTATCTACTGACTTTCCGCTAGTTTCAACCGAGCTAATCCAGAATAAAAACTTTGATCCTTCTTGAGATACATAAGAAGACAAGCCTCTCAAAAGATTAAAAAAAGACAATAAGTCTTCAAAAAATGAATTATCGTGATTAGTTAGTTGAACGATATATTCGTTTTCTTTGTCTCTTTCTATAATTATTATTTCATCAATATTTTTTTGATAAGAGCCATTATCTTTATTAATAAATGATGGTAGCTTTGCATTAAGAAGAGCATCAATATCATATACTATTTCATCATTTTCATAGCGATCATAAGAATATATTATAAAATTTTCTAATTTGTGAGAGACTTTGCTTTGGTGCTGAGAAGGTATACCAGTTTTTTCCAGTTCAACTTCAAATTTTGTTAAATTTTCATCTTCTAAGTTAATAGAGGATTTGCATAAAAAATAAAATATTTTGCCAAAGCAATAAACTGCGTCAGATGACGAAAATAAATTCCGCAACTCGCTGTTTCTACATTCTCTCATTTACCTAATGCTCTTTTTATCGCATCTCGCGTATCTGGATCAGTTATCTTTTCTTCAAAGCTAAGAGTATCACTCGTCGCATCGTACTTCAATTTTGCATTTGAATTCTTAGGACCGACGTCTTCTGATCGAAACCGCATTTTCAAGTCACTTATTTCAATATCTATCCAGATGAGACGATCACGTTGAGAGGTGGAAAATACAATTTTTTCGTTTACCGGGTAATCATTATTAGCGAGGTAACTTATAAAAGTACCTTTATGTTTTTTAAGAGAGTCTGGTATATGAGAGTCGAGAAGCTTCTCCACATCTTCAAGCATAGCCCCATCTTTAAATTTAGGGTTGGACAAATACGAATGCACGTTATCCTTAATGCTATTTTTTTCTTGACGGCCTAATCCGACCGATAATAGGAAGCTATTTAATCCATTTAGAAAATTATCAGCAGCCACACTATTTTTAATAAAATCTTGAGCACCTAATCCTCTAAAAAAGTAATCTCTAATATCTCCCTTTCCTGCAATAAAACTCATATCGCTACGAGGATCTTTTGACTTATTTTTCAGATTACTAGTGAATATTCCCACATCTATTCTGGAAGATTGTAAAAGATTTGAAAAATCTATAGCTGGGATTTTTGTAATGCGATAATTTGAATCAAACTGAAGTGCTTCAGATGCTCTTATCATTGAAATATTTAGAGTTTCTTTAACTGTATTATTTTGCTTAACCTGATTTTTAATTATGTACGTTTCATATAACACTACCGTAACAATAAATTTACTTGCGAGCTGCGATTTTTCGAATTCATTCTTCAGACGGTTTCTCACAAATTCAGTCATTTCTTTGCTGTACTGAGAATTATTAGGGGAAGCTATATTTTTTATTTTTTCAAGGCGACCCGCTAAAGAAACCTTATCTGAAGCGCTTGGACTTAGGTGAGTATATGTTTTAGTCCTAGCGTTAAAGGAGTTGTCTAGATCTAAGGCGAACTTTCTTGACGCCGGGTCATTTACATTCCATGGAAGCCCATTATTTACCTTCCACTTCGCAGCCCCGTTATTTTTTGAAGTGTTGCGTTCAAATTCAAATGCGATTGCAAATTTAACTGATACATCTTTAATTTCCTGAACGGTTGCCATCAAAAAAATCCTTTTAGATTAAGTGATTGATAGTTGTTTATAACATCCCAACCCGCAGTACTACACGGCCAACCACTTCAATGGCGTCCTGCTCATTCGGGGGTAAAATTTCATCGGGCGACACGTCCGTGTTATCGGAACGCAATAGTAGCCCGTTGATCCTGCTAAATAGCCGTCTAACCCGTAGGCTTGAGCCGTACTGGATGACGTAGATCTTGCTGTCTTTTATTATTTTATCGGATGTATCCACGATGAGCATGTCACCGCGGTTAATGCTCGGTACCATTGAATCGTCTGGCGCATCGAGATAGGCAAGGGAGCTAGCATCTAAGGCGGCGCTTTTAACCTGACTGTTCGCTATATAGCGGAGTTCAGCATCAGCGTCATCGACTAGGGCGCGTACCTGAGTCATTGCCGGTTGAACGTTATATGCTGCGGCAGGTTCTTGAACTTCTGTTCCAGGGGTAACTCCCGTATACAGCCACTCGATATCAACTTTCAGTTGTTCTGCCAGCTTCTTCACTTTAGGTGGGCGAGGAGTATTCGTGCCCAACTCCCATTGAGAAACGCTTGCTAAGGTTACGCCTACTTTTTTTGCGAGCTCTCCTTGGGTTAGAGACTGCATAAGTCGCGCATGTCTGATTCTGTCGCCTATAGCTGCTTTTTTGCTCATAAAGTCCACCGAACATTTCGTGTAAAGCAAATTACAGCTTTTCAACTTTAAATTCCTTTCAATAAAAATTTTTGTTGATCCTGAAACTTTATAAAACTATAGTTTCGTCATGACAAAAATCGAAGCGATAAAATATTTCGGTTCCCAGCGCAATCTCGCCGCCGTTCTAGGCAAGACTGAAGGCGCTGTAAGCCAATGGAAACGCATTCCACGCGGGGTTCAGTTTGAGCTCCAAGTCAGGACAGGCGGCAAACTGTCTGTGGATACCGAGTACACCAATCAACCCTTCAACCAAAGGATAGAGACAGATGCGGCAGCATAATACGTCCGTGGATGGACACGTGCTAAGTCGTCCTCAAGCGATCAGATACTTTGTAGCAAAGGCGCTGAATCGGCGAGGGCTGTTATTTAAAACCTACGTAGAGCAGGTCGTTCAGCATTACAACGCAACGGTGCCGGAGCATGCGCGAGAGTTGAAAGCATTCGACCTTAATACGGTTAACGGCTTGATGGCCGCGCAAAAGCGTATTTCGCGCTTGGTTAATACGCCGTTGGATGAACGACCGCAGCCGATACCGTCGGAGCTTGAAGAAGCACTGGTCGAAGCGCTGCCGGAAACCGAACGTACTGAATGCAGAGCGCACTTGTGTGAACGTTACGGCGTCATTGCAGTACCGCATTCTGAACTATCCAGTAATCGCGAGTTGGCCGACCTAGGCGCGTTTGTGCGCGAAAGCGGCGAGGCTATCCACCAGCTAAGTAAGGTGCTGACGAATGTTGGTATCGACCAGATGCCAATTAAAGAAGTGATGCTGGCGCGTAAAGAGCTGATGGATGTTATCGAGACGGCCATGTGCATTACAAAGCAAATCGATAATATCGTGAGCAACGGCGCGTCCGCATGAACCAAAAGGAATACGCGGCGCTGTTCGAAGACAGTCATATTAGCGACCGCGAGAGAACCTTATACCTCTATTTGCGAATGCACATGGACTATGGCACTGGTATTGTTGGCTTGAAGCGTAAGATATCGTATCAGGCTATCCGTGAGCATTTGGAATACAAACCTGAGCGAGGTTCAAAGGCACAAGCTAGCAGCCCGACTAAGGACCAGATAAAACGTCTGCTGCAAAAGCTTGAGCGCTATGGATGGATAGAGCCACTACACACTAAAAGAATCGGCGAAAGCATGATTTTTCGGCTTGTTTTGGCTTCGACAGGGGCGATCCGTCCAAATGAGGAGCGCCACATGAGCGCCACGGAAGCACTGCCACGGTCAAACCCAGTAAATACGGCATCTAGCGACACCATGAGCGCCATAGGAGCGCCACAGCATGATCGCCACACATCTGATCCTTCCGATATAAAGATCTATCAAGACGCGCGTGCGCGCGAGGTTCGACGAAATGGCCAATCTCTCAGCGGCCAAGATCTCAATTGGTCCAATCAATTTTTATCAACGGCACGACTAACCGGTTTACAACTCGACCCTGATCGGCTGCAGGGTGTCTTTGAAGCATTTCGATTTCACAAAACAAACCGCAACACCGTAAAACCGATGGGCGACTGGCTCGCTGATTGGCGCGCATGGTGCGGTCGGGAGAAAGCGTATGGCAAATCAACCACACAACGTTCAGGCGCTGGCGGCAACCAGCGTCCTGAAAATGCAACAGCAAAACTCTTACGGGAGTCCGAGGAAGCCAGCGAGCGGCTCGCTAGACACGGATTTGAGTTCGCGAGTGGAACAGCTTTTGACGATTTTGAACGCTAGGCTGAAACCTGTATTCGGCTTGTACTGTGTCGACTTCGCCTCGCGCTTTGGAGAACACGCCGATGCGGTTATGCGCGAATACGCTCGACAGCTCATTAAACACCGTGTCGGCCATCAGGGGTTATCACGTGGCATTGAGCGCGTTAAAGAGCGTGCAGCGAAAGACCGCTTTACGCCTAACCCAACTGAATTCGTTTACTTGTGCAAGCCATCAGCCGATGAACTCGGAATTCCTGACTTGAACATTGCAGTTCATGAGGTGCGTCAGGCTCGTACCACCTGGCGCCATAGCAAAACGCCATACCCATACAGCCACGATATTTGTCGGCACATGAATGACCGCATTGGTTACGAGATTTATCAGCTCTCAGAGCGTTTATGGCGACAAAACTGTGAACGGGAATATCAACGTTTGCTGGAGCTGGCTATCAACGGTGAGTTACCCAGCCACAAACCTAGCATCGAAGCCGCGCGAACTGATGACCGCCCCATGTACGAACAACTGGGTTATCAGACGTTATCACCTGAGGAAGCTAAACGAGTGCTTGCCGCGACACGCGGTAAACGATTAACCAACGTAAGGGGCCGCGTGGACACGTCGCGGCTAGGACCCGGGATTGCAGGCAGCAGTGACACCTCGAACGTCATCGACGGTGGAACAAATGACCGGGATGCATCCTGAATAACGTGTAAGCGCACCATGCACTACCGGCAGTAGTCCTCGCTGTCGAAGCGCGAAATGAGGACAGCCATTTAAAACTATGAGGAAACAACCATGCTATGCCTGACCAGAAACCCCGGACAACGTATTTTCTTTGGCGATGATATCGTCGTCACCGTGCTTGGCGTACGAGGCGACCAGGTGCGGCTGGGTATCAGTGCACCGGATGATGTGGCCGTGTACCGTGAAGAGATTTACCTGCGCATTCAAAACGGCGAGGCGAAACCAAAACCTGATAGTGAGGCGGCATGATCACTATCGAACTACCGTTTCCACCGAGCACCAATACGTACTACCGCAATGTACGTGTCGGTAATCGTCAGATGACGAAAATCAGCCAACGTGGCCGCAAGTTCCGTGACGAGTGTTATTGGCTACTCAAACAGCAACGAGTCTGCCATAAGCTTAGTCACAGCCTGAGAGTCACAATTACACTGCACCCGCCAACCAATCAGCGCCGCGATTTGGATAACTTCAATAAAGCACTGTTGGATGTTATGACCCATGCTGGCGTTTATGAAGACGATTCACAGATTGACCATTTAACCGTTATTCGCTCAGCGGTAGCAAAGCCCGGGCGTGTTCAAGTCATTATCGAACCGATGGGAGAGACATAGTATGGCAATTGTTACGAATAGCGTTTGGGAGCGCGAGTTGATTGCGATTGTTGGTGAAGCGGGCTTGCTAAAACTAGAAGATGCGTGGGGTGGTACGTATATTCATATTCATGTAACACCACAGCCAGAATTGGTCGAGGTTATCGGACAGGGCGCCGCTCAAGCGCTGACTGACGAGTACGGTAGCTTCGATATTTACATTCCAACCAAGCTAAAACGCATGAAACGTAATATCGCTATCCGGCGTGATGGAAAAAACACGGGTGTCACACTCGAAGCCCTCGCCGCAAAATATCGCCTATCTACCCGTCGGATAAAAGATATTTTGCGCGAGACCTATGATTACAACACCTGACGCTCAAGTGCTGGCCAACGTTGCCGCCCAATATGGTTGGCCAGCCGTCATCGGCACCATCTTTGCCGTTTTCAGCCATCAAGTTCTCGGGCGACTGCTAGACCGTTACCTCGCTAACAAAGACGCATCAGAGTTACAGTTTCACCATCGCAAAGAGCTGACTGAGCACCGTTTATTTAGCGTAAGTACGTATTGGCTAAACCTCGGTATCGACCAATTACCATTTCCGACCCGCTACCCGGTACGCACTCACATGTACCGCGATATGCTTAAGATTCTAGTTCGCACGATATCAGTCGAGCTTGAGAGCCGACTAGCCGAGTTATCCGCAGATTCATCGAATGCCGAATGGCAGCGTCACGCAACGTTAGTGCTGTCGATTGCTGTTACCGAATACGAATCGAGATTTCGCGAGCAAGGCATTCCCGACATCGTTATTGAGCGTTTCCGCGATTGGAACCGTGTATCACTGAGCTACATTACGCACACCATTGCGACGTTGCAGGATAGCGAGATAGCCGACTCTAACCACAAGAAAACTAGCTTCATGCTATCCGCTGTATTGGCTGCCATGAAGACCGCTTTTATCGACGTTGAACGCACGCTGATTGGCTTAAACGGCCAACTGACCGGTAAACACTATCGTGGCAAGGAGATTGAATAATGGTCTTTAAGCTCAGTCAAACCAGTTTATCTCGGTTAAAGCAGGTCCATCCGCAACTATGTATTGTTGTCATGCGCGCGATACAGACCAGTGAGATTGATTTCATCGTTGGCGCCGGAGTACGAACGCTAGAAGAGCAGCGCGAGAACGTTCGTCAGGGTGTATCGAAGACGATGAACAGTAAACACCTACCGCAAGATGATGGTTTTAGCCATGCCGTCGACCTCTGGCCGTGGGTTAATGGCGATATTCCGTGGAATGACTTTGATGTGTTTAAGCGGTTAGCCGATGTCATGCTAAATTCTGCTCGTGAGCTGGGCGTTAACATGCGCTGGGGTGGTGATTGGAATCGTAATGGCCGAAGCGATGACGAGCGTTTTTTAGACGGTCCACACTTTGAACTGGTGACGGTATGAGCTGGGATAAAGTTAAAGAGGTCATCGGCGGGGCGGCACCGGTTGTCGGTAGTTTGCTAGGTGGCCCCGCCGGCGGTGCTGTCGGTAGTCTGGTCGCGAGCTGGTTAGGTGTCGAGGACAATGCCGAAGCCGTGCTGAAAAAACTACAAGCAGATCCGAACGCATTATTACGAATTCAGGAAATGGAAGCCCAAGAGCGTATGCAGTTGCGCCAGCTCCAGTTCGAACAGGCTCGGTTGGCTATCACTGATAAGCAACACCAGCACGAACAACAGCAAGAAACCATTCGCAATGGTGATAACGCTGAGGATGAATACGTTCGTCACACGCGACCAAAAATGGCTCGTCAGTCGTTTTACGCGGGAACAATCTATGTGCTCGTGTTTGAACTGTTAGCAGCGTTCGATATCGGTGCGGGTGCTGACATGGCATTGGCTTGTGCGCTTTATTCGCCAGCACTGGGTTACATGGGCTTTCGCACACTTGATGCATTCAGCAAGCACAAAGGCCCCAAGATGGGAGCCACCGTCAAGCAACTCGTCAACAGGGTTAGAGGCTAACAATGGCCAAACCACGCCGTAAACCTGACCAAGTTATCAAAGACCAAGCCATCGTTGCAGAAATGTACCTGAAAGGCCGCACGATGGCCGATATCGCTGACGAGCTGGGTGCGAGTATCAATATGGTCAACTACGATCTGCGTGAAGTCCGTAAACGCTGGCGCAACAGTGCGGTTCGTGATTTTGATGCTCACCGCGCAGAGCAGCTAGCCCGTCTTGATTTAATTGAGGCGGCCGCGTGGCGCGAGTGGGAACGGTCGTGTGAAGACTACTACAAGCATACGGTTGGTGAGACTGCTCAAGGGGAAATCGACAAGGAAGAAACCGGCGGCCAAACCGGTGACCCGCGCTATATGAATGTCATCCTGAGCACCGTAGAGCGACGCTGTAAGCTGCTGGGACTGGATGCACCAACCAAAGTCGCGCCGACCAACCCCGAAGGCGACAAGCCTTATCAGGCGATGTCTGAGCCTGAACTTGACCAACGTATCGCAGAGTTGCTTCAAAAACTGGATAAATGACGTTGCAGGCCAAACGCGAACTCTTAGAGTTGCTTGAGCAGAAATTAAGAGAACGGGCGCGTAATGACCTAAATGCGTTTGCCCGCTATATCGACGTGCCTGGCGTACCAGTAAATGACGATGCTGACTGTGACGAGTTCTACCCTGATTCAGTAACCCCCGCCGAACACCATGAGCTTATCAACGACGCTATGATGAAGCTCGAAAGCGGTGAAGAGCGTCGCGTTATGGTCATGATGCCGCCGGGCTCGGCTAAGTCGACGTATGGCACTGTCGTATTCCCGCCATGGTTTATGGGGCGAAACCCTAACAAAAATGTGATCAGTACCAGCTACGGCTCGACGTTATCACAGAAGTTCTCGCGCAAAGTCAGACAAATTGCGAAGTCGGGCAAGTTCAAAGAGGTTTTTAGTTCACAGTTAACCGCAGATAACCAAGCGCTTGATTTCTGGTCGTTAGAAAATGGTGCTGGTTACATGAGCGGCGGCATACTTTCCGGTATCACCGGGAACCGAGCTGACTTGCTGGTTATCGATGACCCGGTCAAAGGTCGAGAGGACGCCGATAGCCAAACCATCCGCGATAAAACATGGGAAGCCTACAGCGCAGACCTAAGAACACGACTCAAGCCCGGCGGACGCATCTTACTTATACAAACGCGCTGGCATGAAGATGACTTAGCTGGCCGCATTCTGCCGGATGATTGGGATGGGGAAAGCGGGCATATTACCGCTAAAGACGGTGAGCGCTGGCTGGTTATCTGCTTGCAAGCGGAGTGCGAGCGTGATGATGACCCTCTAGGCCGCCAGATTGGCGAATACCTTTGGACAGATTGGTTTACCCCCGAACATTGGGCGCAAGAAAAGCGCTCGCAAGGCTCCCGTAATTGGGAATCGCTCTATCAGCAGCGACCGAAGCCAGCCGAAGGCTCGATCTTCAAGCGTAAGTGGCCGCAGCGCTATCGTACCTTACCCGGGGAAATTTCGCGGGTAGTCTTCAGTTTGGATACCGCGTACAAACCAGAACAACACAACGATCCTAGCGTACTGTCGGTTTGGGGTGAAAATAACGATTTAGGCCATGTAAATATCCCATTTATAACACAGTCATCT
>NZ_AMRG01000024.1 GCF_000299895.1 Idiomarina xiamenensis 10-D-4
TTGTGTTTTTTTATCGTTCGCTTATTTAATCAACAAAGTGACGCATTATTACGCAACATCATAGCTATAGGGATATTTTATAAACACTCTGCTAGTCTAGAAGACGGTAATTCTTTAAGGAGAGAGGTTATGGCAGACATTCGTAGCTATCGTGGTGTGGAACCACAATTCGGAGAACGCGTGTATATTGATGAACAAAGTGTCGTGGTGGGCGACGTCACCATTGGTGACGACAGCAGCATT
Organism: Idiomarina xiamenensis 10-D-4; assembly: GCF_000299895.1. Taxonomy (GTDB): domain Bacteria; phylum Pseudomonadota; class Gammaproteobacteria; order Enterobacterales; family Alteromonadaceae; genus Idiomarina; species Idiomarina xiamenensis. Next base: position 244 of record NZ_AMRG01000024.1, read on the forward strand.
TGGCCATTAGTGTCGGCGCGCGGTGATGTAAATAGTATTACTATTGGTGCACGCACTAATATTCAAGATGGTAGCGTACTGCATGTTTCTCGACCTAGCACCAATAATAAAAAGGGCCATCCGCTGGTCATCGGTGACGATGTTACCGTAGGTCACCATGTGATGTTGCACGGCTGCGAGTTAGGCAATCGCATTTTAGTCGGCATGTCCGCCACCATTATGGATGGTGTGATTGTTGAAGATAATGTGATTATTGGCGCGGGTAGTGTAGTGACGCCGGGCAAAGTATTACGTAGCGGTTATCTTTATGTCGGTAGCCCTGCGGTAGAAAAACGTCCATTAACACAAAGCGAAATCGATTTTCTGCCCGAATCGGCCAATAACTATGTGTTATTGAAAGAAGACTACTTATTGGATGTTCGCCCGGTTTGCTAAACCGTTAAATCATTAACTCTGCCGTTAATGAAAATCTCGCGAGCGCACTTGAGCGACCGGTAAACGGTCGCTTAAATCCATCAGCCGCCCAGCAATAATGTGGCGTACTTCACCCTGACACTCAAATACCCCGGTGACTTGCAACAGCTTAGCGGTTAAGTAGGGCAACCGGAACTGACGAGCCGTGGTTTGCCATAACACCACGTTCATGTTGCCGGTTTCATCTTCTAATGTCAGAAATGTCACACCGGTCTTGGTACCCGGATGCTGCCGGCAAGTAATTAAGCCCGCCACCGTGACCACTTGCTGATGGCGACAGCTTTTTAACTGATGCGCACTCAGACAACCGTGCAAGCGTCCTTGTTCACGTAATAGCGCTAATGGATGGCGCCGTACCGTGGCGCCCAAATAACGATAGTCAGCGCTGATATCTTGCATCTCATCAGGAGCAGGTAACGAGGTTAAACGGTTATCACCGGCTTGTACCCGCTCAGTACTCGGCTCTGCCAAAGCAAATAACGGTAATTGTTCATCACTTAAGCCCATCGTTTGCCAACTGGCCTGATGGCGGTTGCCATATAATTGTGTGAGAGCATCTGCCGTCGCCAAACGTTCGATGTCATGCCGGCTACAGCCTGCATCCAAGAGCTGCTGCCGATATTGGAAGCCCATCGCTGGTCGCTGTTGTAACGCTTGCTGCATCCGCTCTCGAGACACGCCTTTAACTTGCCTTAACCCCAAACGAATTGCGAGTCGCTGTTGCGCGGTAACTTCTACCTGATAATCCCACTGGCTCAGATTAATACACGCCGGTAACAAGTGTATGCCATGACGACGTGCATCCTGTAACAACTGCGAGGCTGAATAAAACCCCATGGGTAAGCTATTTAATAAACCCACATAAAACTCTGCGGGATAATGGTACTTGACCCATGCCGAGGCATAAGCGAGGTTGGCAAAACTAGCCGAATGTGACTCGGGAAAGCCATATTCGCCAAATCCGCAAATCTGCTGATACAAGCGCTCGGCAAATTCCGCTGGATACCCTCGCGTTGTCATACCGTCAATCAATTTGTCACGAAACGGCCGTAATTTACCGGTGCTTTTCCAACTCGCCATCGCGCGCCGTAATTGATCGGCTTCACCACCACTAAAACCGGCCGCCACCATCGCTAGCTTGATGACTTGCTCCTGGAAAATCGGTACACCCAACGTACGAGTTAACACTCCAGCAACTTCTTCGCTAGGGTAATCAACCGCCTCTTCGCCGTGTCGACGACGTAAATAGGGATGCACCATATCACCTTGAATCGGCCCGGGCCGCACAATCGCAATTTGAATGACTAAGTCGTAAAACGTTTTTGGTCGTAGCCGCGGTAACATATTCATTTGCGCGCGCGACTCGATTTGGAAAATGCCGATAGAATCAGCATGCTGCAGCATGTTGTAAACTGCCGCGTCTTCGGCTGGAATATCAGCTAATGCCAGCGTTTGTCCGGTACGTTTGGCAATACCGCTGAGCATTTTACGCAGTGCCGTCAGCATGCCCAGCGCCAGCACATCAACTTTTAGCAGCTTCAAGGTTTCTAAATCGTCTTTATCCCATTGGATAACCGTGCGCTCGGTCATTGCCGCGTTTTCAATTGGCACTAAATGATGCAAGGGGCCAGCAGAAATCACAAAGCCGCCAACATGCTGTGATAAATGTCGTGGAAAACCGCGAATTTGTTGCACCAACTCAAGTAACCAACGCCCCCTAGGGTGTTCGGCAAAACTGGGTACCCGTTGTAATAGTTGCTGTTGCCAGTCGGCTTGCCGATCACGACGGTCAATTTGACGTAAGAAATACTGTAGCTGCTGCTCGGTAAACCCCAACGCCTTACCAACATCACGAAACGCGCTTTTTAAGCGATAGCTAATCACCGTTGCCGCCAATGCCGCACGCTCACGGCCATATTTTTGGTAAATGTACTGGATCACTTCTTCGCGGCGTTGATGCTCAAAGTCAACGTCGATATCGGGCGGTTCATTACGCTCTTTCGACAAAAACCGCTCGAACAGCACCTGCATTTGTGCTGGGTTAACCGCGGTAATGTGCAGGCAATAACAAATCACCGAGTTTGCTGCCGAGCCGCGACCTTGATACAGAATACCTTGGCGTTCCGCAAACTGAACAATGTCATAAATGGTTAAAAAGAAGTATTCATAACCTAAGCTAGCCACCAACGTCAGCTCTTTATCTAAGGTTGCTTGTACCGATGCTGGCACGCCCTCAGGATAGCGTTTTTGCGCACCTTGCTGACAAAGCTGTGCTAAATACTCACTAGCGGTTAGCTCCTCAGGAACTAGTTCAGACGGATACTGATAGCTTAATTCACTCAAACAAAACTGACAGCGCTCGCTGACGATTTCGGTATTGGCTAGCCAACGCGCCGGATAGCAGTTCTGTAACCGCTGCAGACTACGCAAATGACGCTCAGCGTTAGCACTCATCTGTGCCACCGCCTGCTCGACCACACAGTGCTCGCGGATAGCCGTTAAGGTATCTAATAACGGCTGTCGCTCACGACAGTGCATGCGCACACCACCGGCCGCGACAACCGCGACCCCGGTTAACTCATGCAGCCCTTGCAGATGCCGGAAAGCCTCGGCATCGCAAGCGGTATAATGCCGTTCATATAGCAACCAAAGACGCTGCTGCCAGTGCTCCTGCAATTGGCTAAGCGTGGCTGCGGTCAAATCCGCTTGGGGCAACAACAACAATAAGCAGTCGTCCAGCTGCTGCCCATCAAAATCAGCCATTGTTACTCGATAATGGCCTTTTGCTGCGCGCTGCCGCGCTTGTGTGATGAGCTGACAAAGCTGCCCATAGCCACGTCGATGTTGGGCCAATAGCACCACCGTACCGAGTTCCGGACAAGCAAATTCGCTACCGATGATCAACTTGAATGGCTTAGCTGGTGTAGCCTGTTGCAGGGCAGCATAGGCACGAACGACACCAGCCACTGAGCACTCATCGGTGATCGCTAACGCCCGATAGCCCAACGCCATCGCTTGCTCAACCAATTCATGCGGATGCGATGCGCCACGTAAGAAACTGAAATTACTCAAGCAGTGCAATTCGCTATAATTGCAGGCGTTATCATCAGCTGCGTGCATTAACTAAACCACCCATGCAAATACCACTGTTGTTGCTGCCGATACAGCCATGCCTGACGCTGCTGGGCATCTAGCGCAATAACATAGTCACGTTGTACCGGCTGCGCCGACCACCAGTGCGTCTCGATACGCTCCGGCCCCCATTGCACCTGATAGTCAGCAATGTCGATAGCAGTTGCCTGAGGTAACAACCAAAACGGTCGTAACGGCGCGCTGTTGACACAGGTCACCGCCCCCGCTTGACCGCGTAGCGCACAGGCTTCTGGCTGATGGTCGTTAGCAGCAACCGGCGACCATAGCGCTTGCTCACCCAGACGCGCCTGTAAGCGGCTTAAGGTATGCGCTAACGGCGCTCGTTGCGCAGTATCGCTGCGGCTCAACGATACCGCTTGTGACTGCACATCTTGTAGTTGCTGCACCGTTAAACTGAGCTCTAACGCCGGCGCGGTGAGTGGTTGACGGTTCAGCTGTAATTGGCAAAGCTGTAAAAAATCCTCGGCACGCCAGAGCGGCTGCACAAACCTCACCGAAAAACGACTCGGCGCTTGTTGGCGGTGATAAACCTGCAATTGCAATACCGTTGTCGCCGCTTGTCGCTGGTAGAGAAAGGCCGATAACTCAGCCAGCAAACGCTTTAATGGAAACTGCAACTGAGTCCAACTGGCTGCTTCGCTGAGCAGATCTAGGCGCTGATAAAACTCTGCCGGGGGCCGAAAATAGTCTTGTACCGTAGGCCGTTGACCGTGTAGGTCAGCGACGTAGTTGGCAACGTCCTGCCCTAAACGCTGTCCTAAATCACGCCGATCGAGCTGTAATAACTGCTCAATGCGCTGCACTCCCACACTGTGTAACTGTTGCTGCTGAACCTCACTCAAACCACTACATGATAAAGGCAGCGCCAGCAAGCGCTGCCAGAGTTCGGCGGCATCGCTACTGACCGCACCCTGTTCGCTTTGCGCCAACAGCTTCGCCATTAACGGGCTTTTACCACTACTGATTGAAGTCGTTAACTGATGTTGTTGTAAGCGCTGTTGCAGTTGTTGGTGGTAACCCGCCAAGCCTTGATATAAACGCCACATACTGGCGCTTTCTAACAACAAGCCGCTATCACCCTGTAAGGCGATTTGTGCACTGTCCTGATATAGCAGGCCTGCCGCGCGCAGCAATGCGCGCCGCTGCCGAGTCGGACAGTAAGCTTTTAAGGTTAAGCTCGGTAACAACGCCGTAGCAGTAGTCACTGGCATGCCTACTTGTAACCCTTGCTGCTGAGCGCAGTCATTCAGTTGCAACAAGTGCTGTTGTGTTGTCGCTGTGCTGAATAGCGCTAACGGGCGTTGTTGCCAGTCCGGATAAAAGCTTAACCAGCTATCTAATAACAAGCGGGGAAAATGAAGGTATAGCCAGCGCATTACCAACGCCCCGCTAATATCCTAGCCGACGGCTGACGCCGTGACCGCCATTCAACCCGAGGCTTAATGGCACAGTCAAATGCTGCCAGCGGCCAACCTTGCCGACGCTTCAGTACCGATATCGACAACATTGGCTGCTGTGCAACGCGGTGACCGCGCAAGCGTAATCGGGTGCTATAAGCGCGGGCGTCCAATTGCTGTTGACGGGTCAACACAAAGGCTAATTGCGGGTGTTTTTGTGCAGCGAGTAATAAACGTCGTACAGCGCTCCCATCAAGCTGCTCCAGCCAGCCCAGGACTAGCGCAAAACTACCTGACTGCAAGCACTGCTCGTATGCCCATAAGGCATCTTGTGGAGTAGCGTTGATCACCACATGACGGCAGTCGGCTAAATCATAGCTCGCCAATCCATGGGCATGCGGCTGTGCCGGTGGATTCAACCAAGCAATGGCCTGCGGCTGTTGTTGCGCCCAGCGTAAGCTACTTTGTAATAGTTGTAATTCATATTGAAAGGGCTGCTCGATTTGCAGTTCGTGCAAGGCCGCCTTAGCCCAGCCCCCATGCAGGGCGTTATCCAGTTCAGCATAACCGGTACTGACCACATCCGTTTGCGATTCGGCCTGTCCTTGCCACAGCCAGCCCCGACGCATCAGTTCGTTGAGTGCATGCGGCATGTAAAAACTCCACCAATAACTGTATACACATACAGTATAGTTTGAGCTATTTTTTCGCAACAGACAAGTCCATATCGATTCGGTTATCATAACTTGATGATCGGGCTATGTTTTAAACAGGAAAGTTCATGCTTACAGCGCTAGTGGTACCACTAAAAGTCGTTATTAACTTCACTTGGGGAGCCGTGTTCACTGCTTTGGTGGGGCTGTCGGTGATCATTGTCGGACTATGTAAAGCGCTGATTCCAATGAATGCCTGGCAGCGATTTTGTTCACGACTAGCCAATACGCTATTTCGTGTGTGGGGCTTTGCCATGGCAAAAATGTTTAGCCTCACACAGCCGGTACAGTGGCATATTACAGGCGCTGCCAATATTAATCGTCATGGCTGGTATATGATCCTGTGTAACCACCGCAGCTGGGTCGATATTCCAGTATTAATGTATTTGGCTGCCCGCCACCAAATGCCCATGCCACGATTTTTCTTAAAACAACAACTGATTTGGGTACCCTTTGTTGGATTAGGCTGCTGGGCACTCGATATGCCCTTTATGAAGCGTTATTCACGCGAGTTGTTGGCAAAGAAACCGCATTTACAGGGTAAAGATATTGCCACCACACAACGTTCTTGCCAGCGCTTTCGGCATATTCCCACGACCGTTATCAACTTTTGTGAGGGCACTCGCTTTACCGCCGAAAAGCACGCCCAAAAAAACAGCCCGTACCGCTATTTATTAACGCCTAAAGCCGGTGGTACCGCCTTTAGCCTGCAAGCTATGGGCGAGCAATTTGATGCCATCTTAGACATTACCATTAGCTATCCACAGCAACAGGGCGGTGCGCTGGTATGGAATTTTTTAGCCGGTCGGCTGCGCCACATTGATGTACACATTGAGACCCTACCGGTGACGCCAGACCTGATTGGCGACTATGCTAACGACGAGGCTTTTCGTCAGCATTTTCAAGCCTGGTTGAATCAACGCTGGCAACAAAAAGACCAACACATTGAACAAGCTTTGCAACGTTTGCGTAGTAAGGGAGCAGATACTTAATCAACTAACCGTTGCGGCACAAGGATGAGGCATGGATAGATTACAACTGCAAGACTGGCTGAAACAACTGGGTTTAGGCGACCAGTTAACACATATGAGCTTATGGCTGGGCATGGCGTTTGTGGTGGCTTGCAGTTATCTAGCCTATTTGATCACCCGCTTTTTGATTGATCGCGTCATTCACCGTGCCATGAAACACGCCCCAGAGCGTTGGCACGATGCACTGGTTAACAATGGTTTTTTTCGGCGTTGTGCCAACTTGGCCCCGGTGGTACTCATACATTCTGCTATTCCGTTACTTTTTACCGAGCAATACGAAGATTGGCAAGCACCACTCAGCACCGCGCTATCGATTTATTTAACCTGGGTTATCACCGCCATTTTAACCGCTGCCACCAATGTCGCAGCAACCATTTACGCTTACAGTAGTAAAGCGCGTGAAGTACCTATCACCGGTGTGATTCAAGTGATTAAGCTGGTGCTGGTATTAATGGCGGTGATTATTACCGTCGCCATCATTATGGATAAGTCGCCGCTGTATTTGCTCAGTGGTTTTGGTGCCATGACCGCAATTTTGGTGCTGGTGTTCCGTGATTCGTTGATGGGTTTTGTAGCCGGCATTCAGCTTGCCAGTAATCGTATGGTTGGCATTAATGACTGGATTGAAGTGCCCGACCATGAAGTTAACGGTATCGTGAAAGAGGTCGGCTTAATCACTGTTAAAGTCGAAAACTGGGATAAAACCATCGTTTATTTACCGACTTATACGTTGATTCATCAGTCATTTAAAAACTGGCAGGGTATGGTCAATACCCAAGGGCGACGCATGAAAGCCGCGTTATTAATTGATATCAGCAGTATCAAACCCTTGCAAGATGACGATTTAAACGATTTATGCGACCGTTATTTAGATACCGCAGCCGAGCAGTGGCTACAAGATCATGAATTAACCACGCCCGTATCTAACATCACGCTGTTCCGCCACTATACTCAACATTATTTACATAACCACCCTAAAGTACGTGACGATTTAACCTGCATGGCACGCTTATTACAGCCCACCGCAGCCGGCTTACCATTAGAAGTTTATGCCTTTAGTAAAGATACCGACTGGGTCACGTATGAGGGTAATCAAGCCAGTATTATCGAACATCTTTATTCGGTACTTAGCGATTTTGGCCTGCGCAGCTACCAGTATCAAGGCGTCATTGAAAAGCAAGAGTAGGCGCCAGCACAACCTTTCGATATAACCGAAAAGTCTGAGCAGCTTATTACATATAGCTTATTATTTTGTAAGTGATATTGCTTTCAACAGCAACTACTATATAGTGTGCTGTACAAGGACTTGCGGCAGTACAAGGACGTACACTACCGATACTGACGCAATCACTGTTGCTCACTTCAACTTCATAGATACAAGCCCGATCGGGCAAACACCGCCTAAACTCATCATAAGCGTTTAATTTTTTAGAACGGTTTAACTCGTGCTCTAAACCCATGAGTTTGACTTGTGGACAAGAAAAAACCCGCTAAGAAGCGGGTTTTAACGATAGCGCAAAATGGACGCTTAGGAATCTTTGTTCAATAGGTAGTCGGCTAACGCTATCCAGTCTTCTGCAAAGTTTTCACTTTCACGGAAGCCTTCCACTTTCATTTTATATTTACCGTTAACCACAAACGTGGGTGTAGCGGTAATATCGTATTTCTGACCTAATTGCTGCATTTTATTGGCCGCCGCACGAATCGAGAAGCTGCTCATGGCTTTATCAAAGTCTTCACCACTGACGTCATGAAGAATAAAGACATTACGAATATCTTCTTCGGTTTCCAACATATTACGCTTAACAAAGTTGTAATCAAAAACAGCCGCACCGATCTCTTCGTCTTTACCTAACTTCTTAGCGTAGGCATAGGCTTGTGCCATCGTTTGGATAACACCTTGACCGGGGTTAATATGAGTTTTTGTGAAAGCGTCAGGAAAACGCTCTTTCATCGCCTTAGCGATGGGTTCAAAACGAAAACAATGCACACAATAAAACGAGAAGAACTCGTTAATTTCTGGCTTGGCGGTGCCCTCATCGGCGATCACCTCGTAATGAACCCCCTCTTCAAACTGTTGAGCTTGAGCGGTGGTAACTAGCAGCGGCAGCGTGACCGATGCCAGTAAAGCGATAAACCATTTTTTCATCTTTATTCCTACCGTTTTAAACTAGGCTGGACATCGTGTGACCAACATTATTGACCGATATTCAGTGACAAGGGCTTTTCGTCCAACGCTGCATACTGTTCTTTTAGCGCTAACACTTGTTGTTCCCAATAACGTTGCTCGGCAAACCACGGGAACGCCCGCTGAAAAGCACTATCTTGCCAGCGTTTTGCTAACCATGCCATATATTGAATGATACGAAAAGCGCGCAAAGGTTCAATTAGCGGCAATTCCGCTTCATCAAAACGACAAAAATCTTCGTAACCGTAAATCAACGCATCCAACTGCTGCCATTGTTGTTGACGGTCACCATTCAGCATCATCCACAAATCTTGAATGGCAGGGCCGCTGCGACAATCATCAAAATCGACAAAGGTTAATTGCTGTTCGTATTGCAGAATATTGCCGATATGGCAATCACCATGCAAACGCTGCTGCGAGGCGATAGCCAAATCGGTGCTGGCCAAGCGCGCTGCTAACGGCTCTAAAATAGCAAAAAACGCATGACTAATTGCCTCAGGCACCAACGCCGACTGCTGCAAGGTGTGCAGCGACTGAGTCACATACTCGTGATAGTTGATACGAGGACGATGCTGAAAGTGGTGCTGCCGGGCGACTTGGTGTAAACGTCCAATTTGCCGTCCCAAACGCTCTAAGTCATCCAGCGCGTTGGGTTCAAAAGCTCGGCCGCCGACACTCGGGAAAATACAAAAACGATAACCCTCAAAATGGTGCAACGACTGTTGCTGCAAACACAAAGGTGCTACTACCGGTACTTCTGCGTCCAACAAAGCTTGGCTGAATTGATGCTCTTCTAAAATTTGCGCGTCGGACCAGCGTTGTGGACGATAAAATTTGGCGACGTAACGGCGACGGTCATCGGCAGTAAATTGATAGACGCGGTTTTCGTAGCTATTGAGCGCTAATAAACCGGAGCTCGGATAGATGTCGACAGACTCTAACGCCCGTACAATAATGTCGGGCGTCAGTCCTTGAAAACTAAAATCAGCACACTGCTCGGCGCTTGCCTCATTCATAAATAAAGCGGATCTCGTGTGACGTGGTCACACTGGCATCATCAATAGCGGTTAGCGTGAACTCTACGTCGGTGAAACGGCCGTTCAAACTACTGGGTTCCACCGCCAAGGTCAATGGCAAGCTAGCCACTTCACCGGCAGCAACGGTAATTTCGCTATTACCTTTCAATTGATAATTATCAACGCCATCGACCGTCACTCTATAAGTCGCTGGTTGTTGGCCTTTATTCATGATTTTTAGGGTATAAACGTTCTCAACCCAGTTATCCATATTCATCGTGTAAAGGCGATTTCGGTCTCGCAGAATATCCATTTCTAACGGTACTCGACTGCTGATATCCCACACCAGTAACGCCGTGATAATGACCATTGCAATGGCGTAACCGACGCTCTTAAACCGTAAAAAGTGGGTTTTACCACCTTTTAGGCTACGCTCGGTGGTATAACGAATCAGCCCCTTGGCATAATTCATCTTCTCCATCACGCCGTTGCAGGCATCAACACAGGCACCACAGTTAATACACTCGTATTGTAAACCGTTACGAATATCAATACCGGTCGGGCACACCTGTACACATAGGTTGCAGTCGATGCAGTCACCCAAGCCTTTTTCTTTAGGATCGACTTTGCGCGAACGCGGGCCTCGGGGTTCACCACGGTCAACATCATAAGACACCGTTAGCGTGTCTTTATCAAACATGGCCGATTGAAAACGTGCGTAAGGGCAAATGTGAGTACACATGATCTCGCGCATCCAACCGGCGTTACCATAGGTACAAAAAGCAAAAAACAACACACTGAATACTGCCCAAAAACCAGCATCGAAGGTAAAGAAGTCAACAAACAACAGTCGGATATCGGTAAAGTAACCGACAAAAACCAGTGCGGTAAGCAGCGAAATCAGCAACCAAGCGCCGTGTTTGGCGGCCTTACGCCAAAGCTTGTCAAAATCCCACGAGCGTTCATCCAACTTCATGCGTTGGTGACGCGAGCCTTCAAAAAATCGCTCAAACCACATAAACAAAAAGGTCCAAGTGGTCTGCGGGCACATAAAACCGCACCAAACCCGGCCATACAGGGTGGTCACAAAAAATAATCCAAACGCCGCGACAATGGCTATCCAAGCGACGATGGTAAAATCCTGAGGCCACAGGGTTAGGCCGAAAATGCGAAAGCGCTGTTCGGCAATGTTGAGTAATACCGCTTGTTCGCCGTTGTAGGTGATAAACGGGATTACCGCGAATAGCGCCAATAAAATAAAACCAAATAAGCGTCGGAAGTTCTCAAGCTTGCCCTGAGCTTCGCGCACATAAATACGGCTACGCGGCGCGTATTGATTATCGTGCTGCTGATTGGGACGATGAATTTTCACCTTATCGGCGGGCTGAACCTCAACCTTTTGTTCCATGATGATACCGCTTCATGTGGTTGTCGCACTTGGTGCCGGGATTATACCGCAAAGCACAACCCTCAGTCAGTGATATTCAGTGACGTAGAACAACAAATGCGTATTTTACTGTACAGTTTTAGTACCAGAATCCTTAGTCACAGTAGCCTTAACCTGATGCGGCTTACGTTGCTCGATAACCGCAGCCGGCCGCTCGCCACGTTTGTAGCCCAAGTTCTCATCGACATCATCGGTGGCTACCGCCAACACGGCATCAAGTAAGACATTGGCTCCAGCCGTGACATCATGCCAATGTGACCACTCGTCAGGTGCGTGACTGACACCATGCTCAGAGGGAATAAAGATCAGCCCGGCATCGGTGACTTCGGCAAAAAATTGAGTATCATGACCGGCGCCGCTGGGCATACGCTCATAAGACAACTCCCGTGCCTGCACTTTAGCCTCTAACAAGCTACGTAACTTTTGCGAGCAATCTTGTGGCTGTAACCAGCTCACTTGCTCATACTCAAACCGCAGTCGATGCTTACGTGCAATCGCCGACAGCGCTTTATGACAAGCCTGAGCTAACTCTTGCATGACTTGGTTACTCATATCGCGGCCAACGATAGTAAAAATGGCTTCACCTGGCACCGTATGCGGGCTACCCGGTTTAAGCTCGACTTTACCTACCGTAATACGGGTTTTATCGGTGCCATTCTCGGCAATAATACGCTCGATTTCATGAGCAAAGTCTGCCAATCCCATAAACGCATCACTACGCATATCCATCGGCGCCGTGCCGGCATGGTCGGCCTTGCCCTTGAGATGCACAATCCATTTAAAGACCCCAGAAATACCATCGACAACACCAATTTGCTTATCTTTTTGAAACAGTACCGGTCCTTGTTCAATGTGTAACTCAAAAAACGCCTTCAATTGTTCCGGTGGCCAAGCGGCAGCCAGCGCATCCATAACGTCCAGCCCTTGCGCCGCCATCGCTTGTTTTAATTGGACACCATCAGCGTCGTGCGCCGACATCAACCAGTCGTGGTTCAACACCCCGGCAATCGCCTGTGAGCCTAACATGCCACCAAAACGCCCCTCTTCTTCAGCGGTAGCAACCACCCAAACCGGATTAGTCAGCGTCACCTGTTCTTCCTGTAGGCGCTGTAATACCTCAAAACCAGCCATCACGCCCAGTGCGCCATCGAACATACCCCCTGCCGGCACGGTATCCAGATGTGACCCCATCAACACCACCGGCTGGTCGCGTTCGCCCAAGCCAAAAAACACATTGCCGGCACCATCCATATAGCCCGCAAAACCCGCTGCTTTGGCGCGATCTAGCAGCCACTGCCGAGCCTGCATATCGGCATCGCTAAAGCCCATGCGATAAATGCCGTGATCATGCTCGTTATAGCCAATTTTCGATAGTGCTTGTAAGCCTTCTCGTAAGCGTTTGCCGTTTACATCCATCGTCAAACTCCTGCTCATATGCTGTTTAAAGCCGATGTTAAAAGGGTAGAAGAGCAACCATCAAAAGTCAGATCGATTAACCATAATCAGCCCCCAATAATTTTTATAGACAGCGCTATCAGCGCTGAGTAAACTCCGCCGATTACACAAATAAAACATTTATATAAGAGCAGTATCATGACAAGGACGTTCTCGGTGGTTAACCGTGCACTGGCTATCTTATTAGGCAGCGCTCTGGCGACAGCATTACCGGCTCCGGCATTGGCGAGCAAAGTCAAAAGCGAAGATAAAGTCGACGAGTACATGCAAGTCACCGGTCAACGCATCCGCGTTGCCAGCACCGATTGGCGTTTTTTATTAAGTAACTGGCTACTGGCGCCATCAAGTCAAGGTGTTAACACCGAGCAGTCAGTACGCGAAGCTTTAGACGCCATGCGCGAAAGCTTAAAAGACCACTTTGACCCCGATAATGCTGACGAGGCTTGCGCCGGCAACCCGATATTAATGGCGTCGGGTGTTAAAGTTGAAAGCTATACCGACTTTGCCGGTCACGGCGAATTACCCATTATCTTTCGTCGCCATTATCGTAGCGGCATCGATATCAATTCAGCATTTGGCGCCGGCTGGCACTCGTTACTCGACCAGCGCCTGACGATAGCTAACGGTAAACCGACCCAGTTATTCCATCGCTCTGGCAAAACCATCGACTTTATCGCTAACCAAGACGGCGCTTATTACAACGAAAAGCGCACACTGAAAGTCTTTAGCACCACCACCAGTGGGGTACAACGCTGGCATGTGCTGGCACAAGACGGCACCGAAGACGTTTACGACCGAGTGGGTAAGCTTACCCAAACCCGCCAACGAGGATTAGCCCTTAGCTACAGCTATCAAGGCAACTTACTGACCCGCATCAGCGATAACGCGGGTCGCCAGCTGAACATCACCTGGTCGGGGGGTAAAGTCACGCGCCTGACCGATAACGCTAATCAGCAATACCAGTATCAATATAACAGTCAAGGCCAACTCAGCCAGGTCAGCTATCCCAACGGCGACCGCCATCAATACCACTACGAAAAGAGCGGCAAGCCCTCATTGCTGACTGGCGTTAGCTACAACGGCGTGCGTTATTCATGGTTCAGCTACGACGCTCAGGATAGGGGCATTGTCAGTCAGCACACCGATGGCATCGACAAAACCACCTTCAATTATGGGCGCTTGCTAACGGTAGTGTCGAATGCGCTGGGCCATACCACCACCTATCGCTATGCCGATGCTGCTCACCAAAAACTGGTGGCGGTGGAAGCCGAGGGCTCGCCTTATTGTCAGGCGGGTGCAAAGCACAAAGTGTATAACGGCAACTTACAGGTGGTCGAAGAGACCGATTACCGCGGCAATCTGACTAAACGTACCTTTACGCAAGGCTTTGTTACTCAAGAAACGGTAGCCGCCGGTACTGCCGATGCGGTCACCACCACTTACACCTGGGACTATGCCAACCAGCGCTTGACGCGCATTGCCCGCAGCGGCGCGGCAACGGCCAGCATGCTGTACAACAGTCAGGGCGACCTGACGCGTTACACTTTACGCGATGGCACACAAAGCCGTGTCACCAGCTACGCCTACAGCTATCACAGCAACGGCTTTAAAAAGCAAGTCACCACCACCGATGCCAACGGTGGCGTTAGCCAACAACTGTATGACAATAAAGGCCAACTGACTCAGCAAACCAGCCCCACCGGGCAAGTGACTCGCTATAGCAACTACGATGCACTGGGTCGCGTTGGCAAAATCACCTCGCCCAGCGGTTTGGTGAGCAGCTATACCTATGACGCACGTGGTCGTATTACACGCTTACAAGAAAGCAGCAGCGCCGGACTTAACCGCTCGGTCAGCTACCAGTATGACCGCTTTGGCAATGTGCTCAGTGAGACGCATAGCAATGGTCGTCAAATCAGTTACCGCTATGATGCGGTTGGCCGTCTGATACAACAAAACTATCAGGCTGGCGGCAATCACTATCAACAACAATTTGACCGCAACAAGCTCGGTAAGGTGATAAAAACCGCCATTGCTCAAGGTAGTGGTTATGCCCTGTACCGCAGCTTTGATTATGCCCCCAGTGGTGAGCTGATTGCCGAGCGTGATGCTAGCGGCAACATCGTCATGCGCTACAGTTATGATGCGCAGGGCAATCGCTTAACCACCCGCAACGCCGCCGGCGACACCCTCAGCTATGCCTATGACGGGCAGAACCGGTTGCGAGAGGAAAACGCACCGGATGGGGGACGTATTGATTACACCCACGGCATCCATGGCGTCACCGAGGTCAGCGATGGCCGCCAGAACCAGACGTTTTATACATACAATGGCTTTGCCGATATCACCCGCGTCTCAAGTCCCGATACCGATGTTACCGATAGCCGCTATGCCAACTCAGGTTATATCAGTGAGCGTACTGATGCCCGCGGCATTCTCAGTCGCTATGTGCACGATAAATCGGGTCGCTTAAGCGCTATCAATAACGCCCACAGCAGCAGCTTTAGTTACGATAGCGGTAGCACCGGCCAGGGTCGTTTAACCGGCGTTAGCAATGCCGCCACCAACCTGAATTTGCAGTACGATGCGCAAGGCAACGTCACCCAGTTGCAGCAAACCGTGGCGGGGCGCAGCTACACCATTAAGCGCCACTACGACAGTCAGGGACGGCTGAGCACGCAAACTTATCAAGGTGGCAACCAAATCCAGTTCCACTACACCAGTAGCGGCGACTTGAGCAAGCTCACTGCGACCGTTAACGGCACCCAGAAAACGGTACTAGATACGGTCTCGTACAGCGCTTATGGCACCTTATCGGGTTGGCGTTATGGCAACGGTATCACGCATAAGAAAAGCTATAACGCCAATCAACAACTGACGCGCATTGAAAGCAGCGGCGTTCAAGACTTACGCTACAGCTATGACTTGCGCGGCAACATCACCGCGATGACCAATGCCCGCCGTACCGCTGATTCCGCCACCTATCAATACGACCGCATGAACCGCTTAACCTCGGTGAAGCAAGGCGGAGCTACGCAAACCTACAGCTATGACAAGGTGGGTAATCGTATTAGCGCCGCCGGTGCTGTTAGCGAAAGCTATCGCTACAGCGGTATCTCTAACCGCTTAGTGGATATCACCCGGGGCAGTAAAAAGCGGGCCTTTAACTACGATATGGCTGGCAACATCACCCGCGACACCGACTTTACTGGAAGCAGCAAAAGCTATAGCTACGACGACAACAATCGCTTGGTCAAGGCCCAGCAAACGCAATATCAATACAACGGTCTTGGCCATCGCGCCCGAAAAGCCTCCAGCAGCGGCAGCAGCAACTTTATTTACGACCTCAACGGGCAACTGCTGCAAGAAAGCCGCTCGGACGGTAGCGAACTGCAATACATCTATTTGGCTGGCCAGCTCGTCGGCTATATCCGTAATCAGGTCTTATATTATGTGCACAACGACCACTTAGGCCGCCCCGAACTAC
>NZ_AMRG01000025.1 GCF_000299895.1 Idiomarina xiamenensis 10-D-4
CCTAAAAGCCCGCTTAACTGCGGGCTTTTTTGTATCTGCGCTTAGCAAACGCTGATAAATTCGTTGAATCTAGCGTTTTTCCAGCGAAGTTATTGCGAAGCGCACCTTAATCGGTATAATACGGCGTCCATTCCATCAGCATTCGCTTCCCCAACATCTTTAAACGGTTAAGCAGCGATGGAATATCAGCAGGGGCGTAGTTCCAATTGGTAGAACAGCGGTCTCCAAAACCGACGGTTGGGGGTTCGAATCCCTCCGCCCCTGCCAAATTAAAAGCATAATATGCTAAGAATTGCTCGTAACAGGCAGGACTGAACGAATGAGTGCAAACACAGAAACGCAAAGCAGTTCGCTTAACGCCATCAAGTGGATCCTGGTATTTGCTTTGCTGGCGGTAGCTATCGTTGGTAATCACTATTATAGCGAACAAGTCTCGGTGCTTTACCGTGCTATCGCGGTAGTGGCATTGGTTGCTGTTGCCGGCTTCACCGCAGCCATGACCAGCAAAGGCCAACAGTTCCTGCGTTTTGCGAAAGAGAGTCGTACCGAAGTACGCAAAGTCGTTTGGCCAACGCGCCAAGAGGCGACACAAACGACCCTAATCGTGATTATCGCGACTGTTATCATGTCGCTGATTCTGTGGGGTATGGACGGTATTTTAGTACGCGTCGTTGGTTTCTTGACCGGCTTGGAGTTTTAATCATGAGTGATAATTTACGCTGGTATGTCGTACAAGCGTTCTCCGGCTATGAGTCGCGTGTTGCGCAATCGCTGCGTGAGTACATCAAAATGCATAGCATGGAAGACAAATTCGGTGAAGTATTAGTGCCAACCGAAGAAGTGGTAGAAATGCGCGCAGGACAACGTCGAAAAAGTGAGCGTAAATTCTTTCCGGGCTATGTGCTGGTACAAATGGCGATGGACGAAGAGAGTTGGCACTTAGTCAAAAGTGTGCCGCGTGTGTTAGGTTTCATTGGCGGTACCAGTGATCGACCTACACCCATCACTCAGCGCGAAGCCGATGCAATTCTGAATCGCTTGCAAGAATCGACCGACAAGCCGAAGCCGAAAACCTTATTTGAACCAGGTGAAGTGGTACGCGTTAACGACGGTCCATTTGCCGACTTTAATGGTGTGGTCGAAGAAGTCGATTACGAGAAAAGCCGGGTTACGGTATCGGTTTCCATTTTTGGTCGCGCAACACCGGTTGAACTGGAGTTTGGTCAGGTCGAAAAAGCCTGATTATAAATTCGACGATCATATTGATCTGGGGCGCGAATTCGCCTATAATTCGCGTCCTTTTTTATAACGGGAAGCCGTTTGAGTAAGTCTCCTCTCATTTATTTTGAAGGCTTACGAGGCGTTACACCCACAGTAGAGGAAGTCAATCATGGCTAAGAAAGTCTCTGCCATCATCAAGCTGCAAGTAGCAGCTGGTGCGGCAAACCCTTCACCACCGGTAGGTCCTGCATTGGGTCAACACGGTGTGAACATCATGGAATTCTGTAAGGCGTTCAACGCACAAACCGACAGCCTGGAAAAAGGTGCACCGGTTCCTGTTGAAATCACTGTCTTCGAAGACCGTTCTTTCACGTTCATCACTAAAACACCTCCAGCCTCTTTCTTGCTGAAAAAAGCTGCAGGTATCAAAAGTGGTTCAGGTCGTCCTAACACTGAGAAAGTGGGTACCGTTACCCGTGCTCAGTTAGAAGAGATCGCGAAAGTTAAAGAACCAGATCTGACCGCAGCTGACTTAGACGCAGCAGTACGCACTATCGCCGGTTCTGCCCGCGCGATGGGCCTGAATGTGGAGGGCTAATCGATGGCTAAATTAACTAAACGCGCACGCCTTATCCGTGAAAAAGTTGAAGTTCGTGATTACGACATCAACGAAGCTTTGACTCTGTTAAAAGAACTGGCAACCGCCAAGTTCGTCGAAAGTGTTGACGTTGCTGTTAACCTAGGTATTGATGCGCGTAAATCGGACCAAAACGTTCGTGGTGCAACCGTATTACCTAACGGCACTGGTCGCGACGTTCGCGTAGCGGTATTCACCAGTGGTGCTAACGCTGAAAAAGCTAAAGCAGCCGGTGCTGACTTAGTCGGTATGGAAGACTTAGCCGACCAAGTTAAGAAAGGCGAAATGAATTTTGATGTCGTGGTTGCTTCTCCTGATGCAATGCGCGTCGTCGGTCAGTTGGGTCAAATCTTAGGTCCACGTGGCCTGATGCCAAACCCTAAAACTGGCACCGTAACACCTGACGTCGAAACCGCAGTGAAAAACGCTAAAGCGGGTCAGGTACGTTATCGTAACGACAAGAACGGTATCGTTCATGCTACCATCGGCCGTGTCGACTTCGATAACGACAAACTGAAAGAAAACTTAGAAGCACTGTTGGCCGCATTGAAAAAAGCTAAGCCAGCATCTGCTAAAGGTCAATTTATGAAGAAAGTCAGCCTGTCGACCACTATGGGCGCTGGCGTGGCAATTGACCAAGCAACTTTAGCGGCTAACTAAGTTAACCGTTAAGGCGTAATTGAATTGTTGGAATGCATGCAAATTGATTTGCAAAGGTTTAAAAATAAAGTATAATTTTTGACCGTTTTTCAACAGTTTGTGGGTTGGAGCTGCCTCTCCGTTAATGTTTCGGCATTAATTGATGTGGCTCTCATCCAAGACCGTAGGTGTACCGCAGGTTCTTTGTTTTGTGCGGCACTTAATAACCTACGCAGATGGTGATATCCGACTCAGACTCTCTGGGTAAAGAATCACCGTAACAAGTCGGCAGATTTTATCTGCCTAATTGTAACGAGGAACTTCGGTTCCAGATTAAAACAATGAGGTGATATCAGTGGCACTAGGTTTAGCTGGAAAGAAAGCCATCGTTAAAGAAATTAACGATGTCGCTTCTAACGCTTTATCCGTCGCTGTTGCTGAATATCGTGGTTTGGAAGTTGCCGATCTGACTGCATTACGTCGTCAAGCTCGTGAGCAAGGCGTATTCCTGAAAGTTATCCGGAATACCTTAGCAAAACGTGCTTTCGAAGGTACGCAGTTTGACGACATGAGCACGGTACTGAAAGGTCCTTTGATCTACGGCTTTTCTTTGGAAGCACCAGGCGCCGCAGCGCGTTTGTTCAAAGATTTCGCTAAAGAGAATAAGAAACTGGAAGTCACGGCTCTGTCACTCGGTAACGGTGTATTGGGTGCAGATAAACTGGACGCAATCGCATCACTTCCGACTCGCGACGAAGCATTGGCTAAATTGCTGGCCACCTTCAAGGCGCCTGTTAGCAAGTTCGTTCGTACGATTAACGAAGTACCTGCTAAGTTTGTGCGTACGTTGGCAGCAATTAAAGACGCAAAATAACGTATTTGGTTATTTAACCTAATTTTTGACATTTAAAACCCAGGAGTTACGAGTAATGGCTCTGACTAAAGAAGATATCTTAAACGCGATCGCTGAAATGCCAGTAATGGAACTGGTTGAATTGATCGAAGCTGCTGAAGAAAAATTCGGTGTTGACGCATCTGCTGCAGTTGCAGTAGCTGCAGGTCCTGCTGCTGGCGGCGAAGCTGCTGCAGAAGAGAAAACTGAATTTGACGTTATGCTGAAATCTGCTGGCGGTAACAAAGTTGCTGCTATCAAAGCGGTACGCGGCGCAACTGGCCTTGGCTTGAAAGAAGCTAAAGCATTAGTTGAGTCTGCACCTGTTGCTGTTAAAGAAGGCATCAGCAAAGACGAAGCAGAAGAACTGAAGAAACAGCTTGAAGAAGCTGGTGCGGAAGTTGAAGTTAAGTAAGCTTCTTTTTATACAAGAAGCGGCCGTTTAGGCCAAAGGCTGGTGACTTTCTAGTCACCAGCCTTTTTGCGCTGCAAGGTATGTAAGTTTTTTACTCGTTGTTGACTGCATGCTGAAGTAAACAACGAGCTCAACAGATACTGACGAAATCTGTTATTGGTCACCAGACACGCTGGTGTCCAGGGTCATCAATCAGCTAGCTGAGGAACCCCATGGCGTACTCCTACTCTGAGAAGAAACGTATTCGTAAAGACTTCGGTAAGCGACCTCATGTATTAGAGGTGCCGTACCTGTTGTCTATTCAGCTTGACTCATTTAAAAAATTCATCGATGCCGATCCCGATGGCACTTATGGCCTGGAAGCGGCATTTCGCTCGGTATTTCCGATTGCAAGTTATTCCGGTAATTCGGAACTGCAGTACGTCAGTTATCAACTGGGAGAGCCGGCGTTTGACGTAAATGAGTGCCAAATCCGTGGCATCACCTATTCAGCGCCGTTACGGGTGAAACTGCGCTTGGTGTTATTTGACAAAGAGGCCGCTGCCGGTACTGTCAAAGACATCAAAGAACAAGAAGTCTATATGGGCGAAATCCCATTAATGACCGAAAACGGCACCTTCGTTATCAATGGCACCGAGCGTGTTATTGTGTCGCAGTTGCACCGTTCACCGGGCGTGTTCTTCGATCACGACCGTGGTAAAACGCATTCATCAGGTAAAGTCCTGTATAACGCGCGGGTTATCCCATACCGTGGTTCTTGGTTAGACTTCGAATTTGATCCGAAAGATAACGTATTCGTTCGTATCGACCGTCGTCGTAAGTTACCGGCGTCGATCATCTTGCGTGCACTGGAATACACCACCGAAGAAATCTTGGCGATGTTCTTCGACACCACTTACTTTGAAATTCGTAAAGACAAAGTCTTTATGCAGTTGGTGCCGGAACGTCTGCGTGGTGAAACCGCGAAGTTTGATATCGCTGGTCCAGACGGTGACATCATCGTTGAAAAAGGCCGTCGTATCACTGCTCGTCACATCAAGCAGCTTGAGAAGCTGGGTGTCGACGAAATGGAAGTGCCGCTTGAGTACTTGGTGGGTAAAATCCTCGCCAAAGATCATGTTGAGAAGAAATCAGGCGAAGTCGTGGCCAATGCCAACGACGTGTTAACGCTTGAGCTATTAGCGAAATTGCGCGAAGCCGGTCACAAGCGCTTCGAAACCTTGTTTGTGAATGACTTGGATCACGGTCCATACATGAGCGAAACACTGCGTATCGATAGCAGCAATAACCGTCTGGAAGCGTTAGTCGAAATTTATCGCATGATGCGTCCTGGTGAGCCGCCTACCCGTGAAGCTGCCGAAGCATTGTTTGATAATTTGTTCTTCAGTGATGAGCGTTATGACTTATCGACTGTCGGTCGCATGAAGTTTAACCGCCGTTTAGGTCGTGATGACTTGACCGGTGCCGGCACACTGGATAACGACGACATCATTTCGGTCATGAAAAAGCTCATCGAAATCCGTAACGGTGTCGATGAGGTCGATGATATCGAT
The DNA here is from genome assembly GCF_000299895.1 of Idiomarina xiamenensis 10-D-4. Lineage (GTDB taxonomy): Bacteria > Pseudomonadota > Gammaproteobacteria > Enterobacterales > Alteromonadaceae > Idiomarina > Idiomarina xiamenensis. The sequence continues at coordinate 5,358 of NZ_AMRG01000025.1, forward strand.
CACTTAGGTAACCGCCGTATCCGTTCGGTCGGTGAAATGGCTGAAAACCAGTTCCGTGTTGGCTTAGTCCGCGTTGAACGTGCAGTCAAAGAGCGTTTGAGCCTGGGTGATTTAGACAACTTAATGCCACAAGATCTGATCAACGCGAAGCCAATTAGCGCTGCGGTGAAAGAGTTCTTTGGTTCAAGCCAGTTGTCACAGTTTATGGACCAGAACAACCCATTGTCTGAGGTGACGCACAAGCGTCGTATCTCGGCTTTAGGTCCGGGTGGTTTAACGCGTGAGCGTGCAGGTTTCGAAGTGCGAGACGTTCACCCAACTCACTATGGTCGTGTCTGTCCAATCGAAACGCCTGAAGGTCCGAACATTGGTTTGATTAACTCATTGTCGACCTTCGCACGTACCAACGAATATGGTTTCTTAGAGACACCGTATCGTCGCATCGAAAATGGTGTGGTGACCGACGACGTCGATTACCTGTCAGCTATCGAAGAAGGTAAATTCGTTATCGCGCAGGCTAACGTTGCGCTTAACGACAAAGGTGAATTGGTTGAAGAGCTAGTACCTTGTCGTCACAAAAACGAATTTACTCTGATGAGTAAAGAGCAAGTTCAATACATGGACGTTGCTCCGCAACAAATCGTATCGATTGCAGCGAGCTTGATTCCGTTCTTGGAACATGACGATGCTAACCGTGCCTTGATGGGCTCGAACATGCAACGTCAGGCAGTACCCACACTACGTGCTGACAAGCCGTTGGTCGGTACTGGTATCGAGCGTACGGTAGCGGTTGACTCGGGTGTAACCGTGGTTGCTAAACGTGGTGGTGTAGTCGATTTTGTTGACGCTGCCCGTATCGTGGTTAAGGTTAATGAAGAAGAAATGGTATCGGGCGAAGCGGGTATCGATATCTATAACCTGACCAAATACACGCGTTCGAACCAGAACACCTGTATTAACCAAAAACCGACCGTCACACCTGGTGAACCGGTAATGCGTGGCGACGTTTTGGCGGATGGTCCATCAACCGATTTAGGTGATTTGGCGTTAGGCCAAAACATGCGCGTAGCGTTCATGCCTTGGAATGGTTATAACTTCGAAGATTCAATTCTGATCTCGGAGCGTGTGGTACAAGAAGACCGCATGACCACCATTCATATTCAAGAGCTGAACTGTGTTGCTCGTGATACCAAGTTAGGTCCAGAAGAAATTACTTCGGACATTCCTAACGTCGGTGAATCGGCGTTGGGCAAACTGGATGAAGCTGGCGTCGTTTATATTGGTGCCGAAGTTAACGGCGGCGATATTCTGGTGGGTAAAGTGACGCCAAAAGGCGAAACACAATTAACGCCAGAAGAGAAACTATTGCGTGCCATCTTCGGTGAGAAAGCCTCGGACGTTAAAGATAGCTCATTGCGTGTGCCAAATGGTGTTAGCGGTACAGTTATCGACGTACAAGTCTTTACTCGTGACGGCGTCGAAAAAGACAAACGCGCAGTTTCCATCGAAGAGATGCAACTCGCAAAAGCGAAGAAAGACTTAACCGACGAATTCAAGATCCTTGAAGAAGGTATCTACGGTCGTGCTCGCAACTTGTTACTAGCAAATGGCTTCGACGAAGCTAAGCTGGCTGGCATGGAGCGTAGTAAGTGGTTGACGCAGAACTTAGGTGATGAAGACGCGCAACAGCAATTGGAACGCATCGCTGACCAATATGCTGAAATTCGCGAAGACTTTGACACCAAGTTCGAGACCAAGCGCCGTAAGATCACTCAAGGTGACGACTTGGCACCGGGTGTGTTGAAGATCGTTAAAGTCTACTTGGCCGTTCGCCGTCGTATTCAGCCGGGTGATAAGCTGGCTGGTCGTCACGGTAACAAGGGTGTTATCTCGACTATCGTACCGATGGAAGATATGCCGCACGACGAAACCGGTAATCCGGTTGACTTGGTATTGAACCCGCTGGGTGTACCATCGCGGATGAACATCGGTCAGATCCTTGAGACTCACTTGGGTATGGCGGCGCGAGGCATCGGCTTGAAGATTGAAGCGATGCTACAGCAACAGCGCGAAATCGCAGAGTTGCGTGAGTTCTTGCAGAAAGTTTATGACTTGGGTGAAAGCCGTCAAGAAGTAAACATCGACGAATTCAGCGACGAAGAAGTACTGCGTTTAGCGAACAACTTGAAAGGTGGTTTACCAATCGCGACACCAGTATTCGATGGTGCTCGTGAAGAGGAAATCAAACAGTTGTTGGCGCTCGGCGATATTCCAGAGTCAGGCCAAATCAAGTTGTTTGATGGTCGTACCGGTGAGAAGTTTGAGCGTGACGTAACTGTCGGTTACATGTACATGCTGAAATTGAACCACTTGGTCGACGACAAGATGCACGCGCGTTCAACCGGCTCTTATAGTCTGGTTACTCAGCAGCCGCTGGGTGGTAAAGCACAATTCGGTGGTCAGCGCTTCGGTGAGATGGAAGTGTGGGCACTGGAAGCTTACGGTGCGGCTTACACGCTGCAGGAAATGTTGACAGTGAAATCGGACGACGTAAACGGTCGTACCAAGATGTACAAAAACATTGTTGATAATGACCTACAGATGGAAGCGGGTATGCCGGAATCTTTCAACGTATTGCTGAAAGAAATCCGCTCACTCGGTATCAACATCGAGTTAGAGCAGAATTAATACCGTTACCGGACTTGAATTTGGGGAGTTTCGACTCCCCAAGGGTTTAACTCCGACAGGAGACAAATCGTGAAAGACTTGCTGAAGTTTTTAAAACCAATGAATCAGGCGGAAGAATTCGATGCCATTCGCATCGCGCTTGCGTCTCCGGATATGATCCGTAGTTGGTCGTACGGCGAAGTAAAAAAGCCGGAAACTATTAACTATCGTACCTTTAAGCCTGAACGCGACGGCCTGTTTTGTGCGCGTATTTTCGGCCCAGTTAAAGATTACGAGTGCTTGTGTGGTAAATACAAGCGGTTGAAGCACCGTGGTGTCATCTGTGAGAAGTGTGGCGTTGAAGTCACGCTGACCAAAGTACGTCGTGAGCGTATGGGTCACATCGAACTGGCTAGCCCAGTGGCGCATATTTGGTTCTTGAAATCGTTGCCATCTCGCATCGGTTTGATCATGGATATGACACTGCGTGATATCGAGCGCGTGTTGTATTTTGAATCTTACGTCGTGACCGAGCCAGGCATGACCGCGCTTGAGCCACGTCAGATTCTGACCGAAGAAGAATATTTAGACGCGCTTGAAGAGCACGGCGACGAATTCGATGCGAAAATGGGTGCAGAAGCGGTTCTGGATCTATTACGCGCGATCGATATCGACGGCGAAATCAAGCAAATGCGTGAAGAGTTGCCAGAAACCAACTCTGAAACTAAGCGTAAGAAAATCAGCAAGCGTTTGAAGTTGCTGGAATCATTCCAAATGTCAGGCAACAAGCCTGAGTGGATGATCATGAAAGTGCTGCCGGTTTTACCACCGGATCTGCGCCCATTGGTACCGTTAGAGGGTGGTCGTTTTGCGACCTCAGACTTGAACGACTTGTACCGTCGCGTGATCAACCGTAACAACCGTTTGAAGCGCTTATTAGATTTAGCTGCACCGGATATTATCGTACGTAACGAAAAGCGTATGTTACAAGAAGCGGTTGACGCATTGTTAGATAACGGCCGTCGTGGTCGCGCCATTACCGGCTCTAACAAGCGTCCATTAAAATCGCTAGCCGATATGATCAAGGGTAAGCAGGGTCGTTTCCGTCAAAACCTCTTGGGTAAGCGGGTCGACTACTCAGGCCGTTCGGTTATCACCGTTGGCCCGAAACTGCGTTTGCATCAGTGTGGTTTACCGAAAAAAATGGCCTTGGAACTGTTTAAGCCATTCATTTACGGCAAATTAGAAGCACGCGGTCTGGCTACCACGATTAAAGCAGCGAAGAAAATGGTCGAGCGCGAAATCCCAGAAGTTTGGGACGTACTGGACGAAGTCATTCGCGAACACCCAGTGTTATTAAACCGTGCACCAACCCTGCACCGTTTAGGTATTCAGGCGTTTGAACCGGTGCTCATCGAAGGTAAAGCGATTCAGTTGCACCCGTTGGTGTGTGCGGCTTATAACGCCGACTTCGACGGTGACCAAATGGCCGTTCACGTACCGTTGACATTAGAAGCTCAGCTTGAAGCGCGGGCGTTAATGATGTCGACTAACAACGTGTTATCACCAGCCAGTGGTGAGCCGATCATCGTACCTTCGCAAGACGTTGTCTTGGGCTTGTACTATATGACGCGCGAAAAAATTAACGGTAAAGGCGAGGGTATGAACTTCGCTGATCCACGCGAAGTAGAAAAAGCTTATCGCAGTGGTGCCGTTGAATTGCATAGCCGCATCTCGGTACGTATTGAAGAAACACTGGTTGACGAAGAAGGTAACCGTAGCGAATCGATCACCCGCTATCAGACTACTGCCGGTCGTGCGATTTTATCGCTGATTCTGCCAGCGGGTATGCCGTTTAGCTTGATCGACCAGCCGATGGGCAAAAAGCCAATCGCACGTTTGCTGAATACCGCATACCGTACTATCGGTTTGAAGCCGACGGTCATCTTTGCTGACCAATTGATGTATACCGGTTTCCATTACGCGATGGTCTCGGGTACCTCGATCGGCATCAACGACATGGTTATCCCGGATGCGAAAAAAGCGATCATTGACGAAGCTGAAGCGGAAGTTGCTGAAATTCAGGAACAATTCGAATCAGGCTTGGTAACCGCCGGTGAGAAGTACAACAAAGTCATCGATATTTGGTCGACCGCTAACGAGCGCGTATCAAAAGCGATGATGGAAAACCTGTCGAAAGAAACCGTGGTTAACCGCGACGGTGACAACGAAGAGCAGGATTCATTCAACTCGGTTTATATGATGGCGGACTCGGGCGCTCGTGGTAGCCCCGCACAGATTCGTCAGTTGGCCGGTATGCGTGGTTTGATGGCGAAGCCGGACGGCTCTATCATCGAAACACCAATCGTCGCTAACTTCCGTGAAGGTTTGAACGTACTACAGTACTTCATCTCGACCCACGGTGCGCGTAAAGGTTTGGCCGATACCGCACTGAAAACCGCCAACTCGGGTTATTTGACTCGTCGCTTGGTTGACGTTGCACAAGACGTCGTGGTCATGCAAGAGGACTGTGGTACTCACGAAGGTCTATACATGAAACCGCTGATCGAAGGTGGTGACGTTGTAGAACCATTACGTGAGCGCGTACTAGGCCGTGTACTGTGTGAAGACGTCATGCAGCCGGGTAGTGATAAAGAGGTCTTACTGCCGCGCAACACATTATTAGATGAAAAAATGTGTGACGTGTTAGAAGAAAACTCGATCGACGAAGTGAAAGTACGTTCTGCCATCACCTGTGAAACCGATTTTGGTGTGTGTGCCAACTGTTACGGTCGTGATTTGGCCCGTGGCCATATCGTTAACCAAGGTGAGGCGGTCGGTGTTATCGCGGCGCAGTCAATCGGTGAACCTGGTACTCAGTTAACCATGCGTACCTTCCACATCGGTGGTGCGGCGTCACGAGCGTCAGCCGAAAATAGCGTTCAGGTTAAAAATGGCGGTTCATTGAAACTGCATAACCTGAAGAGCGTAGAAAACAGCGATGGTCATCATGTTATTACCTCGCGTTCTACCGAGCTGACCCTGATTGACGAATTTGGTCGTGAGCGTGAGCGTTATAAAGTGCCATACGGCGCGGTCATGAAGAAGCAAGACGGTGAAGCCGTTGATGCTGGCGAAACCGTTGCTAATTGGGACCCGCATACGCACCCAATCATCACCGAGGTAGCGGGTCGCATCAAGTTTGTTGACTTGATCGATGGCGTCACCATGACCCGTCAAACCGACGAATTAACCGGTTTGTCGAGCATCGTAGTACTGGAAACTGGTCAGCGTACCAGCGCCGGTAAAGACATGCGTCCGATGGTAAAACTGGTTGATGAAGCAGGTAACGACGTCAACATCGCTGGTACCGATATTCCTGCGCAATACTTCTTGCCGGGTAACGCGATTATTAACTTGGAGGATAACTCTGAGGTGAAAATCGGTGATACCTTGGCGCGTATTCCGCAAGAGGGTTCAAAAACTCGCGACATTACCGGTGGTCTGCCGCGCGTTGCCGACTTGTTCGAGGCGCGTCGCCCGAAAGAGCCAGCAATTTTGGCCGAAATTACCGGTACCGTGAGCTTCGGTAAAGAAACCAAAGGTAAGCGTCGCCTGATAATCACCCCTAACGATGGCTCTGACTCGTACGAAGAAATGATCCCTAAATGGCGTCAAATCAACGTATTCGAGGGTGAGACAGTTGAGAAGGGTGAGGTTATCGCCGATGGTCCAGAAGCGCCACATGATATTCTGCGGTTACGCGGTATCAGCGCTGTCGCCAACTATATCGTTAACGAAGTGCAGGAAGTTTATCGCCTGCAGGGTGTAAAAATTAACGATAAGCACATCGAAGTCATCGTTCGTCAGATGTTGCGTAAAGCATTGATTCTGCGTAGCGGTGAGACCGAGCTGCTGGAAGGCGAGATGATGGAGTTGTCCGACGTGTTAGCGGCCAACGCGCAAGCTGAAGCCGATGGCAAAATGCCAGCCTTGTTCGACCGTCAGTTGCTGGGTATTACCAAAGCCTCGTTGTCGACTGAATCGTTTATTTCAGCGGCATCGTTCCAGGAAACTACTCGCGTACTAACCGAAGCGGCGGTACAGGGTAAGCAAGACAGTCTGCGTGGCTTGAAAGAAAACGTCATCGTTGGTCGTCTGATTCCTGCGGGTACTGGTTATGCTTACCATCGCGATCGTCAGCGTAAACGTGCCGAAGATGTGGAAGTTATTGCTCCACGTCTGACCGCCGAAGAAGCTGAGCAACAACTGGCCGACGCATTGAACGCCGGTAACGATAGCGATAACGCGGAATAACAGTCACTTAGAAATGACGGTCATCGAATCGTCATTTTTCTAAGGCATCATTAAGGCGTGCTGTCACAGACGTCAGTTATCAGAGCCAAGGCCTCACCCGCCTTGGCTCTTTAGTTTGTAACCTTGACAGGTGAAAATCTGACCATTACAATTCGGCGTCCCCATTTTGGGGATCATAGATTTTCACACGGTTGATAAGCATCAACATAATCAGGAGTAATGAATGGCAACAGTTAACCAGCTGGTGCGCAAAGGTCGCCAGAAGCCGGTTGCAAAAAGCAACGTCCCGGCTCTGGAAGCTTGCCCACAAAAACGTGGTGTCTGTACTCGCGTGTACACGACAACCCCTAAAAAGCCGAACTCAGCATTACGTAAAGTATGTCGTGTTCGTTTGACTAACGGTTACGAAGTTAGCTCGTACATCGGTGGTGAAGGTCACAACCTGCAAGAGCACTCGGTTGTACTTATCCGCGGTGGTCGTGTTAAAGACTTACCGGGTGTGCGTTATCACACCGTACGCGGCGCGCTTGACTGCGCTGGCGTAAACGACCGTCGTCAAGGCCGTTCTAAGTACGGCGCCAAGCGGCCTAAATCTTAACGGTTCTCCGTTAGTAAGGCCAAACCACTAATTAGAGTTTTGGGTAAATCCCTGAATTAATCGGAGAATACTGAGATGCCAAGAAGACGCGTCATAGGTCAACGTAAAATCCTGCCTGATCCTAAGTTCGGATCAGAGCTGTTGGCCAAATTTATCAATATCGTCATGGTTGACGGTAAAAAATCTGTCGCTGAAAAAATCATCTATGGTGCATTAGACATCATGGCTGAGAAATCAAGTAAAGATCATTTAGAAATTTTTGAAGTCGCATTGGACAACGTACGTCCTACCGTCGAGGTTAAATCTCGTCGCGTTGGTGGCTCTACCTACCAAGTACCGGTAGAAGTTCGTCCAGTACGTCGTAATGCACTGGCTATGCGCTGGTTGGTTGATGCTGCGCGTACCCGTGGTGAAAAATCTATGTCGCAACGTCTGGCTGCAGAAATGCTGGACGCATCTGAAAGCAAAGGGTCTGCTGTGAAGAAACGTGAAGACGTTCACCGCATGGCTGAAGCGAACAAAGCCTTCGCTCACTATCGCTGGTAATTCACACGCAACCGAAAGGAGTTTATTGTGGCTCGTAAAACTTCGATTGAGCGCTATCGTAATATCGGTATTTGTGCTCACGTAGACGCTGGTAAAACGACTACGACCGAACGAGTTCTGTTCTACACCGGTTTGTCACACAAAATCGGTGAAGTTCATGATGGTGCAGCTACCATGGACTGGATGGAGCAGGAGCAGGAGCGTGGTATTACTATCACCTCTGCTGCTACCACCTGTTTCTGGAGTGGTATGGACCAGCAGTTTCCTGAGCATCGGGTAAACATCATCGACACCCCTGGACACGTTGACTTCACTATCGAAGTAGAACGTTCACTGCGGGTTCTAGATGGTGCGGTAGTGGTATTGTGTGCCTCTTCAGGTGTACAGCCGCAGACCGAGACCGTTTGGCGTCAGGCGAACAAATATGAAGTACCGCGCATGGTTTTCGTCAACAAGATGGACCGTGCAGGCGCTGACTTCTTAGCCGTTGTTAATCAAATCAAAACCCGCTTGGCCGCTGTGCCAGTTCCAATTCAGTTGCCTATCGGTGCTGAAGACGAATTTAAAGGCGTTATTGACTTGGTTAAAATGAAAGCCATTAACTGGAACGAAGACGACATGGGTATGACCTTTACCTATGACCCGATTCCAGAAGATATGGTTGACGAGTGTGAGGAATATCACAACGAATTGGTCGAAGCCGCTGCAGAAGCTTCTGAAGAGTTAATGGAAAAATACCTGGAAGAAGGTGCATTAACCGAAGCTGAAATCAAGCAAGGCCTGCGTGCTCGTACCTTGGCTAACGAAATCGTTCTGTGTGCTTGTGGTTCTGCCTTCAAAAACAAAGGCGTACAAGCAGTATTGGATGCGGTTATCGAATTCTTACCTTCACCAACCGAAGTTAAGGCGATTAACGGTATTCTGGATGATGAGTCTGAAGGCGTGCGTAAGTCTGACGACAACGAACCGTTCTCGGCGTTGGCGTTCAAAATCGCAACCGACCCATTCGTGGGTACATTGACCTTCATGCGCGTTTATTCTGGCGTATTGAACCAGGGTGATACCGTATTCAACCCGGTTAAAGGCAAGAAAGAACGTGTTGGTCGTATGGTGCAGATGCACTCAAACAACCGTGAAGAAATCAAAGAAGTTCGTGCTGGCGACATCGCCGCAGCAATCGGTTTGAAAGATGTGACCACGGGTGACACATTGTGTGATCCTAATAACATCATCACGCTGGAGCGGATGGAATTCCCTGAGCCGGTTATCTCGGTAGCCGTAGAGCCAAAAACTAAAGCTGACCAAGAAAAAATGGGTATCGCTTTAGGTAAGTTGGCCGCAGAGGATCCATCTTTCCGCGTGAAAACTGACGAAGAGTCTGGCCAGACAATCATCTCTGGTATGGGTGAATTGCACCTAGACATCATCGTTGACCGTATGAAGCGCGAATTTAAAGTTGAATGTAACGTAGGTGCGCCTCAGGTTGCTTACCGCGAAGCGATTCGCCAGAAAGTTGAAATCGAAGGCAAATTCGTACGTCAATCAGGTGGTCGTGGTCAGTATGGTCACGTTTGGTTGCGTCTTGAGCCTATGACAATCACCGAAGATGAAAACGGTGATGATGTTACTTACGAATTCGTCAACGAAATCGTTGGTGGTGTGGTACCGAAAGAGTACATCCCAGCGGTTGACAAAGGTATTCAGGAACAAATGCAGCAAGGTGTACTTGCCGGCTACCCAGTATTGGGTGTCAAGGCGACCTTATATGATGGTTCTTACCACGATGTTGACTCGTCAGAAATGGCGTTCAAAATCGCTGGTAGCATGGCCTTCAAAAAGGGTGCGCTGCAAGCTAAACCTGCGTTGCTTGAGCCTATGATGAAGGTTGAAGTCGTAACCCCTGAAGAGTTCATGGGTGATGTAGTCGGTGACTTGAACCGTCGTCGCGGTATCATTGAAGGTATGGAAGATGCGCCAGGCGGCTTGAAAGCCGTTAACGCTCAGGTTCCATTATCGGAAATGTTCGGTTATGCGACTGACCTGCGTTCACAGACGCAAGGTCGTGCATCGTATGCGATGGAGTTCCTGAAGTACGCTGAAGCGCCAAATAACATTGCTGAGCAAGTTATGGCTGCGCGTGAAACCAAATAAGTAAGGTCTGGTCCGGTTCCCTAGGACCGGACTTTCAACTTAAGTTTAAGGAAAAGTCATGTCTAAAGAAAAATTTGAACGTTCGA
>NZ_AMRG01000026.1 GCF_000299895.1 Idiomarina xiamenensis 10-D-4
CGCTTAACTAATGAGTGTCCGTTTTAAAAAGCGGCTAATACACATCAGTGCTTTATTCAATGGATGCAGGCGACCGAGAAAGTCACTGATAAAGGAGTAGTTGCCGTTGATGGTAAGACGCTACGCCGGTCATATAAGCGCAACGACAGGCAATTCACGCTGTACATGATAAGGGCTTTTGCGACTAAAAACGGCGTGGTCTTAGGCCAGCGACGAACCGATGAAAAGTCTAATGAGATCACCGCCGTACCTGAGTTATTAGAGCTACTGGAGCTAAACGGCGCGATGGTGACGCTCGACGCCATGAGTTGTCAAAAGCAAATTGTAAAGACCCTAGTCAAAAAGAAAGCTGACTACTGCATAGCCGTGAAAAAAAACCAAAATCGCTCTATCAGGCGCTTCAGGATGCATTCGAACTCAGTGACAGCAATTAACCTGGGCATTTAGAGCAAGCGCATGGTCGTGTTGAATATCGCACCTATGATGTCCTGTCAGCGCTTGAACTGCCGGTAAGCATACGTTCATTTTGGTCTACGTTGGAGACCATCGGCCGCACCATCTATTATCGTGTAGCGACCGGCAAAGAGCAGCTGCAGTATCGTTATTATATAAGCTCAGCAAGCATATCTGCTGAACAATTTGCCAGCACAGTGCGCGCTCACTGGGGCATTGAAAACCGCCTGAATTGGGTGCCCGATGTGACCATGCGAGAAGATGATTGCCCCATTAGTCGTGGTCATGCCGCAGATAGCTTGGCTTGCTTCCGCCATGTTGCATTGAACCAAATACGAAGCGAGAAGACGATAAAAGCGAGTGTCAATCGCAAACAGAAGATGGCTACTATGAGCGAAGAAGTGCTGGACTTAATCGTGAATGCTTAAAAAGCGTTCACTCTCTTGCCCTGGCTATCCGGCCACTTATCACGGGAGCTAATACCACATTAGAGTATGTAGAACGATATGAGGATCATAATTAGAGATTGATTTATTATTGTTGTAAATGTAATAATCTTGTGAACACCTTACAGGATTAGAGCGCAAGGAATGAAGGACACTAGTAAATGGGTACAAACATTTAAATCGCCCAGCCCACAGTCTGAAATTATAGCAAGAATCATTTGTTTCCCATTTGCTGGCGGTGGTACGCAAAGCTATGCTGACTGGGTGGAGTATCTACCAAATAATATTGAAGTATGCGCAGTGCGGCTCCCAGGACGAGAGCTTCGTATTAATGAAAAACCTTATAAGTCACTGGCCGAGTTGCTTGATGAAATAATAGATAAACAGATACTCAAGCCATACTTAGATAAACCATTTTTCCTTTTCGGACACAGTCTTGGAGCATTGATAGCTTATGAATTAGCTGTCTGCCTTCAGCAAAAAAACATCTCACCAATATCATTAATTATTTCTGGTCGGGTCGCACCTCATCGTAAATCACCGAGAGAACCCGTTTATCAACTGCCTATAGGTGAGTTTGTTGAAGCTTTAAGGTCGTTAGGTGGTACACCACCGGAAGTGCTTGGTGATGAGGAGTTAATGTCAATTGTTATTCCAGTGTTGCGAGCGGACTTCGAGATTAATGAAGGTTACGAATACCGAGAAAACCCTAAGTTAACGTGTGATTTGGTTGCTTTTGCCGGGACTAGTGATAATGAAACTCAGCGTGAAGCCGTGCTTGATTGGGCAGATCTGACCTCGGAAGAGTTCAAACCAAGAATGGTACCGGGAGACCATTTTTTTATTCAAAACGTTAAACGCCAGTTTTTGAGAATGTTGTCAATTGAATTGCTTAATTCATATCAAAGAATAAAAAAAATAAATGTGCAATCTGAATCTAATAATTAATAGGTTGGGGCTTCTTGTTTCACGAATTTGGCATGTTAGATCGAAAGAAGTTATTGCAATAAGTTTAAAATTTAGGCTAATAAAATTATGGTGATTTGAAATTTTCATATGCATTCATTGCATATGAAAATGCTAAAGTGTGAGCGATGATTCCATGGACGATTTTCCTATTAAATCACCTCCATGAGTTAGTCAACGAGGCCGACACTGTGTAAGATTTTTTCGCATTCCGTGCTTCTATCAAGTGTAGATTATTCTGTGCTTTAGAGGAACTCTAAGCCGTTTGATTTAAAGCTAGACGGTGTTATTAAGTCTTATTAGGTTGAAAGATGGACATAAAAAAGGAAAAGCGGCGAAGAAAATTATTTTCCATGCGAAATTTAATATTTTCCGTCGTCGTAATTATCGTGGTGGGTACATATGCTGGCGTTTCAAATTTATCTAAGGCATTACCTTCTGTAACTAAAGCTAACCTTTGGATAGATACTAGTAAGCGAGGGGATATGGTGCATGAGGTTCGTGCATACGGTACGCTGGCTTATGAAAATTTGCGCTGGGTCACTTCACAGGTAAACGGTACGATCAAAGAACGATTATGCGAACCGGGTACTGAGGTGAAAGCTGATAGTGTTATTCTCAAGTTGGAAAACCCTGTGCTTGAAAGTGCATTAAAGAAAGCCCAAGCTAATTGGAATCGGGCTCAGGCGGTTTTTGAAGCTAAGCGTAGCGAACTAAAACTCAAGCAGATGGAACAAGACTCTATCATTGCTGGTTTTGAAGCTGATTATGAAATTAAACGCATTGAAGCAAAATCCACCGAAGCAATTTATCCCAGCGGGATAGTCTCAGAGCTAGAACTTCAAAGAGCCCAAATATCTTCGGCGCAAGCAAAAAAACTGTTGCTGCTCGCAAAGCAGCGAAAAAACGAAATTCAGAAAAGTATCGAGATCCAATTGCGAGCAGCAGAAGCGGTTAGAGAACAGGCAAAAATTGAGTTAGCTATCGCTGAAAAAGATGTTGAATCACTTTATGTCAAAGCGGGTATTGATGGGATTGTACAAAATATCAGTGTCGAACCCGGTAGAGAGGTTACAGCGGGCGCGAGTATAGCTCTGGTAGCTAAACCTAAACCGCTTCGAGGTCTTTTGAGAGTGCCAGAAATGCTCGCTAAAGATCTTAATCTCGGCCTTAAAGTCTTAGTTGATATACACAATCGTAAGGTCGAAGGTAGGGTTTCTCAAATTGACCCTTCAGTAACTAACGGTAGCGTACTTTTATATGTCAGTTTCGACAGCGAACTACCGAACAACGTCAGAGCGGATACATCAATCGAAGGTAAAATAATGCTGAAAAACATCGCTGATGTAATAAGCATCGCAAGACCTTCTTCTGCGAATAGTAATTCCGTTGGGAAGCTTTTCGTTTTGGTACCGGGTAGCAATGTGGCACGCAGAAAAGAAGTGCGGTATGGCGCGTTATCAAGCAACCGAGTTCAAGTGATCAGTGGACTCGAAGCTGGCGAGCAGGTGATCGTGTCAGACCTCAGTCAATGGAGTGACCAAGATGCGATTCAATTGGAGTAAGGGTTGATATTAATGCTGTTGACGGAGAGCTGTACGGGCTAATCCTAACCGGATTGGACTGTTGTTGTTAAATAAACGACTAAAGGAATGTTGGGTAATGAATATTAGTGACAATAATAAAAGCCAGCCGGTGATAACGTTAAATGGTTTGACTAAAGTATTTCAGACAGAAGAAATCGATACGTATGCGTTACAGAATATAGCTTTAACTATTATGCCAGGTGAGTTTGTGGCAATTACGGGCCCCTCGGGTTGTGGTAAATCAACACTATTGTCTATTTTAGGGCTATTAGATACCGCTAATTCTGGGCAATATACACTTAATGGTCATGATGTCTCGGGATTAAGCATGAGTGAGCTTGCGGTAATCCGAAACAGCGAAATAGGGTTTATTTTCCAAGCCTTTAATCTCATCGCGGATCTATCGATAGAAGCTAATGTTGAATTGCCCTTGACCTACCGAAACAATCTCAGTAAGTCAGAACGCCGTGATATGGTGCGCCAAGCGTTGGAGTTAGTCGGTATGAGTCATCGTTTGAAGCACTATCCAAGTCAACTTTCCGGGGGGCAGCAACAGCGCGTCGCAGTTGCTAGAGCACTGGCGGGGCAACCAAGGATTCTGTTAGCCGATGAGCCGACAGGTAACCTCGATAGTGAAAACGGTAAAGTGGTAATGGACTTACTTAACAAGCTACATGATAACGGTAGTACTTTGTGTATGGTTACTCACGATATTAGCTTTGCGCAGCAGGCCGACCGAGTAATTCACATGAAAGATGGCGAAGTCGTCAAAGCTGCAAACTTGAACTAGTCACACGCAGAATCTGATGCTCTCCCAGTCAGCATAAGTCGGTTAATCAATGGCCTTATACTGATTGTCGCTAATGGTAAGTAAAAATGGACGTTACTGCTGACTAAAGGATATTAATATGTTTTCTGATGTATTGATTTCAGAAGTACTCCAATCTTGGAAGTCACTTTTGAAGAAGCCTGGATACCTAGGACTGGCGTCAATCACGCTAGCGATGGGGGTAGCAGCCTGTATCGTGGTATTCACCCTAGTAAAAGCTAGCTTATTTGCACCGATTGCGGTACCACAAATCGACCGGGTGGTTAAGTTAGGTTCTTTGGAACAAGGAGATTACGCTGGCGGTCTTGCGCCAATCCAAGTGATCAACTTAGGTAAATTACCAAGCGTGCGACAAGTCGGTGCCGCCACACCTGCCGTTAGTTCTGTTACGGTACAAAACGCCGATCGCGCTATCATGGTGGCAAGCTGGCATGTTAGCAAAGAGTTTTTGGATGTATTACGTATGCCGATGCAGATCGGTCGCGGTTTCAACGAGAATGAAAACAAACCTAATGGCCCGCAGGCCGCGTTGATAAGTCACGGCTATTGGCAGCAACATTTTGCTGGGAATTCTTCGGCTTTGAATAAGAGCCTTTTAGTTAATGGCGTTTCGATTCCCATCGTTGGTGTACTACCGTTAGAGTTTCCCTATAAAAATGCCGATATCATATTCCCGCTGACCTTCGATAGCAGTAATACGAGCTGGTCGGGTAGCTTCAATGTGATCGCAAGAGTCGACAATAACGTTTCATACGAGATGATTTCTTCGGCATTGTATTCGAGACTTCATAGTCTCGATGTTGAACACAAGCGTGAATCGCTGGGTAAATATCACCATTACATTGCCCAGCCGTTGGAAAGCGTTCTTAGAGCAGAAACTCGGACGTCGACCATTATGACCATCTTCGCTGGTTGTGCAGCAGTGCTTTTACTCATCGTGCTGATTAATCTCTCCAATTTATCGCTTCTGCGAATCGTTGCTCATAATCATGACAGTGCAGTACGTCGTGCGTTAGGTGCTCCAATTTTTAGGTTATTATTACCTACAGTAGCAGAACAGTTTTTGGTTGCCGTATTTGGTTGCATTTTGGGTTTATCATTAGCTTGGGTATCGCTCAAACTTGCTAACAATGTTTTACCGTCCTATTGGTTCATAAGTGCGTCGTCGCGACCTGAAATTTCTTTATTGAGCGTTTTGTTTGCCTTTGTCTTGTCATTATTTGTGGTGGCTATCGCATTAGCATTCGGCTGGTGGCGCATTCGCTTTACCTCAATGAAAGATGTATTGGTTAGCGGTGGTCGCACTGGCAACGACCGTAAGTCGGGTAAACTAGGTAGTTTGTTGGTTACCATACAAGCTGCCTTAGCAACCGTATTATTATTGGTAGCAGCGCTTAGCGCACGTACATACTGGAATTCTAGCCAAGTCGATTACGGCTTCGATGGAGAACACTCTTTGGCGTTTCACATTAAACCCGATCGTGGGACGTATCCTGATCAGGAAGCGGTGATGATCATGGCAGACGGTATGGTTACACGCCTAGAGTCTGTGGCTGGGGTGATGCGAGTTGGATATGGTACCAACATTCCTGCGAGTGGGACTGATCACAACGATACTGCTCCGTTTTTAATGGATAATGGTAGTGTACTCGATTCGATCACCGCTTATTTGGTTAGTCCTGGTTACTTCGAGTCTTTGGGAATGGAAATTCAGCAAGGGCGTGAATTTGATCGAGGTCACTCCACTAATACCGATACTATTATTATCACCGAAGAGTTAGAAAAACATATTCAAACGAGTATGTTAGGTCAAAAATTGACATTACCGTATAACTCAGTCAATTCGGCATGGGAAAATCTACCACTGAGCATTCGAGGTATCGCCAAAGGCGTACGTGCATATGGCCCAAACCGCCAAAAGCCACCGATCGTTTGGATCCCATTTATGGCCAATACAGAAAAACTATATAACCTATGGCGTGATTCTGATAGCTTATGGTTTATCGTAAAAGTTCACGGCGATCCAGCCTCATTTAAAGATGAAGTGCTGGACGCGGCTAACGATATTGCTCCGACATTATCTGTAGGTCGTTTAGAACCTATTAGCGAATACCAAGCGTTGAATCTTTATACACAAAGGTTAAACTTGGTTTTGATCCTTGTATTTTCGGGGGTTGCATTGTCGTTGTCGTCTATTGGTATGTATTCGGTCATGGCGGTAAGCGTTGCTGGCAGGAAACATGAGTTTGGTGTGCGAGCGGCACTTGGCGCAAAACCGAGTCGCTTGATGATTGATGTTTTCAAAAGCGGTGGAATTTCATTGGGAATCGGGTTGATAGTCGGCCTTATTGTCGCTGCGACCGTTTCGAAGTTCATTGAACGCTTCTTGTATGGTGTTAGCGCTGCTGATCCATATTCCATTGTAATCATCGTAGCAGTTCTGATTCTGTCAGGTCTTATTGCCTGTTTGGCGCCGGCAATGAGAGCAGCCAGAACTCGACCAATGCAATCTTTAAGGATGGATTAATCTCTTGCTGAACGAGAGTGAGCCTATTAGTGGTTACTCTCGTATTTAACTTACGAATAGCTGAAGTTGAATACCAGCGTCAGGGTTGATAATAAGTCATTGTATTTTTTTGACAGGTGGGACGGCTCATTGACTATACTGAGACAGTGGTAGTTGAACGGTTAAAGAATATTTGGAATGGTACGATGGAAGAGCTAAGTTAACTGTGTCACCAAATGATTTGCCTTACATCTTCTGTACATCATGCTTTATTGGTATCTCGGAGCCATCGTGTATTGACAGCATCGCTACTTATCAATGTTAGGACATCAAACTCGTTACAACTAAACCAGCAGCAATAGTTTTTTTGTGGTGCTTTGGCAGCCACCCAGTTGGTTAATAGTTCCAGATGAAACCAGCCAATTCTATGATTAACGGTGTCTTTCTCGGCTAACCACGAGCATGCTTTTAGCTCAGCGGCTTTGAAGCCAAAATATTCACCAATAAAAGGACATATCGCTTTAAACAGAGCTTCTTTAGCGGAAAATAATAAAGTGGTTGCTTCAGTGCTGGTGAAGCCGGCATGTAATAGTATTTGCAATTCCTTTGAGTTATGAATCGACTCAGCAACTTCGCTAGCTTGCTGCTTAGTGAGCCAAAGTTCAGTATCAACACCAATTAAATTTTCCGTAGATAACGGTTGGGTCAATACGACTGCGCATGCTTTGCTTTGATGATGCGTAAGAGATCCTGTCACTACCTCCGGCCAATCTGGTGCGCGTAGTAAACCCGTTCTAAGCTGAGGTGGCTCGGAATCGAACAAGCCGCTTTGCCGCATTGCAAGGCGGCTCAAATAACGTCCAGCAAGATATTCAGCTTGTCTTTTCACTACAGCTTTTTTTATCGACTGAGGGAAGTCCAACATTAAATGGTAAAAATCAGTCTGTTGATAACGTTCAATAGAAAAATGTCCTTGAGTAAAAATCAATTGCTGCGCAGTATCGGAAAATAATTGAATCTTGGATAGATTAGCAACGGCGCTAGTTGCCAATGGCAACGTTGATAAAAATGGAAAGGGCGGTTCAGTCATATCCAGCTAATGTCAATATTAAAATTAATTATATTCATCTCACCATAGAAACTTTATCGTGGTCAACAAAATTCGGACATCGTTTTAGCTAATTTCTTTGCTTTTACAGGTGGGAGACCATCATTAGATTGATCAGCTCGCTCCCAGTTAATGGGATGGACTACCTCCTTCTATACTTAGGTTGTATCTCACATCGGAGCAATCATAATGACAATTAAATTTCTTGGAATTCATCTGGCTAAATCGGTATTCCAGTTGTGCGGATTAAACCAGGCTGGGAAGGTGGTTTACACAAAACGATTAAATAGAGACAAGCTGCTGCAAGAAATAGCGACATTATCTGAATGCCAGATAGCAATTGAGACTTGCACCGGTGCGTTTTACTGGCAGCGAGAATTTGAAAAGCTCGGTCATAACGTGAAGATAATAGCCCCGCAGTTTATAAAGCCGTTTGTTCAGGGGCAAAAGAATGATTCAAATGATGCGCAAGGTATAGCCGTAGCATCTATGCAACCAACTATGAAGTTTGTTCCTACTAAATCACAGGATCAGCTTGATATTCAGGCGCTGCACCGTGCAAGACAACGTATAGTTAATCATCGTATCGCCACCGTGAACCAAATCAGAGGACTTTTACTCGATCGGGGGATAGTAATTGGTAAGGCGGTTTCAAGACTCAGGAATGCAGTTCCGCTAATTTTAGAAGACGCCAGCAATGGGCTGAGCATCCGGATGAGAAGAACGATTGCTCAGCTTTATGAATTAATGCGGGACCTCGATACACGCATTAAATATTTTGATAAGGAAATCGAAGTTGTTTTTAAGGAGTCAGAAACATGTCAGCGGATTGCTAAAGTCAAAGGGATTGGCCCTAAAACGGCGACCGCTATACTCGCAGCAATTGGTAATGGGAGTGAGTTTAAAAATGGAAGGCACTTTGCAGCCTGGCTGGGCCTTGTTCCTAAACAACATTCTAGTGGAGATAGACAAGTTTTGATGAATATAACGAAACGAGGAGGCCAGCACTTGCGAACCCTTTTAATTCATGGGGCCAGGGCTGTTGTGCGCACATGTACGAATCAAAATAACCTATTTAATAAATGGGTTGGAGATTTGAAAGAGCGACGAGGCTACAACAAAGCAACCGTAGCTGTCGCCAATAAAAATGCGAGAATAGTTTGGTCAATTCTGCGCAATGGCGATGAGTATAGGTTGCCGGTATAAGTAGACACATCACGCGAATTGCGGAATAACGATAAATGTTTAAAGGTCGAACTATCATACACGGAACCTGATTATTATAATGAGCTTTAAGCTCGTCCAGTTGTTGAGGCGTGTATGGGCGGATTTCCCATTTGGGCAAACAGAAAGATTCTGTTATGCCGGATAGATGTTGGCAATCGGATCAAAAACTAAAATTGTTATTGCAATACGGAGGTAGTC
Organism: Idiomarina xiamenensis 10-D-4; assembly: GCF_000299895.1. GTDB lineage: Bacteria > Pseudomonadota > Gammaproteobacteria > Enterobacterales > Alteromonadaceae > Idiomarina > Idiomarina xiamenensis. The sequence goes on from NZ_AMRG01000026.1 coordinate 9,320, forward strand.
CATAGATGTAATTCACCAGGAAGTAACTGACACCTCGTTTTGCTTCAATTACTGAATGGTTATCGGTTGCTAGCATCCACTCAGACTTAAACTTCTAAATACTCGCTCCATTGGGCTATTGTCCCATCAGTTTCTGCGTCGATGTGTTAATCCTCGTGTCATATCGACGATATTAGATGACTCAAATAAATAACACAACAATAAGCCTGTATTAGCCCCTTT
>NZ_AMRG01000027.1 GCF_000299895.1 Idiomarina xiamenensis 10-D-4
ACTTGTGCACCGGCTACCGTCAACAAGCTACTACCATCAGGACAGTTGGAAAAAAACTGGCGGTTGTTGGCGCTGGGATCAAGGATCGGTTGCTGGTGTATATTGAAGTAACCACCGGCGACGATGCTACCACCTTTGCCATCCGGCACGCTGTCACCGGTGATAAAAAATGGTTCGTAAGCAAGCTTGACCTGCTCACTGCTACCGTCGTCGTAGCGCATGTGCAGCGCCGATTTAACCAATGTCGTTGCCATCTCGGCAGGGTTATCTAATGTTGGCGCGGGCATGGGAATGAACTGTATGCTTTCTAACCGTCGTTTGGCGTCTGCTGCCGAGGCTAAGCTTGACCACAGTGAGGCGCTCATATTAGCTGCCAAGGGGAGTAAAGGTGCGCCGGCTAACCAAGTTAATAAGCGGCGGCGAGTGTTATCGACGGAGTGTGGCATGGGAACCTCAAGACGGTTAACGATGAAAGTGTGATGATAAGAATGTAATAATATAACGCTTTCCTGTGACGGTTTTATGTCAGTCTCACTTGCTGCCGCTAAAAGCTGGATGCGAGGCCGTGATCGGGGTAAACTCTGCGCAAATTTTTTGGTAATCGGAATCGATGTTATGGGAAGAGCCTATCAAAACCGCAAAGAATCTATTGCGAAAACAGCTAACGCGAAAAGCAAAGTCTATAGCAAGTACGGACGTGAAATTTACGTTGTCGCTAAACAAGGCGGCGTCGATCCGGACGGTAATTTAGCTTTACGCGGCCTAATAGACCGCGCCAAAAAAGACCAAGTGCCGACCCACGTGATTGATAAGGCTATCGATAAAGCCAAAGGTGGAGCCGGTGAGGATTATGCTGCCGCTCGTTACGAAGGCTTTGGCCCAGGTAACTGCATGGTCATCGTCGATTGCTTAACCGACAATCCTAACCGTACCTTTGGCGAAGTACGCAATTGTTTTACCAAAACTAAATGCAAAATTGGGGCGCCGGGCTCGGTCGGGCACTTATTTGACCACTGCGCTATTTTCGCTTTTGCCGGTGATGATGAAGACGCCGTGCTAGAGGCGTTGATGGACGCTGATGTTGATGTCACGGATGTAGAAGCCGAACAAGGGCGTATTACCGTGTTTGCGCCACACACCGAATACGCGAAAGCTAAACAAGCGCTAATGGCAGCCTTTGCCGATATCGAGCTGGACGTCGACGAAATTCAATTTGTCCCGCAGGTCATGACCACGGTTAGTGGCGACGATGTGGCGATGATGGATAAGTTTATGGATATGTTAAACGACTGCGACGACGTCCAAAACATCTACCATAACGCCGAATACTAAACATCAGTTGCTCAGGTAACCTACTATCGTAGTAGTGATTTACTGATTTCTGAGTGGTACTAAATACGCCGTTTTAATTATTAAGACGGCGTTTTTTATGATGAAAAGAGAATTTAAGGCTTCAATTCCACTCCGTCATGGCTTGACCCCGTGTAAGACTCTAACCTAGATACTCAGGTATCGTGCATGGTCGTTTAGCTTAGCCCATCGATTTTACTAACGAACTGATTCTGCTCGCTAACTAAGCTAGAGGTTAGCGTGATAAGTAATGAGCCGAGGTCGAGTTTGTCTCACCGAACAAGCGCTTTATAGTTCAGAGCCTTAACGTCGTGAGTGCTTTAATTAACAGTTACTTACGGTGAGTTAAGATTCGAACAGGAGTTGCGCTATGCAAACCATCAATATCAAACCCGATATTAACCGACCGTTAAATCAGTCCCGTTATCTAACGCTGCATCAGTGTATCGAACGTCTAAAACTGGTTTCCGGTGAAACCCGGGTGGCAGGATTAATGCGCTGGATGGGGGTGAATAAAACCAGCTATGCCAATTGGCGACGACGCGAAACGATTCCTTATGGTGCTATCGTTAAAGCGTTGCTAAGGCACGGTATTTCGTTGGATTGGTTTTTCGCACCCGAGTTTGATTTGCATTACCCAACACCCGATCAACTCAGCGGTGTCAATGAGCAGCGTTTACATTATGACGCGCAACGCGAGCGCACCTTAAAAGTGATTGTCGCGCTGGAAGCTGTCGAACCGGTGTTGCGGCGCAATGGTTTGGCCTTTAACGAGAAAAATCGCGAGACCATGTTGGAGACCTATTTTGCCGCCAAGCACGGTTTTGTACCCTTACAAAAAGCGTTGATACAAACCGCACTGGCATTAAAGGTGGTGCAACCACGCAGCAGCACCCGTCGTTAAGCGCGGGGTAATTGAATCTTGGGTTGTTCGGCAGGGCGATAGAGTATTTGCGTTTTGCCGATCACCTGCACTTCGCTGGCGCCGGTTTCGCGTACAATTGCAGCGTAAATTTGTTGCCGCAGCTCGCGTTCTTCTTCTGGCACTTTCACCTTAATCAATTCATGATGGCTCAGTGCTAACTCAATTTCCGCCACTACGCCTTCCGTTAAACCATTGGCACCTAATAGCACCACCGGTTTGAGTGGATGCGCTAGCGCTTTTAGGTGCTGCTTCTGTTTATTCGTTAATTGCATAGTATAATGTCTCATCTTGACTTGAATTGGCGTCATTTTAACGCCATATAACCGTTGTCACCAGTATAGCCGTGGCAAAATGACGACTGGATAAGAAATAAATTATGGCAAAGAAGCGCTCAGCAAGTAGTAGTCGCTGGCTCAGAGAGCATTTTAACGATCATTTTGTGCAAAAAGCACAGAAGCAGGGATTGCGTTCCAGAGCGGTGTTTAAACTGCAAGAAATTCAAGAACGCGACCATATTCTTAAACCGGGTATGACGGTGGTCGATTTAGGTGCCGCACCGGGCGGTTGGTCACAGTGGGTGGTTGACCAGCAACAGGGGCAAGGGCAAGTCATTGCTTGTGACATCTTATCGATGGATCCGATTGCCGGGGTCGATTTTTTGCAGGGTGACTTTCGTGAAGAAGCGGTGTTAAATGCGTTATTGAGCCGAATAGGCGGTAACAACGTAGATCTGGTGTTGTCAGATATGGCACCCAACATGAGTGGCAATGAAAATGTCGACATCCCGCGTTCGATGTATTTAGTCGAGCTGGCGCTGGATATGTGTCATCAGGTGATGAAACCTGGCGGTAGTTTTGTCGTCAAAGTATTTCAGGGGCAGGGCTTTGAAGAATTTTTACGTGATTGCCGTGCCGCATTTAAGCAAGTAAAGACAAGAAAGCCGGAGTCTTCGCGAGCCAGATCGCGCGAAGTCTATCTGGTAGCGACAGGGTATAAACTGTAGTACCCTGTGCGAAGACTCTAAATTTAAGCAATAGCAGAGGTAGCAGGCTTTGAGCGATATGGCAAAAAATCTCATTCTATGGCTAGTCATCGCCGTAGTGCTGATGAGTGTATTTAACAGTTTCAGCCCCGGTGGCTCGTCAAGCTCGCAAATGCCTTACAGCCAGTTTGTGTCCATGGTTGAAGATGGCCAGGTACGTAAAGCGGTGTTTTCCGAAGATATGCGTACCATTACCGTCACCACCAGTAATGGTCAAAACTTCCGTACGGTAATGCCCACCATTAACGACCAGAAGTTGTTAGATCAACTGCTGAGCAACAAAGGCATTGAAACCAGTGGTACACCACCGGAAGAGCCTAGCATTTTAACCTCGATCTTTATTTCTTGGTTCCCCATGCTGTTGTTAATCGGTGTCTGGATTTTCTTCATGCGCCAAATGCAGGGTGGCGGCGGTGGCCGTGGCGCGATGTCATTTGGTAAGTCGCGGGCGCGGCTGATGGGTGAAGATCAGGTGAAAACCACTTTTGCTGATGTCGCTGGTTGCGACGAAGCCAAAGAGGAAGTCTCTGAGCTGGTCGATTACTTAAAAGATCCCTCTAAATTTCAGCGCCTTGGCGGTAAGATTCCAAAAGGTGTGCTGATGGTAGGTCAGCCGGGTACCGGTAAGACTCTGTTGGCAAAAGCCATTGCCGGTGAAGCAAAAGTACCGTTTTTCGCGATTTCAGGCTCTGATTTCGTCGAAATGTTTGTCGGTGTTGGTGCCTCACGGGTACGTGATATGTTCGAGCAAGCGAAGAAATCGGCTCCTTGCATCATCTTCATCGATGAAATTGATGCGGTTGGACGCCAGCGCGGCGCTGGTTTGGGTGGTGGCCATGATGAACGTGAGCAAACACTAAACCAAATGCTGGTTGAAATGGATGGCTTTGAGGGCAATGAGGGCATTATCGTTATTGCCGCGACTAACCGTCCTGACGTACTCGATCCGGCCTTATTACGTCCTGGTCGGTTTGACCGTCAAGTCGTTGTTGGCCTGCCTGACGTACGTGGCCGTGAGCAAATCTTAAAAGTTCACATGCGTAAGGTACCTTTGGGTGACGACGTCGAAGCGTCGGTCATTGCGCGCGGTACACCGGGCTTCTCTGGTGCCGACCTAGCCAACTTGGTTAACGAAGCTGCATTATTTGCCGCGCGAGGTAACAAGCGTACCGTGTCGATGGAAGAATTCGACAAAGCAAAAGATAAAATCATGATGGGCGCAGAACGTCGTTCGATGGTCATGAGCGAAGACGAAAAAGCCATGACGGCCTATCACGAAGCGGGTCATGCTATTGTCGGCCGTTTAGTGCCTGAACACGATCCGGTTTACAAAGTCTCTATTATTCCGCGTGGGCGTGCACTCGGTGTCACCATGTACTTGCCTGAGCAAGACCGGGTCAGCCATAGTAAACAGCATCTAGAGAGTATGATTTCTAGCTTGTATGGTGGCCGCTTAGCTGAGCAGTTGATTTACGGCGACGATAAAGTCACCACGGGTGCGTCTAATGACATTGAGCGAGCGACAGATATCGCGCGTAAGATGGTGACGCAATGGGGCTTGTCGGAAAAAATGGGGCCGTTGCTGTATGCTGAGGAAGAAGGCGAGGTATTTTTAGGACGTCCCACGTCTCAGGCCAAACATATGTCTGATGATACCGTGCGTGCTATCGACCAAGAAGTGAAGGCGTTGATTGACCGCAATTATAATCGTGCGAAGACGATTCTTGAGGAAAACATCGACATCTTACATTCGATGAAAGATGCCTTAATGAAATACGAAACCATTGATGCGGGTCAAATTGATGATCTGATGAATCGCCGTGATGTACGCACTCCGCGCGATTGGCGTGACAGTGACAACGATGGTTCGAATAGCGGTGGTGCGGTCAAAGCCGACACTGAAGAAGCACCGCAACGTCCAATCAAGTTGGACAAGCCGGGTGATGCACCGGCCAAGTAAGTGCTTGCTAACGAAGCCCCGCTTGCGGGGCTTTTTTTTGCCTGACGGATATTTACTGCCAGTTGAGCAACGACGAGGAACCTCAGCATGACCAAACACGCTCGCCCTTTACAAGTCATGGGTATTTTAAATGCCACCCCGGATTCGTTTTCTGATGGTGGTCAATTCCGTCAACTCGATGCCGCTTTGCGGCAAGCACAAAGCCTGTTAGATGCCGGCGCGAGCTATATTGACGTCGGTGGTGAGTCAACTCGACCCGGTGCCGAGGACGTTAGCGAGCAGCAAGAGCTCGAGCGTGTGGTGCCGGTGATTGCCGCTATTCGTCAGCGTATGCCGGTTAAAATTTCGGTCGATACCAGTAAAGCCGTAGTCATGCGCGAGGCGGTGGCTGCTGGCGCCTGCTTAATTAACGACGTACGCGCATTACGCGAACCCGATGCCTTGGCGACTGCCGCTGCGACTGGCGCTGAGGTGTGTTTGATGCATATGTTAGGGCAACCTCGCACCATGCAAGATGAACCTGAGTACGATGATGTGGTCTGTGATGTGAAGCAATTTTTGCAACAGCGCGTTAACGCCTGCTTGGCTGCTGGTATCAGTAGCGATAAATTATGGCTAGATCCGGGCTTTGGTTTTGCTAAAACGGCACGCCATAATTACCAGCTATTACAGCGCTTACAGGCATTTCACGAGTTAGGCTTGCCGTTGTTGGTGGGCATGTCGCGAAAAACCATGATAGGCCATGTGACCGGGCGTCCGGTGAACGAACGTTTGCCCGGTAGTTTAGCCGCGGCAACCATTGCAGCTTTAAAAGGAGCCCGTATAATTCGCGTCCACGATGTAGCCGAAACGGTGGATGCGATGCGAGTCGTGGCAGCCACGTTAGAGGGAGATTATCTTTGAGTCAGAGAAAATATTTTGGTACCGACGGTGTGCGCGGCCGAGTAGGAAGCTTTCCTATTACGCCCGACTTTGCCATCAAACTCGGTTGGGCTGCTGGCAAGGTGTTGTCGGCACAGGGCAACAAACGCGTATTAGTGGGTAAAGACACTCGCATTTCTGGCTACATGTTAGAGTCGGCGTTGGAAGCGGGGTTGTCGGCAGCGGGAGTGGATGTCGAGTTCTTAGGACCGATGCCAACACCGGGTATCGCCTATTTAACGCGAACCTTCAGAGCCGCAGCCGGTATTGTGATTAGCGCCTCGCATAATCCCTATTATGATAACGGTATTAAGTTCTTTTCTGATTCGGGCGATAAGCTGCCCGATAGTGTTGAGCTAGATATTGAACGCTTAATCGATGAACCCTTATCATGCGTCGACTCAGATCATTTAGGTCGGGCGAGCCGTATTAACGACGCCGCCGGTCGTTATATAGAGTTCTGTAAAAATGTATTTCCCTCAGAGCTATCGTTGACCGGGCTAAAAATTGTTGTCGATTGCGCCAATGGCGCGACTTATCATATCGCCCCCAATGTACTGCGCGAGTTGGGCGCCGAAGTGATCAGCATTGGCGCCAGTCCGAACGGTAAAAATATCAATCTTAACTGCGGTGCGACTCATCTTGATGCGTTACAGAAAGCCGTGTTGGCGGAGCAAGCCGACGTCGGTTTTGCTCTCGATGGCGATGGTGACCGGATCATGCTGGTTAGCGCCAAAGGACGTATTATCGATGGCGACGACATTATTTTTATGTTGGCTCGTAATGCGCAACAACAGGGCGTGTTGCAAGGCGGAGTGGTTGGTACCCTTATGACGAATTTCGCCGTCGAGAAAGCCTTAGCTGAATTGGATATTCCGTTTGTTCGGGCGAAAGTCGGTGACCGTTATGTCAACGAAGAGCTGGTTAAGCGTGATTGGGTATTCGGCGCCGAGAATTCTGGGCATGTCATCAATCGCCAATACCACACTACCGGCGATGGCATTATTGCCGGCTTACAAGTCTTAGCAGCAATGCAGCGTAGTTCGGCGTCGTTAGATCAGCTAATGGGGGGCTTGAAAAAATTTCCTCAAGTGTTGATTAACGTCCGCTATAGCGGTGAGAGTGACCCGTTGCAGGCAGACAACGTCTGTTCGGTGGTGGCCGAGGTGGAAGATGCGTTAGCCGGCGACGGTCGGGTGCTATTACGCAAATCGGGTACCGAGCCGTTGATCCGGGTAATGGTCGAAGGTAAAGACAACAGCATCGTGAAAGCCTACGCGCAACAAATTGCCGCTGAAGTCGAAGCGGCTAGTAATTAAGCGAACACGTCGAAAACTCAGCAAAGCGGCTTGTAAGTTGTGATAACTTTCGCTACTATCTCGGCCGCTTTAACCAAAGGATAAGCTATGCAACCGCAACCACTGGTACTGGCGAATTGGAAACTCAACGGTGATCGGCAATTGGTGACCTCAATGGTCTCAGCATTGCGTGACGCTGCTGATAGCCTGCACGGTGTCAATGTCGGTATTTGCCCGCCAGCGATATACATTCCGGCGCTAACCGAAGCTTGTTACTATGATGCCATTGGTGTCGGTGTACAGCACATTAGCGAGCACCCGAAAGGGGCGTATACCGGTGAGCTGGCCGTGAGCATGGTAAAAGAGTTTGGCGTCGACTATGTGTTAATTGGTCATTCTGAGCGTCGTTCACTGTACCAAGAGAGCGATCAGCAGGTAGCGGCAAAAGTCGCTCAGGTTACCTCCGCTGGCTTGACCGCGGTGGTCTGTGTTGGCGAAAGCGAAGCGCAGCGGGAAGCCGGCGAAACCCTAACTGTAGTCAAAGCGCAATTGGCGGCAGCACTGCAAGGGTTAGCTCAAAGTAGTCCTGCATTATTGGTTATCGCGTATGAGCCGGTCTGGGCAATTGGCACTGGACAAACGGCTACACCTGAGCAAGCTCAGCAGGTACATGCGGAAATTCGCTCGTGGTTGCAACAGCAACTGGGTGACGCAGGAAAAGATATAACACTACTTTACGGCGGCAGCGTAAAACCGGATAATGCCGCAGAATTATTTGCCCAAGCAGATATTAATGGTGGTTTGATTGGTGGTGCCAGCTTAGTTGCTGACGACTTTATTGCCATTTGTCAGGCCGCGCGAGGATAACAAGCGATGTACGAATTTTTATTGATTGCTTTTTTATTGGTGGCGATTGCGCTGATTGGTTTGATCTTGATCCAACAGGGTAAAGGAGCCGATATGGGTGCGTCTTTTGGTTCAGGTGCATCAAATACCGTGTTCGGTTCAAGTGGTTCGGGTAACTTTTTAACCCGCACGACCACGATTTTAGCAATTTTGTTCTTTGTGCTCAGCATCATTTTGGGTAACTTGTCATCGGGCAAGGGTAGCGCGAACGATGATTTGTCTGATTTGTCGGTGCCGCTTGACGAGCAAAGCGAACAGTTACCGCCAGCTAGTGAGCAAGAGCAGCAAAACAACGATTTGCCGCCGCAAAACTAAGTTTTTCGGCGCCTCGAATTATGCAGAAGTGGTGGAATTGGTAGACACGCTATCTTGAGGGGGTAGTGCTCTAACGGGCGTGCGGGTTCAAGTCCCGCCTTCTGCACCAGAATGAAATTATCAAAGGCTCTGGAAAGGCCTTTGATAACGCTAACAAAATTTCTACAAGCTATTGAAAATCAAACAGGTTATATCGAGTTTTCGACATTAGTTAGGTTGCATTCTTAGGTATAGTCAGTATAATAGCGGTCAAGTTTGACGCGGGGTGGAGCAGTCTGGTAGCTCGTC
>NZ_AMRG01000028.1 GCF_000299895.1 Idiomarina xiamenensis 10-D-4
GATGACTGTGTTATAAATGGGATATTTACAATTCGAATACCTCTTTCTCTATCATAAGTCTAACTTCTCTCTCCAGATTCCGCCGTCAAAAACTGTAGTAGCGAACTGGTAAGGCCTGATTTTTCTAGACCCTTCTACCCGCCTAAAATATTCAAGATCTAAGTTGTTCGGTGACATTCTGTCATTTTTTGTATGGCATGGAGTTGGATTGTAATCCATCTCGATGTGATGAAATGCCGGCAAGAAAGCATAACTTAGTTAGACTACTCTCAACACTAAAATCTAATTTTTATCACTTTTTCAGCTTAGTTTTTCTTTCTCCACTTGGAGTATTATACATTTCAAAGTGGAGGTAAGTAACACCTTGCTCACGCGATTTCTCTCGAATTAAGTCAAGTTCTCCAAGGCGTTTTCTCCCATCATACACCATCAAATAATGACTTTTTGCAGCTCGATCGCTACCATAATCTATTACCTGCTCAAGTCCTTCACTCAGCCACTTCTCACACGCATCGTCGCTATTTCCGTGGCGAAGTACCTTAAACTCTAATACGCATGGCCCATGCTCAGGTACCATTGCGTGTGAATGAATTATTAAATCAGATCGCCCATGAGATCCACGTGCTTCCTGAGATACACCATCTTTTCCCAGTATCTTTACTAGATTAAAAGTAAATCTACGCGCAATTCTATCTTCGGCGTGATCGGTAAGCGTGTAGTCTCCCTGAACTTTCCAAATCATTAATCCACAACCAGGCAGCTTTGTCTCGGTTTCATGAAAGTCGTATGAAAAGCTAGTTAGTTTTTCTCTCGAAAACTGCTCTTGGCTCCTTCCGATGTCTATTAGTATTTCATATTCAGACGTTGGATCAACTGGCGACTCAGTTAAGAAAATCGACATCGACCGAATATTAAAATCAACAACAGCATTTAATAACTCAAAATCACCTAATAATTCTTTAATCTCTTGAAATTTTTCCTCTAAAACATCTCTCTGATTATCACTATTTTCAAATGAAATGACTCTATTTTTATTAAGGGCGGAGTCTAGACATAGAAATATTTTTCCTGATAAGTCACGACTTTTATCCCTTCGCAGACTTAAAACGCTACTCCCCAAGTTTTCTACCTTTCGTGCTAACTGAGGAGGTATATAAATGAAATATGAAATTCCCGAGGCTGGCAGTGTTCTTACTGCTTTTCTTTTTTGAAAGTAGTCCAAAAGAAAAGTGGTGAACCTATATTCCTCTTCTTCTCCTCCTTGTTGAAAAGGGGAGCTATTCTCAGGTACATGCGATTGGACTTTTTTTAAAATATCTTCATCTAACTTTAAAACTGACTGGCTCATCTCTCATTCCTTAAGAGCTTGCAGCTTCATTCAAGTAACTAATATATCTGTGTATTCCTTCTGAGGGAGTATATAGCCTGTCAGTAGGAAACATTAAAACGGCAGCTTTCTTACTTACATTATCATCCATATCAGAAAACCTTACTCCCTCTCCATTCGCGGCCGCTGCGTAATGGAAATCAAATTGAGTTATAGCTTCTATTTTTTTCTGCTCAATTGAGGAACAAGCTGACATAAATTCTCTCAGATAGCTTGCCTGCTCGCTAAAGTAATCGCTCTTACTCAATGTTTCCACAAGGTTGATGCCTTCTTTTGTAATGCGAAAGTCAGCTGACAGCCAAAATCCATATTCATCGCTAAACGGCTTGAAGTTTCGTGCCTCAACTTTACTCTGCAACGCGAGCCTACCTATGTCCCACTGCGCCCTTGGAAAATAAGGCCCACGCATATGTTTCAAGGTATATGAATCTGGCATTACTAATTCGCAGACAGGACTTAAGACGTTAGCAAGATAAATATATCGGTGAAGCTGCTCCATTTGAATAGGAGCAATAGCATTGCGTTCAGCGCTCTCAAGAAGAGTTAATAACCACATCCGGCTGGCTAGAAATACGTCATTATTCACGAACTACCACCTCCAGAATCGACACTTTGATAAACAGCTTCATTGAATAGTTGCTCATAATAACTACGATAGTTCACCAACGCAGCATTAGGAGCAGATAGCTGGAGCAAATTTATGATATGTTTTTCTCGGTTTTCCGCCTCAATTGGGTATAGAACAGGTTCCTCTCCATCCGGATCTCCGGGTGCTCCCAATAGCCGCTGGCGGCGGTTCTGTTCAACGTGACCGGGTTCATATCCGACTCCAAGCAAACTCGATATCATAGAGCTTTGGTTTAGATTGGTTGAAGCAATAAAAACATTTCGGCCTTCCTGTTTTTGACCAAATGTTCGAAAAAGCCTACTAATTTCATGCATGAAAATACTATCAAGGCTAGCCTCGGGAGTTTCCATAACAATCATTGCAGGTGAGCCTTCCGTCTCGGTTACCACATCAAACAATGACAATCTAAAAGCTAAATCTATAAATTCTCTTTGGGACTCGGATACTTGTTCTTCTGACTCTCTTAATTGTGGGCTTTCTGTATGAACACCGGATGTCATCTTCACTCGGAAGAATGGAACTCGAACTTTTTCTTTCCCGCCCTCACCTAGAGGACCTTCATGATGCTCTAGCTTTAACTTAACTGTTTCAGCAAGAAGCTTTGAGCAATAGTGCTCAAATTTTGACTTCAATAGCTCGAGTTTCTTATACAAATGGTTGGTTTGGTGCTCTATCGCCTTACTGTAGGCTGACGTGTTCTCTTTTCGAAGATCTTCATAATTCCTTAGCATACCTTGCCAGCTTGTCAGTTGTTTTGACAATTCCTCAGTATCTGAATCTTCGTTTGGCAGTGTTTTTTCAATAGCAGCTACCTTTCTGTAGCAAGCTACGCGTTCGTCAGATACTGACTTTACAAGCTCTAAAAGTTTGCTTTGCTTATCGTACAATTGCTCAAGAATTTCTTTTTGACTTTCATAGTCGGACAAACATTGGAGTGACTTTTGTCGCATTCTTTCAATCTCAGCTTCTGCTCTCTCTGCATTGCTTACAAATTTTTCAGTTGACTCCTGCGTCTGTTCATTTGAATGGCAAACTGGACAGCATTTATTACGAACAGCTTCATCAATTATACGTTCGGAGTCGTTAGATTTACTTCCACAAACAAAACACCCGCCCCCTGAAGATAGATTACTCAACAGCATTTTTACTGTTTCATCAAGGTCTGGAAAATACTTAGAAAGTAAATTGTGCTGCGACTCTTCCAGTCCATACTTATATTCGTCAAAGTCTCGTCTAGATTGCGCTATTTTTAATTTTGTACTAGTAATTTCATAACTATTTTCCGAAAGTTCATCTTCTAACTCTCTAAGCCTCTCATCTACTCCGCTTAAACGAGCTAGTGAGGAAGCATATTCCTTACGATTGATATCAGTTTCATCAGAAACCAAATCATCAAGTTGATCTTTAATCTTGTTAACTGATGCTTTAAGGTTTCGATATCTACTATCAGCACTTCTCGCTTCATCCCGGTACTTGGCTGCGGCCTTCGCGGACTCTTTATCAAAAAAAAGTATTCTGAACATTTCGAACTGAGATGTTTGATCCCATATCAAGTCTGATCGATCCTCAAGGAAAAATACCAAAAATTTAACGACGGAAAAAAAGTCAACGAACGATGGAAGACCCGAGAGTTCCTCTACTTTTTCCTCGTAGGCTTCTTGGCTTGAATCAATGCTAACTCCATCAACAGATAAAGAGAGAACATCCAAATTGGAAAGTTTTCTTTTAATTTGGATTTTGCTATTTCCAAACTCGATAACTCCCTCAACAGTCGCATTTAGTGCACCATCCTTTACTCGGTTAGAGAAGAACTTTCTCCTTCTCCACTTAGTTAATTCGTTTTTACTACTACCAAGAGTTCTCTCACCATCTTTGGGCGGGTCTTTTGGGCCGACCATTAATCTGTATATAGCGTTTAGTAAAGTAGTTTTCCCTAGCCCATTTATACCAACTACAAGATGTACTCCACCATCGAAGTTATGATCTAAGCTCTCATTTTTTTCATTCTTATAGAGCTGGTAATCTTCGATTTTAATTTGTCTTAGTACAGGAAATTTAATCAAACCTAGTTCCTTCTTATTCCTTTATGAAGTAGAGAGCCGTTTCGTCCAAATCATTAGACCAACCTTGCTGTGCGCTGGACTTCATAACTCTAATTTTTTCTTCTTCTTTAAACGTCAGTCCTAAGTTTTGTGAGATTTCTTTTGTAATCCGCGCTGTATCAATTCTGACGCCGGCATACCGGCTATCTCCGATAACCATTCCGACCATTCCACCACTTGGTAAAACCCTAGTGGACTCAGCGAGTATAGTCTCGATATCTCTGAAGTAAGAACCTACCATGCTAGGTATATTTTTGCTCCACAATTTTTCGCGAACATTATCAAGTCTCCCTAACGTTTCACAGAGAGTTTCAGATTGGGGCGGGGGAATAATTTCAAACTTTGTTTGTACATGGGAACGAAAGGTACTAAGCCTAAGGGTTTTATTTTCCTCAGGAGTATTTAAATACCCTAGAACCCACAGCTCAATATTGTAGATATCGGTATAGTCGAAAGTGTTTGGATAAGGAGGAGAGAAAAGTACTAGGTCGCTGCTTTCAACCTCTTTAATCTTAGTTCTCGAATCGCCGGTTAAAAGATTATAGCGGTACTCCCTTCGCTCTGAGTACTTCGATACATCAAATATTGCGTCATTGAATTTCTTCTCGAGCAACACATCGACATCTTTTCGTTCGATATTTCTATTTTGCCAGTTTTTTCTATAACGTCGACCCTTACCACTAATAACAACGTTACTAAGAGGTACAAGAATAGACCCCAGTAAAACTCTAAAAAGACATTTGTTTGCATCATCAGTTATCTGATCTATAGCGATTTTGTACTGGCCTATTCTTTCTAGAACTTCCGCTTCATAAAGCCAGCGTTCAATTCCCTTTTTTCTATAAAGTGTCTTCGGACCTTTAGCATATAATTCGCCCAAATCGGGCTTAAGTGTGTCGGCAGCTTTTACTACAGATAGCCAGTCACTGATTAGCCTGTCGAGATTATATTTTTGTAATTTACTTTTTATCAGATCAGCTATAAACGGGTTAACTTCAATTGTAGTAGGAGAGATTCCTAACAACTGTGATGTAAGAGCTGTGGTTCCTGAACCACCGAAAGGATCAAGTATACTTTCAACTTTGATTGGCGCCTTTGAAATCGCATCAACAACAAATCTAGGCGAAAAAGCTTCTTTAAAATTAAACCATCGTTGAAACGGAACTTCCTTAACCCCTTGCGCCGTGCTTAACGGCGCTTTGGGATCTTGCTTTTGAATAAATAGGTCGACATCCCTACCAACATCGAACATTGATCAAGTCCTAGTTTTCTGATAATAGTATACGTATAAATATAGCATTTTATACGTATAAAAAAAGGCCAAATTGTGAAAAATACTCGTTCAGCCAAAACGTTAGGGGCCAGATTAAAGGCGCACTACGAGTCCGTTGGCGTATCACAGCAAGAGTTGGCTGAACGATTTAACACTAAACAAAGTTGGATTAGCCGAATTTACAATGGTGAGTTCACTGGTAGAAGCGCTATCGCTAGGAGGCTATGCGAGAATGCTAATATCAGCTTTTTTGAAGAATCTCCTACCAAAATAAATGAGGAGGAAAAAATTTATAAGATCGCTGCTCAACTTGCTCGCTTGAGAAACGAAGATCTTGAAGCTGTAGCAAACGTTCTTGGGCTATTAAAAAAGCTCAACTAAAACGAGCCCGTCATGGGAAAAATAAACTGGGGCGCCGATAAAAATTAATTTTATTTTAGCGAACCGATGCTTATTACCTGAATCTGATAACTAAGTTTCGATTAACATTGCTAGCCCAGCGTTCTATGTTTTCTTGACGTATCACACCAGCTTTATCTGAAGCTTGATGTACTATAAAAAAGTGACCCTTCATACCAAATTCACTATCAAAATAATCCTTTGGCCAACTCAAAGACTTTTTAAGTAGCTTTATCTCAATCTCGGATAATCGTTCAATTACTGCTTTCGCTGAAGAAGCCATAACCACTCTTGTTGATAATGACTTTGCAGCATCCGAGGTATCAACCTCCATAAGGTAGAATTGATTACCACTGACAGTCACCCTGACCAACATCCAGCACCTTGGCGTAGAATCATCATCCCACATTAGGTGCATTTTGCAGCGACCGACAGATGGCAGCTTTCTGAAAGCCATAATCTCTACTTTGCATTGATGATTAGTAGCTAGTAAATCGAGCATTTTTGAAAAACTTTCGAACTTACTTGCGTACAAATGCATATCATCTGTAGCTTCATCTAGCCCGTCCCATTCAGCACTGGGTAAATCCCCAATTGGAGATTGCTCTTCTGTACTAACTAGACTGGATGCTTCGCCTCCCTCAGAGCTGCCGCTGGAACCAACTTTTTTCCTTTTTCTTGCCGTTTTATGAGTATTTACCGCCTTTGCAAATTCAACTTTCGTTTTGACTCCATCAATTTGCACCGGATCATTTTCACCACTGGAGTCTTGATCCTCATCTACTTCATGATTAGGCGGTCGGTAATCTCCAGCACGGTCACCCCTTCCACCACTCAGCTCAGGAACATAGAATTTGGGACTAAAGAACTCAACGTCACTAGGCACACCTGTCGGAATACCTGTTAATTCAGTAATTTCATAAACCAACAAGGTATTAGTCTCTGTATCTAAATTTCCGCGAACTTTTAAATTAACTCCTTGAAGGGGAGGAGGCTCAAACTCAAAGTTCCAAATCCTGTATGAGCCTCGGTTAAAGCCAGACTCTAGCTGCGCCTTACTGATACTTTCGTAGGAGAGCCGAGCATCGTTATCTAAGAGAAGCCAAGCTAAGTAACGCCGGTAACCGGGATCTGAAAATACGTTATCGGGGCAGGTACTATTTGGGAGCACAGTAATGACGGCATGCTCTGAATTATTCACATCATGTTCTACTGAAAACTCATTCTGCAATATTCCGTGCTCCATACACGCACGAGAGAAGTAAGCGTTATGAAAAAATAACGACCTGGCTAGTTCAAACTGCGGTAAATACACTGTCATGCCATCAGGTAAGGTTTTAACGAAACAACGAGACTTCCGCTCCTTTGGCAAATCTCGCTCTTTCGCAGGGCTGTCTTCCAGATTGCTTACTTCCCACTTTTGTAAGTTATCGACTGTGAACTCTATCTCAGAACCTTGTCTCCGAAATGGGCCCGTGGGGTTAATAACGTTTTTTCTGACTAGAATTGGGGCTTGAGACAAAAGAACACTATCGCTGCCTCTCGTTTTCCTCGGGTAAATACTTAGATTTATTCCCCACTGACTTCCATCAGCTCGTTTAAACACTGAACCTGTAGTTGCCCCCGCTAAAACGGACAGTTTAACTTGCCACTTTAAGAGCTCGATACTCTCGCGGTGACATCATTTTTAA
>NZ_AMRG01000029.1 GCF_000299895.1 Idiomarina xiamenensis 10-D-4
CGCTGTTCTACCAATTGGAACTACGCCCCTGTCACTTGAGTTGGCATTATACTGAGGCTCGCGGCACTGGCAAGCAAATATTGCCGCTGGGTTCGACAACTGCGTCATTTTTAAACAACTGTGAAAAATATCGGTCTTATTTCAAGGAATTCGCATCTTCCTTAAGCAAATACATCATCGGCAATTTCGGCCATCGCTTCTTCTAAGTAGACATCATCAAGATGAAAATGTGACAACACCCCGTCCACGACCTGTTGCCACTCTTGCGAGCCAGCCTCACTACGCAAGCGTTGGTCAACAATCGCTCTAGCGGTGCGAACGATGGCAAATAAGTCTAATCCTAACGGTGCTAATTCGCCCGCGCTAAATAAACTATCATCGTCGTGCAAAAAATAAATGACTTCGATGATCACTTTCGGCAATTGCCAACGTTGCGCTAGCATTGCCCCTACCGTGGTATGAGAGGTATCAAACTGTTCACGCTCCGCCTGCAAAATTTGTGGCCAGGGGGTGTGCTCCGCTTGTAGAAAAAGATCGTAGTAATCGGGAAAGGCATTCAGCATTAACGGAATACCTGCGCTTTGAAATAACCCGAGCATGTACGCAAAGTCTTTAATTTGGGTTCTTCCGACGCGTTCGGCGACCAACACTGAGGCCGCTGCGACATGTTCGTTATAGAACCAAAAGTCATCTAATGATTGATTGCTGGTTAAGGTACTTTTTAGTGCAACCGCGCGAACTAAAGGGAATAGACGTTTAAAGCCAAGGGTCATGACCGCCTGCTGAATCGACTCGATTTCTCGAGCTCGTCGATAAGCAGCCGAATTGACAACCTGCAATACCGCCGCTGAAATACTGACGTCAGCAGCAATAGCCGCTGCCACAACCGCAACGTCAGGTTCGGCTTTTTTGGCCTCGGCACTCACGGTCAGCAGGGTTTGCGGGCGCGGCGGAAGGTTAACAGACTGTAAAAGTCGCTTCTCGGCTTCGGTAATTACGATTGCCATGCGCTGACTCCATTTATTTTAATCGCATGCTGTGCCACTATTCGCTGGCACCCAGAGGTACTGAGACGAGTTGATTTTACTGTGAGATTACTGATTGATACAACGCGAAAATTTGGCGCTTTACTCTGTCTCTTGATGTTAATTTATCCTACTCAGAGCTTTGCCCAAGAACAAGTCAGTGTCGAAATAAACGGCATCGACGGCGACCTGTTAAATAATGTACAGGCATTACTGAGTATTTATACGCTGCGCGAACAAAGCTCGGTGCAGGGTTTCCGTGTTCGCTATTTACACCGCCAAGCGAATGCAGAAATTAAGAAAGCATTACAACCCTTTGGCTACTACAACCCTGTTATTAATGGCAGTTTGAAGAAAGTCGAGCAACAGTGGCAGGCACAATACCAAATAGCGCCAGGCCCAGCAGTCACCATTGCTGAGATTAACTGGCAAGTAACCGGTGAGGGTGAGCAAGACCCCACTTTTTCGAGCGCGCTAAATGAATTACCGCTAAAGACGGGGCAACGTTTTATTCATAGTCGTTACCAAAGTGCGAAAACCCGTTTTACCAATTTAGCGGCAGAGCGCGGTTATTACCAAGCGGAATATGCACAACATAAGGTAACCATCGATGTAGCCAAAAATACGGCAAGCATTGACGTTACTATGGATACTGGACCACGTTATCAAATCGGCCAGATCAGTTTTAGTGATGCACCGGTCGAGGAAGCGTTATTAAGACGTTACCTTAACTTCCAACAGGGCGACGATTTTAGTACACGGGAGTTGCTAGATTTACAGGTCGCCTTAATCGATAGCGATTATTTTGCAACCGTCGAGGTACAGCCGCATTGGCAGCAAGCCACGGCTAACCAAGTACCCATTCATGTTGAAATGACGCCGAATAAGCGTACACATTATCGCTTTGGTTTAGGTTATGGTACCGATACCGGTGCCCGTCTAACCTTTGGTCAAGACCGCCGTTGGGTAAACGACAAAGGCCACCGCTTTAACGGCCTGATCCAGCTTTCGCAAGTACAAAGCACTGGCTTACTCAGTTACGTGATCCCCGGCGAAGTGCCGCAGACCGATAATTATCGCTTAACAGCCGAAGTTACCGATAAAAGCAATGAGGGTCAGGAGTCTACGCTTTACTCTATCGGAGCCGCCGACCAGAAACGCATAGGCGGCTGGCAACGTACCTATGCACTTGACTGGCAACGTGAAGACTTTCGCTTGGGTGAAGATATTAGCGGCAGTTCGCGCTTTCTTATTCCCAGTACCGAATGGGTACTCTTGCGAGCTCGTGACCGTCTTAATATCAATCAAGGTTACCGAATATCTTTGGGCTTAAAGGGCGGTGCCGATAGTGCGCTGTCAGACACCAACTTTGCCACCCTGACCGCTAATGCAAAGTTTGTGACCTCGGTCAGCGAACGCTGGCGGCTGCTATCTCGCATTGAGCTAGGTGCCACTTATGTCGATAATTTTAGTTTATTACCACCTTCGTTACGTTTCTTTGCCGGTGGTGATAACAGTGTCCGCGGCTACGCTTATGAGCAATTAGGCCCGCGCGGTGACGATGGAACCGTGATCGGCGGTCGTTATTTGGCGGTGTTAAGTGCCGAAGTTGACTATCGCTTTGCTGATAACTGGCGCGTCGCGGTGTTCAGTGATTTGGGTAATGCAATGATTGAACCGGATGAAAAACTAAAGCAATCGGTTGGCTTTGGTATCCGCTGGATATCGCCAATTGGCGCGGTACGTTTGGATCTAGCCCAAGCTATTGATGAGCCGGGTAATCCATGGCGTTTACACTTTACCTTGGGGCCTGATTTATGAGTTGGGGTAAACGTTTAGCCATATTGACGCTGCTGCTGGTGGTCGCCCTGCCTTTGTTGTTGCTAACGCTAATAGTCGCTATTACCCAAAGCGAACAAGGTAGTCGCTGGCTTGCGCAGCAAGCGCTGCAATACAGCCCCTACGAAGTGACTATAGCGCGCTGGCAAGGCGATTTCTGGGGACCTTTGCAACTTGACCAGGTCAGTGTAAAAGACGCTGGTGAGCCGTTGTTAACGGTTAAACAGTTTTATTTTAATTGGCAGCCATTAGCGCTATTAAGCGGTAGCCTTGATATCACGGCATTGAATCTAGCCGGTGTCGATCTGCATTTACCGGTTAGCGACGAACCCCCAAAAAGCAATGCTGAAAGCATCTCACTACCCGACATCAGCAGCCCGCTGATGGTTAATGTCGAACAGATTCAGATCGACGATTTAGCGATATATCAACAGCAACAGACGCTATTTGATTTGCGGCGCCTGCATTTATCAGCACAATTTCAGCAACAACTGGCCATTGACCAATTTGAGCTTGAGCACGACCTTGCTAGCGTCACGATCGCAGGCAAATTGACACCGAACGGCCGTTATCCTCACCAACTACAGCTTCAGTGGCACCTACATGATAAGAGCTTGCCGGAGCTAAACGGTAAGGTGGAGCTTGCGGGCGACATTCAGCAAAGCAACCTCAGCGTGAAAAGTGATGGTGCCGCGCAAGCACAATTGCAAGCCGCCCTACAGGATCTGCTCGGTGAGCTACAATGGCACGCTCAATTACATCTTCCGGAGCAACGCTTAGACGCTATTTCTGAAGCGCTAAGTGAGTACCCGCTTGCATTAGATTTAACCATGAATGGCGACCTTAAGGCTGCCGAGGGCAAGCTACAGGTGGATGCAAAAACACCATTTAGCGAACCGTTGACGCTCACTAGCGAGTTACAACTCAATCAACAACAACTGCAGCTTGAGCAATTACAAATTATTCATCAGCGGCAACAACCCGAGCGGCTACAGGGCCAAGTAACGCTGCAGCAATGGTTAACTCAGCCGGAACTACAGGCACAACTTAATTGGAGCACGATAACACTGCAACCACTCACCGGGGAGCTTTCTGAGCAGCAACCAGCCTCTGTGGTGAGTGAAAATGGTCAATTACAGTTGCGCGGGCCGCTGCAGCAACTACAAATACTGTTATCACAGCAATTGTTGGCGTTTAGCGATGAATTAGACAACGAGTTAAACGCCACGCTATTCGCTGACCATATTGATATCAAGCAGTTGTCGCTGGCCGACCAATACGCACGTTTAGCCATCAACGGCGAACTGAATTGGCAATCACAGCTAACGACCGATTTAACCATACAGGGTCAGGTTGAGCAGCGTCCGATTGATGGTGCTATTAAATTAACCTTAAGTGACAACAACCTGAATATCGAAGCCTTGACGCTAAAATCGGGTAATAATGACCTTAATGCGCAGGGCGATTTGCAAAAAACAGGCGTGCAGCTTCACTTAGCGCTGAATGATTTGTCGCAATTGATGCCGGACTGGCAAGGCCAAATCAATGGTCAAATTGATGCTCGCGGAGAGCTATCGGCGTTAACCGCAAAGGCGAAGCTGAATCTCGCGCAACTATCACTGCTTGATACTCAGTTGACAGAAGCGCAACTGAATGCGGACTGGCAAGGGTTAGCCAATAGCAATCAATTGCAGGTCACCGCTAAACAGCTGAGTTACGCTGATCAACAACTTGATACATTGACGCTGGACGCATCCGGTAATGCTGATGCTCACCAACTTGATCTTAGTCTAACGGGTTGGCAAAGCGAGTTACAAATTCAGCTCAGCGGCACTTGGCAAGCGCAACAATGGCAGGGCCAGTTACGGCAGCTAGATAGCCGCTTACTACATACTGGTGACTGGCAGTTACAACAGCCAGTGGATATTGATGTTGCCCTAAGTACGGCGACAACCGCTATTGAAATGACGCCATTATGTCTCAACAACAAAGAACTGACGCAACCGTTATGCTTACAAAGCGACTTGAAAAATCAACAGTTAACTGGACAACTGCAGGTTGCTGGCGTGCCCGTCAGTTGGGCCGAGCCCTGGTTAGCAGCGGTTAATAATGCTCGCTTTGACGGTTCAATCGCGCTAAAAAGCGATTGGCGATTACCACTTAATGAGCTGGATAGTGGTGATTTAAAAGGGCAAATCAGCGGCTCTGATATCGCTTTGACGCTACTTGATCAGGACCTTGATGTGAGCTTACAGCAGGCAGAGCTGAATTGGCATACCGACGATCAACGACGCTTAAACGCGCAACTACAAATTCATCCGAACGATATTGATGCCGGTATTAACGCAGAGCTGCAATTGAGCCGCTGGGCGCAAGCCGACGCCGGATTAGATGGTCAGCTAAATCTTAAGCTAAGTGACCTCAATTTGATTTCAGCGGTGCTACCACAGGTTCAGCAGGCTGAAGGTCAAGCGAACGCCGATATAACGTTAGCCGGTAGTCTGCAACAACCCGAAATACATGGACAGTTCGAATTAAACGCGACGCAAATGAGTTTACCCGCGTTAGGTATGCAACTCACCGATGTACAGCTAAGCGCACGCGAAAAGCAAACTCAGATGGGCGATATGTATCTACAGGGTAAAGCGAGTTCTGGTCAAGGTGTACTGAGCATCGACGGCGAGTTCTCAGCAGCTCAGCAAGCGCTGCAATTAACCATTAAAGGGCAACAGTTTAATGTCATGCAGACACCTAAACTGTATGTTGATATTAGCCCTGATATGACGATTAATTATCGCGATAACGCGCTTAAGGTCGATGGCGAAATCGTCGTGCCGAAAGCTTTAGTTAAACAACCCGATATCAGTTCGACCGCGTCGGTCTCTAGCGACGTGGTGATGGTAGAAAATGGTGAACTAGTCACCGATAGCAGCATGCAAACGCCGATGCCGATGGATATTCAGTTAAGGCTGACCCTAGGTGACGACGTCCGTGTTGACGCCTTTGGTTTTGCCGGACGTTTGCAAGGTAGTATTTTAGTTAATGACGATGGCAAACGTTCAACTACCGCAACGGGTAATATCAATGTTGCTAGCGGTGCTTATGAGATTTATGGTCAAGAGCTTAATATTCAGCGCGGCAGTCTAGTTTATACCGGCGGCAGTATCGACAATCCAGGTTTAGATTTACGTGTTAACCGTACTATCGACAGTTCACCCTCTGCGGGCGTTGCAGCGCAACAGGTTGAAGTAGGTGCACAAGTCGGCGGAACATTAACCGCTCCGACGTTAAACCTTTATTCGAACCCAGCGATGCCCGATAGTAGTATTCTTTCGTATTTGGTATTAGGGCGAGCACCGGGTGCTGGCGGCGGCAATGATAATTTAGAACTGCAGGCCGCGATCATGTTAGGTAGCAAGGGTACCGATTTTGTCGGTAAAACGTTGAAAGATACGTTTGCACTAGACGAGGTCGGTATTGATTCCAGTACCAACGACGTTAATGATACCTCGTTTTTTATCGGAAAATACTTATCACCGCGGCTTTACGTGAAATATGGTATCGGTTTATTACAGCCGACTAACACCTTTTTCTTACGCTATCACTTGAGTGAGAATTGGTTGTTAGAATCTACCTCGACCAGTGAAGCGCAGGGCGGAGACATTATCTATAGCATCGAGGTTGATTAGCCTTACATAGATAGATAGCGATCGAGCCTAAACGACTGACGCTTAAGCTCTTTCGTTGTCTAATCATGGTGATAGCGAGCTGTGCATTAGCTACCCAGATCTTTAGTCAATCAATTAGTCAGACATAAAAAAGCCCCTGCTGGTATTCAG
>NZ_AMRG01000030.1 GCF_000299895.1 Idiomarina xiamenensis 10-D-4
GCGGGCAATAACGGCTTGCACAGCCGGCTCATCGTAATGCGCTTTTTCGACTTTCAAATAAGTTGCACTGTCGGCCACCACCACTCGCGCTTCGACCACGCCGCCAATGACGCTGAGTTGCTGCGCCAATTGTTCGGCTTGCTGCTGACCCTGTACGGCGGTAGTAAAACTGACCGAGCGATATTGCGCCGGATCGCGCATACCGATGGTGGCGAGTAACCAACATAGTAACAGCCCACTACAAAAAAGCATAACAGCTTGTGGGCCAAAATGCTGTTGCAACCAGCCACCCACAGCACCACCTAAAAAGGCGCCTAAAAATTGACTGGTGGTGTACACACCGCTAGCACTGCCTTTGCTGCCGGGCGGTGCCAGTTTGGTTAATAGCGATGGCAAGCTGGCCTCTAAGAAATTAAAGCCAACAAAGAATATCAAGACACCGACAACCAGTGCCCACCAATGCGTATTAAATAATTGCGAAATCACCAACGCGCCGATGAGTAAGCTAATGGCCAGTTGAAAAAAGCGCTTTTGCTGCTGCTTTTTCGCGGCCACAATCAACATCGGCACCATTAGTGCAAAGGAGCCGAATAGTGTTGGTAAATATAGCCAGCCGTGCTGCTCTTCAGGTAAGCCAGCACTCACTAGCTCCAGCGGCAGAATGACAAACCAGGCGGTTAACGTACAATGTAGCGCCAACACACCAAAGTCTAACCGCAATAGTTGCGGGTGGCGCAATAGCGATGACATTTCGCTCCATACCGGCAACGCATCACGGCGCGCACTGTGGGTGACAATTTTGGGTACACCCAACAGTAACAACACAATCGCCATGATGGCGCTTGCGGCGGTCAGCCAAAACAACCCCGACAAACCGATCTTTGCCCCTAAAAACGGACCTAAAACCAATGCCAAGGCGAACGCTAAACCGATACACATGCCTATCGTGGCCATCACTTTTGGCCGCTGTTCTTCGCGCGAGACGTCGGCGGCTAAGGCGAGAATAGCGGCCCTCCCATACCTTGCATCACACGTCCCACCACTACCCAAGCTAACGATGATGCTGTGGCGGCAACCACACTACCGGCGGCAAACACCAATAATCCCCCGATGATCACCGGTCGACGGCCAATGCGGTCAGATAATAAGCCTAACGGAATTTGTAGTAGCGCTTGGCTCAGACCATAGCCACCAATGGCCAAACCGACCAACCAAGGCGCGTAATCAGGATAGCTGCGGGCATAAATTGCCAATACCGGCATGATCAAAAACAGGCCGAGCATGCGTACCCCAAAGACGGCGGCTAAAGATACCGCGGCGCGTCGTTCAGTGCGATTAAGTACTTGTTTATTGGACAAACCGACTGCCTTCTATGGATATGACAAAGATTGTTGGCGCGCTATTGTACCAGAACCCGCACGATGTGCGATAATGACCGTTTTCTCATCAACACAGCAGACAGGAACAATGGACAAGATTGAAGTACGAGGTGCACGCACCCACAATCTGAAGAACATCCATCTTAGCATTCCCCGCGACAAGCTGATTGTCATCACCGGGCTGTCCGGTTCGGGTAAGTCATCGCTGGCTTTTGATACGCTTTATGCCGAAGGACAACGGCGTTACGTCGAATCGTTATCGGCTTACGCGCGCCAGTTCTTGTCGCTGATGGAAAAACCCGACGTCGACGGTATCGAAGGCTTATCGCCAGCGATTTCTATCGAGCAAAAGTCAACCTCACATAACCCGCGTTCGACGGTCGGTACCATTACCGAAATTTACGATTACTTGCGGCTGATGTTTGCCCGCGTTGGCGAACCGCGTTGCCCCACTCACGATGTGCCATTGGCGGCACAAACGGTAAGCCAAATGGTCGATCAGGTGCTCACTCTGCCAGAGGGTGAGAAGCTGATGTTATTGGCACCGATTGTGCAGGAACGTAAGGGTGAACACCAAAAGGTCTTAGATAACTTGGCGGCGCAAGGTTTTATTCGCGCACGCATCGATGGCGACATCTGCGATTTAAGCGATCCACCCAAGTTAGAACTGCAAAAAAAGCACACCATTGAAGTGGTGGTAGACCGCATTAAAGTTCGTAGTGGCTTAGAGCTGCGTTTAGCCGAGTCATTTGAAACCGCCTTGGAATTAAGCGGCGGTACAGCGTTGGTGGCGCCGATGGAGGGTGACGGCCAGACCCTCGTCTTCTCAGCTAATTTTGCCTGCCCCCATTGTGGCTATAGCATGCAAGAGCTGGAGCCGCGTCTGTTTTCATTTAACAACCCGGCGGGCGCCTGTAGTGCTTGTGATGGCCTAGGCGTCGAGCAGTTTTTCGACCCCGCCAAAGTGGTTACTAACGACGAACTCAGCCTAACCGGCGGCGCTATTCGCGGTTGGGATAAACGCAATTTTTATTACTACCAAATGCTGCAATCGTTGGCGCGCCACTATGAATTTGACTTGAACGCACCGTTTAATAGTCTTAGCGACGATGTGCAGGCCGTTATTTTACATGGCAGCGGCCGCGAGCAAATTGAATTTACCTATATGAACGATCGTGGCGATCGTGTGGTACGTAAGCATGCGTTCGAAGGTATCATCCCCAACATGCAACGTCGCTACCGCGAGACCGACTCGCAAGCGGTACGTGACGAGCTATCAAAATATTTAGCTTCACAGCCATGCAAAAGCTGTCATGGTACCCGCTTGCGGCAAGAAGCACGGCACGTGTTCGTGAGTAACACCACCTTGCCCGAAGTGGTATCACAATCCATCGGCGATGCGCTGGAGTTCTTTCAAACTCTTGAACTGAGCGGCCAGCGGGCGCAAATTGCCGAGAAAATTTTAAAAGAAATCAATGACCGTTTACGGTTTTTGGTCAACGTCGGCTTAAATTATTTAAGCCTGTCACGTTCGGCGGAGACGCTCTCCGGCGGTGAAGCACAGCGCATTCGTTTAGCCAGCCAGATTGGTGCCGGTTTAGTCGGTGTGATGTACGTGCTTGATGAGCCCTCTATCGGCCTTCATCAACGTGATAATGAGCGATTGCTGGGTACCCTCACACATCTACGTGACTTGGGCAACACCGTCATTGTGGTCGAACACGACGAGGATGCCATCCGCGCCGCCGACCATGTTATTGATATCGGTCCGGGTGCCGGTGTGCATGGCGGTGAAGTCATTGGCCAAGGCACGGTAGACGACATTGTCGCCAATGCCGAGTCGTTAACCGGCGATTATCTGTCTGGTCGTAAGCTGATCGAAGTGCCAGAACAGCGGCACTTACCCGGTGAAAATTTCCTGCGCTTAGAAGGCGCTAGCGGTAATAACTTAAAACAAGTCAATTTAACCCTACCGCTCGGGTTGATGACTTGTGTCACCGGCGTCTCCGGTTCGGGCAAATCAACCTTAGTGAACGACACCCTATTCCCGTTGGCGCATTGCGAGTTAAACGGTGCTACGGTTTCAGAACCTGCGCCTTACCGCGCCATTGATGGTTTGCAATATCTGGATAAAGTGGTCGATATCGATCAAAGTCCGATTGGCCGTACACCACGCTCTAACCCGGCAACTTACACCGGCATTTTCACACCGATTCGGGAACTGTTTGCCGGTACTCAGGAAGCCCGTTCGCGTGGTTACAAACCGGGCCGTTTTAGCTTTAACGTGAAGGGTGGTCGCTGCGAAGCCTGTCAAGGCGACGGCATGATCAAGGTGGAAATGCACTTTTTACCGGATGTCTATGTGCCCTGTGATGTTTGCCGTGGCAAGCGCTACAATCGAGAGACACTGGAAATTCAATACAAAGGTAAGAATATTCACGAAGTATTGGATATGACAGTTGAAGATGCGCGTGAGTTTTTTGATGCAGTGCCGGCCATTGCTCGCAAGCTACAAACGCTGATGGACGTTGGCTTATCATATATTCGTTTGGGTCAGTCGGCGACCACGCTGTCGGGTGGTGAAGCCCAACGGGTGAAACTGTCACGCGAACTGAGTAAACGTGATACCGGTAAGACGCTGTACATTCTGGATGAACCGACCACCGGTTTACACTTCCACGATATTCAGCAATTGCTGACCGTATTACATCGCTTACGCGACCACGGCAATACCATTGTCATCATCGAACATAATCTAGATGTGATAAAAACCGCCGACTGGATCGTCGATTTGGGACCCGAGGGTGGTTCTGGCGGTGGTGAGATACTGGTTGAGGGTAGCCCTGAAGATATCGTCAAATGTGAACGGTCACATACCGCGCGCTTCTTGGCTCCCATGCTAAAGTCGTAAGCGCTAAGTCAGATTAACTGAACGCAAGAGCAGCACAAGGAAGCAACCATGCTAGAGCAGCAGTTTATTGTTCGTTTTTATGAGACCGACGCCCTCGGTCACGTGAACAACACCGTCATTCCTGGTTGGTTTGAAACCGGACGTTTGCCGATTTTTGATTTCTTTGGTGATATGGCGCCAGATAAACGGAGTTTGATTGTCGCGCGTTTAGAGGTGGATTACGTCAAACCAGTTTATTTTGGCAAGCCGATCACGGTAAAAACTTACATCGCGCGTTTGGGTGGCAGCTCGTTCGATATTGGCAGCGAAGTCTGGCAAGACGGTGAGCTTTGCGCCAAGGGCATCAATGTCATGGTTTACTTTGACTATCAAACGCAAAAAGCCGTGCCATTAACCGCTGAACTGCGTGAAAAACTCGCCACTGTTAGTCATCCGGAGCATCCCGTTGAACCCTGATCTACCGCAAGCCGCACGCGACCAACAACAGGGTATTGTTGCACCCGATGATATTCAGGCGCTATGTGAGAGCATACTGCAACAGGCGCAGCAAGTCGGTGGCGGCAAAGTCGCCGACTACATTCCGGCGCTGGCTTGTGTTGAGCCAGAGCAATGTGCGTTGACCCTTGCCACGTTAGACGGCAAGCTTTATCAGGCGGGTGCGGCGCAGCAAGCGTTTTCGATCCAGTCGGTATCCAAGTTGTATGGTCTGATGTTAGCCATGCAACGTGTCGGCGACGAGCTATGGCAGCGAGTGCAAATGGAGCCGTCGGGGCAACCGTTTAACTCGATCGTGCAATTAGAATGGGAAAAAGGCATTCCCAGAAATCCCATGATCAACGCTGGTGCGATTTTAGTGAGTGATGTGCTGGTTAGCCATTACTCAGCCAGTAAAAACGCCGTCTTGAGTCTTGTGCGCCAACTGGCGGGCTCGGATGATATCTTTGCCGACGCAGATGTGCATCAATCAGAGCTCAACCACGGCAGTCGTAACGCCGCGTTAGCGTATTTGATGAAAAGCTTTGGTAACTTACACAGCGACGTTGGCGAGGTGCTCGATCATTACTTTTGGCAGTGTGCATTAAGCATGTCGTGCGAGCAATTGGCGCGCTCTTTTGCATTTTTAGCCAATCGCGGTATTTGCCCGTTTAGCGGTAACAGTATTGCCAGCCATCGTGATACCCAACGCATCAACGCGTTGCTATCGACCAGCGGTATGTATGACCAGTCCGGACAGTTTGCCTTTGAGGTCGGTATTCCAGCTAAAAGTGGCGTCGGCGGTGGCATCGTCGCTATCGTACCAGACTTCGGTGTGTTAGCTGCATGGAGCCCACCGTTAAACAACTATGGTAACTCGACGCGGGGTATGTACATGATCCGCGAACTAGCCAATCGTCTAGGACTTAGCGTTTATTAGCGCTAAGTAACCTGGTCGCTTAACGATAAACCCGCGGTCGGTAAATTTGGTATCGCTCTAGATTAAACTGCCTGATGATACGGTCAATTTCGCCGGTCGAACCGACTTCGCGCAATAACTGTTGCATGGTTGCTGCGGTAATCGCTTTATTGGCGCCAACCAAAATGCGCAGCAAATACTCACCGTCTTGCTTTTCTGACATCAGTATATTGTCACCATAATCGCTATCGCTGTTGGCTAACGTGGCTAACAGCTCTTCATTGATGATGGCAAAATCTAAACGTCGGTTACGCAGTAAACGCAAATTGGTGATCTGCGAGTCACTTAAGTACATGTTGTAATGTTTCTCAAGATACTGCACGTCAGTTTCACCATCGGTGAAATTATAAACGTAACCCGCCATACCGCCGATACGCTTACCCTGCTTGTGCGCAAAAAAATCTTGCTCGCGCTGAGGCGTTTTTAAGGTGACAAAGCGATTATGGCTTTTGATTAACGGTACCGTTTGTTCAACGTCAATATGTCGCTGCTTCCAGCCCCATTCATAAGCCTCAAAGAAAATAACGTCGCAACAGCCTGTTGCCGATAGCGCGCGATAACGCCAATTAGGAGGGATAACTTTTAGGCGAAAGCTATATTGATTCTGGTAGTCGTTGAGCACTTTGACCAACTCACCCACCACGTGTTGCTCGAAATGCATCGAGTAATACGGTGGAAACTCATAGACGGCCACATCGACTTCGGTCGCAGCGCGTGCCGACGCCGATAAACTGATGGCTAAAACAACCAGCCAACGCATCATGGTCAAAGTATAACATCCCGAATATTACAGATGCTGTTATACAACTACTCTCATGCCTTAATGTCAAGCTGACAGGCATAAAAAAGCCCGCAGTTAAGCGGGCTTTTAGG
>NZ_AMRG01000031.1 GCF_000299895.1 Idiomarina xiamenensis 10-D-4
AACACAACAATAAGCCTGTATTAGCCCCTTTCTAAAACGGACACTCATTAGTTAAGCTTATCGTGCGCTTTTAACGTCGCTCGTGCATACCAACAACAGGACGGCTGGTCGCTATGAGGAAGTAGGCTCCAACCATAAAAAGGCTAAAGGTTTGCTTTTCGCTCTTAGCGGAAGTTGGTAATGCACTTTATGCTATTAATCCTTTAATTTTGCGTCTGGTCACAATTAGATTGATTCATGAAGCTGTTCTCTTAATATGGCGTAAGCTTGACATAAACCACACGTTTGATGAAGTGGAGAGTCCATTTATGCTGAGTTCGTGGAAAAATGCCTTACGTTACGGGCTAATATGGACCCTTTTGGGTGTTTACCTGAGCATAGCCAGAACATCGGAACAAACAGATAGCGACATACCCTGGTGGGTTACCTGGTATACGGAGATGACCGCGGCTTATCTGCTTGGGTTGATTTTTCCGTTAGTAAAAAAATATTATGAGTTGCCTTATTTTAGTCATTGGTCGGCGCTTGGCCAATGGCTGCGACATGTTGCTATCTTACCTGTTGTTATTTTGCTGATATGTGTGTTGATGGATGTTGTTCGTTACCCATTCTATGCCTATTTGCCCGCGGCCTATGGCATGGACCACTACCTGTGGCTCAACGAGTATTTCTCAAAGCGAATCTTGTTGGAGTGGCCGCGTATCGGCGTAATTTATTTGTCTATGATACTCGCCATTTTTTATCGGAAGGAGGAACTAAGGCGAGGGGAAGAAAAACAGAGAAGCATACAAGTACAAAGCGAATTAAGCAGCCTACAACTGTTGCAGCTTAAGTCTCAGCTGCGCCCGCACTTTCTGTTCAATACCTTGAATATGATTTCGGATAAAATAGTGACAGATCCTCTGTTGGCAGAAGGGCTTCTACAAGAGCTGTCTGACTTGCTTCGTTACTATCTGGCCCAGTCAGAAACTTCTCAGGTGAAGTTGTCACAGGAAATGACTATTTTGCATAGTTATTTGACTATTCTACAAAAACGGTTTCCCTCTCAAATCCATTATAAGGAAAGCATAGCGGATGAGTTATTGCATCAAAATGTGCCTTCGATGTTGTTACAACCGGTTTTGGAGAATGCGGTGATGCATACTA
Source organism: Idiomarina xiamenensis 10-D-4 (assembly GCF_000299895.1). Taxonomy (GTDB): domain Bacteria; phylum Pseudomonadota; class Gammaproteobacteria; order Enterobacterales; family Alteromonadaceae; genus Idiomarina; species Idiomarina xiamenensis. The sequence continues at coordinate 1,147 of NZ_AMRG01000031.1, forward strand.
TCCACCATAGCCGCGGTGAAGTATCAATCTCGTTAAAAATAATAATGTATGAAGGGAATATTCACATTGAGATGACCAATACCCTGCCGACTGTTAAACAGGCGTTAGCTTCTTTAGGTATTGGCCTGAAAAGTGTCCACAAACAACTGGAATTACTGTACGGCGACGAGGGAAAGTTGACACTTGACATCGATCACAATCGAGCTCGGCTGGAAATTGTGTTCCCCGCCACGGAGGCTGAAGCATGACGATCCTTATTGCTGATGATGAAGCTCCTTCACGACAAAAGCTTAAGCGCATGTTAGGTCAATTAGTGACAAGCCAAGACATTATTGAGGCAAGAGATGGGCTTGAAGCAATGGAGTTGATTGAGCAGCAGAAGCCTGACATTCTAGTGCTTGACATTCATATGCCGGAAATGACTGGGCTTGAAGTGGCACTGGAAATTGGAGATAGGTTCCCCGTTATATTTGTTACCGCTTATGACGAATATGCTATAAGAGCCTTTGAACTGTTTGCCGTTGACTATTTACTTAAACCTTATTCTCTACAAAGGCTCGACGTTGCCATACAGCGAGCTTACTCGCGCATTGATAAGCCCGCTACAATACCGAGTAATGAACTTCTGGCCTTAGCAAAAAATCTATCGTCCCAACACGCGCCGAGAATATTGGTACGAACTGGCGAGCGAATGTTGCCGTTATCCATCTCTAGTATTAACTGGATTGCCAGCAAGGGCAACTATCTGGAACTGCATACCGAAGACGGCAAGTTTATCGAACGCGATACAATGAATAACTTCTTGTCCCGCTTAGATTCTCGTTTCATTCGGGTTCATCGCAGTTTTTCAGTTAAGCTGGACCAGATTCGTAAGGTTGAAGCGGTATTTAAAGGTGACTATCAACTGACGATGAGTGATGGAAACACGATCAAATTGAGTCGCCATTATCGCGACGCCTTCTTTTCAAGGTTTGCGTGAGGACTGATTGCACCTTGTGATCCTTTATGCCCCCCTTAACCGAGGGCAAGATCATGAACGTTTCTTAACCATCTGAGCGAAAATTAAACGCTCAGTTTGACGATCCAATTTAGTCGTGATCTTATACTCTCTTTTAGGAGAGTGAAATTATGCATATCGATGCCTTCACCACACATTTTGGCGAGTTATCTGACAGTCGTCAATCTGTAAAAAGTAGCGTATCCGCTTGAGGATATTTTGTTTATCACCTTGTATGGTGTCGTCGCTGGAGCCGAAGGCTGGAGCGAGATTCGAGGTTATGCCGACGGCCACATTGAATGGTTTCAATAGCATGGTCACCTGCGCGATGGCGTGCCAGTCGATAACACCATTGCCCATACCATCTCACGAATTGACCCAGAACAATTCAGAGCCTGCTTTATTAACTGGATGCAGGTCATTCATGAAAGTACTTATGGGCAACTGATTGCAATTGACGGTAAAACACTTCGAAGCTCTTATCAGCGCGATGACCGCCAATCCACGATACACATGGTTAATGCGTTTGCGTGCGAAAATAAAATGGTATTTGCTCAAATTAAAACCTTTGAGAAGTCGAATGAAATCACAGCGATCCCTGAGCTTATTCAATTATTTGATGTCTAGTGCACCTTAGTATCAATTGACGCCATGGGCTGCTAGACCAGCATTGCAGAGCAAATAGTTGAGCAAGGCGGGTGATTACCAGTTCACACTGAAAAGTAATCAGGGCAAGCTCTGCAAAGCGGTAGAAGATGCCTTTACTGAGACACGCGAAGCACCACTTGGTGGCTTAACCTTCGAGCAAAAGCGGGGGCGTATCGAAGCTCGCACGTACCATGTGTTAGACGCTGCTGACGTGAGCAAAGCGTTCCCACAATGGCCTGAACTAAAACCCTCGGTATGAGCATGAGCTTCCGCCAACAACACGGAAAATCACCCGAGCTGACATACCGCTACCATATCAGCTCTGCGTCATTGAGTGAAAAGCAACTAGCCGAAGCAGTACGTTCTCACTGGGCTGTAGAGAATAGCTTACACTGGGTTCTGGACGTTAGAATGGGTGAAGATGACTGCCAAATCCACCAGAATCACGGTGTTGAAAACTGGTCGATGCTACGCAACCTGGCGTTAAACATGTTGCGTGCAGAGTCATCAATAGGCAGCATACCAGCTAAGCAAAAACGCGCTTGGATGAAAGCCAGTTATCTGGAATCCGTATTAACAGCGGGCTTCAGCAGTATGATGAATTAATGAGTACTCATGCGGTTGCCCTGTCCCTTAACCTGCTTATCACATAGTTTTGCGACTGGTCACAAATTGGTGGTAGGCCTATTTATTGAATGCCATTATTAAAGCATGTCAATAAATTATCGTCTACGGTGTAGGCAGGAGTCTGGTAGTGAACGTCGAACATAAGCGGTATTATGAACTTGACTGGTTGAGGGTATTGGCGTTTTTTTTATTGATACTTTTTCATGCTGGGATGGCGTTTAGTAGTTGGGGCTGGCATATCAAAAATACGGAGCAAAGCGAGTGGCTAACTAATTTGATGTACTTTCCTCATCAATGGCGTATCCCTTTGCTTTATCTTATTTCGGGAGCGGGGATCTGGTTTAGCCTTAATAGCCGGGGAATAGTACGGTTTATTAAGGAGCGTGCTACACGGCTGCTATTGCCACTTTTATTTGGCATTCTGGTGATAGTGCCTCCACAAATCTACGTGCAGCGGTTGACCGAAGGAATGACTCTATCTTACTGGCAATTTTACCCTCGTTTTTTTGATGGAATTTACCCAGAGGGTAATTTTTCCTGGCATCACCTCTGGTTCGTTGTGTACCTGGTTGCCAGTATTATGGTTCTGTTACCACTGTTTAGCTGGATACGACAAAAGAATAGTCAAGGTCGATCGAACTTGCTGTACCGTATTACCTGCCATCCGTACGGCATTCATTTATTCGCGGTGCCTATTGTTGCAGCCGATTGGTTTCTGGCGCCTATTTTCCCCCCAACTGACCAGTATCTGATTGGCGACTGGACCCGTTTCAGTGTGCTGACAATAATATTGCTTATCGGCTTTTTATTCTGCTCGAACCAGAAGTATTGGAGAGTTTTACTTGATTCCCGTCGAACCTTTTTGGTGATGGGTATTGGATTCTTCGCAATACGCTATCTAGTGTTATTTAATATAGTGATAATACCCGACTCTGGCTTGATTCATCACCTGTATGACATTATTAACGTTGGCTCAAGTTGGATGATTATATTAGCTGTACTAGGTTATGGTCGACGCTATTTAACTTTTTCCAACCGTTTCCTCACTTACTGTAATGAGGCGGTTTATCCCTTTTATATTTTGCATCAGACCGTAACCCTCATAGCCGTGTATTTTTTGGTACCACTGACATGGCACTGGTTTACCAAATTTACTTTGGTCACAGTCAGCACCGTTGCAGTGACCTGGGGGATATATCACTACCTAATCAGGCCATATAATCTGACTCGCTTTGTATTTGGTCTGAAACTCCAGAAGTCTGATTCAAAACTTCCTAAGAAAGTTTGTGAAACTTAGCCCGAATTCAGATAATAAGTCCATGGTTAAACGGTGAGCGGAGATCAACTGCCTGTTGGTGGTACTCTGTAATCGCCAAAAAACAAGAGTAGTTACCGTGTCAGTCACGATTGGATTTACGGTTTCGTGAAACGCGATAAATGGTGCTGTGGCAAGCTTTACAAGCAATTGTGACATGGTCATCGGAAATACCGCAAAGGCAATCGCGCGAAGCGCGTTATTATCCTGAACCGTATTGGCATTGAATGCCGGCCAGCCATCGTAGATAAGAAGAAACGGTTCGGTGACTGGGACGTCGATACCGTACTGGGTAGGAGCGGGTGCCATCGTCAGCCTGTTAGAACGCAAAAGTAAATTGTATTTAATTCGTAAAGTGCCGGCGAAAACCGCAGCCGATGTAGGGAGAGCACTGACTTACGTATAGTTACTGGCAAGCAGCTCTCGGTGTATGAGAAGCGGTTGGACTTGCGGCCCAGCAAGCTACTGGGGTTTATTCAGCCAGACGTGATTTTTAAAGAGCAATTTCAACAAACTATGGGCGAGTGTTGCAGCTACATAGTTGACGCTACGATTGGTGTCTCAGGAGGCTGGATTGGTGTAAGGCGCGCCTGATGATGAGTTGCATGTAGCCGATCTTGAAAACGAATGGTTAGTTGCGAAGCGTCAGGCTCCAGCTTTAGATGGGACGGAACCGGCGCTCAGCTGCCTTAATATACTGGCGTAGAGTAGTTGAGCCGTCGTCAAATGTTACATTAACGGTGTCGGGGCGCCGGGTTGGCGACGCCCTTTTTGTCGCTTAGTCGCGTCGCTGATCTACGGCTTAGTGGCTAATGGCCGGACGTATTGCAGCAGGCTGACGAGGGTTTTGCCAGGCTCTTCCCACGGGATCATATGTGCTGAGTGCTCAAACCATACGCCTTTTTTATAAGGTGCATCAACGGCTTTTAACCAAGCGGCGGTCGGTTCCGAGGGCGTGGTGTAGTCGTGTCTGCCCATAAACATCAGCACCGGAATCGGAAATGTTTTTACCCCGCTAAAATCAACTGCCAGAAACTCGGGGAGTATGCGCCCTAGGGTAAAGATATTGCCGGCGTTACTCGCGCAACGCTCGGCGTTGCTGTACTCGGGCGAGAGACGGGGGCGCGGTAATAGTAAAAGGAGTTGTCGCGATAAGCGCTCAGACCACCGTAGTGCTGTGCCCACTTTCTGGCGGTAACAATACGCTCGCGGGTGAGAGGTTGGTCGCCAAGATAGGGCGCAATGGTCATCATTTCCTCGACCGCAGCCTGATTGCCTACCGCTTTGGCCTGCTGTAAAACGTAATTAAAACTGATGCGTTCGTTTTCGTGCACGTCGATCACTTGCCCGATACCGACGTAAGCAGAGAATAAATCGGGTCGCTTTAACGCGGCGTGCATAGCTACGATAGTACCCCAGCTATGTCCCATTAAAATCACTTTATCGGTGTCAAAACGTGCTGTTAATAATTTGGCGACGGCGATGGCGTCGTCGACATACTGTTGGATATGAATAGTGTTTTTGATGCTATCGGGATCGACCTACTGATAGGTTTTGCCCGAGCCGCGCTGGTCCCAGTTGACCATGGTAAAGTATTCTTCTAACGGCCGTTGAAACTGCCATAGGCTAGCT
>NZ_AMRG01000032.1 GCF_000299895.1 Idiomarina xiamenensis 10-D-4
GGTTGTGCTCTACCAACTGAGCTATTCCCGCTTCACAACTGCGTCGTTGTGGGGAAGCATTCTACTTAGCTTAGCCCGACAGTCAACGACTTTTTTTATCAAAATGAACTGTTTGCCTATTTTTGCGACAAAACGGTCATTCTGCAATCAAATCTGACCACGCAGCGCGTAAATAATCCCACATTGACCACAACGTCAGCACAAAAGCGACATAGAATAGTATCACCGCAAGTACCACGATAGTGGTGTTGGCTTCCCATAATAAACCAGTCAATGCGACCATTTGCGCGACCGTTTTTAATTTACCCAAATGTGAGACCGCCACTTGCGTGTGCTTGCCGATTTGCGCCATCCACTCACGCAAGGCCGAAATGATGACTTCACGGCAAATCATGGTCAGCGCTGGAATGGTGATCCACCAGGCGGTGTAGTTTTCAACCACGACCACTAACGCGACCACCACCATAGCTTTATCGGCCACTGGGTCTAAAAACGCACCGAAACGGGTGAATTGGTTAAATTTGCGAGCAATATAACCATCTAACGCATCGGTAATCGAGGCTAACGCAAAAATAAATGCCGCCCAAAAGTTGGCGTCTACGAAGGGTAAGTAATACACCAATAAAAACACCGGGATCAGTAAGATCCGGAAAGCAGTTAATACGTTGGGTACATTCCACATAATGTTGTGTGTTCCTTGCTACCGGTTATTCATCATGAAAGGCGTAGTAAATGGTTTCCGCCATTTTTTTACTGATACCCGGTATATTTGCGAGTTGTTCAATACTAGCCTTTTTTACTTCCTGTAATCCACCCAGATTCTGCAGGATCTTTTGTCGGCGCTTAGCACCGATACCTTCAATTTGCTCGAGCGACGACGTACGTTTCGCTTTTTGTCGCTTGTTACGGTGTCCGGTAATGGCAAAACGGTGACTTTCGTCCCGAATATGCTGAATCAAATGTAACGCCGCGGCGTCTTTTTTCAACGGTATGGTTTCGTGACTACCGGCCAGAATTAAGGTTTCCAAGCCCGGTTTACGCGATTCGCCTTTTGCCACACCAATCAGTAACGGCGCATCACGCCCCCACTCGGCAAAATATTGCTCTGCCTGCGATAACTGCCCTTTACCACCGTCAATAAACAGAATATCCGGCACCGTGCCGACAATTTTGCCATTGCTACGTGCGCCATCATAGCGCTTTGCCAAGGCTTGAGCCATAGCCGCGTAATCATCGCCGGGAGTAATGCCGTCAATATTGTAGCGCCGATAATCGGCTTTCTTTGGCCCTTGCTGGTCAAACACCACGCAACTGGCCATGGTTTGTTGGCCCATGGTATGGGATATATCAAAACATTCCATGCGCTGAATCGGCACACCTAAATCCAGCACTTGCTCTAACGCCTTGGTGCGCTGGTGCATGGTCGACTGCTGATTGAGTCGACTGGCTAAGGCGTTGAGCGCATTTTTTTGCGCTAATTGCTGATACTGTCGACGCTCGCTGCGCACATTTTTATTCATCACGACTTTTTGCTGCAGCGCTTCCGATAACGACGCGGCAAGCTCATCCAGCAAAGCCACCGCTTCGGGCAAGATGATCTCTTTTGGCACTTTACGGCCAGCCGTATCAGACAAATAGAACTGCAATAAAAACGCACTCAGTACTTCATTATCGTCGGTATCGGCCGGGACTTTGGGAAAGTAACTACGGCTGCCCTGAATTTGATTATCACGAATAAATAGCACCTGCACCGTGGTTAAACCGTTACCGCGGGCAAATCCGATCACGTCCAGCTCAGCCTGATTACCGCTTACCGCATTGCGCTCTTGCACCTTGCGCAGCGCCGCGATTTGATCGCGATAGCGTGCCGCTTGCTCAAAGGCTAAATCGCTGCTGGCTTGCTCCATCCGTGCCACTAAGCGATCGATAACTTGTTGGTTTTTGCCTTTTAAAAAGTCCGTTGCGAGCCCTGCCTGTTCGGCGTAGTCGTCGTCGCTACAGTAGTTCACGCAAGGCGCCAAACAACGCTGCAATTGATACTGCAAACAGGGACGGCTGCGATTACGGTAGTAGGCGTCTTCGCATTGTCGCACCGGAAAAAGCTTTTGCATCAAACGTAGGCTTTCGCGCACCGCGGCACCATTCGGAAACGGTCCAAAATACTCGCCCTTCTGGCGCCGCGCACCGCGATGATAGGCTAACCGAGGGTGTTGGTGATCGGTCACTAAAATATAGGGATAAGACTTATCATCACGTAACAATACGTTATAGCGCGGACGATACTTTTTGATAAAGCTATTTTCTAGGATCAACGCTTCCGCTTCGGTGTTGGTCACCGTAACATCCATGTCGGCAATTTGCTTAACCAGTGCTTGTGTTTTAGCGCGATCAACTTTGGCGCGAAAATAACTCGCGACTCGTTTTTTTAACTGCTTCGCTTTACCGACATAGATCACGTCACCCGCCTCATCATACATGCGGTAAACGCCTGGCTGATTGGTCAGGTGACGAAGAAAGGTTTGTGGGTCAAATTGAGCTGTCATACTTCCGCTAGTTTTTCGATATCCACCAAGCCGGCGCGAATAGCCAGATGCGACAACGCCACATCACCGGCCACGCCCAACTTAGAAAAAATGCGATAACGGAAAGTGTTGACGGTTTTACCACTAATGCTTAAATGCTGCGCAATTTGCGCCACGCGCATACCACGAGCCAACATCAGCGTGACCTGCAACTCCCGTTCGCTAAGTTTATCCAACATCCGGCCCTTACCCTCAGCATGAGGACGGCGAGCAAAATAAGCAGCCACATCGGCCGCGACGAACATCTTACCACGATCTAACGCTGCGCAGGCCTGTAATAGATCATCGGTACTGCCGTTATCCAACAAATAACCCTCAATCGGATTGACACTAGTTTGAAAATCCAGCACATCTTGTAACGAGCGACTCCATAGCATTAATTGAAGTTCCGGATGGCGACGTTGAATACGGCGCCAGGTTTCCAGCGTCGCATCACCGACAAAACGACTACAGAGTATCACAACCGCGTCATCAAACTGCTTGGCGCGAAAACGTAAGCCGCTGACATCCTGTACCACCGCCTGTACTTGATAACCACTATCACTGAGTACACGCTGCATGCCAGCCGCCACTAACTCACTACTGACTGCAATAATAAAGTTCACCATTGTTATTGTATCCTTACCTAAAAAACATGCGTGAAAGCCGAAATACGGCGGACACACCATCTCAGGCGTCAACAATAAAACAACATTATTTTATTAAACTCAATAAGTTAGCGGTCAGCTGACAGGTGGATAAAAAAGAAAGTTTTCGAATGAAACCTAAGCAACGGTCTTTATCGAATGGCCGCTCATGTCGCTGCCCGGTGCTATCGGTTAAATACGCGCCTGATCCAACAGTTGCCACAGATAACTGGCTAGATAAGTACGGTAAGGAGCCGCCCGTTCTGGCACTAAAATCACACCGTGCTCACCCAGCAGACTGACAGCTTTGCGCAGGCTACTATCGCCTAACGGGAATAAATCCTCGTGGGCAAAATGAAACATCGCCACAATTGATGCAGTCCACAAGCCTAATCCTTTATGCGAGGTGATGGTTTTTAGCAGGGTCTCACAGTCGAGCTGTTGCCAATTATCGATGTCATCGGGGTAACGATAATAGCTCTCGGCAAAGCGTGTAATAGTAGCCGCTTTGGCGCGACTACAACCACAACTGATCAGGTCTAATTCGGATAAATCGGCAATACCTGACACGCCCTGCTCTGCGGCTTTAGCCTCGGCACGCGCAATAATGGTGTTCGAGGCTTTTAGCGACAACATTTGTCGAATCACGATACGCGGCACCGCTTGTAACGGATGAATGGCTGAGGGTTGCAGTGGCACCAGCAGTGGTTGGGTTAATAAAAACCGCTCAATGCCAGCCTGTGTATCGATTAAGTGCTGGCGAATGGCTAACGCTTGCTGTTGCTGCTGAGCATCCATGCGGGTATCCATACTGGCTTTCCTTCATTACAGTGAGTTAGGCAAACACCGTCACGGTTTGTCGGCTAATGGCCACCAATTTGCCTTCCGCATCACAGAGTCTGGCGGCACAATAACCGTAGCCGTCGGCAGCATACTCAATGTCCGCCTGATACTGCCACCAATCGGCGGCACTGGCCTGCGGTAAGGGTTCAATAAACTCTAACGTCCAAGTTAGCGACGACGCCGGTGCCGGTTGCACTAAATGTGGTAACAACGCTGGCGGCCACGCATCGACTAACGCCGCGATATAAGCCTCGTTTAATCCCAACGGCGCCTGTTTCAGGCGCACCCAACCACCAAATGAACGTGAACGATGACCGCTAAAGGGTAAACCGCCAATCGTGATAGACATGTCAAAATGTTTAACGAACTCTGGTACTACCTCGATATTCGGCATCACCAGACCGTCTTCGGGTTGCCCCAAATTCACGTGTTTAACCGCCGATTGTTTAATGATCGACGGCCGCGCAGCGCCAAAGCTAGCCAGCGCGCTAACCACCACCTGTCCATCCTGAACCAGCTCAGCGCGCATTTGCGTCACCGACTTACCTTGCCGTAACAGGGTTCGTTTTACCGTCGCGGGACCGGCTACTG
>NZ_AMRG01000033.1 GCF_000299895.1 Idiomarina xiamenensis 10-D-4
ATTTGAACCAGCGACCCCTGACACCCCATGATTTACGGTTAAATGGTTTTTAATTTATAAAAATCAAATAGTTAATGGAGAATAACAACCTCTGAGTTAGGTCAAAAATAGTGAATATGTAGCAAATCACAAACCTTTAAAATCAGTAGCTTAGAAAGGCTTAACCACTGTATATTGGGGTGCGATTTACTTACTGGGTATCGAACTGGATATCAATAAAACGACCGTCAGGAAATAGTTTCACAGCTAATGCCCTTAGGCGCTGAAACACTTCCCTTAGAGATTGACGACTTTCATTTACGTGATAGTACATATGCTGAGCAGCCTGAATTCCCCCAAGATATAGTCTCGGCTCAAGGTGGGCTTCATAATCTCCTTCATCCAAGTCTCTTTTATTATCGTGCTTGTACCTACTTAGAAGGGGCTGAATTTCTCTTACAAGCAGATCATTACGGTTTTCAATTGCGAGCATTGCTAATTCAAAGCGCTCTTGCTCAATTGATAACTCCATCAGCAATGACGCATCTACATCTAACAGGTACATTAAATCGTCATTTACTCTTAATTTTAAGCTTGAGTAACTAGAACCTTTTATAGCTGGTAGTTGAAAAGCTCTTTCGTGATCAGTCGTAGCCTCAGCCATGAGCTTTCTATATTGTGCTATTGAATTAAGTTGCTGATAAATAGTAAAAAGAGCTTCATTGAGTGCTTGACTTTTCCTTGAGTCCTCTTTTCTCTTCTCTTCACTAGACTTTAGCCAAAAGGCAGAAAATGAACCGATGAACGCACCAACTAAGACCGTTAAGCCATTGATGAAGTAGTCGTATGATTTTGGGAGAACAGCTTCTTCCACTGTGATTGAAACTAAGTACCAAATATTGAGTAAAGATACTGCGACAATTACTCCGAAGAGTTCTGGCTGGTATTGTTTTAGAAATTTCAAGTGATGTTCCTTACACGAAACTTTTAGCTAAAGTTAATTTAACGCGCAGGGTCAATCGGCACAACTCGATTCGCTATCACCATAATCAAAATAAATGGTTAACCGGTCATATCATGGGATAGCTCAGCCGCCGGAACCTCAACCCAATTTACGTGGCCGCTTTGGTAAATCTTCGTTGATTTTGAATCTGTGTGTGCCGCTCTTGCTTGTGGGTCCACACCTTGTTTTGTATAAAGATGAATGGCTAACGCCCTGATTTCATGGAAGGTGGGACGTGCTGAGAATGGAATATGATCACACACGCCAAGCTCGTCGCGTAATTGCGAGAATGTCGAGCTTATCAATCGGGTTGTTAGCTGGGTTTCGTGAGTTAAGCCTTTAGCAACGGGGTTGCCATCAGTTTTCAGCCGATGTACAACGTAGGGGCTCAATAAGTTATCTCGAGAGTCATCAATGATAGATTTCAACGCTGGCGTAATGGGGATAGCCACACGTGATGCTTCTTTTGTAGCCACTTTTTGTCTGTGGATGCGTAACACTCCATATACGATTAAGCCGGTTGATACATCTGGCTTATCGAACCATGTGCAATCTCGATATTTGATGCGACTAACTTCAAGCACTGCGTGCGTAGTTTGCAGCGCCAGGCGCATTGCAATATTCAGCCAATTAGGCGCTGCCTTGAGAATTTTCTGGTACTGTTCAAGCGTTAAACGTTGTCGAACTTTTGCTTCTTTTGGTTTTACTTTCTTCAACGCCGCAGGATTGCTATCCATAGCCGACATATCACAGAGATAGTCGAATATCTTCTTGAGAAAGCTGATTTTTCGGTTATAAACGTTGTTCGACTTGCCAGCACAATAGGTATCTAGGAATTCGTTAACGTGCTCTAGATTAAGCCGCTTTGACATTACGTTGCCGTGTAGTTCTTGAAGTCGGCCAATATCTTTTTCTAACGTACTCAGTGCGTTACTGCCTAGCTTTTCCTCTTGGCTAATACGTTTAGTCACCTCAGGTAACCATTCGCTTAATGGTTTGTTATATTTGTCGCCGCGTTCGGAAATACTCTCACTCTTATAGCGGTACTTTCGATTGTACTCGTATGCAGCTGCACAGGCATCAGCGCGACTCACGCCCGTTGGAAACCACTTTTCTGTTCCATCTTCTCGGATAAAGAAGTAGCGTAATTTCCCGCGGACGTTTCGCGTATGTAAGCCGGTAGGCAGATCTTTATTTTTGCCAGTCCTTTGCCTTGGTGCCACGATTCACTAACTCTCCAAAAAAGATACAAGCTGACTGACGTTATCGCGAGGCGGTTTGTCGTCGTTAACGACAATGAGGAAACGACCGCTGGGTGTTCTTTCTGCCTTTATACGGTGTTTTCGTATCCAGTTGCGAATAGTTTGCGGTGTGACTCCACCACCGGGATAGAACTCGTCGATATACTGGCTTGGTTTGAGTTTACGAACGCCCATAGTGTAACCCCCAGTTTATGGTGAACAATGTCGGTGAGAGGACATGCCGCGGTCTCGACCAATTCCGCGCTTAAACTGCACGTAGTGAGTCGGCGATACTAGACTGGTAAACACAATAAACGCGGCTGAGAACGGTACGCCTGACATTTGCTTTCCGGTTTCAGGGTGCAAAAAGTTGTAGCGGCCGTCAGGTACGTAAACTATCGTGGCTTTGCCATCAATATTTTCGCGCCACCAAGTAGTGCAAGGCTCATAAGGGAGCATCATGCAAATTAAACCGCGTTTGCGCTCGCTATAGGCCTTTTGCAAGAACTCAACTTTGCGGCTAAACGGTGGGTTGCACCATGCGTTTGCAAAATCACCTAAAAACCAGTCTATGCGCAATGAGTCTGCTTGCTCGCTTATGTATGCGGCGCACTTTTTATTTCCATCGTCTGCCGCAACATCAACGTTGAAATCATCAACACCACACAAATAGCAAGCATCACGATACGCCTGATCGCTCGTGCGCCAATAGTCCTTAGCGCTGGATGGTGTCGTGGTTTTTACTGAGTTTCTCATGGGGTGCTACCTCAACAACAGGTCAATAGAGCAGGGTGCTGTAACCCAACCGGGGCGAACGGTATATCGTCGTCAAAGTCTGCCGGCGGATTAAACTGCTGCTGTGTTGGCCGATTACCAGGTAACGGCGAACCAAGGCCGCTTTGAGTTTTTGGCTCTGCCTTATTTTGTTGGTTGCTTGCAGGTGGCCGGTAACCGCTTGTACTTTCGGTGCGGCCATCCAGCATTTGTAGTTCGCTAATCACGATTTCGGTGGTGTAACGTTCGAGACCGTCTTGGCCTTGCCATTTGCGTGTTTGC
>NZ_AMRG01000034.1 GCF_000299895.1 Idiomarina xiamenensis 10-D-4
TATTTGAAGTCTGGCGGTGACCTACTCTCACATGGGGAAACCCCACACTACCATCGGCGCTGATGCGTTTCACTACTGAGTTCGGAATGGATTCAGGTGGTGCCACATCGCTATGGCCGCCAGACAAAACTGTTACAACATGGGGCTGATTGTATTGCCACTCTTTCTTTATTCGGTAAAGGTTATCGCTTGTGTCTACTCACACACCACACTCACCTTGGGTGTTGTATGGTTAAGCCTCACGGGCAATTAGTACAGGTTAGCTCAACGCCTTACAACGCTTCCACACCCTGCCTATCAACGTCGTAGTCTCCGACGACCCTTTAGAGCACTCAAAGTGCTAGTGAGAGCTTATCTCGAGGCTCGCTTCCCGCTTAGATGCTTTCAGCGGTTATCGATTCCGAACGTAGCTACCCGGCAGTGCCACTGGCGTGACAACCGGAACACCAGAGGTTCGTCCACTCCGGTCCTCTCGTACTAGGAGCAGCTCCTCTCAACTCTCAAACGCCCACGGCAGATAGGGACCGAACTGTCTCACGACGTTCTAAACCCAGCTCGCGTACCACTTTAAATGGCGAACAGCCATACCCTTGGGACCGACTTCAGCCCCAGGATGTGATGAGCCGACATCGAGGTGCCAAACACCGCCGTCGATATGAACTCTTGGGCGGTATCAGCCTGTTATCCCCGGAGTACCTTTTATCCGTTGAGCGATGGCCCTTCCATTCAGAACCACCGGATCACTATGACCTGCTTTCGCACCTGCTCGACGTGTCTGTCTCGCAGTTAAGCTGGCTTGTGCCATTACACTAACCGTACGATGTCCGACCGTACTTAGCCAACCTTCGTGCTCCTCCGTTACGCTTTGGGAGGAGACCGCCCCAGTCAAACTACCCACCAGGCACTGTCCTCACCCCAGATAATGGGGCTAAGTTAGAACATCAAACATACAAGGGTGGTATTTCAAGGTTGGCTCCACAGCTACTAGCGCAACTGCTTCTAAGCCTCCCACCTATCCTACACATGTAGGTTCAATGTTCAGTGCCAAGCTGTAGTAAAGGTTCACGGGGTCTTTCCGTCTAGCCGCGGGTACACCGCATCTTCACGGCGATTTCAATTTCACTGAGTCTCGGGTGGAGACAGCGTGGCCATGGTTACACCATTCGTGCAGGTCGGAACTTACCCGACAAGGAATTTCGCTACCTTAGGACCGTTATAGTTACGGCCGCCGTTTACCGGGGCTTCGATCAAGAGCGTCGACCTAAGTCTAACCCCATCAATTAACCTTCCGGCACCGGGCAGGTGTCACACCCTATACGTCCTCTTTCGAGTTTGCAGAGTGCTGTGTTTTTAATAAACAGTCCCAGCCACCTGGTCACTGCGGCCACCAAAAGCTTACGACGCGTAGTCTTCACCTTCAGTGGCGTACCTTCTCCCGAAGTTACGGTACTATTTTGCCTAGTTCCTTCACCCGAGTTCTCTCAAGCGCCTTAGTATTCTCTACCTGACCACCTGTGTCGGTTTGGGGTACGGTCAAACGGTATCTGAAGCTTAGAGGCTTTTCCTGGAAGCAGGGCATCAATGGCTTCGCACCCGTGGGTGCTCGTCTCGTGTCTCGGCATTAAGACGGTCCGGATTTTCCTAAACCATCAGCCTACTCACTTTCACCAGGACTACCAACGCCTGGCCCACCTAGCCTTCTCCGTCCCCCCGTCGCAATACCGTCCGGTACAGGAATATTAACCTGTTTTCCATCGACTACGCCTCTCGGCCTCGCCTTAGGTGCCGACTTACCCTACCCTGATTAGCATGGGATAGGAAACCTTGGTCTTCCGGCGTGGGAGTTTTTCACTCCCATTATCGTTACTCATGTCAGCATTCGCACTTCTGATATGTCCAGCAGTCCTCTCGAACCACCTTCATCCACGTACAGAACGCTCCCCTACCACACGTCATAAGACGTATCCGCAGCTTCGGTGCATGGCTTAGCCCCGTTACATCTTCCGCGCAGGCCGACTCGACTAGTGAGCTATTACGCTTTCTTTAAAGGATGGCTGCTTCTAAGCCAACCTCCTAGCTGTCTGTGCCTTCCCACATCGTTTCCCACTTAGCCATGACTTCGGGACCTTAGCTGGCGGTCTGGGTTGTTTCCCTCTCCACGACGGACGTTAGCACCCGCCGTGTGTCTCCCGGATACTACTCACTGGTATTCGGAGTTTGCATGGGGTTGGTAAGTCGGGATGACCCCCTAGCCCAAACAGTGCTCTACCCCCAGTGGTATTCATCCGAGGCGCTACCTAAATAGCTTTCGGGGAGAACCAGCTATCTCCGGGCTTGATTAGCCTTTCACTCCGAGCCACAGGTCATCTCCTAATTTTTCAACATTAGTGAGTTCGGTCCTCCAGTTGATGTTACTCAACCTTCAACCTGCCCATGGCTAGATCGCCCGGTTTCGGGTCTACACCTTGCGACTCGACGCCCAGTTAAGACTCGGTTTCCCTACGGCTACCCTATACGGTTAACCTTGCCACAAAATGTAAGTCGCTGACCCATTATACAAAAGGTACGCAGTCACCCCTCAAGGAGGCTCCTACTGCTTGTACGTATACGGTTTCAGGTTCTATTTCACTCCCCTCGCCGGGGTTCTTTTCGCCTTTCCCTCACGGTACTGGTTCACTATCGGTCAGTTGGGAGTATTTAGCCTTGGAGGATGGTCCCCCCATATTCAGTCAAGATAACACGTGTCCCGACCTACTCGTTTTCACAATCAGCGCTTCTTCATATACCGGGCTATCACCGTCTATGGCTCTGCTTCCCAACAGATTCTATTAAAGCACTGACTGCTTAAGGGCTACTTCCCGTTCGCTCGCCGCTACTGAGGAAATCTCGGTTGATTTCTTTTCCTCCGGGTACTTAGATGTTTCAGTTCTCCGGGTTCGCTTCCTGCACCTATGGATTCAGCACAGGATACACCACAAGTGGTGTGGGTTGCCCCATTCGGAAATCCATGACTATAGCGACTCTTACTGTCTCATCATGGCTTATCGCAAGTTAGTACGTCCTTCATCGCCTCCAACTGCCTAGGCATCCACCGTATACGCTTAGTCACTTAACCATACAACACCCAAGATGGCTCTAGCTT
>NZ_AMRG01000035.1 GCF_000299895.1 Idiomarina xiamenensis 10-D-4
TGCCCGTCAGCGGCCACAACCGTCATCTCCAACCCAGGGATCCTCACATCGAAGAAACTCATTGCCGAACCGTTAATGATACGAAGGCGCACTTTTTCACCAGGCTTAAACAATGCTGACCAGTTCATCTGTGAATCGCGGCCATTCATCAGGTAGGTATAAGTACTGCCCGTCACATCCGCAATATCACGGGGGCTCATTCGCATTTGCCCCCACATTTCTCGTTGCTTCCAGGTTTTCTCTAACCCTTGCTGTCGCACGTCCTCGAAGGTCTCAAATATCGTACGTTTTTGATAGTTATAGTACCCCTCCGCAACTTTCAAGTTACGAAAAACCTCATCTGGATCTTCGAATGTCCAGTCGCTGAGAATAATGGTATGTTCTCGATCAGCACCAATGTCTCCGTCCTTGGGTTCAATCACTAACGGCCCTAGGTGTCCCAATTGCTCCTGCAAACCGGAATGGCTGTGATACCAATAAGTTCCGTTTTGCTCGACATCGTAGCGGTACTTGAACGTTCGTCTTGGCTTTATCCCTTCGAAAGATACGCCTGGCACACCATCCATGTTCTCGGGCAATATAATTCCGTGCCAGTGAATTGACGTGTCTTCCGACAACCGGTTAGTCACATTTAGCTTTGCTCGCTGCCCTTCTTTTAAACGAATCAAAGGGCCCGGCATTTGGCCATTGATGGTTATTGGTGTTCCTACTTTATTTCCCACCAGCAGTGGAGACTTTGCAATGGTGAGATCAATCTCATCGTTTGTCAGAACCTGATCCTTAAAACTGCGCCCCTGAGGAACAGCCCAAGTCGGGGCTACTTTGGCGATTGCTAAAGCAGATGCCACAGTGAATGCAGATTTAATAAACTTTCGACGCCCTTTATTAAACTCATTGTTCATGATGACGCTCCTCTTTTGAGGTTAAATGTTGATGACGTTGGACGCCCTTTTTCTTATCAGACGACTCATCAGAAATCGATGATTTAAACCCTTTAATCGCACTACCAAGATCGGCTCCCAGGGTTCGTAGCTTTTTACTACCAAAAAGGAGAATGACGATAACCAGTAAAATTCCTAGCTGAACCATGCTCATGCCGCCAAATCCCATAGCTAAAACCCTCCATTTGAGAGTGTTTGTTGTTGTTCTGAACTCGCTATCTGCTGATAGGGTATTACTGAGCCGTCTTGTTTGATTTCATAGACCGTATAAGGCTGAAACCGACTGCCCATTTCCATGCCGACTGACCCTACCGGCATGCCTGGAACGGTTAGCCCTATTCCGTTCTCTGACTTTTCCCCAGCTAAATAATTAGAAACCAATGTAGGAGGAACATGTCCCTCAAAGACATAGCCATTATCAGAAAT
This sequence comes from Idiomarina xiamenensis 10-D-4, assembly GCF_000299895.1. Taxonomy (GTDB): domain Bacteria; phylum Pseudomonadota; class Gammaproteobacteria; order Enterobacterales; family Alteromonadaceae; genus Idiomarina; species Idiomarina xiamenensis. The sequence goes on from NZ_AMRG01000035.1 coordinate 1,368, forward strand.
GGCGGTATGACAAGATTGAACTGCCGCACTAATACCGGAGTCACGTTTTAGTTGAGTCAGGTTGTTCGGATGTTCTACGGACACACTAAAGCTATCCGGTAAAGCTTGTAACCACTGTTCACAGCAACCGCAGTTCGGATCTTTCAGAACAGTTAGCAACGGCTCCTCTGAACCAGTTACAGACGCGGACACGGAAAACAGGATCGCTAAAACAGCGATATTGCGTTTGATAGACATAATTATTTACCAATTAATAAGTTTTAAAGGAACACGCCGAGCGTGTGCTAAATTTTTAGTAACTTATTAAGCGGTAATTATTGGGGGGCGGAATAAATTAGACGCGTGTTTAGCGCGAATTAAAGTGTCAATGGGAGCATAGACTTTTGAAGAAAGATTAACTGCAAGGGCATTAACGGACGAAAGCTGACCAATAAACAAAACTGAACTGCCGGAGCAATGCCGAACGGTCATGTCAGCACAGCACGAATTGTGCTTTTGCTCTTCATGCTCACAATCACTTGCGTCCGCTTTCTGCACCATGCTGTGCTGCATTTGCCCGTCATCATGGCATGCGTGAGCATCTGCCGTTTGCGAAAACGACATCGACACTAATAGCACTGCCATTACTAACAGAATTCGAATGTGCACGAGCACCCTGCTTTTTTGCAAGTTAATAAATTTTAGTTTAACGTCATTTAAACGCATGTCAAATAAGGAGCAGATAATGATGAATCACGAAATGTTCGCTGGTATGGGGTTCCTATGGATGCTGATCGTGGGAGCTATTTTCATTGTTCCTGCCTGGCGTATCTGCCAACGAATTGGCTATCCTGGCCCATTGGGTTTATTAATCGTCGTCCCTTTTGCAAACATAGTGCTTCTGTATTTCATTGCTTTTGGGCCATGGAAAAGTGTTGATAAATAACAAATTCACTTTAACCAAAGTGACAGGTATAGCTGCTCACCTCTAGCTAAGTGGCCAAATTTATTGGCCACTCCACTTTACAAAAGTTATAGCCCATTATTAGCTATCTCCCAATTGCTGGGCGAGCATTAGGTCTACTGAAAAATTAAAGCTGAAGTTTTAGTAACAAGGTAAGTAACACGCTTGAACCTTAATATTTTTTATCCACGATAAAACAATAAGTTATTAGATCCAATCGATTCCGCCTCCGGCACCATTATTCAGAAAAAGCCAGTCTTCG
>NZ_AMRG01000036.1 GCF_000299895.1 Idiomarina xiamenensis 10-D-4
GAGCCTATCTTCTCAGACTGTTCAGCAAGGCTATTGACACTTGCGCTACCTTTTTCGACATCGCTAGCAAGTCCGTGAATCACTTTAACCGCACGAGTCAGTAACTGTTGCGCGGAACCCACCAATTGTTCTGCTTGGATAGCCGCTTGCGATGCTTCACTAGCGCTGCGCGCAACCTCATGCGAAGCGGTAGCAAGCTCATTAACTGCAGTCGCAACTTGTTCGCTTTCTTGTTGCTGATGGCTGACACCATTAACATTGCTGTGCATCACTTGCTGTAATTGCTGTGTCGATTCCGTCATGGCGTTGGCTGATGAACGAATGTGGCTAACCATACTTGCCACTTGGTCGGCAAAGCGGTTAAAAGCACCACCCAACTCGCCCAACTCGTCAGCAGATTCGCTGTGCAAGCGTTTAGTCAAATCGCCGTCACCGTCAGCAATATTATGCATCGCATCTAACGCTTTGCGTAACGGCGCGGTAATACTACGTACCACTAACAAAGCAATGGCAGCAATCACTAATACTGCGATAACGGCAGCGATGGCAGTACGTGTGGCGGCGGCAGCAATGGAGTTATTAACGTTGCCCTCGATAGCGCTTGCCTGCTGTTGTAGGCCAGCAATCCAGAACCCCGTTCCCAATACCCAGTCCCATTTATCAATACGCTCGGCATAAGCCAGTTTGGGTCCAATGGAGCCATCTACCGCTTTCCAGTCGTAGGCAACATAACCACCACCTTGTTGCGCCGCATCGATCAAACCACGGATTAAGTAAACGCCATTAGGGTCTTGGAAGTCGTATAAATTTTTACCTTCAAGCGCTGCGTTAACGCCATGCGCGACACTAACGCCCTGGCTATCATAAATAAATAGATAGCCGGTATCGCCAGCATCGTTAAAACGCAGTTGCCGAATAATTTGCTTAGCCTGTTGTTGACGCTCGCTGACCGAGCCTAAGCTCTCATCATTGACCAAATGCTGAATTGCGGACTTAGCCAAATGCAGATAATTAGCTAATTCGGCACGGCGATCGTGTTCCATTTGCTGAGTAAATTGCGATACCGCTTCATCACCGGTTTGCCGGGACTGATACAGATTGTATAAGGTCATAAAAACCGCTAATAAAATCGGCGGAATAAGAGCGAGCGAAAGAACTCGAGCTTTGATCGTCATCTGCATGAAAAAAAATCCAATTAACGGGGTTCATAAAGTTAATATCGGCGCAATTTCGCGTTTCAGTAGGACTGTTTCAATACGGCTTTAGTCGCAAGCTCACTCGGCATGTTGCCAGCGCATCACCAAGGCATCTTCGTGGGCTTTATTTTCGCAAGGATAATAATTCGGTCGACGGCCAACCTCGCAAAAACCATATTGGCGGTAGAGACTGATAGCAACGTGATTAGACGCTCGCACCTCGAGCCAAAGCGTTAATCGCTTATGTTTGCTGTAATCAATGACATCCCGTAATAAATACGCCCCCCACCCTTGCCCACGGAAGCTCGGTAACACCGCGATATTCATTAAGGTGATTTCATCAAATACTTGCTGGCAAATACTGAAGCCAATCGCTTCATCAGCAATACTGAGTAAGCGATTGCGATATTGACTCCCTTGGCAACTACAGAAATTTTTTTCTGACCAAGGTAATGGATGACTCTGCTGCTCTATCGAGTAATGCGTTAACTGCGGGACGAACTCGGTTAGCCTAACGGCACTCATTGCTGACTCAACAATCGCCATAGCTCGCGCTTTTGAACAATGCTGGGTTGCAAACCATGCCAGTCAGCTAGCGAGAATAAATAGCGCGGATCTTGCGGTAATGTGGACACTTGTACCGGCTGGCTATCAAGGTAATAACAGACATCGACTAGCCATTGCGGTTTACATACTGGTAACGGTTGATGGTATTGCAGCCATAAAGGTCCGACCCGGTAAAGGTATTGAGCAGCACTTTCTGCGCCTTGCTGACGAGCTTGCCAAAGTGGAATACCCAGCGCCTGTAATGCCTCGCGTTGCGAGACTCGCCACAATGCTGCGGGTGATACGGATTGGGTTTGATTGCTATCGGTCATAGAATTGAGTGTAAAACACTGCGGCTGAATTAGCGATACATTCGCCAATCAGTTTTACCAGTTACTGGTGATTAAGCTGGCAGGGGCGGAGGGATTCGAACCCCCAAC
>NZ_AMRG01000038.1 GCF_000299895.1 Idiomarina xiamenensis 10-D-4
GCTGGTTCAAATCCAGTCACGCCGACCAATTAACAACCTGTTTTTTAACAGGTTTTTTTGTGTCTGAAATTTGCCATCCTGAAGACCGCCCCAATTCCGCCCCAATTCCGCCCCAATATACAGTAGTTTGGATATCGGCTCTTTTGCTTCTAATTAAGCTCTGATTCAAACACAATCCAAAGCTTAACAGCCATAACTAAATAACCCCCACCGGCTGTGCTTCTACTTCCTCTGGCTCAAATTTAATTTTGTCCTCAGTCAACGCCTAAACTAGGCCACTCAATGTCATGTGGGAAACCCGCTTGCTCGGTAATATCTCTCAGTGCTTGGCGATACTCAGCTATTCCTGCTGGCGCATCAGGTGCGTCAGGCAGCATAAAATAGTCGGTGGCACGGATTAACTCATCGCGCTTGTTGCGCACATTAAGAGCTTCTGATTCATCTCGTTCAGCCTGCAGATCTTCGGCTGTTTTTAAGGTGTCCCAATCAATACTCATTCTGTCGGCTCCTGTATAGGCTTACGCTTAATTGGGCACGGACATTCACCGCTTGTTACGTCAAACGTGTAGTCCTCAATATTCATCGACTGCACTGATTCAGCAGTTTGTGTTGTGTAGCGATATTGCAGTGTTAAGTGGATAGCGCCGTTAGTGTCCCGTGTGATTTTTCCAATGAACGGATCTGACGCCTCAACTTCTCCCCCTTCTGATAGTTGGGATAAATCATAAGACTCACCGCGGTAACTGATCGTGTCTAAACTTACAGTGGGCGGAATGTCGTCGTGGCTGGATACTGTCGGCAATAAAGTAATTTTCATAATTATTTCCATCTACCAATAACGGTGTATGACGGGCGGAAATTAAAACTGAGGCCGGAAGAGAAGTTCAAAAAGACTTGGATGGAACTCGTAGTTCGATCTGATAAGCCTGAGTTTCTGAATCCGTATCCCACAAACTTAACCCAATCAGCGTAACTCTGAAATTGGGGAGTAAAGCTCACGGTATAGTCAGCGTTAATAAATTCAGCAGCAAAATTTAGAGTTCGGACGGTTGAATTTCCTGCTGGAAATGTTTCACTCAATGCCGTTCTACCCCAACAAATTAACGTTCCATCAGCGAACTTTACATACTCACCATTAGCGTTAGTCCCTCGCTCGATGATACCGCCAGTTGGCACACCCTCAGATTCCGAGATAGGACCGATAAAATTGTAATTATCCCATGCTCTCCGGTACGAATCGTCCTCTCCACCAAAGCGCCAGTAGAAATCATCACGCATGGCAACGGTTGCGGCCGCAGACTCAGAGCCTGCAACAGAAAAACCGTAATAATACTGGCTACCACCATTCGTCGGTCGATTACCCTCTACCGACGCCAAAAACTGTGTGGTAAACGGTGCGTTGAAGTTGCCTGTATTAGTGCCTACCTTCAGCAGGCCACCAGCCCCGACCTCTAATAGTTGACCAATCTCGGTGCCAACAGCTTTATAAGCCGCTGCGCCGAGTTGCCCTTTTGCTACTGCATCATTGCTTTCTGTTGCGTTCGCCACCTTCAGTCGGCCATTACTTGTCCGCTTCGCAATTGAATTACTCGTGGGGTTGGCTGAAACGCTGTCGAGCACCGCTTTTAATTGAGCGCTAAAGCTCCGCGCAGACTGCACCGCATCACGTAACCCCTCGATGGTATCGAATGCGACAAACTCAAAAGAGCCGCCGGTACCATTCCACGCTTTTCGAAGCAGGAATTGATTATCGATGACTTCCCCCTGAGCATTCTTTGGTAATCCTATTGCCTCAACAAACTGGTTCTGTGATTGAATAAATACGGCGGTGCCAGATGCAAAAAAGGCTAAGCTGC
>NZ_AMRG01000039.1 GCF_000299895.1 Idiomarina xiamenensis 10-D-4
GCTGCCATAATGGTTAGCTCGCCACGTTTTAACTCCTGTTTCAGCAAGCGTAATGAAATCTTACGCCACATCACGCTGTTCCTCTTGCAAGTGCCCGCCGTCCATCCGCAAAATCCGCTGACAGCGTTGTGCGAGCTGATTATCGTGGGTTACCATGACCAGCGTGGTATTGGCATCTTGGTTTATTTCAAACAGTAAGTCCTCGACTTTAGCGCCAGTTACCGAATCCAGATTACCGGTGGGCTCATCGGCAAATAGAATTTGCGGTTTACCGATAAACGCACGAGCAATGGCTACCCGCTGCTGCTCGCCACCGGATAGTTGGTTAGGATAATGAGTCAAGCGATCGCTCAGCCCAACTTTGCTCAGCAACTCGCGCGCTTCGCGTTCGGCGTCACGATGACCTGCTAGCTCGGCCGGCAGCATCACGTTTTCAAGTGCCGATAAGCTAGGGATCAAAAGAAACGATTGAAAGATAAAACCGACTTTCTCGGCACGCAGGTGTGCCCGTTGCTCTTCATCCAAATCGCTTAAATTTACGTTATCTATACTCACCTGTCCTTGACTTGCTAGGTCTAAACCTGCGAGTAATGATAGTAACGTTGATTTGCCTGAACCCGAAGCACCGACAATGGCAACGGTCTCACCGGCAGCGATATCGATGTCGATGGGGTGTAGAATTTGTAAACGACCCTCACTGGTGTCGACGATTTTTTCTAACTGACGAGTTTGTATAAGCATTTATGAAAAACTTCCTACGCAATTTACTGATTCTGAGTTCGCTCTTACTGGTGATACGTCCAGTCTTAGCAAAAGATTCATTAGTCGTGCTCGGCGATAGCCTGAGTGCAGGCTACGGCATTCCCCAGTCACAGACTTGGGTGAGCATTTTGTCCGAGCGTTGGCAACAGCAATACCCGGATCTCGAAATCGTCAATGCCAGCATCAGTGGTGAAACCACCGCTGGGGCGCTACGTCGTTTGCCAGCCATCTTAGAGCGGCATGAACCGCTAGCCGTGTTCGTTGAACTGGGCGGTAACGATGGCTTGCGCGCCTTTGATCTAAACAGTATTTCTAGCAATTTACAGGAAATTATCGAAACCATACAGGCTACTAACGCAAATGTCGCGTTAAGTCAGATCCGTGTACCGCCAAACTATGGGCAACGTTTCTCGCAGTTATTTGCGGATGTGTATAGCAATGTCGCAGAACAGCAAACGGTTGAGCTGATCCCATTTTTTATGGAGCCATTAGTCGACAACCCCGACTACATACAAGATGACGGCATTCATCCTACCGCTGCTGCACAGCCGTTAATCGCCGATTTTCTAGAACCCTATTTATTGCAATTAGTCGGCAAAGGCTAACCAACCACGAACAACCAAACCTTGGTAAAATGGCTGCGGTTGGCTAAAACCAGCCTCTCGCAGTTGTTGTACATCTTGCTCGGGTGAAAGTATCGACAGTTGCTGCAACATAGCGGCGATGCTGCGCTGTAATGGTCAATTAAAAAGATGCACCGTGGTGCTGCCTGGCATAGTGGCGAGCAAATTCGGGGTTAGCAAAGGGGTTATTCTGATGATTCATGTTAGCTGTCTTTAAATGAATTAAAAAAAATACGCTAACATAACTGGGAACTTCTTGAAACTTTAAAAGTTGCAATAATAGCAATAAAAAAACCGCTTGCGCGGCTTTAATGGCGTCCCCTAGGGGATTCGAACCCCTGTT
>NZ_AMRG01000040.1 GCF_000299895.1 Idiomarina xiamenensis 10-D-4
ACAAATCAATGGTATTAAAACAGCCATTGGCAGAGTGGTTGCTAGTGCTGTTGTCGGTGGAACGCTCTCTAAAATCACAGGAGGCAAGTTTGCTAATGGCGCGAGCAGTGCTGCTTTTGCTAAAGCACTAGGAGAAACTAGAAGTCATTATCGAAATCAAGCTTCTGCCAAAGTTAATAGATCAAAAGTCTTAGAGCTAAGTTCGATGACAGGGGAAAGTGCTAGTTTATTTGATGGGAAAGTAGAAGTTGCTGAGTGGGGAGCTTTAGCTGGAGACGTTTCAGGTGACGATTTGGCAACCGTTAAAGGCAGTTTAGATGATATTTTTGCTTCAGAAGGTGGAAAAGAAATAATTGAAAAATTATCAGCTAAATCACCATTAAAGATTCTTTTGAATAATATTGGAGAAAATTTTGGTCGCTTGAATGGAAGGATAATGACAGTAGATCTGAATACCAATTTAAGTTTCTATAACTTAGCCAGTGAGATAATGCCTTTAACACGGTTTTCATTAACTAGAATAATAGCTCATGAAATGGGTCATGCAGTTATGGGAATCGCTGATACTAATAATTCTAATGTTTTATTTACAGATAAAATCATGTCAGAAATTAATGGCACTCAGAGGCAGCAATATAGCAATGCTTGTACTATAAACTCGCAAGGATCCTGTATATGATTAAAGTTATCTTCTTGTTGTTTGTTAGTGTGTTGTCTTTAAATGTAAGTGCTGAGCAATATGTCTATGAATCACTTGGCCAGCCTAGTATAAGCATCGACATGAAAAATAAAATCTTCATGATAGATGATGCTGAAGGACGATTAAAATCATGTGAAATTAATGGGCTTGAGTTGTGTTTTAAAATAGGAAAAGCTTTTATCGCGATTCCAGATGATCATAAAACCCCTCTTAAAATAAATTTACCTGGAGGGGCGGAATTGGTTTTCTTACCCATTGTGAAATCAATTTCGGTGTTAGGAAAAAAAATTGAAGGATTTGAAGTTGATATTCATAACTCAAAAGGCCGAGATCTTGATTCTTCATTGTTTTTTAACTCGGAGCATGGAGTTTTGATGTTTGTTTTTGATGGAAATGTTTATTGGTCTTCTAGCGTGAAAGGTTTGGCGAGCAAGGTCAATAATTAATGGTTCTTATCATGTTCACTACTGTGATTTTTTAACTGTAGTTCTACTCGGTGTTAAATTAATTTTGGGAGTAAACTAAACCGAAAAAAACTAAGTTCATCGGTATCTTAGTTTTTTTTAATGTAGGGGGTAATTATCTGGGATGGTGTTAAGAGCAATTTATTTTTTCTGTCTGTGTCAGCACTGCCTACGGAAAAAGCCAGTCAAATGTCATTATTTTAACTGTTTAATAAGCCTCAAATTATTTCAATGAGAGGGTAATATTGATTTGCTATTTATCATTGATCAGACTATGAGTTCGCCAGTGTTACATATGATGAAACTGCCAGTAAATTAGGAAAGGAGTTGAGACCGTAGTTTTTTTGTCCACCTAGAAAATCAAAGGATAATTCACTGAATTAGTTAGCTACTTCTAGATTCAACTAATAGTCTGGTTATTGTCGAAAATGGGCAGGGTGCTCGCGATACCTATATCTT
>NZ_AMRG01000041.1 GCF_000299895.1 Idiomarina xiamenensis 10-D-4
AGCTATACTGACCCCAGTGGGTATTTCTTTAAGTCACTGACCAAGTTTGTGAAAAAATATTGGCGAGTTGTCGCTGCGGCGGTGGTGTCTTATGTAACCTTTGGTGCCGCGAGCGGTTGGGCTGCGGGTTGGGCGCTAGGCTCAGGCATGAGTGCGAGTGCAGCAGGGTTTGTGGGGGCGGCAGTCGGAGGTGCTGCGGCGGGCTTTGCCGGTGGTGCCATCATGACGGGGTCGTTAAAAGGCGCAGTTAATGGCGCTATGGTTGGCGCGATAACGGGAAGTATCGCAGAAGGCATTGCGCAATATGGCTTTAACACGTCAACGGTTAAAGAGTCGGCGACAGCCATGCAGTTAGAGCGTGCTGGAGTGTCTAGGGAAACAATCGCGAAGTTGTATGGTAGTAGCGGTAGTGTAGCGACTAAAACAAGCAGCGAATATTGGCAAGCGGTGGAAGACGGAGTTGGCAAATTTAGTCAGTCAGAGCAAGCTCAACTGACTGATGCACTGGGTACGGTAAAGTCGAATACAGCAGAGCGCGTAATGCGTATTGGACAAAACGGTGATAAGGAACGTATGAGCCGATACTTTGGAGGCACGAGGGAGCAGGGTACCGTAGTGTCAAGGTTAAAAGGTATTGCGCGCTATGCTGAGAAAGCGACTATGCAGACTTTTGTTAAGGTGAATGGGTTTTGTGGAATGTCATTTGCTTGTGTTGTACCAAATTTAGGCAGTCATGTTTTTGTAGAGGCAGGCTTTTTTGACATGGCATCGTTGATATCAAACCATACAAGTCAGGCAGGGGTGTTAGCGCATGAGTTCGCCCACCTTGCCGGGGCAGGGCATTCCTTCTCATTCATGAATTACCCTCAAGTGATGAGTAAGGCTTTTAACTTGAAAGCAGTTAATGACGCCGAAAGTTACTCTAGATATATAGTAGGATACTGATGAGTTTACGTTATTACTTTACAGGTCTTTGTTTCTTATTTCATCCAAGCTTTGCCGAAGAAGCACTCATAAATACTATTGCTTCTGTAGAATTTGAATATCAGGTTAATTCTTGTGCCGACTTTAAAATTAGTTATTTTGTATCAAGCCCAAATTCATCGGTTTATATGCCCGAAGGAACCACTGGACTAGATAAAGCCGATTTTAACTATTCTGTTATTCAACTGAACGGTGAAAGTAACCCGCAAATGATTCTTGAAAAAGATTTTTATTACAAGAAAAAACCTGATTACTATATAAAGCTTGATTTCGAAGAGTCTCCATATGTAACGTCTGTCAACTTCGAAAAGCTTTTTTCAAAACTAAATGGTGATTATTATTTACAGTACTTTTTTGTCAAGGAGCAGATAATGGACCATCTGGAAAAAGAGAATGTAGATGTTTGGTTAACGCCATTGATTTCATCAGAGCGTTACTTTGTTTCTTTTGATGATAATGGCTGCGTGACAAAGTTCTTTGACGGTAAAGAAGCTTTCAATGAAGATGATTAGCTGAATTAGGTGTCGATGAATTGAAAGTAATTATACAAATGTAGCAACAAGCTTTCCACGCCTTTGGTCAAGCGCGGCCGATATACAG
>NZ_AMRG01000042.1 GCF_000299895.1 Idiomarina xiamenensis 10-D-4
TATTGTGCTTTTCATACATTTTTTTCCAGCAACGAGCTGACTGACAATAACATCGTTAATGCTAACAGGTTATGCCGCCGCACGGTCGGAAACAACGGTAAAAGAGCTGTTGATTTGTAACAAGAAAAGAAAATCTAACAGCTCCGTTGCCGAATGATTGAGTTTAGGATAACTTTTAGGTAAAAGATGATAAGGCGCGATTGAGGCAATACATGTTAAAAAAATCACTTGTTTTAATAGTTTCTTTAATTTTGCTAATTTTGCTAATTACTCTAATTACGCTTTATATTTTTAATAGTAAAACTGAAGCACAACCAGTCACTCAGAGCACCGAAAAAACTCTCACTAGCGAAGTAAAAGTCGAACCAGAAAAAATCGTTAGCCAATCTAAAAATCAATTCGATGAGGAAGTTCTAGCGGAGCGGCCAACAACAATCGTTAATACCGACCAATCTGACTTTGATAATTTACTGGATGACTTACTGAAAAAAAACGATTATTCTTATGAAACTCCAAAGGAAACCCTAGCAATTCAAAAGAGGTTCTTTGAACTATTGAAATGCCGTAATCTATTGAAAAACCTAACCAACAACCACGAAAATCTAAAAAAAATATCAGAAAATATCGTTGTTAAGCAAACATCAGACAAGCCACTTTCAACTTTAGAAAGTAACTATCAACAGTGCGTGAGTCTTATTAATATTTCAATCACATCAAATGAGATTGAAAAAATAGATAATCAATTAACTCTTATTGCAGATAAAACGGAAAAAATGGGAAACGAAAAAGTTCCCGCGGTTTGGGCTATGACGCTGCTCGCCGAAAATGATCGTGAACCAAAAGGCTATGACAAATTAGTCAGATATCAAGCACAAAAGTCACAAGCAATAGCTACTCTCCGGAAACTAATGGATAAGGGGCATGAGCAAAGTGCTTGGCACCTTGTAAATCTTTATACTAACCCCTATCAGATGGACACTTACAATCAAGAAAAAGCTAGAGAAATTCTTAATCAGTTTTATGGATTAGAGGGTGTAGACCTTGACGATAGACTTCAACAATTCATAAGAAGAAAAAGGCCATTTTAACAATTAAAACCCATTAAAACCTGAGTATAAAAATAAAATTTATGATTAAACCAAAAACCTTACTATCGTCATTCTTTCTATTATTTTTGTCGTTACCTAGTTATGCGACTACCTATTATTTGTGTATAGACTTAGACCAATACTTAGGGGATGGCTCAGCCCGCCAAGTTTGGAATGGCTCATACGCAGAAGGGCTGTTCGATAAGATTAAAGAGTTTGATGAAGGGAGATATAACGAAAGCGTCGCTATCTGTGGCGTAATCGAAGATTTTGCTAATGCGAGAAGCAATGTCAGAGAAGTAATTAATGCAGATCCTAGCAGATCTTACTTTCTCAGCACAAAGAACTATTAATAAGAAAAATTCAAATCAGTATGATTTAATCATAAACGGCAACAATATACCTTCAAAAGACACTTTTATCTTAATGCCAAAACTGTTGAAACGAGGCTGCGC
>NZ_AMRG01000043.1 GCF_000299895.1 Idiomarina xiamenensis 10-D-4
TACAAGATTGTTGTTCGCCAGAATCAAATTGCCTAGATTCAACTAATAACTGCAACACTCGCTCATAGCCTGTTGCAATTGCTCTTTAAAAATTAAGTCTGGCTGAATAAACCCTAGAGTTTTCCGAGGCCTTAAATTCAAACGCTGCTGATATTTGGTCATCAGCTTGTTGGATACAGTGCGCAAATCAGTACCTTTTGGCACGTATTGACGCAATAAGCCGTTCGCATTTTCGTTCGCGCCGCGCTGATATGAAGCATACGGGTCAGCAAAATAAACGTCTGTATCAAGCTTTTCTGCGATACGTTCGTGATCAGCGAATTCCAAGCCATTATCGGCCGTAATGCTGTGTACCATAACTTTAAAAGGCTGCAGCATTTCTATCGTTGCGTCAGCAACGGCATCAGCCTGTTTGCTTGTGACTTTTTTCACAAGATAAAAACGGCTTTTACGCTCTAAAAGCGTAACGATAGCGCCGGTTCCGCGCTTGCCGATAACGGTATCGATTTCCCAGTCGCCGTAGCGCTTCCGAGCATCAATAATTGCAGGCCGGTCGTGTATCGAGCGACGGCCTAAAATACGATCACGTTGCTTATGCAAACATTTTTTATAGCGTCTTAACCGATGACGTAGGTGAGTAAACAAACCACCACCACGGTAAAAATCAGCCAGAACATAATTGTAAATCCACTCGTGACTGACGGGATAACCTATCCGCGTACAGATAGCTGATATCTGCTCCGGACTCCAGTCCATCTTGAGCATAAGCTCTACAGCGTTTCAAGTATTCTCGCAAACCCTTTTGGGTTTTGGCTTGGAGCTTCGTTTTACCGTGCGTTCTTGAGCTTTTTGAGGGTCATATGAACCACACAAATTGTTGTTACGTCGCAACTCTCGATGGATGGTCGAGGGCGCGATATTCAGCTTTCTTGCAATCTCTCGTTGTGAAAATTCTTCTGAGAGCAACGCAGAAATCTGGTATCGTTGTCCCTCGGTCAGCTGCCGATAACTCATGTTGGAACTCACTTTTTTTGGTCGAAAAGTAAGACTACCAGATGTGGGTAGCTGACCTCCTCCCGACCTATCCCATTACATGAGTGTTGCGGTTATTATCTGAATTCAGGGTGTTTATATATTTTTCTGAATTGAACTCGTCTAAGTTATAAACCAATACCACCAAAAATAAAAACATACAACTGGTATAAAGTAGAAAAGTGATTTTGAAAAAGCCAGCCAACTAGCAAGACCAATAATCATATAAAATAGCACATTAATTATTAAAGAAACAGTTTGTAGCTGAAAATTGCTATCAGTTGAATCGCCAATTAATAAAATAGAACTAGGCCACAACGTAAGCAAGGTGAAATCTAAGAACTGCGTCCCCATTAACCAGCTTGTGCATTGTTCGCAGTAAGTCTTAGCCAAATTCCAAACAATTAACCAAACTAGAGGAATTGTTGCACCTAATATTGAAGATATTAATAATGTTTTTCCCATTTTTTAACCACTATTTATGGCTTTGAAGAAT
>NZ_AMRG01000044.1 GCF_000299895.1 Idiomarina xiamenensis 10-D-4
ACAAATCAATGGTATTAAAACAGCCATTGGCCGAGTGGTTGCTAGTGCTGTTGTAGGTGGAACGCTCTCTAAAATAACAGGAAGCAAGTTTGCTAATGGTGCAATGACAGCTGCTTTTGCTGCCGTATTGAGAGCTGATTGGGGGGGAGATAATAGAACTAGATCTCCAAATGGTGAACCAATCACAGCAGAAGAAAAAGAAAAGTTTGAACCTGAGTTTGCTAAAATGAAGAAAGGAACAGCAAATGCAGGCTCATTTAAAACTAGCGAAGCTGCGGCAGAGTGGTTGCATGATAATGTTCATAATAAACTTTCAGTTGATGTCGAAGTGGGAGCATATATATATGGTTCCGATGACGCTGGTTTTACAATAGGAGAGCTATCAACAAGCTATATGCGTAATACAGTTGATATGAATATGGTTGGTAGTGCTCATTCATCATGGCATTCCCATGGAACTAATAGTTTTTATTGGAGGCCCTCAGCTGGTTTATCTAATGACACTGGTTGGGATGTAAAAAGTGGTTTGACCTATGGTTATACATCAACAAGTTGGAATGGTGGTACACTTTGGCAGTTTAATTCGGGTGGCTTTAAAGGCGATCATACATGGGGCAATACTTGTAAATATTTAACAAACTTGAGTGGAGGTGCAGGATGCTAAAAGTTTGGTTATATACTGTAATACTATTAATATCCAATAGTGCCTTTGCTTTCGAAAGATTATCTTTTTATAAGTTAATACTTTCACCACAACAGTATGAAGGCAAAGAGATATACCTTACTGGGTATTTTATAGCTGATGGTTCAGATTGCTTGGTCGTATCAAATGACAAAGAAACTGCGATGATGTATAGAGAATATGAAATGATTAGGCTCTGCAAAAATACAGCCAATGGAACAATTAATGCTCGCTTATTTAAGAAATTAAATAAAAATTATGGTTCTGTGGCAGGAGTCTTTTCTATAGAACATTGCGGTAGCGATTTAAAGCTGGGTCGATCAATGCAGTACTTGGGCTGCTTAAGTAAAGTTGTGGAATTACACGGCCCAATATACGAAAGTGGTCCAGTGATGCCTCCGCCTCCTGTTAGTAATTAAGTATGCAGAATCAAAGGGTCAGTAATTGATTTCAAACACTCTGACCTTAACTTTATTTAGTTTGGGAGCAACCTAAGGCAAGCAAACGAAAGCCAGTGGGGAGGGTGTTCAATATTCTGTGTCAGCTAAGTTTTCATCGGTCGATATGATCATCCAGTCGGCCTTTGAAGTGGATGGTCAGATGCGACCAACGCCCAGACGTTTTTAACATATCCGCATAGAATCGCTTGAGCAAGCCGTTTTCGTTGGTAAAGCCGCCTTTTGGTTAGTGTTCAGCCTTGGCGGTGCCAGCAATCGCACCGAGTACCGCTACACCATCTCTGACGATCTGGTTATTGTCGAAGATGGGCAGGGTGATCGCGATACCTATATCTTATTTAAAGACCAT
>NZ_AMRG01000045.1 GCF_000299895.1 Idiomarina xiamenensis 10-D-4
GGCGGCAGCCCCAACGACAGCGCTAACGGTATCGCCAAAGGTAGCATGATGGCGAAGGTGCCCCAGCTCGAACCAATGGAAAAGCCGGTTAAGCCCGAGATGATAAAAATCAGAGGCAATAACGCCCACAGCGATACCGACTGGTCTAAAATCGAGGCCAAATACTGGCCAGTTTGTAGTGCCTTGGTCATATCGCCTAAAGTAATCGATAACCACAAAATCACTGCCAACGGTAAAATCTTACGAGCACCGGCAACGGCGTCCTTTAGTAACGCCCAAGCCCCTCGGTTTAGCGTCCAGTAAGTGCCCACTAACGCAATCGCTAAGGCACTGTATATGGCCAAGAATACGCTTAAGGTACCATCACCTTGAGTCAGCACACCATCACCCGTCCACAACAGCAGCAAGGGTACTAGCACCACCATACTGACGAGGCTTGCGACGACCACCCAAACCGCGCCAGTACCATTAGCGGCGCTCGAGTGATAGCCGGCTTCGCTGCTTGGCTGCTGTTGTTTGACCTCGACTTGGCCATGCTTAGCACGCCGTTCAGCGGCTTTCATGGGACCCAAATTCCAATCGAACCAAGCGACCAGTAAAGCTAACAAGACTGCAAAAATGGCATAAAAACTAAAGCCGAGTGAGGTGATAAATGTGCCTAATGGGTCGCTGACGCCTTGATTACCGATAATCGTTAGGTTGAACGCGCCCCAAGCATTGAGTGGTATCAAGATGCAAATTGGTGCACAGGTGGAATCGACAATATAAGCCAGCTTTTCTCGGGCGATGCGCAGCCGGTCATATACCGGACGCGAGGTGGTGCCGGCAATCATGATGGTGACATTGGACTCAATAAACACCACCACGCCCATGATCCAAGTGAACAGACGCGCACGCCGCGGACTATCGACCCACTGTCGACGCTCTAATGCCATCACAAAATGACTGAAGGTACCGCCCCGTTCCAGCACACCGAATAGTGCGCCGATACCTAGTGTAAAGAACCATACCAAAACGTTGTTGGCATCACTCAGGCTTTGCCAAGCGGCAACAAGCGACTGCTCGGCAATCGCCATCGGTTGCGGCCAAAATAATAAGATATTGGCCAGAATGATGCCGCCAATGAGCGCCAGCAGCACGCGGCGGGTAACGATAGCAAAAATGATTGCCAATAATGATGGCAAAAGACTTAGCCAGTTAGCTTCCATGATGATTTAAGCGACTCGGTTGCAGCGACAAGAAATATGGCGTTAGGGTACCCGAAATTGCGTTCGATGCCTACGCTAGACGGCACTCGACATTACCACTTATGGTTTAATGCCAAGCATCACTCAACCGGTGCGTTTTAAATTCTCAAATTCGCGCCGTAATTCATAGTTTTTGTCGGTCACGATTTCTTCCAGCACTTTAATCCGTTCTTTCAGCAGGCGAACCTCTTGCTCTAACTGAGCATTGCCTTGTTGGTCGTGATTTCTGCG
>NZ_AMRG01000046.1 GCF_000299895.1 Idiomarina xiamenensis 10-D-4
CTTTGCCTTAGAAACCCACGCAGCCACCATCATGCCTGATATCGAGTTTTTTAGATAACATTTGAAGTGGTTTGATCATCATCACGCTCTCCACTAGCGCTAGTGGTGAGCATCACGGTAATACTTCCTTAAGCGATTTAACAACAACCAAAGCGCTCCACTCAATAGTGTATACGTAGCAGGCCAAATCCAGAAAACCAACCCAGATAAGCCGTCCGCTGGGCTTGATGCCACCAGCCATTGGAAATAAATAAACGAAGCGACTAACGTGACCAGCATTGGCACCCAAATACTAAGTTTTAAACATAGCAAAACAACGATTACTATAAAAAAAACATGAATCCACATAATATATTCCTTACTATTTTAAATTACAGAAATCAGTCAACCCCCTGTCAATACAAACTCACAAACCTGATTCGTCCAAGCAAACTCACCATCGCTAACTCGAGTAGGGTAACACCTATATTCGTACGTAAAGGTTACCCCATCAAAAACATATGAAAAACTCCCGGTATAACGAGGGCCATTACTGACACCATCACTACTTTCCAAAAACAGCCTGATTAGCTTCGTGGCCGGCCATACAAAATGATTTTTGATTATTTGCACCTGACGTACAGTATGCATTGTATGCACTTTCTGATTCGACCACCTTTTTATAATAAATATATGCCGCCTCTTCTAAGGCTTTCTTTGTTAAAAACTTTAAGAAAACATTCAAATCATCTGTGGCATTAATAATTGCAACCTTTAGAGACTCTTTGAAGA
Source organism: Idiomarina xiamenensis 10-D-4 (assembly GCF_000299895.1). Taxonomy (GTDB): domain Bacteria; phylum Pseudomonadota; class Gammaproteobacteria; order Enterobacterales; family Alteromonadaceae; genus Idiomarina; species Idiomarina xiamenensis. Next base: position 772 of record NZ_AMRG01000046.1, read on the forward strand.
GATCATCACAAAACATTTTCGAATAGTTGCCATTTGAATAGCACTGGTCGTGACCAGAACAAGCGTTAGAAAACACCCCATCAGGTATCCAAGTTGCGAGGTCACTACCCTCTGGCCCGCAGATCCCGCCAAAAGGCCCACTAAGACCATAAGTACTAAACTCTGAATGATAATCAGAAGTGCTATTCATATTAGCTTCTATAAAAGAAATTCTATCTTTTAAAATGTAGTATTTATTTAAAGCATCATATGCTTCCGCAGGTACTGGTATCGGAGCTTGTATTTGTTCCCCTACCCGGGGCACCCTTTCTACGCTGTAAGCTCTTATATTATTTAATTCCAAGTTGAATATTACGACATTCCCACTATTGAAAAGTGAAGCTGTGTTTCGAAATTGCATTTCAGATGAACAATCGTTACATATCGTCAACTTCCAGAAACTTCCTACTTCTGAAGCGATAGAACTAAAAGAACAAAGACTTAGGAATATAGAAAAAAAGAAGAAACTGGATAAAAACCTCATACTTTACCCCTTATTTTTATTGAATAAAAATTAACAACACAATATATAAAGAGGAAATGGTAATTAATATTATTTGTGATAAATCTGACTAAATAAGGTATAGAAAGCTAAATCTTGAACTCAGGAGCCATTATTCTTG
>NZ_AMRG01000047.1 GCF_000299895.1 Idiomarina xiamenensis 10-D-4
TGGTGGCTGCGTGGGTTTCTAAGGCAAAGTGACCGGTGTCGTAGAGGCGAATGTCGGCGTTGGGTAAGTCGCGCCGCCAAGCTTTTGCCCCCGCCGGTAGAAAGAACGGGTCATTTTTACCCCAAACCGCTAACAACGGTGGTTGATAGGCTTTAAAGTAGGCTTGGTAGTCGGGGTACTGTTGTACGTTGCTGGCGTAATCTAACAGCAAATCTAGCTGGATTTCGGCCATGCCCGATTGCGATATTTTCAGACCTTCCAGCGTATAGCCATCAGGCGCGATCAAGCTTTTATTGTCAACACCCTTTTCATATTGCCAGCGGATCGACTCTGGTGTGGGAAAGTCGCTCAAGGCATTGCGGTTCTCCGCGCTGGGGTTTTGCCAATATTTCTTAATCGGATCCCAGCCTTTGGCTAAGCCTTCTTCGTAGGCGTTGCCATTTTGCGAGACGATGGCGCTGACTTGTTCGGGATGTTTCAGCGCTAAGCGCCAACCGACGGGGGCACCGTAGTCATGTACCAGTAAGGCGAAGCGATTAATGCCTTGTTGCTGCAAAAACTCATCGACCGTGTCAGTAATATTGGCAAAGGTATAATCGTATTGGTCTTTAGTGGGCGCTTCGGTAAAACCAAAACCGGGCAAGTCTAATGCGATAACGTGGTAGTCGTTAGCCAAGGCGTCAATGACCTCGCGCCACATAAACGAGGAGGCCGCAAAGCCGTGTAACATCAGTACCGTCGGTGCTTGTTTGCTGCCGGCCTCGCGGTAAAACAGGTTAACGTTATCGACTTGTGCATATTGAAACTGCGGCTGGACAACGGCAGGCGCGCTGCTGGCACCAGCACCGCTTGTCATTATACCGGCTGAGGCCGAGAGTAATAGTGCGGGTAGGGCGTTAATTTTCATCAGAACTCCTGTTGCTATCATTAATTGCTATCAAGAATGGTTAACGTCAACAGCGGTTACGATTTATTGAGTAACCTGTAAAATGTTATTTTGAAGGTTACCCGCTGATGTTGTAACCTGTCAATAGTGGTTTTAAAGGTTACTGGTAAGGTGAATGGATATGACTGCATCGGTTGAGTTTTTATTTATTGCGAGTCATCTCGCGCTAGACTTCGTTAATACTGAGGTGATGGTCGATCAACAGCCGCATGATCGGCTGCAAAGCGACGACGACGTAAGGCGTTGGCTGGCCGAGGCGGAGGCTTTACCCGAGGCCAACGATGCGCTTGCGAGCAGCGCTGCTACGGGCACTTTATTGGCGTTAGCGCGTGAACTGCGCGCAGAGCTGAAGTCACACTTGCGCTTGAGCCGCCAGCAGCCAGGCCAGCAACCGGCGGCGACGCTAACGGTGGTCAATCGAATTTTGGCTCGCGGGGCGCCAATACAAAGCTTGCAATG
>NZ_AMRG01000048.1 GCF_000299895.1 Idiomarina xiamenensis 10-D-4
GGCTGCCATGAGGATCTCGGCGTCTAAATGTGGAATAGCGGTAGTAACTAAGTCACGATGAATGACTTGGTCATCGTCACCGGCTAGGTTGCTTACGACTTTATCGGTTAACTGACGGGTGACCGAGTTGTCGCCTAAAATGCTGGCGTTTAACTGTAAAATATTCATCTCATGCTCCAAATATTGACTGTGTATCACATTGTATTAGTGTTCCAATTTGACGACTAGATAGCTATTATGGAAATAACTGTTCCATATTTGGAATAATATTGAACTCGCTATCACGCTAAGGAGCATGTCAGTGTTTGATATCACCAATATGGCGCTGTTTGCGCGGGTGGTTAAATGCGGCAGTTTTAGTGAGGCTGCACGTCAATTGGGCATGCCAAAATCGACGCTGAGTCGGCGTATTAACGAACTCGAGCAGCAGCAGGGCGTACGTTTGTTGCATCGCACCACGCGACAACTTAAGTTGACCGATGTCGGGCGCGCTTTTCTCGTTCATTGCCAAACCATTGCCGATGCTGCACAAGCTGCCCAACGAGTGACTCAACAAGTGCAAGAGGTACCGCGCGGACGGGTTAGAGTGAGTTGCCCGCATGCCATAAGTCAAAGTTTGCTGACCGATTTAATACCGCTGTTTTTGCTGCAATATCCGCAAGTCGAATTAGACTTAGTGGTGACTAACAGTCCGGTTGATTTACTCCGCGACAATATTGATATTGCGCTTCGCGTGCGCCCCAGTATTGAAGACTCTAGCCTGATTGCGCGGGCGTTGGGTTCGTCGCCGAGTGTATTAGTGGCGGCCCCGAGCTTTATTCAGAAAAGTCTACAAAATCGGCGTAAGTCGGCGTTTTCCCATCCGGCTGAATTAGTCGATTTAGCCAGTCTATCGTTGCACTTTTCGAGTGGTCGCTACCAGCTACAATTGCAACATCAGCAAACCGCTGAGCAATTGAGTATTGCCATACAGCCACGGGTGATCACAGACGATATGGGGGTACTACGTGCCTCCGCCGTAGCCGGTTTAGGCATGGTGTCGTTACCGACCTATTTGGTTAACGACGACATTAACGCTGGTCGTTTGCAACCATTATTGCCCGAGTGGCGATTGCCACTCGGCGTCATGCATTTAGTTTATCCGTATCGCCGCGGTTTATTACCGGCTATTCGTGCATTGGTCGACTTTTTGGTTGCCGAACTGCCCACCCAAGGCGGCCTATACGGACTCGTCGATTAACGCAGAATTCATAGAATAATTAGTCGCGGCCCGGATTGTTAGCGGAGCGGCGACGCTTGTGCTGCGTCGAGCGTTGTTCGGCACGCTCACTACGGGGCTTACGTTTAGGCTGACGTGTTGGCTGTTGTTTCTTGGCAGCCGCC
>NZ_AMRG01000049.1 GCF_000299895.1 Idiomarina xiamenensis 10-D-4
TACAAGATTGTTGTTCGCCAGAATCAAATTGTACAATACCTTCTTGTCCGGTTATGGGATTCCCATCAGCATTTGAGTTGGGATAATACCCCACCGTAGCTGATGAACTATTAATGCCTATTCCAACGTGACCAAAACCTCCAGCACCACTATATAAACAAATGGTAGCGTCTAACCCCAATGGATCTGCAAACATATTTGGGTTCCCTTATACATAAGCATAAGTATTAATTCCACCCGCCAAACCGATAGGGTCAGACTGCATATAGCGTCCAGTATTGGGATCGTAATACCGATGGATGTTGTACCACAGGCAGGACTTAGCTACGAAGCTTATGTAAAAAAAGATAAAAGTTAATATTGGCTATTCACAGGATCCAGGCTTTAACTTATCTTTTATCTCCTTGGGTAACTCTGGAATTATATATTCGTTATCTAATACACTCCAAAATGCAATTGCATTTTCATCAGTTTTGAATGACTTCACCGTGTAGCTAGAATAGCAGTACATAGAGGCAGTAAGATTTAATTTGTTTTTTTCTGAAAGATAAAATCCATTTAGATAGTTTTCAACTTTAATAAAAGAAATTAGATCCGATTTTGAAATAACAATAAAGTCGCTATGAGAATCAAAGTTCAACCAGAACCAAATTAACTTTAAATCTCCAGTGTTTGATTCCCGATAAAAATATCTTTGGTCAGCTATAATATAAATTTCATCGTTATAAATCTCACTAAGAAATAATCTTATTTCTTGAGAAGGCCTCCACAATAGAGACTGGACATTAAATTTGAGTTTTTCACTTTCTATAAAAAAAATCAAAAAAAGTGTTGTTACCGCTATAGTTATAATAAAGAATATTTTTTTCATGATTTCAGGCACATTAAGGTGAAGGAACAGAGCCGCACGCAGCCCCGAAAACAACGGCTCCTAACGCGGCATGAGCCATGTAGCCACTAAAGCTTTTTTGAGTTTCTATTTTTGCTATTTCCTGTCGAATTTTCAATGCTTCGTTATGAAGTTTAAGTTGCTTCCTCAATAAATCGAACTTCTTTTTAGTATCTCTACAGTTTTTAATTTCATTTTCTAAATCTAAGATACTTTCTTCGATATAGTTCACTTCTGTGAGTAATTCATTATTCAATGCGCTGTGACTGGTTGATGCGACACTAAACCAATCTAAACCATACGAGATTGCTCCAGCGCCGAATCCGGCAACGCCACAGATAGCTCCTGCTATAGGCCCTTCGCCTGTCGGATCTATGATGCCCACAGGATTTGCTAACGCATACCCATAAGTATTAATGCCACCGTCGAG
>NZ_AMRG01000050.1 GCF_000299895.1 Idiomarina xiamenensis 10-D-4
AAAAAAGCCCGCAGTTAAGCGGGCTTTTAGGCAACTGTTTAGCACAGTCTTAGGCGATGATTTTTGATACCACGCCTGCGCCAACTGTACGGCCACCTTCACGGATTGCGAAGCGTAAACCTTCGTCCATCGCGATTGGAGCAATCAGGTCAACGACAAACTTCAGGTTGTCACCAGGCATGACCATTTCTACGCCTTCTGGCAACTCTACTGAGCCAGTTACGTCAGTTGTACGGAAGTAGAACTGTGGACGATAACCTTTGAAGAATGGCGTGTGACGACCACCTTCTTCTTTGCTCAGTACGTATACTTCTGCTTCGAACTTAGTATGTGGCGTGATTGAGCCTGGCTTCGCCAGTACCTGACCACGGTCTACTTCGTCACGCTTCGTACCACGTAACAACGCACCGATGTTCTCACCTGCACGACCTTCGTCTAACAGCTTACGGAACATCTCTACACCCGTTACGGTCGTTTTTTGCGTGTCTTTGATACCAACGATTTCACACTCGTCGCCTGTACGCACGATACCGCGCTCGACACGACCAGTTACTACCGTACCACGACCTGAAATCGAGAATACGTCTTCGATTGGCATGATGAATGGCTTATCGATGTCACGCTCTGGCTCTGGGATGTAGCTATCTAACGCATCCGCCAGCTCGACAATCTTCTTCGCCCACTCTTCGTCACCTTCCAACGCTTTCAGCGCTGAGCCTTGGATAACTGGCAAGTCATCACCTGGGAAATCGTATTCGCTCAACAGCTCACGAACTTCCATTTCAACCAGCTCTAACAGCTCTTCGTCGTCGACCATGTCACATTTGTTCATGAATACGACGATGAACGGTACACCGACCTGACGTGATAACAAGATGTGCTCACGCGTTTGTGGCATTGGACCGTCGGTCGCTGCTACCACCAAAATCGCGCCGTCCATCTGCGCCGCACCGGTGATCATGTTTTTTACATAGTCAGCGTGTCCTGGGCAGTCTACGTGCGCGTAGTGACGGTTTGGCGTGTCATATTCAACGTGTGACGTTGAAATGGTGATACCACGCTCTTTCTCTTCTGGCGCGTTATCGATTGACGCGAAGTCTTTTGCCGCACCGCCGTATACTTTTGCCAATACCGTAGTGATGGCAGCAGTCAGCGTAGTTTTACCGTGGTCAACGTGACCGATGGTGCCGACGTTTACGTGCGGCTTCGAACGTTCAAATTTTTCTTTAGACATGAC
>NZ_AMRG01000051.1 GCF_000299895.1 Idiomarina xiamenensis 10-D-4
ATCTTTAAGGAGTGTCTATGGAGCGCATTGAAATTTTTACTGGCGGTTATACTCCGCAGGAGAAAGCCAAGTTTGTTGCCATGACCATGCAGCCGGGGTATTCGGTGTCACTGGTGGCCAGGCAGAACGGCATAACCCCGAGTTTATTGTTTAAGTGGAAAAAGCTCATGCAAGATGGTGGCATGTGTCTGCAATTCAATCTGGTGACGAGGTCGTCAGTGCCGCAGACCATAAAGCGCTTCAAAAGAAGGTTAAGCAGCTCGAGCAGTTGCTTGGTCGTAAAACCATGGAAACGGAGATCCTAAAAGAGGCGCTGGAGATAGCCCAGTCAAAAAAGTTTATATCGCGCATGCCATTGCTGCCACCGGACGGTTCCCTGTCCTCCGAGTAGCTACGATTCTTGGTGTGTCGCGTTCAAACTTATATCAACGCTTGTATGCGCGCCCAAAAGGTCGCTCAGCACGCTACAGCAAGGCTGATGATGCATTTTTGTTGCCGTTAATTGAAGACATCTGCAGCGACCGAGGTAGCAATGGTTATCGGCGTATTACCGCGCATTTAAACCGAGAGCTGAGAAATCAGCAGCATGCTATTGCTCGAGTGAATCCGAAGCGCGTGTATCGCATGATGCGGCAAAATAACTTGCTGCTACGTAAGCATACCGGGCGTGTGGGTGAGCACCGCGCTCATGACGGTCAGGTGATTACGCTGCACCCAAACACACGCTGGTGTTCAGACGGCTTTGAAATTACATGCTGGAACAAAGAAAAAGTGCGTGTGGTATTTAGCCTGGACTGCTGTGACCGTGAAATCATGAGCTACGTCGCAACAACCACGGGGCTCCGCGCAGACATGGTTCAGGATGTTCTGGTTGAAAGCATCGAACAACGCTTCGGTAACGTTCAGGAGCTGCCTCACGCGATCGAATGGCTTACAGACAATGGCAGTTGTTATATTGCCGATGAAACACGGCAGTTCGCCAAATCACTAGGCTTTAAGGTTGGCACGACACCGGTCCGCAGCCCGCAAAGCAATGGTATGGCTGAAGCGTTTGTGAAAACTTTTAAACGAGATTATGTATATCTGAATGACCGCCCTGATGCAGCTACGGTATTAACCAAGCTCGCTGAATGGTTCGAAAATTACAACAATTACCATCCGCACAGCGGATTAAAAATGATGTCACCGCGAGA
>NZ_AMRG01000052.1 GCF_000299895.1 Idiomarina xiamenensis 10-D-4
GAGTGTTGCTGTGATTAGTTGAATCTAGGAAATAAAATGTAACTCTTTAGCAAAATAAGCTACAAAAACAAAAATAATAAACCATAGCGTTAACGCATTTATAGTTAATGTAATAACCAGCCAAAATGGTTTTAGAGTTATAAATCTAAACCATATTACATAACTAAATAGATAGCTCATTTCAGTAGCCCCACTCCAAAATCTTCTTGGCTTACCGAGCTGATTATAAAGAACAGGATGAAACTTTATAATAAAAGTTAAAGATATGAAGTGTGTAATCAGAAGCAAAGGAAGGGCATAAAAAAATAATTGATTATTCATTTTTAAAATCACACTTTTGAAGTGAGAATCTCTTACTGTCTAGTGAGCTTTAGAAAGTGCATTGTGGTTGGTTTAAGGAAAAAGGAACTCAATAAAACCGTAAAAATAGGGCATGAAATACTCATAGATGAAAATGATAAGAAGTATCCACAGAGATAAGGCTTGTAAGGTAAACGCTGATTTTAGGGAAAAGTCTTCAACAATAGAAAAATATCTAAATGACATAATAAAACCGCCAATGTAATTAAGCTTGTCCCAGTCTGTCCACCAAACCCTTGGATTGCCCATTTCTCGAAATAAATTAGGCTGTCTTTTCTTTAAAAGAATCAACCCAAGAACATCTGTAATGCAGACGGTTATTATCAGTATTAAAGCGAGTTTCATCATTCTTTACATCCACATTTAAATGAAGTGAAGCTTGTTAAACTGGACTGCCCTCTAAAGTATCCAAAGGAAACATCGGCACCGAATGCAGCGCCAGAAGTCAACGCAGTGGTTTCTCCTAACTGAACTGTTGAAGCGTTATAACCCGCTAAAACTATAATTGATGAACCTCCGTAAACGAATGCCCCCTCTAAGTCTGTAGGGTTTGTGTCGTTAAATGGGGAGTATAAAGTAATTGGTGAAGCCGATGCACCCCATGGAAAACCCGCTGTAGCTCCAAAACCATGAAATCTGACATTTGCGATAAAACCTATACCATTTGAATTGCAATCAGATTTTAGTGTTGCTCCACCTGCTATTCCACCGAAACCAACTCCACCAGAAATGGCATGAATAGTGCCCTGCCAGTATTTTAATCCTAAATGGTCAAAGTACATAACCGGACTCCCCCAACATACCCATAAGTATTAATGCCA
>NZ_AMRG01000053.1 GCF_000299895.1 Idiomarina xiamenensis 10-D-4
CGCCAATACAAAGCTTGCAATGGCAAGCCGATAGCCAGCAGCATCGTTTGCTATCAAGGCCTAGTTCAGGTAGCGATGAAGCGTTGTTGTATCCCGTTGCAGAGGCGTTCGCGGAGTTGATGACGACGGCTAAACCGGAGTTGATTAAGCAGTGCGAAGCGAGTGATTGTATCTTGTGGTTTCATGACCAAACTAAGTCGCATCGTCGTCGTTGGTGCAGTATGGCGTTGTGCGGTAATCGTATGAAGGCTGCCGCACATCGGCAGCGGGCTAAGCGGGGTTAATGTTACACGGTTAGCGGTAAGTATTGAGTTGACAGCCCGGCAACAGCAACAAATTGTCGTCGGGCTGCGATATCCGTGTTAATTACATGGTTGCTTGTTGATAGCGTTTGCTCACTTCTTGCCAGTTAACCAGCTTCCACCAAGCTTGTGTGTAGTCGCCACGCTTGTTTTGATATTTCAAATAATAGGCGTGTTCCCACACGTCCAAACCTAGAATGGGTGTACCTTGCTGTTCGACAACATCCATCAGCGGGTTGTCTTGATTGGCGGTACTGGTGACTTGCAATTTGCCTTGGTCATCGACGATCAACCACGCCCAGCCCGAGCCAAAGCGGGTTGCCGCTTGTTCGTTAAAGGCGCTTTGTAATTGTTGTTGCGAGCCAAACGCTTGTTGAATCGCTTGCTGTAACGCTGGCGATGGTTCACCACCGTCCCCTACGGGTGCCATGACTTGCCAAAACAGTGAGTGGTTATAATGGCCACCGGCATTATTACGTACGGCGTCGCTGTAATTAGACACATTCTCGACGATGTCTTGCAGCTCCATGTCCTGCAACTCCGCGTTGTCAGCCACGGCTTGATTCAGTTTTTTGACGTAACCGGCATGATGACGGTTGTAGTGAATGTCCATGGTTTGTTGGTCAATAACCGGCGCTAAGGCGTCGGTGTCGTAGGGTAAGGGAGCCTGTTCAAAGGTTTTTGCAAAGCCCGGTGCAGCGGTTAATAAAGTGCTAACGGTAAACGCCATGAGTGTCGTTTTTAACATAGTACTATCCTTAGGTTGATGAAATCCTTATCGCTAACGGTTGTTAGGCAGCTGATCAGACGCATGCCGTTGCCGTTAGGCGTTATCTATTTCAGGATAGTTGAGGTTAA
>NZ_AMRG01000054.1 GCF_000299895.1 Idiomarina xiamenensis 10-D-4
GCCTTGCTGAACAGTCTGAGAAGATAGGCTCGGTGTTAGATGTGATTCGCAATATCGCTGAGCAAACCAACTTGTTGGCACTCAATGCAGCCATTGAGTCAGCGCGTGCAGGCGAAGCGGGGCGCGGCTTTGCGGTAGTAGCCGATGAGGTGCGCACATTGGCTAGCCGTACACAGCAAAGTACGCATGAAATCGAAGCAATGATTGAGCATGTGCAGCAGGGCTCGCGCGATGTCAAAGCGGTGATGGGTAATATTAAGTCGGGTAGCGAAACCAGCGTCTCTGAAGCTCGTGAAGTCGAGCGCGCGCTGGCCTCGGTGCTCGATTCGGTCAATACCATCAATATGCAAAATGCGCAGATAGCCAGCGCTGCCGAAGAGCAAACCAGTGTCTCCGAAGCCATCAACGAGAACATGACCAATATCGTTGATATTGCTAATCAAACTGCTGCCGGTAGCGAACAAGCGTCAGAATATGCACAGTCATTGTCTGATACCGCTAATGCACTCGAGCAACAAGTCAGTCGCTATCAAGTGTGACAAACAAAAAAGGCCTGCTGAGCAGGCCTTTTTTATTGTTTGTGTACGCTTACGACACACGAAAGCGCATGGTCATCGAGCTTAAGTTTTCCGCCAATCGTGCGAGTTCAGCACTAGCAGCCGAAGTCTCGTTAGCACCCGAGGCGTTATCATTGGCAATATCACGGATGGTGACTAAGTTCTTATCAACTTCTTTGGCGACATTAGCCTGTTCTTCAGCAGAGCTGGCAATGGTCACATTCTGCTCGTTGATACGCGAGATCGCCTGGGTAATTTCTTGCAGCGCTTGACCCGCCATGTTCGCAATTTCCAACGATTGCTTAGCTTGTTCATGGCTATTCTGCATCGACGATACGGTGCTATTGGTATCGTTTTGCACCGCTTGAATCATCGTTTCAATTTCCTTGGTTGATTCTTGTGTGCGGTGTGCCAACGCGCGAACTTCGTCGGCGACGACCGCAAAGCCACGTCCGGAATCGCCAGCGCGGGCAGCCTCAATGGCCGCATTCAGTGCCAACAAGTTAGTCTGATCGGCGATAGCACGGATAACGTCTAGCACAGAGCC
>NZ_AMRG01000055.1 GCF_000299895.1 Idiomarina xiamenensis 10-D-4
GAGTGTTGCTGTGATTAGTTGAATCTAGGAATCTCTTAGAGGTAGCGCTAAAATGAATAATGGTAAGCACAGCACCCTCTAACAGAGCAATGATATAACCCAGCGACGTATCAATGTAGGCGGAAGCTGAATATCCGAAGAGAACCGAACCGAAGATAGCGTTAGAGAGAACCCATACAGTGAAGATCCATTTTGCATATAGAGAAAAGAAATACAGTCCGCAGCAGATAGCTAAGTACATTGCTGGAATTAAGTAAACAAAAATCCCTGATATACCTATTAAAGATCTCGTTCCAGAATACTCGAGGAATGCTTGAGTTTCCTGACTGTAAATAAAGGGCCATAGAAATGGTAGATTATAATAAAATAGATATAATATGAATAACGATATTATATGTTTTTTATAAGTTGACTCTTTCATGATTTAACCTTTTTTACGGCGAAAATTATCACTATTAATAAGATTAAGTTCATGAATATAAATCCAAAAGATAAGGAAATGGATCCGAAGGAAAGGGCTGTTTTTAAATAGCCTATTTTATCTCCTTTGAAAAACAACTCGTAAAGTAGGCATAGATATATACCAATAAAGAGCAACCCTAAAATACTTAATCCTATAATCTTCATTTTCACCTCGAAACTTGTAATGCATATCCAGTGTGAGCGATATAGTTTATTGCTTAGTAGTAGTTGCAGTTGCAGCCATTTATCGCTAAGCCCGTGACATCATTCTCGCCGTCTCCATTTTGATCTTCTGAAGTGCATTGAGAGCTTCCTATTGGCTTTATTTTTCTGAACCCCGTATCCAAAGCTCTTGTTGAAGTGCAATAACAAGCTCTAAAACGCTTTGCATCATTAGCTTGAATCAACTTTTGTATCATTATAAATTGGTTTCCTGCTTCGGCTAGGGCCTCTCGGGTCGCATTCCAATCTTCAATTTGATTTCTAAAGGTCCACCCTAGCTCTCTGCCAGGCCGGACTAAATTAGGGCGAACAGGTATTCCCCTTAACCCACTTGAGTCAAAGTACATAACCGGATTCCCCCAACATACCCATAAGTATTAATGCCA
>NZ_AMRG01000056.1 GCF_000299895.1 Idiomarina xiamenensis 10-D-4
TTTTTGATTTTTTCAGGATTAAAATTGCTGAAAAAACAATAGTGGCGCTTGCTAATGCACTTAATAAAATCAATAAAGAAAACAATAGTGGCGCTTGCTAACGCACTTAATAAAATCAATAAAGGTATTGGCCTTTTACCGTCATGGTATAGACTCAAAAATATCATCATTTGACCGTCATGGTATAGACTTAAAAATATCATCAAGGGAGTTAAAAAAGTAGCTAGGATTAGTATCCTGGCGATAATTGGTAGTTTTAAAAAGTTAAAATAAAAGTCTTCCATTTTAATTGACCTCACGATTTATTTATCGAGATTTATTACACCGTTGTAAGATTTAGTTATATTGATTTTTATTCTCTTTGTATGTTGAGATATCTAAACCTAGATTTTTGTTTTCTCTATTTTTTTCGTACTTTATGAATATCTTCCAATTGTTTATTCCAATTTCATTTCTCGAAGTAACTAGAAAATAGTAATCATAGCCGAACATGCTTTTTTTAAAATATTTTCCTGTTATTATAAAATCCACTCCAGAACGTATTAGTTTTCTAAATTTAACCTCTGGCCCATTGAATCCTGGTTCCGGCATCAATACTACATAATCAACATCGCCACTATAATTAGTGCTTAATGTTATTCCGTGTGCAATGATGTCGCTTTTTAGTGTTATTTCTTTTCCGTAAAATCGCTCGCTATCTAATGATTCTTTGTATTCTTCAGTGGAGCATGAAGTTAAGTTTATAAGTAAAAGCAAAATTAATAAATATTTCATATTCATGATTGAGATAACCTGCATTGGGATGTCCTTTCCTGATGAGGTGGAGTCGTAGGATCCTCCAATCCAACCGTACTTAGCTCGGATGGAAAAGAATTCAAATGACCCATTGAATAAATTAGCATCAATGAACCGAATTCCGTTTTTAACCACTATTTATGGCTTTGAAGAAT
>NZ_AMRG01000057.1 GCF_000299895.1 Idiomarina xiamenensis 10-D-4
TCTCGCGGTGACATCATTTTTAATCCGCTGTACGGATGGTAATTGTTGTAATCCTCGAACCAATCAGCCAACTGAGCCATCACTGTTGCGCATCCGGTCGCTCGTTCACATACACGTAATCACGTTTAAATGTCTTCACGAACGCTTCAGCCATGCCATTGCTTTGTGGACTCCTAACGGGTGTGGTGCAGACCTTAAAGCTGATTGACTTGGTGAGCTGCCGAGTCTCATCGGCGATATAGCAACTGCTGTTATCGGTTAGCCATTCGACTTCTATTGGCAAAATTGACGTATCGCCAAAGCGTTTTTCAATGCTCTCAACCAATATATCCTGAACCATAGTGGCAGTGATCCTTTTAGTCGTCGTACGTAGCTCATAATTTCGCGGTCACAACCGTCCAGGCTAAACATCACACGCGCTTTGGGTTCACCCTTGTAAAGCTATAATCATCTGATGAGCGCAGTTTACGATTCAAATGCGCGGTGATACGCCGATAGCCGTTGGTTGCTCGGCCATCACACAGCGCTTCTATCAGCGGCAATAAAAATTCGTCTTCTTACTTGTTATAAAGCGCTGAACCTCCCTTCTGTCGTTCATAAATACGCTGATAAAGGTTCTAGCGCGACACATCCAAAGCACTTACGATTCGGATGATAGGGAATCGTCGGCTGGCAACAATGGCATGCGCGATATCAACTTTTTTGACTGGGCTATCTCCAGCACCTCTTTAAGAATTTCCGTTTCCATGGTTTTACGGCCAAGCAACTGTTCATGCTGCTTCACCTTCTTTTGCAGCGTTTTATGCTCGGCTGCGCTGACCACTTCATTGCCCGCTTGAATTGCGGACATGTCACCGTCTTGCATGAGTTTCTTCCACTTAAACAATAAACTCGGGG
>NZ_AMRG01000058.1 GCF_000299895.1 Idiomarina xiamenensis 10-D-4
CGGCCGTTGAAACTGCCATAGGCTAGCTGTAATTGGGGACGCGGGGCCGCCATGGACGAACAAAATGATGAGGTTCGACTTATCTTTACCACGAATATTGAGCCACTACGGTACGCCACCGATGTCTGCCGTAAACGACTCTTCGATACCATTAGGGCTGACGATGCGAACAAGATCGTCGATGATCTCACGCGCGCCTTGGTAGTCATCGGTATCTGGGCATTGTTTTGAGGTACTGGGTTTTGAGGCGCTGGCTTGTGCGGTGCTGACAAAAGCCGTGACGGCAAGCAGTAGCGTTAGTAATAGTTGTTGTGTATATCGCATAAGTTTCTCGCTGTATTTTTTTCTAATTCTTAGTAGAAAGTCATCAAAATGCAACAGCGATTTTGCAAGTAAGTATGAATGTATTAGTCCTAGAGTGGCGATTTTTTGGCCGCAATAAAACGCCCATTTGCGCTTAAGCCTCCAGCAGAAAGGCCGACAACCGGCTACTACGCTAACAGTGGTCAATCAAATTGTGGATTTGGCCTGCTGCGTATACGCTACTGAGTGGAGCGCTTTGGTGGTTGTTGAATCGCTTAAGGCAGCATTACAGTGATGCTCGCCACCAGCGCTAGTGGCGAGCGCGATGACGACTAACCTACTTCAAATGCTTATCTAAAAAACCTTTGATCTCAGGCACGATGGTGGCTGCGTGGGTTTCTAAGGCAAAG
>NZ_AMRG01000059.1 GCF_000299895.1 Idiomarina xiamenensis 10-D-4
CATAAAGCCCAGCGTTTTGCTGGGTTGTAAATTGATCCGATAGGGCTAGCCGATTATTTTCTGGGTATTGAAATTGACCTCATTGGCATTTGGAGTATAGAAGTATCTTTCGGCGTTGTAATAGATACCGATACACCAGTAAATTCAGGCTTATTCTGCACTTATGGACAAGGAACGGGAGCCAACGTTGGAGCAGGTATTACCTTCGGTAGAGCGGAATGCGATATTGAAGGTGATGCTATACAAATCGATTGAAATGTGGGGCCATTCTCAGGATATGCCGGATTTAGTAATGACGGCTCAACTTTCGAAGACATAAGCTATGGTTATGGTGCTGGAATTTCAACATCCTATACCAAAACCGGCTCTTTAACATTCAACGACTATATTGGCTGGATATTAGGGAAGTGATATGAGAGTTCTTACGAAACAATACCTAACGGCTATAGTTGGCGGCGTGCTTATGTTATCAACTAGCACAATCTTATCTTCTCTTGATATTTCAAAGAAATTCTCGATAGTTTCTTTTGTTAGTCTTTTTTTCATTACCGTTTTACTGATTCGAAAACATCGCTGCCCATATTGCGGCGCCCGACCAAGAGCTGGCTACCTGCTCTTCAGAGGCATCTGTGATGCTTGTAAAAAGAAGATTTAGGTTGGTGATTTGACATAAAAAAGGCCCGCGATGGCGGGCCGAAGGG
>NZ_AMRG01000060.1 GCF_000299895.1 Idiomarina xiamenensis 10-D-4
TGGCTCTAGCTTGTTGTTTGGCACCCTAGCTGCGTTATTTTCTTCGCTTCGTCAGTTACGTAGTGTTACCTACGCGCCTTCCGTCGCTCAGAAAATGCCTTGCCAGTGCACCAATCAACTGCGCTTTGAGCACCGTTGATGTTGTCGGTGTGTTTGTTTGCTGTACACAAGTTCGATACGCCTCTACCAAAATATATCAGATAGAGTGGCATTTCTTTGTTTTACAATCAGCTTGTCCATGTTGTTAAAGAGCGTGTAACATCGCGTTACCGGTAAAGACTTTTTCTAAAAATCCTTAACGCTAAAGCTTGCTACTCTAGAGAAGAAATAAAAAGGAAATGGTGGAGCCAAGCGGGATCGAACCGCTGACCTCCTGCGTGCAAGGCAGGCGCTCTCCCAGCTGAGCTATGGCCCCCGAAAGCTTGCCTAAAATCACCGATAACCGCGTTGCGCGATTCGTTCAATCGGGCACATACCATTGAGGTATGCTTCCTCAATCACTCAACGTGCGCCTTGTTCTCGGCGTTTTAGTCAGCGCTGACTGACATCGAGGACACCCTCTTATCAGCATCGCTTATCCTCGACAAGGGAACTTCAAGGTTAGGCAGCTTGCCTTAACCGAAAAGCTTATTTTGAGTGATTGGCAAGGCCGCAAGGAGG
>NZ_AMRG01000061.1 GCF_000299895.1 Idiomarina xiamenensis 10-D-4
CCAGTACCACCATTTTGGCGCAGGCTAACCAGCGTCCTCAGGCCGCGATTCAGCTACTGGGCTAAGCGATTGCGTCAACGTTTTAATACGACGACGATACCGACAAAACAACCTCAAAAAGAACGGTGTAAGCTCACCGTTCTTTTTTATTTGTATTTAAAAGCTCCTAAAGTTCTCTATCTTCTTCGAAAATAGTTAATTTTCCGCTAAATATTTCTTCCGTTGAGCCGATAGCTTAAGTATCAAACATATTGATTAAGTTGCTGTGGTTAGCGCTGCTTTGATGCTGCCACGGGATCATTCGTTAAGGAGTAAAGTTATGGCTTTATACGTCAATACCAACGTCAGCTCACTCAATGCGCAACGTCAGTTGATGGGCTCAGGTAACAAATTAGATCAAGCGTTCCAACGCTTATCATCAGGTTTTCGTATCAACAGTGCCTCTGATGATGCGGCGGGTTTGCAAATTTCAAACCGAGTTAGCTCACAGGTAATGGGTCTGAACCAAGGTAACCGTAACGCCAACGACGGTATTTCACTGGCGCAAACCGCTGAGGGTGCGTTAGACGA
>NZ_AMRG01000062.1 GCF_000299895.1 Idiomarina xiamenensis 10-D-4
TAAAAAGTTAAAATAAAAAGTTTCCATTTTAGTTTCCTCCCCAGTTGATGACTTCGAACCCTATTGCGCCACCAAAAGATAAGCCGCCTTTAGCACCGATAGCATTAAAGGAGGGAGATAGTCCTGGTGACAGTGAATATGAGTTTCCTGTGCCGTCAAAGAAGCGACCACCTTGCGCGCCGTATGAGATACTGAATGGGCCTAAGCTGGCACCAATGTTTCCATATCCTCCAATACTCAAACCGCTCTCGTTAGCGCTCAATGTTGAACAGTTATCCGCATATGGGCTAGTTCTTCTAGGTAGGCTTTCAGGACCTCTGTCTATGAGATCTAAGTTCGCCCCAGCACCGAAACCGATTCCAAGCCGCCCACCGTAAAACCAATTATTGGTTTTTGAATTATACCCAATCGTAAAGCCTCCACCTAGACCGACATAGAGATCTACTTTTAATGAAGCTAATCCTAAGGGATCAATCCGATTTATCGGATTCCCCCCAACATACCCATAAGTATTAATGCCAC
>NZ_AMRG01000063.1 GCF_000299895.1 Idiomarina xiamenensis 10-D-4
TAAAATAATACAGCTCACTCGTAGAATTTCTTTTAAACTAAAGCAAAGGAGTTTTACGATGAGTAAACGCATGACTGAAAGCCAGATCGTGGCGATTTTGAAAGAAGCTGAAGCCGGTATGCCGGTGAAAGATATTTGCCGTAAGTACGGCATCGGTAATTCAACGTTTTACAAATGGCGCGAAAAATACGGTGGTATGGAAGCGTCTGATGTGCGCCGACTAAAAGAGCTTGAAGAAGAAAACCGTCGACTTAAGCAGATGTATGCTGAGTTGAGCCTCAAATCACAGATGCAAGAAGACATCATAAAAAAGCTCTAGCACCTGTGGCAGAAAGGAAAGT
>NZ_AMRG01000064.1 GCF_000299895.1 Idiomarina xiamenensis 10-D-4
TTGCGCGTTGTCTTGCGTCGATACCGAGATGGTGGTTGCAGCAAAGATGTCAGCAAAACCATCACCAGCATTGACCGAGCCCGCCAATGCCGAGAAAGCATTACCGGTTACAGCAGATGCTACGCTAGCGATACCCGATAAGGTAAAGCCACCGTCAGCAGTCAGCGTGTTAGTGGTAGCACCAACCGTTTGCATGCTGAAACTGATGGTTTGGTTAGCATCAGCACCGACTTGGAAGCTCGCTTGATAGCTGCCATCCAGCAAGTTCTGACCACCGAAAGTGGTGTCAGACGCGATGCGGTTGACTTCTTCCATCATGACGCGGATTTCTTCTTGAATCG
>NZ_AMRG01000065.1 GCF_000299895.1 Idiomarina xiamenensis 10-D-4
TCAGCAATTTTAATCCTGAAAAAATCAAAAAAATCCATACCTACATATTTAGTGGGCTGGATAGTAATCTGCCTTACTCCCTTTATATATAAACTAGAAAAACTTGAAGATTTGGAAGGAGTTCTGCAACTAAGCAGCAACTTATTGTTCGGATTGGTTATTTTCTTCTATCTGATATTAATCAAGAAATTAAGATATTATTTTGAAAATTGATTTAATTTTTCATAGGTAAGTCATCCTCGCCTGAAAGTTCAATATCACGACAGGGAAACCGGCCGCTACACGCAATCAGACCCAATTGGCTTAGCAGGTGGCATTAATACTTATGGGTATGTTGGGG
>NZ_AMRG01000066.1 GCF_000299895.1 Idiomarina xiamenensis 10-D-4
ATCCTACCAGATTGAGGTACTGTAAAAGTATTCTTATGCCTTTTTGATTTAAATCGTGGAAATTCAGAGCGGTTCTTAAAGAAGTTAACAAAAGCTGTATCCAAAGATTTTAAAGCAAATTGTAACGTTTGACTATTGACCTCCTTAAGCCAGGTTCTATCCTCTTTTTTTTTGAGCTGTGTTAAAGCCAGTGCCTGAGCATGGTAATTGTCAGACTTCTTGTCTTTCTTATACTGCTCTATACGCTCATTTAAGAAATGGTTATACACAACACGAACGCATCCGAAATGTTTAGCTAGTAGTATTTCCTGCGCTGCATT
>NZ_AMRG01000067.1 GCF_000299895.1 Idiomarina xiamenensis 10-D-4
TTGCGCGTTGTCTTGCGTCGATACCGAGATGCTGGTTGCGGCAAAGATGTCAGCAAAACCATCACCTGCCTGTACCGAGCCGGCTAAGGTCGAATAAGCTTTACCGGTCACACCCGAAGCGACGCTCGCAATACCCGATAAGGTAAATCCACCATCAGCCGTCAAAGTATTAGTGGTAGCGCCAACCGTTTGCATGCTAAAGCTGATAGTTTGGTTAGCATCGGCGCCAACCTGGAACGAAGTACCATAGGTACCGTCTAGCAAGTTTTGGCCACCGAAAGTGGTATCAGAGGCGATGCGGTTAACTTCTTCCATCA
>NZ_AMRG01000068.1 GCF_000299895.1 Idiomarina xiamenensis 10-D-4
TGTCACTCATAAAGTCCATTGACCAGGATTTCCCCAGTGCATTTGGTGCAGCTAACGGCTCTGGATTGCGGTTGGGTAATCGCTTCTTACCTTTGCGTCGCAGATTCAGTTTCAGCTCCGTATAAACCCGATAAACACGCTTGTGGTTCCAGCGGTGGCCTAGCTTTCGAAGGCGTTTAAAGCACTTTGGGAAACCCCAACGATGATGTCTTTCGATTAAAGCATTCAAGGCATCAATAATTTCATCATCATCGGTCAGCTTCGGCTCATAATAGTATGCGGTACGGCTGATGCCGACCACATCACAGCATTTTA
>NZ_AMRG01000069.1 GCF_000299895.1 Idiomarina xiamenensis 10-D-4
AGCGAGTTTGTCCCAATTACAAACTCCCTCAGTGCTGTATCGGCTAGTTACATTAAAAACCTTAATACTTTTTTGCAGTTTTTTTGTACAAATCTCTCAATCGGCATAAAAAAAGCGGCACCGAGGCGCCGCTTTGTACTTGCTGGTTGCGTCCAGACTGTACGCTATACTTAACCCAATAATTGTATAGCAGCCTGTGGACGCTGGTTGGCCTGCGCTAAAATGGTGGTACTCGCCTGTTGCAAGATTTGCGCTTGCGTCAATTTGGCGGTTTCTGCGGCAAAGTCGGCGTCTTTAATACGCGAGT
>NZ_AMRG01000070.1 GCF_000299895.1 Idiomarina xiamenensis 10-D-4
GCTGGTTCGAATCCAGTCTCGCCGACCATTTTACTCGCAGCTCAGGTTCGAATGCGCCCGTAGCTCAGCTGGATAGAGCAACGGCCTTCTAAGCCGTCGGTCGCAGGTTCGAATCCTGCCGGGTGCGCCAGAACGCGCCGGAAAAATTGTTGTGGTGGGTGTAGCTCAGTTGGTAGAGCCCCGGATTGTGATTCCGGTCGTCGTGGGTTCGAGTCCCATCATCCACCCCATTTCCTCACTGGTTTTAATTCATCTCTTGAATATCAATAGCGGCGAGTAGCGCAGCTTGGTAGCGCACTTG
>NZ_AMRG01000071.1 GCF_000299895.1 Idiomarina xiamenensis 10-D-4
CCCCCCCAGCCACTACCGGCTCCGGCTCCCACTCCCGCTGTAAGCATGCCGGCAAGAGCCCCAGTCATGATATTACCACCATTAGCTGCTGCGCTGGCTGCACCCGCGGCACCACCTATCAGTGACCACATCGCCGTCGTGCAGGTGCCTGCGCAATACCATGAAGCAACCGCTACGACGATGACCCCAGCGAATTTCTTAACACCTTTCCATAGCTTACTAAAGAAATACCCACT
>NZ_AMRG01000072.1 GCF_000299895.1 Idiomarina xiamenensis 10-D-4
CATAAAGCCCAGCGTTTTGCTGGGTTGTAAACTGAGGATTGCTGATATGATGCTTATGGGTCGGCAAACCCCAACGGTCAAACAGACTAGTACCTCTATAGCCGTGACAGCCGTTTACTGGCAGAGGGCACGCAAAAAAGCTACCTTTATTTTGCCGGACAACTGGTCGCCTATGTCGACAACGACCAACTCTACTACGTTCACAACGACCACTTAGGCCGCCCCGAACTAC
>NZ_AMRG01000073.1 GCF_000299895.1 Idiomarina xiamenensis 10-D-4
CAATTTGATTCTGGCGAACAACAATCTTGTAAAACAGTCTCAACCACCCCCGAACAAGATAGTAAGATGTTAGCCAAGATGTTTAGTGTACAGAGCAATACAGGAACTTATACATTAACTGGTAATAACTGTGTTAACTTTGTTCGAGAGGTGCTTAAGGTTGGAGGAATAACATCTTCTGAGACTATTCGCCCTAAACCATTCTTCAAAGCCATAAATAGTGGTTAAAAA
>NZ_AMRG01000074.1 GCF_000299895.1 Idiomarina xiamenensis 10-D-4
AGCGAGTTTGTCCCAATTACAAACTCCCTCACTCGCTGTATCGGCAGCCACCTTAAAAAACCTTAGGCTTTTTTTTCACTTTTTTTCACTGCCGAGTAAAACAGCGCTGTAACGGGCAAAAAAAAACGATGCCGAAGCATCGTTTTTATCGCCTTCAACGGGTTATTAACCCAGCAACTGTAGCGCTGCTTGAGGACGTTGGTTAGCCTGCGCCAAAATGGTGGTACTGG
>NZ_AMRG01000075.1 GCF_000299895.1 Idiomarina xiamenensis 10-D-4
CGATAGCACGGATAACGTCTAGCACAGAGCCGATATTTTTCACTTGGCTAGCTAGCGCATTTACCCCCGACATGGTGTCGGCTAAATCGGTGAGCAGGTCATTGACGGTGGTAATGGTTTGCTCAACTTGCTGACGACCTACCGCAGCACGTTCATCGGCATCGTCTGAATCTTGCGAAGTCGCTACCGCATTTCGCGCCACCTCTTCGACTGCGGCGGTTAAT
>NZ_AMRG01000076.1 GCF_000299895.1 Idiomarina xiamenensis 10-D-4
GCAGGCGCTCTCCCAGCTGAGCTATGGCCCCTTTGGTGCAAGGCTTTGCGATAACAGGCCAGCGCTGCGTTGCCGCACCTCACTCGCTCAGTCACGTACCGATGTACGCTCCTTCACTCATGTCGGCTTGCGCCTTGCTCTGACAAGTTCTCGCTGCGCTTCAAGCGTTTGGCTTAACCCAAAAGCTAATTTTGAGTGATTGGCAAGGCCGCAAGGAGG
>NZ_AMRG01000077.1 GCF_000299895.1 Idiomarina xiamenensis 10-D-4
TGGTATGGGCAACCAGGCTTGATGTAATCAATCATAACGTCGTGTGCTTTTGCCCAATTTACGAACACTTCTGAAGTGAATTCGCTGCCATTATCAACCCGAATTTTCTCGGGGTAACCGTGCCATTCAGCAAGTTGGTCAAGATAGCGTATGACGCGCAATGACGGCATACTAGTCGCAATATCAATACCTAATACTTCACGATTAAAGTCG